>NZ_CP155822.1:1140000-2735751 GCF_045348365.1 Thioclava sp. 'Guangxiensis' | reverse complement strand
TTCCGCAAATAGAAAAAGCCGCCCCGAGGGGCGGCTTTCGTGCCGGGCCGCAAAGCCCGAGCGGGAGCTTAGTCCATCGCCTTGAAGTTCAGCGCGGCACCGTCCTTGATGCCCGAGAACCAGCGTGCGGTGACGGTTTTGGTCTTGGTGTAGAAGCGGAAGGCATCCGGACCGTATTGGTTCAGGTCGCCGAAGGCCGATTTCTTCCAGCCGCCGAAGGTGTAGTAGGACAGCGGAACCGGGATCGGGAAGTTGATGCCGACCATGCCCACATTCACACGGCTTGCGAAGTCGCGCGCCACATCGCCATCGGCGGTGTAGATGGCGGTGCCATTGCCGTATTCATTCTCGATCACCAGAGCCAGAGCCTGCTCGTAGGATTCTGCGCGAACCATCGACAGGACCGGTCCGAAGATCTCCTGCTTGTAGATCTCCATATTCGGGGTGACGTTGTCAAACAGCGTCGGGCCGACATAGAAGCCGTTCTCGTAGCCTTGCAGCTTGAAGCCACGGCCATCGGTGACCAGCGTCGCGCCTTCTTCCACACCCTTGTCGATCAGACCGAGGATACGGTCCTGCGCCGCTTTGGTGATGACCGGACCGTAATCCACGTCTTCGCCTGCGGTATACGGCCCGATTTTCAGCTTCTCGATCTTCGGAACCAGACGCTCGACGAGTTTCTCGGCGGTGCCTTCACCCACCGGAACCGCAACCGAGATTGCCATGCAGCGTTCGCCTGCCGCACCGTAGCCCGCGCCGATCAGCGCGTCTGCGGCTTTGTCCATGTCCGCATCGGGCATGATGATCATATGGTTCTTCGCACCGCCGAAGCACTGCGCGCGCTTGCCGTTGCTGGTGGCGCGGCCATAGATATATTGCGCGATCGGGGTCGAGCCCACGAAGCCTACGGCCTGAATGGTCTCGTCGTCGAGGATCGCGTCTACTGCGGTCTTGTCGCCATTGACGATCTGCAGAACGCCATCGGGCAGGCCTGCTTCTTTCAGCAGTTCGGCCAGACGGAACGAGGTCGAGGGGCAACGCTCGGAGGGCTTGAGGATCATCGCGTTACCGCAGGTCAGTGCGGGCGCCATTTTCCACAGCGGGATCATTGCCGGGAAGTTGAACGGCGTGATGCCGGCCACAACGCCCAGAGCCTGACGCATCGAGTAGAGGTCGATGCCCGGACCGGCGTTATCGGTGTATTCGCCTTTCAGCAGCGACGGACCGCCCTGGCAGACTTCGACCACTTCCAGACCGCGCTGCACGTCACCGCGTGCATCGGGGATGGTCTTGCCGTGCTCTTTGGAGACCAGCTCTGCCAGCTCTTCCATATTGTCGTTGATCAGCTGCGCGAATTTCATCATCACGCGGGCACGGCGCTGGGGGTTCGTGGCCGCCCATTTCACCTGCGCCTCGGCGGCTTTCGCGATGGCCGATTGCACTTCTTCGACCGTTGCCAGCGCGACCTTGGCCTGAATTTCACCGGTTGCGGGATTGTAGATATCCGCAAAACGACCCGATTTGCCGGCGACATATTCGCCGTTGATCCAATGACCCAGTTCTTTCACGCCTTGGCTCCCGAAATCTTTCATAGTGTCCTCCTCTGTCTGCCCGAGGGCAGTTTCTGGAGAGCAGGCTAGTGTTGCGGGATTGCGCAGAAAAGGGGATAAGTCTCAAAGGACGTTTTGCAAATTCGCAAAGCCTGAAGGGGATGGTGGTAAATGGACTGGGACGATCTGCGTGTTTTCCTTGCGGTGGCCCGTGCCGAGAGCCTTTCGGGCGCGGGGCGCAGCCTGAAATGTGACGCTGCGACAGTCGGGCGGCGTGTCGCGCGGCTCGAGGAGGTCATGTCGACGAAGCTTTTTCTGAAATCTCCCCAAGGCTATACGCTTACCGATCCGGGCACGCGGCTTTTGCCGCATGCCGAGGCGATGGAACAGGTGATGGGGCAGGCCGAAGAGGAGATCAGTGGGCAGGCGGGCAAGCTGACGGGTCAGCTGCGGATCGGTGCGCCTGACGGGATTGCCAATTACCTGCTGCCGCAGATCTGCAAAAGGATCACCGAGGAGAACCCCGAGCTGGATCTGCAGATCGTGGCACTTCCGCGGGTATTCAACCTTTCCAAGCGCGAGGCCGATATGGCGATTGCCGTCTCCCGGCCCACGGCGGGGCGGCTCACGGTCCAGAAACTGGCCGATTACCACCTGCATTTGGCCGCGCATCGCGATTATCTGGCCGCCCATCCGCCGATCCGCACGAAGGCCGATATCAGGGATCACCGGGTTGTCGGTTATATCGCCGACATGATCTTCGACAAGGGGCTCGATTATCTGTCCGAGACGGGGGCGGAGCGGGTGCAGCTGGCTTCGAATTCGGTCTCGGTTCAGATGCAAATGCTGCGGGCCGGTGCAGGGCTGGGCGTGGTGCATGATTTCGCGCTGCCCTTCGCGCCGGGAGTGGTGACGGTCCTGACCGAGGAAGTGGCGATCCGGCGCACCTTCTGGTTGCTGCGCCATGCCGATGATCGCCGCTCCGAGCGGCTGACCCGCGTGGCCGAGATGCTGGGGCAGGGCCTGCGCGCGGAAGTGGCGCGGCTGGAAACATTGGCGGCACAGGGGCTGCCTTTGCCGGAGTAGTTTCGTTTCGGGTTCGGCTTATTAATTCTTTAGAAACCAATGAGCTAGCTTACGCCCAAAAAAGGGGCACCCGCCTGCGGCAGACTGTCGCAACTCTGGCGGGAGTCGCGCGGAAATACGCATCTGGCAATCTCTTGTTCACTGCTCGGGCTTGACATGAAGGGGGTCTGACCCCGACCCTTGAACTTGGGGAAAGGACATTCCAGCCCGAGGAGGATACCATGCAGGTTCTGCAAATTCTGAAGTCGAAGAAAGATGACGGCGTTGTAACCGTAGTGCCCGAGGACTCGATTGCCGATGTGGCCCGCCTGCTTTCGGCGCGCAAGATCGGTGCGGTCGTTGTGTCACGCGATGGCAAACATATCGACGGGATCGTGTCGGAGCGCGATCTGGTGCGCGAGATCGGTCGCCATGGCGGCACCTGCCTGTCGCATCCGGTCTCCACGATCATGTCGACCAAGATCACCAGCTGCTGCCGCACCACCACCACGACCGAGGTTCTCGAAATGATGAGCGCGGGCGGTTTCCGCCATATGCCCGTCGTTGCCGATGGCGAGATGGTCGGTCTGATCTCGATCCGCGATGTGGCTGCGGCGCGTGTGGACGAGTTGCATATGGAAAAAGAAGCCCTGACCGGAATGATCATGGGTAACTGAAAGACTGCGGGTGGGCCAGTGGCCCGCCCTATCGGTCGATGGCGTCAGGGGGTCGATCGCCGGAACTGGTCGTAAATCTGCACCAGTTTTCGCGCTCTGCGCGCGTTAACCCTTGCATCTGCTGACACAATCTTGTTGCCTGTGCCTTGATGACTGCGCGGGCGAGGACGCGCAAAAGCAGAGGTAGGAGCCCCCCAATCATGCGTATCGGCCTGTATCCCGGCACTTTTGATCCGGTTACTCTGGGGCATCTCGATATTATCGAACGCGGCCTGTCGCTTGTGGATCGTCTTGTGATCGGTGTCGCAATCAACCGCGACAAGGGCCCGCTTTTTTCTCTCGAAGAACGCGTCGAGATGATCGAGGCGGAATGTGCGCGGATCACCGCCAAGCGGGGGGGCGAGATCCAGGTCTATCCGTTCGAGAACCTGTTGATCGATTGTGCGGCCGATGTCGGTGCCAATGTGATCATTCGTGGCCTGCGGGCTGTCGCCGATTTCGAATATGAATTCCAGATGGTCGGGATGAACCGCGCTCTCAATAGCGAGATCGAGACCGTGTTCATGATGGCCGATGCGCGCCGTCAGGCGATCGCGTCCAAACTGGTGAAGGAAATCGCGCGGCTCGATGGCGATGTGTCGCATTTCGTCACGCCGCTTGTGCATCAACGCCTGACCGCCAAACTGAAAACTGCCTGACCTAAGTCAGGCAGTTGTAAGGTCAGCTTTCGTTCCGGAGCACGGCGGCGGCATTGTTACGGCTGATCTGCGGCGACTGATCAGGGATCTCTGTATAGTTCACATTCTGGAACACCACCGATTCCTCGACCGCTTTCAACGCCATGTTGGCCTTGTCCATATCGCCGGCCTTATAGGCGTCCTGCGCATCTTTCAACTGCTCGGTTGCAAGATCGGCGGGGATGAGTGCCGAGGACAGACCCACCGAAACATCCGATGCCTTCAGCAGTTTGGCCGCGCCCAGTTGGTCACCATTTGCCGCCATGGTTTGCGCGGCTTCGATCTGATGCTCGTTCTGCTTGGTCACCGCAAAATCGGCGCCGACATTCATGGCCAGATCAAAGGGCACATAGTCGCCGGGCTGCGTAGTGTTCATCGGCGCGATGCCCTTGCTGTCGCTGGCTTCAGCTTTCTGCATATAGGTCAGAGCCCCGTCGATCATCTTGCCTGCAGCCTCTTTCTGGCCATCAAACAGAGCGAGACGTGCGCCGCGCACCGCGTGCATGGATAGCGCAGCATTTTTGGAGAGTTTCACAAGGTCTGCATCCGTCGCCGATTTCTGTTCGATTTTCTCCAGATCGGGCGTTTGCGCCCCTTCTGCGAAAACCGGGGCGATCGCGGTGGCGGAGATCAGGCTCCCGATGAGAGCGGCCGAAACAAAACGAGTTTTACAGTCCATCATGTGACTCCTTTCCGAGGAGTAGTTATCAATTAGGGCAGGGATTTCCCGGCGCTGTTGCAAAGATAACGCAGCATGGAAAGAAAGGTTCCGCGATTCCAGTCACATAGCTTTCAAGCCAAAGTGAGTGGAATGAAAAAGGGGCCCCGAGGGCCCCTTTTGTGACACATTTTTGCCAATATTCAGATGAGCTTACCCATTGCCACGGCGGTATCCGCCATACGATTCGAGAAGCCCCATTCATTGTCATACCAGGTCAGAATACGGACCATCGTGCCATCCATCACCTTCGTTTGATCAAAGGCGAAGGTCGAGCTATGGGGGTCGTGGTTGAAGTCGATCGAGACATTCGGACGCGCGGTATAGCCCAGAACGCCTTTCAGCGGGCCATCAGCGGCGGCTTTGATCGCCTCGTTGATCTCTTCGACGGTGGTTGCACGGGAAGCCTCGAAGGTCAGATCGACGACCGAGACGTTCGGGGTCGGCACGCGGATTGCGACGCCGTCGAGTTTGCCATTGAGTTCCGGCAGAACCAGACCCACGGCCTTGGCCGCACCGGTCGAGGTCGGGATCATCGACAGGGCCGCGGCACGACCACGATAGAGATCCTTATGCATCGTATCCAGCGTCGGCTGGTCACCGGTATAGCTGTGCACGGTGGTCATGAAGCCCTTCACGATGCCCACGCTATCGTTGAGCACCTTGGCCACGGGCGAGAGGCAGTTGGTGGTGCAGGACGCGTTGGAGACAACCAGATCCTCGGCGGTCAGGGTGTTGTCGTTCACACCGAAGACGATGGTCTTGTCGGCACCGTTCGAGGGGGCGGAGACCAGAACGCGCTTGGAGCCGTTCTCCAGATGGATCTTGGCTTTCTCGCGGTCGGTAAAGATGCCGGTGCATTCCAGCGCGACATCGACATCGCCCCAGGGCAGTTCCTTGGGATCGCGCAGCGCGGTGACACGGATCGGGCCACGGCCGACATCGATCCAGTCCTCGCCAGTGGTGACTTCACCCGGGAACCGGCCATGAACCGAATCGAACCGGATGAGATGCGCGTTGGTTTCGACGGGCCCGAGGTCGTTGATCGCCATAACCTCGATATCGGTCCGACCGGACTCGATAATACCGCGCAGAACGTTGCGCCCGATCCGACCGAAACCGTTGATCGCTACTTTGACCGTCATCTTTGTCTCCTCTCTTCTGCGACGCCTTTGTCGTCGTTTGCGCTAACATGAACATTCGCCATGAAAGGTCAACGCGAATGTAGGGTCATCAGCGCCAGAATTGAAGATAATCGACAAGATCAGTCAATTTGACAGTAAGGAAGAAGAGCGTGTGGCCGCCGGTCAGGATGAAATCGGCGATGATCGCCAGCACGACGAAGGCGGCCAGCCAAAGAGCGATGATGTTGGTCATAGACCCCCGTTTCCGCTCCCGGCTGGCCGGAAGCCTCAGTTCAGCAGAAGACGGCCCATCGTGCCGGCCACATCGGCCATCCGGCAGGAGAAGCCCCATTCGTTATCATACCAAGCCAGCACGCGCACAAGCTTGCCACCGGTGACTTTCGTCTGGTCGGGAGCAAAAATCGACGAGTAGGGGGTGTGGTTGAAGTCGATCGAGACCTTGGGCTCGGGATCATAGGCCAGAACCTTGCCCATATGGCCCATTGCGGCCTCGCGCACCACCTCGTTCACGTCCTCGACGGTCACGGTCTTTTTGGCGATGAAGGTCAGGTCGACGGCCGAGACATTCGGCGTGGGAACGCGGATAGAGGAGCCATCAAGGCGACCGGCGAGTTCGGGCAGCACCTCGCCAATGGCCTTGGCAGCACCCGTCGAGGTCGGGATCATCGCCATTGCGGCGGCGCGAGCGCGGTAGAGATCCTTGTGGCGGCGGTCCAGCGTCGGCTGGTCACCGGTATAGGAATGGATGGTGGTCATCACGCCCGAGTCGATACCGATGGCGTCATTGAGGACCTTGGCCAGCGGCGCTAGGCAGTTCGTGGTGCACGATCCGTTCGACACGACCTCGTCGGCCAGCGTCAGATCGCGGTGGTTCACCCCGTAGACAACGGTGCGGTCAACGGCGGTCGCGGGGGCCGAGACCAGCACGCGCTTGGCACCGCGGGTCAGGTGAACGGCGGCCTTGTCGCGGGCATTGAACTTGCCGGTACATTCCATCACGACGTCCACGCCCTCCCAATCAAGCTCCTGCGGATTATAGGTCGACATTACCTCGATCGGGCCCTGACCGAGATCGAGCGTGTTCCCCTCGACCTTTACCTGACCACCAAAGCGCCCATGGACCGAGTCGTATTTCAGAAGATGGGCATTGGTCGCAATCGGCCCGGTGGCGTTGATCTTGACGACCTGCACATCATTGCGCGCGGCTTCCGCGATATGCGCCAGAGTGCAGCGCCCGATACGGCCGAAACCGTTAATCCCGATGGTGACTGTCATGATGCTCTCCCAAGCGAAGCGATCGGATGCGTGAATTGCCCCTTGGATACCATCGCATGCGTTTCGAGAAAACATTTCAGATCAATATGCTAGCGTAAACATTCCAAGGTTGCGCTAACGGTGGCGATAACTTCGGCAGCTTACCGCTGGGCGCGCTGCGGGAGTGCCCTCTTGCGACGGCAATGGGGGAATCGATTGCATCGATAAAAGGCTTAATCCTCGTCCTCGGCAACAAGGAAGATCTCGCCTGCGGCCTCCATCTCGCGGATCGCGTTGACCACGACGCCATAGGCGTCCTCGGCATCCTTGTCCTTGACCTTGCCCAGTGTCTGCATCTCCTCGCGCAGACCATCGGCCATCCGCTTGGACATGTTCTCGAGGATGAATTCCGCCGCTTTCTGGTTCTCGCCCGAGGTCGAGGCCGCAAGCGCGGTCAGCAGGTTCTCTTGAGGTATATTGCGCAGGATCTTCGGCAGGTCCTTCTTGGCGATACGCACAGGGATATTGGCGAAGGTGAAGATCGCCTTGCGCACCTGATCGGCGAAATCCTTATCGGCCTCATCAAGGCCGTTCAGCACATCGTCACGCGTTGTGGCGCGGGTATAGTTGAGAATTGCCCCCACACGCTCGACAGGGCCGGAGGTGAAGGCGCGCACCGGCACGGCATCCACCTGCGCAATAATCGCCTGACCGATCTTCCAGACGGTTTCCGGCGCGATATTGCCGGTCAGCGAGACGGCATAGGCCACACGGCGTGCTTTCTCGCCCGGCATTTTCGAGAGCAGTTCGGCCGATTTCGCCACCGTCAGCTTGGAGAGCAGCACGGCGCAGATCTCTATGCTTTCCTCATCCGCAATCGGCACCAGAGCATCGGTTTCGAGCGCGGCGATCCGCTCCCACGGGTCGGAGCGCGAATTGCCCGCCGCGAGTTTGCGTAGCCGGCTCTCGGCAGAGGGCGTCAGCTGGCCCTGCAAAAGCTTCAGGGCGGAATCCAGACCACCGGCAAATGTGATACCGATCGCCTCCAGTTCGGTGCAGAATTCCTCGATCACCGTATTCATGGTGTCCTTGTCGACGAGGCTCAGGCGCGAGATCTCCTCGGCAAGCTCCGTCTGCTGGTCATCGCTCAGCTGCATCAGCGGCAGTTTCTCGCCCTCGGAGGACAGAAGACGCACGATGATGGCGGCTTTCTGCTTTTTGCTCAATGCGGGGCGAGAGCTTCCCATATCGAAGCTGGCCGCCGAAAAATTCCCCAAAGTGGCAAGTTGGTTCACCCGAGACTCCATGACTTTCTGCCTTGTATCGGCACACATTCGCAGTTCAGCGTTAAGGGCCGGTTACCGGAAATCAGAAAAAAACACGCAATTCGCGTAAGTTAACTATACTCACAACCAGAACGAGAAAAAGGCGCCCACGAAGGGGCGCCTTTCATGAACGATATTGATGACCTTACGCGCCGAAGACGCGCTTGAAGATCGTGTCGACATGTTTGGTATGGTAGTCCATGTCGAATTTCGCGTTGATACCGTCCACGCCAAGCGCCTTGACGACCTCTTCATCAGCAAGCAGCAGCTCGCGGAAGTCCAGACGCTCTTCCCAGACCTTCAGCGCATTGCGCTGCACCATGGAATAGGCGTCCTCGCGCGACACACCCGCCTGCGTCAGCGCCAGAAGCACGCGCTGGCTCATCACCAGACCCGGGAACTTGTTCATGTTGTCGAGCATGTTCTGCGGGAAGATCAGCATCTTCTCGACGACGCCTGCCAGACGGTTCAGTGCGAAGTCCAGCGTGATGGTCGCGTCGGGGCCGATGCCACGCTCGACCGAGCTATGCGAGATGTCACGCTCGTGCCAGAGCGCCACGTTCTCCATCGCGGGCACCACGGTCATGCGCACCAGACGCGCCAGACCGGTCAGGTTCTCGGTCAGAACGGGGTTTTTCTTATGCGGCATCGCCGACGAGCCCTTCTGGCCCATCGAGAAGAATTCCGCGCCTTCCAGCACTTCGGTGCGCTGCATATGGCGGATCTCGATGGCAACGTTCTCGATCGAGGAGGCGATCACGCCCAGCACCGCAAAGAACATTGCATGGCGGTCACGCGGAATGACCTGTGTGGAGATCGGCTCGGGGGTCAGGCCCAGCTGCTTGCACACATGCTCCTCGACCGCCGGATCGATATTGGCAAAGGTGCCGACCGCACCCGAGATCGCGCCGGTCGCGACTTCCGCGCGGGCTGCCTGCAGACGGGCCTTGTTGCGGTCCATCTCGGCATAGAAGCGGGCAAAGGTCAGACCCATCGTGGTGGGCTCGGCGTGGATACCATGCGAGCGGCCAACGCGGACGGTATTCTTATGCTCCATCGCGCGGGTCTTGAGCGCGGCCAGAACGCGGTCGAGATCGGCCAGCAGGATGTCGGCGGCGCGCACCAGTTGCACGTTGAGGCAGGTATCGAGCACGTCCGAGGAGGTCATGCCCTGATGCACGAAGCGCGCCTCTTCCGAACCGACATGCTCGGCCAGATGGGTCAGGAAGGCGATCACGTCATGTTTGGTGACGGCTTCGATCTCGTCGATGCGCGCGACATCGAACTCGACATCCTTGGCTTTCCAGACGGCGTCTGCATTCTCCTTGGGGATCACGCCGAGGGCGGCCTGTGCATCGCAGGCATGGGCTTCGATCTCGTACCAGATCTTGAATTTGGTGGCCGGTTCCCAGATGTCGACCATCTCTTTACGGGCATAACGCGGGATCATGCTTGAGACCTTTCGATTGCGCTTGATGTGTGCTGTCGGGGCGCTTCTAGACCGCGCGCCCCGTTCGGGCAAGGCGGAGGGGCAGCGATGGGGAGGGAAACTGACCGATTTAGCGCATCAATGGCGGTAGGGAGAGTAAAATCGGGGCGCTTGCGCGCTCGGTGTCGCGGCGTGGCGCATAATCGGGCGAATCCATCGCGCGATGCTTTGCCGGACGCCGGAATTTCGCGCACCGATCCGGCCATCGTCTCTGAAACGGGCGTGAGTGTCGCAAACTGGCCCGCGCATGGCGCAAAGCTGCTTGCCGGGAACTGCGCGCGGGGGCAGCTTCGGGGCATGGAACATGTGTTGCAATCCCGTCTGTCTTTCGCCCCTTGGGCCGATCCGCGCACCAACCGGTTGCCGGGGATCGTGCCGCTCGATCTGGCCGACTGGATCGAGGTGGATGACGCCTATGCGGGGCAGATGGCCTTGCGCGAGGCGCTGATCGCCGAGCGCGAGGAGGCGGTGCATGCGCTTTTGCCGCAGGCCGAAGAGGCTGCGCGGGAGCTCTACGGGATGGTGTTGGATCTGCTGCCCGCCAAGGGCTACCGGCAGGAGGGGGAGCGGATGATCTGCCCCGACGGGCGTGCGGTCCTGCTCGACGCGCAGCATCCGCTTCTCACGCTCGGAAGGCTCACTCAGAACGATTTCTGCCTGATGCAGGACGGGCCTTCGGGCGAGCATCTGCTGACCGGCGCGATCCTGTGTTTTCCGGCGGGCTGGCAGCTCTCCGAGAAAATCGGCCGCCCGATGATGCGTATCCATAAGCCCGTCGAGATTTATACGGAGGATCTGGGCCGACGTGTGCAGCGCTTGCTGGACGGGGTGCAACCGGGGCGGGCGCTGATGCGCGGGACCGCCTCGCGCACCGGTCAGCATCTCTTCGATAGCCGCCCAGAAGCCGAGCGCGGTCGGGCGCGAGCGGAGCGCCCTCTGATCCGCGTCGAGCGGCAGGGGCTCGTGCGGCTACCGCTGACCCGTGCGGTGGTGTTTTCCATCCATACGCAGATGGTGCACCCCGAAAGCCTCAGCGCCCACGAGGCGCAAACGCTGGAGACCAGCCATTTACGCCTCGGTATCTGATACTTAGCGGCTTTCCCACAGATAGCGGGCGCGCATCTCGTCCATATCCCGGCGGATCATCGACGGGATCAGGAGCGCATCGATCAGCCACCAAAGCCCCACAAAAGCCAAGGGAATATAGCCGATCAGGATCACCGCCAGCGCCGTGCCGATCCCGAACAGGATGAGCATGATCAGCCCCGACATCCACCGCCCGAGATAGAAGCGGTGCACGCCCAGCATCGGCAGGAAAAACCATAGAAGATAGGCGATCAGCGCCGATTTTTTTTCGTTGGCCACGCGCTGCTCTACATAAAGCTGACGGGTCTCGTCCATGTGATGTAAATCCTTGTTACATGTGTCTTTATGGATATGGGGAGAGAGGGGCGCGTTTCAAGGGGCGCTTGCGTAAGGCAGGCCCCGCCCATGCAAGAGGCCCCGCCACGAGGGGCGGGGCCTTTCTCGTCATATCAGCCGATCAGGCTTTGGCGAGATTGCGCAGCACATAATGCAGCACGCCGCCATTCTTGAGATATTCGATCTCGACGGCCGTATCGATCCGCGCCTTCAGCTTGATCTCCTTTTTGCTGCCATCGGCATATTCGATGGTGCAGGGGACAAGGCTCAGCGGTTTGATATCGCCCTCGAGCCCTTCGATCGTCACCACTTCCTCTCCGGTCAGATCAAGCGACTTGCGGGTATCGCCTTCGGTGAACTCGAAGGGAATGACCCCCATGCCGATCAGGTTCGAGCGGTGGATCCGCTCGAAGCTCTCGGCGATCACACCCTTGACGCCCAGAAGGTTCGTGCCCTTGGCCGCCCAGTCGCGCGAGGAGCCCGCACCATATTGCTCGCCGCCGAAGATCACCAGCGGCGTGCCCGCTTTCTGATACGCCATCGAGGCGTCGAAGATGGTGGTCTGTTCGCCATCGGGCCCTTTGGTGAAGCCGCCCTCGACGCCATCGAGCATCTCGTTCTTGATGCGGATATTGGCGAAGGTGCCGCGCATCATGACTTCATGGTTGCCGCGGCGCGAGCCGTAGCTGTTGAAGTCCTTCGGCGCGACCTGACGCTCGGTCAGATATTTACCGGCAGGGGTCGAGGGTTTGAACGAGCCTGCGGGCGAGATGTGGTCGGTGGTGATCATATCCCCCAGGAGCGCCAGCACCCGCGCTCCCTTGATATCCGAGATGGTGCCGGCCTCGGGCTTCATCCCCTGGAAATAGGGCGGGTTCTGGATATAGGTCGAGGAGGCCGGCCAGTCATAGGTCTCGCCGCCATTGACTTCTACTGCCTGCCATTTCTCGTCGCCCTTGAACACATCGGCATATTTCGACTGGAAGGCCTCGCGGGTGACGACCTTGGCCACCAGATCCGCCACTTCCTTATCCGACGGCCAGAGGTCTTTCAGATAGACATCTTTGCCCTCGGGGGTCTGCGCGATGGGGCTCGCGGCGAGGTCGATATTCATATCGCCCGCCAGCGCATAAGCCACTACCAGAGGCGGCGAGGCCAGATAATTGGCGCGCACATCAGGGCTGATCCGCCCCTCGAAGTTGCGGTTGCCCGACAGGACCGAGGTCGCGATCAGGTCGTTGTCATTGATCGCTTTCGACAGATCGGGATGGATCGGACCGGAATTACCGATACAGGTGGTGCAACCATAGCCCACGAGGTTGAAGCCCACCGCGTCGAGATCTTCCTGCAAGCCTGCGGCATTGAGATATTCGGTCACCACCTGGCTCCCGGGCGCCAGCGAGGTTTTCACCCACGGTTTGCGGTTCAGGCCCAGTTCCCGCGCCTTGCGCGCCACAAGCCCTGCCGCGATCAGCACATAGGGGTTCGAGGTATTGGTGCAGGACGTGATCGAGGCAATCACGACAGAGCCGTCATGCAGGGTGATCTCCTCGCCCTCGAACTCCATTGTCACCGATTTTTTCAGATCGGCCACGGTATCTGGGGCAGGAGCCTCGGCCAGCATATCGGCGGACGCCTGGGATTCATCCTGGCCGCGGAATTCGCGCACCACGGCGTCGAAGGCGGTCGCGGCATTGGTCAGCGCGACGTAATCCTGCGGGCGTTTCGGGCCCGAGATCGCCGGGACGATGGTGCCCATATCGAGTTCGAGCGTCGAGGAGTAGATCGGTGCGTAATCCGCATCGCGCCAGAAGCCGTTCTCTTTGGCATAGGCCTCAACCAGCGCGATCCGGTCCTTCTCGCGTCCGGTCTGTTCCAGATAGCGCAGGGTTTCGGCATCAATCGGGAAGAAGCCACAGGTGGCGCCATATTCGGGCGCCATATTGGCGATGGTGGCGCGTTGCGCAAGCGGCAGGTTATCCAGCCCATCGCCATAGAATTCGACGAATTTGTTCACCACACCATGTTTGCGTAGCATCTCGACGACCTTTAGCACGAGGTCGGTGCCGGTGGTGCCCTCGACCATGGCGCCGGTCAGCTTGAAGCCCACGACCTCGGGGATCAGCATGGAGATCGGCTGGCCCAGCATCGCGGCCTCGGCCTCGATGCCACCCACGCCCCAGCCCAGAACGGCGGCGCCATTGACCATCGTGGTATGGCTGTCGGTGCCGACCAATGTATCGGGATAGGCGACCTCGTTGCCCTCCTGATCGGTATCGGTCCAGACGGTCTGGGCGAGATATTCGAGGTTCACCTGATGGCAGATGCCGGTTCCGGGCGGCACGACGCGGAAATTCTTGAACGCGGTCTGGCCCCATTTGAGGAATTCGTAGCGCTCCATATTACGCTCGTATTCGCGATCCACATTCATCTGGAAGGCGCGCGGATTGCCGAATTCGTCGATCATCACCGAGTGGTCGATCACCAGATCGACGGGCACCAGCGGGTTGATCTTCTGGGCGTCGCCGCCCAAGCCCTTGATGCCGTCGCGCATCGCGGCCAGATCCACGACGGCGGGAACGCCGGTGAAATCCTGCATGAGAACGCGGGCAGGGCGGTAGGCAATCTCGCGAGGGTTCTTCCCGCCTTTTTCGGCCCACTCGCCGAAGGCCTTGATGTCATCGACCGACACCGAAAAGCCGTCGTCTTCGAAGCGGAGAAGATTTTCAAGGACGACCTTCAACGATGCGGGCAGCTTGGAGAAATCGCCAAGCCCCGCATCGGCGGCTGCCTGAATGGAATAATAGGAAAAAGTCTTGTCGCCGACCGTCAGCTTGCGACGGGTCTTGGCGGTATCATTGCCGGTTTCGATGGGCATGTGTCTGGCCTCCCTCTAGGTCAATAGGGTATCGCTGCCCCTAATCTGGAGCGGTAAGGGGGGGAGGACAAGGGGGCAGGCGCAATTTTTGTATGCAACAGTATACTGCGCACGAGGGCGATCGGGCTCCGGCGACATGCCGGAACATACGACACCCTGCAAGGCGCGCCGCGTGCGGGCCCTCAATATCTGACCGGCCCTGCGACTGATGCTAATGCGCGGGAAGCGAGAGTCCACCTTAATCCGTGCCGCTGCTCGGGTGGGCGTTGCAAATCTGCGCCAGTTACCGATTAACCGTATATCCATCTTGCTGGCGAATTCTGTCGCGTGGCAAATATGACGCCGTAACCGTGCCCGTGCCATCTCGCAAAACCTTGATTGGCTTTCATCACAGGGGCTGATTAAGTCTTCTGGCGGAATGTAAAGGATTTGGACGCTTCCATGACGACTGCGCAGGTGGATCATCCGGCGAAAAGACAACAGTTCCGCGCCTTGCCCTTGCGCTTTGCGCTCCTGTTCAGCCTTGGCGCGTTCGCGGGAGCGGTGTCCCTGTCCGATCCGGTCTGGGCGCAGGAGGGCACCCCGACTGATATGATGGGAGGCGCGCAGACACCTTCCGTGCCGCCCTCCCTTCAGGACGGGCTCCAGCAGAACGATCAGGCCGCGACCGGCAGCGCCACGGGATCCGAGGATGTCGCGTCGTCGCGCGATATCGCCACGCTCGACACGCCCGATATGCGCACACCGATCGTGGTCGAGCTGTTCACCTCGCAAGGTTGTGCGGCCTGCCCGCCCGCCGACAAGCTGTTGCAGGGGCTGGCCGCGCGGGACGATGTGATCGCGCTCGCTTTGCATGTGGATTACTGGGATTATCTGGGCTGGAAGGATCCCTTCGGCCAGCCAGCCTTCACCTCGCGCCAGAAGGGCTATGCCCGTGCGGTAAAGGAGCGGATGATCTACACCCCGCAGATGATCGTGAATGGTCAGCAGCGCCTCTTGGGCGCTGACCGGATGGCGATCAAATCCGCCCTCGATGCCGCAACATCGAAACCCTCGCCGGTCGAGATCTCGGTGGCGCAGGACGGAGCCAACTACCGGATCTCGCTGGCCGCCAAGACTGCGCTCGGGCAGGATGCCATGGTGCAGGTGGTGCGTTATATCCCCGATGCCTCCGTCGATATCCTGCGCGGCGAGAATGCGGGACTGACCGTCAATTACGCCAATATCGTGACCCAGTGGCATATCGTGGCTGATTGGGATGGCGAGACGCCAATGAGCTTTGATACGCAGGTCGAGGGCGATAATCCGGCGGTGGTGATCGTCCAGACCTCGCAGCCCGGGCGAACCGTTCCATTGCCCGGCGCGATCGTCGGCTCCGCGCGCATCAAGTAACGACCAATTGCGGCGATATTGCCGAAGCCCCGACCTTCTGGCGGGGCTTTTTTGCTGCGTTTATTTCTTGCGCCAGCGGCGGTGGATCCAGAGCCATTGGTCCATATGCGCGCGCACCTGCGCCTCGAGCGAATGCAGGGTGACCTGTGTCATCTCTTCGGGCGTCGTATGTGGCACGGGGGTATCGACAAAGATACGGAAGCTCAACCCGTCGGGCTGGCGGATCGCATAGATCGGAACCAGATCCGCTTCAAGCCGAAGCGCCATCTCTGCCGCCGATAGCGGCGAGGGCGCGGGATGGCCGAAGAAGTCGAGCATTGCTCCGCTACGGAAATACTGGTCCGTTGCCAGCGCCACCATGCCGCCCGATTTCAGATGCCGCAGCATATTGGTCATGCCGCGGCGGTCACGCGGGAAGAGTGGCGTGCCGACGGTCTCGATCGCGGCCAGATAGTCGCGGTTGAAAAGCGCGTTGTTCATCGGGCGGTAGAGCCCCGCAATCGGGAAGCCCCGCGCGATCAGCACGCCCCGGGCCGCGTCATAATTGCCGAAATGCCCCGAAACGAGCACGCAAGGGCGGCCTTCTTCCTTCAGTTGGATGAGCCGCGCCGCACCCGGACCTTCGATGGCCACATTGCCCACATGCGCGATGAACTCTTGTCCCGAGAACATCTCGGCCAGCGTGCGCCCGATATTGTCGGGCACGGCACGGCAGAGATGCTCGACCTCGGTCTGCGGCATATCGGGGCAGGTCAGGGCCAGATTGGCACGGATACGGCGCCGGAAGCCCAGCACCGGCGAGACCCATGTCATCAGCCGTCCCGCCATGGGGATGCGCTTTTCATAGGGCATCAGCTGCAACAGCCCCATCCCCGCCCTGAAGACGGTATTCGACAGCTTGTCGGTGAGGCTCGGGGTTGCGCGTTTGGGCATCGGGGTCTCCGTCTTGTGCCACAGGGGGCGGCGTGTCGCTCAGGCCCTGCGGTTTTCACGCCACCAGACATAAAGTCCGGCGCTCACGATCACAAGCGCACCGGTCACCGTCCAGAGATCGGGATACTGACCGAAGAACACGATCCCCCAGAGTGTGGCAAAGATCAGCCCGGTATATCCCAGAGGAGCCAGAGAGGAGGCTTCGGCAATGCTGTAGGCCTTGACGATGAAGCCCTGACCGATGGCGCCGGTGAGGCCGAGCCCGAGGATCGGCAAGAGCGTATCGGCGCTAATCGGCCGCCAGACAAAAGGCAGCGCGAGGCTCGAGCCGATCAATCCGATGATTGCGCCCCAAAGGAGAGAGGTGATCAGCCCGTCCTTCTGGATCAGGCGGGTGATCAGCATGCCGCCTGCAAAGCTTATCGCGGTCCCCAATGCCAGAAGCGAGGCCCAGTGAAAGACGCCCGGACCGGGCCGGATGATGATCATCGCACCGCAGAAGGCCGCCGCGATCCCTAAAAGGCGGCGCGGTCCGAGCTTCTCGCCCAGAAAGAGCGCAGCCCCCAGCGTGACCAGCACAGGGTTGAGATCGGCAAGTGCGGTCGCCTCGGCGAGCCCGATAAACTGGATCGCGGTAAAGAATAGGAGCACGGTGGCAAGCTGCATCAAACCGCGGGCAATCTGCAAGCCGGGTTGGCGCGAGGGCAGCAGCCGGTGCAGGCGGGGCGCGAAGATCGCCACCAGCAACAGCGTGTTGGACAGATAGCGCAGCCAGACGATCTGCACCGGATCATATTGGCGCGACAGCCCCTTGGCCATGGCATCCATCAGCGTGAAACAGGCGAAGGCTCCCAGCACGCAGAGCATGCCAAGCCCGTTGCGCGGCGCGACGCGGCCTTCGGCCCCGCCACCCGCCGCAACGGAAGAGGGGGCCATTGCGGCCCCCTCTTGGTTCATATCCCCAGCTGGTCTCACAGGAGGGATTTGACCTTTTCGGCAATCGCTTCGGGGGTGATGCCGAATTTCTCGTAAAGCTCGGGGGCCGGAGCGGAGGAGCCGAAGCCTTCCATACCCACGAAGCCCGCCTTGGTCTCGCGGCCACGCTCGCCGAGGAGGTATTTGTCCCACGGCTGACGGATTGCGGCTTCCACGGCCACGCGCACAGCGCCTGCGGGCAGGATACGGCGGCGATAGGTCTCGTCCTGCGCGTCAAACAGTTCCATACAGGGCACCGACACCACACGTGTACCGATGGCCTGTGCTTGCAGGATCTCGCGGGCTTTCAGCGCGATCTCGACTTCCGAGCCGGTCGCCATCAGGATCGCCTGACGCTTGCCCTCGGCTTCCTCGATCACATAAGCGCCTTTGGAGACCATGTTCTGGTTGGTGTGTTTGGTGCGCAGCGTCGGCAGGTTCTGGCGCGAGAGCGCGATCACCGAGGGGGTTTCCTCGGTCGTCAGCGCCATTTCCCACGCTTCCGCCGTCTCGATCACATCCGCCGGGCGGAAGGTCCAAGTATTGGGCGTCGCGCGGCAGATTGCCAGATGCTCTACGGGCTGGTGGGTCGGGCCATCCTCGCCAAGGCCGATCGAGTCATGGGTCATGACGTAGACGGCAGGCACTTTCATCAGCGCCGACAGACGCATCGCACCGCGGGCGTAATCAGTGAAGCAGAAGAAGGTGCCGCCATAGGGGCGCACGCCCCCATGTAGCCAAAGACCGTTCATCGCCGCCGCCATACCATGCTCGCGGATGCCGTAATGGACATAACGGCCCTTGCGGTTCTCGGGATCGAAGACACCCAGATCGGCGGTCTTGGTCAGGTTGGAACCGGTGAGGTCAGCCGAGCCGCCGATGGTTTCGGGAACGGCGGGGTTGATCGCGCCCAGCACCATTTCCGATGCCTTGCGGGTGGCAACTTTAGGCGCCGCCTCGGAATTGTCCTTCTTGAACTTGCGGATGGCACCAGCAAGCTTCTTGGACACGCCACCGTCCATCATGCGGGTGATTTCCGCCTGTTTGGTGGCCGAAATTGCGCCGAAACGCTCTTCCCATTCGCCGCGCTCTGCCGCGCCGCGCGCGCCGATGGCTTCCCAGGTGGATTTCACATCCGCAGGAATCTCGAAGGCACCGTGATCCCAGCCATAGATTTTCTTGGTGGCGTCGATTTCCGCATCCCCCAGCGGCGAGCCGTGAACCGAGTAGGTATCGGCCTTGTTGGGCGAACCGAAGCCGATGATGGTCTTGCAGTCGATGAAGACCGGTGCGTTCGATTTTTGCGCTTCGGTCAGCGCGCGGTCGATATCTTCCGGATCATGACCGTCGCAATGCAGCACTTTCCAGCCCGCAGCCTTGAAGCGCATGCGCTGGTCGGTGATGCAGGCCTTGTCGACGCGGCCGTCGATGGTGATGTTGTTATTGTCCCACAGAACGACGAGGTTCTTGAGTTTCTGCATGCCGGCAAGGCCGATGGCTTCATGGCTGATGCCTTCCATCAGGCAGCCGTCGCCTGCAATCACATAGGTCTTGTGATCGAAGATCTTCTTGCCGAAGCGCGCGCGCAGGCTTTCCTCGGCAATCGCCATACCCACGGCGGTCGAGATGCCCTGACCCAGCGGACCGGTGGTGGTTTCCACGGCATCGAGCAGGAAGTTCTCGGGGTGGCCCGCGGTGAGCGCGCCCTTCTGGCGGAACTTCTTGATCTGCTCGAGCGTCACCTGCGCGTCGCCGCAAAGATAGAGGAGAGCGTAAATTAGCATCGAGCCATGGCCTGCCGACAGCACGAACCGGTCACGATCCATCCATTTCGGAGCTTTGGCATCGAATTTCAGGTGCTTCTGGAACAGAACGGTCGCCACATCGGCCATGCCCATCGGCATGCCGGGGTGACCGGAATTGGCGGCCTGCACGGCGTCCATCGCAAGGGCGCGGATGGCCGAGGCGAGTTTCCAGTGGTCGGGGTGCTGTTCACGAAGCGTGGCGATATCCATGGGCGGGATCCTCATACGGCGACTTGGTGGCGTTCGTTCGGCCCCTGATAGCAGGGATCGCCTGAATATCAAGCCTGCGTGGAGGCGGTTTTGGTCTTTGTCGCAAGAACGGGCGCCAAGTTGCTGATCATATTGGGGCGCGGACTGGGAATGTCTTGACCTGAGGGGATAAACTGCAGACTAACACCGTAAATAGCGCGATTCGTGGGCGCAGGCCGGGCCCCGCGCTTGGGGGAACCCATCCGGTGATTTGATATGGCCGCTGGTTTGTGACTAGATTAAGATCAGCAGGCAAGGTGCTGTTAAGCGGAGATTTGACACGATGACAGATAAGGCGGCCGATTTCGCGGAATATGAACGGAGGCTGGCTTTCGCTCTGGCCCGTGTCGCCAAGAATGTCGAGACATTGGTCAATGGGCGTGACGCGCTGCGCAGCGATCTGGACGAGGCCAGAGCCACGCTTGAGGCCGTCCCTGTGGCAAAGGCCGTGGCCGAACCCGAGAAGATGGTTGCTCCGGAAGCAATCCTTGTCGAGGGATTGCAGAATGAAAACAAATCCTTGTCCGAAGATCTTCTGGCTGCACGCGAAGAGATCAAGGACATGCAAGCGCAGATTGAACTCGCCGCGACCGAGCGTGAGGCTGCGCTTTCGGCCTTGGAGAAACGGCTGGGTCAGCGCGCCCGTGCCCTGACCCAGGCACTGTCGGAAATCGAGCGCCTGCAGGCCGCCAATACCGAACTGATCGCCGCCAATCGGGGCTTGGTCGAGGCAGGGGGCCGGATGGCCCAGTTGCAGATCAACGAGGCCCTGCGCGCCGAGGTCGAGGCGCTGCGTGCGGCCCGCACGGCGGAACGGGCGGCCCTAGATGAAATCATCGGGGGGATCGAGCCGCTCCTTGCCGCCCGCGATACCGCATTGCGCGAGGATGCAGCTGCGGAGAAGGCTGTGCCGGAGCAGATCCAACCGGAAGACGAAGAGGCAAGCGAGGAGACCCCGAATGGCTGAAGTGATCGTGACCATCGGCGGGCGTGACTTCGAGGTCGCCTGCCAGAACGGGGAAGAGAGCTATCTGCGCTCGGCGGCTGAGATGCTCGACCGCGAGGCCTCCGTGCTGATCGGGCAGATCGGGCGCATCCCCGAGGCCAAGATGCTGTTGATGGCGGGGCTCATGCTGGCGGATCGCACCGCGGCGGTCGAGGACGAGATCGCCGCGATGAAGGCGGATATGGCGCGGCTTCAAGCCGAGCTGACCGAGGCGAAATCCACTGTGGCGAAGGTCGAGGTTCCGGTGATCCCGCCGGAGATGACCGAAGCGCTGGCCGAGATCGCAGCCCGAGCCGAGGCGCTCGCGGATAATATCGAAGACGTTCTGTGATCCCTGCATCCGTTCGCAGGGCGCCGGATGGTGGATTGCGGAACGCAGGAATGGATACTGCCCGCCCCTAAGGGCGAGCAGCGGTTTCGCGAGTGGTAATCTATCGCTCTCAGGGGCGGGCGAGATCTAGGATGATCTGGTCCCGCTCGCGCGGTTTTGCCGAATGGGCATTTCCGAAGAACCCGCGGCCCCAATTCTCGATCCCGTTATTCTTGAGGATCTTGAGAACACCTTTCAGGCGTTCGATCTCGCGCAGCATCAGGTCCTCGGCGGCCATCTTGACCTCGGGCGTCCCGCCACGGGTCTCGATCTCGACCGGCGCATCCGATGCGGTATGCATGATACAGCTGGCGCAAGGCTCGTTGATCTCGGTCACGATCAGTTTCAGGGCGATGATCTTAAGATCATCTTCCTTATGCGCCACGAGGCGCAGCCCGAGCGGCGCACTGGAGAGCATGGCAAGTTCTGCTTTAGTGCGGGGATCGATAATCAGATGCTCGTCGCCATTGGCGATCTCGCGCAATGCCATTGTTGTGGCATGAAGTTGTAGAAATAGGTCGGCTGGGATCGACTTGTTAGGCATTGCTATATCCGTGGTTGCGGCAAGGGCTGATTGATCATCAACTTATGCGTGAACCGTGGATAACCCGTTAACCGCTGCTGCAAATGCACAAACGGCGCCCTGTTGAGGGGCGCCGTTGCCAAAATTTTATTCCGCGGCGGTCTTCATCTGGAAGCCCTTGGCCAGCTGGTCGGCGGGCGAGATGGGATATTCGCCGGAGAAACACGCATCGCAATATTGCGGGTCTTCCTTATTACGGCCCTCGGCCTCGCCTGCGGCACGGTAGAGACCGTCCAGCGAGATGAATTTGAGGCTGTCGACGCCGATCCAGTCGCGCATCTCGTCCTCGGTCATCTTGGCGGCGAGGAGTTTGGAGCGGTCGGGCGTATCGACGCCATAGAAGCAGGGCCATGCGGTGGGCGGGGACGCGATGCGGAAATGCACTTCCTTGGCGCCCGCATCAAGGATCATGTCCTTGATCTTGCGCGAAGTGGTGCCGCGCACAACCGAGTCATCCACCAGAATGACCCGTTTGCCCTTGATCAGCGCCTTGTTGACGTTGAGCTTCAGACGCACGCCCATATTGCGGATCTGCTCTGTCGGCTCGATGAAGGTCCGCCCCATATACTGGTTACGGGTAATGCCGAGTGCGAAGGGAATCCCCGATTCCTGAGAGAAGCCGATGGCTGCAGGCGTGCCCGAATCCGGCACGGGGCAGACCAGATCCGCCTCGATAGGCGCCTCGCGGGCAAGTTCCACGCCGATCTGGTGGCGCGTCTCGTAGACCGAGCGACCGCCATATGAACTGTCGGGGCGCGAGAAATAGACGTGTTCGAAGATGCAGAAGCGCGATTTGGCCGGCGCGAAGGGACGGGAGGATTTCACCAGCCCGTTCTCGATCACGACCATTTCGCCCGGTTCGATTTCGCGCACGAACTCGGCACCGATGATGTCGAGGCCACAGGTCTCGGAGGACAGGGCGAAGCCGTTATCGCCCAGACGGCCCAGAACCAGCGGGCGCACACCAAGGGGATCGCGGACACCGATCAGCTTGGTGCGGGTCATCGCAACCACCGAGAACGCGCCTTCGACGCGGCGCAGCGCATCGGCGATCCGGTCGGCATGGCGTTTCTGGATCGAGCGCGCCATCAGGTGGATGATACATTCCGAATCCGAGGAGGACTGGAAGATCGCGCCCATCTCGATCAGTTCGCGGCGGAGCTGGTCGGCATTGGTCAGGTTGCCGTTATGCGCAACTGCCGCACCCCCCAGCGAGAACTCGCCGAAGAAGGGCTGGATGTCGCGGATCACGGCGCCTTTTTTGCCGGCGGTGGAATAGCGCACATGGCCGATCGCGATCGGGCCGGGCAGGGTCTCCATCAGCGAGGCTTTGGTAAAGTTATCGCGGACATAGCCGAAACGGTGGGCAGAGTTGAACCCGTGTTCGGGGTCATGGGCGACGATGCCGCCTGCTTCCTGGCCGCGGTGCTGGAGCGCATGCAGGCCGAGCGCCACGAAGTTGGCTGCGTCTTTTACGCCGACAACGCCGAAGACGCCGCATTCTTCCTTCAGCTTGTCATCATCAAAGGGATGGGAAAGGAAGGGCTGGGGCAGATCGTTCATGGAAACTGGCTCCGGGCTCGGAATCTGGGAGGGTTGAGGGCCATATAATGCGAAACGGGAGGGGTGTTAACCCCTCCCGTTCCAGAAAGCTTTACAACGATGTCACGTTTTACCCTCGGGGGGGCTGTTATTGCTCGATCGGCTGTGCGGGATCGACCGGGCAGGCCGAGACGAGCTGTTCGTAACGGGCAGTGATCCAGCCGGGCGCGTCTGCGGGCATCGATTCGTCCATCTGGACCGACATACGCGAGAAGACCTTGGCCGAGCGCGAATCGTCGACCACGGCCATCTGGTCATGCACCATCACACGGTCATAGACGACGAAGGCCACAGCCACGAGCACCACGCCACGGATCACCCCGAAGAGGAAGCCCAGACCCTGATCGAGGCCGCCAAGCGCCGAACGCTGCACGGCGGAGGCGAAGAGGGGCGTGATGAAGCTCATCACGATCAGTGCCAGCGCAAAGACCGCCGCAAAGCCGCCGATGGTGGCCAGATCGCAATTGCCCGCAAGGAAGCGGTCCAGCACGGGGATCTGTGCGACGAGCGGGCGGGCCGCATCGGCAAAGATATAGGCCAGCACGGCGGCGGCGATCCAGCCGACAATCGCCAGCGCCTCGCGCACGAAGCCGCGGCTATAGGCCAGAATGGCCGACAGGATAATGATGACCGCCACGATGGCGTCGACGATAGTGAACCCGTCCATACGTTTTTACGTCCTTCAGTCTCGCCCGCGCGTCAACCGGCGCCGAACATGTCTCCGACAAATGTCACGAGATCGGGGAGTTTCCTCAGGGCGATCCCGTCGCCCCCTTCGGTTTTCGTGCCGGAAGGAGCAATAGCTTGTGAGAAACCAAGTTTTGCCGCCTCTTTCAACCTGTTTTCCGCCTGACCCACCGGTCGGAGGGCCGCCGAAAGGCTGATTTCGCCAAAAATCACCATATCGGCAGGCAGGGCTGTGTCTTCTCGGGCACTCAGAAGTGCCGCGGCGGCAGCCAGATCGGCTGCCGGTTCGGTCACCTTCATCCCGCCTGCCACATTAAGAAATACATCGAGGCCGGTGAAGGGGATGCCGCAACGGCTTTCCAGCACAGCGATGATCGTAGAGATACGGCCGCTATCGAGCCCCACCACGGTGCGGCGCGGACTGGCCAAGGTAGAAGGGGCGACCAGCGCCTGAATCTCTGTCAGCACAGGCCGCGTGCCTTCAATCCCTGCAAAAACCGCTGATCCGGGGGCGGCCTGACCCCGTTCCGACAGGAAGAGCGCCGAGGGGTTGGTGACTTCTGCCAGCCCACCGCCGGTCATCTCGAAAACACCGATCTCGGCGGCGGGGCCGAAGCGGTTTTTCACGGCGCGCAGGATACGGAACTGGTGCCCGCGTTCGCCCTCGAAATAGAGCACGGTATCGACCATATGCTCGACCACGCGCGGGCCCGCAATCTGGCCTTCCTTGGTGACATGGCCCACCAGAACCACCGAACAGGCGCGTTTCTTGGCGAAGCTGACAAGCTCGTGACATGCGGCGCGGACCTGAGACACAGAGCCCGGCGCCGATTCGACATTATCGGCCCACATGGTCTGGATCGAATCGATGATCACCAGATCGGGGGCCTCGGATTCCATCGTGGTGAGAATGTCGCGCAGGTTGGTCTCGGCGCCCAGTTGCACCGGCGCATCGGCCAGCCCGAGCCGCTGCGCGCGCATCCGCACCTGCGAGGAGGCTTCCTCGCCCGAGATATAGAGGCACTTCAAACCGCTTTGGGCAAAGCGCGCGACCGCTTGCAGGAGCAGGGTGGATTTCCCGATCCCCGGATCGCCGCCAACCAGAATGGCCGATCCCGGCACCAGACCACCGCCCAGAACACGATCGAATTCGGCCATGCCCGAACAGGTGCGGGGCGGCGGGGCCTCCTCGTCGGCGAGGCTGCTCAGCCCGATGACGCGGCCCTTGGAGGTGCCCAGCGTCTTGCCCTTGGGCCCCGCCGAAAGAGGGGCCTCCTCGATCAGCGTGTTCCATTCGCCACAGGCATCACATTTACCGTTCCATTTGCGATGGACGGCGCCGCAGGCGGTGCAGGTATAGGAGAGGATGTTTTTAGCCATCCGTTAAATATGCGGAACACAGGGCGAACATCAAGAGGCCGGACCGCTCTTGCAAGAATTGCCGTGCAGAAAATCGGGGCGAGAAAATCGGGGCGGGGGAATTGGCGCGCGGGGCGGGGTTTCCTATAGAGGGGGTGAGATTCACCACGAGAGGCTTTCCGATGCGCATCCGTCTTCTTCTTTCCGCCCTGGCGCTGAGTTCTATCGCCAGCTGTAGCGCGATGGGCAGCAACCATGCCGTCGTCAAAGGGGCCGGTCCCGATGATCTGCTGAAGCTGCGGGCCGGGCCGGGGCTCGGGTTCAACATCATCATGGGCCTGCCCGATGGCACGCGCCTGACCAAGCAGAAATGCGTGACCGAGAGCGGCCAGCTCTGGTGCCGTGTGTCGCTGGCCGACAATCCGGGCGTGTCGGGCTATGTCTCGGCCGATTATCTCGGGATGGGCATGTAACAGGGCTTACCGGGCCGGAGGATCATTCGGCCCGGGCAGCGCCACGACATTCGAGCCCTTCGCGGCCTTGCTCGTCGGGCGTTTGGGGGTGACAGGTGCCTGCGGCTCTTCCAACTCGTAGCCAAGCGCCGCCAGAACCGCGACTAGATCCCGCTCGAGGAGCTGGAACTCGCGGGTCACGCGCCGCTCCTCGGCCTCGACATCGGTCAGCCAATGGCCGATCTCGTCGCAGGTCTTGCGCGCCAGCTTGATCTGGGCATCCAGCCGGTCTGTCTCCTGCTGGCGGGCCCTGAGAGTGTCGCGCGCACGGTTCACCCGCGCATCGCTGTAAATCCGCGAGAGGTCGCGCGATTGCAGGCTCATCTGGGCGGCAAGTTCCAGAAGCTCCGGCTCGAGGGCAGGCAGATCGGGATGGCTGCGCAGCCATGCAATCCGCTCACGCATAGCGTCAAATTCGCCCGAGAGCGCGAAGACCCCCGCACGATCCGCCTCATGGGCAATCCGGTAGGCATGGGCCACGTCCTGCATCGAGATATGGAAGTTGCGGTGACTGCGCTCGAGGCGGCTGACGCGCGAATGGGCGGGCAGGTAAAGCGCCAGCACCAGAGCGATCGCGGCAAAACCTCCCTGAAGCCACGGACCCAGATCAGTGACCGCGCCGCCATCGAACGAGGCTGCAATGTTCAGCCATGGCATCAGCCCCGTGGCGGAGGCCAGAAACTGTCCCGCTGCACAGACCGCCAGCACCAGAACCAGCCCCGAGACGGTGGCATTGACCATATCCGCAAGATCGCCGCGCCGTTTGGCAAGGCTGCGCAGATGGGCGGCCCCCGTCATGTCGGACACCGTGTCGGAAATTGTTCCGGGCTGTGTATCGGCCATCGCCGCCTTGCGAGAAGTTGCTGCCATCACACGCCCCTGAAAACCCGTTGCCGCATGCAAGACGCGGCTCTTCACCCAAGGGAAGCTTGCGGTAAAAGATATGTGAATGCAAGGGGCCGCAGCCTATGCGGGGCCGTCACAGGCGCAAGAACGAGGTCTTGCGCCTGCCGGTTGTGGCTCAGGCCAGCGTTTCGCTATAGCGGCGCTCGTAGCGGGCGCCCAGCGAAGTCAGGACCTCGTAGCCGATGGTGCCGATCAGATCGGCCACCGCATCGACACCCTGATGGGTGTTCAGCAGATCCAGCTCCTCGGGCGTGCCGTCGAGATCGGTGATATCCACGGTGATCAGGTCCATCGAGACACGGCCGATCAGCGGGCAGGGTGTGTCGCCCGCCCAGAGCTGTGCGTTGTTCGACAGGCGGCGGCTGATCCCGTCGGCATAGCCTGCCGAGATCGTGGCCACATGGCTGCGGCGTTTGGCCTCCCAAGTATTGCCATAGCCCACCGTTTCGCCCACCTCCACCATCCGCGTCTGGATGACGGGAAGAGAGAGGGTGACCACAGGTCTGGCCTCCGCGAAGGGCATGCCGCCATAGAGGCCGATACCGGGACGCACGAGATCGAAATGATACTCTTTACCGTAGATCAGGCCGCCGGTCGCCGAGAGCGAACGGCGCAGGCCGGTGCCGTCGGTCATGCGGGTAAACTCGGCCAGCTGGCGCTCGTTCATCCCCATATGGACCTCGTCCGAGCAGGAGAGGTGGCTCATGACCAGTTTGGGCGATTTCTCCAGCAGCATCGGCGCAAGGGCGCGCCAGTCAGCATCCTCAAGCCCGAGGCGATTCATGCCGGTGTCAAGCTGCACGCCGAAGGGGGTGGCCGGAGACACTTCCATATGGCGTTTCACCTGCTCGGCGGAATTCAGCACCGGCGTGAGGTCGAGATCGACCAGCATGTCGCGATCGCCTGCCATATGACCGGACAGGATGAAGATTTCCGGTCCATCGCCAATCGCTTGGCGCAGTTTCGCGCCTTCCTCGGCCAAGGCCACGAAGAAGGTTTTTGCGCCTTGGCGCAGCAAGGTGCGGGCCACACGGTCCGCCCCCAATCCGTAGGAATCGGCTTTTACCACCGCGGCGGTCTGCGTCGCGGGGCCCGATTTGGCGTCCAGGGCCTTCCAGTTGGAGGCGATGGCGTCGAGGTCGATATGAAGAGTAGAGCTTGCCATGGGCGAATGTCTTCGCCTTTCTGCGTGCCTCGTCAAGAACTAACCGCAGCGGCGCGGATTTGCCGAAGAATATGCGCAAGACCTGTGGTTTCACGACGCGCGATCGGCGGGATTTGGGCGCGCGGGAGAAGAATATCCCGCGCGCTTGTTTGCGGCTAGGGGACTGTCTGTCCGGTGCAGGACGAATCAGAACCCGTCCGAGCCGTCGCCCTGCCATGCCTTAGCCAGATCGGAGAAGCGGGTGAAGCGACCCTCGAAGGCCACCTCGACCGAGCCGATCGGCCCGTGACGCTGCTTGCCCAAGATGATCTCGGCCTTGCCATGGACCTGCTCCATCACCTGCTGCCACGCGGCCATCTTTTCCAGCTCGTGATCGCCCGGTTTCTCGCGCTCTTTGTAATATTCGTCACGATAGACGAACATCACCACATCGGCATCCTGTTCGATCGAGCCCGATTCCCGCAGGTCCGAAAGCTGCGGACGTTTGTCCTCGCGGCTTTCCACTGTCCGGCTCAGCTGCGAGAGCGCGATGACGGGGATGTTGAGCTCCTTGGCGATTGCCTTCAGGCCCATCGAGATCTCGCCGATCTCCTGCACGCGGTTATCGCCACGCCCCGAGCCACGCAGAAGCTGCAGGTAGTCCACGATCACCACATCGAGCCCATGCGTCCGTTTCAGGCGACGGCAGCGGGCGGCCACCTGCGCGATCGGCAAAGCGGGCGTGTCGTCGATATAGAGCGGGCAGGTCTCGAGCGATTTCGCGGCCTCGACGAAGCGGCGGAATTCGTGCTCGGACATATCGCCACGGCGGATCTGTTCGGAGGGCACCTCGGCGGCTTCGGACAGGATACGCGCGGCCAGCTGCTCGGCCGACATCTCGAGGCTGAAGAAGCCCACACAACCGCCCTCGATCGCACCTTCGCTGCCATCGGGTTTCTGGCCGCGCTTATAGGCTTTGGCGATGTTGAAGGCGATATTGGTGGCCAGCGAGGTTTTCCCCATCGAGGGACGACCGGCAAGAATGATGAGGTCCGAGGAATGCAGCCCCCCCAGCTTCTTGTCGAGATCGCGCAGGCCGGTCGAGATACCGGCCAGCCCCCCCTCGCGCTGATAGGCGGCATTGGCCGATTGCACGGCCTCCGTCACGGCCTTGAGGAAGGAGACGAAGCCCTTCTCGGCAGTGCCCGACTCGGCCAGCTTGTAGAGCGCACCTTCGGTCTGAACGATCAGCTGTTCGGCCTCTTGGCCGACATCGAGCTTGGAGGCATTGGCCGACAGCTCGCGCCCGACATTGATCAGCTCGCGACGCAGCGCCAGATCATGGATCATCTGCGCGTAATCGCGCGCGGCATAGGCCGAGATGGCTGCGCCCGCGAGGCGCGCCAGATAGGCCGGCCCGCCTAGCTCCTTCAGGCCGCTGTCATCCTCCAGATAGCCCTTCAGCGTCACCGGCGAGGCCAGCGCGTTCTTCTGGATGCGGGCCACGGCGGTCTCGTAGATGCGGCGGTGGACGGGCTCGTAGAAATGATCGGCCTTCACCACTTGGGCGATGCGGTCATAGATATCGTTATTGGTCAGGATCGCGCCCAGAAGCTGCTGTTCCGCTTCGATATTATGCGGAACCGGATCGGCCTCCTGAGCCCCGTGCTGGTCGATATGATCGTTTCGAACTGCGCTGATCTCGTTCATCTCATGCCTCGATACCCGTGAGCGGGTCTCTTACCTTATCCTTCCCGCAAAACTCAATGTGGAAAACCCATAGCACTTCAGCCGCGAACAGGCTCCGCAAGGGGCGGGTATTGTGGTGGTTTGATCCCGTTCTACCATATCCGGCGTGAGGGAGCGAAAGAAAATGCGAAAGGGCGGGCCTGTGCACATTTTGCGCACAGGCCCGCCCACAGCCTTATCCACAGGAATCTCGCGTCAGGCGAGACAGCTGACCGGGGTCAGTCTTTTTTATTGGCGTCTTGCCACGCACGGGGCGCTTTGAGGAAGGCTTCGACCTCGTCGAGCGTCTCGGCATCAAACGCGCCCTGGGCGCGCGCCTCGGCCAGAACATCCCACCATGTGCACAGATACGACAGCTCCACACCATGCTCGCGCAGGTTCGGGATCGTCTCGTCAAAAATGCCGTAATAGAAGATCACAGTGGTATGGGCACAGGTCGCACCGGTCTCGCGGATCGCATCGACGAAGGACAGTTTCGAGCCGCCATCGGTGGTCAGGTCCTCGACCAGCAGCACACGCTCTCCTTCGGACATTGCACCCTCGATACGGGCATTGCGGCCATAGCCCTTGGGCTTCTTGCGCACATAGGTCATCGGCAGGGCGAGACGCTCGGCCACCATCGCGGCAAAGGGAATACCCGCGGTCTCGCCACCGGCCACGTTGTCGAACGCCTCAAAACCTGCCTCGCGCATCACAGTCACGGCCATGAAATCCATGAGCGTCGAGCGGATGCGCGGGAAGCTGATCAGCTTGCGGCAGTCGATATAGGTGGGCGACGGCAGGCCCGAGGCCAGCGTGAAGGGCTCGCGGGCATTGAAATGCACGGCCTTGATTTCCAGCAGCATACGCGCGGTCAGGCGGGCGATCTCTTCTTTCGGGGGGAAGCTTGCGGGGATCATGAGGGAAACCTTCTTGTGGAAAACCGCGCCGGCGGACCGGCGCGGGGAATATCAGTCCTGGACGTGCCAGAAGCAGGGGAAGCCCGGATCGAAGACGGTCACGGGGCTGTCCTCCACCGCGATCTTGGCGGGCCACTGGGCGGCCTCAGAGGTCTTGCTCAGTGTGAGCGTGGCCGTGTTCACCGGCAGGCGGTAGAAGGCCGGGCCATTCTCGCTTGCGAATTTCGCAAGGTTATCCAGCTTGCCCTCGGCCTCGAACACATGCGCCAGAAGCGCCATCGTGTTGGTTGCGGTGAAACAGCCCGCGCAGCCACAGGGGTTTTCCTTGGCATGATCGGTATGCGGAGCCGAGTCGGTGCCGAGGAAGAAATGCGGATTACCAGAGGTTGCCGCCTCGACCAGCGCCAGGCGATGCACCTCGCGTTTGGCGACCGGCAGGCAGTAATAATGCGGCTTGATCCCGCCCACGAGGATGTGGTTGCGGTTGATGATCAGATGGTGCGTGGTGATCGTGGCGCCCATATCGTCGCCCTGCGATTTCACATAGTCCACACCGTCCTTGGTGGTGACATGTTCCATCACCACGCGCAGCCCCTTGACCGAGCGCAGAACCGGATCGAGGATCCGGTCGATGAAGACTGCCTCGCGGTCGAAGATATCGATCTCAGGCGCGGTCACCTCGCCATGCACGCAGAGCGGCAGGCCGATCTCGGCCATCTTCTCGAGCACGGGGCGGACCTTGTCGAAATCCTTCACGCCCGAGGCCGAATTGGTCGTGGCGCCTGCGGGGTAAAGTTTCACGGCTTTCACGAGACCCGAGGCATGGGCTGCGGCCACATCCTCGGGGTCGGTCTCCTCGGTCAGATACAGCACCATCAGCGGCTCGAAGCTCGCCCCTTCGGGCAGTGCCTTGAGGATACGGTCACGATAGGCGGAAGCCTGAGCGCCGGTCACAACCGGCGGCACCAGATTGGGCATGATGATCGCGCGGCCGAAATGGCGGGCGCTTTCGGGGGCGATGGCCTTCAGCATCGCGCCATCACGCAGATGCAGGTGCCAGTCATCGGGGCGGGGAATGGTGATCTGGGTCATGGGTTCCGCTTACCCCGAGCGCGCGCGCAAATCCAGCGCGAAGAGCGGCGCGGCTGCGGGAAAACGACCGCCTTCCTGTGGCGGGCCTGTGGCGGGAACGGTTGCGCCGCTTGCATGGCGGGGCTGCAATAAATGGGCGTAGTCGTGGCAGGACATCTTCCCTATCTGGGTAGGCAGGGAGGAAAAGTCCTGAAAGCACGAAACAGGAGTTTTCCAAATGGCAAGTTTTGTAAATACTGCCCATAAGTCTTCTTTGGGCTCCGTGATCGCCCGTATGTTCCAGAAAGCGGGCCGCGCTCTGGTTCTGGCAACCGAAGCGAAATCGCGCCAGTCGGAAATCGTTCGCCTGAACGCCATGTCCGATGCGCAATTGGCGATGAAGGGCATCGCGCGCGACGAGATCGTCGCCCATGTCTATCGCGACCGTCTCTACGCCTGAGTGTAGAAACTGCTCCCGTTGGTCCCATCCGCCTGAGGCATGCCGTTCGTATGTCTCTTCCGGGCCACCGGCGACAGGCCAAGAGTTTGTAACACGTTGAATGGTAAAAATTTGAAAGGCGACCCGAACCATATGGTTCGGGTCGCCTTTTGCATTACGGGGCGACGGGGCAGCCCTTCAGGCCTGTTCGAGAATGATGCCCTTCTTGGCCAGCTCGCCCACAAGTTTGTTGTAGCGTTTGCGCAGCCGTGGTGCTTTCAGCCGCACGGCCGCATGATGGCAGACCAGTGCCTCCATATAGGGGCGGTCCATCGCATCGACCGCACGCAGAAGATTGCGGGTATAGGAGATGTTCTTGCGGCAGTCGCGATAGATATGGCGCAGCACGCGCGGCGTTAGTTTGCCCTCGCAGGCCCGCGCGATCATCAGTTCCAGTTGGCCGCAACGCGCGATCAGCGAGGCGATTCGTCCACCCGCCAGAATGCAGGGCATCAGCTTGATATTGGGGCGGTAGAACAGAGCCGCATGCATCGCGTCGAGCCGCTCGAGCGGATCATAGATGATATAGCCCTGCTCGGCGCCCTCCATCATATCGGGGGCAAAGCCGTAACGGTCATCGAAACTGACCTGACGCATTTCTGGGAAACGGTCGTCCCATCCTGCCAGCAGCGGCTCCAGCGTCGCCTGCGGCTGGATCGCCAGCACCGTGGCTCCCGGCGCGGCCACCGAGAAGGCACAGGCAGCATAGCCGCATGATCCCGCACCATAGAAAACGACGCGGTCAAAATCCTCGAAGAAACCGTCATCCACCAGACGGTCGAAATAGGCATAAACCTCGGGCGAGCGGAACCATGTCGCATCCTCGGCAATCAGCGTCAGGCTCGACCAGCCGCCTTCCTGCGCGATCCGGTATCCCAGCGGCAGACCTTCCTCATCGGAATCGATGAGCGGGTTACGTAGCTCGAAAGTGACCAGAAGGACCGGCGCATCCTGACTGAAGAGCGCGGCATGGGCACGGCCAAGCTCTTCGTAATGACCGAACTCCTCGCCAAGCGCGGCCATGCGGCTTTGCCAGTCCGTCACGCTCATATCCTGCATCTGTTCCACCCCTCGATCCTCAAACCGGCCCGCATGACAGCCACGGGTCATCGCTCATCCTCGACCCCGACTATCCCCTATCTTCCGTTAACCTTTCACTATCCGAAAGTGACGAAAACAAGGTGAACGAAAGAAAATGCAATGGCTACAAAGTTTTACGTCAACAATCTCGTGAGGATGGCGCGATTGTTCACAATTCGTCATCATGTTGCGTCCGATGCGCCAATTGTCCCAGCCTCAGCATGCGCCGTGCATCGGATTCGGACAAGGGGCGTGTGGGCGGTGTCAGCAGCAGACGTCCGAACATCGCGCGTGGCGCCTCCTCCAGAAGGAGCGCATCGATCCGCGCCCGCCGCCACGCGACCGCCTGCGCATGCAGCGGACCCAGCACGGGGTCGCCCAGCAGTTCCTGCCGGATCTCCTCGCGCCGGAGGCGGGTGCGCTCGATGCTCACATCGGTTTCGCTGCAGAAATTCCGCTCGACCCAGTAGGAGAGATCGAAGCCGCCCACATCACGATTGGCCCGCCCGCGATCGCATTTGACCACATAATTCTCCATCGAGCCCAGCGCGTAATGGTTGAGCTGAACCAGCCTCCGGCACTCTCTGTCGGGCGGTGTGAAAAGGCGGTTCTTATGATAGAGCGGGGGCAGGACAGTGCCCGATCCGTCATGCCAGCGCGGGGTTGCCCCGTCCTTTAGTCCGCGCGGGCGGTGCACGCCCAGCTTGCGATACTGTCCGCGATTGCGCAGCAGTGTCTTGAAGATCGAGGCCCGCCACGGCCAGAGCATTTGCGTGGGGGCGGCACGCCGGAACTGCTCGGTCACAGGTAGGTCTGCAAACTCCACCACCCCGTCATTACCGAAAAAACGCCATGTCAGCGCAATCGCATCGGCCTCGGGCAGGGCGGTGATCAGATCTCCGAACTGGCCCGTCCCGATATGGATATTCACGAACTCATCCACATCGAACACAAGCGTCCAGTCGGCACGAGCCTGTGCGGGATGCTTGTCGGCACGCAAGAGTGCTTCCCATTGCGGCCCGCGCTTCCAGGGGCCGGGGTTGCACTCGTGATGCAGCCCGCCCATCGCGGCGAGCCGGTCGAGCATGAGATCCGTCCCGTCCTCGCAATCATTGGAATAGATCAGGAAGTCGCTCATGCCGATGGCACGGTGATGGGCGATCCATTCCAGCAGAAAGGCGCCTTCGTTTTTCATACAGCTGATGCCGAGGATGCAGGGATCAGCCATCGGCGCCCGTCCTGCCGGGTAAGGGAGCGCATTTCCAGCGTCTATAAATATCCCTGCCGGAGGCATCCGCCGCCAGCCAGAGGCGTAACGCGCCCCTCAATGCTCTGCCTCGCCCGCATGTTCGACCGTAAAGAAGAAATCGGGCGCCACTTCGCGCAGATGCATGTCCTCGGGCAGGCAGTCTGGACCGGCATTGAACACAGCCGAGCCGAAATGCTGGAGCATACGCGAGAGGCGCTCGTATTTCGCACTTGTCAGATCGCCGTAGAAATTCTCGTAATTCTCGGTGGCACGCAGTTCGGCGATCTTGGCGCGGTGGGCGCTCACCGCCGCCTCATGGGCCGCGCGGATCTCGGGGTCGGCCATCAGCCGGTCATATTCGGCCTGTAGCGCAGGGATCATCCGCTGGATCGAGGTCTCGGTCTCGAGATTGTGGTTCATCCGGAACCAGTAATTGAGCCCCTGATCGCGGTCCACATGGTTCACCCGCCCGCGGTCGCGTTTGACCAGAAAGCTTTCCGCCGAGCGCACGGCATAGTGGTTGAGCTGCACCCAGTCATAGCCATAGGTCTCGAGCGTCGAGCGCCAGCCATTGCGGAACATCTCGCGCGGCATGGGCTGGCCAGAGCCGTTGAGCCATTTCACCTGATCCCAGAGATCGGGCACCAGACCTTTGGGGCGGTGCACCCCCATCTTCTTGTAGATATCCATATTGCGGAATAGCGTCTTGAACCCCCAGGCCTGATGCGGCTTGCGCACGACCTCGGGGGCGCAGGTGGTGAACTGGTCCAGAAGGAAGCGATCCTCATATTCATGGACATCGGCATTACCGAAGAGCCGCCATGTGAGAGAGATCATATTGGCCTCGCCCATGGCTTTATAGAGATCGGTCAGGGTGCCATCGCCGATCTTGATATTAATGAACTCGTCCACATCCATGCAGATCGCCCAACCGGCCTCCTGAATGACCGGCTCGGCTTCGGCGGCCTGCAGGGCTGCGTGCTGGGGTTTGAGTTCTCCACCCGGACGCCACGGGTTCTCGCGATGCTGCACAAGCCCCTTTGCCATCAGCATATCCAGCATCGTATCGGTGCCGTCGGTGCAGTCATTGGTATAGATCAGAAACTGGTCTACCCCGATCGCGCGGTGATAGGCGAGCCATTCCATGATGAAGGGGCCTTCATTCTTCATCGTGGTCACGATCGCGGTCGAGCCTGCTTTGATCGCGGGTTTGGGGACAGCCTTGACCTTGGACACAGGCGGACGCACGGGCTTATGGCCCCAGACATCCATCGCGAGTGCCAGAAGCTGTTCATCCTCCACGAGCGAGGTTTTGGGGGCCAGCTCTGCCGCCTTGCGCCCCGGCACCCGCAGCGCCATGGCCCGCCAGAAGGTGAAGACATGCGCAGGGTCCGGTTTGGCATAAGCCACGCGGGTCATTCGCCATGTGGCCTCGAGCCCTGCTTTGGCCGGCGCACAGCCCCAGCGCGCCGTGCCACGCCGCGCATCGAACTGGCGGCAGATATGATCGGCAAAGCGCTCCGGCGCGTCATTACGGATCCGCCATGGATAAATGCGTCGCCCGACCAGCATCACTACACCCGAAGGCGCCGCGGCACAGGTGTCAAAAGCACCGGTCCTGCCATCGGCCACAGGGGCAAGAAAGTCGGTCACATCCAGCACCAGCACTGCGCGTGCTTCTGCCAGAAACCGCCATTTGGCAATTTCGAAGACCAGCCCCTGTCCAAGCGGAGAGCGGGTCGCATCGGGCGCGGGGATCTCCATCCGGTCCTTGCCGGGCGCATCGGGGGCTAGGAAGGGATGGCTCTCGGGTCCGGTATCGGGTTTGCCCATGGGCACGGGGCAATCGAGAACGATCACCTCGATCTCCAGATCGCGCTGGGCAATCCCCTTGTCGAGAGCCGCGACGAAGGCATCATCGGGGAAGCGGTTGAGGATCACCGCGCCATCGGCCTCATGCTGGTCGGCATGCCAGCTAAGCCAGTCGAGGACCGTATCGGCGCTTTCTTCCAGACGCTGCCCGAAGAGACAGTTCCGCCCGCGCAGGACGTCCCATTCTGCGGGGGCCGTTGCCAGAGAGCGTGTAAAGGGCGTAGCCCCTTCAGTCCTGGTCGTGGTCAGGACAGCGGCCGTGCCTGCCGGAAGGGTCGCGCAGACCATCGCGCCCCCTGCTACGTCGCGCAGCTCGGTGATCTGGCCGCCCTCGAGCCCGGTGACCTGTTCGACCTTAGAGGGGGTGGCCAGCATCGCACGCAAATGGCGGGTGCCGCCGATCTCCCATGCAACAGCATCCAGCAGCCACGGTCCTGTCGTCTCGGGGCCGTCTCCATCGGGCCCTTGCGGGGCTTCTGCCATGAGGCTGCGTCTGATCACTGATGCCATCGTCTATTTGTCCTGCGTCTTGGCCTGTTCTATCTCGGGCGGCGAACCCCCAGCCCGAGAGGCCTGAGCCTCCATGCAAGCATATGCCGCATAGAGAGTTAAGACCATGTCGGTTTTTTCGTGTATTCCGTTGGAAATTGTCAATTCTTCGGGCAGGTTGGTGCCAGATTATGGTAAGGGCGCTGGGCCTTGCCTGCCGTGTCGAGGGAAATATGCGTGAAATCGGGACCCTATGGATCGGGGGGCGGCTGAGCTGGCTCGAGATCCTGTGCCTCAAGAGCTTCGTTGATCAGGGGCAGAACATCACGCTGTTCTCCTACGAACCCATCGGCAATGTTCCCGAAGGCGTCATCCAGCGCGACGGACGCGAGATCCTCGACCCCGATCCGCAGGAAGGGTTTCTGAAATACGAGCGCAAGGACAGTTTCGCGCTGTTTGCCGATCTGTTCCGTCTGCATATGCTGGCCAAGTGCCCCGGCATGATCTGGGTTGATACCGATGTCTATTGTCACCGCCCGCTGGACTACGAAAGCCCCTATGTTCTGGCCTATGAGCTTCCCAAAAGTGACCGTATCAACAATGCGGTTCTGGGGCTTCCGGCGCAGGGCGAGCTGTTACAGGCGATGCTGGAGTTTACCCGCGACCGCTTCTCGGTGGCGCCTTTTCTGCCCCCCGAGATGCAGCGCAATTACCGTGAGGCGGCAGAGCAGGGCAATCCGGTGCATGTCAGCCAGCAGCCATGGGGCATCTGGGGGCCGTTGATGGTGACCCATTTCACCCGTGCGCTGGGCTTGGCCGATAAGGTCCAGCCGATGGCGGCCTTCTACCCCGTGCCCTTCCCGCAGCGCGAGACCTTCCTGCGGGGCGAGGGGCAGGTGAAAGCGGCGCTCTCGACTCTGACCACGGGGCTGCACCTGTGGGCCTCCAACAAGCGCAAGCTCGGGCGGCTGCCGCATAGTGCACCCCAGCCGGGCAGCTATCTGGACCATCTGTGCCGCAAACATGGCGTGCGGGCGGAGTTTGCCCCGATCACCTCGCGCGGGCGGACCCGTTTCGAGGAGACAGGGATCGATCCACAGGTGCTGGCGCAGATGGGCGTGGGTGTCGTGCGGGCCTGCTACGATCTTGGCGGTCGGGCACCGGCGTTGGCGCTAGCGGCACACCGGCGGCACAATTGCGATATCGTTCTCGTGGATCTGACCGAGGAGGGCGGGGCACGCGAGACGATCTCCGACTGGGTGGCCCCCTATACCGACTGGCTGGCGGAGCAAGGGGTGCGGCGTGATCTGATCCGATATGTTCCCGATCCGTTCCTTCTCGAGCCTGACGGGCTGGTTCTGTCTTTGGGCAGCTACGGGGATCAATGGCCGGTGGCGCCGCTCGGCGCGCTTTTACCCAGAATGCTGCGTCCCGATGGCAGGCTGGTGATCGATATCCGCCGCGGCTCGCGCGGGTTTCCCTTCTTGCGTTCGCGTGGCACGCTGACCCAGATCGCCGCGCCCTTTGGCGAGACTGCCCCCGAGACAGTGCGGGTCAGTTTCGCGCCGAAGGCGGGGGGGCTTTGAAACAGCCCGCGGCCTGCAGAGAAAACGCCTTGGATTCGTCGCAGTTACTTCGCATGATAACCGTATTCTCCCGTGCAGTTTCCCCTGCGTCGGAGCAGGATGACAGGGCAGCATCGCGCTGTGCAGAGAGAGAACGGAATATGAACAAAGATTATCAGGTTGCAGCCCTCTGGATCGGCGGCAAGATGAGCTTTCTCGAAGTTCTCTGTCTGAAGAGTTTTGTGGATGCGGGCCAGCATATCACGCTCTATTCCTACGAGCCGATCCCCAATGTGCCCGAGGGCGTGGCGATTGCCGATGCCAACGAGATCCTCTCCTCGGAGCAGTTCCTGCGCCATGGCCGCACCAATTCGCCCGCGCTGCATTCGGACCGCTTCCGCTATCATCTTCTGGCCAAGAACGACCATATGATCTGGGCCGATACCGATGCCTATTGCGTGAAACCCTTCACCAGCCCCACGGGGCATTTCTTTGCATGGGAAAGCAAGGAGGGGGTGAATGGCGGCGTGCTGGGCCTGCCGCAAGATAGCGAGGCTCTGGGCCGGCTTATCGAGTTCACCAATGACGAATATGCCATCCCCACATGGTATGGCGATGACTATACCCGCGAGCTGCTGGAGGCGCGCGAGCGTGGCGAACCCGTCCATGCGGGTGATCAGCCTTGGGGCGTATGGGGGCCGCATGGCCTGACCCATTTCCTCAAGGAAACAGGCGAGATCAAATACGCCCTGCCGCAGGCCGCCCTCTATCCGATCGATTACAAATACCGCGCCAAGATGACCCAGCCGGGCTATGACTGGCAGAAACATGTGACCGACGAGACCTATTCGATCCATTTCTATGGCCGTCGCCTGCGCGCGCGGATCAACGAGAAACATGGCGGCATCCCGAAAGCCCGCAGCTGTGTGGGAATGCTGATGAGCAAGCATGGCGTGCTGCCCGACGGGTCGGTAAAACCCGCCGAGCCCGTCACGCCCGTGACCCCGCCCGAACAGGCGCAAGGGACGCAGGCCGCGGCCCTTCTGGAGAGAACCGGCCTGACCCGGATCGAACGGATCGCCGATCTGGGTGCGATGGCACCCGATCTGGCACTGGCCGCGCAGGAGCGGTTCGATTGCGAGATCGACCTGATTGATCTGGGCAGTGACGGCGCATGGCCGGCGCTTGCCTCCGGCCATGCGCAGGCGGTGAAGGCGCAGCTGGTGACGGCGGGCGTCGATGGTGCGCGGATCCGCATCGTGACACGGCTCGAGGAGATTAAACCCGCCGATCTGGTCCTGTCGCTGGCCAGTTTCGGCGATAGCGCCAAGATCAGGCATCTCGCACCGCTGATGGGCAAACTGTTCCACGCCGACAGCCGGATGCTGATGGATATCCGTGCGGGCACCGGTGCGTTCCCCTTCCTCAAGCCATATGGCGAGAGCGCGGCGCTCGAGGAGTTCGAGGGCCGTGGCAATGGCAAGATCACGCGGGTGCTTTTCAGCCCTTTTGCCCCTAAGGCCGAAAGCGATCCGGCCTGGGCTGAGATCGCGCGCGAGCTGGCAGGGCCCGACGGGTTTTACACCGATAACGGCCAGCACAGCTTTCTTTATGTGCCACGCGGCAAGACACTGGTGGTGACCTTCGACAATCTCGACATTGCTATGGGCAAGCGCGAGGATCGCAGACCGTGGGGCTATAGTTTCATCGAGAAACAGGGCTGGTCGATGCTGGGCGCGATGGCGGGCGGCTGGACATGGTATCGCGACCCTTGGGTGTTTGACGAATTCGACCGGCTGGCCGCCGAGGGGTTCTTCGCGCAATTCGAGCGGGTCGTGTTCTATGGCGCCTCGATGGGCGGTTATGCGGCGGCGGCCTTCTCGGCGGCCTGTCCCGGCGCGGATGTGGTGGTGATCTCGCCGCAATCCACCGTCGACAAGGCGGTGGTGCCATGGGAGACGCGCTACAAGACCGTCTGGGGGCAGGATTTCTCGGGCAAATATGGCGATGCGGCAGAAGCCTCGAAAGCGGCCGCGCGTGTGAGCATCCTCTATGATCCCTACGAGCCCCTCGATGCGGGCCATGCCGCGCGTTTTGACGCGCCCAATGTCATGAAACTGCGCGCGCCGCTACTGGGCCATAGACTCGGATCGTCGCTCAACCAGATGGGCATCCTCACACCGATCATCCTCAAGGCGCTCGAAGGCAGTCTGCGCCCGCAGGATTTCCACATGGCGCTCCGGGCAAGGCGCAATTTCCCGCGCTACCAGAAAGAGCTGTTCAACCGCTGTGTCGCGCGCGGGCATCTGAAACTGGCGCGCCGGTTGGGAGAGTGGATCTTGAAGCGCAACGATAACGGGCCGGTGAGAAAGGCCCTGCGCGATCTCCCGAAAAGCTGATTGGTAAACGGGGGCGGGACATGCGAATTGATATATGTCAAAGCCCTTTATCTCCTGTGGGCCTAGACAAAGGTCAGGCAGATCCCTTCTCCCTCTAGCCGGTTTCCGGCGGGGTCTGCCCATTGCGGATCAAACGGGTGTCTCCCTTACCCGATCCGATGAAAGCGCCGCGGGCCTCCCTCCTGCGGCGCTTTGAATTTCATAGGTCGTCGTTTCTGGCTCGAGCGACAGGGGTTACGCGGCAGCCGCATCCCATTTCAACTTGTAATCGGTCTGGTAAACCCCTGTCTCGGGCGAAGCCGACGCAGGTTTACGCACCGCATAGACCAGCATGATCGGCGAATTCTGCGGCAGTTTCCGGCTGAGCCGCGGGCGCACCCCTGTTTCGTTCGGGTTTGTGGTCGTGGCATAGGCATTGGCGAAATTGGGCAGCATCGGCTGCAGCTTCAGGTCCAGAACCTCATAGCCCAGACCGGCCTCCCAGAACCCGTAGACCATTTCCGGCGTCAGCTGGTAGAATCCGTGATTGATCCAGCCATTGCAGGGCGAGTGACCGATCAGCGTGCCCCCGGGGCGCAGCATCGCATCCAGATTGCGGTAGGCTGCGGGCAGGTCGAAGATATGCTCGCAGGTGCCGCCATCATAGATCACATCGAACCGCTCGCGCAGCGTATCGGGCAGGGGCTGGCTGAGATCATGGATGATCGAAGCCCCCTCGAAGTCCGAGATGTCCATCGAATCGACCGAGGTGAAGCCCAGTTGCCGGAAGAAAGTCTCGCAATAGATCGAGGACGAATCCTGCAGATCCGCTTCGCTGAGCTGCGGCAGATGCGCGGTCATCATCTCGGCAAACAGCTCGGCCGAGGCTCCGCGCCGGGAACCGATCCAGCGCTGGCGGCCGAGCATGAGAAACTGGCCACCGAGATTCTCGGTCTTTACCGTCTCGATGAGGCGGGCGCATAGCGTATCGGGCAGAGCCATGATGATCCTCTCTGTCACTTTTGGAACAGAAGATATGATCATGGTAACGGAATGATGAAGATAGCCCCTGTTCGGGGTGACGTCGCGTGGCGGACCCTTGCGCAACCGCATGGCTCCCGTCCCGAACACGAAAAAAGGCGCATTTGCAAAGATGCGCCTTTTCCCGGGATCGGATGTCTGACTTTGGTCAGAGGATCTTGACCTGCGTGCCCACCGGGCAGAGTTCGTAAAGAGATTCCACCTGCTCGTTATAGAGGCCGATACAGCCCGAGGAGCTGCGGCGGCCGATCTTGCGGGTGTCATGGGTGCCGTGGATGATATAGGCGGGCCAGCTGAGATACATCGCGCGGGTGCCCAGCGGATTATCGGGGCCTGGCGGCATGTAATGCAGCGAGGGATCTTTCACCAGCATGGATTTGGTGGGCGTCCAGTCGGGGCCGACCTTCTTGCGCACGATCTCGGTATAGCCGCGCTTGGTCAGCGCGTCGGTCATCGGCACCGAGGTCGGATAGAGGCGGTAATCCGCGCCATTTACCGCCCAGTAATGCAGGGCCTTGGAATGCGTATCGGCAATCAGCGTCACGCGGTCGAGCGTGTCGAAATGGTCCTGCCAGTGGATCTCGCGGAAGGCCGAGATGTTATGGCGCGAGGGGGCCGCCACGATGGCTTCCTGCTGCGCCATGGGGATGTCCTGCGTTGCGGCACGGGCAATCGCGGGCGCACAGAGTGCGGCACCGCCCAGAAGCAGGGCGCTACGCCGCGAAAGATGACCGGAACGATCATGAGACATTGTTTGAACTCCCGTTCAGACTTCGGAATATGGGCAAAAATCTCACAAAGCCGTTGCCCGCTCAATTCACGCCTGCTCACGCAGATGCGATCTGTGACAGGGTGACAGAAATATCACGAACCCGCCACTGTTATGCGCCACGAAAAACCCTCCCCGAAAACCGAGGAGGGCGTCCCTGCTGGCTATGGCGCTGCACAGCCTTCGCGATCTCGGGCCTTATTTCGGCCCGATCATCATCACCATCTGGCGGCCTTCGAGCTTGGGCATGTTCTCGATCTTGCCCAGTTCGCCGACATCATCCCTGACGCGGTTTAGCAGTTCGAGACCGAGGTTCTGGTGTGCCATCTCGCGACCACGGAAGCGCAGGGTGACTTTTACCTTGTCGCCGCCTTCGAGGAATTTCTTCACGGAGCGCAGTTTGACCTCGTAGTCATGCACGTCGGTCCCCGGACGGAACTTGACCTCTTTGACTTCGATGATCTTCTGTTTCTTCCGGGCTTCGGCTTCGCGTTTCTGCTGTTCGTATTTAAACTTGCCGAAATCCATGATCTTGCAGACCGGAGGTTTCGCATTGGGGGAAATCTCGACAAGGTCGAGACCGGCTTCGTCAGCCATTGCCATCGCCTTTGCCGGGGTCACGACACCAACGTTTTCACCTTCCGCGCCAATCAGGCGAATTTCGGTTGCGCGGATCCGTCCGTTCACGCGAGGACCAGTGTCGCGGGTCGGCGGGGCATTATGTGGTCTGCGGGCTATGGCGTTCATCCTTCTATAGCCAAAAAATCTGTTGGGCCGTAAAATAGGGCCGCTTTTCACAGGATTCAACCGCAATCGTCGCCATCCGGTTCCAGCACGGGGTGCAAATCGGATTAAATTTCGCGCGAAGCCGGAGCAGCCCGTGATCTGGGTGTTTTCGGAGCACTGTGGAGGGGAGCGTGACCTCGCCCGCTCGCGCCGAGGCAGGGCGGGGGCAAGGCAGGCGCGCAACGAATCTGTCCCGCACCCTGCCGCACGATCGCCGGCTCAGATGTCGCGGCGCAATGTGCTCAGCGCGTCTTCGGGCGTCTCATCGCCATCGGTCAGCTCGATCAGCTCGCGCCTGATGGCGGGCATGTCGATCAGCGTGGCCAACACCCGCGCGACATTGCCGCGTTTCACACTGCCATAGGGCAGGGCCAGCCCCGCGCTGATGCCGCCATCCTCCTCCTCGGAGACCAGAGTGCCGGGACGCAGGATGACCCAGGACAGATCGCTGCGCACCACCGCCGCATCGGCCTCTTTCTTCACCCGCATGTAATGCTCGAAATTGGGGTTCGGATCGCGTCCGCGCCCGGCCTCGGGGAAAGCGGAGACCAGATAGAGCCGGTCCACCCCCGCACGGTCCATCGCGGCCACCACTTCACGCGGGCCCTCGCCATCGATGCGTGAGGTCCGCTCCACCCCCGAACCTGCCGCCCCCGCCGAGAAGACCACAATGCCATGCCCCTCGATCATCGGCACCAGATCCTGCGCCATCAGCTCCATGATGTCGCCCTGTACGGGCGTCGCGCCCTGCGCGCGCAGCCGGTCTGCCTGCTCGGGCTTGCGGTGGAGCGCCGTGACCTCGTGGCCTGCCGCCACCAGCATGGGCGCCAGCCGGGATCCGACGCCACCAGTGGATCCGATCAGAAAAATTCGTGCCATCTCAAGATTCCTTCGCATAGACTGTTGAGTGCTCAGCTAGCGCTGAGCGCGGCAAGGAAAGGGGTGGCGCCGGATTTCTTGCCGTCTGCGGGCCATGAGAGGCACAAGACCAGAGGGAATGGATGCCATGCGACGTTTTGCCGTGATTGCCGATATCCACGGAAATTCCGATGCGCTCGGGGCGGTGCTGGCCGATATCGATTCGCAGGGGACCGGCCAGATCATCAATCTGGGCGATCATTTCAGCGGGCCGCTGGATGCGGTGGGGACAGCAGCACGTCTGCGGTCGCGGGAGATGTTGTCTATCTGCGGCAATCATGACCGCTATCTGATCACGCGAGAGCCCGCCGCGATGGGCCAGTCCGACAGGGTGGCTTACGACCAGTTGTCGTTTGCCGATCTGGACTGGCTCAGGGCGCTACCCAAGGTGTTGGAGCTGGAAGACGGGATCTTTGCCTGTCACGGCGTGCCGCGAAGCGATGAAAGTTACTGGCTGGAGCGTGTCGGCCCTGATGGTGTGCCGCGCACGGCCAGTCTCTCCGAGATCGAGGCGGAGGCAGAAGGGGTGGATGCGGGTCTGATCCTTTGCGCCCACACCCATATCCCGCGCCTTGTCCGGTTGCCCGATGGGCGGATCATCCTCAATCCCGGAAGTGTCGGCTGTCCCGCCTATGACGATGACGAGCCCGTGCCGCATAAGATGCAGACTGGCTCCCCCCATGCCAGCTATGCGGTGGTCGAACGGCGGGCTGCGGGCTGGCAGGCCGCCTTCCGGTATGTGGCCTATGACAGTGCCGCGATGGTGGCACGGGCCGAAGCCGAGGGGCGGGCCGAATGGGCGCGGGCCCTGACAACCGGCTGGCTCGAATGAAAAACGCCCCGCAGAGGCGGGGCGTTTGCTACTCGGTCAGGACGGGCTCAGACGCCTTCGCCAACGAAAGCCTTTTCGACCACATATTCACGCGGCTCCGAATTGGCGCCCTCGCGCAGACCGAAGCTCTCGAGCACTTCCATCACGTCCTTGTTGAACGCCAGCGACCCGCAGACCATCGCACGGTCGGTTTCGGGGTTCATCGGCGCAAGGCCCAGATCCTCGAAGACCTTGCCCGAGGACAGGTTGGTGGTGATGCGGCCCATGGTGGGGAAATCCTCACGGGTAGTGGTGGGATAGTATTTCAGCTTTCCCTCCACCATCTCGCCGATCAGCTCGTCATTTTGCAGCCCCTCGACCAGCTCGCGGCCATAGGTCAGCTCCTCGACGGTGCGGCAGGTATGCATCATGATGACCTCGTCGAATTTCTCATAGGTCTCGGGGTCGCGCATCAGCGAGGCGAAGGGCGCAAGGCCGGTGCCAGTGGCAAGGAACCACACGCGCTTGCCCGGAAGGAGGGCATCATGCACCAGCGTCCCCACCGGTTTGGGGCGCAGGATGATCTCGTCGCCTTCCTTGATATGCTGCAGACGCGAGGTCAGCGGGCCATCCGGCACCTTGATCGAGTAGAATTCCAGCTCCTCGTCCCAATTGGGCGAGGCGATGGAATAGGCACGCAGGAGCGGCTTTTCCTTGCCAGTCTTCTCGTCGGTCTGCATCAGGCCGATCATCACGAACTCGCCCGAGCGGAAGCGCAGGGATTGCGGGCGCGTCACGCGGAACGAGAACAGGCTGTCGGTCCAGTGCTTGACCGAGGTGACGGTCTGCGCATCGGGAAGGGTCTTTACGGCGGGGGTTTTGGTTGCGGTATCGGTCATGGCGGTCTCGTGTTTGGTCCGGGCCTCGGGCAATGGGGAGGGGCATCCGGAATGAACATGGTGGACGGCTGGCCCATTCGTAAACTGGCCCGTCCGGGATTGGCTCTCTCTGGCTGGGCTCTGCCATAGCGCACTGACGCGATTATGGCAAAGCCCCAAATGCTCAGCCGACCAGACGGCGGCGATAGGAATGGTCCTGCCAGTCGGCGCGGAAGACCCATTGCTCCTGCGGCTGGCGGGTGGCCAGCTCGTCCGAGATCTCGACCTCGTCGAAGCCCTGACGCCGCGCCATCGCATATTGATCGGCGATCACATGGCCGCGGGCGCGCAGACGCCCCGCAAAGCCCAGATCGCGCAACCGGCGGCCAAGGGTGAAACCGCGCCCGTCCGAGAAGGACGGGAACTCGCAGATCACCATCTCGGCGCCTTGCGTCAGCGCCGCCAGCTGTGCGGGATCGGTATCGGAGGGCAGCACCACAGCATCGCCCGTGAACTCATCGGCATGAAAGCCGTCATCGCGTACAATCTTGCTCATGCGACGGTGTCTCCCTTGAGGGTTTCGTCAATCGGTTTGCCATCGGGGCCCACGCGCACGGCCTTGCCGCCGATGAAATGGATCCCGCATTCGGTCTTGGTCTGTCCGCGCCAGCGGCCCGCGCGGGGGTCTTCGCCCGGTTTCACGGGGCTGGTGCAGGGGGCGCAGCCGATGCTCGGATAGCCCTTGGCCACCAGCGGATGTTTCGGCAGGCGGTTCTGGATCATATATTCCTGCAGATCCTCGCGCGTCCAGTGTGCCAGCGGATTGATCTTCATGCGGGTGGGGGTTTCCACCTCGAAGAAGTCGATCGCCGCACGGGTGCCCGACTGGTAGCGCTTGCGCCCCGTGATCCACGCATCGAACTGGCTCAGCGCCCGTTCGAGCGGGATCGTCTTGCGCAGCGCGCAGCAGGCATCCGTGTTGAACTGGTGCAACGTGTCGTCGGGGTCCTCGAAGGCCAGATCCTTGGGATCGGCCGTGATAGTGCGCACCTCGGTGAGCCCCAGCTTCTCGGCCACATCCTTCTGGTAATCCAGCGTCTCCTGAAACAGCATATGCGTATCGATGAACAGCACGGGCGTGGCCGGACGGATCAGCGAGACCATGTGCAGAAGTACAACGGATTCCGCGCCGAAAGACGACACCATCGCCACATCGCCCGTGTCATGGTCATCAAGCGCCTTCTCCATCACGGTGATGGCGGCATGGTGCTTGTAGCGGCTGTTCAGCCCCGCGACGCGGTCCTCGATCGAGGCCCAGCCGTCACGCGGCATTTTTCTTAGCGTCTCCATATAGCGCCTCCTTGAAGGGATCGGCACCGAGGCGCCGATAGGCGTCGAGGAAGGTTTCCTCGGCGGAGTTGCGTTTCTCCAGATAGGTCTTCAGCAGACGCTCCACCGCAGGAACCACCTCGTCATAGGCGAAACCGGGGCCGGTGCGTTCGCCGATGGCGGCCGTCTCGGTCGCATCGCCGCCCAGCGTGATCTGGTAGTTCTCGACACCCGCACGGTCCAGACCGAGGATGCCGATATGACCCACATGGTGATGCCCGCAGGCATTGATGCAGCCCGAGATCTTGATCTTCATCAGACCGATCTCGTCCTCCAGATCCAGCTCCTTGACGCGCAGTGCGATCTGCTCGGCCACGGGGATCGAGCGGGCGGTGGCCAGCGCGCAGTAATCCATGCCGGGGCAGGCGATGATATCCGAGGTCAGGCCCGCATTCGCCGTCGCCAGACCCGCCTTGGCGAGTTCGGTGAAGAGCGCGGGGATATCGGCCTTGGCGACATGCGGCAGGATCACGTTCTGCTCGTGGCTGATACGCAGCTCGCCATAGCCATACTGATCGGCCAGATCGGCCATCAGGCGCATCTGGTCGCCCGTCGCATCGCCCGGCGTCTTGCCATGCTCCTTGAGCGAGATCACCACCGACAGATGGTTCTCGACCTTATGGGGATTTGTGTTGCGGGCAACCCAGCGCGCGAGCAGCGGGTCGACCGCAACGGCCGTCTCCAGTGAGGAAGGGTCGGCATTCTTGAAGGCCGGCGGCGCGAACTGGCGCTCCAGATCCGCCAGAACCTCCTGGTCGTAGCCCGAGAATTTCGCGCGGGTCTTGGCGAATTCCTCATCGACCAGCTCGCGCATCTTCTCGATCCCGTTCTCGAAGACGGTGATCTTGATGCGGGCCTTATATTTGTTGTCGCGGCGACCGATGATGTTCCATGTCGAGACCACCGCCTCGAGATAGGGCAGAAGATCGGCTTTCGGGATGAAATCGGTGATGACCTGACCGATCATCGGCGTGCGGCCCAAGCCCCCGCCCACGAGGATGCGGTAGCCCTGTTGGCCGTCCTTGTCGACCAGCTCCACGGCGAGGTCATGCACCTTGAGCGCGGCACGGTCATGGGTGGAGGCCCCGACCGCGATCTTGAACTTGCGCGGCATGAACTGGAATTCGGGGTGGTCGGTGGACCACTGCCGGATCAGTTCGGCCGTCGGGCGCGGATCGGCGATCTCGTCGGTGGCGGCACCGGCGAAATGGTCCACGGTCGTGTTGCGGATCGTGTTTCCGCTCGTCTGGATCGCATGCATCTGCACATCGGCCAGCGCGTCGAGGATATCGGGGATATCCTTCAGCGTGGGCCAGTTGAACTGGATGTTCTGGCGGGTGGTGAAGTGACCATAGCCCTTGTCGAACTTGTCGGCGATCATGCCCAGCTGGCGCATCTGGTCCGAGCGCAGCGTGCCATAGGGGATGGCGATGCGCAGCATATAGGCATGCAGCTGCAGATAGACGCCATTCATCAGGCGCAGCGGCTTGAACTCGTCCTCGGTCAGCGAGCCGTCGATGCGGCGGGCGACCTGCGCACGGAACTGTTTGCAGCGCTCGCGGACGAAAGCTTCGTCGAAATCGGAATAGGTATACATCGCGCGCTCCTTGTTACTGGCTTGCCGTTTCGGCTTGCTTGCCGTGGAAGTAGTTCGACGGGCCGCGGGTCCGGAAAGCCTCGCGGAAATGGATGGGTTCGGGGCCGTTCTCGCCCATTTTCGCATCGGCCAGATAGGGGCCTACGGCGATCTCGGGCTGGCCCTGTGCCACCAGCATGCGCATCTCGGCAATGGTCTCGTCCTCGAGGAACTCGGCCTGCGCATGGTCGCGCACCCACGTGCCGTCGGCGGCGAGATAGATCACATCGCCTTCCATCAGGTCATTGGCGGTCAGGACTTTGGGCGTGAATTTGCGTGCCATCAGAATGCCTCCTCACGGGCGTGGACTTCCAGGGCGGTGTGATCCGGCTGGTGAAGATCGGTAAGGGAAAGGGTGGCCACCGCCGCGCGCGGCGCGAGACCGAAAAGAATGACCGTCGGCCCCTGACATAGGCTAGCCTGATCGGGCAGGGTGGCAAGGTTTGCCGCCCAGATCCGCTGGTCGGGCTGGCTCACGTTCTCGACAAGGGTGACCGGCGTGCTCGGGGCAGCCCCATGCATCATCAGGCGGCCCTGGATGAAGCGCGAGGCTTTCTTGCCCATGTAGAAGGCGGCCACCGCGCCGGGAGCGGCAAGGCGGGCCCAGTCGGAATCGGTATAGCCTTCGGTGTCGTGGCCCGTCAGCAGGCGCAGCTCGCTATTGCGGCCACGTTCGGTCAGGCTCTGGCCGATGGCCGCGCTGGCGGCCGAGGCCGAGGTGACACCGGGCAGGACGCGGAAGCCTATGCCATGCGCCTCAAGGGCCGCGATTTCCTCGTTCAGTCGCCCGAAGACCGAAGCATCCCCCGATTTCAGGCGCAGCACACGGCGTCCCTGTAGCGCGAAGTCCACGATCAGCGCGGAAATCTCGTCCTGCGCCATGCTGGGTCCGAACCCCTGCTTGCCAGTCCGGATGCGGGTGGCCTGCGCGCCGATCAGGTCCAGCACTTCGGGGCCTACCAGCGCATCATGTAGCACGATATCGGCGCTTTCCAGAGCCCGCGCCACCGCCAGAGTGACATGATCGGCAGAGCCGGGACCCGCACCGGCGAAGGTGACGAGGGATGTATCTTTGGCGATCTGGCTCTGAGACATCGGAAAACCCCTGTTTGGCTCCCTCTATATAGGAAAATATCCCACCTTTACGCTATGGGGGTCTTGCAGATAAGGATATATGTTCGTATCGCATATGAACTTGGAACATATGTTCCGATCACTGGAGGTTGCGCGAATGTCGGTCCGTATCGATGACATGGATAGGAAAATTCTTTCGCAGCTGCAGCTCGATGCCAGCCAGTCGCTGGACGATATCGCCCGCAAGGTGGGTTCGTCCAAGACGCCCGTGTGGAATCGTATCCGCAAAATGCGCGAGGCGGGCATCATCGGCCAGCAGACAGCGATCCTCGATGCCGAGGCGCTCGGCTTTGACGCCTGTTTCTTCGTGCTGATCCGGACCTCGGAACACGAGGCAGACTGGCAGCAGAAATTCCTCAGCGCGCTGCGTTCGCGCCCCGAGGTGATGGAGGCGCATCGTCTGGCAGGCGATATTGACTATATCCTGAAGGTCCGCGTCAAGAATGCCCGCGCTTATGATGTGTTCTATCAGGCGCTGATCTCCGAGGTGAAGGTGCATAACGTGACCGCCCTCCTGTCGATGGAAGAGATCAAAAGCACCACCATGCTGCCGCTGTGAGCGGCCTGCCTCAATAGCTCAGCGCGAGCGTCTCGAGCCCGTGGAATGGGTAGAGGTCAGCATAAACCGGGCGTTCGCCCAGAGACAGATTTGGCAGGCGCGCAAACAGGACCCGCAGCCCGATCTGCAATTCCATCCGCGCAAGCGGCGCGCCGAGGCAGAAATGCGCGCCAGCCCCGAAGGCGTGATGCGGGCGGCTCGGGCGGGCGGGGTCCAGAATCCCTGGCCTGTCCCACGCGGATGGATCGCGGTTGGCACCGGCCAGCAATAGCCCGATCCGGTCGCCACGGCGGAAGGCCTGCCCTCCGATCTTCATATCCTCCAGTACCCAACGCTCAAACAGATGGAGCGGCGGATCGATCCTGAGCGCCTCCTCGACCAGCGCGGCCTCGGCGGCGGGATCGCCCTGAGGCCATTGCGTCCCCCGCTCCAAAAACTGGGCCACCGCATTTCCGAGGCTATGCACCGTCGCCTCGTGCCCCGCATTCAGCAGCAGGATCGCTGTCGAGAGGATCTCGTCCTCGCTAAGCCCCGAGCCATCCCCGGCCTGCGCAGCCAGCATCGCCGACAGCAGATCCTCGCGCGGATCCCGACGCCGCTCGGCAAGCGTTGCGCGGATGAAGGCCGCGAATTCGCTGCTGGCGGCGACCGCCTTGGCCTCCACCTCCGCAGTGCGACGGGCCTGATACATCCCCACCATCGCATGCGACCAGCGTAGCAGATCTGGGGCGGTCGCGTCCGGCAGCCCCAAGAGACGCGCGATGATGATGGCGGGCAGATGCTGGGCATAGGCGGGCAGCAGATCGCATCCACCGGCAGGGAACGCATCGATCAGCTGGTGGCACAGCGTCTCGATCTCGGGCGCAAGCGCCGCGATCCGGCGCGAGGTAAAGGCGCGGAGCACCTGTGCGCGCAATTTGGCATGGCGCGGGCCGTCAAGCTCCAGCATCGAATGCGCCTCGATATCGTAGAACGGCGCCAGATGGGCGGGCGGGGTCTGGCCGAACCCTTCGGGTGCCTCGCGCCCGAGACGCCGGTCGCGCAGGCAGGCCGAGACGACCGTGGAGCGCGCGGTCACCGGAAGCCCCCACTCCTGCCACTGCACCACAGGGCCCGCCTGCCGGATCATGTCATAGAACGGATAGGGATCCTGCACGAAAGCGGGATCACGCGGGGAGCGGGAGAGATGGGGAAGGGAGAGCAGTTCGGTCATCGGGCCATTAAGCGCCCGGTCCAAAAGATTGGCAAGCGGTCTTGGCGCCGTCCCGCAAACAGATCGACGGTTGACAGATCGCGGCCGCCACCGGATGACAGGAAGCATGACACAGGGCACCGCTCCTCTTTCCCGCCTGAGAAAGCTGCGCAATGCGGGCGCGCTTTGCGTGGCGCTGGCCGCGCTCTTCTGGGCGTCGGTCTCGGTCTGGTATCATGCGGCCGAAACCGGCATGGCGCAGGCGCGGGCGCGCGGTGTGGCGGATCTGCGGCTGGCCTCCGACCGGCTGGTGGGGGCACTTGCGCAATATCGTGAGGATGCGGTGCTGGCCGCGGACCACCCGTATGTGCGCGCGCTCGTGGCGGGGAGCGACGGTCTAGGCGCCGTCGAGGTGGCCCGGACCCTTCAGCGATTTGCCGATCTGGCAGGGGCCGAGCATCTGGTGCTCCTGCGCCCCGATGGCGGGGTTCTGGCCGCGCCGGAGGGCTTTCCGGCCCGTCTGCCGATGACCGAGGATCTCGAACGGGCCTCCCATGGTGCCCTCGGCCGGACCCATGGTGTGGAGGGGGACGGGCTGCACCGCATCTTCGCCTTTGCCGCACCTGTTTTCGTGACACAGCCCGAAGGCGGACGCCGTGTGGCCGGGATCATCCGTCTCACGCTTGATGCCGAGACGGTCGAGGCGACCGGCCGCGGTGATCCGCTGCCGGTGTGGTTTACCGATACGCAGGGGGTGGTGTTTACCGCAAATCGGGCGGGTCTCGTCTTCCGGCGCAAGGCCGGTGCCGCGCTGCCCGATCCCAAGGTCTATCCCGCACACACCCCCTTCGTCACGGTGGCGCCGCGGCGCAAGGTGATCGCGGGGCAGGAGATCATTTGTGCCCCGGATTGCGCGCTGCCGGTCTCTCTGGATCTGCCGGTGATCGGGCTCACTGGCCATTCCGAGGTGCCGGTCGCGCCGATCCTGAAAGAGGCGCGGGTGCAGATGTTCGTGGCGGCGCTGGCGATGCTGGCCATCGGGACGCTTATCGCCACGCTCTGGGCGCGGCGTCAGGCACTGGCGGAGCGTCTGGCGATGGAGGCCGCGCTCAATGTCGAGCTGGAGGAGGCGGTGGCGCGGCGCACACGCGAGCTACGCGAGAGCCATGAGGCGCTCCTGCATGCGCAGGCCGAACTGGTGCAGGCCGGAAAGCTCTCGGCGCTGGGGCAGATGTCTGCGGGGATCAGCCACGAGCTGAACCAGCCGCTGATGGCGATCGGCACCTATGCCGAGAATGCGGCGATCTTTCTCGAGCGCGGCAAGCCCGAGCGCACGCAGGACAATCTGCGCCGGATTGGCGAGATGTCGGGGCGGATGGGCCGGATCATCCGCAACCTGCGGGCCTTTGCCCGCCCCGAGACCGAGCCTGCCTCGCCCGTCGATATGGTGCGCGTGGTCGCGACCGCCCTCGAGATCTCGGGCTCGCGCCTCTCGAAGCTCGAGCTGCGCTGGAGCCCGCCCGATCATCCCGTCTGGGTGATGGGCGGCGAGACGCGGCTGGCGCAGGTGGTGGTGAACCTGCTGTCCAATGCCGCCGATGCCTGCGGGCAGGCGGATCCGCCGGTGATCGTCCTGCAGCTCGAGGAGCGGGCGGAGGAGGTCTGCCTGCGCGTGCTTGATAATGGCGCGGGGATTGCCGATACCGAGCGCATGTTCGACCCGTTCTATTCCACGAAGGAGGTGGGCACGAACGAAGGGATGGGGCTGGGCCTGTCGATCTCCTACCGGATCGTGCAGAGCTTTGGCGGAAGTCTGACGGGGGCAAACCGGCCCGAGGGCGGAGCGGTCTTCACGCTGGTTCTGGCGCGGGCAAAAGAACGGGCCAAGGAAGGAAAGATGTCATGAGTGTGGTGAACAAGGTGCTGCTGGTCGATGATGACCGTGCCGTGCGCGAGGCGCTGTCGCAGACCATCGAACTGGCCGATCTGGAGCCTGTCGTGGCGGGCAGTTTCATCGAGGCCAAGGACCATCTGACGCCCGATTTCTCCGGTATCGTGGTCAGCGATATCCGCATGCCCGGGCGCGACGGGTTCTTCCTGCTCGACTATGTGCGCGGGCTCGACCCCGAGCTGCCGGTGATCTTGCTGACGGGCGAGGGCGATGTGCCCTCTGCCGTGCGCGGCATGACGGGAGGCGCTTTCGACTTTCTGGAAAAACCCTGTGCGCCGCGTGACTTTCTGGCCGTGGTCGAGAAGGCGATGAAGACCCGCGCCTTTGTCATGGAAAACCGCGCGCTCCATCGCGAGGCGCGCAAGGGCGATGCGGCGGCGCGGGTGCTTGCGGGCAATTCGGAGGTCGCCGAGCGGCTGCGGGAATCGTGCCGTATGGCCGCGCGCTCGGGGGCCGAGGTGCTGGTGACAGGCGCGCCGGGTGCGGGCAATTCCAAGGCGGCTGAGGTGATCCACCTCCTCTCTGCAGCGGCCCAACGCCCGTTCGAGAAACGCTCGGCCGCGGGGCTGAGCCCCGAAACGCTGGAGCAGGCCTTTGCCACCGCCGATGGCGGCACGCTTTATCTCGACGAGATCGCCGATCTGCCGCAGCCTGTGCAATTTACTCTGCTGCAGCTTTTGGAAACCCAGCCCGCCACGCGGCTGATTGCGGGGACCTATCGCGATCTGGCGGCTGAACGTGATGCGGGGCGTTTTCATCCCGATCTCTACTGGAAACTCGATATGATGCGGGTGCGGGTGCCGGCGCTGTCCGAGCGTCCCGAGGATATCCCGATCCTCTTCCGCCATTATGTGCGTCTGGCTTGCGAGAATTCCTCGCTGCCGATGCCCGAGATTCCGCAGGGCTATCTGCAAAGTTTGGCGGCCCGCGACTGGCCGGGCAATGCGCGGGCGTTGATGTCGGAGGCGATGCGCTTCACGATGGGACTCAGCGATAGCGAGCATCCCGAGGAGGAGCCGGGCCTGTCCGAGCAGATGGCGCGGCTCGAACGCGGTATTCTTGTGACCGCGCTGGAGAAACATCAGGGCAGGGCCTCCGATGCGGCCAAGGCGCTTAAACTGCCCCGCAAGACCTTCTATGACAAGCTCACACGGCATGGTGTGAAACCCGAGGATTACCGGTCCTGACAGGGCGCGAGGTTGTGCGAAATATCGCACAGGCGGTTTTCTGCCAAGTGCGATATTTCGCACAATCCTGTGATTATGCTTATGTGTGTTTAATATAAGCACCTGAAGATAAACAATTTAATTATTTTTGCATAACTGTATTGCGGTGGGCGCATGGCGGCCGCAATCCTGTGTTCATGGAGAGGGGCGCGACAATCGCGCCGCATGGATCTGGGAGGAGCCCCATGAAAGTTACGAAAACCGTCAAGGCATTCGCACTGGCATCGACCGCCATCATCGCAACCGCTGGTCTGGCAAATGCCGCCTGCGACGACGGCGAGATGGTCATCAAGTTCAGCCACGTCACCAATGCCGACAAGCACCCCAAAGGGATCGCCGCAGGCGCCTTTGCAGATCGTGTGAACGAAGAAATGAACGGTAAGGCCTGTGTCGAGGTCTATCCGAACTCGACGCTCTATAATGATGATCAGGTGCTCGAGGCGATGCTGCAGGGCGATGTGCAGATGGCGGCCCCCTCGCTGTCGAAATTCGAGACCTTCACCAAGGTCTTCCGCATCTTCGACCTTCCCTTCATGTTCAAGAACATGGACGCTGTGGAAGAGTTCCAGCAATCTGACGCAGGTCAGGACATGCTCGCCTCGATGGAGCGCCGCGGCCTGATGGGTCTGGCCTTCTGGCATAACGGGCTCAAGCAGTTCTCGGCCAACAAGCCGCTCCTGCTGCCGACCGATGCGAAGGGTCTGAAATTCCGCGTGCAGCCCTCGGACGTGCTGGTGGCACAGATGAAGGCGCTGGATGCAAGCCCGCAGCCGATGGCGTTCAAGGAAGTTTACGGCGCGCTGCAAACCGGCGTTGTGGATGGTCAGGAAAACACTTGGTCCAATATCTACGGCCAGAAATTCTACGAAGTGCAGGACGGCACCACCGAGACCAATCACGGCCTGCTCGACTATATGGTCGTTGTCTCGACCGACTGGTGGGACAGCCTCGACGCGGATATCCGCGACCAGCTGGCAACCATCATGGCCGAGGTTTCGGCGGACCGTAACGCCGCGATCGCGCAGGTTGATGCCGATAACCGTCAGGCGGTCATCGATGCAGGCGCTGTAGTGCGCGAGCTGACCGACGAGCAGCGTCAGGCATGGGTTGATGCGATGAAGCCGGTCTGGGCCGAGTTCGAGAGCGATGTGGGCGCCGATAACATCGCGCTGGCCCAGGAGATCAACGCCAAGCACTGAGGTGAGGGGCCGCGCCCTTAACCATCACTCACGGATTGCGGCCCGAAGGCTCCGCGCATGGTGCGGAGCCTTTCGCGCCCCGCATCCATTTACCATCATCTCGAAAAGGGGGCAGGGACATGTCCTATGATACCACGCCAAAAGGCCCGATGGGAGCGTTCTTCGACAGTCTCGAGGAAAACGCCATCGCACTGATCCTCGGGGCCATGACGCTGATCACCTTCGTGAATGTCGTTCTGCGCTATGTGTTCAACGCCTCGCTGATCTGGGGCCTCGAAGTGGTGCTGATCCTTTTCGCATGGCTGGTCATTCTGGGCGTCTCCTATGCGTTCAAGAAAACCGCGCATCTGGGTGTGGATGTGGTCACCAATATGCTGCCTGCGCGCGGCAAGCGGGTGATGGCGGTCATCTCGGCGCTCTGCTGCCTGCTTTATGCGGTGTTCCTGCTCAAGGGCGCTTACGATTACTGGGCTCCCTATGCAGCGCTCGACCAGACTTCGGGCCATTGGTTCCCCACCGGTTTCGAGAAAACCCGCGACCGCGCATGGTACGAGACCGATCAGGTGCCGATGCTGGAGATCTTCCGCTGGCTCGAACCGCTGATCAACCAGGGCGAGGCCTATGACAAACTGCCCCGCGTCATCCCCTATTTCATCCTTCCCTTCGGCGTCGCGCTGATCACCCTGCGCATCATTCAGGCCCTGATCCGGGTGATCCGCGGCACGCAGGACAGCCTGATCGTCAGCCATGAAGCCGAAGACGAAGTCGACCGTGTGGCGCAGACCCACGCCACCGCAGCCGGTAAGGAGTAACACGTTATGGAAGTCATTCTGCTCTTTGCGGTCATCATCGGCCTGCTGCTTCTGGGCGTGCCGATCGCCGTCTCCCTCGGCCTGAGCTCGATCCTCTTCCTGCTGGCCTTCTCGGAGACCTCGCTGGCCTCCGTGGCGCAATCTCTCTATCAGGCGATGGCCGGTCACTACACGCTGCTGGCGATCCCCTTCTTCATCCTCGCATCGAGCTTCATGTCCACCGGCGGCGTCGCCAAACGGATCGTGCGCTTTGCCATCGCCTGTGTCGGCCATTTCCATGGCGGTCTGGCCATTGCGGGGGTGTTTGCCTGCATGATCTTCGCGGCTCTGTCGGGCTCGTCGCCTGCAACCGTGGTCGCAATCGGCTCCATCGTCATCGCCGCGATGCACCAGATGGGCTATACCAAGGACTTCGCCGCAGGTGTCATCTGTAACGCGGGCACGCTGGGCATCCTGATCCCGCCCTCGATCGTTATGGTGGTCTATGCCTCGACCGTCGAGGTCTCGGTGGGCCGGATGTTCCTCGCAGGTGTCATCCCCGGTATCCTCGCGGGCCTGATGCTGATGATCGCGATCTATATCTTCGCCCGTATCCGCAAAATGCCCAAGGGCGAGTTCGCGGGCTGGGGCGAGATCGGCTCCGCTTTCAAGGACGCCTTCTGGGGCCTGATGCTGATCGTCATCATCATGGTGGGTATCTACGGCATCCCCGGCGTCACCGGCGCGATCTTCACGCCGACCGAGGCCGCAGCCGTTGCCTCCATCTATGCCTGGATCGTGGCGAATTTCATCTACAAGGATATGGGTCCGCTCAATGATGGCGAGGAGCGCAAATCCAACCTGCTGCGCCGCCCCTATGCGCTGGTCACGGCTCTGTGGCACAAGGACACCCGCAAGACGCTCTTCGAGGCGGGCAAGCTGACCATCACCCTGATGTTCATCATCGCCAATGCGCTGATCCTCAAACACGTCCTGACCGACGAGCAGATCCCGCAGATGATCGCCAATGCGATGCTCTCGGCAGGCTTCGGCAAGATCATGTTCCTCGTGATCGTCAACCTGATCCTGCTGATCGGCGGACAGTTCATGGAACCCTCGGGGCTCATCGTGATCGTGGCACCGCTGGTCTTCCCGATTGCCATGGAGCTGGGCGTCGACCCGATCCACCTCGGCATCATCATGGTGGTGAATATGGAGATCGGCATGATCACCCCGCCGGTTGGCCTCAACCTCTTCGTGACCTCCGGCGTGGCAGGCATGTCGATGATGCGGGTGGTGAAGGCAGCGCTTCCCTTCCTCGGTGTGCTGTTCATCTTCCTGATCATGATCACCTATATCCCGTGGCTCTCGACCTATCTGCCCACCACCTTCATGGGCCCCGAGACGGTCATCAAATAAGCCCTTCCTCCTCCTCCCCGCACGAAGAAAGCCGCCCCTCGGGGCGGCTTTCACTTTGTGGTTCGCGGGTTCCTAGAGCATGTCGCGCAGCGTCTCGACAATCATCCCGTGATCTTCCACATCGGGCAGGCCACTGACCGCGACCGCGCCCAGATAGGTGCCGTTCTTCCCCATCAGCGGCACGCCGCCACCGGTGGCGAAGTAACGGCTGTCGGGCAAGAGATAGCGCTTGTTGAAATCATGGCCTTCCTCCTCGGCCTCGATCCTCAGCGAGAGCGAGCTGCGATGGAACTGATGCGCCACCGCCCGTTTGCGCGCGGCCCAGTCGAGGTTCAGCACCGTCGCGCCCTCGAGCACCGTGCAGAACACCAGATCCGTGCCATGGCTGATGGTGATCGCCACCGGCGCCTTCTCGGTCTTGGCACGCGCCTGCAGGCGCTGGCCCAGATCCCAGATGAAATCGTAATTGAAAACGCTTAGTCCAAGCTCTGACTGCTCTTGTGCCAGAGAGGCAAGTGTATACTCCATCCGCGCTCCTCCTTGCGTGATGAACATGAAAAGGCCCGCGCGCCTGTCGGGTGATCCCGAGACGGACGATTGCGGGCGGGGCAGGCGCGGGCGGACCCGCATCTGCCAGCGGTATTCAGGGGGCTCAGGTGGCCGAGAGTGCCGAGATGATCGCGCCGAAATCGGCGGCCTTCAGGCTCGCGCCCCCCACAAGTGCGCCATCCACATTCGAGACCGCAAAGATCTCGGTGGCATTCGAGGGTTTGACCGAGCCGCCATAAAGCAAGCGCATCCCTTTGGCCTCCTCGCCAAAACGCTTGGCCAGCGTGTCGCGCATGAAATCATGCACTTCGGCAATCTGTTCGAGCGTGGGGGTGCGGCCCGTGCCGATGGCCCAGACCGGTTCGTAGGCGATAACCGTATTGGCGGCGGTGGCGGTATCGGGCACCGATCCGGCAAGCTGGGTGCCGATCACATCCAGCGTCGTGCCGGCATCGCGCTCGGCCTCGGTCTCGCCGATGCAGATCACGGCAATAAGGCCCGCCTCATAGGCGGCCAGAGATTTGGCGGCGACATCGGCGTCGCTCTCGCCATGATCGGCGCGGCGCTCGGAATGGCCCAGAATAACGGAGGTGGCACCGGCATCCTTCAGCATGGCCGCCGAGATATCGCCGGTATGCGCGCCCGAGGTCTTGGCGTGGCAATCCTGACCACCGAGTTCGATCTTGCCGGCAGCGGTTGCGGCCATAGGGGCCAGAAGCGTGGCGGGGGGGCAGATCAGCACGTCGCAGGCGGCATCGCCATGCTCTGCGACCAGCGTCTCGATCTCGGCCAGATTGGCCGCGAGCCCGTTCATTTTCCAGTTTCCGGCGGCTAGTTTCCGCATGTTGTCCTCCTCGGGAATGCAAATCGCGCCCAGACTATGTCAGGGCGCGGGCAGGGGGAAGAGGTCCGGTGAGAAGATGTTAGCGGTATCGCTCAGCCTTTCAGGCGCGGGATGCCGTCTGCGGGGGCGGCCTCGGCGCTCAGTTCATCGATATCCTTGAACTTGATCGACTCGCCGCAGCCACAGGCTTCGGCCACGTTGGGATTGCGGAATTTGAAGCCCGATTCGAGCAGGCCGTTCTCGTAATCGATCTCGGTGCCGATCATGAACATCTGCGCGGTCGGCGCGATCAGCACACGCGCCGAGCCTTCCTCAATGACCATATCCATCGGCCCCGCTTCCTGCGCGACCTCCATCGTATATTCCATACCGGCGCAGCCACCCTTCTTCACGCCGATCCGGAAACCGGCGGCGTTCTCGCGGCTCATGAGCTTGGAAATATGCTTCACGGCGGCGGGGGTCATGGTGACAGCGGGCTGTCCGGGAATGCCAAACATGGGAGACTCCTTGGATGAGCCCCCAATCTAGGGGTTCGGCACCGGAATTCCAAGGGCGGGAATGCCGATCGGCGCGAGATGTGCCAACAGGCCCAGTGTCAGATATGCACAGGCAATGGCCCATCCGAAGGAGGCGAGCGTGCCGATGATCACATATTCATTGGCCGCATTATGGTCCGGCCCGCCTTTTGCCTCGAAGCGAAGAATGGATTTGGCGGCAATCAGAAAGCCGATCCCCTGCGGCTGCGCTGTGAGGACTAATACAAAAATCAGGGCGCGTTCGAGCACGCCGATCAGTTGGCCGCCCTTGGGTAGGCCGCCTTCGGGTGCGCGGTCGGCCAGCGGGCGCATCAGGGCGCCAATGGGGAAGCCGCCCGTGCGGATGGTGAGGATTGCGCCTGCAATCAGGGCAAATACAGTGGGCAGATAGGAGATCAAAGGGCTTTGGAGCTGCGTCCAAAGCGTTTGCGACCACAGATCGGGCAGGGCCAGCACCACGGCCACGATCACCGCCAGATGCGCCATCTGGTCGGCCATGAAGACCTGTAGAGCAGGCCCGCGCAAAGCGGGCTTGGCCAGATCGATCAGGAAATGGCTCAGCAGGATCAGGCCAAGGGCCGCAAGCGCGTCGGGCGCGGGCAGGATGATCCCGAGCACCAGCAGATGCACGCCGGTATGGGCGACGAGCGCGGGCAGTCGGGTGCGCATCCCGCGCTGCCCCTTGGCATGAGCCATCCTTGCCGGCTGAAAGATGAAATCCCCTAGCAGATGCGCCAGCAGCAGGGCGGAGAAGCTCTCGGCACTCATGGCGCCTCCCATAGCGTAAGGGCGCCGGAGATGGCGCTATAGCCCGCACCTTGCAGGGCCTGCGCCACGGCCTGACGGGATTTGCCCAACTGATCGGCCACGCTTTGTTGCGGTGGCGTAGGCAGAGCGAGCATCGGGCACATCGCTTCGGCCTGTTTCTGTGTCCAGCCGTGGCTGAGCGCATCGGCAAGGCAGGTGGCCGCCGACCAAGCCCCGCCCGAGGCATGGCGGATCTCCGCTCCCGTCATCTGGTCCAGAAGCCGCCCTGAGGCGACAAAACCCGGCCCTTGTGCCCTGTTCAGATCGCCGTTTTCGGGAATGTTACCGGTTCCCCGCGCAATCGCGATCCGCGTCTCCAGCCGTGGATCGAGCGCGCGAAGGCAGGCGCGGACCATCAGCGCAAGCCGCAGGTCATAGGCGGGCTGTGCCAGTGCCATCTGCCAGCCATCGCCGCGATGACGGTTGAACCATGCCGGCCCGAGCCCTTGCAGGCCGGTCATAGACGAAAACCCCGCCTCGACGAGATCGGGGGGCAGGCCGGTCGAACCGACGAGGTCACCTGTGAGAATAGCGAGATCCATAGGCAAGCATTATGACTTGCCTATGGCGTAATGCAAGGGGTCTGGCTTGCGAAAGGGCCGTTACATGAAGCCCAGTTCGAGCCGCGCCTCATCGGACATCATATCCATGCCCCATTGCGGATCGAAGGTCATCTCGACATCGACGGATTTGATTCCAGCGACGCAGGAGACCGCATCCTGCACCCAGCCGGGCATTTCGCCCGCCACAGGGCAGCCGGGAGCGGTGAGGGTCATGATGATCTGCACATCATCCTCGTCGCTGATCTCGATCGTATAGATGAGACCCAGATCGTAGATATTCACCGGAATTTCCGGATCAAACACGGTCCGGCACGCGGCAACCACCGAATCATACATCGGATGGTCGATCGTGGAGGGCTTGATCAAGGGAGCGCCTTCCATCGGTGCGTCTTGCTGTGTTTCGGACGTCATAGGAAATTCCCGGATTGGATACGAATAGTTGAGTATTGATATAGGGATTGGCGCGGGCTTCGTAAAGTGCGCAGGAGAACACAGGCGAGGTATGGACTGTGGGGGTGGGACTTTGTGACATCAACGGGGCGTGAGCACGGGACCAACAGGTAACGGGGCTGGCCAAAAAAGGGACCTGTATCTGGCCGATCGCACGAGGATAGGGTAGGCCGGTCGGGATATATTCGCAAGGCAGGGGGCAGAGATGACAGAAGACCTGAAGCTGCGCCGACGGGTGCTGCCGCTTCTGGCGGGGCTGCCGCTGCTTCTGGCGGGCAGATCCGCGAAGGCGGAGAAGGGACAGGCGGAGGTGCGGCTCGATGGAACGGAAGAACTTAGCCTGCCATCGGATATGGGCGATTTCGTCATCCGCATTGCCTATCCCGAGGCGCCCGCACCGGCGGGGGGATATGGTGTGATCTATGCGCTGGATGCAGGCTGGAGCTTCGGCACCCTGCGCGATGCGGTGCGGCTGCGCGGGCAGGACCCCGCGCGGGCGGACGCAGCCCCCGTGGCGGTGGTGGCCATCGGTTGGCCTGCGCGTGATCTTGTCGATATGGCGCGGCGCACGCAGGATCTGACCGGGGCGGGGGTCGAGCGGCTTCTCGGCTGGATGAAGGCTGTGCTGATGCCCGAGATAGAGACGCGCTTTGCCTGCGATCCGGCGCAGCGGATGATCTGCGGCCACTCCTTTGGCGGGTCTTTCGCACTGCAGGCGCGCCGCCTTGCGCCCGGTCTCTTCTCGCATGTCGCCGCGGGCAGCCCGTCGATCTGGACCGATCCGCAGGTGCTCTTGGGAGCGGCCAAGGGCGAGGGCAAACTGTTTATCACCATTGGCGGGCAGGAGACCGCCCATGCCGCCGAGGCCGCCCATCAGCCCGCCGACCGCGTGGCGCGGATCCGCGAGCGCGACATGATGGGGCGGGCACGCCAGATGGCCGAAGGCGCGGGCGTGCCGCTGAAGATCTATGACGGGTTGTCGCATGGCGCCTCGGCCACGCCGTTCTATGCGGATGCGGTGAGTTTCCTGCGGCAGGCCTGAGGGCGTGTGCGCTCAGCTCAGGAAATAGAGCGAGAAGATCGGCGCGGCCGCAGCGCCAATGGCGCGCGCGTTATGGCCTGTCTTGGCTTCCAGCACATCGGGAGGCAGGATGCCGTTCATCTCGAGCGCCGCCAATGTCTCGCGCACCTTGACAACCAGCTGTGCCCGAACCGGTTCGGGGAAAGCCCCGTCAATCACCAATGCCTGAAAATCGACCACTGCACAGGCTTCGCGGGCAGCTTGTGCAATCGCCTTGGCGCTACGGTCGAGCCACGGTTCCAGAAGCGACTGATAGGGGGTCCAGTCCTGCGGCATCCGCCACATCCCCGCCGCATCCATCCCCGCATCACGGATCGCGGCCTCCAGCAGGAAGATCGAGGCCTCATCGGCCAGCGTCGTCCTCTGCCCCTCGATCGACATCACCCGCAGCGCGCCCAGCATGCCCGCGTTATGGCGGTTGCCTTCGACCACGGCGCCATTGAGCGAAATCCCGCCCGTCAGATAGGATCCCAGAAAGACATTGGCGAAATCGCTGACCTCGCGCCCGCGCCCGTAATATTGCTCGGCGCAGCAGGCGGCCGTGCCGTCATTGATCAGGCTGACAGGCAGCTTGCTGAACTCGGCCACGCGCTCGACCAGATCGCAGCCCAGCCATTCGGGAAAATGCCTGCCCGCGATATCGCAGCTTTCGGTGGCCCGCCACAGATCCAGCGGCGCGGTAATCCCGATGCCGCAAAGGCGCCCGACCTGCTCGGGGCGCAGCTCGCCCGACAGCGAGGCGATACCCTCTTTCAGATAGTCCAGGATCAGCTGCGGGGTGGGGCGCTCGTAAGTGCATTGGCTTTGCGCCAGCACCTGACCGTCCAGCGCCATCATCACCAGATCCGAGGTCCGGCGCCCGATCTTCAGCCCGAAGCTGATCGCACCGTCGGGATTGATGCCCATCGGCAGCGAGGGCTTGCCCACGCGCCCGCGCTGCGGTTTGCCGCGCAGCAGGAACCCGTCCGTTTCGAGGCGGCGCAGGATAGTGGAGATCGTCTGGGCGGACAGATCGATCCGTTTGGCAATCTCGGCACCCGGCAGGGCACCATCGCGATGGATGAGGCTGAGAACGAGACGCTCGTTATGGGCACGCACACCGGTGTGGTTGACGCCCAGCCGCTGCGAGGAAAATTCCCCACCATCCATGATTGCTCTCCTTGAAGGCGGATATCCGTATCGCTGACATGGTTGGCTGTAGGATGCGCAGTCGCAGGGTGCGGCCGCGCGCTTTTATGTAAAAAGCTGACCAGTCAGATCGAGATACTAGCGTAGTTTCGACGAATGGTCGAGAGAGTGGCCGGTGCTTTTGCCACAAACCGCCGATTTCGGAGGTGACGTCGCGGCGGGCGCTCACTCGCCGCCGAGCAGCGCCGCCAGCATGCCCACCGCGATCTCGTCGAGCAGCGTCTGCTGTTCTTCCGACAGGAGCGCGGTCGGAAGAACGGGCGAGGAGATTTTCATGCCCAGAAACAGCATCGAGACCGCCACGATCTCCACACGGAACTTCTCGCCATGTTCGGCAATGAGCGGATCGACGAAAAGCCTCTGCACCGCGTCCTGGATCTGCGGCTTTACGGCCTCGCAGGCCAGAGACTGACTGATGATCGGGAGCGGGCCGTAATTCAGCGTGCGCAGATCGCCATTGCGGATACGTTCGATGATGAAGCGCGTGAAGGTCGAGCAGCGCTTGGCATCCTCGAAGCACATCTCGAGGGCGCGGTCGATCACGGCCTGGAATAGCTTTTGCTTGCCGCCCTGTGAACGGTGCAGATAGGCGACATCGACCCCCACATCGGCGGCAATGTCGCGAAGATTGCACGCATCAAAGCTGCGCGCTGAGAAATGATCATGCGCAACCTCGATCATACGATCGCGGGTCGTCGAGGAGGCTGGGGAGGTGACAGTTTTGATCATCGGACCTTGAGTGCCAGCATCACGATACACCCGTGGGGATATATATCGGGCCTTTGGCAATAGAGAGGGTGGAATATCGGGTTCATGCGACCGTAGCGGTCTCATAACACGTTGTCCACGCGTCATTCTTTAAGGGCGGGTAAATTGTTGCCCTAGAGTTATTTTGGCACCGGTTCCTTGCAGCAAGGAGCGTGGTATACGGTTGCACACATTGACTTGGCGACGGACGCGGGTTACCCGTTTGCAAATCATGCGCGGCGGGTCCAGTCTGCGCACAACTCTTTCCCAACGGGCATCTGCCCAAGACCAGCTCGGAGACCGTTCTTCATGGCAAACAAGACCCCCGATATCATCTACACCATTGTTGACGAAGCGCCCCAGCTGGCGTCGGGCTCGCTTCTGCCGATCGTGAGCGCCTTTGCAGGTGCGGCAGGTCTGGGTGTTGAGACGCGCGATATCTCGCTTGCGGGCCGTATTCTGGCGACCTTCCCCGATTACCTGACCGATGATCAGAAGATCACCGATGATCTGGCCGAACTGGGCGAGCTGGTGAAGACGCCCGAGGCCAATGTCATCAAGCTGCCGAATATCTCGGCTTCGGTGCCGCAGCTGACCGCCGCGATCAAGGAATTGCAGGCGCAGGGCTACAAGCTGCCCGACTATCCCTACGAGCCCTCGACCGACGAGGAAAAGGACGTGCGTGCGCGCTACGACACCATCAAGGGCTCGGCGGTGAACCCCGTCCTGCGCGAGGGCAACTCGGACCGTCGCTCGGCCAAAGCGGTCAAGAACTACGCCATGCAGCACCCCCATTCGATGGGCGAATGGTCGAAAGACAGCAAGACCACCGTCGCCTCGATGCCCGGCGATGACTTCTTTGCCAACGAGAAATCGGCGACTCTGTCGGACGCCACTGGCGCGAAGATCGTCTTCACCGCCGAAGACGGCACCGAGACCGTTCTGAAATCGGGTCTGAAATATCAGGCCGGCGAGATCGTCGATGCGACCTTCCTCTCGGCCAAGGCGCTCAATGCGTTTGTCAAAGCCGAGATCGAGAGCATGGAGCCGGGCGTGCTGTTCTCTGTCCATCTCAAAGCCACGATGATGAAGGTCTCCGACCCGATCATCTTCGGCCATTTCGTGTCGGTCTATCTGGAAGACTTCCTTGCCAAGCATGGCGAGACCGTGAAGGCATTGGGCTTCAACCCCAATGGCGGCATCGGTGATCTGGAAGCCCGCATCAAGGGCAATGCCGAGCTGGAAGCGGACCTGAAGGCAGCGCTGGCCGCCAAGCCGCCGATGTATATGGTCAATTCCGACAAGGGTATCACCAACCTGCACGTTCCTTCGGATGTGATCATCGACGCGTCGATGCCCGCCGTGATCCGCGCAGGCGGTATCGGCTGGGGTCCGGATGGCAAAGCTGCCGACACCAAATGCTGCATTCCGGATAACTCCTATGCCGGCGTCTATGACGAGACGATCAATTACTTCAAGGAGACCGGCAAGCTGGACGTGACCACCTGTGGCGCGGTCTCCAACGTGGGTCTGATGGCGCAGAAAGCCGAAGAATACGGCTCGCACCCGACCACCTTCGAGATCGCAGCCAATGGCAAGGTCGAGATCGTTCTGGACAATGGCACCGTGCTGCATTCGCACACTGTCGAAGCAGGCGATATCTGGCGCTCGGCCACGGTCAAGAAAGCGCCGATCGAGGACTGGATCCGTCTGGCGATCCGCCGCACCAAGGCCACCGGCCTTGCGGCCTTCTGGCTCGATGCCAACCGCGCCCATGACGCCGAGCTGATCAAATATGTCGAACCCGCTCTGAAAGAGGCCGGTATCGAGATCCCGATCATGGCGCCGCGCGAAGCCACCCGCTTTACCTTCGTCGAGATGCGCAAGGGCAATGACGTGGTCACCATCACAGGCAACGTGCTGCGCGACTACCTGACCGACCTCTTCCCGATCCTCGAGCTGGGCACCTCGGCCAAGATGCTCTCGATCGTGTCGCTGATGCAGGGCGGCGGTCTGTTCGAGACCGGTGCAGGTGGCTCGGCCCCCAAACACGTCCAGCAGCTGGTCGAAGAGAACCACCTGCGCTGGGACAGCCTTGGCGAGTTCTGCGCGCTTGGCGAGAGCTTCAAGTTCCTGGCCGAGAAGGGCAATGCGAAGGCAGGCGTTCTGGCGGCAGCGGTCGAGGATGCGACCCAGAAGGTGCTCGAGGACAACCGCTCGCCCGAGCGCAAGGTCGGCCAGCCCGATAACCGTTCGTCGCATTACTGGTTTGCCCGTTACTGGGCCGTGGCGATGGCAGCCCAGGACGAGGATGCCGAGCTGAAGGCGCATTTCGCCCCCATCGCCAAGGCACTTGTGGACGGCGAGGATGCGATCCTCGGCGAGCTGAAAGCGGCAGAGGGCAAGGCCGTGGATCTGGGTGGCTACTACCACGCCGATCCCGCTAAGGTCGCAGCGGTAATGCGCCCCTCGGCCACGCTGAACGCGATCATCGGCTGATCCAACGGCGTTGAATGATACGGAAAAAGGGGGCTCGAAGCCCCCTTTTTTATGCCGGACCACTTCAGATAGCGCAAATCCTGCCCTGAGCCAGCTTGTCAAAAAACCTTAATACAAATGGCAAGGAGACGTCACATAGGCGCTTTAGCGCTTCGCTCAACAGATCACGACAGCCTCACGAAGGGGATAGAAGATGTTGAAGACGTTGATGATGGGCACCGCACTTGTGGCGGCCTCGGCAACCATGGCGGCGGCCAAGACGCAGGTCACTTGGTGGCATGCGATGGGCGGCGAGCTGGGCCAGAAGCTCGAAGAGATCGTGGCCGATTACAACGCCAGCCAGGATGAATATGAAGTCATTCCGACTTATAAAGGCACCTATACCGAAACGATGACTGGGGCGATCGCCGCGTTCCGCGCCAAGCAGCAGCCCGATATCGTGCAGGTCTTCGAGGTGGGCACCGGAACGATGATGGCGGCCAAGGGCGCGGTCTATCCGGTCTACCAGCTGATGAAGGATGCGGGCGCCGATTTCGACCCCGATGCCTATCTTCCGGCGGTCGCGGGCTATTACACCGACACCGATGGCAATATGCTCTCGATGCCCTTCAACTCCTCGACCCCTGTCCTCTATTACAACAAGGACGAGTTTGCCAAAGCGGGTCTCGACCCGAACACGCCGCCCAAGACCTGGGCCGATATGGAAGCCTTCTCCAAGAAGATCGTCGAGTCGGGCGCGGCGGAGTGCGGTTTCACCAGTGCATGGATCTCATGGGCGCAGACCGAGAATTTCTCGGCATGGCACAATCTGCCAATCGGCACGATGGAGAACGGTTTCGGCGGGCTTGGTGCCGAGCTGACGCTGGCTGATGACCTGCGTGCGCGTCACTGGGGCAATCTGGCCAAATGGCAGAAAGAGGGTCTTTACCGCTATGCCGGTCCGGGCGGTGGCGATGACGCAAACCCCGCCTTCCAGTCGGGCACCTGTGCGATGGTCATGAACTCCTCGGGGTCGCGCGCGGGTCTGATGGCGAATTCCAGATTCGATGTCGGCGTCGGCATGCTGCCCTATTACGATGATGTCGCGGGCGCACCGCAGAACTCGATCATCGGCGGCGCGACGCTCTGGGTCCTGCAGGGCCACTCGAAAGAGGAATATAAGGGTGTGGCCGATTTCTTCACCTATCTCTCCTCGCCGGAAGTGCAGGCCGATTGGCACCAGTTCTCGGGCTATCTGCCGATCACCAAAGCGGCCTATTCGCTCAGCCAGGAGCAGGGCTATTACGAGCAGAACCCCGGCGCGGATGTGGCGATCAAGCAGATCACGCTGAACACTCCTACCGAGAATTCTAAAGGTCTGCGCTTTGGCAATTACGTCCAGATCCGCTCGATCATCGATGAGGAATTCGAGGCGCTTCTGGGCGGTAAGAAAACCGCGATGGAGGCCCTGCAGTCGGTTGACGAGCGCGGCAACAAGCTCCTGCGCGAGTTCGAGAAAGCCAACCAGTAACGGCTGACACAGTCCGCGAAGGCCCGCGCATCCGGCGGGCCTTCGTGCCGTTTGACAGGATCTGACGATGCAGACCAAAAAGACGATCTTCCGCTCAAAAGGGCTGCCCTATCTGCTCCTTGCCCCGCAGCTGGTGATCACCGTGATCTTCTTCCTCTGGCCTGCGGGGCAGGCCATGTGGCAGAGCTTCCTGCGGCAGGATGCGTTCGGGTTTTCCACGCAATTCGTGGGGCTCGAAAACTATATCGCGCTGTTTGAGGATCCGAGCTATCTGAACTCCTTCAAGGTCACGGCGGTGTTCTCGGTGCTGGTGGCGGGCGTGTCGATGGGGGCGGGGCTGTTGTTTGCCGCCTGTGTGGACCGCGTGATCCGCGCCAACCGCGCCTATACCACGCTTCTGGTCTGGCCCTATGCGGTGGCACCTGCGGTGGCAGGGGTTTTGTGGTGGTTCATGTTCAACCCGACCATTGGCATTATGTCCTATGCACTGCGCCAGCTGGGCTATGACTGGAACCAGTCGACCCATGCAAGTGATGCGATGATCCTTGTGGTGCTGGCGGCGAGCTGGAAACAGATCAGCTATAATTTCCTGTTCTTCGTGGCGGGGTTGCAGGCCATTCCAGCCTCATTGCGCGAGGCGGCGGCCATTGATGGCGCAGGCCCCGTGCGACGCTTCTGGAGCGTGGTCTTCCCTCTTCTGTCGCCTACGACCTTCTTCCTGTTGGTCATCAACATCACCTATACGATGTTCGACACCTTTGCCGTGATCGATGCGGCGACCGCGGGCGGACCGGCGCAAGCCACCAATATCCTTGTCTACAAGGTCTATCAGGACGGGTTCGTGGGGCTCAACATGGGGGCGTCGGCGGCGCAATCGGTGGTGCTGATGGGCATCGTCATCGCGCTGACCGTGATCCAGTTCCGCTATATCGAACGTAAGGTGGAGTATTGAGATGGTCGAGAACAGACCGCTTCTGACAATCCTGTCGCATGTCATCCTGATCCTCGGTGTGGCGGCCGTGGCGCTGCCCGTGTGGCTTGCGCTTGTGGCCTCCACCCATCCGACCTCGAGTTTCGTGTCGGGCACCGTGCCCTTGTGGTTCGGCTCCGAGGGGATCAGATCCTATCTCACCATGCTGGGTCAGGGGGTCTCGACCTCGGGCACGCCGCCGCTGGTGCATATGCTGTTCAACAGCCTCGTGATGGCGCTGACCATCACCATCGGCAAGATCGCGATCTCGATCACCTCGGCCTTTGCCATCTGCTATTTCCGCTTTCCGGGCCGGCAGCTGGCCTTCTGGATGATCTTCATCACGCTGATGCTGCCTGTCGAGGTGCGGATCGTGCCGACCTTCGAGGTGGTGGCCAATCTGGGGCTCCTCAACTCTTATGCGGGCCTGTCCATCCCGCTTATCGCCTCGGCCACGGCGACCTTCCTTTTCCGGCAGGTGTTCCTGACACTGCCCGATGAGCTGACCGAGGCCGCGCGGATCGACGGGGCGGGGCCGCTGAAATTCTTCTGGGATCATGCGCTGCCGCTGTCGCGCACCAATATCGCGGCGCTTTCGGTGATTTTGTTCATCTATGGCTGGAACCAGTATCTCTGGCCGCTGATCGTCACCACCGACGAGCGCTATTACACCATTGTCATGGGGATCAAACGGATGGCTTCGGTCGTCGATGATATCCCGCGCTGGAACGAGGTCATGGCGACTGTCGTGCTGGCCATGCTGCCCCCCGTGATCGTGGTGATCGCAATGCAGAAGCTCTTTGTCAAAGGGCTTGTCGAGACGGAGAAATAACATGGCCGCAATTACCCTATCGGAAGTCGTCAAGACCTATGCAGGCGCTACGGCCCCCACGGTGAAGAGCGTCGATCTGACCATCGAGGATGGCGAGTTCTGCGTGCTGGTCGGGCCATCAGGCTGCGGGAAATCCACGTTGTTGCGGATGATCGCGGGGCTTGAAACGGTGACGGGCGGCGAGATCGCCATTGGCGGACGGGTCGTGAACGAACTCGAGCCGATGGATCGCGACATCGCGATGGTGTTCCAGAACTACGCGCTCTATCCGCATATGTCGGTGCGCGAGAACCTGTCTTACGGGCTGAAAAACCGCCGCATGCCCAAGCCCGAGATTGCCGCGCGTGTCGAGGACGTCGCCCGTATCCTGCAGATCGGGCCGTTCCTCGACCGCAAGCCGCGTGCGCTGTCGGGCGGGCAACGCCAGCGGGTGGCGATGGGGCGCGCCATCGTGCGGGAGCCTTCGGTCTTCCTGTTCGACGAGCCGCTCTCCAACCTCGATGCGAAACTGCGCGTATCGATGCGCGGCGAGATCAAGCAGCTGCAAAAGCGCCTTGGCACCACCTCGGTCTATGTCACCCATGACCAGATGGAGGCGATGACACTGGCCGATAAGCTGGTCGTGCTCAATGGCGGGCAGATCGAACAGGTGGGCACGCCGCTCGAGTTGTATCGCACTCCGCAGACCGTGTTTGTTGCGGGCTTCATCGGCTCGCCGGGGATGAACCTGATCGATGCGCGGATCGAGAACAATGTGCTGATGGTCGATGATCTGGCCATTGCTGCGGATGTGCCGGGGCGCGGCGAGGTCGTGGCGGGGCTCAGGCCCGAGATGGTCACCCTGCGGGCAGGCGCGGGGGCGTTCCGCACCGCTTATGTCGAGGATCTGGGCAATAGCCGCCTTGTGCATGGCACGCTGGGTGGCCAGCCCTTTGCCGCGCAGGTGCCGCCCGAAACGGAGATCGAGCCGAACATGCAGCTTGCGGTCGACCCCGCCGGCCTGCATCTTTTCGATCCGATCACGGGGCGGCGTATCGGGCAGAGCGCGCATCCCGCGACACAGACCCCGCAGTTGATGGGCATTTGAGCAATACGCGATTGCATAAATGCAGCGGAAAGGCGCGCGCCTTTCCGTCAGTCGAAGAGACGCGCCACCAGCACACCGAGCCACAGCGAGACACCGGTCAGCACCGTGCCCCAGAGCGTATCGGTGATGACCTGCTCCCACGACCAGTCGCGCATCACCGCGAGCGAGGTGAACTCGTAGGTGCCATAGGCTAGCGCCCCCAGCACCGCCCCGTTGATCAGCGCCTGCACCGGCGCATCGGCACGAAGTGCGGGCAGGCTGACCAGAAATACCGCGCCCGCCACATAGGCCAGATAGAAGACCGCCGCAGGCCCCATGCGGAACGGATCGGCATAGAGGTCCGAGATATGGCGGTCGAAGACCGGTTTCACGATGAATTTCAGCCCGACCATATCGAGACCGAGAAAAATGATTGTGGAGGCGATATAGGCCGAGAGGATCTGGAGCATGGGGCTCTCCTTTTGGAACTGTTGCAAGAGCAACGCCGCCCATGGCGCGGAAGTTTCAGCGTCTTGCGGAAATCATGCGCCCCAGGTCCGTTCCAGCAACCCCAGCCAGTTCTCATGGGCGATCTTCTTTACCAGATCCTCGCCAAAGCCGTGATCGAGCATTGCCTGCAGCAATCTGGGCAGGCCCGAGACATCGCCAAGACAGGACGGAATGTCGGCCCCGTCGAAATCCGAGCCGAGCCCGATATGATCCTCGCCGAGGATCGACAGAAGGTGGTCGAGATGGCGCATCATCTCGTCCCAGCCGCAATCGCCGCGCATCCCGTCAGGGCGCAGGAATTGCGTGGCATAATTGAGGCCGACCATCCCGCCGGTCTCGCGGATCTGCGTCAGTTGGCGATCGGTCAGATTGCGCGCCGATGGCGTGACCACATGCGCATTGGAATGGGTGGCCACCAGAGGTGCGTCGCTCAGGCGGGCCACATCGTCGAAGCCCTTCTCGTTGAGATGGCTCAGATCGATCATGATCCTCAGCGCATTGCATTCACGGATCAGGTCCTTGCCCGCCATGGTCAGCCCGTCGCCGGTATCGGGGGAGGAGGGATAGGCAAAGGGCACCCCGTGGCCAAAGACGGTGGGCCGCGACCAGACCGGTCCGAGCGAGCGCAGCCCCGCCGCGTGCCAGACATAGAGCGAATCCAGATCGGGGCTGATCGCCTCCGCGCCCTCCATATGCAGAATCGCCGCGATCTTTCCGGCGGCCATCGCGGCCCGGATCTGGGCGGATGTCCTGCAAATTTGCAGATCGCCCTTGCGTTCGAGCCACATCAGATGGCCGGTCTCGGCCAATGCTACATCCACCGCTTCGGTCATCGGCATCATTGGTGGCAGATCGAGGCAATAGGGCGGGTTATCCATCGCGGCAAACATCTGCGCCAGATCGCCCGACATCGGCGAGGGGGTGTAGATGGCAAAAAAGCCGCCTGCAAAATTTCCTGCCTTGGCGCGCGGTAGGTCGATCTGTCCGCGACCATCCGCACCGCTCCAGATCGCCTCGCGGCGGGCAGGATCTTTCAAAAGCCGCAGCAGGAAGTCGTTATGGCCGTCGAAAACGGGGATCTGGGGCAAACTGGACACGAAACTCTCCATCGGATTTCTGGGCGCGGGCTGCCCGGAAGGCCGCACCTGCGCTAATGAGTCGCAGTGAACACCCTTTGCCGGATGTGTAAAAGAGCCGATTGCGTCGAATTGACATTCATATTTCTGCAGAGCTACATTGCACAAATGCAGCATGAATTCGACTGGAACGATCTGAAGTTCTTTCTTGCACTTCACAGATCAAAACGCATGGTCGCGGCCGCGCAGGCGCTCGGGATCGACCAGACCACAATCGCACGGCGTGTGCGCCAGCTGGAGAAATCCATTGGCGCGCAGCTTTTCACCAAATCTCCCGATGGCTACGAGGTCACGCCCGCGGGCGAACGTATCCTGCCGATGGCGCTCGAGATCGAGCGCGCGACAGGGCGGGCCCGCGAGGAGATCGGGGGCGAGGCGGGACGCGCCTCGGGCACCGTCAGGGTGGGCGCGCCCGACGGTCTGGGGATCCACTTCGTGGCGCCCGTGCTCACGCAATTCCAAGAGGAGTATCCCGATATCCGGATCGAGCTTTTGGTCCGCTCGCGCACGTTCCGGCTGTCTCGGCAAGAGGCGCACCTAACGTTTTCAATGGCTTTGCCGACATCAGGGCGGCTTCTGGCACGGCGGATGACGGAATACCATCTGGGGTTCTACGCCTCGCGGGACTATCTGGCAAAGCATGGAACGCCCAAGACGATCGATGACCTTAAGGCCCATAACTATGTGGGCTATGTCGACGAGCTGCTGCCCACGGATGCGATGCGCTATCAGGTCGAGCTGGGGATCACCAATCCCGTGCTCTTCGGTTCGAACTCGATCCTCGCGCAGCGTGAGGCTATCCGGGAGGGCGCGGGGATCGGTGTGCTGCCCGCCTATGTTATCCATGACGATCCCGATCTCGTGCCGATCCTCGCGCCGCGCCATGTGCTCAAGCGCACGATGTGGATCCTGTCGCACCAGTCCACCGAAGACCTCGCGCGGGTCCGGCTTGTCTCGGAATATTTACAGAACGCGACCCGCGCATCGCGGGCCCGTTTCGTGTTGTGACGCCGCGTCCCGAGGGCGGAATCCGGATTTGATTGACCCTAGGTAAATCAAGAAACTTGAATAACCCGCTGGACGTCGGATGCGCCACATGCTTCAACTGCCTTACACGGTTCGAACCTGTCGTGCTTGGGTCCGGATCGAGTGGGAGGAACGACAATGATGCCGGTTGCATATCGGCTCTCGGGGAGGGGAGCTGGTGTCGGGTTGGAGGACCCTCGGTGTGATTGCTGTGGATCTGCAAGTCAGATCAAATAAGGACCGTATCGTGCCCCTGATCGGGGAGGACAGGCGCGGCGCGATACGGTCCACTTTTTTCAGGCACGCAGAGTGGCGCCCGATGGGCGCCTTTTTCAGTTTATACGCCGGGCCGGCAAGGCCACGTCCGGCAGAACCTAACCCGGGAAGATCCGCGCCATCTCGCGGTCGAATTTCGCCCATGTCATAGTGGCCTTGTTGCCCGCATATCCATGGTAATGCGATTGCCCGGTCGAGGTCGGCAGGCCGGCCCAGATCTTGGCGAGATTGTTCATGAAGCTCTGACGCGAGAGCGTGCCCGCCATCAGTCTGCTCAGCCCCGCTTCCTCGAGGAGCAGGTCTGCCAGTCGGTCCTGGATATCGGGGCTGAACCGGGTGCTGGTGTCCAGCTCCAGCATATTGGCAAGCCGCCTGAGCGTGGTCGGGATGAACTGGTAGCGCCCGATGGCATGGGGCTGGCCGGGGGTCGCGTCGATCCATTGGTAGATCTGGCCCAGCGTCATCTGGCTCGGCGCGCGTGCGGGGCGGCGCTTGGCACCGTAATTGACCGCGTCATACCCCGCAGGGCCAGCTTCTGCTTGCGCGATCAGGTGACGGATCCATTGGGCCTCATCCGAGCCCTGCCGCATGAAGGGCGCAAGACGGGCGATCGGCTCCATCGGGTCCATCAGGCTGTCAGGGTTCTCGGCGGTGCGGTTGGCACGCACACGGCGCGGCATGGGGGCAAAGAAGCTCGAGCCTCCGGTGCCGGCAAAGAGGCTACCAGGCAGGAGCGGCCCCGCCTCCGCAGCGACAGCCGCCGCCTGCTCCTTGGTGGGAAGGCTTGCCAGCTCGACCAGCGGAGTGGCGGCCGACTGGCCTTGCAAAGACGGGATGAGGGCCTGCGAACGCTCGACAGTGCCTCCCTGCGCGGCCAGCAGCGACACAGGCTGCGCCGCGACCGGCGCGGTCGCGAGGCTGGCGAGGGCGAGCGGCAGGGCGCGCAAGAAAAAGCCATACTGGCACATAGGCAATCCCGGGTTCTGGATGTCCCTGTGTTTCTGCCAGCGATATCTTCAGAAATCGTTTATGCGCACGAAGACTCGCGCCGGAGGCAAGCGTATGAAAGAGGCCCCGGATCGCTCCGGGGCCTTTGCAGTCGGTTTTCAGGATTTCAGAGCTTCTCGCCCCGCACGCTCTTGTCGGAGATCTTGCGGATCAGGACATAGAAGCTCGGGACGAGGAAAATCCCGATGAAGGTGGCCGCCACCATACCGCCCAAAACACCGATGCCGATGGCATTCTGTGCCGCAGCCCCCGCGCCCGAGGCGCGTGCCAGAGGCAGAACACCGAGCATGAAGGCGATGGAAGTCATCAGGATCGGGCGCAGACGCATCCGGGCGGCCTCGATCGTGGCCTCGTAGAGTTTCTTGCCCTCGGCCTCGAGATCCTTGGCGAATTCCACGATCAGGATCGCGTTCTTCGCGGCCAGACCGACCGTCGTCAGCAGGCCCACCTTGAAGTAGACGTCATTCGACTGGCCGAAGAGCTTGGCAGCCGCAAGCGCGCCCAGCACCCCGATCGGCACCACCAGCATGACGGAGATCGGGATCGACCAGCTTTCATAGAGCGCCGCGAGGAACAGGAAGACCACCAGAACCGAGATCGCATAGAGCATCGGTGCCTGATTGCCCGACTGGCGTTCCTGATAGGACATGCCGGTCCAGGAGGCGGAATAGCCACCATCCATATCGGCCACCAGTTTCTCCATCTCGTTCATCGCATCGCCCGAGGAGTAGCCATCCCCCGCGCTGCCCTGCACCTCGATGGCCTGTGTGCCACCGATCCGCGACAGCGAGGGCGAGACGCTCTGCCATCCGGTCGTCATGAAGGCCGAGAAGGGCACCATGTCGCCATCGGTATTGCGCGCATACCACTTGCCGATATCCTCGGGCTGCATCCGGTAGGGAGCATCCCCCTGAACGATCACCGGGTTGAGGTTGCCGTCCTGATTGTAGTCGTTGACATTGCTCGAGGCGAAAATGGTCGAGAGCATCGAATTGACCTCGGAAATGGTCAGCCCGAAGCTTTCCGCCTTCTGCTGGTCGACATTGATCTTCAGCGCGGCCTCCTCCTCGTTATTGTTCACGCGGACTGCAGAGAGCATCTTGTCCTGATTTGCCGTCGCCACGAGTTTGTTGGCTGCAGCGCGCAGTTTCTCGATGCCCTGATTGCCCTGATCCACGAGATACATCGAGAAGCCGGTCGAATTGCCCAGACCCTGAATTGCGGGCGGAAGCAGGAAGTAGATTTGACCTTTGCGGCTCGATCCGAACTTGGCCATCGCCCGCCCGACCACTGCCGAAGCCGCAGCCTGCGCATCGGTCCGGTCGTCGAAGTCCTTCAGCTTGGCAAAGAGCAGCGCGTTGTTCTGGCCGGTCCCCGTGAAGGAGAAGCCCAGCACCCCGAAGGTCGAGGTCACATAGTCCTTCTCGTCATTGAGCAGGTAGTCCTCCACCTTGGTCATCACATCCTTGGTCTGCGCCTGTGTGGCGCCTTCCTGCAATGTGATCATTACCATCACAGCGCCCTGGTCCTCCGTTGGCAGGAACGAGCTGGGCAGGTTCTTGTAGAGCACGACAACGCCGCCCACCGAGGCTGCCAGAATGACCAGCGCGATGATCGGCGCTTTCAGCAGTTTCGTGACGGTGCTGATATAGAAGTCGTTCAGCCGGTCGAAATTGCGGTTGAACCAGCGCGCGGGCGCGGGGGGCTGCTTGCCGTCGCTATGTTTGAGCATCGTCGCACAAAGCGCGGGCGTGATGATGATGGCCACCACCGCCGACAGGACCATGGCCGAGATGATCGTCACCGAGAACTGGCGATAGATCACACCGGTCGAGCCCCCGAAGAAGGCCATCGGCAGGAACACCGCCGACAGGACCAGCGCGATCCCGATCAACGCGCCCACGATCTGGCCCATCGAGCGGATCGTCGCCTGCAGTGGCGTGAGGTCGTCTTCCTCCATCACCCGCTCGACGTTTTCCACCACCACGATGGCGTCATCGACCAGGAGGCCGATGGCCAGAACCATGGCGAACATCGTCAGCGTGTTGATCGAATAGCCGAAGACCGACAGGATCCCGAAGGCCCCGAGCAGAACCACGGGCACGGCGATGATCGGGATCAGCGTCGCGCGCCATTTCTGCAAGAAGACGAGGATCACGATCAGCACGAGGCCGATGGCCTCGAAGAGCGTGTGCTCCACCTTGCCGATCGAGGCTTCCACGAAGGGCGAGGTATCATAGGCGTATTTCACCTCGACACCTGCCGGAAGGCTCTTGGCGATCTCGTCGATCTTGGCCCGCACGGCTGCCGCGGTATCCACCGCATTCGCACCGGTCGAGAGGTTCACCCCGAAGCCCGAGGCGTTCTGGCCGTTGAAGCGCGACTGGGTGCCGTAATCTTCCTGACCCAGCACGACCCGCGCCACATCGCCCAGGAAGACTGTGCCGCCATCGGCATCGGTCTTGAGAAGGATATTCTCGAAATCCTCGACCGAGGTCAGCTGGCTCTGCGCGGTGATGGTGGCGGTGAAGGTCTGCCCCGCCGTCGTGGGTTGCGAGCCTAGCGAGCCGACCGAGACGTTGGTGTTCTGCGCGGTGATCGCATCGGTCACATCTGTCGCGGTCAGATCATACTGGCGCAGTTTCAGCGGATCGAGCCAGACGCGCATTGCGTAGCCCGAGCCGAAGGAATTGATCGAGCCCACACCCTGCACCCGTTGCACCGGATCCTCAATCTGGTTGGCGACCATGTCGCCCAGCTGGATCTGGGTGTAGCGGTTGTCTTCCGATACGAGTGCTGCCACCAGCAGGATCGAACTGGAGGAGCGCGAAACGCTCACACCCTGCTGCACCACCGAATCCGGTAGCTGGCTTTCGACCTGGGAGATCTTGTTCTGCACATCGTTCTGGGCGTCGATCGGGTCGATGGACTCGTCATAGGTCAGGGTGATGCTGACCTTTCCTTCCGAGCTTTTCGACACCATGTAAAGAAGGCCATCGAGGCCGGTGAGCGCATCTTCAAGCGTGGAGGTCACCGAGTTCTGCACGGTCTCTGCGGTAGCACCTGTATAGGTGGCAGAGATCCGCACCGTTGTCGGCGCGATTTCAGGATATTGCGCCACGGGCAGCGAGGTCAGGCCAAGCGTGCCTGCCAGCATGATCGTGATCGCGATAACCCAAGCGAAAATCGGGCGGTGGATAAAGAAATTGACCATCAGCCCTTACTCGCTGGCCTTGCCGGACGCATCCGAACCGTCGGTCTGGGCATCCTCGACGACGCCTTCGTCATTGATGGTAACCGGCACTGTCTCGATCTCGGCTTCATTTTGCAGGTTCATCAACCCGTCGACGATCAGCTTGTCGCCATCTTTCAGGCCGCTGGTGACGATCCATTGATTGTTATACGAGCCGTTTGTGCTCAGGGTGACCTGCTCGGCCTTGTTCTCGTCCGAGGCGATGAAGGCGGTCAGCGTGCCGTCGCTCTTGCGGGTAGTGGCGTTTTGCGGGATCAGGATCGCCTTGGTCGTGCCAAGTGTCATCGTTACACGCAGGAACTGGCCGGGAAGCATTTTCGCATCGGGATTATCGAACTGGACGCGGTAATCCACGGTGCCGGTCGTATCCGACACGACCGCGGAGGGCGCCACCAGTTTGCCATCCCGCGGATAGACATCACCGGTTTCCAGCGTCACCTGTGCCTTTACGTCATCGCTGGTCTTTAGCGTTCCAGCCGCGATCATATCCTTGGTGCGCTGCATCTGGGCAGAGCTTTCGGAGACATCGACATAGATCGGATCGAGCCGCGTAACCGTGGTCAGCGCATCCGTCTGGTTGGCTGTAACGAGCGAGCCCACCGAGGTCTCGGGCACTTCGACCACACCGTCGATCGGGCTTTCCACATGGGTGCGGTCCAGATTGAGTTGCGCGGTCTGCAGGCTGGCCTGCGCCGATTTCACATCCGCTTTTGCCGATGCCAGCGAGGAGCGTGCATCTTCCAGTTCGGTCTGGGTCACGCCAACGCTGCGGATCTTGTCATAGCGGTTGAAGGTCGATTGTGCGGTCTGCTCGGCGGCCTGCGCCGAATCGACTGCCGCCTGCGCCGCCGCGAGTTCCGCCTCGTAGGTGTCGGGTTCGATCTCGAACAACACGGTGCCCTTTTTCACCAGCGCGCCGCGTTTATACGGGATTGCGGTGATCATGCCTTCGACGCGCGGACGGATATCGGCCTGCTCATAGGCCACTGCACGGCCGGGCAGCGTTACGATATAGGGGACGTCACTTTCCGCAACGGTAATGACGCCAACCTGTTTCGGGCCTTGCTGTGCTTGTTGCGCGCTGGCGGGAGAGGAGGTGAAAACTGTGAGGGGGGCACTGACTGCGAGCCCCAGCACGAGACCCAGAGCGGTCATCGGAACCGTAATGGGGCGGGAGAGGAAAATAATGTTTTTCGACACTGGTCCTGTCTTTCGTTTCGCGAACTGCGATTTTTGTCATTGGCCCCAACTCGTGCCGGTTTGGCTGGACGATGGGAGGGCGTCGCAGCATGAGCTAGGGCATTGCGGATAGCCTACAATATTAAACTGTACGGTTTACATGGGTAAAACTGACACAGGTTCCTGCGGATTGGCGCACAATAGCGTGAATATTCATAATACCCGCCGGCTGGGATGGAAAATACAATTAGCTGACCGTTTTTATCGGCAATCATCCTTTACCTGCATGCTAAGCTCGCTTAATTGAGAGGCGAAACCTAGCCACCGGCGCTTCGGGACTCGGCGGATTTCTCCGTAAGACAAAGCGCGAGCCATGGTGCGACCGATGAATCAGGAGGCTGATATGCAGATTTCGAAGACACTTACCGCGCTGGGGCTTGCCTTGCCGCTGGCGGTGGCGCCTCTGGCGCAGGCCTTTGCCGCCGATGTGACCGTGAAAACCGCGCGTGGCGAGGCCACCGTGCCCGAAGCGCCCAAGACCGTGGCCGTGTTCGATATGGCAGCGATGGATACGCTTGATGCGCTTGGCGTCAAACCCGCGGGCCGCCCCGACAAGCTCTATCTCTCGCGTCTGTCGGGGCTGGAAAGCGCCACCCCCGTGGGGACGCTTTTCGAGCCCGATCTCGAGGCATTGGCAGGGCTGGCACCCGATCTGACGATCATCGGCGGTCGTTCGGCAACCCAATATGACAATGTGGCCCAGCTGGGTCCGGTCATCGACATGACCATCGGCACCGATATCGTGGCCGAAGCCCGTGCGCGTCTGGAAGCCTATGGCAAGATCTTCGACAAGGAAGACAAGGCCAAGGAACTCGATGATGCACTGGTCGCAAAGCTTGCCGAGGTGCAGGACGAGGCCAAGGGCAAGGGCGATGCACTCGTCGTGATGACCAATGGTCCGAAAATCTCGGCCTTCGGTCCGGGCTCGCGGTTTGGCTGGATCCACAACGCCGTCGGCATGGCACCCGCCGCCAAGGATCTCTCGGTCGCGCCGCATGGGGATGCGATCAGCTTCGAGTTCATTGCCGAAACCAATCCGGACTGGATCTTTGTGGTTGACCGTGGTCAGGCCATTGGTGCCGACGAGCAGAAAGCCTCCGACACGCTGGATAACCCGCTGGTTGCGCAGACCAATGCTGCCAAGAATGGCCATATCGTCTATCTCAACTCCGCCGATGCCTATATCGCTGGTGGTGGCTATCAGGCGATGATGGAAATGCTGACCGAGGTCGGCAAGGCCTTCGAGGCCCAAGAAGGCTGATCTCATGGCGCGCGGGATGGTTCTGACGAGTGGGGTTCTGGTGATCGTGATCCTTTCGGGGATCTCGCTCTGTATCGGTGCGGCCACGATGGATCTGGGCGATCCGTCCGGCATGCTGGTGCTCACCGTCTCGCGCATCCCGCGCACATTGGCCGCGCTTCTCACCGGCTCGGCTCTGGCCGTGGCCGGTGTCGTTATGCAGCAGATCGTTCGCAACCGCTTTGTGGAGCCGGGCACGGCAGGCACCGCCGAGAGCGCGGCGCTGGGGCTCTTGCTGATGTCGATTTTCTGGCCCGACAGCCCGATCTGGGCCAAGATGCTGGGGGCGGCCCTGGCCGCACTCATCGGCACCTGGATCTTTGTGAAGATGATCCGCAAACTTCCGCCACGCGAGGTGCTTCTGGTGCCGCTTGCGGGCATCGTCCTGTCGGGGGTCATCGGCGCGGCGGTCACTTGGATCGGCTGGGACACCGACATGATGCAATATATCGCCACCTGGTTGATGACGGGAGAATTTTCTGGCGTTATTGCAGGCCGTTACGAGCTGTTGTGGATTGCCGGTCTCGCCGCGGTCGTGGCGTTTTTCGCAGCCGACCGCTTTGCCATCCTTGGCCTCGGACCGGAGGCTGCCACGGCTCTGGGCCTCAGCCCGCGCGCAGTGATGCGCCTTGGGCTGGTGGTGGTAGCGGTGGTGACCGCGATGGTGGTGGTCTCGGTCGGTATGATCCCCTTTGTCGGGTTGGTAGTGCCTAACATCGCTGCGCGAATACTGGGTGATAACCTGCGGAAATCCTTGCCGATGGTTGCTTTGGGCGGCGCTGGTCTGGTGCTCGCCTGTGACATTATCGGCCGGTTGATCATTGCGCCTTACGAGATCCCTGCGGGCACCATTCTTGGTGTGACCGGTGCGCTGATCTTCCTCTGGCTGCTGTGGAAGCCGCAGCGTCCGAAGAAGCGCAAACCTCTGCCGGAGAGCGCCAATGTCTGATCTGACCATGCCCGCACCCACCAGATCAGCCGGACGACATGCCTGGCTCAAGAGCCCCATCCTGTGGCTGTCCCTGTTGCTGGTTGCTGCAATGGCGATCTGGCTTTTCCAAGGATTATCAGGAAACTATCAGTTTATCCTGATGTTGCGTCTCAAGAAGATGGGTGCGCTCCTTGCGGTTGGTGCCGCGGTGGCCGTCTCGACTGTCCTCTTCCAGACCGTCTCCGCCAACCGCATCCTGACACCGGCGATCATGGGCTTTGACAGCCTCTATGCGCTGATACAGGTTCTGCTTGTCGCAGGGTTGGGCGTCACCGGTTTCGCAACCATCGGGGCGACGCCCAAATTTGTGGCCGAGACGGTCATCATGACCGTGCTGGCGCTGCTGCTTTTCGGCACGCTGCTGCGGCAGGGCGCGCGTGATATCGCGCGGATGATCCTGACGGGCGTGATCCTCGGCACGTTGTTCCGCGCGGGCGCGGGGCTGGTGGGCCGGCTTCTGGACCCCAATGCCTACGCGACCGTCCAATCGGTCACCTTCGCCAATTTCTCCCGCGCGCAGACCGATGTGCTGACGCTTGCGGCGTTGATCACGGCGCTGGCCTGCGCGATCGCGTGGTGGCTGGGGCCGCGGCTTGATGTGCTGGGTCTCGGGCGCGATCGCGCGATCGCGCTGGGGCTGGGTCACGGGCGGGTGGTGATCGGGGCGCTCGTGCTGATTGCCGTGCTCGTCTCTGTTTCGACGGCGCTGGTAGGGCCCGTGGCCTTCTTCGGCCTGATCGTCGCGGGGCTTACCCATGCCATCGCCCAACGCAAAGCCGGTGGAGCGAAACACCGCTATCTGATCCCTGTCTCGATGCTGGTCGCGATGACCATTCTCGTGGTCGGCCAGACCCTGTTCGAGCGGGTGATCGGCTCGCAGGCCACGCTCTCGGTCGTGGTCGAGTTTGTGGGGGGCATCTTCTTCCTCTATCTTCTGCTGAAAGGCAAAATCCGATGATCCGTGTGGAAAACCTCTCCTACCAGATCGACGGAAACGCGATCCTGAGCGATATCAACTGCACCATTCCCGCCGGGCAGGTGACGGCGCTGATCGGCCCCAATGGTGCGGGGAAATCGAGCCTTCTCAAACTTCTGGGCCGGATCGAGCCGCTACAGTCGGGCCGTGTGCAGATCAATGACCTCGATCTGGCCCAGACCCGCTCTGGCACGCTTGCGCGCGAGATGTCTTTCATGAGCCAGAATCTGGCCGTGGCCTCACGCCTGCGGGTGCGCGAGCTGGTGGCCTTCGGGCGCTGGCCGCATTGCCATGGCCGTCCGGGGCCGAAAGATATCGATATCTGCGAGAAGGCCCTGCGCCAGTTCGATCTTCTGACACTGGCGGACCGCTTCCTGGACGAGCTGTCCGGCGGGCAGGCGCAGCGCGCGCATCTGGCCATGACTTTCGCGCAGGATACGCCGTGGATGCTTCTCGACGAGCCACTGAACAATCTGGATATGGCGCATTCGCGCGCGCTGATGAAGCGGCTGTCGGATCTGCGCGATGCGGGGCGCTCGGTGGTGATCGTGCTGCATGATCTCAACCATGCCGCTGCGTGGGCCGATCATCTGATCGCTATGAAGAATGGCCGTATCGTGGCCGAAGGCGATGCTGACGAGGTTATCACGCCGCAGACGCTGGCGGGTCTCTACGAGACCGATGTGCAGGTGCTGCGCTATGCCGACCGGCCGCTGGTTCTGCATCACATCTGAGGGATTTTCCGCGTGTTATTGTGGCAGAGCCGACAAGCTTTGGTGAAACCTGTGCAATGCGTCTTGGCAGTGCCCCGCTTTGACCTAGGGTTGGGGAACGGCCCGCGACGGGGCCGCCCTCCCGAAGAGTTAGCCATAATGACGCAGCCCAACCCCGAGATCACGCCGTCCGATACGACGGAGGGGGATCATCTGGTCGAGAAGATCGCCCGCGAACTGAGCGCCTCTATCCTGTCGGGCACGCTGAAGCCGGGTGAGAGGCTGGCGGAATCGGCCATTGCGCGGCGGCTGCAACTCTCGCGCGCACCGGTGCGCGAGGCGCTGCGTCTCCTCGAGCGCTCGCGTCTTGTGGCCTATCGCGCCAATCGCGGCTTCGTGGTGCGGCAGATGGACCCGGCAGAGATCGAGGCGCTTTACGATCTGCGCGTGGTCATCGAGACGGCCGCGATCCGCAGGCTGGTGGCCCGCGAGGAGCCCGAGTTGGCCGATCAGCTGCGGGCGCAGCTCGATCTGCTTTACGGGCTGTCGGGGACAGGGGTGACGCGCACCTCCTATGTGGATGCCGATCTGGGCTTCCACCGTCTGATCTGCGTGCTGTCGGGCAATCCGCGGCTGGCGGATGTGTTCGACCAGATCGCCGCGGAGGTGAAGCTGTGCATCAACCAGACGGGGCGCGAGCAGGACGGGCCGCGCCGGATCGCGGCCTCGCATGAACAGATCCTGACGCAGGTGATCGCCGCCGATCCCGAAGGCGCCGCGCAGGCGCTGACCGAGCATCTGCAGGAGGCGGAGCGCATGATGCTGGCGCTTTTCGCACAGGCGGCCGAATGAAATCCTAGTGCAAGTGCTATGTGAAAAGACGTAGGGCAATCCCGAAATCTATGGCAGGATGTTTTTGTGGGATGCGTTGGCAACCGGAGGGGGATGCCATGACGGATGACGAGTTTATCATGACGCTTGCCGAGAAGGCAGGTTTGGGTCGGGCGGAGATCGGAATTCTGGGCGAGGCGCAGCTGGCCGAGGCTGAGGCGCGGATCGGTGTCGTGCCGCCAATGCTGCTTCTCAAGCTCTACCGCGCCATCTCGAATGGCGGGTTCGGGCCGATGCGCGGTCTGATGGGGCTGGGCGGCGGCGCCACCGATCGGGCGGGCTACACCGCCGACCGGTTGCATCAGCTTTACGCCGATCCCGATGATGGCAATCCCGCGCGTGACTGGCCCGTCGGGCTCCTGCCCATCTGCGAGGACGGGCAGGGCAGCTATATCTGCGTGGATTGTTTCGACGAGAGCCTGCATCTGTGGTCGCCCGAGGGCTGGGACCGCTCGCAGCCGCCGCAATCCGCGATTACGCCATTGGCCGAGGATCTGCGCGGCTGGCTCGGGGCATGGGCCGAAAGCCACTGCCCCGCGCTGGCGCATCTGCATGAAGTGCCGGCGGGATCTCTCTGTTTATCCGCACGCTAGGCGGAAATATGCGCAAGGATGCACGTTTTGCGCGGGGCCAGCCCCTTGTCATTCCGCCCGCTAACCGCTTTCGTGAGCGCGATTGAGCGGGGCCTTTGCGGAACCGACTGGTGATTGGGGAAGAGACTATGAAATTTCTGCGTTTTGGTGCTGAGGGACAAGAGAAGCCGGGTCTTCTGGATGAGGGCGGGCTGATCCGTGACCTGTCGGGGGTGATCAAGGATCTGACGCCCGATCAGCTCGGTGCCGAGGCGCTGGCCAAGCTGGCCGATCTTGATGTCGAGGCGCTGCCAGTTGTCGAGGGAGCCCCGCGTCTGGGTGTGCCGGTTGCAGGCATCCGCAAGGTGCTGGCCATCGGGCTCAACTATGCCGACCATGCCGCCGAGACCGGTGCCGTGCCACCAAAGGAGCCGATGCTGTTTTCCAAAGCCATCACATCCATCTGCGGGCCCGATGATCCGACAGAGCTGCCTGCCTCGTCCACCCATCTCGATTGGGAGGTCGAGCTGGGCTTTGTCATCGGCACGCGGGCCAAGGCGATCCCTGCGGGCACGGGGCTTGATCATATTGCGGGCTATGTTCTGGCCAATGACTATTCCGAGCGCGAATGGCAGAAGGATCGGGCAGGCCAGTTCGTGAAGGGCAAGAGCCATGATACATTCTGCCCGCTCGGGCCCTGGCTGGTGACCCGTGACGAGGTTGCCGATCCGCAGGATCTGGACATGTATCTGCGAGTGAATGGCGAGAGCCGCCAGAAGGGCAATACCTCCACCATGATCCACAAGGTCGCCTTCCTTGTGGATTACCTGAGCCAGTTCGTCACTCTGGAGCCGGGCGATGTGATCCTGACCGGCACCCCTCCGGGTGTGGGCGCGGGGATGAAGCCGCCGCGCTATCTGAAGGCGGGCGATATCGTGGAGCTGGGGATCGACGGGCTCGGGACACAGCGACACGAGGTGGTGGCGCTCTAGGATGGCGCAGAGCGGCGGGTCGATGCGCCCGCCTTCGCGCAAGGAGCTGGCGGTCCGGTTCTGCGATGCGGGTCTCGAGGATGTGGAGGAGCTGGCGCAGCTACATGTGCAGGCATGGCGCGACACCTATACCGGCCTTTTGCCGCAAGCCATGCTCGACCAGCTCGATCTGCGCCAGCGGATGACCCAGTGGCATAACGCGATCACCCATAAGGCAGGGCGCTCGGGGAATGGCGTGGTGTTGGCGCGGGCGGGCGGCGATCTTCTGGGGTTTGTCTCCTATGGCCCGCAGCGCGACGCCGATCTGGCGCTGAAGGGCTATGATGGCGAGATCGAGGCGCTTTATGTGCAGCGCAACGCCCAGGGGCGCGGGCTGGGCAGGGCGCTGCTGGGGCATGCGGGCACGCGGTTGCAGGCTGCGGGATTTGGCGCGGCAGCGCTCTGGGTGCTCGAGGCCAATGCGCCTGCCTGCGCCTTCTACGCGGCGATGGGGGCGGAGATCTGCGATACCCGCATCGAGCTACGCCCCGAGGCCACGCTTCAGGACCGCGCCTATGGCTGGCGCGATCTGGAGGCGCTGACGGCTGCTGGCGGCTGAGGGCAGGACGCGGGCTTGCCGCCGCCTCTCGCCCCCGCCTCTTGCTCCGCCTCTTGCTCCCGGAGGAGTTTACTGTTTCTTTGCGCGTGCATGAGGGCATTCGGGGGGAGACAGCATGAGCGCGGAGCCAAGACAGATCCAGAGATGGCAGTTGATCGCGGTGCTGGCTTTGCCGCCGCTCTTCTGGGCGGGCAATTTCATCGTAGCACGGGCGGCGCGCGATCTGGTGCCGCCCCTATCGCTTGTCTATGGTCGCTGGCTGATTGCGCTGGTGGTGCTGGCGCCGTTTGCATGGCATCATGTCAAGCGCGACTATGCGGGCTATCTGCGACATCCGTGGCTGGTGCTTGGCACCAGCGCGACCTCGGTCGTGGCCTTCAACACGCTGATCTATTGGGGGTTGCATTATACGCAGGCCACCAACGGGATGCTGCTCAATTCGACGATCCCCGTGCTGGTAATGCTGATCGGCGCGCTGGCCTTCGGTCAGCGGTTGCGGCTGTGGCAGGGGGTCGGGCTGATCCTGTCGCTGCTCGGGGTATGCATCGTGATCCTTGGCGGAGAAATCGCGCGGCTCGCGGACCTCGCCTTCAACAAGGGCGATCTGATGATCTTCGGAGCAATGGTCGCATGGGCCCTCTATACGCTCTGGCTGACCCGCATTCCCGCCGAGATCAGCCGCATCGGGCTTCTGGCAGTGCAGATCGTGATCGGCCTTGCCATTCTCACGCCGTTCTGGGTCTGGGATCTGGCGCAGGGCCATCTGCCGGTGATGGTGCCGCAGGCCGCATGGGCGGTGGCCTTTGTCGGGATCGTGCCATCGCTCGGCGCCTTCCTTCTCTATATGCAGGCGGTGCGGCTTGCAGGCTCCGGGCGGGCCTCGCAATCGATCCATCTCATCCCGCTTTACGGGGTGATCCTGTCTTCGTTGTTTCTGGGCGAACATCTGCATCCCTACCATCTGGCAGGCTTCGTGCTGATCCTCGGGGGGATCATTTTGGCCGCCCGTGCGGGAAGGGCGGCCCGCGGCTGAGCCGCGGGCGCGCGCGGCCTTTGTGCCACAGGCCAAAGGCTGCATACCCGCCCGCGCCATGCGGAGCGCTTGCCTGATCCTGCGTGTTGGGCTTATGCTTAAATCAACCTTAAAGAGTGCCGCTGGTCTTGCCCGTCTGTCGCAGGAGCCCAAGATGCCCTTCGTTGCGTTCAACGCCCCCGATCGCCGCCGGTTCACGGTATGGCATCGCCTCTCCGTGTTTCTGTGCATGGCCATCGCTGTGTCGGGGGTTCCCCGGTCCGGGGGGGCGCAAGAGGCCATGCTGCGGATCCCCGGTCCGTTGGATGGGCGCATCCTGTCTGTGACCTTTGAGGGGCAGGGCGAGCCCATCCAGCTATCCGAGCGGGCGATCCTTGCGGGCGGAGTGCAGACCGGTCTGGCACGGGTCGGGGTGCTGTCCGGGCCTGACGGGCCCTTGCAACCTACGGCGCTTTACGCGGTCGAGGGCGATCTTCCAGCGGGCTTCGGGCGCTGTGCCGATGGCCCTGCGGCGTTTCTGGCGCTACGCCGCGACAAGGGGAGCACCGCGCTGAGCGGCTTCGTGTTCGAGGCGCGCCCGCGGTTGGCCATGGCGCGCGGCGAGGGGCTTTGCGCGCGCGTCACGCTGAATACCCCGCTGCCGCCCGATCCGGCTCGGGCCGAGCCTGATCCGGTGGATATAGCGATGGTCTCGACTATGGATAGGCTCACTCCGGTGGCCAATATGGTGGAGACCGATATGGTCGGGGAGATCGGCAGTGCGGCCCCCGATCCTGCGCTGATGGCGGGGCAGCTATCGCACGGGCTGCTGGCCGAGTTGGACCCGTATCGTCCCAAACTCTCTTCCGCAAGAGAACCGGAGCCGGCCGCTGAACCTGCCATCTCCGATCCTGTCACTAAGGAGGCTGCGTCCTCCGAGGAGCGCCTTGCCGCGCTGGCCATGCGGCCGGGCGCCGCGACCGCTACGTTGCCCGATGCCGCGCCCGGGCCGAATGGCGGCCCCGCGCCCGAACCGGTTGCGCAGACGCCCGCCTCCAAAGGCGCATGGCGCGTGATCGAGGCCCGTGATGCGCGTGACCTGCCGCAGGTCGCGCTGGTGCTTGAGGCAAGCGAGACACTTGGGGGCAATGGCGAGCAGGCAAAGCTGGTGGCGCGCTGCATGGGCAACCAGACGGCCCTGTTCGCGGTCTGGCCCAAGGGGTTTTCCGGCGATGCACGCGCCGGTTTCCTGACCGAACGTGACGTGATCCTGCAGATCGATGATGCCCGTCCCGAAAGCCAGATCTGGGAGCTCTGGCCCACGCAGGACGCCACCTATGCGCCGGGCTTTCCGGGCGATCTGCTGCGCAGCCTGCAGGCGGCAAAGCAGCTGACCCTGCGCACGGCCAATGTCGCAGGTGGCCCGCTGGAGGCGCGTTTTGATCTGGCGGGGCTTGCCGGGCATCTGCCTGTTCTGGCTGCGCCCTGCCGCTGGACGCCCTGAGTGACTGTGCATCTGCGCGCATATTCTGCGGGATCCGCGCGATTTGCACGGTTTTCGCGGGCGGGTCGGCTGCACAGATTATGGGCCAAAGCAGGAGATGACTGATGGTCCCTTATTCCGTTCTCGATCTTTCGCCTATCGCAGAGGGTCAGACCGCCGCCGATGCGCTGCGCCATTCGGGCGAGCTGGGCGCGCATGCCGAGCGCTTGGGCTATACCCGTTACTGGTTGGCCGAGCATCATAATTCAACCGGCATCGCCTCTGCCGCGACAGCCCTCGTGATCGGCCATGTGGCCGCGCAAACCAAGACTTTGCGTGTAGGCTCGGGGGGGATCATGCTGCCCAATCACGCGCCGCTGATGGTGGCCGAAGCCTTCGGCACGCTCCATGCACTCTATGGCGACCGGATCGATCTGGGTGTCGGGCGTGCGCCGGGCACCGACCAGCGCACCATGCAGGCGCTGCGCCGCGGGATGTCGGTGGACCGCTTCCCCGAGGATGTGGTCGAGCTGATCGGCTTCCTTGGGCCGATGCAGGAGGGCCAGCCGGTGCGGGCCGTGCCGGGGGCGGGGTCCAATATTCCGGTCTGGATCCTTGGCTCGTCACTCTACGGGGCGCAACTGGCCGCGCATCTGGGGCTGCCCTATGCCTTTGCCAGCCATTTCGCGCCCGATGCGCTCGAACAGGCGATCGAGATCTACCGCGACCGCTTCCAGCCCGGCATGACGGCCAAGCCGCATTTCATGCTGGCGCTCAACCTCTTTGCCGCCGATACCGACGAGGAGGCGCAGCTTCTGCGTTCGTCGATGATGCAGGGTTTCGTCAACCTGCGCCGAGGGCAGGCGGGGCCGTTGCCCGCGCCGGTCGCCGATCTCTCCACCGTGGCCAGCGAGCCGGAACTGCGTCAGGCCTCCCACCAGCTGTCGATGTCGGCGGTGGGCCGCCCGGAGACGGTCGAACGCCAGCTTGCGATGTATATCGAGCGCTACCGCCCCGACGAGGTGATCCTCAACGGCCAGATCCACGACCATGCCGCGCGGCTCAGGAGCTTCGAGATCGGTGCGCAGGCCATGCAGAACCTCGCGAAGGTCGCGGCCTGACGGTCCCCATGCAGACCGGAGGGGCATCTCGCCCCGACCGGTCCGCAGCGGGGCTCGATGCCGCGCAAGGACCGCGCTCCCCATCGGGGCCGCCCCCGTGGTCGCCCCCGTGGTCTGGCCTGCGCGGCCCAAACCTCTTGCTTTCCCCCCCTCTCTCCGCTAAGGGAGGCGGACTTCCGCAGTTCAATTGAACCGGCGTAGCCTCTCGTGGCAGGATGCGGATAGTGTCGCCTGCCTATGAAGCCGCCTTATGAAACAGGAGAAGCCATGCCCCTTTACGAGCATGTCCTCATCGCGCGTCAGGATCTGTCCAACGCGCAGGCCGAAGGCCTTGTCGAACATTTCTCCACGGTCCTTTCGGATAACGGCGGCAAAGTCGTTGAATCCGAATATTGGGGCGTGAAGACCATGGCCTACAAGATCAACAAGAATCGCAAAGGCCACTACGCCTTCCTGAAAACGGATGCCCCCTCGGCTGCCGTTCAGGAAATGGAACGCCTGTGCCGCCTGCATGACGATGTCATGCGCGTGCTGACCATCAAGGTCGACGAGCACGAGGAAGGCCCGTCGGTTCAGATGCAAAAACGTGATGACCGTGAAGGTCGTCGTGAGCGTCGTTGATAGATTAGGGGACTGAAAACCATGGCAAAACCGTTTTTCCGTCGTCGTAAAGTGTGCCCGTTCTCCGGCGAGAACGCACCGAAAATCGACTACAAAGACACCCGTCTGCTGCAGCGCTACATCTCTGAGCGCGGCAAAATCGTTCCGGCACGCATCACCGCAGTGTCGGCAAAGAAGCAGCGTGAACTGGCCCGCGCCATCAAGCGCGCCCGCTTCCTCGCTCTGCTGCCCTACGCTGTGAAGTAAGGAGAACATCACTATGGAAGTTATCCTTCTCGAGCGCGTCGCAAAGCTGGGCCAAATGGGTGACGTTGTCACCGTGAAGCCGGGCTACGGCCGCAACTACCTCCTGCCGCAAGGCAAGGCGCTGCGCGCTTCCGAAGCGAACATCAAGTCCTTCGAAGCCCAGAAAGCCCAACTGGAAGCCCGCAACCTCGAGACCAAGAAAGAGGCGGAAGCCCTTTCGGCCAAGCTCGACGGTCAGCAGTTTGTCGTGATTCGTTCGGCTTCGGACGGCGGCAACCTCTACGGTTCGGTCACCACCCGTGACATCGCGACCGTTGCAACCGAAGAAGGCTTCTCGGTCGACCGCAAGCAGGTCATCATCCGTCTGCCGATCAAGGTTCTTGGTCTGCACGAGGTTGAAGTCCATCTGCACCCCGAAGTGCATGCAGTGATCTCGATCAACGTTGCACGTTCGGCTGAAGAAGCAGAACTGCAAGCCTCGGGCAAATCGATCCAGGAACTGGCAGCGGAAGAAGAAGCCGCCGCAGATTTCGAAATCTCGAACCTGTTCGACGATCTCGGTGCTGCTGGCCGCGACGACGAAGACGAAGCACCTGCTGCAGAAGCAGAAGAGAAGTAATCTCTTTCTTCGTGTCATCTGGAAAACCGCGCCTCTCGGGGCGCGGTTTTTCTTTATATGGAGGTTGTTAGCGGTTAGAGGGAACCCGCATCGCCTGATCGGGTTGAGCCTTCGGATAACGGAATAAGACCCTCATGACTGACCATCGCCCCAAACGTATCCTCGCGCAGCTCCTCGTGGGCGCCCTTGCGTTACGGCAGGTCCTTGCCAAGGTCAGCCCCCCCAAGGAGGCCCCCCCTATGCCCGAAACACAAGACCGCGCCCCGCTTCTCGAGGCCCCGCTGCTCGAGGGGCGTGTGGCGCAAGCCCCGCCCGAGCCCGCGTCCCGTTATGACAAGCCCGAGGATCGTGCCGTTGGGCGACAGGCCACGGGGCCGTTCTCGATGGGGCTTCGCGCATGGGCCGCCATTCTGATGCGCACCAAGGCGCAGATTACCGAGGACCGTGTTCTGGCTGTTGCCGCCGGCGTGACCTTCTACTCGATCCTTGCGCTCTTCCCCGCGCTGACCGCGCTGGTATCGATCTTCGGCTTCTTTGCCGATCGCAACGAGGTCCTCTCGATGCTCGACGAGGTGGCACGCTTCGTCCCCCCCGAGGCGCTTTCGCTGATCCGCTCGCAGCTCGAGGGCCTGATCGGCACCGACCAGACGGCGCTTGGCTGGACTTCGGTGATCGGGATCGGGCTGGCGCTCTGGACCGCCAATGGCGGAATGAAGGCGCTGATCGAGGCGCTCAATGTCGCCTATAACCAGCGGGAGAGCCGCAATTTCCTCTGGATGAATCTGGTTGGGCTCGGCATGACGATCGGCGCGATCATCTTTGTCTGTGTGCTGATCCTTGCCGCCGCCGTTCTGCCCGCCGTTCTGGCCTTCCTGCCGCATATTCCGGGCTGGGGGCTCTTGGTGCTTGTTATCCGCTGGCCGATCATGGCGGGGGTGCTGGTGCTGGCGCTCTCTATGCTCTACCGCATGGCGCCCAACCGCACATCGCCGCGTTTTGTCTGGGTGCTGCCCGGCGCTCTTGTGGGCTCGATCCTGCTTCTGCTCTCCAGCTGGGGCTTTTCGTTCTATACCTCGAATTTCGGCAATTACTCGGCCACCTATGGCTCGATCGGGGCCGTTGTCGTGCTGATGATGTGGATCTGGATCGCCACGATTGCGGTGATGCTGGGGGCCGAGCTGAATTCCGAGGCCGAGCGCCAGACCGCGCGCGACAGCACCGTCGGGCCCGCGCGCGATCTGGGCAACCGTCAGGCGCAAGCCGCCGACAGTCTCGCCGAGACCCGCCCCTGATCCGGCCCGGTTCCGCAGGGTCACCGCCGTTCCCGTGTAACTTCATGCTGTTGGCGGTTTTGCGGCCAAATCTCGCCTTAGTTATTCATTAGAGTTTCTTCTGGACGGCGGCAGATCCGATTGCTGCCGCTAACGGAGGCTTTGCTCATGGCGATCACCCGCATCCTGTCTTCGGTCGTGCTGCCGACAGCGGCGCTGACATTGGCCCTGGTGATGATCCATGACCAGTCCGCCTCGGCGGTGGGGGTGCTGCCGGCCCATAGCCGCCTGACCGCCTCGCCACGCCCGCTGGAGCGGCCGTTCTGGTCGGTGATCCGCCGCGACATTTCCGCCCCCGTACTTCATCAGGTCTCGAACCTCCATGACACGCCGATCATTCTGCCACGCGAGACCGTGCAAAGCCCCGCCGAGATACAGCCGGTGGCGCTGCGGGTTGATGGCGGGATCTGGACGCGTTAACGCATCCACGCGATCAGCGCGAGGCTGCCATAGATCACCGGCTGGTGGATCAGGTAGAAGGCGAGGCTGTGACGGCCGATAAAGGTCATCCGCTGCAGGGCGCCAGTATGGGGCAGGTCACGCCGTAACACGCCTGTCGCATCGGCGAGCTTTGCGCTACCCAGCCCCACGAGGACCCAGCCCAGCCACGGAAAGACCGGCACGAAATCCATCGCCGCCCTCCAGCGCGTCGAAAGCCCGATCCACCATAGCCACGGGGCGTTCATTTGCGGCATGGCAAAGAGATAGGGCATGGCCAGCGCGAGAAGCCCCAGCAGGATTGTTACTATCGCAGGCAGCCTGAGGCAGGCCATCGCCAGAAGCGAGCAGACCGCGATGGAATGCAGGATACCGAAATAGACATAGAAGCCGGGCATCGCGATATAGGTGACCACGGTGACCGCGATGGCGCCTGCCACAATCGCTGCCTCGCGTGTCCAGAAGCCCCGCCACCGGCGCCCGCGCCCGTGGGCGAGCCAGAGGCTGACCCCGACCAGTATCAGGAAGGTTGCCGCAATCACGCGGGCATAATCGGGCCACCACAGGGGCAGGGGCGGATTGAAGCCCAAGGCCTCGAGGTCATAGCCGAAATGGAAGCTGGCCATCGCCAGAAGCGACAGGCTGCGCAGCAGGTCGGGCCAGATCAGGCGGGAAGAATTGGGCATGGGACCTCTGCAATTGCTCAGGGGGCAAGATCGGTTTTCACGGGGCGAAGTCAAGCGCCGTCCGATCACGATCCCGCCTGAGCCATGAGCGGGGGCAAAAGAAAACGGGCAGGTCCTGCGACCCGCCCGTTTCCTCCAATCTGCAGATCGGAAAGCTCAGAGTTCGTCCAGAGCTTCGATTGCTTTTTGCAGTTCTTCCTTGGTGACGTCCTTGTCGGTGACTTCCGCTTTCTCAACGATGAAGTCGACAACCTTGTCTTCGAAGATCGGCGCGCGCAGCTGCTGTTGCATCTGCGGGTTCTGCTGGATGAATTCGAAGAACTGACGTTCCTGACCCGGATACTGACGCGCTTGCATCATGACCGCTTGGGTCATTTCCGCATCGGTCACTTCGATCTCTTGCTTGCGGCCGATTTCGGCGAGCAGGAGGCCCAGACGCACGCGGCGCTCGGCGAGCTTCTTGTGCTCGTCGGTCGGTTCGATCGCGCCATGGTCATGGCCGTGATCATCGGGATGCTCTTCGTGGTAGAGCTGGTGTGCGATCTGGTTGGCTTCCGCGTCAACCAGCGTCGGCGGCAGGTCGAACGACACTTTCCCGTCGAGCGCATCCAGAAGGCCACGCTTCAGGATCTGGCGCGAGGCACCCTTATACTCTTCGCCCAGACGCTCTTTGATCTGTGCTTTCAGAGCTTCGAGGTCTTCTGCGCCGAATTTCTTCGCCAGCTCGTCATCGATCTCGGCTTCTTTCGGGCCGCGGACTTCTTTGACGGTGCATTTGAACAGGGCTTCTTTGCCTGCCAGATGCTCGGCCTGATAGGCCTCGGGGAAGGTCACTTTGACTTCGACTTCTTCCTCTTCCTTGGCGCCGACCAGTTGGTCTTCGAAGCCCGGGATGAAGGAGTTGGAGCCGAGCACCAGCGGATAGTCCTCGCCTTTGCCGCCTTCGAAGGCCACGTCATCCACGAAGCCCTCGAAGTCGATCACAACCTGATCGCCTTCTTTCGACTTGGTGCCCTTGCGGCGCTTTTCGAAGTTCTGTGCGTTCTTGGCCAGACCTTCGAGCGCTTCGGTCACGGCTTCGTCGGCGGGGGTCACAACGAGGCGCTCGAGTTTGATGTCGGAGGCGTCGAACTCGGGGATCTCGGGCAGCGCTTCATAGGAAACGGTGACCACAACGTCGTCGCCCTCTTTCCAGTTCTCGCCGTCTTTCATCTCGACTTTCGGCTGCATCGCCGGACGGTCACCCGATTTCTCGAAATGCTCGTTCATTGCGCCGTCGATCGATTCCTGCATGGTCTCGCCCATGATACGCGCACCGAACTGCTTTTTCAGCATCGGCATCGGGACCTTGCCCTTGCGGAAGCCTTTCAGCTCGATCTCGGGCTGGGCTTCCTTGAGCTTGGCCGTGACTTTCTCTTCGAGCTCGGCGCCGGTGATGGTGATTTCGTAGCCGCGGCTGAGGCCTTCGTTGAGGGTCTCGGTGACCTGCATGTGATTTCCTTCTCTGTGAATGCCGCGAGTCAATGCGCGGCAGGCAAGCTCATTTTTCACGCGTCGTTCTATGGGGCGGCACTCATGGAAGCAAGGTGAAACTCGGCGTTCGCAGGGCCGGATCGTCATAAAAGAGTGCGTTCGGGGCCGGATCGGGCGTGAATCGCGCCTTTGCTCCGATATAGGGGCCGCAAAAGCACGAGCCGGGTTGTTCGGGAACGGTTCAGACGCCGCGTGGTGTATATCTTTTCGGTGGAGTGGTGCGGGTGGAGGGACTTGAACCCCCACGCCGTTAGGCGCCAGAACCTAAATCTGGTGCGTCTACCAATTTCGCCACACCCGCATCTGCGTCGCCTTTTAGCAACGCCTTTCGGACATGCAAGAGGCTTTTTGCACTTTTCTGTTATCGCAGGCGAAAATTCGCGTAAGGTTGGTAAAGAAATAGATAACGCGGCCAATCGCGAATTTACCAACGAGCAGGCACAGTATGGAAAAGCAGGCAGCTACAATAGTTTACGGCCTCGATACTGCGGGCGGAGCGCAGGGTGTCCGATCGGCAGAGATGGTTTCTGCGGTGGCGGGAATCGCGCAAGGGGCCCAGATCCGGACCCTCGAGGGGGATCTGCCGATTGAATATCTTGGTCCTGGCGACAGGATCGTGACCCGCTCGGGGATGCGCGTACTGCGCGCGGTCTCGGTCCAGCAGGCCGATCGCGATGTGTTGTGCGTGACTGCAGGTTCGATAGGGCACGGGCGTCCGCAGGGCCCGCTCTATGTTGGCGCGCGCACCCGTCTGCGGGTGAGTGGCTGGCGCGCCGAGGCCCTTTACGGCGCAGCCGAGGCCGAGATCGAAGCGGCGCGCCTGTGCGATGGCACGCTGGTGCAGGCCGTATCGGGGCGGTCTATCTATCTTTACATGTTGCATTTCGACGCGCCCGAGACGGTTTTTGCGGAAGGCGTCGAGGTTGCGGCTGCAACCGTGGACCAGCCTGCCGAGCGCGCCTGAGCCGCAATCTGGTCGGATCAGGTGAAAAGCCGGGCATCTCGCCCGGCTTCAGTGTTTCCTGCAGCGCTCACAGAAAAAGCGAGCGCATGAGGGCGGGCAACTCGTCAGGTAGATCCTCGGCAATCAACCCCGGTCCGAACTGCCGCGCCGCCTCGACATGCATCCAGACTGCCAGCTCCGCCGCGCCCAGAAGATCGACCGCTTCGGGCGGTTGGGTCGCCAGAAGGCCGGTGATCATCCCCGCAAGCACATCGCCCGCGCCCGCCGTTGCAAGCCATGGCACCGCGCGTTCGCGGATGGCGGGATGGACAGAAGCACAGCCATCAGGACGCGCGATGACCGTCACAGCGCCCTTGAGGAGAACCACCGCGCCTGCGCGTTCGGCCGCCCGTCGGGTGATCTCGATCCGGTCCTTGCCCTGACCGAGCCCTGCGGCAAGATCGGGGAACAGTGTGCGGAACTCTCCTTCATGCGGGGTCAGGATGCAGTTCGGATGCAGGTGGTTGAAGAGGACGGATGGATCCTCGGAGAAGCAGGACAGGGCATCGGCATCAAGAACCGTGGCACGTTTGCCCCAAAGGACGGCGGGCACCATTTCCTGCGCGCGTTTATGTCCGAGCCCGGGACCCAGGCAGAGCGCGCGCAGCCGCTCGTCGGCCATCCAGCCACGCAGCGTATAGCTGTCGGGCAGGGCGCGCAGCATCAGTGCATTGATCTGGGCTGCGGTTTCCGGAATGGCGGATTGCGGCGCGGCAATGGTCACCGCGCCAGCGCCGATACGCAATGCCGCCCGTGCCGCCATCCGTGCCGCTCCGCCCTGAGCCAGCCCGCCCGAGAGAACCATCGCATGGCCGCGCTGGTATTTATGGGCGGCCTGATCGAGGCGGGTGATGCTCTGATACCATCGACGGAACGTGTTGGTGCGATTGCCGCGCACAGGATCCACGAGCCGGAGTGCGCCCGCCGTTTTGGGCCGGTCGATGAGGGAGGCCGCATCCTGACTGGGCCCGTCGGGCAGCCCTATATCAACCACCTCCAGCCTGCGACCCGCAATCGCGGACATGACATGGCCGGGCTTTGGCTGGTGGAAGGTGACGCAAAGATCAGCGGCGATCTGGCGGTGCGACTCGGCGGCGCTCCATTGCTCGAACGCATCGGTATCCTTGGGGGATACGGGATCGGGGGCGAGGAAAACCCCACGATCGAGATCGAGCCCCGAGGGGCAATCGACCGCGACAAGTTTCATGACATGGCGCCAGCGGGCGAGGCCGCGACGGGGCGGGCGGGCCGCCGTTTGGGTGAACAGGGCCAGATGCTCGGGCGAGAGCGGGCGTGTGCAGCCGATGCCGAAAAGCGCATCAACCAGTATATCGGGCCGGTGGCCGGTCGCGGCCATCGCGAAATCCTGCACCGTGACCGTGTCGGGCAGGGAGCGCATGGCCGTTCCGGCGGCACCTTGCGGCAGCTTGCTCGGATCGCGCAGGATCTCGACGTCCCAGCCGCGCAGGGCCAGATGCTGGGCGACAACATAGCCATCTCCGCCATTATTTCCCGGACCACAGAGAATAACCGCAGATGGAGGATCGGCACTCTCTTCCAGCTCGATCAGCTGCGGCCAATATTTCACCATCGCTGCCACGACACCGGCGCCTGCGAGCGCCATCAGCCGATCTTCATCTGTCAGTTTCTTCGACAAAGCGCTTTGTTCTGCGGCGCGCATTTGGGCAGTTGTAAGAATTTCGCTCAATTCGTGGCCTTGCTGTTTACAAACGGCCCTATAAATGTGCATCGTGATGCATAAATGGGCATGATAACCGGAATCCTAAGTCTCGCTTGGATAAGATGAGCCTAGTCGATTGCGGGGGGCGTTGGAAAGTGTTGAGAGTGCCGTGAAGGCCAAGACGGAGGAGTCGACGGAATGAAAAAGATCGAAGCGATCATCAAACCGTTCAAACTGGATGAAGTGAAAGAAGCTCTCCAAGAGGCTGGTATCCAAGGCCTGTCTGTCATCGAAGTCAAAGGCTTCGGTCGCCAGAAGGGGCATACCGAGCTCTATCGTGGAGCCGAGTATGTTGTAGATTTCCTTCCCAAGGTGAAAATCGAGATGGTGATTTCGGACGACATGGTGGAAGCCGCTGTCGACGCGATCACCTCTGCTGCGCGCACCGAGAAGATCGGTGACGGCAAGATCTTCATCTCGCCTGTCGAGGAAGCGATCCGCATCCGGACCGGCGAAACCGGCGACGACGCGATCTGATCGCCTCTCGCCTCAACCTATGTCGGACGTAATGTCCGGCGCCTTATTGCTCAACGAAAGGGTTGCTACGAATGAGCTCTGTTAAGGACGCCCTCAAGCTGATGAAGGACGAAGAAGTCGAATACGTTGATGTTCGCTTCACCGATCCGCGCGGTAAACTTCAGCACGTGACTCTGGTCGCTGATCTGGTTGACGAAGACTTCTTCGAAGAAGGCTTCATGTTCGACGGTTCTTCGATCGCCGGTTGGAAGTCGATCGACAAGTCGGATATGAAACTGATCCCCGACGCGTCTTCGGTCTATATCGACCCCTTCTACGCCGAGAAAACCCTCTGCGTGCACTGCGCGGTTGTCGAGCCCGACACCAACGAAGCCTATGAGCGTTGCCCGCGTCAGGTTGCGGCCAAAGCAGAAGCCTATCTGAAATCCTCGGGTATCGGCGATGCGGCCTTCTTCGGCCCCGAAGCCGAATTCTTCCTCTTTGACGACGTGCGCTACTCGGTCACGCCGGCAAAAGTGTCCTTCCAGATCGACGCGGAAGCGGCGGCATGGAACACCGACACCCCGTCGGAAATGGGCAACCTCGGTCACCGCGCCGGCCACAAGGGCGGCTACTTCCCGGTGAACCCCGTCGACGAAGCCCAAGACCTGCGTGGCGAGATGCTCTCGACCATGAAGCGCATGGGCATCAAGGTTGACAAGCACCACCACGAAGTGGCGACCTGCCAGCACGAACTGGGCATGATCTTCGGCCAGCTCACCGAGCAAGCCGATAACATCCAGAAGTACAAATACGTCATCCACAACGTGGCCCACGCCTACGGCAAATCGGCAACCTTCATGCCGAAGCCGATGAAAGGCGATAACGGCTCGGGTATGCACGTCAACATGTCGATCTGGAAAGACGGCAAGCCGCTCTTCGCTGGCGACAAATACGCAGACCTGTCGCAAGAGGCCCTCTACTTCATCGGTGGTATCCTCAAGCACGCGAAAGCTCTGAACGCGCTGACCAACCCGTCGACCAACTCCTACAAGCGTCTGATCCCGGGCTTCGAGGCTCCGGTTCTGCGTGCGTATTCGGCAAGCAACCGTTCGGGCTGCGTCCGTATTCCGTGGACCAACTCGCCGAAAGCCAAGCGCGTCGAAGCCCGCTTCCCCGATCCGTCGGCAAACCCCTATCTGTGCTTCGCAGCACTGATGATGGCCGGCCTCGACGGCATCAAGAACAAGATCGATCCGGGCCCGGCATCGGACAAGGATCTCTATGATCTTCCGGCCGAAGAACTCGCAGCAATCCCGACCGTTTGCGGCTCGCTGCGTGAAGCTCTGGAATCGCTCGAAGCCGATATGGACTTCCTGACCGCAGGTGACGTGTTCACCAAGGACATGCTGGAAGGCTACATCGCGCTCAAGTGGGAAGAAGTCTACGCCTACGAGCACACCCCGCACCCGATCGAATACCAGATGTATTACAGCTGCTAATCGGTCCGCTCCGGCCAGACATTCTGGCCGGATCACGGGACAGATCGAAAGCGTCACCAGAAATGGTGGCGCTTTTTCTATATGCGTAAAGCGGTTGCGATATAAACTTAAGGTTGTGCGTGAGCTGCTGTCCTGAAGGCAGGATCACGGGCCTATGCGCGATTGCTCCACGCAAAAGGCCGCCCCGAAGGGCGGCCTTTACGGGTCCGGTGTAAGGGAGGATACGACCGGACGCAGGGAGTTACTTGAAGGCCATCGTGGCTTTCACGGCTTTCTGCCAGCCCGCATAGAGGCGGTCGGATTCGGCCTGTTCCATCTTGGGCTCGAAGGAGCGGTCCACCGAGGCCATCTCGACCAGCTCGTCCTTGGAGGCCCAGAAGCCCACGGCCAGACCGGCCAGATAGGCCGCGCCGAGCGCCGTGGTCTCGATCACGGTCGGACGCTCGACCTCCTTGCCGAGGATGTCGGACTGGATCTGGAGAAGGAGGTCATTGGCTACGGCACCGCCATCGACACGCAGCTTCGCCAGTTCGATGCCGCTATCGGCTTCCATCGCCGAAAGGACATCCTTGGTCTGATAGCACAGCGATTCCAGCGTCGCGCGAATGAAGTGCTCCTTGGAGGTGCCACGGGTCAGGCCGAACACCGCGCCCCGCACTTCCGAATCCCAGTAGGGCGCCCCGAGGCCCACGAAGGCGGGCACGACATAGACGCCATCACTATCGCCGACACGGCCTGCATAGACCTCGGATTCCTTGGCATTGCGGAACATCCGCAGCCCGTCGCGCAGCCATTGGATGGCCGAGCCCGCGACAAAGATCGAGCCTTCGAGCGCATATTCGACACGACCGTCCACACCCCAGGCAATGGTCGTCAGAAGGCCGTTTTCGGATTTCACCGGACGCTCGCCCGTGGTCATCAGCATGAAACAGCCGGTGCCATAGGTGTTCTTTGCCATGCCTTTCTCGATGCAGAGCTGGCCGAATTGGGCAGCCTGCTGGTCCCCCGCCATACCCGCGATGGGCAGCTGGATGCCCTGGAACGCATCGCGATGGGTGGTGCCATAGACTTCGGAGGAGGGGCGCACTTCGGGCAGCATCGAAGCCGGAACGGTCAGGTGCTCCAAGAGCTCCTCGTCCCATTTCAGGTCGAAGATATTATACATTAGCGTGCGCGAGGCATTGGTGTAATCGGTCACATGGACCTCGCCACCGGTCAGCTTCCAGACGAGCCAGGTGTCGATCGTCCCGAAGAGAAGATCGCCGGCATCGGCTTTCTCGCGCGCGCCCGGCACATTATCGAGGATCCATTTCACCTTGGTGCCGGAGAAATAGGCGTCGATCAGCAGGCCCGTCTTGTCGCGGAAAGTCTCGTCGAGGCCCTTGGCCTTCAACTCCTTGCAGACATCGAGCGTCTGGCGTGACTGCCACACGATCGCGTTATAGACCGGACGACCGGTTTTTTTGTCCCAAACCACAGCGGTTTCACGCTGGTTGGTGATCCCGATCGAGGCGATCTCGTCCGAGGAGACTTCGGCATTCGACAGAAGCTCCGCCACGACCGACTGCACCGAGGACCAGATCTCCATCGCGTTATGCTCGACCCAACCCGGTTTGGGGAAGATCTGCTCGAATTCCTTCTGGGTGGTGTGGACGATATGGCCGGCTTTGTCGAACAGGATGGCACGCGAGCTGGTCGTGCCCTGATCGATGGCAAGAACGTATTTCTTGGTCATGTCATGTTCCTTCCCTAAAGAGATGCGCCGTAAGGGCGGTCACATCCCGTTCCTCTTTGGTTCAGCCCGCCACGGGGGTGACGAGTGCTGCATACAGGTAAGCGCCGGCGATGGCGCCACAGATCGGGGCGATAACGGGCAGCCATGCATAGCCCCAGTCGCTATCGCGTTTTCCTCTAATCGGCATCAGCGCATGCGCGATGCGCGGGCCAAGATCACGGGCAGGGTTGATCGCATAGCCGGTCGGACCGCCCAGCGAAAGGCCGATGGCCAGAATGAAGAAGCCGACGATCAGCGGATTGAGCCCATCGGCGAATGTATTCGCCCCGATACAGCTCAGCCCGAACATCAGCACGGCCGTTCCCAGAAATTCCGACAGGAAATTGGCGGGCGTGTTCTTGATCGCGGGCTGCGTGCAGAACACCGCAAGCTTCAGATCGGCATCCTCGGTTTCGGCCCAATGGGGCAGATACATCAGATAGGTCAGAATGCCGCCAAGGATACCGCCGAGCATCTGGCCCGCGATATAGACGGGCACATCTGCCCAGGGCAGCTGGCCGGTCATCGCGAAGGCGATGGTCAAAGCGGGGTTCAGATGTGCGCCGGAATATTTACCCGCGACGTAGACGCCGAAGGTCACGGCCAAACCCCACCCGAAGGCGATGACAATCCATCCGCCGTTGAACCCTTTGGATTTTGCCAAAAGCACGTTGGCCACGACACCGCAGCCGAAAAGCGTCAGGACAGCCGTCCCGACAAGTTCGCTCAGAAAGAAGTCCATGCTTTCTCCCCCCTCAATAGGCCCTCAAAACAGTTCGCTGTGACCGTCTCCCGCCCGGCATATTCCTCTTATGCCGACCGGTCTCCTCCATAGCTACGAGGCCACGCGTAATTTCGATTCTCCATCCGAGCAAGGGCAAAATGTTCGGAATCGAAAATTATGAACTGAAAATCTGCGCAAACGAACATCTCGTCAATATGGTTTTTGAATGTTAGCGGATGACATTGCGGCAATTGAAACTGATGGGCAGACGCGCAGCCGAATCGAAGATTTTGGTGTTGCGCTGGCGATATGGCTGTATGCTGGAAAAATATCCAATGTTCGTCTGGGTTCTGAAAGAACAAATTATCGCCCCTGATACTAATCATGATTAGAGAAAGCCCGTGATTGTATGGGAAATTGCATGAATCTCCGATTTTTTCGTCGCGACGCTATGTCATAATGCTTTCACTTGAAAAAAACCGAACATAAAGCTATCTGAGTGACTGAGCGGGGATCTCCGCCATATTTCCATTTCCCGCACGAGGCTGACTGATGCGCGCTGAGACACTTGCCAAGCTGCAAAGCAACGAGACCTTCGATCTGCTGATCATCGGCGGTGGCGCGACCGGTTGCGGTATCGCGGTGGATGCGGCGACGCGCGGGCTCAAGGTCGCGCTTGTCGAACGTTACGACTTTGCCGAAGGCACCTCCAGTCGCTCGACCAAGCTGGTGCATGGCGGCGTGCGTTATCTCGAAGCGGCGGTGAAAAAACTCGACAAGGGGCAGTATGATCTGGTGCGCCATGCGTTGCACGAGCGTGGCGCGTTGTTGCGCAACGCGCCGCACCTGTCGCGCCCGCTGCCGCTCATTACGCCGGTCTATAGCTGGCTGCAGGTGCCCTATCTCTATGCCGGGCTGAAGCTCTACGACCTCCTGTCGGGCAAGATGAATATCGGCCATTCCAAGGTGATCAGCGCCAAGAAGGCCAAGGCGCGGTTCCCGATGCTGCGCTCCAAGGGGCTCAAGGCCGTGGTGCAATATTATGATGGCCAGTTTGTCGATTGCCGGATGTGTGTGACGCTGGCGATGACCGCCGAGCGCGCAGGCGCTGTAATGGCCAACCATATCGCCGTTACCGGCCTGACCCATGAGGCGGGCATGATCACCGGTGCCGATGTCGAGGATGCGCTGACCGGCGAGAGCTTCTCGATCCGCGCCAAGAAGGTCGTCAATGCGACTGGTCCCTTTGCCGATGCGATCCGCCAGATGGACCATGCCGATGCAAAACCGATCCTGAAGGGCTCCTCGGGCATCCATATCCTGCTCGACAGCTCCTTCGTGCCGCCCGATGAAGGGCTCCTGATCCCGCAAACCGATGACGGGCGTGTGGTCTTCATCCTGCCATGGCAGGGGCAGGCGCTGGTGGGCACCACCGATACCTCCTGTGAGGTGGTGGACCATCCGACCGTATCCGAAGAGGATATCGCTTACCTTCTGGACTATGTGAAACGCTATTTCGACATCAACGTGACCCGTGCGGATGTGAAATCCGCATGGTCGGGGATCCGCCCGCTGGTCTTTAATCCCGAGGCTAGAGACACTGCCGAGCTGGCGCGTGACCATGTAATTATCGAGGATAATTCGGGTCTTATCACCATCTCGGGCGGTAAGTGGACGACCTATCGCTACATGGCCGAGGAGGCCGTGGACAAGGTGATTGCCGGGGGTGAGTTCGCAGGGCTGAAGCCCTGTCTGACCCATGACATGAAGCTTTTGGGGGCCGAGGGCTATGTGGCCGGCGGCGCGGGCGATCTGGCGCGCGATTTCGGGTTGCCGCTGGATGTGGCCGAGCATCTGCATCATTCCTATGGCGACCGTGCACCTGTTGTGGCGGAGATGGCGCGCGAGGAAGGTCTGGCGACCCGTCTGGCCGAGGCGCATCCCTATATCGAGGCCGAGGTGCTTTATACGATGCGCCACGAATCCGCGCAGCGCGTGGCCGATGTGCTGTGCCGCCGGATGACGCTGACGCATGTCGATAGCCGTGCGGCCAATGCCGCAATCTCCCGTGTGGCCGATCTGATGACGGCGGAGGCCGGATGGGACAGCGCACGCCGTGACGCCGAAGTGGCTTTGGCCGAGGAGCGCACAACCGTCGCGCTCTGAGCCGTAAAAACCGTTCCCGCATGCACCGATCATCTGTCATGCGGAGGACGTGGGGCTCGCGGGACCGGACGAAATGGGCCAGTCCGGTCTCGCGAGCCAAAGCGCCTCGGTGGTGGAAAGCCGCCCGTAAGCTCTTGACAGATTTGGCTTCGCCTCGCCAATTAGGGGCAGTCAGTGCCCCAGCGGAGCAAGGTTGCGATGTCCACGCTCACCCAACGCCAGAACCAGATTACCGAAATTGCCCGTTCGGAGGGTTTTGTCGGGATCGAGGATATTGCCGTGCGTCTGGACGTGACGCCACAGACCATCCGGCGCGATATCAAACTGCTCTGTGATATGGGGATCTTGCACCGCTATCATGGGGGGGCGAGCCTGATGACCAATACCCGTAACCGCGATCATGCGCGCCGCCGCGAGGAAATGGCCTCCGAGAAGGCGCGGATCGGCGAGATGGTGGCTGCCCATATTCCTGATGGCGCCTCGATCTTTCTTAATATCGGCACCACGACCGAGGCCATCGCGCAGGCACTGCTGGGCAAGAAAGAGCTGCATGTTGTGACCAATAATATCAATGTGGTCACGCTGCTGTCGCAACGCGAGGATTTCGACATCACCATCGCTGGTGGTCAGGTGCGCAAGCGCGATCTGGCGGTGGTGGGAGAGGCGACCATCGGCTTCATCAACCAGTTCAAGGTCGATTTCGGGATCATCGGGATTTCGGGGATCGACGAGGATGGCACGCTTCTGGATTTCGACTATCGCGAGGTGCAGGTGGCGCAAGCGATCATTGCCAATTCGCGCACGACTTTCCTTGCCACAGATCATACGAAATTCGGGCGTCGGGCGATGGTGAAGCTCGGCCATCTCGATGATCTTGATGGCCTCTTTATCGATGCGCTGCCCGGTGCCCCTTATGCCGATGTCCTGAAGGCATCCAATGTGTCGGTGCATGTTGCCAAGCCCTAGATATATTAAGGGCTTGGCGGAATTTATTCATGTGTTTTGTCAGATGATCACGCGCGAGGGTGCGAGCACGCGGTAGATGATCGCACCCAAGACCGCGCCAAAGATCCACGCATAGCCCGAAAGCACGGCCAGCACAGGCACCCAGACGGTCGCGACCGAGAAGATGGCCGCGATGATGAAGGCGATCAGGGCCGCGTCATTCCAGCCGTTCTTGTAGTGGTAGCGTCCGCCCGAGCGCGCATAGAGGTCTTTCTTGTCGAGATGACCCTTACGTAGCAGGAAGTAATCGGCAATCATGATCCCGTAAAGCGGTGCAAGAGTGGCGCCCAACGTATTGACAAAGCCAGAGATTCCGACATCGGCGATGAAGCTCACCCAGAGCCCGCCGATCACCAGCGCAAAGACCGAGGTGATCGCGCCCGCCATGCGGAAGCTGATATGGCGCGGGGCCAGACTTGCAATGCCGTTCACCGCCGGAATGAAATTGGCTACCAGATTGATGCCCACGGTCGCGGCAAAAAAGGTGATCGCGGCGATGATGCCGAGGATCACGCTATCGGTGCGGTCCACGATAGCGGTGGGGTTGATGATTTCCTCGCCATAGACGACAGCGGCCCCTGCGGTGGTCAGGAGGGCAAGTGCCGAGAAGATCACCATATTCAGCGGCAGCCCCGCGAGATTGCCTAGAAACATCGCGCGCTTCGATTTCGCATAGCGCGAGAAATCGGAGAAGTTGATCAGCACCGCCGCAAAATAGGACACCATCGTGCCGACAATGGCGATAAAGCCCGAGATCTCGGTCCAGACTGTGCCGTCGGGATTGGCAAAGATGGTCTGCGCCTGCGACCAGAGTTGACCGTCGGATTTGATCCAGAGCACGATCAGGAGGCCGATCATCACCGCATAGACGAACGGACCCGCGATGTTAAGGAAGGTCTCTACCCAGTTCATTCCACGCCAGAAAATGACGATATGGAAGGCCCAGACAAGAACGAAACTGATCCAGTCGATCGTGCCGAGGCCGAGGAAGGTGCCGCCCGAGGTGATGCCGGTGACCGAGCGGATCAGGAGCGCCAGTGCGGTGGAGGCGAAATAGACCTGAACGCCATACCAGAAGACGGCCACGACGGCGCGCAAGATGGCTGGGAGTTTTGCGCCCTGCAGGCCCTGGCTTGCGCGCGCGAGCACCGGATAGGGGATGCCGTAACGCTGTCCGGCCACGCCCGAGAGATTGACCAGTGCCATCACCAGCAGACCCGCCACGATCAGCGCCGCAAAGGCCGTCCAGCCGCTGACGCCATAGGAGATGAAAAGCGAGGCCACCAGAGAATAGCCGAAGAGCGACTGGATATCATTCGCCCAGATGTTGAAGATGGCGAACCAACCCCATGTTTTTTCATGCGGCATGGTCGGCGCCAGCGGGTCGCTGTCATGCGGCGAGGAGGGCAGATAGGTGTGGTCTGGATCGAAACTGGTATCGGTCATATGAGGTCCCCGTGCGGCTTGCGCGTTTTTATCAACTGTCTCTGCGGACAGGTTCAGGCTAAGCAGCAGTCACGGGAAAATTCGATTCCGGACTCGCTCTAATTCCAAGCATGCTTGCAAAATTCGTAAGTCTGCCTGTTTTATGAGCAGATATCGGAATGCGGGAAGGTGGCAGCGGCGCCTGCGGCCATTCCTGATATTTTTGCTCACTTTCTCGGGATTTGATCCATCGCAATGTTGCGGTGCTTATCCGAGTCAATCTATCAGGAAGTAACCTGTTAAGGATTCGCTCATGGAACTCGGACAGATCGATGCGCTCGACCGGACATTCGCTCTCGGAGAGGCGCGCAAGGGCTATCGTGGCCGAGTTGCCTGTATCCTGCCGGTCCCCGGTAGCGGGCGTCTGGCGCCCGAAGAAATGGAACGGCGTCTGATCGAGATGGGCTTCATCGAAGGCGTCGAGATCTCGGTCATCCATGAAGCCCCGTTCGGGCGTGACCCGATTGCGGTGCGTGTGGGCGAGGCAACGGTTGCGCTGCGCCGCCGCGATGCTATGGCGATCCTGACGGAGTAGGTTTCCCGACGGAGTATATTTATGCTCGAGCCTGATGCCAGAGCGGATGGTCCCTTGCGGTTGGCGCTGATCGGCGCTCCCAATTGCGGCAAGACATCTCTTTTCAACGCCCTTACGGGGGCCAACCAGCGGGTCGGGAACTATTCCGGTGTGACGGTGGAGCGCAAGATCGGGCGGACGGTGACGCCCGCCGGCGAGGCGCTGATGGTCATCGACCTTCCCGGAACCTATTCACTGCGCGCCCGCAGTCCCGATGAGGTTGTGACGCGCGATGTCGTGCTGGGGCGGCGCAAGGATGTAGGTCAGATCGATCTGCTGGTGGTGGTGGCCGATGCCACCCATTTGCGGCCCGGACTGCGGCTGGCGCAGGAGCTTCGGGCGTGCGGGATCCCGATACTCGTGGTTCTGAACATGATCGATATCGCGCGCCATCGCGGGATCACGATCGACGCCGAACGTCTGGAGCATGAGCTGGGCCTGCCTGTGGTGACCTCTACGGCCGTGCGCCGTGGCGGGATGGAGACGCTCTGGGCCCGGATCGACGCGATGCTGGGGCAGGGTCTGCCCGAGCGGGGCGCGATGACATGGCAGGAACCCACCGCGGCCCAGTTGCGCACGGCCCTGCGTCAGGCCGACGGCCTGATTGCCCGCACCGTTCACAAGCCCGTTGCGCCCAGAAGCCTGACCGAGAAAATCGATACGGTCCTGCTCAACCCCTTTTTCGGACCGGTCTTCCTGCTGGTGCTGATGTTCGCGATGTTCCAGGCCGTTTTCGCGGGAGCGGCCCCTCTGATGGATGCGATCACCGCTTTCGTCGACTGGGTCTCGGCCACGGTCTCGGCGGCTCTGCCCGAGGGGCTCTTGCGCGGATTGATTGTTGATGGTGCGATTGCAGGTGTCGGCTCGGTGATCATCTTCCTGCCGCAGATCGTGATCCTCTTCGCCTTCATCCTGATCCTCGAGGATCTGGGCTATATGGCACGTGCGGCCTTCCTGATGGACCGGATCATGGGCCATGCGGGGCTGCACGGGCGGGCTTTCATTCCGCTCCTGTCGAGTTTTGCCTGCGCCGTGCCAGGGATCATGTCGGCCCGTGTGATCGATGACCGGCGCGACCGGCTGACCACGATCCTCATCGCGCCGCTGATGACCTGTTCGGCGCGCCTCCCGGTCTATACGCTGCTGATCGGGGCCTTTGTGCCCGCGCGCAGCATAGGTCCCGGGATCGGGTTGCAGGGGCTCGTGATGTTCGGCCTCTTTGCCGCCGGGGTGATCTCGGCGCTGCTGGTGGCTTTTGTCAGCCGGATGCTGTTGCGTCGCAACGAGATCGCCGCCCCCCTGATGCTGGATCTGCCCGATTACAAGATCCCGCAGCTGCGCGGGGTGGTGCTGGGGCTCTGGCAGCGGGCGCGGGCCTTCCTGCGCCGTGCGGGCACCATCATCTTCTATGCCTCGGTGGTGGTCTGGGTGCTCTCGACCTTCCCGTTCCCGCCAGAAGGTGCCTCCGAACCCGCCATCAATTACAGTTTTGCCGCAATGATCGGGCATCTGCTCGAGCCGATCCTGTCGCCCATCGGCTTCACATGGCAGATTTGTGTTGCGCTGGTGCCGGGGATGGCCGCACGCGAGGTCGCCGTGGCGGGGCTCTCGACGGTCTATGCCGTCTCGGGTGGCGAGGCGGCGCTGGGGTCGACACTGGCCGCGCATTGGCCGCTGGCGACCGGCGTGTCGCTGCTGGTATGGTATATCTTCGCGCCACAATGCCTGTCGACGCTGGCGGTGATCAAGCGCGAGACGGGCACGGCGCGGTGGATGTGGGTCACGGTGGTCTATATGTTCGGGCTGGCCTATGTGTTCAGCTTCATCGCCTATCATCTGGTGCGGGCACTGGGCGGATGATCGCCTAAGGGTGGTGCAAAATCGCACATATTTTGTTTGCATCTGTGGAATTGTGCGAAGTCAAATCTGCGGTATCTTCGGATCAGACCTTATCGTCCAACCCTCGGAGATACCGATGAAATCCTTGATCCTCGCCGCTGGCCTCGCGCTTGGCATGACCACGATCGCCCATGCTGCCACCGAAGAATACACACTGGACGCAAGCCACAGCCAGATCGTGTTCGACTACAACCACCTCGGTTTCTCGACCACCACCGGCATGTTCTCGGGGTTCGAGGGCACCATCGAGTTCGACGCGCAGGATCCCTCGAAATCCTCCGTCTCGATCGAATTCCCGGCAGATAGCCTGATCACCGGCTGGGATGCGCGCACCAAGCACTTCCTGACCGCCGATTTCTTCGATGCCGAAGCCAATCCGGAAATCTCGTTCAAATCGACCTCGATCGAAGTGACTGGCGAGAAAACCGGCAAGATCACCGGCGACCTGACGCTGAATGGCGTGACCAAGCCCATCACCATCGACGCGACCATGACCCAGATGGGCGAGCATCCGATGGAAAAGAAACCGTGGGTCGGTTTCGACGGAACCACCGTGATCAAACGTTCGGATTTCGACATGGGCATGTATGCGCCCTACGTTTCGGATGACGTTCAGGTCCGCATCTCGATCGAAGCGATGAAAGCGGCTGCCGAATAAGATCCGTTTTGGCACAGGCCCGTTCCGGCCTGCTCCACCACTCGGATGCCCGCTGCGGACCCCGCGGCGGGCATTTTCCGTCTCATGCCACTCGCGAGGGACGCACGAACTCAGCCCGTGCCCGCGCCACTGCCTCGCGGGTGATGCAGCCCTGCGCATGATCGTTGATCAGCCCCATTGCCTGCATGAACGCATAGGCCGTGGTCGGTCCCACGAATTTCCAGCCCCGCTTGCGGAGATCTTTCGAAAGCCGCACCGAGACGGGCGAGCTGGGCGCGACCATCAGCTCCATCAGCTCCTCCTCGCGTGGCTCGTAAGACCAGAAGAACGCCGCCAGTGACCCGAACTCCGCCCGCATCTCGAGCGCGCGTCCGGCATTGTTGATTGCCGCCTCGATCTTGCCGCGATGGCGGATGATACCCGCATCCTGCACCAGCCGCTCCGCATCGTGCGTGTCAAAACGCGCGACCGTGTCGATGTCGAACCCCGCAAATGCCGCGCGGAAATTCTTGCGCTTGGCCAGAATGGTGCGCCAGCTCAATCCGCTCTGGAACCCCTCGAGGCAGATCTTCTCGAAAAGCCGTGTGTCGCAGCCTACCGGAAAGCCCCATTCCTCGTCGTGATAGCGGCGGTAGAATTCCGGCGCATCCGGCATACACCAGCCACAACGGCAGAGCCCGTCCGGTCCTGTCTCCAGCATGTTCATGATTTACCCCTTCCGTTGTCTTGAAATATCCTCGGGGGTGAATTTTTGCGCAAGCAAAAAGAGGGGGCGCGAGCGCCCCCTTTACACCATTGTCCCGGTTCTGTTCGCTCAGGATTTCTGCGCGGTCAGGTCCACATAAATCGTGACGGGGAAGCCAACCGTGCCCTCGTCAGGATAGGCCGCCCCCATTTTCCAGTCGCGCCGGTCGATCTGGATCTGAGCCTTCATCGTGGCTGTGTCGCCATCGATGCTCAGGGTGAAGGGCAGCTCGAGCGGGGCAGTATTGCCGATCAGCGTGAGTGTCCCTTTGGCGGTATGGGCGGGGCCTGCGCCCTCGCGCGTGATATCGGCCTCATAGGTGGCGGTGGTGAAGGTCGAGGTATCGAAGAATTCCGTGCCTTTGGCCTGATCGGTGACCGAGCCCAGATCGAGGCTGGTCGTGTCGATCATCACCTTCACATGGCCGGTGCCGGTGCTCTCGTCATAATCGATATCGGCGGTCCAGGTCCCGAAATGGCCCTCCACGGGGCTGCCCATCTGTACGACGCTGAAGCCGAGGCTGCCCTGCGTCACGGTCCAGTTGCCCGCCGCAGGTTGCGCGGGAGCTTGCGTGGTTTGTTGTTCGGCAGGCGCGTCCTTGTGCGCTTGCGCCATGCGCTCTGCCGCGCCCAGAAGCGCGAAGAGGATCACGGCGACCCAGATCACCAGCGCGGCGAGAGCGGCACAGCCATGGGCTTTGGCCGCGTCCTCGCGCCCCGACCAGCGGCCATGCGTCATCCGCGCCAGTGTGCCATCGCGGTCGATCACCACATGTTTGAGCACACCGAGGATATGGAGCGCCAGCGAGACATAGAGCACCCAGACCGCGGTCTTGTGCACATGTTCGGCCACATGGGCGAGGCTTTCGGATTTTGGCACGAAGGGCAGGTTCTGGCCGAAGGGCCACCAGATCGGTGCGAAGCCCTGTTCGGCGGCATGGGTGATCCAGCCCGAAAGCGGCATCACGAACATCGCGCCGTAAAGCGCGAAATGCACGACCTCGGCGGCCCATGTCTCCAGCCGCCGTTCGGGATGGAGCGGCGCGGGGCGGGTCTGGGTCATCGCCCAGATTACCCGCAGAATGGCGAGGAAGAAGGTCGCGACCCCGATCGTCTTATGCGCGCTGTAGACCGTTTGCAGCGTGGCTGTCGTCTCGGCATAGCGCGGCAGGCTCTCGCCATAGAGCCCGAGCCCGATCGCGCTCAGGATCAGAAGGGCGATTGCCCAATGCAGGCTCCGCGCGATCATGCCATAGCTTAGCGGGGTGTTGGTTAGCATCTGTTTCTCCGGCTGGGTGTCACCTGTCAGGTTCCTTGATACGGGGAAATCCTCGCCGGACCAGCGGGATCTGCGCACAGCGCCTGTGCAAGGCCCCGAAATACGCCAGTTGCTTGCCTGAAAGGCAAAGCCGCGTTAAGGGAGGGCCAGCAAAGGATAGTCTGAAAAGGACAAGGACGCATGAGCAAAGCATTCGTATTTCCGGGCCAGGGCGCGCAGACCATTGGTATGGGGCGGGATCTGGCCGAGGCCTATCCTGACGCCCGGGCCGTCTTCGACGAGGTCGATGCGGCTCTGGGCGAGAACCTCTCGGCCCTGATCTGGGAGGGCGATATCGAGACACTGACCCTGACCGCCAATGCGCAACCCGCGCTGATGGCGACCTCGATTGCCGCTTTGCGCGCGCTCGAGGCGGAAGGCGTTGCGGTTACGGATGCCGCTTTTGTGGCAGGCCACAGCCTAGGCGAATATTCGGCCCTGTGTGCGGCGGGCAGCCTGTCGGTGGCCGATGCGGCCGTGCTCTTGCGCAAGCGTGGTGCGGCAATGCAATCGGCCGTGCCGGTGGGGCAAGGTGCGATGGCCGCCATCCTGGGGCTGGATCTGGCCGCCGTTCAGGCGGTGGCCGAGGAGGCCGCGCAAGGCGAGGTCTGTCAGGCCGCCAATGACAACGATCCGAGCCAGGTCGTGGTGTCGGGGGCGAAGGCTGCCGTGGAACGCGCCTGCGAGATCGCCAAGGCCAAGGGCGCCAAGCGCGCGCTGTTGCTGCCGGTCTCCGCGCCGTTCCACTGTGCGCTGATGCAGCCTGCCGCCGATGCGATGGCCGAGGCTCTGGCAAGCGTTGCGATCCGCGCGCCCAAAGTGCCGCTGGTGGCCAATGTGCGCGCCGAGGCCGTGACCGATCCCGAATTGATCCGCGCGCTTCTTGTCGAGCAGGTGACGGGCTCTGTCCGCTGGCGCGAGAGTGTCGAGTGGATGGCCGCGCAGGGCGTGGACAGCTTCTGGGAGATCGGTGCGGGCAAGGCGCTGTCGGGGATGGTCAAACGGATCGTCAAGGGCATGGACACGCAGGCCTTCGGCACCCCTGCCGATATCGCCAAGTTGAAAGAGGCGTAAGGGGCGCTGCCCCTCTGGAGCCCTTCGGGGCTCCATTCACCCCGGGATATTTAGAGACGCTGGAAGGGGCCGTGGAGCCGCTTTCGCACTGTAACACGACCCGCTTGCGCGGGCATCGAGAGGAAGGAAGAGGCATGTTCGATCTGACGGGCAAGTCGGCGCTGGTGACCGGCGCATCGGGTGGCATCGGTGGCGAGATCGCCCGCGCGCTGCATAAGGCGGGCGCGAAAGTCGCGCTGTCTGGCACACGCGAGGCGCCGCTGAAAGAGCTGGCCGAGGAGCTGGGCGAGGGCGCGTTTGTCTGCCCTGCGAATCTGGGTGATGCGGCCTCTGTCGAGGCGCTGCCGAAGGCGGCGGTCGAGGCGATGGGCTCGCTCGATATTCTGGTCAATAACGCGGGTATCACCCGTGACAATCTCTTCATGCGCATGTCGGATGACGAGTGGAATTCGGTTCTGGACGTGAACCTGACCTCGGCCATGCGCCTGATGCGCGGTTCCATGCGGGGGATGATGAAGGCTCGCTGGGGCCGGATTATCAACATCACCTCCATCGTGGGGGCCACCGGCAATCCGGGGCAGGTGAATTATGCGGCGGCCAAGGCGGGGCTTGTGGGCGCGTCGAAATCGCTGGCCTACGAGGTTGCCTCGCGCGGGATCACCGTGAACTGTGTGGCACCGGGCTTCATCCAGACCGCGATGACCGACAAACTCAATGACGAGCAGAAGGCCAAGATCCTCGCACAGATTCCCGCAGCCCGTATGGGCAGCCCCGAGGAAATCGCGGCAGCTGTGCTGTATCTGGCGGCACCGGAGGCCGGTTACGTCACGGGCGCTACGCTGCATGTCAACGGTGGCATGGCCATGATCTGACCGGTTTGCCCCTTGTTTTGTTGAACGCGGGGCGAATTTCCGGCCGATTTTGGGCGGGTGCGTTTAACCGCTTGCCATAGGCTTTCACACTGGCTATTCAGCGTGCAGTCGGGTCGGTGGCAGGAATGCGATCGGCCGCTTCGTTTGGTCATGAGGCGGACGGAGTCTTGAAGCCGCTCTTTTGAGCAATTCAGATGGGCGCAGCCCACGAAACTGGAGAAACAGTTATGAGCGATATCGCAGATCGCGTTAAGAAAATCGTCGTTGAGCACCTGGGTGTCGAAGAAGACAAGGTCACCGAGAATGCTTCCTTCATCGACGATCTGGGCGCAGACTCGCTTGACACCGTCGAGCTCGTGATGGCTTTCGAAGAAGAGTTCGGCATCGAGATCCCCGATGACGCAGCCGAAACCATCCAGACCTTCGGCGACGCGGTCAAATTCATCACCGAAGCCTCCTAATCCTTCGGCGATAGCTTATATAGACGGCGCTCTTTGCAAGAAGGGCGCCGTTTTTATTTTTGCATCTATGTTCTGCTTGCGGCAGGCGGAAGATTGCCGTAGCGGAAATCTGGAAGCTTGCGAGAATCTGCCAGAACCAATTAGAGATTGTGATGGGTCGCGGGTGCTTTCCCCCGCAGACAGAAGCTTTTGTGATTATGTATTAGACCGATCCCGCTTGTATGTTTAAGGCCAATTTGGAAGTTGGGATCACTAGTGGAGTCGGGACCAAGGCAATGACGACTATCCGAGCGGCACATTGGATCAGACGGGGGGCGGCTGTCATCGCGGCGCTCGTGTCTGTTGTGGTGCTCGTGGCCGAGATCATGCCGATGCCGGTCATTCCGTCCGTTATGATGGCGCCGCTGACGCCGCGCGCGTTTTTCTCCATCATCGGTCTTCTGATCTCGCTGATGACGTTCCTGCCGCGGAATGCTGCGGGACGCCGGATCCAGACCGGGATCGGTGGGGCGGTCATTCTTGCGGTCTGCGCAACGGTTGCACTCAGCCTCAGGGATATGGCGGTCAGCTTCGAGACGGTGGGCTGGGTGCCGTTGCAGTTGTTCCTGAGCGGCGAGATCCTGTTTGTCCTGCTTGCGGCCTCGCTGGTGTTACAGGCGATGCGCTATTACATCTCGGGACAGTTGTTGGTGCTGGTTGGGATCGCCTTCCTGCTGAGCGCGGTTTCCGGCAATCTCGACCGCTCGGAGGCGTTTCTCGGTCTGGCCGATCCGCAATTCCTGTTGGCGGGACTGATGCTGACGCTGTCGGTGCTGCTCTATCAACCCCATCGCGGGGCGGTGCGGATCTTTCTGGCATCCCATCGCGCCAGCGGTGTGGCGCGGCTGCAGCTCTGTCTCGGGGTCGCGGGGCCTGCACTTGTGGGAATGCTGACGGTCGGGGCGGTGAATGTGCCGGTGGTGCAGATCTATGGCGGGCTGATCGTCTCCAATATGATTGCGTTCAATATGGTCGTGATCGTGCTGAACGCGGTCTATTCCGAGCGCAGCGATATTAGCCGTCGCCGTGTCGAGCGCAGCCTTGCGCGTCAGGCGTTGCGCGACAGCCTGACGGGGCTTTTCAACCGTGTGATGTTGCGCCGCCGGTTCGAGCGGGCGGTGCAGCGCGCCCAAACGGATCACGAATTCTTCTGCATGCTGATTTTCGATCTAGATTACTTCAAGAAGATCAATGATATGGGCGGGCATGAGATCGGCGACCAGGCTTTGGTGCGGGTGGCGCATGTGATCTCGGACTGTCTGGAGCGCGAGGATACCGCCGCGCGGCTGGGGGGCGAGGAATTTGCGGTCATCTTGCGCAATACCGATCTGGTGCAGGCCGAGTTGCGCGCCGAGCAGTTCCGGCAGGCGATTGCCGCCCTTCAGGTGCGCATGCGCAACGGGCGCTGGCAGTATCTGACGACCTCCATCGGCGTGGCGCAATGGATGGCGGACGAGAGTTTCGACCAGTGCTATGCCCGTGCCGATGCCGCGCTGTATCAGGCCAAGGCGCAGGGGCGTAACCGTGTGGGGATCGCACCGATCAGCTATGACCCGCTCGATACAATGGAGGTCACTGATGTGCCGGCCTCTGATGCCGAGCGTAATGTGGCGATGTTGCAGCTGGCTCGTGCAACTTTTAAGTGAATTTCCGATCTGCGTTTAACGTAGCGTTAGACTAAACAGGCTTTCCTTCTGGGTGCCGCGGCGGAGCTGCGATATGTCATGGAGGGGATCATGCTTTCTGACGAGCAGACACGCGCGTCGAGCCGTTCGATCAATTCGGAGCGGACCTCCATGGCGGACTGGTTTTTCGTGGTCTCGATCTTTCCGGCATTGGCGGTGTTGCTGCTGGCGATGGTCCCCCTCTTCGGGCATTGGCTCCCGCAATCGGGCATTTTCTCCGCTATTCCGTTGGTCAAAGGCACGCATCCCATGACTTCGATCATGGCGATTCTCCTGTCGGTCTCGCTGTTGCTGCCATTGGAGGGGCGCTGGACGGGTCATGTTGCCCGTTTGCTGGCAGGGCTCTGCCTTCTGCTGGCGGCGGGGCGGTTTGTGCCACAGTTGTCGTCGGTCTACGAACTATCCCAGCATAATGTGAAAACCGGCTATAACTCGGCTATGGTCTTCTTGATCCTGTCGCTTGCGCGGATCGGGCTCGAGGGGGAGCGCCCCAGCCTCGGTCAATTCGCGACCTTTACCGCGCCGGTGATCTTGTTTCCTGCGCTAATCGGCTATATTTTCGGCGATGACGGGCTGTATGGCTATATGTCGCTTGCCACGGCATTGATGGCGGGCGGGCTTATTCTGGGGCTTTTGTGCCGCCGCGCGACAACGGGACTCGTGGCTTCGTTATTTCTGATGGATATGTTCCGCGTCGATCTGGCGCTTGGCGTGATCGCACCGGTCTTCGTGGGGCTCGGGCTGGTATATTTCATGGGATATGGCCCATATCGGCAGATTGTTGCGGTGGTCATCGCGCATACGGTGGCGTTGAATGTGCTGATCCAGATCGTGGGAATGCACCGGTCTTCCGCGATCGAGCGGCGCAGACGCGAGCTGGAGGAGCAGAGGCTCTGGGATATCGTGACCGACGAGGTCACGGGGCTCTACAATCGTGGCGCCTTGCGCCAGAGATTTTCGGAAATGGCCGATGAGGCGCGCGAGACCCGTGCCGCGCTCAGTATCGTGGTGCTCGATCTTGACGGGTTCGACCGTGTGAATGCCCTGTCGGGATTCGAACATGGCGACAAGGTCTTGCGCGATGTGGCGCAGGCGATACTGCCTTTGATGCGCGATGACGATTTTATCGGGCGGGCGCATGCTGACGAATTCCTGATTTTCTTGCCGGGGTTACGGGCAGCCGAGGTTGCCGTGATTGCCCGACGGCTATGCAAGGCGGTCCGGATGTTGGGACACCAGACGGAAGACGGTCCGTTGACTGCCTCGGCGGGGGTTGCGCGCTGGCATTTTTCCGAGACCTCCAAACAGCTCTATGAACGTGCACTCGCCGCGTTGGAGGTCGCCCGTATTCGTGGGGGCGATCAGGCATGCGTTGCCCCGGGTCCTGACGGGACAAATGCCGTCTGGCGCACCGTGGAGGACGCACCGGTTGCGGGATGGACGCCGGTGACCCCAAGCCCGGGAAGCGGAGCGGAAGATGGCGCGCCAATGCCCGAGCAGGGCAAGAGCACGCTCGACCAGTGGCAGCTGCCCGAGTTCTCCGATCTTTCACAGGTCCGTCTGGCCAGTGCGAAGCCTGGCGAGTAGGCTGCATTCCAGCGACGCTCTGCGCGTGATCTGGCGTAAAACTGCCGTCTTTGCGTCGGGAAAGCCTGTATTTGGCTGTTGCTTTGAATTGCGCGCGAGGGAATGCGCGTGTATGTGATGCCCGAAGGTTAATTAGCCACAAGAGGTATGGCATATGCGTCGGGTCGTCGTCACAGGTCTTGGAATGGTTTCTCCGCTGGCTTGCGGTGTCGAGGAAACTTGGTCGCGTTTGCTGGAGGGCCAATCGGGCGCCGGCCCGATTACGCGCTTTGATGCCTCGGACGTCGTAACGAAATATGCCTGCGAGATCCCGCGCGGTGATGGCACCAACGGCACGTTCAACCCCGATGACTGGATGGCGCCGAAAGAGGCCCGTAAGGTCGACGAGTTCATCCTTTACGGGATGGCAGCGGCTGATCAGGCGGTCAAGGATTCCGGCTGGGCGCCTGCGACAGACGAGGAGCGCGAGCGCACCGGTGTAATGATCGGCGCAGGTATCGGCGGTCTGAAGGCGATTGCCGATACGGCCATCCTGATCAAGGAGCGCGGCCCCAAGCGTGTCTCGCCCTTCTTCATTCCCTCGGCGCTGATCAACCTCGTCTCCGGTCAGGTCTCGATCAAGCACGGTTTCAAGGGGCCGAACCACGCGGTCGTGACCGCCTGCTCGACCGGTGCACATGCCATCGGCGATGCCGCACGTCTGATCCAGTGGGGCGATGCGGATGTGATGGTGGCCGGTGGTGCCGAAAGCCCGATCTGCGAGATCGGGATCGCGGGCTTCAACGCCTGCAAGGCGCTCTCGACCAAGGCCGAGGATCCGACCAAGGCCTCGCGCCCCTATGATGCCGATCGCGACGGGTTCGTGATGGGCGAGGGGGCCGGTGTCGTGGTTCTGGAAGAATACGAACATGCAAAGGCGCGCGGCGCGAAGATCTATGCCGAAGTGATCGGCTATGGTCTGTCGGGCGATGCCTACCACATCACCGCGCCCTCCGAGGATGGCGATGGTGGCTTCCGTTCGATGAGCATGGCGCTGAAACGCGCAGGTATCGAGGCTTCAGAGATCGATTATATCAACGCGCATGGCACCTCGACCATGGCCGATACGATCGAGCTGAAAGCGGTGGAGCGTCTGATGGGCGATGCGGCTTCCAAAGCCACTATGTCCTCGACCAAATCCTCGATCGGTCACCTTCTTGGCGCGGCCGGTTCGGTGGAAGCGATCTTCTGTATCCTCGCGATCCGCGACCAGATCGCGCCGCCGACGTTGAACCTCGATAATCCGGCGGTCGAGACCCCGCTCGATCTCGCGCCCAACGCGCCGGTCAAGCGCGAGATCAACGTGGCGCTGTCCAATAGCTTCGGCTTCGGCGGCACAAATGCCAGCCTCGTGCTGCGCAGGGTGGTGGACTGATGTGGCGTAACATCACGTCTAATTTCCTGACTGCCATGATCGTCATCCTCGTGCTTGTCGCGGGGATGGTGGCATGGGCCAAGCGGGAATATACGGTGAGCGGTCCGCTGACACAGGCGATGTGTCTGCGGGTCGATCAGGGCGACAGCTTCGTCAAGGTCTCGGCCGATCTGAAGTCAAAGGGCGCGATCTCCTCCGGCTATATCTTCCGGACCGGCGCGGATTATACAGAAAAGGGCGGCAAGCTGAAATTCGGTTCCTATCTGATCGAGCCGGGCGCGACGATGGAACAGATTGTGGACCAGATCACCCGTGGTGGTCCGTCGACCTGCGGCTCTGAACTGGTTTACCGTGTGGGCGTGAATGCACAAACGCTGGCGCTGCGCGAGCTGGATCCGGCGACCGGCATGTATGAGGAACTGGCCAAATACGATCCCGTGGCCGATCCCGAGCCCGACGGGTTCAAGGAACTGGTCGAAGAGAAGAATATCACCAACCATCGGGTAATCCTCGCCGAAGGCGCTACCAGCTGGCATATCGTGCAGGCACTGAAATCCTATGATTTCCTGTCGGGCGATGTGAAGGATATCCCGGCCGAGGGCAGCCTTGCACCGCAGAGCTATGTGGTGAGCAAGGGCGAGACCCGGGAGACGCTGATCGGCCAGATGCAGGATGCGCAAACGGCGATCCTCAACGAGGCATGGGCCAACCGTGCCGAGGGACTTCCCTATAAAACGCCGGAAGAGGCGCTGACCATGGCCTCCATCGTCGAGAAGGAGACCGGTGTGGCTTCCGAGCGTCCGGAAGTTGCAAGTGTCTTCGTCAACCGGCTGGAAAAAGGCATGCGCCTGCAGACGGACCCGACGGTGATCTACGGGGTGACCGATGGCAAGGGCTCGCTGGGCCGTGGGCTTCGTCAGTCCGAGCTGCGTGCGAACAATCCCTACAACACCTATGTCATCGAAGGGCTGCCGCCGACACCGATCGCAAATCCGGGTAGGGCTGCCATCGAGGCCGCGCTGAACCCTGATTCCACCGATTACCTCTATTTCGTGGCCGATGGCTCCGGTGGGCATGCATTTGCAACCACTCTGGAAGAGCATAACGCCAATGTTGCCAAGTGGCGCGAGATCGAGGCGCAACAGGCGAAGGATGCGGGCGGTAACTAAATCCACCCAAGAGAAATTGAGAAAACCGGGCCTTGTGCCCGGTTTTTCTTTGCGCAACGTGCGTAGGGTGAGTGCAACCTGAGCGCGATTTCCTTTGACAGTCAGGGCGTTGCATGGCATCACTTATGGCATGCTAGGAGAAGTGGGCAAGACGCCGCGGGGTGACCCGTTTGGCGTCTTTTTCATTTTGCTCGTGCGGAGTCACCACATGAGAGGCGGATTACAGGAATGAAAGTGACTTCCGTTGATTTGGAAGGGGCATCTTCGGTCGAGGCGCTGGAGATGGCCGGAGCGATGTATCGCGATGTGGCCGAGGAGCTGGCCGTAGCGATGGAGGGGTTGCGGCAGGGGGAGCTTGCCGAGGCCAAGACAGCACGGGCCGCCGTGCGCGATCTGCGCGCGGCGTTGCAACTTTTGCTTGAGGAAAGGAATCGCGTTGAGAAACTCCGCAGAGAGGCTGCCGGGGTCGTCGAAGGACAGCACCTCGACTTTGATGCAGCCAGAACTGAGATCGGGCGCCGCTTGGCTTGCCTCCGCGACGCCGCGGGACGTTGATGCGTTTCTGGACGGGCTGGATGAGAATTCTCTTCTGGCCCTGCCGTGGTTGTTCGAGTTCTGGGCCCTGCCACACCAGTTGCCACCGATGGGCGACTGGAAGAGCTGGGTGATCATGGGGGGGCGCGGTGCGGGGAAAACCCGCGCCGGTGCCGAATGGGTGCGCTCGCAGGTTGAATCCTCGACGCCGCTCGATGCGGGCAAAGCCTCGCGGGTGGCATTGGTGGGCGAGACCTATGATCAGGTGCGCGATGTGATGGTGCTGGGCGATAGCGGCATCATCGCCTGCTCGCCGCCCGACCGGCGCCCGACATGGGAGGCCTCGCGGCGCAGGCTGGTCTGGCCCAATGGTGCGGTGGCGATGGCCTTTTCAGCGCATGATCCGGAGGCGCTGCGGGGGCCGCAATTCGATGCGGCCTGGGTGGATGAACTGGCCAAGTGGAAGCGCGCCGAGGATACATGGGACATGCTGCAATTCTCCCTGCGTCTGGGGCGGCATCCGCAGCAGGTGGTTACCACGACGCCGCGCGATGTAGCGGTGTTGCGGGCGATCATGAAGAACCCCTCGACCGTGGTGACCCATGCGCCGACCGAGGCCAATCGCGCCTATTTGGCCGAGAGCTTTCTGGCCGAGGTGCAGGCGCGCTATGCCGGCACGCGGCTCGGGCGTCAGGAGCTGGAGGGTGTTTTGCTGGAGGATATCGAAGGGGCGCTCTGGTCGACGAGGATGCTCGAGGCGTTACGGGTGGACAAGGTGCCTGATCTCGACCGGATCGTGGTCGCGCTCGATCCGGCAGTGACGGGTGGGGCTGGATCGGATGAATGCGGGATCATCGTTGCGGGCGCTGTCACCCGCGGTCCGCCGCAGGACTGGCGTGCCTATGTGCTGGCCGATCTGAGTATTGGCGGCAAGCCCACCGACTGGGCGAAGGCCGCGATTGCCGCAATGGAGCGGTTCGGGGCCGAGCGGCTCGTGGCGGAGGTCAATCAGGGCGGCGATCTGATCGAGGGTGTTTTGCGGCAGGTCGATCCGATGGTCCCGTTTCGTGCATTGCGGGCAGGCCGCGGCAAGGGGCTGCGGGCGGAGCCGGTCGCGGCTTTGTATGAGCAGGGCCGTGTCTATCATGCGCGTTCGGCGGCGCTCGGCAAGCTCGAGGACCAGATGTGCCAGATGACGGTGCAGGGCTATCAGGCCAAGGGCTCGCCTGACCGGCTGGATGCGCTGGTCTGGGCGCTGACGGAGGTGATGATCGAACCTGCCGCGCATTGGCGCAGGCCACAGGTGAGACGGTTGTGATGCGAGAAGGGGTCGGGGTTCCGGCCCCTTTGCTTTTGGCCCGCGATTGCGGGTGGAGAAGGACATGAGGAGATCTGCATGGGGCTGAATATCTTTCGGAAAACCGCGACATCCGCACAAGGTGCCGCGCCCGAGACGAAGGCGGTGCGCGGGCGCCCTGTCTCCCTGTCGGGATCGGCGGGACGGGTGGTCTGGAGCCCGCGCGACAGCACATCGATGACGCGGCAGGGCTTTGTGGGTAATCCCATCGGGTTTCGCTGTGTGAAGCTGATCGCCGAGGCAGCAAGCGCCCTGCCGCTGATCTGTCAGGACAGGGAGCGCCGCTACGAGACCCATCCGGTGATCGATCTGCTGCGCCGCCCGAACGGGGCACAGGGACAGGCCGAGTTTCTCGAAGCGCTCTTCGGGCAGATGCTGCTGACGGGTGATACCTATGTCGAGGCGGTGGGTGAGGGCATTGATGTGCCGATGGAGCTGCATGTGCTGCGCGCCGACCGGATGAGCGTGGTGCCGGGGGCGGATGGCTGGCCTGTGGCTTATGATTATACGGTCGGCGGTCGCAAGCACCGGTTCGATCTCACGGGCCATCCCGATCCGATCTGCCATATCCGCACCTTCCACCCGCAGGATGACCATTACGGGCTCTCGCCGATGCAGGCGGCGGCAGTGGCGGTGGATGTCCATAACAGCGCGAGCCACTGGTCGAAGGCGCTTCTGGACAATGCCGCGCGGCCCTCGGGGGCGATCATCTACAAGGGCGCGGATGGTCAGGGGGTGCTGAGCCCCGATCAGTATGACCGGCTGACATTTGAGCTGGAGACGCATCATCAGGGCGCGCGCAATGCGGGGCGTCCGATGCTTCTGGAGGGTGGGCTTGACTGGAAGCCGATGGGGTTCTCCCCCTCGGATATGGAGTTCCACGAAACCAAGATCGCTGCCGCACGCGAGATTGCCGTAGCCTTCGGGGTGCCGCCGATGCTTCTGGGCATTCCGGGGGATGCGACCTATGCCAATTATGCCGAGGCCAATCGGGCCTTCTTCCGGCTGACCGTGCTGCCTCTGGCCACGCGGGTGACGGCGGCTCTGGCATGGTGGCTCTCGGGGTTTCTGGGCGCACGGATCGAGCTGCGCCCCAATCTCGATCAGGTGCCGGCGCTGGCTTCGGAGCGCGACGCGCAATGGACGCGTGTGGGTGAGGCGACCTTCCTGACCGATAGCGAGAAACGGGTTCTGTTGGGCCTGCCGCCGATGCCGGAGGAGTAAGCCATGCCGACAGGAGGCTCGCGTTACCTGAAGGAGCCGTTCGATCTGCATGAGGAACGGTTCAACGCGACGGAGAAGATCATGGAGCTGCAATTCGATCAGGTCGAACGCCGGTTGCAGCGCATCGAAGCAATGATCGAGGGGCTCGAGCGGCGGCTGTGGATGGCGGTCTATGGCGTGGTCGCCGTGGTGCTGTCGCAGGCGGTCTACGGGCTTCTGGATATGGTGCCGCAATAGGAGGGCCGGATGGAGCAAAGGATCATGGGGTTGGAGTTCAAATCGCTGATGGGCGAGGTGCCCGCGCGGCTACGGATACGCGAGGGCCGGATCGAGGGCTATGCCAGCCTCTACGGCCTGCCCGATCAGGGCGGCGATGTCGTCAGCCCCGGCGCCTATACCGATTGTCTTGCGCGGCTCGCGCAGGAGGGGCGCCGTGTGGCGATGCTCTGGCAGCATGACCAGACCCAGCCGATCGGTGTCTGGGAAGAGATCTTCGAGGATGGCACGGGCCTCTTTGTGCGCGGCTATCTTCTGGAGGATGTGGCTCGTGCGCGTGAGGCGCGCGCGCTTCTGGAGGCGGGGGCGATGGACGGGCTGTCCATCGGCTATCGCGTGGTGCGCGCGCATCGTGATGCGCAGGGCCAGCGCATACTCACAGAACTCGATCTTTGGGAAGTGTCGCTGGTGACCTTCCCGATGTTGAAGGAGGCGCGGGTCGCCGCCAAGGCCATGCCCCTCGGGGCGGAGCTTTCACATCTGGCACGGGCGCTGCGTGCGGCCGCGTCGCAACTGGCGGGACACTGACCCCGCGCTTTCGATCTTCGTGAAAAATTGAGGAGAGACAATGACCCCCGACAAAAACGTCTTTGGGGAGCGGACAGCCATGTCCGACGGGGCCCCGATCGTGGCCGAGGTGCACTCGGCCCTTAACGAATTCGTCAAGGAAGCAAAGGGCTTCCAGAACGAAATGACTTCACGCATTCAAAAACAGGAAGAGCGTCTGACCATGTTGCAAACGAAATCCACCACTTTCCGTCCGGCCCTGTCACATGCAGCGCAAGAGACCGCCCCCCATCAGAAGGCGTTTGATGCCTATCTGCGCTCGGGTGATGATGACGGGCTGCGCGGTCTGGTCATCGAGACCAAGGACCTGAACACCGCTGTGGCGGCCGAGGGCGGCTATTTGGTTGATCCGCAGACAAGCGAGACCATCCGCTCGATCCTGCGCTCGACCGCCTCGATCCGGATGATCGCCAATGTGGTGCAGGTCGAGGCCACGAGTTTCGACGTGCTGGTCGATCATGGTGAGATGGGCTCGGGCTGGGCGTCGGAGACCGCGAACCTTACCGAGACGACCACGCCGCAGATCGACCGGATCTCGATCCCGCTCTACGAGCTCTCGGCCATGCCCAAGGCCAGCCAGCGCCTGCTCGACGATGCGGCGTTCGATATCGAGGGCTGGCTTGCGGGCCGCATCGCCGACCGGTTCGCCCGCGCGGAGGCTGCGGCTTTCGTGAATGGCGACGGGGCGGACAAGCCCAAGGGTTTCCTTGCGCATCCGGCGATCGCCAATGACGACTGGGCCTGGGGGAGCCTTGGCTATATTGCGACCGGCGTGGCGGGCGATTTCTCGGCAACGGCTGCGGCGGATGCGGTGGTCGATCTGGTCTATGCGCTCGAGGCGGAATACCGCGCCAATGGTAGCTTCGTGATGAATTCGAAGACCGCAGGCGCCGTGCGCAAGATGAAGGATGCCGATGGGCGCTTCCTGTGGTCCGACGGTCTGGCGGCGGGCGAGCCCGCGCGTCTGATGGGCTATCCGGTGCTGATCGCCGAGGATATGCCCGATATCGCGGCGGATGCCTATGCGATTGCCTTCGGGGATTTCAATCAGGGCTATACCATTGCCGAGCGCCCCGATCTGCGCGTGCTGCGTGATCCCTTCTCGGCCAAGCCGCATGTGCTGTTCTACGCCTCCAAGCGTGTGGGCGGCGATGTCAGCGATTTCGCGGCCATCAAGCTTCTGAAATTTGCGGTTTCCTGAGGCGCATAGGCGGCGCTGAGGCGGCGCTTTCCCGATCCGGATTTCGGTCCGGGTAAGGGCAGGCGCGGTGTTCTGCCGTCCGCCTAGCTGCTCCCTCCGTCCGAGCGGATGGTGGAATGCGGCGTCTGTCCGAGATGGCGCCCGCGCGGATGCGGGCGTCATCCACCAGATTTCCGGAGGTGCTTTGATGTTGACTGAAGTTGCGCCGGTCGCCAGCGACCGGCTTCCCATTACGGAGTTGCGCGATCACCTGCGGCTGGGGAGCGGGTTTTCCGATGTCGGTGCCGAGGATGTGGCGCTCGAGGCCTATTTGCGCGCGGCGATCGCATTGATCGAGCAGCGGATCTCCAAGGCTTTGTTGTCGCGCGCTTTCCTGTTCCATCTGCGCCATTGGGCCAATCCCGACGCGCAGCCTTTGCCTTTGGCACCGCTTTCCTCGGTCACGCAGGTGGCCTTGCGCGGGGCGGATGACGGGCTGACGGTGCTGGAGGAAGCGTCCTACCGGCTGATGCCCGATGGCGTGCGTCCGGTGCTTCTGGCGCTGGGGGCGGCGTTTCCGCAGGTCGAGCATGGCGGGATGATCGAGATCACTGTCGAGGCAGGCTTTGGCACGGCATGGGAGACGGTGCCGCCCGATCTGCGTCAGGCGGTGATGTTGCTGGCGGCGCATTATTTCGAGCATCGCCACGAGAGCGAGCAGAGCGGAGCCTTGCCCTTTGGTGTCAGCAGCCTGATCGAGCCATGGCGCGTGGTGCGTCTGTTTGGCGGGAAGGGGCGCAGGTCATGAGCGTGCCGAACCTGTCTACCTGTCTGGTGCTGGAAGAGCCCCGGAGCGTGCCCGATGGTGCGGGTGGTCTGATCGAGACATGGGTCGAGCTGGGCGAGATCTGGGCCGCGCTCGATTTCGGCACGGGCACCGAACGGGCCGACCAGTTGCGCGTGATCGCCGCCGTTTCGGTCAGCATTACGGTGCGTTCGGCCCTCCCAACCTCGCCGCGCAGGCCGGTGGCCAATCAGCGCTTCCGGTTGGGGGCCCGGGTGTTCCGCATTCTGGCGGTTGCGGATGACCAGCCGGGCTATCTGCGCTGCTTCAGCCGCGAGGAGGTCGTGACATGAGCTATCTTATGGCGTCCTCGTTGCAGATGGCCCTTTATCAGGCGCTGGCGACCGATGAGCTGGTGGCGCAGCTGAGCGGTGGCGCGATCTATGATGCACAGCCTGTGGGCGTGGCAGAGGGCATCTATGTGAGCCTCGGCCCGGAGGATGTGCTCGATATCTCGGATCGGAGCGGGGCCATTGCGCGCCATGATTTCATCGTTTCGGTCGTGACCGATGCGGCAGGATTTCAGGCCGCGAAGCGTCTGGCCGAGGCGGTGACAGCCTGTCTGACCGGCACCGGCCTGACACTGGAGACAGGGCGTGTTTCGGGGCTGTGGTTCCGCAAGGCCAAGGCGCGGCGCGTCGGCACCAATGCCACCCGCCGGATCGATCTGACCTTCCGCGCCCATCTGGCATCCGAGTGACCTCATCGGCTCTTTGCAGGGCCCTTCATACATTTCTAGGAGTGAAAAATGGCAGTTCAGAACGGTAAAGACCTTCTGGTGAAACTCGATCTCAGCGGAGACGGGCAGTTCCAGACCATCGCGGGCCTGCGCGCCACGCGGATCAGCTTCAACGCGGAAACGGTCGATGTGACATCGCTTGAAAGCGAGGGGCGCTGGCGTGAACTCTTGGGCGGAGCGGGCGTACGCTCGGCTGCGATTTCGGGGTCGGGCGTGTTCCGCGATGCCGATACCGATGCGCGGGCGCGGCAGATTTTCTTCGACGGCGAGATTCCCGAATTTCAGGTGATTATCCCGAGTTTCGGGATCGTGCAGGGGCCGTTCCTAATCTCGTCGATCGAATATGCCGGTGCGCATGATGGCGAGGCGACCTACGAGATGGCGATGGCCTCGGCGGGGGCGTTGAGCTTTGTCGAGCTGAGCGATGAATGACATGGCAAATCCGTGGGCCGGTGAGGTCGAGATCACGCTCGACGGAGTGCCGCATGTGGCCAAGCTGACGCTTGGGGTATTGGCGGAACTCGAGGCGCAGATGGGCGCCGAGACGATGCTGGATCTGGTGACGCGGTTCGAGGCGGGCCGCTTCTCGAGCCGCGATGTGCTGGCGCTTGTGGTGGCGGGATTGCGCGGCGGCGGCTGGCGGGGCCGTGCCGAGGATCTGCGTGCGGTCGAGATCGGGTCGGGGCCGGTGGAAGCCGCCCAGCTGGCCGCGCGGCTACTTGCGCGTGCCTTCGGCAGCCCCGAAGACCAAAGCGCATGACAGACAGGCAGCTGGATTGGCCGGGGCTGATGCGGGCAGGGATCAAGGGGCTCGGTTTGCGCCCGCAGGAGTTCTGGGCCCTGACGCCGGCAGAACTGGCTTTGATGCTGGGGGATGTGCCGCGCATGCGCCCATTGACGCGGTCGCGGCTCGAGGAGCTGGCACGCGCCTTCCCCGACCACAGGCCGGATAAAGGAGAGACCAATGGATGAGACGGATTTCGATGCGCTGAGCGAGAGCGCCGAGACGCTCGAGACGGTGCTGGGCAATGTCGGCAGCCTGACTGGCGTCTTTACGAGCGAGCTGACCGGACTGCGCGAGAGTATGGGCCTGACGACCCGCGAGATGGGGACGCTGTCGCGGAAATTCTCCACGAGCATCAGTAGCGCTTTCGAGGATGTGATCCTTGATGGCGCGAGCCTGTCGAGCGCGCTGCGCTCGGTCGCGGAGAGCATGTCGGATGCGGTCTATTCGGCGGCCGTCAAACCGGTGAGCGACACGCTGGGCAGCACTCTGGCGAGCGGCGTGGCCAATCTGGCGGGCGGGCTGATGCCCTTTGCCAATGGCGGGGCGTTTTCCTCGGGCAAGGTGCGGGCTTTCGCCAAGGGCGGGGTTGTGTCCGAGGCGACGGGGTTTGCCATGCGGGGCGGCTTGGGGCTGATGGGCGAGGCGGGGCCGGAGGCGATCATGCCGCTGACCCGTGGGGCCGATGGCCGGCTTGGCGTGCAGGCGCAGGGCGGGCGGGCGGTGAATGTCACGATGAATGTGACCACTCCCGACGTGTCGGGCTTCAGCCGCTCGCGTGCGCAGATGGCCGCACAGATGAGCCGCGCGCTCTCGCGCGGGTCGAGAACGATGTGAGCCGTTTCGAGGCAGTTTACGGAGGATAGCATGGCCTTTCACGAGATCCGCTTTCCCGCCAGTCTGAGCTTTGGCTCGGTCGGCGGGCCGGAGCGTCGCACCGAGATCGTTACCCTTGCCAGCGGCTATGAGGAGCGCAATTCACCTTGGGCGCATTCTCGGCGCCATTATGATGCGGGCGTCGGGCTACGCTCGCTTGATGATGTCGAGGCGTTGCTCGCATTTTTCGAGGCACGCGCGGGACAGTTGCACGGGTTCCGCTGGAAGGATTGGGCGGATTACCGGTCGGCGCCTGCAAGCCGCGCGCTGAGCTACGAGGATCAGCTGATCGGTCTGGGCGATGGCGCGACCACGACATTCCCGCTGGCCAAGACCTATCGCTCGGGCGAGATCACTTATTCCCGCCCGATCACCAAACCTGTCGGCGGGACTGTTATGGTGGGCGTGCAGGGCGGCTATCAATCCGAAAGTATCGACTGGTCGGTGGATAGTGCAACTGGCGTGGTCACGTTTGCCCAGCCGCCTGCCAAGGGCGCGCGGGTGACGGCGGGGTTCGAGTTCGATGTGCCGGTCCGGTTCGACACCGACCGTATCCAGGTCTCGGTGCAGTCTTTCCAGGCGGGCGAGGTGCCGCAGGTGCCGGTGGTGGAGGTGCGGCTATGAGCTATTCCACCGCGTTCCAGTCCCATCTGGAGACCAAGGCCACCACCATCGCGCGCGCATGGGCGCTGACCCGCCGTGACGGGGTGGAGCTGGGCTTTACCGACCATGACCGGCCACTGACATTTGGCGGTCTCACTTTTCAGCCCGAGACGGGGATGGAGGCCAGTGCACTTGCGCAAACCTCGGGGCTTTCGGTCGATAACTTCGATGTCGTTGCGGCGCTGCGCTCCGATGCGATCGCCGAGGCCGATATCCGCGCGGGCCGGTTTGACGGGGCCGAGCTACGCAGCTGGCTCGTCAACTGGGCCGAGCCTGCCGAGAACGCGCTGATCTTCCGTGGCCATCTGGGCGAACTGACGCGAAGCGAGGGCGCGTTTCAGGCTGAACTGCGAGGGCTGTCGGACCGGTTGAACAACCAGATCGGGCGTGTCTACCATCCGGCTTGCGCGGCGGTGCTGGGCGATGCCCAGTGCCGGTTTGATACCGCCCAGATCGGGTATGTCGTCGAGACCACGGTCGAGATCTGCGAGGAAGCCACACGGTTTACATGGGCGTCACTTGCCGGGTTCGAGGATCGCTGGTTCGAGCGCGGAGTGTTGAGCGTCTTGGACGGCGCAGCGCAGGGGCTCTCCGGCGCCGTCAAGTTCGATAGGTTCGCGGCTGATGGATCGCGTGTGGTAGAGTTGTGGCAATCGCTGCGCGCCGAGGTCGCGCGCGGCGATACCGTGCACATCACTGCAGGCTGCGACCGGCGCGCCGAGACCTGCCGTTTGAAATTCAATAATTTCGTTAATTTTCGAGGCTTCCCGCATATCCCGGGTGACGACTGGCTGGTGTCCTATCCCGTTACAGGAGGCAATTACGATGGCGGGAGCCTTTTCAAATGACGGAGCGCGAAGAGGTGGTCCTGCTCGCGCGCAGCTGGATCGGCACACCTTACCGCCATCAGGGTTCCTGTTCGCAGGCGGGCGCCGATTGTCTGGGGCTCATCCGCGGGATCTGGCGCAGCCTCTATGGATCCGAGCCCGAAGCGCCCGGTTCCTATAGTGCCGATTGGGCCGAAACCGGTCACGACGAGGCACTTTGGCAGGCGGCGCTGCGTCATCTGGTGCCCCTTGGACCGGACGAGCCCTTTCGCGCGGGACAGGTTCTGTTGTTTCGCATGAGGCCACGGGCGGTGGCCAAACATGTGGGGCTTCTCTCGGCGCGGGGGCCGCTGCGGTTCATCCACGCCTATAGCGGGCACGGGGTCGTGGAAAACACGCTTTCGTCGCCTTGGCGCGCCCGGTTGGTGGCGCGTTTCGACTTTCCGGATGTGAGGTAGATCATGGCGACGATCCTTTTGGGCGCGGCAGGAGCCGCGATTGGGGGCGGTTTTGGCGGCACGGTGCTGGGACTGTCTGGGGCGGTGATCGGGCGTGCTGTCGGCGCCACCTTGGGGCGGGCTATCGACCAGCGGCTTCTGGGCACCGGATCGCAGAGTGTCGAGACAGGTAAGGTAAGCCAGTTCCGGTTGTCCTCCGCCAGTGAGGGGACGCCCGTGCCGATGCTCTGGGGCGGGATGCGGCTCGCGGGTCAGGTGATCTGGGCGACACGGTTCCGTGAGAGTGCCTCCACGCAGAAGAGCGGTAAAGCGACCGGTTCGAGCGTAAAGACCACCAGTTACGCCTATTCGGTCAGCCTTGCGCTGGCGCTTTGCGAGGGGCAGATCCTGCGGGTGGGCCGTATCTGGGCCGACGGCCAGATCCTCGATACGGCGGGGATCGATTATCGCGTCTATCCCGGATCCGAGGATCAGGAGCCCGATCCGAAAATCGAAGCTGTCGAGGGGGAAGGGCTGGCACCGGCCTATAGGGGCATTGCCTATGTCGTGTTCGAGGATCTTGCGCTTGCGCAATTCGGCAACCGTGTGCCGCAGTTGACCTTCGAGGTGTTCCGTGCGGCCGATCCCGATCTCGAAGGCGAGCCCGAGGGTTACGAGAGCTGCGTAGAAGGGGTGGCGCTGATCCCCGGAACGGGGGAATATTCGCTGGCCACGACCCCAGTTTACTTTTCTGGCGAGGAGGGTGGCTCGAGCAAGGTGATGAACCTCAATGCTTCCGGTGGGCAGACCGATCTCTCGACATCACTCGAGGCGCTGGATGGGGATCTGCCTGCGTGCCAAGCGGTGTCTCTCGTGGTATCGTGGTTCGGCAGCGATCTGCGCGCGGGCCACTGCCAGATCCGCCCGCGGGTAAACGAACTGACCGGCGAGGGCAAGAATATGCCCTGGTCCGTGTCGGGGATCGGGAGGCAGGCTGCGGGCAAGGTCGCGTATAATACGGAGGGCGATCTTTATGGTGGCACGCCGACCGATCAGTCGGTGATCGAGGCCATTCAGTCGCTTCGGGCGTCGGGAAAATTCGTGACATTCTATCCCTTCATCCTGATGGAGCAGATCGCGGGGAACGCGCTACCCAACCCTTGGGCGCCCGACGAAGAGCAACCGGCCTTGCCTTGGCGGGGCCGGATCACGACAGAGCTGGCACCGGGGCTCGTGGGGACGACCGACCGGACCGCAGCGGCGGCCGATGAGGTCGCGTTATTTTTCGGGCAGGCCGCATCCGATGACTTTCCTTCGACGGATGACGGTATCGGCTATAGCGGGCCTGCGGAATGGTCGATGCGGCGGTTCATCCTGCATTATGCCCATCTTTGTGCCAAGGCCGGTGGCGTAGATGCGTTCTGCGTGGGCACCGAGATGTGTGCCCTGACCCAGATCCGTGATGGCGAGGATGGCTTTCCGGCGGTGGAGGCATTGCGGGTTCTGGCAGGAGAACTGCGCGAGATCCTCGGCGCGACCTGCAAGATCGGCTATGCGGCGGACTGGTCGGAATATTTCGGTTACAGCTCGCATGAGGGCAACCGCTATTTCCATCTCGATCCGCTCTGGAGCGATGCGGCGATCGACTTCGTGGGGATCGATAACTATCTGCCACTGTCTGACTGGCGCGAGGGAGAGGAGCATGCCGATGCGGCATGGCCCGCGATCCATGATCTGGCCTATCTGCAAAGCAATATCGAAGGCGGCGAGTATTACGACTGGTATTATGCCACCGATACGCACCGCGATTTGCAGATCCGCACACCGATTACCGATGGCGAGGGCGAGCCGTGGATCTGGCGGGCGAAAGATTTTCGGGGCTGGTGGGAGAACCGCCATTACGCGCGGATCAATGGAGTGCGGGCGACCGCACCGACCGCGTGGCTGCCGCAGATGAAACCGATCTGGTTTACCGAATTTGGCTGTGCGGCGATTGATAAGGGCACGAACCAGCCCAACAAGTTCCTCGATCCCAAAAGTTCGGAATCCATGCTGCCCTATTATTCAAACGGGCGGCGCGACGAGTTGATCCAGATGCAATATCTGCGGGCGATGACGGATTGGTGGCAGACTGCGCTGCACAATCCCGTCTCGGCGGTCTATGGCGGACCGATGATCGATATGACGAAGGCCCATATCTGGTGCTGGGATGCGCGGCCCTGGCCCGAGTTTCCGGCCCGCGATGATCTTTGGACCGATGCGGCCAATTACGGTCGCGGGCATTGGCTGTCGGGACGGGCGACGGCCCAGCCGCTGTCGCGTGTGGTGGCCGAGATTTGTCAGGCGGGCGGGCTTGCGGCCATTGATGTCTCGGGGCTGCGAGGCGCGGTGCGTGGATATATCGCACAATCCGGCGAGTCACCGCGCGCAATGCTACAAAGCCTGATGCTGGCATACGGGTTCGATGCGATCGAACGCGACGGGCTGCTGCGGTTTGTCATGCGCAGCGGGCAGGTGGACCGGGTTCTGGAGGAGGCGAATTGGGCGCTTGGTGACGATGACAGCTCAGTAACGCAGACCCGTGCGGCCGAGGCGGAAATGTCGGGGCGCGTGCGTCTGGGTTATGTCGAGGCGGAGGGCGAATATACCGCGCGCGTCGTCGAGGCGATATCAGCGCAATCCCAGGACCATGGCACCAATAGTTCGAGTGAGGTGGATGTCGCCCTCCACCGACCGCAAGCGGTGGCGATTGTGGAGCGCTGGCTGGCAGAGGCGCAGATGGCGCGCGATGTAATCCGCTTCACGTTGCCGCCCTCCCTGACGGGGATCGGAGCGGGAGATGTCGTGGCAATCGAGGGCGCCCGTTACCGTATTGACCGTGTGGATCTGGCAGGAGCGGCAACAATGGAAGCAGTTCGTATCGAGGAGGGGCTTTATGAGCCGTCCGATGCCGCCGAAGCCTCCGTTTCTGTGACGCGGTTCTATGCGCCCGTTCCGGTGACCGCCCAGTTCATGGATCTGCCATTACTGACCGGTGAGGAGGTGCCCTACGCTCCCCATCTGGCTGTCACCGCCAGCCCATGGCCCGGAACGGTGGCCGTTTATGACGGATCAAGCGATTCCGATTACCAACTTAATTCCACGCTCAGCAATCGTGCGAGCATTGGCCAGACGTTGGGAGGTCTGACATCGGCGCGCGCAGGGCTATGGGATCGCGGACCGAGCCTCAGGATCAAGCTCGTATCGGGAGAGTTGCAATCTGTGAGCGAGGCGCAGGTGCTGGCCGGCGCCAATGTGATGGCCATCGGGGATGGCAGCAGCGGTAATTGGGAGATTTTCCAGTTCGCCACCGCCAATCTCGTTGCCGAGAACACCTATGATCTGAGCCTTCGGTTGCGTGGACAGCTTGGCAGCGACGCGCTCATGCCTGATCTCTGGCCGGAAGGCTCGGTGGTCGTGGCGCTGGACGGGCAGGTGGACCAGATTACCCTCGCCCAGAGCCAGCGTAATATCGCGCGCCACTACCGTATGGGCTCCGCACGGCGCAGCTACGACGATCCAAGCTATCTGCATCTGATCGAAAGCTTCAGGGGCAACGGATTGCGCCCCTATGCGCCCGCCCATTTGCGTATCGAGGCGCAGGGGGGTGGCTGGATGGCCAGCTGGATCCGGCGGACGCGGATCGATGGGGATGCGTGGCTTGAACAGGAGGTGCCGCTCGGCGAGACACAGGAGCGCTATCGGGTGAGGATTTTGGGGGAGAATGACGCTGTTCTGCGCGAGGCGGAGACAGCTGGAGCGACTTGGAGCTATACGGAGGCACAGTGTGCGGCGGATCTTGCGGTCTCACCGAAGCTGGTGCTGGAGGTGGCGCAGCTGAGTGATCTTTACGGAGCGGGGCTTGCCGCACGCTTGCAGCTCGCGGGCTGATAACGGGGCTGAAAAAGGCGTTATGGACTTTTTTCTGTTTTGCACTTGGTTTATGCGTGAGGCGCCTCCATCTGGTAATATGCCGGACGCACGCGGGTGGAGGCGCGGGCGCATTCGCTATGCAAAGGAGATCCCATGGCCGAGCTTCAAGCCAGAATCACCGCTGTCGACCCTGTCTGGGAACGGATCTGCACCGAAGCACGGGCTGCGGTGCAGAACGAGCCCCTGCTCGGATCGCTCATCCATGCCGGGCTTTTGCATCATCCGACCTTCGAGCGGGCGCTGTCTTTCCGGTTCTCGCTGAAGCTTGCCTCCAACGAGATGAGCGAGCAGATCCTGCGCGAGATCGCCGACGAGGCCTATGCTCAGGCTCCGTATCTGATTGCGGCGGCGCGCGCCGATCTTGTGGCCGTCTACGAGCGAGATGCGGCCTGCCACCGGCTGATGCAACCCCTGCTGTTCTTCAAGGGCTATCAGGCATTGCAATCCTACCGGATCGCGCATTGGCTCTGGTCGCAGGGGCGTCCGGATATGGCCTATTATGTCCAGATGCGCACCTCCGAGATGTTCGGCGTGGATATTCATCCGGCGGCGCGGATCGGGCAGGGCGTGATGATCGACCACGCGCATTCCATCGTGATCGGCGAGACCGCCGTCGTGGGCGACAATGTCTCGATGCTGCATTCGGTCACGCTGGGCGGGACCGGTAAGGAAGAGGAAGACCGCCATCCCAAGATCGGCAATGGTGTCCTGATCGGTGCGGGCGCGAAAGTGCTCGGCAATATCCGCGTCGGGGACAATTCTCGCATTGCCGCAGGGTCGGTGGTGCTCGACGAGGTTCCGCCCTGCAAGACCGTGGCAGGTGTGCCGGCGCGCATCGTGGGAGATGCGGGCTGCAGCCAGCCCTCGGTCTCGATGGACCATCTTCTGGACAAACAGCCCGGCGCGTAATGTGCAGCTGTGGCATTCTGTGCCGGTTAAAGCAGCATTCTGTGCGAATTGCCTCCATAAATATGACGATGCTTATAAATTCACGGTTGTGCTTTAGCTTCCGTTAACCATTTGTCCTTCATGTTTTCCTAGGACCTTTGCAACCCTAGGAGGATGTGATGGATGGTGATCTGAGTAAACTCGTCGAACTGAACCGCAAGCCTATGCATCTGTCCGGGATGCTGTTGGGGCTTCGTGCATTGGAAGAAGCTTATGGCAGCCTCGAGCAGCATATGCTGCGCGATGACGGGGCCGCAATAACCCAAGCGCTCACGCATGGCGCGCGGCTGGCGCGCAATAACCGTGCGGAGGCTGACCGCAGCTTGATCGATTGCCTGAGTGAATTGCGGAGCTGTCTGGACTATTATGGGCGCTATGTGCAGGGGCGTGTGAGTATCGACCGGCTCCCGCGCTATATGCCTGGAAGTGAGGCGGCCGAATTTCTGGATCCGCTTCTGGTGAAAGCGGCGCCGATCCTCGTGATGACCGATTTTCAGGGGATACGGATGCAGGTCACGGCCCCTGATGGCAAGGTGATCTTTCTCTTTTATAAAGCCATTCAGGCCGTGCATGCGGATCTCTTCCATGTGCATCGTAATCTCGCCGATGCCTCGCGCCTGACACGACCACAAAAAGGCGTCTTGGTCGCGCCGGCTTTTGATGACAAGCTTCTGGAACAGGCCCACCTTATCCCGCATCTGGTATTGAGAAGCAGCCGTCCAGGAGAAACGCTATGCCGGTCCATGTCAGTGGCCATCTGATTTGCAAGAATAATAACGAGGCCGAGCTCGTCAGACTTTATCTTCCCCAGCATCGGGCTTTGACACAGGCAGAACCCGGTTGTCTTCTTTTCGAGGTCGAGGAAACCGATGACCCTCTGATCTGGCGCGTGAGCGAGAGTTTCATGGACCAGAAGGCGCTCGAAGCGCATCAAGCACGGTTGCTCCATTCGATCTGGGGCGAAAAGACCAGGAATATTGCCCGCGAGTATGATGTCATCCGGACCTGATCCGGCGTATTCGATGGGCGGACATACGGAAAACCCCACCTATCCATTTGGGATAGGTGGGGTTTTGTGCGTTTAGCGCTCCGGCAGAAGGCCTCTCGGGGCGAAGCGTAAGACCACAAGCAGGACAAGCCCCATAGCCAGATACCGCATCTGCGCCGCTGACTCGAGAAGATGGTCCTTCAATGCGCCAGGCTCCATTCCCGAGGTCAGGAGTTGAAGCAGCTCCGGCCCCCAGGCTTCCGCCTTGATCCAGAGATACCAGACTAGGATCCCCCCCAGCACGGCGCCCCAGTTGTTCCCGGAGCCGCCGAGGATCACCATCACCATGATGAGGAAGGTGAAGCGCAGCGGGTTGTAGGTGGCGGGCGTCAGCTGGCCATCGAGCGTCACCATCATCGCACCGGCAAAGCCGCAGATCGCCGAGCCGATGATGAAAATCTGCAGATGGCGTTTGGTTACGTTCTTGCCCATCGCGCTGGCGGCGACCTCGTTCTCGCGGATGGCGCGCATCATGCGCCCCCAAGGGGAATGGAGCGCGAGCTGTGTGCCAGCGACAAAGATGATCAGCACCACTGCGAAGAGTGCGAGATAGAGGAGCTTGACGAAAATCGTCGAGGCCAAAACCGGATCCATCCCGAAATCTGCCGCCCGTGCAACGAAATCAGCCGAGGCCTGCAAGTCGATCTCCCGCGGGATGAAGAAGGGACGCGGGATACCGTTCACATTCATCACGCCTCGGTCGAGCCAGTTTTCGTTTTTCAGGACAGCGACGATGATCTCGGCGATCCCAAGGGTCGCGATGGCCAAATAGTCCGAGCGCAGCCCCAGCGCAGCCTTTCCGATGGCCCAGGCGGCGATGGCGGCCAGAAGCGCGCCTACAGGCCATGCCATAAGCACCGGCAGTCCGAGCCCGCCCAGATAGCCCTGTGCCGAAGGGTTGATCGCCTCGACCGCGCTGACGGCGGGATCGAATATGGCGCGGAACACGAAGAAGCCTACGATTAGAACGATGATTGTCGCAAGCCCCCGCACGCCTTTGCGAAGCTGCTTCCAAGTCTGGACCGAAAGAGCCAGCACCGCCACGGCGATAGCCAGCGCCAGCAGCACTCGCCAGCCGCCTGCGCCCATCGCGCCTTGGGTGGCGGGCATCGAGATCAGCACAGGTGCAAGCCCGCCCAAGGCGATGAAGCCCATGGTTCCGGCATTGAACAGCCCCGCATAGCCCCATTGCAGGTTCAGCCCGAGCGCCATGATCGCGCTGATCACCCCCATATTCAGGATGACGAGTGCCGCGTTCCAGCCCGAGGTGGCGGCTTCGATGCCGAACAGGACGAGAAGCGCCACAAACAGGAGGGGTGTGCGGAGCGCGCCGCCGGCTGCGCTCTCTGCTTGACGAGAACTCATATCGATTTCCCCTTGAATAGGCCGGTCGGGCGGAAGATCAGCACCGCGATCAGGATGGTGAAACTGACGGCGAATTTATAATCCGTCGAGAGGAGTTGCAGCAGGCCGCTCGGTTCCCAGCCGGGGATCAGGTATGTGGCGACCTTCTTCCACGCATAGGTCACGCCGATCTCGGAGAAGGCGATGATATAGCCGCCGACGATCGCCCCCATCGGATTACCGATGCCGCCAAGAATGGTGGCCGCGAAAATAGGGAGAAGGAGCTGGAAGTAGTTGAACGCCTTGAAGGATTTATCAAGCCCGTAGAGCGTGCCCGCAATCGTGGCCAGCGCTGCGGTGATGATCCATGTGATCATGACGACGCGCTTGGGGTCAATGCCCGACAGAAGCGCCAGATCCTCGTTATCGGAGAAGGCCCGCATGGATTTACCGGCGCGGGTGCGGTTGAGGAACCAGAACAGTGCCACCATGACGATGAGAGCCGTCACGAAGGTGATCACCGAGCTTGCGCGGACGGCCAGAGGCTCGGCAAGCCCCGTGAGATCCTTGAACTGGCGGGCCGAGATCAGGAACCTCTCGCCGTCGGCAAAGCGGATCTCGTCCACACCGGAGACGGCGTCCTTGGCCCCGAGCACGGGCACCGACAGGACCGAGATCATGATCCGCGTCAGCGCGTTCATGACGAACATCACACCGACGGAGACCATCACCATCACGACCGGCGTCGCACGGATCTTGCGGTAATGGGCATAGACGACGCGGTCCGTGGCCAGCGCCAGAGCTGCGGTCACGATGATCCCGATCGGCAGGGCCAGAAGGGCGGTCGGCAGCGGCCCGAGACCGATTCCGCCATCCTGCAACAACCATGTGACGAGAATGGTGACACCGGTCCCGAAGGCCATCATGTCACCATGGGCGAAATTCGAGAAGCGTAGGATCGAGTAGACAAGCGTCACCCCGAGCGCGCCGAGCGCCAGTTGCGAGCCATAGGACAGCGCAGGTATGATGACGTAATTCGCAAGCGCGATAAATGCGTTGAGGGCTTCCATTAAACCGGTTCCTCACAAGTTCCGTGCAATGTCTCGGCGGGCAGGCCCATGCCGGACACGTGATAGGTGGCCGCCGTATCGGGGGCGACCTTGTCGCGCGCCTCGATTGTGATGGTGACCTCGAGATCCATGACGCCGATGGGCGCGACGGTGATCCGGTCCTCGCTGCGCGAAATGCGGGCCGTGACCGGCTGCGGGAAGCGCTGGGTATCGAGCCATTCGAACCCTTCACCGCCGTCTTGACGGATGGTGATCTTGAGGTCGTCGAATGTGCAGCTCAGCACCGTATCGTGGCGTCCCTCGGCATGTGCACTACTCGCGGCGAGCCCCAGAACAAGACCAAGAAGTGGTTTCATCTCTCAGCCCCCCAAGAAAGTGCGGCGGACTTCCGGATCTGCCAGAAGCGCGGGGCCGGTATCGGTATAGGCATTGGCACCTTGCACCAGAACATAACCGACATCTGCAATTTCAAGAGCTTGGCGGGCATTCTGCTCGACCAACAGGATCGAGATACCCGTGCGGGCCACATCGATGATGCGGTCGAACAGCTCGTCCATGACGATCGGGCTGACGCCTGCGGTGGGCTCGTCGAGCATCAGGAGCTTGGGCTTTGTCATCAGCGCACGACCTACGGCCACCTGTTGCCGTTGTCCGCCCGACAACTCGCCCGCATTCTGGCGGCGTTTCTCGCGCAGGATCGGGAAGAGGTCATAGATCTGCTCGATGGTTTCGCGGAAATTATCGCGGCGGGTAAAGGCGCCCATCTCGAGATTTTCCTCGACGCTCATTGTCGGGAAGACGTTGTTGACCTGCGGCACAAACCCCATGCCACGGCCAACGCGGTCTTGCGGGCTGAGGCTGGTGATCTCGTCGCCATCAAGCGTGACCGAACCGCTGCGCAGGGGCAGCATGCCGAAAACAGCCTTCATAGCGGTCGATTTTCCGGCACCATTGGGGCCGACGATCACTGCAATCTGGCCTTTTTCGACGTTCAGCGTGCAGCCATGCAGGATATCCGCCTTGCCATAACCGCCGGTCATCTGGGATGCAGAGAGAAAGCTCATTGTGCCTCCGTGGCCGCAGCCGCTTTGTTCTTCAGGCCGGTGCCCAGATAGGCCTCGATCACAGCCTCGTTCTGCATGATCGTATCGGGGGCGCCGGTCGCCAGCATCTTGCCCTCGGCCATCACGATCACCGGATCGCAGAGCCGTCCGATGAAATCCATATCATGTTCGATGACGCAGAAGGTGTAGCCGCGTTCCTTATTGAGGCGCACAATGGCATCGCCGATTGTATTGAGAAGGGTGCGGTTCACACCGGCACCCACCTCGTCGAGGAAGACGATCTTGGCATCCACCATCATGGTGCGCCCGAGTTCGAGCAATTTCTTCTGGCCGCCCGAAAGGTTCCCGGCCTTCTCGTCGGCGACATGGCTGATCGTCAGGAACTCCAGCACCTCATCGGCGCGGCGGCGCAGCTCGGCCTCTTCCTCGCGGATGCGCTTGCGCTGGAACAGTGCCGAGAGAAGGGTCTCGCCGCTCTGGTCCGCGGGCACCATCATGAGGTTCTCGCGCACGGTGAGCGACGGGAATTCATGTGCAATCTGAAATGTCCGCAGCAAGCCCTTGTGGAACAATGCATCGGGCGAGAGACCAGTAATCTCTTGCCCGTCCAGGAAGACCTTCCCGGATGTTGGCTTATGAACACCGGCGATCACATTGAACAGTGTGGATTTTCCGGCACCATTAGGCCCGATCAGGCCGGTGATCGACCCTTTCGCAATCTCGAGCGACACGCCATCGACAGCATGGAAACCGCCGAAGCTTTTCTTCAGGTTTTCAACCCTTATCATTTTTTATCCCGTTTGTTGCTCGCACCGGACCTATTTCCCCTGATCCGGGTGCGACGGAAAACAGCCCGGAATCCTGCTCCGGGCTGTTCGTTGGATGTCGGCAGGCTTAGCGGTATTTGACCGTCTCGATTTTGCCGTCCTTGATTTCGACCTCGCGGAAGGTGCCCGCAGATTCGCCGCCGTTGATGAAGTTCACCGAGGAGGCACCATCATAATCGATGGCCTTGCCTTCGGCGATCAGATCAAGCGCGTGACCCAGCTGGCCGGGAAGGATCTTCTCGCCCGGACCATTGGCGATGCCCATGATCTTTTCTTTATAGATGCTCGGATCGGTCGATTTCGCTTCTGCCATAGCCAGCATGATCAGAGCTGCCGCATCGTAGGATTCGCCGGAATAGACCTGATTGCCGTCAAAGCCCGCAGCCGTGGCCATCTCGAGGAACTTGTCCTTGCCTTCGCCTTCCGAGGACGGGATCTGGCCGAAGGAGCCATCAAGCTCGTCGCCGAAATTCTGTTCGAGTGCGGAGGCCACCATCCCATCGGGGAGCACGAATGTGTCGAAGGCACCTGCATCCAGTGCGCCGCGAAGGATACCCGATCCGCCCTGATCGACATAGCCGGCCACGACAAGTGCGTCGCCACCAGCCGAGGCAAGCGCGCCGACTTCGGCAGAATAATCGCCTTTGCCATCCTCATGTGCTGCCGAAATGGTGACGGTGCCGCCTTTTTCCTCGAAGGCCTTCTGGAAGCTATCGGCCAGACCTTTGCCATAGTCATTGTTGGTATAGGTCAGCGCGACGGATTTGATGTCATGCTCGAGAATGATGTCGGCCATGACATCGCCCTGCCGTGCATCGGACGGCGCGGTGCGGAAGAACAGCCCGTCATCATCCATGGTGGAGAGCGCAGGCGAGGTGGCCGAGGGCGAGATCATGACGATACCGTTGGCCATCGCGACGTTTTGCAGCACGGCGGTGGTAGCGCCCGAGCACATCGCCCCGAAGATCCCCTTCACGCCCTCGGCGGTGATCAGGCGTTCGGCGGCAGAGGTGGCCGCGCCGGCATCGATACAGGTCGAATCGCCGCGCACCGGTGTAACGGTCGAACCATCCATGAATTTTCCGCTATCGCTGACTTCCTTCATCGCCAGCTCGGCCCCCGAGGCCATGCCGGGCGCGAGCGATTCAAGCGGGCCGGTGAAGCCGAGAAGGACGCCGATTTTGACGTCATCGGCAAGCGCGGCGGTGCCGGTCATGGCGATTGCCGTCGATACCAGAAGAAGGTTGCGCATTAGAGTTCTCCCCTGAACGTGTTCTAATTTGATCATCAGGTTAAAAGGGAAGTCTGCCGAAGGGAAGCGAGAGTTTTGGCCTTTATGGGTGAATATTCACATCTTTAAATGGTTGCATTAAAAACGGGCAAATGACATCGGGCTGACATTTATTAAACAGAAAAAGACTTTAAATATTAGTGCTCTAAAGGTCGATATTTATCTTATTTCTCATCTTCCGGTTCGGCATCGAATTCCCAGTCCATATCGATGGGCAGTTCCTCGACCATTGCCATTTCTTCGTCGGGCATCGCCTCCAGCGGGGCGCCACCGGAGGCACCGCGTTCGCGGTACGGCGTAGTCTGGTAATGGGCACGGTAGCATTTCGAGAAATGCGAGGGCGAGGCGAACCCGCAGGCCAGCGCCACATTGATCACAGACATTTCGGTCTGCATCAGGAGCGCACGGGCCTTCTGTAGCCGCAACTCCATATAGTAACGCTTCGGGCTCCGGTCGAGATACCGGCGGAACAGGCGTTCCAGCTGCCGCGTGGACATGCCGACTTCAGTGGCCAGTTTGGCAGGCGAGATCGGCTCCTCGATATTCGCTTCCATCCGCCCGATCACCTGCGCAAGCTTGGGATGACGGACCCCGATGCGCGTTGGAATGGAGAGCCGCTGACTGTCTTTTTCCGTTCGGATAGAAGTATATATCAGCTGATCTGCAACCGTGTTGGCAAGTGCCTCGCCATGATCGCGCGCCACGATCCGCAGCATGAGATCGAGCGCCGCAGTCCCGCCGGCCGAACTCATCCGGTTGCCATCGATCACATAAACGGACTTGGCCAGGTCTACCTCGTCGAATTCCTCGATGAAGGCGTCGTGGTTTTCCCAGTGGATGGTGGCGCGGCGTTCATCAAGGAGGCCCGCTTCGGCCAGCGCCCACGCGCCGGTGCAGAGCCCGCCGACGACGCCGCCCTTGCGTGCCTCGCGCCGGAGCCAGCTGATCACCGGTTTCGTAGTGGCCTCGATCACATCGATCCCGCCACAGACGATGATGGTATCCTCGCGCTGCAATTCGGTCAGTCCCATATGGACATTGATCTCGACGCGGCTCGAGCTTTGCACCGTCGTGCCGCTCTCGGAGGCAAGCACCCATTCATAGAGCGGCTGGCCGGAGATCTGGTTTGCCAGACGCAGCGGCTCGAGCGCGCTGGTGAATGCCATGAGCGTAAAACGGTCAAGCAACAGAAAAACCACCCGCTTCGCGCGGATTTGTACAGGAAGGCGCTGGGAGCCATAGGAGGGGGCGGGCCGGGCCGTAAGTCTTTTCGGGGTGGTTTTGCGCATCTCACACACATCAATCTTTGATGGCCTCCGACCCAATCACCGATAGCCGGAGGCCGCAAGAGAAAGCTCGGTGTTAGCGCGTAGCAAATCGGCAGCAAGGTGCCGTTTTTGTCATCACAGCCTAAACTTTGTGCAGCAGGATAAAATATGTTTGTTGTTAGCGCTGTCCGGCCTATAAAGCGGCCCTGAATTACGACGCCTGAATGGAGGAACTGATGGCTCAGAGTTGGAAAAAGTCGGACTGGCGCGCGAAACCGCGGGTGCAGATGCCCGACTATCCCGACGCCGCGGCGTTAAACGCTGTCGAACAGTCGCTGTCGCGGATGCCTCCTCTGGTTTTTGCGGGCGAGGCACGTCGTCTGCGTGACGAGTTGGCACGGGCCTCGCGTGGCGAGGCCTTCCTGCTGCAGGGCGGGGATTGCGCGGAAAGTTTTGCCGAATTCGGCGCAGACAATATCCGTGACACATTCAAGGTCATGTTGCAGATGGCCATCGTCCTGACTTGGGGGGCGAAAGTTCCGGTGGTCAAGGTCGGGCGTATGGCTGGCCAGTTTGCCAAGCCGCGTTCTGCCCCGACCGAGACGCTCGACGGGGTCGAACTGCCGAGCTATCGCGGCGATATCATCAACGGGTTCGACTTCACCGAGGCCGCGCGCGTGCCCGATCCGAACCGGATGCTTCAGGCCTATACGCAAGCGGCCGCCTCGCTCAACCTTTTGCGGGCTTTCTCGACCGGTGGTTATGCCGATATCCATCGTGTGCATGGCTGGATCACCAGCTTCACCGATGAGGAAAAAGCCGCGAAATACCGCGTTCTGGCTGACCGGATTACCGAGGCGATGGATTTCATGGCCGCCGCTGGCGTGACCTCCGAAACCGCGCCCGAGCTGAAAGCGGTCGATTTCTACACCTCGCACGAGGCGCTGCTGCTGGAATATGAAGAAGCCTTGTGCCGGACCGACACCACGACCGGTCTGCCGGTTGCGGGCTCGGGTCATATGATCTGGATCGGCGACCGCACCCGTCAGCCGGATGGCGCACATGTTGCCTTCTGTCAGGGGGTCCAGAACCCGATCGGGCTGAAATGCGGTCCCTCGACCACGGTCGAAGATCTCAAGGTGCTGATGGCCAAACTTAACCCGCATAACGAGGCCGGTCGTCTCACGCTGATCGCGCGTTTTGGCGCGGGCAAGGTGGGCGAGCATCTGCCGCGTCTCGTGCGTGCGGTGCAAGAAGAGGGCGCCAATGTGCTCTGGTCCTGTGACCCGATGCACGGCAATACCATCAAATCGGCGAGTGGCTACAAGACACGTCCGTTTGAATCGGTGCTGCAGGAGGTGCGCGAGTTCTTCGCCGTTCATAATGCGGAGGGCACGATCCCGGGCGGTGTGCATTTCGAGATGACCGGCAAGGATGTGACCGAATGCACCGGCGGTTTGCGCGCGGTGTCGGACGAGGATCTGTCGAGCCGCTACCATACCGCCTGCGATCCGCGTCTCAACGCGAACCAAGCGCTGGAGCTGGCCTTCCTTGTGGCGGAAGAGCTGCAGAACCGCCGCAGCCAGCAACGCGCCGTCAGCAATCTCTGATTGTTGTTTGCGCCGTATATCGAGACCGGGAAGGGGGGCTCTGGCCCCCTTTTCCATGCGCCGTGCAAAACCGCTGGCCCCAAATGGTCGAAGCCCCTCCGCATTCTGCGTCAGGGCTTCGCTTCATTCTGAAGATATCTGAGTGACCAGGCGCTTTAGCGAGACCGCAAGGGGCGCCACCCCGGGTATCAGTCGTTATTCGTAACCACACGGAACATGGCGCGACGCGCCTCGGGGGTGGTCGGCGCTGCCGGAGCATCGGCGCGCGGGGCCTGCGGGATCACCGAGTTCGGCACGCCGGGCTTGCGCGGCGCGTGACCGAAGCGGGGCGCATGTTCGGCGAAGCCTGCCAGCTCGGGGCGCGCGGGTTGCGGCAGCTCGGCGGGGGTCGGTTTGCCCTGTTCGATCTGGGTAATGCGCGCATCGACCACAGTGAAGCGGCGCGGGGTGCGGCCGATGCTGTCGCCTTCTGCCACAAGGCAGCCAAGCGCGCGGTTGATATCCCCAAGATCGGATTTCAGGGGTAGCAGCAGAAGCTTGGCCTTCAGGGCAGGGCGGCCGATGCCGTCATCCGCAATGAGATCAAGTTCGGCAATCGCGGGGCCGGTAAAGCAGGCTTCGGTGGCTTCGGCGATCTTCTTGCGGCCAGCAGGTTCGAACATGGCGGTCATCGGCATACCGCGCACTTCCATTCCCATCAGATCATTAAGATGCATACCGGCCAGACGGAAGCGGCCCATGCCCGGTGCGACCCGTTCGATGATGAAGGCATATTCGAGCGCACGTTCGATGCCGCGCGGATCGATATCGGAACGCGCCGGAACGGTGCGCCCCATACGCAGCGCTTCCCAATAGGCGCGAAGCTCGGAGGCGACCTGACGCCCTTTGCCAGCCGAGAGATCCATGTGCACTACCTTCGTATCGTTTTCCATCGTCATCGTTCCTGCGATCTGCGGCGGCGCGCGGCGCCTGCCTGCCAGTTTGAGTTTATCCCCTCGCATTTTGCGGAATGGGCCGTTTCGCAGGCCACGGGATCGAATTGCTTACTGAACTCTTAATACGCGATTTCACCGGAAAATGGAGCATGAACTGATAAAATGGTTAAAATGCCACCTGTCAGAACCGCGCCTTACCAAAGGAAAGCTACACCAGGTTTCAGGGCTGGTTAAGTGCTTAATGCAGGCGCCCGATTTCTCCATGAAACGGCAGCGATTTCGACAGGATAGCTGGGAAGATGCGCCCGATTTCCCGTCTGAGAGGGGCGTGCCGGTCCGTTCACCCCTAGGGAGAATACTATTCTAACATGTTGTAATATATAGATTATGATGGTCTCTCTATAGATGTGCGCGAGATCTATCGTTACAGCTTTAGGAGGATTTGAACAAAATACCTGACCAGTTTTAGGTTAACTTTTCAGGCATCGGATGCCCCGTTCGGGAAGGGTGGAATTTTGGTAAACAGGCCAAGGAGTTATGGTTAATCCTTCGGGAGAAAACGAGCTATATTTCGAGGGCGTCGTAATGTTTTGTTAAGACATTTGGTCATTGTCCCGATTCAAGGTAGCGAAAAATGACCGGCTTCCGGCGGTAGAAGTGAAAGATTTAATAAATTCGGTCGGAGAATCGGAGGACTTTGCCCGAAGTTTTTCTGATTTCCATTTGGGCATGCGCGCCGATCAGGCGTGATCTTGCAGCGCCTGAGGGCTCTCCTGCGGCCAGAATCGCGTTCTCTCGACTTTCCGGTCATAAAAATGTTAGGCGCAGGCCAGCTCGCGGGCGCTAAAGCCTGTGATTGCGGCCCTCGGGGCGCTATCGAGGCAACGAGACAAGACCTGATATATGGAGTGGGGAGCCTATGGCCGATCGGCGTGGTATCTTGATTATTCTTTCGTCGCCCTCGGGGGCCGGAAAATCGACGCTTGCGCGGCGGTTGATGACTTGGGACCCGACGCTCAGTTTCAGCGTCTCGGCCACCACCCGTGCGCCGCGTCCCGGCGAGACCGAAGGAGTCGAGTATTTCTTCAAGACCCATGAGGAATTCGACCGGATGGTCGAGGCCGACGAAATGCTCGAACATGCGAAAGTCTTCGGCAACTCCTACGGCACGCCGAAAGCGCCGGTCGAGGCGGCCATGAGTGCGGGCCGCGATACGCTGTTCGATATCGACTGGCAGGGCGGACAGCAGATCCGCAATTCTGCGCTCGGCAAGGATGTCGTATCCATCTTCATCCTGCCGCCCTCGATTGCCGAGCTTGAGAGCCGCTTACGTTCGCGCGCGCAAGATAGTGACGAGGTGATTGCGGGCCGCATGGAGAAATCCATGTCCGAGATCAGCCATTGGGCGGAATATGACTATGTTCTTGTGAATCGCGATCTGGATGTGGCGGAGGCAGAGCTGAAGACCATCCTGATGGCCGAGCGCGCACGCCGCGACCGCCAACCCGGGCTCAGTGCGTTCATCCGCGGACTTGATGAGGAGTTCGAGGCACGATGATCTACGAGCTTGATGGATTCCGTCCGCGCATCGCGGACAACGTATGGGTGGCCGAGGATGCCAATCTGATCGGACGCGTGGTGCTCGAGGAGGGGGCGTCGGTCTGGTTTGGCGCGACCCTGCGCGGCGATAATGAAGAGATCTTCATCGGTGCCGGATCGAATGTGCAGGAAAGCGTAGTGATGCATACCGATATGGGCTTCCCGCTGGTCGTTGGCCCCGATTGCACCATTGGCCATCGGGCGCTGCTGCATGGCTGTGAGATTGGCGCAGGCACATTGATTGGTATGGGCGCGATGGTGATGAACGGTGCCAAGATTGGGCGGGGATGTCTGATCGGCGCAGGCGCTCTTGTGACCGAAGGGAAGGTCATCCCCGATAATTCTCTGGTGCTTGGCGCGCCCGCAAAAATCATGCGGGAGCTGAACGAGGCGGATCACGCCATGCTGGCCAAGGGGGCTGCACGCTACCGCGCGAATGCCGAGAGATATCGCACCGGTCTTAAGCGTATCTGAACGCCGCTTTGGCCCCGACGCTCAGCGGCGGGGCATGTTTGGCGACGGGGCCAGCCCCGGTATCTCGAAAATATCGAAATCGCGCTCGGGCCAGATCTGGCGCACTTCCTGTTTGATCAGATCGGCATTGGGCAGCGGCAGGCAATAGGCCCGCAACGGTCCGGTATATCCATGTTTGAGCAGCACATGGGCGAGATCCAGAATATCGAACGCCTCCGACAGAAGTGGCGAGAGCACGAGATCGGGTGCGGTCCTTTCGATCAGTGCATGGTCGATGGTGGCCAGTCGGGCGATGGTAAAGGCCGCACCGGTCACCCCGCGCAACGCATGCGGCAGTTCCATCGACGGTTCGATCACAAGGATGCGCCGATCCGCCAGTTCGGCGGATTTGGCACCAAGCTCTGATGGAGAAATATGTGATCCGTTCCGAGAGATCATATTGCGTCAATCCTTTTCGTTGAGATCAGGTTAACTCGCCACGGGGTGGAATGTCACACCCCTAAAACCTCTTGTGGTTACTAAATGGTAAACGCAGAAAAATACTGTCATCAACTGTTTACGCTATTCTGATTTAGGTCAACTCTACCAAAAGAAAAACGGGGGTGGTGATGAGAAAATCTTCGACGATAACGGCGCTCGGCGCCATTCCCTTTCCGATCCTGCTGATCGGGCAGAACGAGAAGATCGCCTATGCCAACCCTTCGGCCATCAGTCTGCTGGGGGATGGTCTGGAGGGGCGGACATTCGTCACCGTTATCCGCAAGCCTGCCATCAATTTCGCGCTGGACGAGGCGCTCAAGCATGGGCGCGAGGAGCGCGCGCGCGACAGGCTTTCGCTGGGCGGTCGCGAGATGTCGGTAATGTGCACTGTCTCTCCCATGCCTGCCGATCCGCTCAGCGAGCTGCCGCAGGGGGGCGCGCTGATCGTGTTCGAGGATGTCACTGCGCTCGAGGAGGCCGAGGCCCAGCGGCGTGATTTCGTGGCCAATGTCAGCCACGAGTTGCGCACCCCGCTCACCGCGCTGTCGGGCTTTATCGAGACGCTCCTGCATGCGGCCAAGGATGATCCTGTAGCGCGGGCGCGGTTTTTATCGATCATGGAGCGCGAGGCCGCGCGGATGAACCGGCTGGTGGGGGATCTTCTCTCGCTCAGCCGTGTAGAATCGGAGGAGCGCCGCCGTCCGACACAGACGGTCGATCTGTCGGCCGTTCTCAACGGCGCGATGCAGGCGCTTGCCCCCGTGGCCGAGGCGCGCAACGTGAGTTTGCTGCGCGAGGGTGAGGCCGGACCGAAACGGGTCTCGGGCGATCCTGACCAGTTGACGCAGGTTTTCTCAAATCTCATCGAGAACGCCATCAAATACGGGGCCCCCGACGCACAGGTCCGCATCACCTTGAGCACGGTGGCCCATGAACCGGCCCTGCGCGGCGCGGCACTGAAGGTCGTGGTGCAGGATCAAGGAGAGGGGATCGACGCCATCCATCTGCCCCGCCTGACCGAGCGGTTCTACCGCGTCGATACCCACCGCTCGCGCGAACAGGGAGGCACGGGACTGGGACTGGCCATCGTCAAACATATCGTTTCGCGCCATCGTGGCCGGTTCAGGGTCGAGAGCGAGAAAGGCGTGGGCTCGCGCTTTATCGTCTATCTTCCCTTGGTGTAACATTCTGGATGCGTCGGCATCACGGGCATGATCTCGCTGCATAAAGTCGCGCGGGCTGGACCTCTGGCGCGGTTGGGTTACTTCTGGGCCGGGTAACAGTGCGAAAGGATGCGCGCCGGGACGGACGCACGGGACGGGCCGGCAACTCGAGCCTCGATTTCTTAACAGAGGCTTGCAAGATCCCTCAAACTGTTCAAATCATTACGCCAAGCGACCGTCCGTGAGGAGATATCATGACCACGATTCAGACCACCCCGTTCGAGGGCCAGAAGCCCGGAACGTCGGGGTTGCGCAAGAAAACCAAGGTTTTCATGCAGAACCATTTTCTGGAGAATTTCATCCAGTCGACCTTTGATGCGATTGGTGGTGTGGACGGCAAGGTTCTGGTGCTGGGCGGCGACGGGCGCTATTTCGGCAAGGAAGCCGCACAGACGATCCTGAAGATGGCGGCGGCCAATGGGGCCTCCAAGGTCTATGTGGGCATGGGGGCATGGCTCTCGACGCCTGCGGCCTCGAACCTGATCCGAACACTTGATACCGATGGCGGGCTGATCCTCTCGGCCAGCCATAATCCGGGTGGTCCCGACGAGGATTTCGGCGTCAAGTATAACGCGGCCAATGGCGGTCCTGCGCCCGAGAAGATCACCGATGCGATCTTCGAGCGCACCAAGAACATCACCTCCTATCTGAAGCTCGAGGCCGAGGATATCGATCTGGGCAACGTTGGCACGCAAATGTTGGGCGAGATGGAAGTCGAGGTTCTCGATCCGGTTGCGGCCTATGCCGATATGATGGAAGGGATTTTCGATTTCGCTGCCCTCAAGGCGCTCTTTGCCAAGGGCTTCCGGATGCGCATGGATTCGATGTGCGCGATCACCGGCCCCTATGCGGTCGAGATCTTCGAGAACCGTCTGGGCGCGCCCAAGGGCACCGTCACCCACGAAACGCCGCTCGAGGATTTCGGCGGAATGCATCCCGACCCCAATCCTACATGGGCGCATGAGTTGATGGCCGAAATGATGGGCGAGAATGCCCCCGATTTCGGCGCGGCCTCCGATGGCGATGGCGACCGCAACATGATCCTCGGTGCAGGCACCTATGTCTCTCCCTCCGACAGCCTCGCCGTTATCGCGGCCAATGCGAAACTGGTGCCCGGCTATGCCAAGGGGCTGAAGGGCGTGGCGCGCTCCATGCCGACCTCGGCGGCGGTCGACCGTGTGGCAGAGGCGCTGGGGCTTGCCTGTTTCGAAACACCGACGGGCTGGAAATTCTTCGGGAACCTGATGGATGCGGGGCGCGTGTCGCTCTGCGGCGAGGAAAGCTTCGGCACCGGCTCCGACCATGTGCGCGAGAAGGACGGCCTCTGGGCGGTCCTGATGTGGCTCAACATCATCGCGGCGCGCGGCCAGTCGGTGGGCGAGATCATGGAAGATCACTTCAAACGCTTCGGGCGTAACTATTATTCGCGCCACGATTACGAGGCGCTGCCGAAAGAGCAGGCCGAGGCGATGCTCGAGGATCTGCGTTCCAGGCTCGCCGAACTTCCGGGCAAGGAGTATCAGGGGCTTGTCGTCGGTAATGCCGATGAATTCGCCTATACCGATCCGGTCGATCAATCCGTCTCCGAGGGGCAAGGCTTCCGTATCCTGTTTGCGGGAGGCTCGCGGGTCGTGCTGCGTCTGTCCGGCACCGGCACCGAAGGGGCGACACTTCGTGTCTATCTCGAGCGCTATGTCGCAGGCCCCGAAGGTCTGGGCGAGGATCCGCAAGAGGCGCTGGCCCCGATCATCAAAGCGACCGAAGAGATTGTCGGGATCGCTGCCACAACCGGCAAACAGCAGCCCGATGTAATTACCTGACTTTGGTCAGTGATGTTTCGAGAGGGGCGGGTCTTCCGCCCCTTTCTCATGCACTTGACCTTGCTTGCAGATGGGCAGAACGTGGGGCCAAGAAATGACCAGGAGGGCCTTATGGCTGATTTACCCTTTGATCTCGAAGCGCTTGACCGTCTGGCGAAAGTGGCCGTCCAAACCGGTTTGAACCTGCGCAAAGGGCAGGATCTCGTGGTGACGGCCCCTGTGGAGGCGCTGCCGCTCCTGCGCCGTATCGTGGCCGAGGCCTATAAGGCGGGTGCGGGGATCGTGACACCCATCCTGTCGGATGGCGAGATTGCGAAGGCGCGCTACGATTTCGCGTCTGATGAAAGCTTCGATAGTGCTGCGGGCTGGCTCTATGAGGGGATGGCCAAAGCCTATACCAGCGGCGCGGCGCGTCTGGCGATCGTGGGCGAAGACCCGATGCTGCTGTCCGAATGTGATCCGGCTAAGGTTTCGCGGGCGGGCAAGGCCAATGCCAAAGCCTATAAACCGGCACTGGAGAAGATCTCCAATTTCGAGATCAACTGGTCCATCGTCAGCTATCCGACGGTAGCATGGGCCAAGCGCATTTTCCCCGATCTCTCGGACAACGAGGCACAGGCCAAGCTGGCCGAGGCGATCTTCGCCGCCTCGCGCGTTGACCGTGCCGACCCGGTCACGGCATGGGCCGAGCATAACGCAACTCTGGCCAAGAAATCCAAATGGCTCAACGAGGAGCGCTTCGCTGCGCTGCATTTCACCGGCCCGGGCACCGATCTTGAGGTGGGTCTTGCCGATGACCATGAATGGCATGGCGGTGCCTCGCCCGCGCAAAACGGTATTATCTGCAATCCGAACATCCCGACCGAGGAAGTCTTCACCACCCCGCATAAATCGCGCATCAACGGCACGGTGCGGGCAACCAAACCGCTTTCGCATCAAGGCAGCCTGATCGAGAATATCGAGATGGTGTTCAAGGATGGCCGCGCCGTCGAGGCCCGCGCGACCAAGGGCGAGGCCGTCCTAAAAGAGTTGATCGCTACCGATGAGGGCGCCTGTTCTCTGGGCGAGGTTGCGCTCGTGCCCTTCCATTCGCCGATCTCGGAATCCGGTATTCTCTTCTACAACACCCTTTATGACGAGAATGCGGCCTGTCACATCGCTTTGGGACAATGCTACTCGAAATGCTTCCTCAACGGTGCCGATCTGAAACCGGAGGAGATTGCCGATAAGGGCGGGAACAGTTCGCTGATCCATGTCGACTGGATGATTGGCGGGCCGGAGACCGATATCGATGGCATCCGCGCCGATGGCAGCCGGGTCGCGATTTTCCGCAACGGGGACTGGGCCTGATCCCGAAGGCGCCCGACCGTGTGTTTGCACGCCACACTATCTGGCCGGAGCCATACGCGCCTCCGGCCATTTCCATAATGCGGAATGTCGTTGGAGCTCTCTCCCGACGTTCAGGCGTAGAGTGGCTTGTGGTTGCTTTGATGGCGCGCCACCAGCTTTTTCATCACCTTGCCCTTTTCGGGCAGGAACCGTGCGGGCATCGGTCTGTGATCCTCGGCGCATAGCTCTGGAAACAGGGTCTGCACCTCCTCGAATGCCTCGGGCGACAGGGATTTGAGGGCTTGCGGGCCGGTATAGAGGCTCTCTGATGCCGCTCCGTTCGAAAAGACGATTTCATGCTGATCGAAGAGCAGGTGGTAATAATCGACGCTCTCGACATCTTCGAGAGGCGAAACTCCCTCGAGTGAGGTAAGTTTGTTCGCGGGAACAAGGACTTCGAGCTGTCCAAACATCCGTTGCGAGATTTTCGACCGGACAAGAATCCGGTGCTGCGGCGAGACGACCAGATCCTGCTCCGGCAGCCCGCGCCCCAGCGCGTTCTTCTCGATCCTGATTGGGCGCAATTTGGGATTCCGCTCGAGGCTCCGGCGGGAAAGATGCCGTGTGCCGATCCATTTAAGAGGTTGGTAGCCGTGATCCATCGTGCGGATCCGGCAGCCCGGAGTGAGCGTTTCGACATCGACAGGCCCGTCTTCGGTCTCGATCTGCGTGCCGGCGGCAAAGCAGACCGGAAACTGGACGGAGGTTCCCGCCGAGAGGTCGAAGGTGAGAACGGCATTCTGTTCGACATATTCAAGAAGGCTGGAGACCCCGAGCGCGTCCAGAACGCTCGAGAGGAGAAGGGGGGAAATGGCGTCGGTAAGCTGGGTGACAAGCCCGTCGAGCAGCTCTGCCTGATCCCCATCGGGATAATAGAGATAGGTATTCCCGTCCGCCTCCCATGCGGTGACATTGACAGAACTGCCGAGTTCGATATCGAGACTCAGTCCCAGAACGTTAAGAGAAACCGCCGAGGTGACGGTGCCCGAACCGATATAGGTCGCCTCATCAGCGGTGCCGTCATCGTCCCAGGTCGCGCTTTCTCCCGCATCCCAGTCGATGTTCCCATCGCCATCATTATCGTCGAACGTCAGCGTTCCGTCCGAACTGTCCTGCAGGTTGCTGACCAGTAAAGTGTCGCTCAAACCCAGAAGCGAGCCTTCATAGGTTTGCATGTTTGTCAGATCACGCGTGCGTGTCGGCATGGGCCTACTCCAAGGGTTAACTACTTGTTACCAATGGCAATAGATACAGTTGACCAAGCTCGCGAAGCGGCATGCCTCGCAAGGGAAACGCTAGGGTGCACGGCCAGACATTCTCGCTCCGGAAGCCGGAATGGAAAAGAGCCTATGCAATCCTAAGATGAGTGAGTGTAGGTGGTTACATCTGTAAGATTGTCATCGGGTGTTGATTAATCAAATGTAAACCTCTCCCGCTGACAGGTGACCTTGGGTAGCTTCTGAGGGCTTAACTACAACCATCCAGAATACGATTAAAAATTAGGCAATTGTTTTAGTTAATTTTTTCGATAGCGGTTCTGCTGCGATATTTTCTATCAAAACGGGGAGCGAATCAGCTCGTTTCAGCCAATCTGTGAAGGGTAATCCGCTCTCTGAGGCGCACGGAAATAGACCGGATGCCGCGTAATTCCTGTCGCGCATCGAGGTGGCATGTCCGGTCGGGTGCGATGCCCGGTTTGCTTACAGCTCGTGATTTACGAGCCGGATGATCGGCTCGGCCTCATCGCTCGCAAATTGCATGGAGCTGAGCTTCCAGCGGCCTTCCTCGAGCCGCAGGGTGGCGAGGGAGAGGTAGGGTTCATAGGTAAGAAACCGGCCACCGCTCACATACCGGGTTTCATAGAGAACACAGATCGTTTCGGGATCACACCACGCAGCTTCAAGGCACCTGCGGATGATATGGCTGATATTTCGGGAACGCAGGCTCTCGTAACAGGCGGTGCTTGCGGCTTTTAGCCCCTCGGTCGTCCTCAGGATGCGCTTCTTGTCCATCGTTTCAAGACGGAACGGCAGGCTGCACATCCTTCTTATAGCCTCGAAATCATTCGAGAGCAGTGCCTCTACATTCTCGTCCAGAAACGTTTGCGCCATGGCCATTGCCATCGCGGCAGGCTTGCTCGGGGAGACCATGAGTGTACACCATCAAAATCATCGAAAAGACTTCGCGGGCGGCAGCATCGCCAGCCTGTCTGCCAGTAAGAACAAAAGGGGCGCGCCAGTCAGGCACCCCATAAAGACCAGTTTTACTGATCAATCGCTTAAGTTTATTTAATATAAACGACGCGCGAAGTCAACGTATGTTGCTCATAGGGGGCCAATCCCTTGGGACCGGGATCGACCTTCGGCCCGCTCGTCAGCCTGTTCCGCCTTTACGAAATCCACGAAGGCGCGCAGTGGCGGGGGCATGTGGCGGCGGCCCGGATAGTAGAGGAACGGCCCCGAGAATGTGGACCACCAGTCTTCCAGGACCGGCAGGAGGCGGCCATCCTCCAGTAACGGCTCCAGCCATCCGTCGAAAGTCATAAGGATGCCGAGACCGGCAACGGTAGCCGAGATCGCCATATCCACGGCCTGTGTGCTGACCGTCATCCTTGCCGGGGGATCGATCTTCACGACGCCACCGGCCTTTTCGAACTCCCAGATCCCGAGTGCGCCGCCGGGAAAGCGGGTGCGGATACAGTCATGCGACAGCAGATCGTGTGGGTGCCGCGGATGCCCCCGCCGCTCGAGATAGTTCGGGGCGGCCGCGGCCGCAAAGCGCTGGCTGCGCGGGCCGATGGGCACAGCGATCATATCCTGCGAGAGGGCTTCCTCGTAGCGGATACCGGCATCCGCGCCGCTTGCCAGCACGTCGACAAAGCCGTCATTGGCGATCAACTCGAGGGTGATGTCGGGATGTGCCGCCAGAAAGCGCTCGAGAATGGGCGGCAGGATGGTGCGGGTCACAGCCCCCGGCACGTTCAGCCGTAGAAGTCCGCGCGGCCCCTTACCAAGGGCCGAGGTTGCCTCGAGTGCCGCATCGACTTCCTCGAGCGCGGGGACGAGCCGCGCCAGCAGTGTCTCACCGGCCTGCGTCAGTGCGACGCTTCGTGTGGTGCGGTTGAATAGCCGCACTCCGAGCCGTTCCTCAAGCCGGATGACCGCCTCGCTGATGCTCGAGGCAGAGGTCGATGTCGCCCGCGCCGCGCCGCGAAACCCGCCATGCCGTGCCGCAGCTATGAAATACCGTAGATCTCTTTGATCGCGCATTGTTCTCTTTATCCGGACAGCCTGAACGGAAAGCAGGGTATTCCCTTACAATAGCCAACGTCCATATACAGGGACATCGAAATCCGGTTACGAAAGGGCGGTACCATGATCACGACATCGACACTCGGCGGGACCTTCACCTTCAAGGGCGGGCGGACGGTCCACCGCCTCGGCTATGGCGCCATGCAGCTGGCCGGTCCGCATGTCTTCGGCCCACCCGCGGATCACGAGGGGGCGCTCGCGGTTCTGCGTGCCGCGATCGAGGCAGGGATCGACCATATCGATACCTCGGATTTTTATGGTCCGCATGTCACCAACCAGCTTATCCGCGAGGCGCTCCACCCCTATCCGCAGGATCTGAGCATCGTGACCAAGGTGGGCGCGCGACGCGGGGCGGATGCCTCGTGGAACCTCGCAGCCTCCCCCGATGATCTTGTGGCGGCTGTGCGCGACAATCTCGACAATCTCGGTCTCGAGGCGATGGAGGTCGTCAACCTGCGGCTGATGTTTGCGGAGGGGCCTGCCGAAGGCTCGATCGAGGAGCCGCTCACGGTGCTGGCCGAGCTACAGGCGCAGGGTCTGATCCGGCATATCGGGCTCAGCAACGCCACCGCCGCACAGGTCGCAGAAGGGCGCAAGATCACCGAGATCGTCTGCGTGCAGAACCTCTACAACATCGCCAACCGGAGCGATGATGCGCTGATCGAGACGCTGGCCGCCGAGGGTATTGCCTATGTGCCGTTCTTCCCGCTGGGTGGTTTCACGCCGCTGCAATCGCGGGAGCTGGACGCGGTTGCCGCCGGCCTCGGGGCCTCGCCGCAACAGGTCGCGCTGGCATGGCTGTTGCAGAGATCGCCGAATATCCTCGTCATTCCGGGCACCAAGACATTGTCGCATCTGCATGAAAATATCGCGGCAGCCGATCTGGAATTGCCACGGGAGGCGCTGCAACGGCTCGATGCAATCGGTCGGCAGACCGCCTGATACATCGCACAAGGTTACGCCCGGCAGGAGACTGCCGGGCGTTTCGGTCGTTCCCTCTTGATTGCCTGCAGGAGCGAGACCCTCAGAGGCGCAAGAGCTGCCGCCCGGCGATCCGTCCGGCCAGACCGCAGAGCAGGATCGCCGCACCATACCAAAGCAGATAGAAGGCCGGGCCGTCATCATCGCAATGGATGGCATAGATCATTGCCGCCAACGCACCGGCGAAAAGGCCGGCAATCCAGCCCGTCCTGCCGCCATCCACGACGATCCGGCGTCGAAGGCCCACAAAAAGAAACCCGCCGATAGGCAGGCCCAAGGCCGGAATGGACAGCAGGCAGATCCACCATGTCCGGCCCCAGAGATTACCGCCCCCGATCATCGCGCCCCCCCAGACAAGTCCGCACAGGATCATGAGGGCAAGAGGGGCTCTGAGCGAGGCGGGACGGTCCTCGACAGGGCGCGCGAGCGGACGCGCCAGGAGCAATGCGAAGGCCAGCGGCAGCGTCTGTTTGAGCAATACGGGCAGGGTGCGTATGGCCTCGCTCCAATCCGGACGCGGGCCCCATAGGAGGACCATGAGAGCGATCGAGACCGCGCCTCCCGCCAGTAGCCGGAGCCGCAGATGCGGATAGCGGGGCGGTGTTGTATCGGCGCTGAGCGCCGCGATCAGGTTTTCGGTTTCCATTCCTCGTCCTTTCTTGCCGCCTCGGCCAGTCGGCTCAATGCACGGTGCAACGCCACGCGCAGCGCCCCCGGACTGAGCCCGAATTTGCGAGCCAGAGCCTCGGGCTCGGCCCCGCCCAATGCGTGATCGCGCACCAGCGAGGCATCCCTGTCGGGCAGTCGCGCCAGAGCCTGCTCCAGCAGAAGTCCTTCGAGCGGATCGACCGCCACGCCATGCAGATCGTGGTGGTCCTCGATCGGCTCATGCCCGCCTTTCGGGCGGGCCCGCATCACATCGATCGCCTTGCGGCGCACGATGACCCGCACCCAAGGCAGGAGCGGGCGGGTGGGGTCCCAACTGCCACGTTTGAGATGGATCGCCAGAAGCGCCTCCTGCACCACATCCTCGACGAGATGCGCCAGCGAACCCGGAAGGTCCGTGCGCGCCATCGCCCTCATGCGTGGCGCAAGCGCCGAGAGGCAGGCCGAATAGGCCCTGCGGTCTCCGGCCAGTCCGGCACGCATCCATGTCTCTATCTCGAAATCGGCCTGAGCCATGCGGGGCCTGCCATGTTTGTGCCACTCTATGAATGTCTACGGGCGGCAATGCGTGGATGTTACAGCACTGACGCGAAATTTTCATGCGGGCTTTTCACATCACAGAACGGTGATCGCTGTAACATCTGCAAGGCCGGAGCCGAAGACCCTGAGGCAGACACGAAGGATCTGCGTCAACCCATCAGGAGCTAGACATGTCCAACACAACTCTCGGCCTCGCCACGATCATCGCCGCAACCGTCACCGGTCTTTCATTGCCCGCCCATGCCGCAGGACAGGAAAAATGCTACGGCGTTGCGCTTGCAGGCCAGAACGGCTGTGCCGCAGGCCCCGGCACCACCTGCGCGGGAACGTCGAAGATGGATTATCAGGGCAATGCGTGGACGCTGGTGCCTGCTGGCACCTGTGCCGATATGGAGCTTCCGGCCATGGCGAATGGGCATGCGCGCATGGGCGCGCTGACGCCGCTTGAACGCGATCTTCCGAAAATGTGAGAGGTCCGGCGCGCGGATCCACCGCGCGCCGCATAGCCCGAGGAGAGCGCCATGACCACAGCCTTGCCCGCTCGCGCCGGAATCGGTTTCAAGCCGAAGCATCTGCAGGATCTCGCCCGTCCCGGCGCTGTGTCCTGGCTTGAGATCCATGCCGAGAATTACATGATCGAGGGCGGCCCCCGCCTTGCGATGCTGATGGATCTGGCGGAGCGGTTTCCGATTTCGGTGCATGGCGTGGGATTGTCGATCGGGGGCGAGGGGCCGCTCGATCGACTGCATCTGCGCCGGTTGCAGCAGTTGCTTGACCGCATCAGACCCGCGCAGTTTTCCGAACATCTTGCATGGTCCACCCATCAGGGTGCCTATTACAGCGACCTGCTTCCCTTGCCCTATACCGAGGCCACGCTACGGCATGTGGCCGATCATGTGTCAGAGGTGCAGGACCGGCTCGGTCTGCAGATGCTTCTGGAAAATCCGACCAGCTATCTGCGCCTTGCCGATAGCACCATCCCCGAGCCCGAGTTCCTTGCGCGCGTTGCCGAGAAGACCGGCTGCGGTATGCTTCTGGATCTGAACAATCTCTTCCTGTCCTCGGTCAATGTGGGTATCGGTGTCGAGGCCTATCTGGCGGCCTATCCGCTCGAACGCACGGGAGAGATCCATCTTGCAGGGCATGTGCCGGATCCGGGCGGGGGGGGGGAATTGCTGATCGATAGCCATTCCACCGCTGTCGCCGATCCGGTCTGGGCGCTTTGTGCCGAGGTCATCGGGCGGATCGGGCCGAGGCCGGTCCTGATCGAATGGGACGAGGATGTGCCGGAGTTTGCCATCCTCGAGGCCGAGGCGGCGCGGGCGCAGGCGCTGCTCGATGAGGTGCCGGCATGAGCCACGAGACACAATTCATTGCGGGGCTGCGCGGGCAGGCCAAGATGCCGGATCTCGCCATCGACCATCCGCCCGCCGAAGCCGCACGCAGGTTTTCGGTCTATCGCAACAATGTCGCGGTGGCTCTGACCGCGGCGCTTCGGGCGGGGTTTCCCGCAGTCGAGGCACTGGTCGGGCACGAGTTTTTTACGGCTATGGCGCGCGAGTTCATACGCGACCATCCGCCCCGTGATCCGGTCATGGCGTGTTACGGAGGCCCCTTTGCCGGCTGGCTGGAGGGCTTTGCGCCCGTGGTCGGTCTGCCCTATCTGCCCGAGGTCGCCTGTATCGAGATGACATTGCGCCTTGCCTGCCATGCGCGTGATTGCGCGGTCGTGACGCAGGAGACGCTCGGCGAAAGCGTTGGCGCGGGGATCGTGCCGCATCCGGCTGCGCATTGTCTGTCCCTGCGCAGCGCGGCACTCTCGGCATGGGCCCGAAATTCCGGCAGGCCGGATCTGAAATCCGCCGCGCCCGGAGAGGTGTTGATCACGCGTCCCCATGCGGATGTTTTGATTGCCGAGGCTCCACGTGGGACCAAGGCCACATTTTCGGCCCTGTCGCAGGGACGTGATCTGGAAGTCGCGCTCGAGGGGCGGTCCGATCCGGTGGCCATTCTTTCCTGCCTCGTTCGGGCAGGCGCATTGACCACGGGAGGCCGATAGCATGAAACGGGTCATGTTCGGGCCGCAGGCACCCACGCGGGAGATGCTGGCCCTCGGCTGTGTCACACGGCTTGTGTTTGCTGCGGTGTTGCTGCGCTTCTTCTGGACCTCGGCCCTGACCAAGCTCGATGGTTTCGGCCTGTCGGCTTCGGCCTATGTGCAGATTTTTCCGCGCAGGATGGAGGCCTTGGGATATGATCCGGACGGCCTTGCGCCTCTCGTGAAACTGGTCGTGGCCGCTGGCACTGCGGCGGAAATCATTCTGCCCGCGCTGATCCTTGCCGGACTGGCGACACGGGCGGCTTCGGTCATGATGATCGGCTTCATCATAGTCATGACGGTGACGGATCTCGTGGGCCATGGTGTCGGACCGGAGACTGCGGGAAAGCTCTTTGATCGCGCCGCGGATAGCCTGCTGGACCAGCGGCTTCTGTGGATCTGGCTTCTGGGGGGGCTTGCAGTCTCGGGAGGCGGATGGTTTTCGGCGGACCGTCTGTTTAACGGGTTACGCCGTCATACTCCAAGATAGGGGCGGCAGAGACGATGCCTTGTGGTCCGGGGCCCCGCCTACGGTGGGGTGGCCGGTTCGCACGCCCGATGTCCGCTCCAGTTACTGGCGCGGGGAGAGCCTTCCGAGCGCTGCGAAGATCCGGCACTGGGCGGAGAAGAGGAACATATAGGCCGCAAATTCGGCAATCTCCTCGGTGACCTGCCCGTTGGGTAGGCCATAGAGGCTGCTTCCCACATGGCCCTCTGCGGCAGAGGAGACCAGCATCGCCAGAATGAACAGGCCGAAATCGCCAAAGGGGAAGGCCTTATGTGCGATCAGCTGGCCGATACGGCGGATCCCGCGCCCGTAAAGGAAACTCACAACCGCCAGCACCAGAAGCGCCATCATCACGGGGGCCACGAAGGGCTTGTACCACAGCACATGGGACGAGAATTGCGGCCCGTGTTCGCCGATGGATTGCGGAGCAAGGAACACCGCCCCCCAGCTCAGTTCGCGTAGCGCGAGACCGATCCAGAACGGCACCGCCGCCAGCCAGAACCAGCCCCCTCGCGCATCCTGTGTCGGGACCCGCGCATAGCGGAGAGAGAGGCCCGCGCCGACCAGTAGAAGGAGCGCCTGCGACGTTTCGACGGGCCCGTTCTCGAAGCTCGTCCAGAGTGGCAACCACAGCGCCAGCGGTACACTCGCAACCAGCAGCACCACTCCGATCCACCTTATTGCATTCACGGCTCGTCCTCCCGGCCGCCAACCATTCGGCGACACAATTCTGTCATGAAGGGGGCGAATTATCTACCTTCAGCTCGGATGTGAAGGGCTCGGAAAGGATTTATCAGGGTTCCGTCGCGCAGGGGCTGTGCATCAGTAAACTCCGGCCCGTGAGCGGGAGCTTCTGACAATTGGAAAGCTACCCGTTGGCAGCCGGTAGCGCGGGGGCGCGATCAGGCAACATGTTCCGGCGCAGACCTGTTGTGACGGGCTGACAAATCGTCAGGAACCATCCCGAAGACGGAGAAAACACCGAGCGCTTGCGTGAGCGTGGTATGGGGAGGGGCTCGATTTTTGGGGATGCGCGCAAACTGCGATGCAAGGCCTGTCGTGCCTAGATAGGCGCGGCGCGGGGATGGCCGGGCGGTTGGTAAGAGGGCCGAGCCGCGCTATTGGAGGCCGATCAACTGCCGTCTCGCATTGTCCTGAGATCTGCGTTATAGACCGGCGACCCGGTCCGGGGCTTCTGTCGGCCAGCGGCCCGATCTGCCAAGGCCCGTTCCTGTCTCTGCCAGATTGCAGCGGTTGCACCAGGGACAGGAAGTTGACTCACTGTGAACAAACAAAAATCTTGCGGGATGACATGACGGATCAAGACCTGAATAAATCTGATTTTATTTATAAAAACAGTAGCTTTAGGCTTTCTGTGGCGCCCATGATGGATTGGACGGCGTATCCGAATTAAGAAGCCAGATCAGACACTTGCGATCTGGCTTTCTTATTTTAGCAAAATTTAGCAAATGAAATCACCGTGCCAGGGCCCTTGCTTCCCTCCTCGCGGCTTCAGCTTTATCATCAATGTAAGCTGCAAGATCGCTTAGGTGCACCATCTTAGCACCTTTTTGGCTGTTCTCCATCCGAACCAGCGGAAGCTCGATCTCGCCGTTCCCAATCTTGCGGATGAATGCTGGTAGAGTGAGTGGCGCAAAGAAATCCTTGCACACCGTTTCTGCCGAGATCATCGCTTTGCCTTCGTATTGAGCCATCAAAAGCCATACGGTGCTTAGGCCTTGCTTTCCCATCTATTCCTCCAGTTCCCGATAATCTTCTTTCCGCTCCAGCCGCTTCCGGCTCAATGCCTCGATCTTGCCTGACAGGGCTCGGATCACGTCAATCGCGCGCCGCTTGTCGGGGTCCCTTGCGTTGCGTTGTAGATCCTCAATTAGCTTCCCGACGCTCTCGGGATTGGTGTCCGTCCGTCGATCGCGGATCTCGGCCAGAACAAACGCACCTTCAGTGGTCACCGCCTCTCCCTCGATCAATCGCGTTTCACGGCCCTGATGTCGGTGATCATGTGCAGCGTCTCGGGATGGTTCGCCGTGTGTAGCGCGATCGCATCTGCGTTGTGGTTGATCGCCACACTGGGCGAGCGTCCGAGGGCAAGCTCGATGCCCGTAGAGGCACCGCCACCGCCCGCGAAGTTATCGATGATCATCGGGGAAAGTTCTTCCCCGATATGCATGTTCGATCCGTCCATTAATCGATCCCTCGAATAGCTGCGATAGCAAGGGCGGCAGCGATGGCCGCGCCTGCGATAAGTGCGATGGCCAAGGGCGGGCCTCCTGATTTGCCGGATCTGCGGGGGCGCATCGGACAGCGTTTCCCCCGCAGATCATCCGCGCGACCGCCGCACGAATTCCTGTTCTTCGGGATCACCGCCCACACGGGGCGGATCACCGGAAGATCAGGCGGTGATGTGGCGCACGGCGCGCATCACGGCGTCTTCGACATGGGTGTTGGCAAGGGATAGGTCGCGCGAGGCAAAGCGGTCGCCGCCGATCTCGGTGCCGCCCACCTGGTGCAGCATGGCGATGAAGTCGGCGCCCATATCCTTGAGGCGCTTCATCTGGGCCTTCTCGATATCGGAAAGCTTGCGATAGGTATGGCCCACCACGTTATTCACGGTGCGATCGTCGGATGTGCTGTCTACGGTGTCAGGCATTTGACTTTCCTTTCAGATGAAAACTTCGGTGGGGTGGTTCTCTTCGCGCAGGTGGCGTAGCTCTTCGGCGATCATGCTGCGTATAAGGTTGCCCAGGGCGCGGCCCTTGATGCCGCGACAACGGGTTTCTTTGGCGAGGATGATGCTCTGGCGTGGGGCCGTCTCGGGCCGGGCTTCGAGCTTGCTGTTGGTCGCGTCCCAAGGGGCGCGAGGCATGGTGACGACACGGGCGCAAATGTTGGACTGGCTAAGCCCATCGGGGATAGTGACGGTCCGCTTCTCGGTACTGCGCATCATGCGGCTCCTCTCTGGCTGAGGGCCGCGCGACCGGCTGCGGTGTGACCTTTGCAGGGGCCATCACAGAGCCCGACCTGCGGACAAAGCTCTTCCATCGTCAGGCTATGGGCGCGGGCTGCTGCGCGGAGCGCTCCGATGCGATCGGCCTCGCTCGGGTAGCCCATGATGAAGAAAGGCCGGTTCTTGCTGATCTGCTCGTGATAGTCGTCTGCCGCCGCCGCGAGCTTGCGTCTGGTGGATGCGGTCATCGCGTTTCCTTTCATGATGGTCGGCGGACGCGGCAGGCCTCCGAACTGGTTGCCGCGTCCGCCTGTCCGGCGCGCGTGGGACACGCCGAATTCCTGAGTTTGGTGCAGGGCCTCGAGGGCGCTGGCCGAAGCTCGGGATCTTAGGGCGGCGCTGGTGGGTATTAAGCGCCGCCCCGTATCTGGCCCCGGGAGGAAAGGGGGTGGGGCCGGATGCTGTCAGTCCATCCCGAGCGCCTGCTTGTAGATGTCCATGATCGCCTCTTCCTCGGCGATGTCGTTCTTGTCGCGCTTGCGCAGAGCGATGATCTTCTTGATGACCTTGGTGTCGTAGCCGCGGGCTTTTGCCTCGGCCATCACGTCCTTCTGCTGCTCGGCGATGTCCTTCTTCTCGGCCTCGAGGCTTTCGAACTGCTCGATGAACTGGCGCAGCTCGTCGTCGGTCACCTGATAGGCCTTGTCTTCGGCTGTTTTAAAATCGGCATCGGCTTTCATGGGTGGCTTGCCTGCGTTCGCGCGGCTGATGTTATGGGCCGCGCGGGCGAGAAACGCGGGAGTCTCTGTGTCTTGGGGGATTGGCGTCATGGCGTTCACGGCGGGGGCTCCGGATGAAAAAGGCCGGGCGGTGGCGAGCAGTGCACCGCCCGGCAGTTGGGTTGCGAGCAGTGAAACAGGCAACCGATCTCAGAAAGCGGAGTTCTCGGCCTACCATCGGGCGCAGGTGGTCTGCGCGATGGGGTCGAGGTAGGTCAGCAGGATCAGGAGAGCCGCGCAGGCGCAGACGATGCCCGCGAGGGGCTTCCGTGAGTGTTTGGCTTGGTAAAACGTCTGCATAGCGCGGCTCCATCCTGTGGGGCGGCAGGATCATGTGTCGCTGCCGATGGGGTGAAAGAAAGGCCGGGCGGTGGCGAGCAGCGCGCCGCCCGGCAGGTGGGTTGCGAGCAGTGATCAGGCAACCGAATGAGGGCAGGGCTTCCTGTGGAACGCCGCGGTGTGCGGCAGGAAGCACCGGTGTCAGGCGGCGTCTTGCGGGCCTTGCTGTGTGGGGGCAGGCATCGTGTTAAGGCTGAAGGCGCAGCTCTGGCCGCGATCAGCTTTCATCAGGGCCCAAGCACGGCGGCGGGCAAGGGGCGTGGCGCGGCTGGCGCGAACGGGATCGGTGATAAGGGCCACGGCCCAGCGGGAGGATAGGGATTTCATGGTCAACTCCATCGGTTGTGATGAGTTGAATATGATGGGCAAAAATGATCACGTCAAGCATCAGTGAGCATTTATGATCATTTATTTTGACGCGCCGTTTGCGAATCGGCATGGTGGCCGCATTGATCAGCGCTGCTGGGGAGCATATTTGACCGCGGAGATCATGCGAAGGCAGACGAAAAAGCCCCGCATGGGGCGGGGCTGGAAGGCGCGACGTTAATTGAGTGGGGGTAAGGTGAAGCTCCATAACCCGCTCTTGGCCGATATTGTTTCTGCTGGGGCGTGGCGCCTCATGGAGGCCAAATGCAAGGACGAAGAGCTTTAGGATGTATTGCGTAACGTTCTCAAGCTCAGGTTTGAGCGTGCGGGAAAGATAGGCGCAACGGGATCAGCGTTGTCTTTTCACGAACTCTGCGGGTAGGTGGAGCCGAACAGGCGTTGCCCAGAGCACGTCGGTATTATGCCGGTTCTCGCCGGTGGGGTTGATCGAGGTGAGGTGGAACTTGCCTTCCTCAGAGCCGTATTTTAGGTGCTTTACCCACGCCTTGCCATCGGGCGTGGCGACGATGCATTTGCGGTTGATGGCCTCGACTGGCACGCCTTCATGCGTCTGCCGCGTGAAGAACAGAATGTCGCCCTCCGAATAGACCGGCTCCATGCTGTCCCCGACGACGCGCACAGCGGCGATCTCTTCATCTTTGAGGTTTTCGGGTACGCCGATCTCTTCTCTATGGCTACCGTTTTCAACCTCGTCAAAAAGGTCGACGTGCGCCCCTGCACCGACCTCACCCACAATACTGATGCTCTTGGCGCTATCGGAGAAATCCTGGGCGATGATGCGCTCGACGGAGAGGCCAAGCTGTAAAGCAATGCTTTCCGCATTCGCGCGTCGAGGGGACTTTACCTCTCCGCTGATGATTTTTCGAATGGCGGACTTATTCAGTCCAGCTGCGGCGCTGACCGTGGCCGGATACACGTCCGGGTGCTGATCAAAGTATGCGCGGAGCCCTGCCGCGAATGGATCTTCATGCATGCATGCATTCTCCGCGAAAACGTAGATTACTGCGATGAGCAAAAATGATCTTGCTGATGTGAGCAAAAATGATCATATTGAGATTTATGGATCAGACCCCAGACAATCACCCGCTGCCTGTAGAGCTTACTGCCGCATTCATTGCGGAGGTGCGCGTTTACGCTGATGGCATCGGGCAGACTCCTCAAAACGTCTTGCGCAAAGCGATCAGGGCCACATGGGGGACTTGGGAAGATTGGTGTGCCAGTCGTTCCTATCCGGGCTTCGAGCGCGCTGAGCGTGTGCTTGCCTATATGCGCGCCAATCCGGTGTCTGATCTTTCGCAACCGCAACGTAAGGATGTCGCCTGACATGTCTTCTTCCATTCAATTGATCTCGTCGCAGTCTGGGCCGGTGCCCGCTGCAAAGTCCCATTCCAAAGTTTTGCCGTCATCAGGCGGGCGAGGGCGGGGCCGTGCCGCATTGCGCCGCGCGCATTGCTGGCATTTCGACCCCGTGCCTTATCGCGCGGCATTTGCCATGCGGTGGTCGGTCTTCCTGCGCGAGATGTTCCAGTCGCGCGAGGATGTGGCGGCGGCGTTCGGCGTGACCTTTGGCACGGCGTGCAACTGGTGGGACGGTCTGAACCGTCCTTATGGTGATCATGTGGCGCTGGCGGCGCTGGCGTGGCCCGAAGACTTCGCCCGGCTGATGGCTGCGGAGTAATGAACATGAGCCGCGCCATATTCACAGATACCTCTCTGCGGCGCGGATGCGCGGCGATGATCGCGCAAAATCCGGCCACGCTGTTTCAGCGCGTGGAACCGCTGGAAGCGGTTGTGAACACTGTTGCGGGGGCCAGTGGTGGCCGGAAAGCCCCCGCGCCAATTCTCAAACAAGCTGCCGTTATGAAAGGGGCCAAGTGATGGGCGACGGAATGATGACGCTGGAAGAGCTTACCCGCAGCGTTGAGGCGCAGCGCAAGAGCTTGGGCAATATGACCTCGCTGATCAGCATTGGCGAGACGATGCTGAAAGAGGGTTGGGACGTGGCGTTCCAGCTTTCGAGTGTTACGGGGGCCTCGATCCATGTGGCGTTTGACGGGCCGCGCGAGGATGCGCCAGAGGCGGTGCAGCCGTCACCGGAAGACGCGGCGAACAACTTCAGCAAGGCGTTTCTGTTTTCAACAATTGCTAAGATCGCTGAGCTGCATGGGGGAGGCGAGCACGTTCCGGGCGGGCCGGATGTCATTGGCCAGCGCGGGCCGGAGATTGTCAGTCTTCCTACCGAAGTGCCTGCCGATGATGATACGAAGGTTTTGGCGGAGGTGGCTGCGCCCGTGCCTGCGGTCGAACCGATTCCAGTCGATGCCGAGGATTACCGGACTGGCCCCTACATGGATGGCGATCTGGAAAAGCTGATCCAGCTCTATGGTGCGGGCAAGACGGTACCGGAGATTGCCAAGGTGCTGGGTCGTCGCAATCAGTCGGTTGGTTCGAAGATCAAATACATGCTCTCGAATGGCCAGCTGGCAAATCGCGAGGCCGCACCGGCTCCAGCGCCCGTCGTGGCCGAGCCCGAGCCGGTCCTCTCGCCTGAGGCGTTGTCTTATCTGGGCAAGCTGAAAGGGCTCAAGGCCGATCCTGCCTTTGACGCGGTGACCGAACTGGCGATGTGCAAGGCGCTGCTGGACGGCCAGAAGCAGAACATGGTTGCCGCCGATCTGGGCATTGATGGTAAGGCCATGATGAAGCGTTTTCGGCTGATCTGCGGATCGGCTATCGGGACGGGTAAGATGGCAACCGAGGCCCTGATCGAGGCGCTGCAATATCGCGCAGATCTTGAGGTGGCGTGATGGTCGAGAGAACAGTCGCCGCGCCGCGCCGCCCGCAGGAAGCGCGCACCTCGGTTTCCGCCAAAGTCTTCGATCACACCACTGGCGCCGAGGTCGAAGTGTCGATGTCGCAGCGCGGGTTTGTGGTGCGGGTGATCGAGGTTGATGGAAAGCCAGAAGCCTTTGCTGCGCTGAGCGTTCCGCAAGCGCGTTTGATTGCCCGTAATATTCTTGAGTTTGTGGGGGACGAGTGATGGGGACGATGGTCTCAGAAATGCGTCTCCTTAAGTTTTGTCATGTGTTCTCGTTCCTCGTGGCAAAGCGCGCGGCACCTCGGTTGAGTGGTGGGTGTCGTGCAAGTGTTTCCCGGCTACTCAGCGGGGTCGGGCAGCGCTATGGGGCGGTTTGTTGGCGCAAACCGTCCCGCATCTCTTTTCGCTTGCAATGGTGCGCGGGGGTGATGCCTTGATCTCTACATTTGATAACTGGGCCGCGCTGTCGCGTTCGGCCACGGCGCTGGACTGGTCCGGTCCGATTGTCTTCGGGGTCGAGCCTGCGGATGTGGTGGGGCATGCGGGCGGAAAGCTGGTCTTTGTCAGCTCTCCCGTACGTCTCAGGCTGTGCGGGGTGCCGGAAGCGGTCACGCTTTTCGCTGCGCGGGCCTGTGCCGAGCTTTCGCGCATGGGCGTCTTACCGATCTCGCCAGTGATCCTCGGGGCGGCGATGCTCGAGGTCGATATGCATCTGAAAATCAATGAGCCGGTCGGTTGGGCCAAACAGGTCGCAGGTCTCCGCAATGCGGCCGGCGCGATCTGGGTGCCTGCCTGCCCTGGCTGGGCAAGCTGCCCGCAAATCTGGGCCGATGTGCAATGGGCTGCCTCGCATGGGGTGCCGGTCATGGTCGAAGCGAAAGGGGTGATGTGATGACTGACCTTTGGAACGAAGAGGGTTATTTGCCCGAGCCGCCGATCGAGGCGCATGTGTCGTTGAATACCTTCGAGCAGATCGAGATGCCGATCGACTGGCTCTCGGAAGAATGGGCGCTCGGGCTGTCACATGCCGCCCTTGGCATCATGTTCCGGCTCTATAGCGCTTCGATCCGGCAATCTCCTGCGGGCTCGTTGCCCGGCTGTCCTGATCAGATCTGCCGCTTGGTAGCGGGTCTTGATCGGGGCGATGATATCGCAGAGGCGCTGGCGCTTTGGCCGGTGCATAGCGATGGCCGCCGCTACTGGGCGCGCTGCGTTCCCCTGATCGAAGCAGCATGGGGGCGGCGTAAAGGCAAGGCCTCGAAGGACGCCCTGCGCAAGCGGCGGCAGCGGCTGGGCGAGCAGCTTATCAAATGCGGCCTGTCGCAGGACGGTGCCGCCAATCGCGATGTACAGGACATGGTTCTGGCCGAGCTTGGCGATGACCGCCTCGAGCTGCGGCTTGTCCATGATGCGGCCTCGCGCGCGGGGATCATTGGCCCTGTCCGGAAACTGTCCGCGGACACAAACGGACAGTCCGTGGACAGTCACAAACTGTCACGCGTGACACTTTCCGGACAGTCACGGGACAGTCACGGGACAGTCCGTGGACAGAGTTCGGACAGTCCGTTTGTGTCCGATACGGTGAATTCCACAAGATATTGATTGAACCTGTTCTGGTTCGCTTTTTTTTGCCCGAAAACTGTCACGCTTTTTTCCGGCCTGAATAGAGAAGATCAGATCAGAACCCCCTTACCCCCGTGACAGTCGAGCGTGCCCGAGCGGGGATTGCTGAGAGAAAGGAGAGGCGACATGGACAGTGCAGAACAGGCAGCCGGTGAGAAGCGTGTGCGGACGGTGCTCTTCGAGCCGCTCTTGCGGTTGGGGCTTGGGCGCCCCTCGACCGTGACTAAGGCGGGCTTCGAAGAGATGATCGAGGAGGTAAGCGGCAAGCTCGCCTATATGTCCGAGATCAATCTCGACGCGCTCAAGGAAGAGATCGTCGCGCATCCGGGCGGCACCCGTGAGGACCGGATCTGGGCAGGGCCGCAGATCCTGAAGAAGGCCGCCGAGATCGATCCGCCCGAAGAGACCGGTAGCCCGTTGATGCGCGCGGTCTTTGCCAGCGGCATGGGGCGCGAGGCGCTGCGCGATGGCTGGGCGCCCGAGCTGCGCCGCACGGTCAAGGATACCCGCCGCTGGCCCAATGCGTTCGCCGCCAGTCAGCTGCGCGAGAAGGCGCGGGAGAACCTGCGCCGCCTGATGCTGATCGAGGAGAACATGGCCGCCGGCCGGCAGGTCTCGGATGACGACATGGCCTTCCGCCACCGGCGGCAGGTGGCGATGAACCAATGCGAGAAAATCGCGAAGCTGGCAGGGGCAGGAGACGACGTATGACGCGGGTTGTGTATGTGGGTAGCGCAGGGGCTGCGGTATTGGCGCAGGAGGCGGGGCGGCTTGATGCTATGCGCAGCGCCGCGATAGTGCCCGGCGAATGCGGCTCCGAAATCATCGCGGCTCCGGCGCGTGGTGCCTTTGCGGTCTTCACGCCCCGCGAGATGCATCTGGGCGCTGATGGCAAATGGGCGGCGCAGGAAAGTGGCTATCAGGGGCGCAAGGCCATGCGGTCGGTGGATGTCTTCGACCGCATGGGCGCGGACGCCGCCAAGCGCAAGAAGGCCGCGCCGCTGAGCAAGGGGCAGATCCTCGTCGGCCGCTATTACCGCGATCTGGTCGAGCGGCATGACGCGGGCGGGATGCGCTGCACCAGCCTCGAGGCCACGCAAGGCGGCGCGGCTGGCTCGGGCAATTGCTTCATGGATGACTTTGTGGCCGAGGGTCGCGCGATCGAGCGGATGCGCAGCCGGATCGGCACGGGCGTGGCAATGGCCGTGCGTCGGGTGCGCCCGTCGGCGCGCGGTGTCGCGGCCCGCACGATCACCGACCGCGCTCTGGTTGATGCCGTCTGCCTAAGCGATATGACGCTCTCTCAGGTGCTGGTGCAGTTTGGGTGGTGTTCCGATGGAAAGAACAGGCGAGCCATGCGTATGGCTCTTTCTGAGGCCTTGGAGCGTATGCGTTGAAATAGGGTATTGACCTTATCCCCGCCAATCGCTCATATATAAGCATAATCGAGAATTGCGCCCGCAGGTCACCCACGACCGAGCGGGCGTTTCTGTTTCCAGACATCGCTGACAGGAAGTGAGGGCGCGCAAGTGTTCAACATGTCCTATGATCAGAAGGATCTTGAGCGGGGGCTGCTCTCGGTCGAAAAGGAACAGGTGCCTTACGCCACGATGCTGGCGCTTAACGAGACCGCGAGCGATGTGCTCAAGCATGTGCAGGATCGGATGGACGTGGTCTTCGACCGCCCGACCAAGTTCACGAAGAATGCGTTTCAGGTCTGGCGGGCGACGAAGAGCAATCTGAGCGCCGCCGTGCAGGAGCGGCCTTCGGTCGGCTCCCGGCATTATCTGAAGCGGCAGGAGACAGGCGGGGCGCGTGGCCAGACCGGTGTCGAGAAGCTGCTCGCTGGGCGGCTGGCTTATGACGGGTTGATCGCGGCGGTACTGCCAGCCTCGGGGGCCAAGCTCGATAGCTATGGCAACTGGTCACGGGGCGAGCGGAACCAAGTTCTGTCTCAGCTGATGGCGCAGCGCGATAGCCGGTCGAACCAGACGGATCGGTCGCGCAAACGCAAGGGCTCCAAACGGGCCAGCTATTTCGTGCCGAAGAATGGCGGGCTCAGTCCTGGCGTTTGGCGCCGCGATCGCTCGGGCGAGATCGCGCCAGTCCTGACCTTCGTCGATGCGATGCCGCACTATGACAAGCGTCTCGGGTTCTATGACGGGGCGCAGGAAGTGTTTGACGCCCGCTTTGCCGAGAACTTCCGCGTTGCATTCGCGAAGGCGATGGCCACGCGCAGGTGAAACTCCGACCTGACCATCGGGTCGGGTGGCAAACTCGGGCCGAGCAAAAGGGTCGGGTGGCAATAGTCGGCCCCGACAAAAATGACCCATGGCATGGGTCCTTCCGGCGATTTTTACGCATGCGGGTAATTCGCGCCCCGTTACATCCACCTGTTTCTGGGTTTCGGCGAGGTGGGGTTGGGGTTGTTGTTGTTATTCTTTACAGGGGGTTGATCCCATGGATACGCTTGTCACGCTGACGGATGGGAGCGTGCTCGATACTGCGCTCTATCCGCTGCCCGACGGGTTGGCCGATGGGGTGATGAACCGCGCACAGCTCGCCATTGCTTTCAACGTCTCCGAGAACTCAGTCACCAAATGGGTCGGCCAAGGCATGCCGGTGCTGACCGCCGGCCAGAACGGGGTGTCCTACGAGTTCCAGCTCTCGCATTGCTATGCCTGGCGGATGGCGCGGGACGAACAGAGCCGCGCGACCAAGGCCACGCGCGATGCGCATGCGATGCAGGCGTCCTTGGCCTTCCGCAATCTCGACAGCGAGCAGGAAGAGGAAGAGGGCGGGCTGACTGCCAAGCAGCTGCGTGAATGGTCCGAGGCCGAGTATCACCGCAACCGCGTGGCCGAACAGCGCGGCGAGCTGGTGCGGGCGGCCAAGGTCTCCGAGCTCTTGGAAGATCTGATCGGCGTGGTGGCCACGGCCTTGGGCACGATGCCCGACCATCTCGAGCGTGATCTGGGCCTCGGGGTCGAGGAGGTCTCGAAAGTCGAGGTCCGCTGCGATCAGGTGGTGATGAAGATGCGCAACATGATTGATTTGTCGATCATGGGCACGGGGCAGGTGACAAGCTTTGCCGATTACAGCGAACAGCAGGACATGGGGCTTTAAGCATGGTCGAGATGATGGATCGCGGGGCGTCGGTGCTGAACATCCCGCCGCTGCCCGCATGGACGCAGCCGCGCGAGCTATTGGCCGATGCGCTGCCGCTTCTGGATCCGCCCTCGCGGATCTCGGTGACCGATGCGGCGGAGAAGTTCATGCAGGTGCCGATCGGCACCGACTGGTCGCGCTTTGACCGTTCGGTTGCGCCCTATATGGTCGAGCCTGCCGACATCACCCAGTCGCGCAAGTTCAAATCGGTCTGCTTCGTGGGGCCGTCGCAATCGGCCAAGACCACGATGCTGATCACAGTGGCAGTGCATTCGGTAATGTGCGCACCGGCACCGGTGCAGATCATCCATATGTCGAAGCCCGATGCCGATGCCTGGGTCGAGGAGAAGCTCGATCCGATGATCGATAACAGCCGGGACGTTCGGGATCGTCTGGGCCGTGCCCGCGATGACAGCACCTTCTCGCGCAAGCGCTTCAAGGGCATGCGGCTCACCATCGGCTATCCGGTGGCGCGTCAGCTGTCTTCGCGCTCGCAGCGGCTGGTGCTGCTGACCGATTACGATCACATGCCGCAGGTGCTGGGGCCCAAGGACGCGCCAGAAGCTAGTCCCTACGGGATGGCCCGCCAGCGGATCCGGACCTTTATGTCGCGCGGCTGCGTGCTTCTGGAAAGCACACCGGCCTTTCCGGTGACGGACGAGACCTGGAAGGCGGGGCCGCAGAACCCGCACGAGTTTCCGCCCGTCTCGGGCGGGATCGTGCGGATCTATAACGAGGGCACGCGGGGGCGGTTCTATTGGGAGTGCCGTGAATGCGGCGATCTCTTCGAGCCGCACTTCAAGCTCCTCAAATATGACGAGACGCTCGAACCGGCTGTGGCCGGCGCCAAGGCCGAGATGTGTTGCCCGCATTGCGGTAGTCTCTATAGCCACCGCCACAAGAACGAGATGAACCGCCAGATCCTCAAGGGCCGTGGCGGTTGGCTGCATGAGGGCGCGACCGTTGGCGAGGATGGCAAGCGGGCGCTGGTGACGATCGATGATCCGGATCTGCGCGCCACCGATTTGGCGAGCTATTCGCTCAACGGGGCGGCTGCAGCTTTCGCGAGCTGGGAAGGGCTGGTGACCTCTTACGAGCTGGCACTTCGGCAGGTTGAACAATTCGGCGATTATACCGAACTGCGCCGCGTCTACTTCACCGAGCGCGGTGAACCTTATCTGCCGAAGGGCACCCAGATCGAGGGCGAGCTGACGGCAACGATGCTTTCGGAAAATGCCGTGCGTCTAGATAAGCGCGTTGCACCGGGCTGGACCCGCTTCATCACCACCTCGGTCGATGTGCAGGGCAACCGGTTCGAGGTGCTGGTGATGGCATGGGGGGCGCAGGGCGAGCGGATCATCATAGACCGTTTTGCGATCTCGCAGCCGCCGGATCACGCGCCCAAGGCGCGCAACGAGGACGGCCAGTATCGCGCCGTTGATCCCGGTCGTTATGCCGAGGATGCGGAATCGCTCGTGGCGCTGGCGGGCCGCGTCTATCCCGTGGAAGGCCAGCCTTGGGGGCTGACGTCCTGTGCCATTGCCATCGACTTCAACGGGCCTGCTGGCTGGTCGGATAATGCCGAGAAGTTCTGGCGCAAGCGCCGTTCGGCCAATGATGGAGATCTGTGGTTTCTCTCGGTCGGGCGCGGTGGCTTCCACCAGTCGGATCGGGTCTGGTACGCCTCGCCCGAGCGCGGATCGAAAGGTAAGAAAGCGCGGTCGATCAAGCTGCTGAACATGGCCACCGACCGGTTGAAGGACTCGGTCATGGCGGCGATGGGGCGGTTCGAGCGCGGCTCTGGCGCCCAGCATACGCCCGACTGGCTCGAGGAGGATCACCGCAATGAGCTGGTCGCCGAGCGTAAGGGGCTGAAAGGCTATGAGCTGAAGGCCGGCATCAAGCGCAACGAGGGTCTTGATCTCTCGGTGCAGGCCTTGGCGCTCGCCGAGCATATGGGTGTGAACCGTGTGAACTGGGAAGCGCCGCCTGACTGGGCCGTTTTGGGCATGGCCAATGCCTTTGCGGTGTCTTTGGCACAGCATGATCCTTCTGACGACGAGGCCTCGCCCGAGCCGGACGGGGTCGATGATTTCACCGCCGCTGCCTCGCAATCGGCCTCTCGCCCGTTCTCGGGCATTCGTTATCTTCGGAGACGTTAGAACATGGCTTGGACACAGTCCGATATTACCCAGATGGAGCGGGCCATCGCGACAGGGGCGCGGGTCGTGCAGATCAATGGCGAGCGGGTGGAATACCGATCGCTCGAGGAGATGCGCTCCATTCTGGTGATGATGAAGGAGGAATTGCGCGGGGCTGCGGCCGGCGCGTTCCAGGTTTCCTACCCGAAGACGCTGCGAGGCCTCTGACCTATGAACCCTATCGATCGAGTGGTGTCCTTCTTCAGTCCTGAAGCGGGCTATAAACGGCTGCGCGCCCGTGCGGGAGCGGCGCAGCTGATGAACTTCGACGCCGCCTCGCGCGGGCGGCGCACCTATGGCTGGAAAGCTCCGGGCTCCTCGGCGGATGCGGCGGCCTATGGCCATCGTGGGCGGTTGCGCAACCTCTCGCGCGATATGATCCGCAACCGCCCCTATGCGGCGCGTGGTCGCGATGTGGTGGTGGCCAATGTGGTGGGCGAGGGGATCGCCCCCTCGATCCGGATGGAAGGGGATACCACGGATGAACCGGGCAAGGCGCGGCTACAGCACTACCTCCAGCATCTTTTGACGCAGGATGCGGATGCACTTGGCGAGTATGATCTCTTCGAGATGCAGGGGATCGTGATGTCGACGGTCTTTGCCGATGGCGAGGTTCTGGCTCGGCGGCGGATGCGCAACCCTCGGCTCGATCCACATCTTCGCTTGCCCTATCAGGTCGAGCTGATCGAAGCCGATTACCTCGACCCGACTGTCCAGTCGCATGGCGAGAACCTTGTGATCGAGGGGATCGAATACGGGCCCACCGGTGCGATCGAGGCCTATCACCTTTATAACGAGCATCCGGGTGCGGTGCAGAACCGTAAGGCGCTTACCTCCACGCGGGTACATTGGTCCGACATTCTGCATATCCGCCGTTTTGACCGTGCAGGCCAGCTACGCGGTGTGCCTTGGTTGGCGCCTGTCATGATGACACTGGGCGAGCTGGGCGATTATCAGGAGGCGCAGATCCTTAAACAGCGCATGGCGGCGCTAATGGCGGTGATCCTTGAATGGGATGATGGCGCGAAACGTCCAGCCAATGCCGGGGCAGGGCTTGATGAGCTGGCCCCTGGTGCGGTGGTGAGCTTGCCTGCAGGGGCCAAGCCCAACTTCACGGATCCACCGAAGATCGATGGTTATGACGAGTTCATGCGTCGGGGCCTTGGCATGGTCGCGATGGGCTTGGGCATCAGCTACGAGTCGCTCGCGGGCGATTTGAAGGGCGTCAACTTCTCCTCGGGCCGGATGGGGCGGATGGAGATGGATCGCCTCATCCGCATGTGGCAGCGCAACCTGATGATCGGGCAGTTCTGTCGCGGCATGGAACGCTGGTTCCGTGAGGGGCTGGCGATGACGGGTGAGACGCTTCCCGCCTTCACCATGGACTGGACGCCGCCACGGCGGATCCTCGTGGATCCGACCAAGGAAATCCCCGCGATGGTCAAAGAGGTCGAGGCGGGGCTGAACTCGCGCCAGCGCACCCAGCGTGAGTTGGGGCGTGATCCCGATACGATCCGCGCCGAGCGGGCGCAGGATGCGCAAGCGGATAAAGCTGCCGGTCTCGAGCCGGTGGCCTCTCAAGGCGGGTTGGCCGTCGATAGCAATAAGGATGACGATGATGAAGGCGACTGACCTGATTGTGGGCGGTGAGCTGATCCTGAGCGGGACAGTGCTGCTCGATGACTATGTGGGTTACATGTACGAAGAGGATATCTTCTTCGCGCCGCGCATGGTCCGTGAAGCTCTGCAGATCATGGGCGAGGGGCCGGTGACCGTGCGGGTCAATTCGGGCGGTGGCCATGTCTGGGCGGGCGAGCAGATCCGCGCGATCCTCGCGGCCCATCCGGGCGGCACCACCATCGTGGTCGAGGGGCTTGCCGCCTCCGCTGCCTCGCTGATGTTCATGGCTGGGACCAAGCGCCTGATGTCGGCGGGATCGCAGATCATGATCCATGACCCTTCGGGCTTTGTCTTCGGGACCGAGGCCGAGATGCGCCGCGAGGCGGATGTGATCGGGGCCTCGGCCAATACCTATGCCGCCGTCTACGCGAGCGCCTCGGGCAAGACGCCCGAAGAGGTCCGCGAGATCATGAAGGCAGAGACCTGGTATGGCCCCGAAGATGCTGTGGCCCATGGCTTCGCCGATGGGGTGGCAGGCGAGGATGCTGCCGCTTCTCCCCTTATGCAATTTGCCACGATGGAGGCCGCGCGAGCGGCCTTCATGAGCGCAGGAGCAAGCTACGAGCAGCTCCTGTCCCGTGTTCCGGACGCGGCCCGCCGCGCCACCCCCAAACCCAAGGAGATTTTGATGACCACGCCCACGATCACGACGACCCAGACGCCGCCCGCACCGGCCCCGCAACCGGCGCCGGTGATGACCGCGCCGCAGCCCGATCCGTTGGCGGCCGAGCGGGCGCGGGTGAAGGGCATCCGCGAGATGGCGGCCCCCTTCCTGACCTCGGGCCGGCTGATGCAGGCCGATATCGATGCGCTGATCGATGATGGCACGGCGCTCGCCGATGCCGGCACCCGCTTCATGGCGCAGATGGCTGCCGCCGAAGCGCCAAGCCGCAGCCATAGCCCCGCCCATGATCCCGCCCGCATCACGCGCGACGAGACCGACACCCGCATGGAGGGGATGATCGGGGCATTGATGAAGAAGACCGACGGGCCGGCCGCCGACTATCGCGGGCTGCGGATCAAGCGCATGGCGATGGATCTGGGCGGGGCCACGCGCGGCTATGATGAGGCAGCGCAGGTCAAGCGCGGCATGATGGCCACCACCATGACCGGCGGGGCGTTGGGCGTCAGCGATTTTGCCTATATCACCACCGAGGTGATGAAGCGCACGCTTCTGGCCGCCTATCAGCGCCGCGCGGCGAGCTGGCAGCTGGTGACCGGCGCGCCGATCTCGGCCGCCGATTTCCGCGAGTTGCATGCGGTGCGCTTCGGCGGCGACTTCCAATTGAAGCCCGTGGGCGAGAATGGCGAGTATAAACAGGCGCGTCTCGTCGATGAGGCCGAGGGGCTGAAGGTCGAGCGCCGTGGGCGCACGATCAACCTCACCTTTGAAGCGGTGATCAATGACGATATGGGCGCCTTCCAGCGCATCCCGACCGAGTTCGCCACCGCCGCGCGGCTGATGGAAAGCTCCATGGTCTGGACGCTCTTCCGCAATAACGCCAAGCTCAAATCCGATGGCAAGGCGCTCTTCCATGCCGATCACGGCAATCTCGCGGGCACCGCGGCCGCGATCTCGGTCACCTCGATTGCCGCCGCCCGCAAGGCGATGTGGGAGCAGCGGGCCTTCGGTTCGAAAGTTGGCGACGACTTCCTCTCGATCGAGCCCGATCGCCTGATCGTCCCACCAGCGCTGGAGCTGGCGGCGATGCAGTTCGCGGCGGCGATCACGCCGGCCAAGAATGCGGATGCCAACCCGTTCTCGAACTCGCTGACGCCCTCGACGGTTGGCAATCTGGGTGCGGCTGCTGGCGGTTCGGATACCTCGTGGTATCTGGTGTCCTCCGAGTTGCCGCCGATCCAGCACGCCTATCTCGAAGGCTACGAGGCCCCGACCGTGGAGACGCTTGATGGCATGAACCCCGATGTGGTGACGATGAATGCGCGCCACATCTTCGGCGCGGCGGCGGTCGAGTATCGCGGGGCCTATAAAAACGCGGGCGTCTGATCGGGCGTGATGCAGTGAGACTGATCTGACGAACGGGCGCCCTTTGTGGCGCCCGTCGTCGTTTTGACCTCAGCGACAAGGAGATCGCAATGAAGACTTACGTTCAACCGGGTGAGCACCTCACCCTGACCGCGACCGCTGCTGCAACGGCTGGACAGCTCGTAAAGGTGGGTGCGATCGTCGGTGTCGCCCAGAATAATGCCGCGATCGGTGACAGCCTGACGCTGGTGCGGCGCGGTGTGTTCGAGGTCACCAAGACCTCGGCAGAAGCCTGGACTGTGGGCGCCAAGGTGTACCTCGATGAGGCGGCAGGGAGTGTGACGGTGGTCGACACGGATAACACCCTGATCGGGGTGGCAACGGCTGCGGCGGCCAACCCTTCCAGTTCTGGCGAGGTGCTCCTCGACGGTGTCATCCGCTGATGGGCGTATTTGATGGGATGGCTTCGGTTCTGAGCAATGCGCTCGGGGCCGAGGTCACCTACATCCCGAAGGGCGGCGTGGCGCGATCCATTCAATCGGTCTTCCGTGAACAGCCTGTCGAGATCACGGGCGATGATGGGCGGGACGTCATGATCCTCGCCCCGAGCTGGCGGGTACGGCGCGATCTGGTGCCGGAGCTTGCGCAGGGCGATTTCATCGCTCCAGCCAATGGCAAGACCTATAAGGTCGTAAACCATATGCTGACCGGCTCGCCCGCTACCGATGCTCTGATCCTATGCGAGTTGGAGCTGGTGCCATGAGCCACCGGCCTGAATACCGCGAAACGATCAAAACGGTGCTGGGGGCGGATGCGACCTTCGCCAGCTACACGCAGATTTCGGCATGGGCGAATGCGGTCAATGCCGAGGTTCTGCCCGCGTGGTTTGTGGCCACGCCGCGCGAACAGCCTTCGCGCTCTGCGCATGGGCAATCCCAACGGGTCACCGACCTGATTGTCGGGCTCAAGCGATTGGGTGGCGATGCGATCGAGGACGCGCTTGATGCGGATGCTGTGGTGATCGAGCGGCTTGTCATCGGGGCGCTGCGGACGCGGGAGCGCGACTGCGAGCTTACCGTGATCGATATCAAAACGGATGGCGGCGCCGAGCAGCGCGTCGGCACCCTGACCTTAACCTTCAGGATCACGGCGTGGATGCCGGATCCGGCTCTTTCCTGAAAGGATATTCCATGAGCGTGACCGGTGTTGCAATCGGCTATGGGGTGGTGGTGCGCATCGGGCGTGGCGCGACCCCGACCTGGACAACCCTCGTCGGGGTCGGTGACCTCGAAATGCCCTCGGGCGAGGCGGATGAAATCGATGCCTCGAGCCATAGCTCCCCTAACCGGACCAAGGAATTCATCCCTGGTCTCCAAGATAACGGGACGCTGGCCCTGCCTCTGGATTATATCCCTGACAGCGATCAGGACGTAATGCTGCTCGAGCTGCGCAATACTGCCGAACTGATCCAAGTCGGTATCACGCCGCCCGGCGGTAGTGAGGAAATCTACGCCTGCTGGGTGAAGTCCTATCAGCGCAGCCTGCCGGTCAACGGCAAGGCCGCCGCCACGCTGAACCTGCGTGTGAATGGCCTCGTCGAGGCGGAGGGCGCATAATGGGCAACAAATTCCGCGGTGAAGCGCTGGCGACGATCAACGGTCTCCAGATGGTCATGGTGATGGACTTCAACGCCATGTGCGACATGGAGGAGGCAACGGGCCGGACGATGGAAGAAGTCCTGACCGACTTCGAGCAGAGACGCATCCTGTCCAAAGATCTGCGCGCGATGGCCTTCGCCATGCTGCACGAACGTCAGCCCAAGCTGCGTTTGCGCGATGTCGGCACCCTTATCGGTGAAGACATGGACGGGGTTATGGATGGTTGCATCAAGGCGATCGAGGCAGCATTCCCGCCCGCCGCCGAGCTTCCGAAAACGGTTCAAGAGTTGGCGGGGGGCGCATCTGCGGGAAACCCTCCGGCAGCGCAAGGATAGATTACCTTGCGCTGCTGCAGGCCTATGTCGCGGCGGGCTATGATGAGGCAAGCTTCTGGGGCCTGACCCCGCGCCTCTACTTGACGATCATGAAAGGGGTCGAGGCGCGTCACCGTGCCTCGATCGAGGTGGCATGGGTGACTGCCGCGCTCTCGCGCGCAAGTAAACTGCCACCGCTTGAAAAGCTGTTCCCGAAACCCGCTCCGAGTGCCGAGAGCGCGGCCATGCTGCGCGCCGAGATGCGCGCGCATGCCAATACGACAGCAAAACACTTGCCCAAGAAAAGGTGGAGCGAATGGCTGAAGCAGTAGTCGGGCGGATGCGTGCCGTCCTCGGTATGGACCGTCGCGGGTTCACAACCGGCCTCCAGGGGGCGCGGGCCGAGATCTCGGCCTTTGCCACGCAGATGCGCGGTTACGCCGGCCTGATCGGGGCGGCAATGGGCGCGGCGGGTGTCGGATCTCTGACGTTGATGTCTTCCGAGGCGATGGAAGCGGCGGCAGAGACCCAGCGCCTTTCGACCCTCGCGAATACCACGCCCGAGGCATTTCAAAAAATGGCGATCGCGGCGCGGTCGGTCGGGGTGGAACAGGACAAGCTCTCCGATATCTTCAAGGATACCAACGACCGGATCGGGGAGTTTGCTTCGACCGGTGGCGGCGAGATGTCGGATTTCTTCAAGAACATTGCCCCTAAGGTCGGGGTGACGATCAAGGACTTCCAGAAGCTCTCGGGGCCCGAGGCGCTGCAGCTCTATGCCCGGTCGCTGGAAAAGGCCGGCGTGAACCAGCAGCAGATGACCTATTACATGGAGTCTATGGCGGATGAGGCGACGGGCCTTGTTCCGCTTCTGCGTGACGGTGGCGCGGGGCTCGATGAGATGGGCCGCAAGGCCACGGCCCTCGGCGCCATTATGGACAAGGACACGATCGCGGCCTTCCGGCGCGCGAAACAGGCCGTCTCCGAGGTCAATCTCGTCTTCGTGGGCATCCGCAACATGGTGGCGCAGGAGCTGGTGCCCGGTCTCGAAGGGCTGGCCAAGGCCTTCAGCTCGGCGGCAGAGGAGGGCAAGCCCCTTGGCAATGCCATCCGCACGATGGTCGATGCGCTGCCGCGGTTCATCGCTTATGCGGGGGTGGCTGTCGGTGCTCTGGTCGCGTGGCGGGCGGCGGCAATCGCGGCCCGCGTAGCGACGGTCCTGCTGAAGAACTCTTTGATTGCAACCGGCGTCGGGGCGCTCGTGGTGGCTGCTGGTGAACTTGTCTACCAGTTCACGCGGCTGGTCAGCGCGACCGGTAGCTTCGGCGAGGCGCTGGGGGTGCTGAAGGATCTGGCGCTCGATGTGTGGCAGAGGATCGGTGATGGGGTCGAGTATGTCGCTCAAAGCATTAAAGCGATGTCCTCGAGCGCGAACGCATATTTCATCGCAGCTTTGCGCGATATGGCTGGCAAGTGGGCCGCGTTCACAGAGACTGTCGCTGACGGAATGAACAGCATGTTTGGCACCAATCTCAAGGGTGCTAGTGCGACTATCACGCAAGAGCTTGCTTTGGCGCAGATCGCGGCGGAAGATAGTGCGGCTTCAGCGCGGAAGGCTGCTGGTGAGGCGGCCACTGCCTTTACGGCACCTCTCGAAAGCCTGTCGAAGCTGAAGAAGACGGTTTCGGATAGCGAAAGCAAATTCGGCGATCTCGGTAACTCCGGCATTTTGGCGGGCGATGGCGTGGCGGCTGGCGCCGATAAGGCCAAGGAAAAGGTCACGGCTCTTCAGAAGGTGACCACGAAGCTGAAGGATGAACTGGCCAAGATGAAGGCTACGATGTTCGGCAGTGAGCTGGATGGGTCGATCTATGACAACCTGAAGGAAGCCGGTGTTTCGGCAGACTCCAGGGATGGTCAACAGATCATCGATTACACCACCCAACTCGACGGAATGAAGAGACTGAAGGATGCGACGTCCGAATGGCAGTCCAGCATCCAGTTAGCTTTCTCCTCATTCCTGACAGGAGCGTCGTCCTTCAAGGATATGCTCGGGACGATCATCGGTAAGCTCGGTGAGATGCTGATGAACCAAGGTTTTCAGAGCCTGTTCAGCAGTGTGGGTGGAACCGGTATCCTTGGTGGCATCCTTGGCGCCCTCGGGATCGGGGCAAACGCCACGGGCACCGGCGGCTGGCGGGGCGGTCTGACCGCGATCAACGAGATCGGTGGCGAGATCGTGGATCTGCCGAGTGGCACCCGGATCATCCCGCACGATGTGTCGAACCGGCTGGCAGATGCCGCTGGGCGGTCGTCTGGCGGGGCGGAGCGAGTCATGGTCGAGGCCGTGCCTACGGATCTCTTTGATCTCCGCGTCAAAAGCGTCGCCGATCAATCGGTATCGCAGGCCCGCGCCGGTATCGTCTCCGATTCCGTGCAGGCCACGGGGCGGGCGATGACCAAATCCAAATCCTTCGGTTCGAGGAAGTAGAAATGACGCTTGTGTATGCATGGCCTCCTGTCGGGGTCGTGGCCTCGGAATGGACCATCGATGCACCGGTCAATGTCTCGCGCTCGCTCATCACGGGCGCGCGGCGCGTCTCGGCCACGCAGCGCAGGCGGCGCATGGTCTCGCTCGAGGTCTCCTCGCTTGCGCGCGGAGCGAACGGCGCGGGCTATATGGAGATGCTCAAGCGCTTCATCGATGGCGGCGTGAACCTGATCCGGCTTGAAAGTCGTCCGGTGAACTGGTGGGCCGATGCGCAGATCGAAGCCTCGGGCCGCCAGTCGCGTGAGGTGCAATGGCGCAGCGGCTCCGAGGATGTGAGCTGGGATCAGGATGGCTCAGATGTCATCTGGATTGACGGCACATTGCTCAGCGGGACAGCAGGCAGCGACGGTACGTTTCCGACGCTGACGGTCTCCGGCCTGACGCCCAACCGGCGGGCGGCGCGACCGGGCGAGTTCGTCACGCTTAAATCGGGCGGGACTGTCCAAACTGGACAGGTGGTCACGGAGGCCTTTGCCAATGCCCAAGGCGTGGCGGTGCTTCGGATCTTCGAGGCGCTGACCGGCTCGGGCATCGTCAATATCGGGGTCAGCGAAAGTGCGGTGTTCGAGGCGACTACGATCCCGCGCGCGGTCCAGCCGCTCAACGTGGACTGGAGCTATTCGTGGCAATTCGCGCAGGTCTTCGAGGATGAGGTGGACGGGTTCGAGGAGGTTGATCCATGGAACTGACACGCGGCTGCCCTGCGGCCATGCTCGAGGCGATCTCGGGGCCGGTCTTCTATCCGGTGGTCTTCGTCTATCTCGACTGGCCGAATGCGCCTGTGCGCGCCCATTCCGGCGTGGGGGTGCTGACTTGGGGCGGAGAGGAATGGCAGGGCGTGGGCAAGTGGGGCACTCTCTCTGTCCCTGCCGAAGTCGGCGGGAGCATGGTCGCGACCGAGGCCACCGTGACGCTGGTCGCGGGGGCGGATAAGTTCGATGATTTCGTGGATGCGGCGATCCGTAACCGCGAAGGCGAGATCCATATCGGCTGCGTTGCAGATCGTCCGGGGACGGTGGGCGGGGCGGTCTTGCTCGCTGATCCGGTCGCGATCTTCTTTGGCACCATGGATGCGATGAGTATGACCATCGAGCCGACCGAGGCGGGTGTCCAGTCCTCGATGTCGATCACGCTGGCCACGGGTCCGGGCGCGCGGTCTGCCGCGACCGTCTATCACAGCGAACAGGATCAGGCGCGGGCCTATCCGGGTGATACGGCAGGGCGCATGACCGCGCTCGCGATGAGCCGTGCGCAGGTGCTGACATGGCCGGAGAGCTGACGCCCGATCGGGTGATGGCATCGGTGGAGCAGCATATGGGCGGGGTCTTTGAATGGGGCCCCGCCGATTGCTGTAGCGCACCCTGTGCCGTCTTCGCCGATCTTTGGGCGATCCAACCGATGCAGGGGCTGACCTATGCGGGGGCGCGTGGGGCCAAGCGGCTCATCCTGCGCCATGGCGGGATGTGGGGCTTCTCGCATCTCCTCGCCGATCGCGCCGGATTGCGGCAGGCCTCGGGGTTGGGCGCAATCGGCTTGATCCGGACACGACGCGGCCTGTCTCTGGCAATCCAGCTGGGGGCAGGGCTCTGGGCAGCCAAGGCGGCTGCCGGTTTCACCATCATTTCACAGGCCGAGGTTTCATGGCTCCCGTAATTGGACTGGTGCAGGCCGCCGCGACATGGTTCGCGGGGCTGAGCGCCTTCGGCCAAGCTGCCGTACAGGTACTTGGCTCGATCCTGCTTAATGTCGCGGCCACGGCGCTGCTCTCGAAGAAAGCCAGCTCGGGGCAGGATCTCCTACGCGATCTGGCCAACCCGACCTCGCTGCCCGTCTACCGCGTGCCCTATGGTGATTGTCGCGCTGTCGGGACGCCTGCCGGTTGGCATGTCGATGGCGACACGCTCTATATCTGCTGGCTGGTCAGCTCGCGTCCGAGTGTCGGGCCGTTCGTCATCTTCCTCGATGAGCGCGAGGTCGAGCTTTCGGGCGATCCCTATGATTTCTCGGGCGATGGGGCAGAAGGGACGCTCTATCCTTTCGCGGGTCACACGCAGATCTGGATCGGATTGGGCGATCAGACCGCCTGTCCCGATGCGATTGCCTCGGGCGCGTCGGAGTTCTTCAGGGCCACCGATGCCTGGCAGGGCCGGACTGTGGTCTGGGCGCGGCTCAATATCGGCTCGAATGATGATCGCTCCGAGCGTTGGCCGGCCACGCCGCCCGCGCTGCATATGGCGGGCAAGTTCACCCGCGTGTGGGACCCGCGCGATGCGGCGCAAGATCCGCAGGATGAGGCGACATGGGTCTGGTCGGCCAATCAGGCGCTCTGCGCGCTTGATGCGCTCCGGCGCAATCCGATCCGCCCCTATGCCGATGTGCATCTCTGGCTCGAGACATGGATCTGGGGCGCGGATGTGGCCGATGAGCGGGCAGGGGTGCGCTATGCCTATCCGGAGGGCAATGAGACTGAGACCGAGGCTCTGGTGGCCGCGACCGGCGTCACGATTGCGCGGTACGAGGTGAACGGGACGCTTGCCTATAGCGACGGGGCAGAGCTGGAGGATCAGCTGTCGCCCCTGATGATCGCGGGTGCTGCCAATTTCGTGCGGGCGCGGGGGCAGCTGGGGATTGTGCCAGGCACAGAGCAGGAGGTTTCTGTCACCCTGACCGATATCCTCGACGGGCAGTCGGCCACCTTCGTGCGTTATTCCGAGCGAGATGATCTCGCCACCTCGGTCTCGGGCACCTATCTCGCACCAGATCGCAATATGGAGGAGGCTTCTCTACCGACCTATGAGCTGGCGGGCGCGCAGGATGCCGATGGCGGTCTCGATCAGCTCTATCAGCCCGATCTGTCGATGGTTACCGATCACCGGCAGGGCCAGCGGGTGCAGAAGATCCTGCTCATGCGCAAGCGGATGCAGCGTGTGGTCAGCGCCGAGTTTCCGCCTGAAGCTTTCGACGCGGTCGCAGGCGCGCGGGTGGAAACCGATCTGGCCGCGCCCTTCACCCGCTGGTCGGGCGATTGGACGGTGGAAAGCAGCCAGCCGATGCTGATCGAGGCGAATGACGAGGGGGTAGCGCTGCGCTGCCAGATGAGCCTGCGCGAATATTCCAGCGAGATCTATGCTTGGGATTATGCGACCGAAGAGGTCTATGTGACGCCTTACGAGTTCGACGCGACCCGCAGCGGGGTACAGCCTCCGCGCAATGTCGTGGTGGATATGAGCGCGGCGAATGATCAGACCGACGCGGGCGTCGTTGTGCCGCGCTTCTCGGCCAGCATGGATCGCAGCACATCGGACTCGGTGACCGCTTATGAATGGCAGATCAAGCTCTCGACCGATGAGGATTGGCCATCGGAGAGCTATTCCTTTTCGAAGCCGATGCGTGAGGCTACCGGTTCTGGTTGGGGTGTCGTGAGCAAACCGCTGGAAAGCTTTTCGATGTTCGGTGGCATCCTCTCGCAGACCGCGCTGCAGGATTTCCGGATCAGGGCGCGCGGCAGTCGCGGGGCCTCGGCATGGGTCGAGATCACAGGGCTTGCCCGTGATTTCGAGCTGGCCGATGTGGTGGCCACAGGCGGCGAGGAGCAGGCGCTCTTCAGCGCTACCGCGCCGAGCAATGCCGTCTTCTATGGTGTCCGGATCTATGAGGCCGATGTGGGCGAGGATCGTTCTCTCGCCGAGATGGTGACCGCGCTGACCGGTATCGAGCCCGGCGCGCTGATCAACGTGACGGTCTCCGGCCTGATAGCCGGTGATCACGATTACTGGATGGTGCCGATCTCGCGCACCTATACCGAGGGGCAGGCGGATGGGCCGCACACGCTGGCCATCACCGCGCCGGAACCTGAGCCGGAAATCTAATTCAAATCGGAGGCCATGATGGCATATGAAACACCCGTTCAGAATCTGGACGGCCAGAAAGTCGTGTCCGTCTCGGAGAATGAGGCGGCAGTGAACGAACAACTCGCGGAAGCCAAGGACCGCGCGAACCACACCGGGACGCAGTCGGCCGACACGATTACGGATGGCGAAACGAATGTTGTTATGACTTCATCCGAGAGGACAGGGCTTCTAACCCTTGATCAAGAGGCTGAGCCAACGCGTGGCGAAGGCGGCCTCACAGTCGATAGCTCTTCCGAAGGTGCGGTCATCGAAGTGCCCGATCGCGATGCTAACGCGCTGCAGGTGGGGACACCCTATAAGACGGTTATGCGTATCGATACGGACAGAAATTCGATGGCCTTATCCGCTGTCGAGTTGAGCGGCGCTATCTTTGAAGCCGATGAAATTGAGGTCGAGCCTATCGAGGGGCGCAAGTTCTTTGGCTCATACGATGGGCGCGGGTTGTGGATTGATATTCAGAATGGCGAGATCGTGGCCACGTTGCCCATCCGCCAAGAACTACCCCCTTTGGAGAGCGAACCAACACCCGCTGACCATCCCGCGACCCTCGTGCGGAATATTGGTACGAGCACCGACTATGATCGCGCCAATACCAATCATACCGGTGTCGCAACACTGGCGAAAACTGGCGCCAAGTGGTGGGCCGCGGACTGGCGAAACAACAAATACACCGGCGAGGCATCCGGCAATTACATCATGCTTTATCGTGCTGACGACGAGACCATGACCTGGACCGAAGTCGCTGCCTTTACATATCCCGATGATGATACCCATAAGCTTACTGACCCTATGCTCTGGACTAACCCCGAGAATGGCGAGCTACATCTCTTTTGGGGGGTGTCGAACCGCTTCTCTGGTGATGGGACCGGACTATCGGATGGAGTCATGGGGGCTTGGGTTTCCGTGTGCCGTAACCCGAAAGTCGAAGATCCGCGCTTCTGTGTCTGGTCCAAGCCTAAAAAGTTGACGCGTTACGGCGATCCGCGCCGTGTCGTTCGCTTGGCTGGTGAATGGTATTTGCCAGTGGATCTGTGGCGCTCCAGTCTCGATACGGCCAATCGTTATCAACCCGGCTGCACGCTTTACAAATATCTCCCGAATGAACTGCGCTGTGAACCGGTGTCAGTCTTGCCTGCGAACTATAAAAACGGAACAGAGTGGTCCGGCTTCTTTGAGACAGAAATGATCGAAGCGTTGGACGGTCGCTTCATGGCCACTCTGCGGACCGGATCAAGTTCAAAAACCGGTGTCACCTATTCGGATGATGCAGGAAAAACATGGACTGATTGGTCCGACTTTCCTGGCTTGTCGGGGCCGGACGCATCCAGCCGCTGTTGGCTAGGTAGAACTGCATCTGGCCGGATGATTCTTCTCACGCACTGGAACACGACCTCTCGCACTGACCTGCGCGTGATCCTGTTTGCAGAAGACGACGCGACTATTGAGTATACAGCTCAAGTCGATCCGGACGAAGTCGCAGGGACAAACAGCGGCACCAGCTATCCTGTTGCTGTGATTGACGGAGATCGGATTGCCGTCATTTATGACGTCGGTCGCAGTAATGCGGGGCAATTGCGCGTTTCGATGATGTCCGAAGCAGACATCATTGCGGGCAGTTCCAATCCTTCAATTCACATCGTCAGCCAGCCTCTTTCGTAAGGACAAACTATGCGTATTTCTTCCTATTCTCGCTTCTCGACTTCGGCCCTCGCGCACCTTTCAAGTGTCCGAAAGACAGTTGATGAAGCTGTATCTTCAGACCTTGTTTATACCGATGGTCCTGCTCACGGTCTGGACTATGATGAAGCCTTCGTGGGGGCTGTAGAGCTTCCTGACGGGCGGGTTTTGTTATCGGCCTACTCTGGCCGCCAGTGGGCAATCTATGACCCAACAGAAAATTCACTGACAAACATTGCCACTCAAAGCGGGTCATCGCGCTATAATTTCGGCTGTCTGGCGCTCAATGGGCTGGCAGTCTTTGCGCCACGCTTGGCCAGCACGGTGAAGTATTTCGACTGGCGCACCAATTCCTTCGGTGAGGTGACTGCGGTTGGAGGCTATGACGGTGCTGTGGCGCTGAAGAACGGCAAGGTTCTCCTCGTGCCGCGTACAGCCGCATATCTCGGCATCTTTGATCCGGTCAATAAAACGTTTTCGTTGTCATCAGTAGCTAATCCGAATGCGTTATCGGCCGGGTGCCTGCTCCCCGATGGGCGTGTTATTATGGTTAGCTGGCTTTCGTCAGATCAACCAGTCTACATCTATGATCCCAATACCGACACGATGGAGACGGGGCCTTACATCGGCGCTGGTCCGTGGGCTGGCGCTTGTCTCACAAAGACAGGGGATGTGGTGATTACCCCGTACTCGGGGAATGGATTACGGATCTATCGGCCGCAAGATGGATCGTTCTATGAGCGTGAACGTGATGATTTCCTTGGCACCGGGAAATGCCGCGGCAATGGAAAGCTCCTCCCCGATGGTCGTATTGTATTCCCGCCGTATAACTATGGTGCCGTTCCGGTCTATGACCCTGTAGCGGACACAGTGGAGAGCATCGATATCGGCATATCGGGAGGTACGGCCCAGTTTGCTGGGGCATTCAGCCTACCGGATGGTAGCGTTGGTTTGGTTCCCTTTGATGCTGGCAAGATCGTGATCGTTTCTGGGACCACGTCAGGCAAGCTTTCGGACGCCTGGCGCCAAGGGATCTTCAATAACTGCAACTGACGCGAAGCAGTTTTGTTATATGCGAACCCGCCTCTCGAGGCGGGCTTTTTTATGAGCATGAGGCGAGATATGAAGGATACGACACGGGAAAGCATCTCCGCTTTTGCACGTAACATGGCTGCAACGATCGCCTCCGCTGGGGTGATCTGGGGGGCGGGCGTCTGGCTGCTTCGCCCACATGTGGAGGGATGGCTATCCAGCTTCATCACGGCAGAGATTGGCGTGACGGCGGCGGATATGCGCGATGTGCGGGCGTCAATCGAGCAGCAGCAATCTACCATTGCTACAATCTCCAGTACTCAGGCACAGGTGGCTGACACGGTCAATAAGGTGGTCGAGCGGATAGCGTCTTTAGAGAAGGCCAAAGAGCGGGATAGCACTCCCCCGATTCGCTTTGCGACTTCTGGCAACAGCGTTACAGCGGGAAGGATCGGTGGGCTGGTCTTTCACGAATGGCGTTTCCAGAAGCTCCATGATTGCGGGACGCCGCGCAGCCGGTCCTACTTTCGGAATGGTGGCGGTCGCGTCCATCTGTTCGAGAATAAGTCGAACTCAGATGATAATGGCTGGACCGTTCCTATGCCCGTCGAGGACGGCTGGCAGGTTTCGCGTTTCTCGGCCCGTATTCCATCCGATGACGGGGTCGAGCCAACCGGTGAAGGGATGGCCTTCGCGTTCAATATTGTGGATTGGCCTGAGAAGTGTCCAAACGTGCCGCCGATGACATCTCCGGAGGTGCCCTTCCGGATCTTACGTTGAAGCAATAGGCAAAACGGGATTGAGTTAGCAGGTTGATGCGAACACGAAGCTAATAAGCGAATGGACATCAGCTTCGTGTTTCATCTAACCTGAAACTTCCCTTCCATTCAGAGACCCACCACTGTGAACTTTCAAGAAGAGCTTTTGCGCGTCGCAAAATCGCGCCTCCTTTCTCCGATATATGGCAACTTCATATTTCTAGCGTTGGCGCTGAATTGGAAGCCGATCGTGTTTCTGATTTTCGGGGATCAGCCCCTTGAATATCGAATTTTCTATTTTGAAAAAGCCACCGAGATACACGTCATTTATGGCTGGGCACTTCCAAGTGTCGTGCGCTGTTTTGTACTGCCTGCAATGTTAACGGCATTCTTCTATTGGCTTACGCCTAGATTGCGAAATTGGTTCGCAGAACAGAATTCAGAGGCAGAACGAAAAGGTCGCGCGAATGTCCTCAATGTTTTTCGCGAAGGTGAGGAGGCCCGCGTACGTTTCGAGCACAAGATGAACTTGATGGGCTTGGACAACAAAGAAGAAATCGAGAACAAGAAACTTGCTCTGGAAAAAATTAAGTCAAAAGCTGTACTACAAGGTGTGGAAATTGATCAGGATATATCCAAGATTGAGGACGTAACCTTACGCGAAAGTGCCCATGAAAGAATGGCCAAGTTTCGTGAAGACATCGACAAACGCGTGTCGATGTCTGATGTCTTTTTTCTCTCAAACAGGTTAAGTGATCTGGCAAAGTATCTGTTAATCCAATTGGCCGAACTCGATGGTGCGCCTGCGACAGTTGTTTACGGAGACAAAGCTATAGTCCTGCAAACTGAAGGTCGACATGAGAGTCTGGGGCCATCAACTGAGAAACAATCGTTGATGGCAGACATTGAAGTCATGGCTTCCGAAAGGCTTGTGACTCGTCAAGGACGAAACGTTCTGATGATTTCTGATTTAGGCAAGAATATTGCGGGCGTGATTGCTAGAGCGGGAGGTATCAAAAAGCCTAATTTCAGATGGGATAATACATGATTGAGATGAAGCTCCTACTCGATCTTTGACTAGATACTAACTTCGCCCCGCCATCGAGCGGGGTTTTTTCATGGAGAAATGGAATGTTCAAACTCTTGCCCGACTGGCGCGAGGTGCTTTTGCGCGCGTGGTCGATCCGACTGATCCTATTGACGGCGGTGCTTTCCGGCCTTGAGGTCGTGGTCTCGCTCCTCAATGCCGACATTCTCGGCATGCCGCCCGGGGCGTTTGCCGCGCTGGCGGGACTCATCTCGATCGCCGCCACCATCGCACGGCTGGTCCAGCAGTCCGGCATCTGGTCCGAGGATCTCGGCCGAGACGAGAGCGGGGGGCTGCGCAAGCGCCATGCGGCGGGCGTGGCCGGTGTGGCGGCCGCCATCGCGCTCGCCATTACCACGATCGCGCCCTGGGAGGGCAGGGAGCTGCGCGCCTATCGCGATATCGTGGGGATCCCCACGATCTGTTTTGGCGAGACCGCAGGCGTGAAGATGGGCGATGTGGCGATCGAGGCCGAGTGCCGGACGCAGCTTGCCAAGCGCGTGGCGCAGTTCGAGGCCGCGATCCGGCCCTGTCTGCCGGCACGCCTTCCGGAGCGGACCCGCGCGGCCTTCATCAGCGCGGCCTATAATATCGGCTCGCATGGCTTCTGCCGCTCAAGCATGTCGCGCCGCGCTCTGGCGGGCGATCTGCGCGGGGCCTGCGATGCGCTTCTGATGTGGAACAAGGCCGGCGGCCGCGTCGTGCGCGGACTGACCAACCGGCGTAAGGCGGAGCGTGACCTATGCCTGTCCGGTCTGTGATCGCGGGCGCCGTCCTCCTGTTGATGATGGCGGCGAGCTTCGGGGCAGGGTGGTCCGTGCAGGGCTGGAGGCTCGGTGCGCAGCTCGCGGCCAAGCAGGCGGCATGGGACGCGGAGAAAGCTGCAGCCCTGCTTGCAGAGCGCCAGCGCACCGCCGAAGCAATCCAGAAGACCAACGCCGCCAATGCGGCACTGGCAGAGGCCGAGCGGGCCCTGACCATTGCGCAGGGCGAACGCGACACAGCCCGAAGGAGGCTTATCGATGAAATTAAAACTGATCCCGATCTGTCTGGCCCCGGCATTCCTGCTGGCCGCCTGCAGTCAATCCGAGACCACTGGGCCAGTAGTCGCTGATGAAGCGCCGCGCCCGCAGGTGGTCCTGCCTGCGGCTGCCCGCATCCCCTGCGCGTCTCCGGCGTCCCTTCTTTCGGCAGGCGGGACGCTGGCAGATGACGCGGTGAGCATCACGCGGCTCGGCGACGAGCTTATGGTCTGTGACGGGCGGCGGCGCGTGGCGGTTGAGGTGTTTAATCGTGAGGCCGAATGACCGATGCGATCACCGAGCTCAAGCCGTCAGATGCTGTGGTGGCGGATCTGCTCGAGGCAAAGTTTTCGGCGCCCGCTGGCTTGCCGAGGTGATGCACTTTTGTCTACCAGCGTTGCTTACGGGAGAAAGGGCGCTGGCAGATGACGGAGTGGCTAGACCAGTGGCCTCATTGTTCTTCGACAAAAAATACGATGGGAGGCTCTTCCGCAGTAAGTGCCATGAGTTGCGCTATGATAATCTCGAGGGCACAGGATCTATATTGAGATGACCGACAGCAACGGAAGCTTCGGTATCCCTCGAGATAGGCACGTGTCTATTTTCTGTCGTAGGTATGTACGGGAATACCCATGACAGCGCTGTAGACATTGTCGCGCATTCTTGAATATAGCGACCACGCAAAGTCTTCATTCGCGTCGTAGCCAAAGCGCAGAATAGTCGCGATTATTCCATAAGTTGATGGTGTTACCGTTTCACCAAGCTCAACCATTGCGCCAGATCTTCTAATTTCTGATAGAGCCGCTTCGTGAGAATTGTCTCCGATCAGACTTTCTAATTCGGATATCTGGATAATTTTAGATTTTTCGTCCTCGTTACTGCGGCGCCGCATCTTTATCTGATTGGTAGCCCATTGATCAAACATACAGAGCGAATAATGTTTGGTATTTTTAGTGAGCCAAAGATAATCAGCAGAGCGCGTAATTTTTTTCGCGATTACATCCGCAGTGGGGCCATTAAAGTATGGCGGGCAAAAGACATACCGTACCTGGTCAGATATTTGCGTAGGCATTTCTACCGAGAGCGAGATTTCAGTCGGCAAACTGATTGCGCCCGATTTGACGAGGCTTATAGCGTGCTTGATGAAGCGCGACGTTCCGAAGAAATGTACTTCCTTTTGTTGGCCGTGATCGGAAGCGCTGAGATACACTCTCAACATCTCACGCTTAACGATCGCATTCAATTGTCTGGCCGATACGTTGGCGTTCTGGGTTTTGGATAGGAGATACATAAATCCTAAGAAGGACGGATGAGCGCTACCATCTACATGAAAGCCTTGGCCGTGAGTTAGTATATCTGAGGTATCTATAGCCGATCCATCAAACTCAGCCAGGACCGTCGCTAGGTTCCATGTTGGGTGCTGATACTGGCCACTCTCACAATATCGACCTTGCTGACGCGCCAGCATTTCTCTTATCGAAAGATCCCAAAATATAAATTGGTCTTCTGGATGAGAGGCTATTAAACGTTTGACTGTTTGAATGGCTGCTTCATACAAGAGTTTGTCATTTTGCTCGCTTATCAGAGCTTTATCAATCCCAAGGGAATCCATTTTCCCAGATGAAATTTCATCTCTTGAAATGGTCGTCTCTAAGACTTTATTCCCAAATCGAAAGTCACCGACTAGATGGATGCCGCGTCCAAAGCCATCTCGATATCGGCCCAGGCGTTCATTCCATATTGGCATTCCGCCCAAGCCAGCTACACTGCAGTTGAAATTTGGGACTTGTTCGGTCCTGATCGCATGCCTAAGACGATGCGAGTGCGATGGGCCGGTAATTACTGAAAAGCCGTTGGTAATTGAGCGTGTGTTTAACATACGAGTTCTATGTAAGCTGAGACCTTTGTATAGAGAGGCATAAATGAATTTTGCATACGGCAAAAGATGCATTTCGTTAGAGTTCGCTTGCAGCGCGTGTGAGCCGGTTCGTGCTCATCTGCAAGATGATTTGATGTCGTGGATCATCGACTGTCAGCAACTCGCCAATGACTCTTATCGCGTTGATCTGCCGCAAGACTTTAATTTGTTATTTGGTAGTATTGTTCTACTCGGCCCCGACTTTCGTCAAAGCGTTGGCTATGATATTAAGTTTGTAGAATATGAACTTTCTAAAGTCGGTAAAATCAGGCACTGGCTTAATCATTATCGGAAAAAGTCTCCGGCGCTAATTGAAGAGGCTTGGGTAATAAAAATGCTTTTGAACAGGTGCCTGCCATTTACCATGGAGTACCTGTACATGAAGCGCGAGTTGAACGAGGTTGTCGCTCAGCTTGGTGGTGATTTTTTGAATTTGGAATGATGCGAACAGGGTAATTTGGTTCGTCTCGATCCGGTGGCAGCCAGTAGCCATCCGAAGCGCTGTGAACAAATTCGTACGTACTGCCCTCCGAAGGCAGTAGCCTATATGCGCCGAAGTGCGACAGCCCCGAAGTGTTCAGTCGCGTTTGTGCGCACTAACTAGCCCTTCTTCAATGCTCCGAGCTCGGCCATGCGCCTCGGGATACATCCATGTTGCCCAAAGCCAGCATGCGTCTTTGTCGAAGCTAAAATCATAGCGGACTCGGCCTACTGCAAGCCTATCGCGGTAGATGGTCCTGCCGTCATCTTTAGTGCCGGTCAACTTGGTTCTCTTCCGAATCCATGACGTCATTTCGTGGGACAAGTGCTTTCTAACCTATTGTTTTCATTTCCGCGCCTCCGTGTGTTTCAGTGGACATAGGTTTATTGATAACATGAGAAAAAAGCACGGTGCCAGTAGCCCGCCGCCCTCTTCGAACTTCACTGCGGATCGGGCACCATGCGAGAATATGGGCGGAAAGCGGTCTCTCGCTGCGGATGCAAAGATGAAAATAGAAATGGTCAAACCGGACTTTCGTCGATTGTTACAGTCCATCTGATACTTGTTAAGCTACTGATATCTTGCTAACTTTATTCAATCCATCAACATGGTCCTTGTTTTCGAGAAATCGGAGAGCAGAGAAGCGGGTGGCCATGATGCCGACCGCTTCGACCTCATGCCGGGTAACCTACTCGGCAAATATCACTCGTACAGCGCTATCACAGCAGCGGCAAAAGCGATGACTACCGCTCCCCCTGAGACATCCATTCCCAATGTCGCTGCTACCGACAGCGATGCGGCTAACAGAGACAGTTTCTTGCTACTTTGCATTTTGACAATCCTTCATCAAAGAGAGACTGTCGACCGGTCGACAAATTTGTTGCGCCACCAATATTTACAGGGTCTTGAAATGGCTCGGATGCGGATCATTTGCGCCCGGCATGCGGAAAATATGCGGATATGAACGAAAACACATTTGGTGCCCTTTTGGGGCGGTTGGTTTACGCCAAACGAAAAACTCTCGGTTTAACGCAACTTCAGCTCGCTGAGGATGCCTTTGGGACTGCGAGAAAAACACGCCGAATTAGCGAACTTGAAAGCGGACAGGTTGCTAATCCTCATGCAAAGACAATCGACCCCATTATTGTCACTCTGGGCATCAGTGAAGCAGAACTGGGGGAATGCGCAAAAGCCGCGGTGAGCGAACCCGATCCAAAGCTAAACGCAGCCTATTCTGAAGCTAACGAGTTGCTCGATAAGTTGGCTGAGCAGTTCGACAACAGTAACCCGGATGCTAGTTTGACTGAACTCGGTGAGTTTCTGGACGCAAAGGCCAAAGAATATTTCGACCTCAAAGCGAAGATCAGCGCGTTCGAAAGCCCAGATCGCGAGACAGAAGCACTAATAGAATCTGCAATGACGGCTTTGGAGAAAGGCGACTTTTCTTCCGTGGACAACCTGCTCTGCGAAGCAGAAGAAGTTCAGCTCAAGTCAAAAACACTTGAACAAGTAGGCAAGCAAGCATCGTTGCGTGTGCTGCGTGGAGACGCCCACTTTATGTCCGGAAGCCTAAATGAGTGCTTTGAAATGTACAAAAGTGCTGCATTGTTTTTTGAGCCCTTCGACTCTCATGCAATGTTAGCGAGTTTCCAGAACCTAGCTCGAGGCGTGTACGAGTCAGGCAGACGATCTCTAGAACCAGCGTATTGGATTGCGGCGAAGCTACTCGAAGAGGCGCTTTTGCGGACCAGCGCCGACGATGATCCGGCGACTATTGGGGGGATTCACTATCGCTTAAGTCTGATCCTTCGAAATCAGCACGTCTCAGAACCAGAGGAAAATCAGGAAAATACGCTTAAGAAAGCTACTGACCATGCAAGAAGTGCCGTCGTCACCTTGTCTAAAGCGGAACAGTCGTTTGATCTAGCATCCTCACAAATTTCTCTCGGAAATTGTTTGTCTGATACTGTCCGATTGAAAGGTGACGCAAAAATTGGGGCTCAGGCAATAGGTGTTTTTGAGGAGGCGAAGAAGACTATTTCTACTGACGGTGATCTGGACGCTCTCATGGGGCATGCTTGTGGCGGGTTGGCAGCGGTTGTTTTACGAACCTTCGCGGCAAATCCGTCTCCTTCACAAGAGGCGGAAACATATGAAAAAGCCGTAGTTGAATACGAGGAGGCGCTTGCCGCCGCAGGACGCTCAAAAGACCAAGAAGTCTGGGGGACGGCTCAGCTAAATCTTGCGCGCCTATATTCCAACAAAGCAAAGGGGGATAATCTCGCACCTAATGAAGCTCAGTTTTTGAGGATTCGTTCAATTTCCAGCTTCTTGGCAGCCATAGAAACATATCCCGAAGTTCAATTTCCTCAGCCCTTTGCAGAGGCTCATTTCTGGATGGCAGAAACCCTCTTTGATCATGGGTTGCACGCCGAAGATGCCCTATTTGAGCTTTATTTTATGCGAGCCATCCACTCTTTCACGCAGGCAGCGGAAGTCTTTACGGAGCAAACCGATCCCCAACGGTGGGCGCACATACAATGTAGACTTGGCAGCATTCTTGGGAATCATGCGCGGCGAGCAAGCTCCGATGTTGCAAAACACGATCTGGAACAGGCTATTTCATATTTTAAAGAAGGAGTACGAGTCTTTAAACTATGCGGTTACACCGAAGGGGTAACGTCCAGCGAAAAAAATATTCTCTTACTTAAGGACGAACAAGAACGCCTCAATTTCGACCAGTAAACGCTTTCTATTGTTCGGAAAAATTCGCATGCTTGATTGAACGCTGCTTCTAATCCCGCAAAGGTGGCAAGAAAAAAATCTCATCAACTCTTGCGGCGGCTTTGAAGACTGCGCCCTTCAAGCTGGAGTTTCCTTCTGCTCTCAAAAACATTCTCTGGAGCAAATCCAAGACGTCTTGCATGTGTTCGAAATTGGCAGGGAGACCTGCAATCGCCCGAGCAATAGCAGGGTCTTCGTGTGTGTCTTCTAATTCGTCGAAATTTCCTTGTTGGATTTCCTGCAAAATAGGTGCTGCTTGGCCGGACGCTTGTTTAAATGCACTCAGCTCGCCGCGAAGTCGCTCAAGTGCCTTCGCCTTTGAGTTGGCGTAAACAGCGTCTGTCTGTAACAACGCCTCAATTGCCGCTTCGACCGAGACTTTGGCATGGCCGATGAAATAAAATATGGGAAGCCACTGCCGCTGCACCAGAGCCGACTCGCGAACAAACTCCATTGGTGAACGCACATGTTCCTGTGCAAGGAATGCTCGTAGAGCTGTATCCGCAGTGAGAACGCGATTTTCGATCCGTTCCCTAATTTGCCCATCGGGTTCGATTGCTCTGACATCTCCTATCAGGCGCAAGGCGGGAGCACCTTCTACTTCCTCAAACTCCCCTTCGCGGATGAATTCTAATTGATCTGCTAGGTTTCGATCAATCATCACCTTGGTGTCATCGGCCTCAATGGTGCCTTCGCGGGTATCGACTATCAGTGAGTTTTGAAGTCCAATGTCTGCGACGCGCTGTGCCGACTTCAGAAGTTTTGACTGACTAGCTTGGTCACGTTCACGCAGCAATATGAGCAGATCGCCGGCGCTGATTTTTGCGGATTGACCTGAAGAACGAAATAGGATTGTGCCGCCTTCGAGGCCGTCACCGTCTCGACTGACGATTATTGGGGGTTCGGCATATTTTTCGACATAAATTACTCCAACATTCATACCGCCAATTTTAATTGTGAGCTTAATAAAGTCCGGTGTCGGAGTTAGAAATGTTTTCACCTTTTGGCTAATGTACACAATGTCAGTGTTTTGAAAAGATTCGTCCGCCAAACCTACAACTTTACAGCCCTCATCTTCAATGCCGATAAAAACATAGCCCCCTTTGTTGTTTGCTAGAGCAGCAATGGCTTTGATGATGGGCGTCATTTTCTTAGGGTTGAACGTTTCTTTACACTCCTGCCGGGTCGTTTCTCCGTCACGAAGCCTCCAACTTCCGTCAGCATGTTGTTCAAATAGCGCAACTGCAGTTTCAGAGATTGTGGGTGGTTTCGCGTCTTTTTCGTTGACGGCAACACCGACACCGCCAGCTTTGAAGTCGTTCAGGAACGCATCAAGCTCTTGGTCCGTCGCTGATGGAATTTGGGGACCGTAGGTACCGTTTCGGATTTGGCTGATTCTACCCGAATTAACTGGGCGGTCTTGGCGATTGAAATAAAATTGAATGTCCACGTTCCGTTCACCGCGCGCCAACAATGCTTTGATCAAGCCAATTTCTTCGTCCGTTATGCTTCGAGCCATTTGGGGCCTCAAACTTGTTCAATCAATAATTGCAACCACTTTGAGGATGTCTGCGCAGGGTGCAAGCCCTTGCACCTGATAGGCGCAACGAAAGTCCGGAATGTAGGCTGCAACTGCGGCACCTAGGCAACGAGGTAGATGTCGGGTTTGGGCCGAAAGCGCCGGTAGGGTGGCGCGGGCTCCGGATTGAGTTGCCGCGCCGCCGCTAGTCAGCTTGGAGCCTGTCACGTTGAGGACATGATGATCACTCTGATGTCGGACTTGATCGAGCGGCTAATGCTTTGAGCGCATCTCCGGAGAGTTCGAACGCGACCTTATTGGCTGGCACCGCACCCAAGCCTTTATAGAAGCGTTGTGCAGGAGTATTATCGCTTCCAGTCATCCATTCCATCCAGTCATATCCTTGTGAAATGCACGACTGTGCAACGAATGCCATAAGGATTTCGGCACACCCTTTCCGACGATGCGCCTCAGCAACGTAAATCTGCTGAAGGTATGCAAATGATTGTAGGCCAGCGACGGGATAGAGAATGCCGAAGCTTACGAAGCCAATGATGTCCTCACCTTCGGTCGCGACGACTAGCTGAACATTTTCCGATTGGCGAACTATGTCTGCCGCAAGATCCCCTTTAACAGCCAACGGACGTGTGTAGAACGCTACCATTTCATGCATTACTACGGCTAAAGCAGGTGCATCTGCGATTTGGAACTCTCTAGCTATTATCATAATTCACCGTTTTCGTAATATTGTTGAGTGACAGGTCTGTCCGAACTTTCAACTTTGACCTACCAGATCATGCAGCACAATGCCGCCGATAGCCGGTTCGGGGAAGCTGCGCTGCGGCAGAGGCGACCCTCATGAAGACCCTTCAGGGCCGTTTCGGGCAAATTTAGAAAAAGTGCCCCATGCCATCTTTTTGCGAGGGGCACTTTGCGCATAACATTCTGAGACTGCGATGCACGAAAATACAACTGGTAGGCCTGGAGGCATTTGATGCCGCAACCTCTTCATTAGGAAGAAGCAGCAGTTTTCGGCGTCCACTTCCAGCCCGCCCAGCGATCCCCCGTTTGTCTCAGGTGTGCGTACCGCTGCAGGCTCGACCATGACCGGTGACCGGAAACGCTGGCGGCCTGAGGTATGGTTTTCCCCATCTCGAACTGGCGCGATACTCCTTCATGCCGCAGATCATGGAAATGGAGATCCTCGATCCCGAGAAACTTGCAGGCACGGGTGAATGCTGCGGTGATGGCGGTGGCTTTGTACGGGAAGATCTGCGCGGCTGTCTGCGGCATGCTGCGAATGATCGCCTCGGCCTCGGGCGGCAGATCGACCCATACGTCATTGCCCCACTTCTGACCGGGGTGTTTCATGTCCTCGACCAGAATACGTCCTGGTTCGAGATGTTCCCATTTGATGCGTGTGATTTCGTCCTGGCGGCGAGTAGAGAACAGCGCGAAGGCGCAGATGCGGTGCATGGGCATTGCATTGGCGCGCTTCGACCGCTCCGCGAAGTGCTGCATCAGGGCATCCATTTCGGCGATTGTCGGGCGTCGATCTCGCTTTGCGGATTTTTGCGTCATCCCGAGCCGCTTTGACACGATCATAGCGGCCTTCATTTCGTTGGGATCAAGCGGCATCTTCCAAGCGGGGCCAGCGATCTGGAAGATTGCCGACAGATGGGACAGGTAATTCGCCACCGTTTGCGGCTGCCGCCCTCCGGCGAGAAGCTCCTGGGCAAATTCAACGATATCCTTTGAATGGATATCTTCGCAGACCATGTCAGCGATCGCGTAACGTTTGATCGCATCGAGAACTTGGGCCTTGGTGCGACCGATTTGTTGCTCGGACTGTGCCAGGTATTTATCGATTGCGTCTGCCAGCGTTGCTGTGTTGCGCTTAGTGCGGCTTAGCTTCTCGAAGCCGTTCGGGCGTTGCAGTTCTGCTTCCTTCCGGCGCAGCCAAGCCTCTGCTGCGGAGCGCCTATCAAAGCTTGAAGATGTGGACACGCTCTTGCCATCTCGCATTACGCGGACTTGTGCGGTATAGACCACCGAGCCATCTTGGCGGCGTCTTTCTGAGATGGTGCCCATTTGCTAAAACCCCGTGCTACAATTTGCTAAAATTTAGCAACTGCAAAACGGATACCAACAAGAACCACTGTAAACAAACGGAAATCTAACGGCCCACTATGACGGAACAGAGCGACAAAAAAGCCAATTTTATTAATGAAAACAATAGCTTTAGGCTCTCCGTGGCTCCTATGATGGACTGGACCGACAGGCATTGTCGTTTCTTCCATCGCCAGATCTCGCATCACGCTCTGCTTTATACCGAAATGGTCACCGCGCCTGCGATCGTGCATGGCGACCGCTCCAAGCTTCTCGATTATAATACGCCCGAACATCCGGTGGCCCTGCAGCTGGGCGGGTCTGATCCTGCGGAATTGCGCGAGGCCACGTGGATCGCCAATGACTGGGGCTATGACGAGGTCAATCTCAATTGCGGCTGTCCGTCGGACCGCGTGCAATCGGGGGCTTTTGGCGCCGTGCTGATGAAGACGCCCGAGCTGGTGGCCGAATGCGTGGCCGAGATGCGGGCCGTGGCCCATGCCGAGGTCACCGTGAAATGCCGCATCGGGGTAGATGATCAGGCCCCTTACGAGGTGCTCCCGCGTTTTCTCGAGACGGTGTCGGCCGCGGGCGTCACGCGCTTTACCATCCATGCCCGCAAGGCGTGGCTCCAAGGATTGTCGCCCAAGGACAACCGCGAGATCCCGCCGCTCGACTATCCGCTCGTCGAGCGGATGAAGGCCGAGTATCCGCATCTCAATATTTCGCTGAATGGCGGCCTTGCCACATTGGCTGCGGCTGAGGAGGCACTGGCGCGCGGGCTCGACGGCGCGATGGTCGGGCGCGCGGCCTATCACGAGCCGATGGAGATTCTTGGCGCGGCCGATCAGCGACTCTGGGGGCAGGGCGCGCCGCGTGATCCTTTTGAAATTGCGGAAACCATGGTGCCTTACATCGATAATCACCTTGCTCACGGTGGACGCTTGCATCAGATTACGCGCCATATGCTCGGCCTGTTCCATGGCAAGCCCGGCGCGCGGCGGTATCGCCAGATCCTGTCCGAAGGGGCGACCCGCACGGGTGCCGATAGTGCGCTTTTCGTTCAGGCGGTAGGGGCGGTGGCGCAGGCCATGCGCGCGCAGTCCGAGCAAGACTGACCGGTCCGTCACGGGCCTTTTGTAACACTCCGGAGCCACACGCGCCTATGACCGACCCTGCTACACTCATCCCGCTCGTTCTTATCCTGATCGCAACAGGTGCCTTTGCCGGTGTGCTGGCGGGGCTTCTGGGGGTCGGGGGCGGTATCGTATTGGTGCCTGCCTTCTTCTACCTGTTCTCGGCATTGGGCTATGGCTCGAACGACCTGATGCAGGTCTGCGTGGCAACCTCGCTTGCCACCATCATCGTGACGTCCTGCCGCTCTGTGCTGGCGCATAACAAACGCGGCGCGGTGGAATGGTCGATCCTGAAAGCATGGGCATGGCTGATTGCTATCGGTGCGCTGGTGGGCGTTCTTGTCGTGCATCAGCTAAGCACTTCCGCGCTGCAGGTCATCTTTGCGGTGATGGTCTTTGTGATCGCTATGTATATGCTCTTTGGCAAATCGACCTGGCGGCTGGCCGAGGAGATGCCGGGTCTCGGGCGCCGGATGATCTATGCGCCGCTGACGGGTCTGGTCTCGGTGCTGCTCGGGATTGGCGGCGGCTCGATCGGCACGCCGCTGATGACGCTGCATGGTGTGCCGATCCACCGTGCGGTGGCGACGGCCTCGGGGTTCGGGGTGATCATCGCCGTGCCCTCGGCCATCGGTTTCCTGCTGACCCCGGTCAGCGATGCGCCGCCCTATACGATCGGTGCGGTCAATATCCCCGCCTTCCTCATCGTGATCGCCACCACCACACTGACGGCCCCCTTGGGCGCCGCACTTGCGCATAAGCTGGACCCCAAGATACTCAAGCGTGTCTTTGCCGTCTTCCTTGCTCTGGTCGCGCTGAACATGGCGCGCAAGGTGCTGTTCTGAGCGGGCCTGCGGGGATCATTTGATCCCCGCAGCCTTTGCCTTGTCCCAGAGCGCGTCCATCTCGGCCAGATCACTCTGCTCGGGCGTCTTGCCTGAAGCGCGCAGGCTGTCCTCGATATAGCCGAAGCGGCGGGTGAACTTGGTATTGGCCGCGCGCAGGCAGGCCTCGGGGTCGAGCTTCAGATGCCGCCCGAGATTGACCATCACGAAGAGCAGATCGCCATATTCCTCGGCCATCTCCTCAGGGCCCAGCTCGTCGCGCGCCTCGGCCAGTTCGTCGGCCTCTTCCGCGATCTTGGCTAGAACATCGCCGATATCGGACCAGTCAAAGCCTACCCGTGCGGCGCGTTTTTGCAGCTTGAGCGCACGGGTCAGCGCGGGCAGGGCCAGCGCCACATCATCCAGAACACCGGTGGGCTTTTCCGCGATCCCTTTGGCCGCGCGCTCGGCGGCCTTGATTTTCTCCCAATCGAGCGTCTGCTGGGCCGAGGATTTGTCACGGCTCTCGGTGCCGAAGACATGGGGATGGCGATGCACCATCTTGTTGTTGATGGCACTGAGCACCTGCGTCACATCGAAGAGCCCGCGATCCTTGGCGATCTGCGCGTGGAAGACCACCTGCAGCGCCAGATCACCCAGCTCGGCAGGCAGCTCGTCCCATGCCTCGCGCTCGATCGCATCGGCCACCTCATGCGCCTCCTCGAGCGTATAGGGCGCGATGGAGGCGAAATCCTGCTCGATATCCCAAGGGCAACCGGTCTGGGGATCGCGCAGGTTCTCCATGATGGCCATGAGTCGCTGGAACTGGTGGCCGGCCTGCTGTGTGTCATCGGTAATGATTGGATCATCGGGGCGGGCCATGGCGGAGCCTTTCTTTCATACAGGGTCGTGGTCTTTATCCGGTCCTGCATTTGGAGAGTCCAGAGCGGGCGGAAGAATGCGATCAAAACGGGAACAAATTCACCTTGCGTTAAGCGGACCCTACTAGTGTCAACCATGAAGACCGCGCCAGCCAGGCGAGGTCGGGGGCCAGAAGTCTCCGGATATCGTGTGACACGAAGTGTCATCTCTTCGCTTGGCACAAGGTCGCATCATCCTCGAACGGGATGGAGCGGGGACGTGGTTGTTTGGGGTCCGTGATTTCGGGTCTTCTGGCGAGAGCCGCAACAATTGTGCACCAAGAAGGGATGACTGGTGATGTTTGCAGATGTGAAACCCCAGAACGGGCGCCTCGGGGGCCCGTCGGAACGACTGCCGATGACCGAGCTTGTCGCGCGCCATAGCTACCTGCGCGATCTGTCCGACAAGATGCTCTCCGAACAGGAAGCCCATTCGCTCGAACTGCAGCGCGAGATCGTTGCCATCGGAGAGGATGCGTCTCTGGGCGAGGGGGGGGCGGCACGTAATGCCGATATCAAACTCGCCGAGATCGACGAGCTGGAGCAGGAGATCCGTATCATCGGCTATCAGATGGCACTGATCGAGGATGTAATCTTTGAGACCCCTCCGCGCGATGCGGCCGAAGCACTTTCTAAGCTGCGCTTTTTGTCTGGGCAGATGCAGGACGGATACGAGTTCTCGCCCGATTACTTTGCCAATGTGATGGAGGAATGCTCGGATCTGCTGTCCGAGACCGGCTTTGCCGGTGTCGATAGTGTCAGCGCCCTTCCTCATTGACCCTGCTTCAGGCGCCCTCAGGGGCGCCTTTTTCCATGCTTGCGGCGCCTATAGCCGTCTGTAGCACCTGATCCGATTCTCTTCCTCGCAGAATCACGGTTGATCTCGCCTTTGTTTCCAGTTCCGAACTGATCTCATTTCTGGCCGTGCCTGTGTCGAAATGGGGCAAGGCCTGCCTGATTAGTAAATAAAGGGTAAAGATTTACCTCCGGATCTCGCCCGAAAATCGCCGCCTTATTTCTGCCATCCGATTTTAAATTCTAATTTACTGAAAATTATAAGAAAATTGGATGCGCCATCATGTTAACGATATTTAACCACCTGCCGGTCATCGTTAATGAATTGGTAACCAAGTGGGAAACAATGCCTTTCTTCCTCCCTCATTTGGCCAAGCGGACCCGCAATTATAGGGTCATCGGCAGCAAGACAGGGCTGGCTGCCACAGGCGAACAGAAGGACGAATACGATGCAGAACGCAGTCAACTTCCAGACCACCGGTGCTCCTCAGGCGGAGCGCAAGGACACCAAGTCGCTGATCGAGCTGATCCGCCGCTATGACTATATCGAGGGTCTGTGCGATCGCGTTCTGACCGAGCAGCAGGCCAAGATGTCGCGCTATCACCAGATGATCAGCGAAGAGCGCATCAAATCCGCCCTGCGTGGCACCATGGATATCCCGGAGCGTCCTCCCGTTCATACCAGCGAGACCGCAGAGATCGAAGAACTCGAGACCGAGGTCCGCATCTATCGCTACCAGCTCAACACGCTGGAAAGCGTAATCTATGAAACCGAACCTTCCAACCTTAAGGAAGCTCTCGCCAAACTGCGTTTCATCGCCCGCCTTGTGGTCGATGGCGTCGAATTCGAAAGCGATTTCTTTGCCTTCATGATCGAGGAATGTACCGATATCGCCGAGATGAGCGCGCAGGATATGGTCGGCGCAGAACGTGCCAAGCTGCAGACCCTGATCAACCAGCAGACCCTCTGACCCTGCCTCGGGTGGTCAGATCACCCCTGTGACCACCCCATATCGCCGTGATCTTCCGCAACTGCGGGTGATGACACATCTTTCGCCGAGGATCCTGTCCGGGATCACCCCGCCCGGGGTTGGCAGCTCTCCCCCGGGTTTCACCCCCACCCACCCCGGACAGGAACTCCGCGCGCGCCAGAACGGCGCATGGGCCTCGGGCCAGCCGAAACTTTCCTGACATTTGCGTGTGAGCGTCGGATACATGATGTATTCCGGCGCCTTGTTCGTTACGAGGGCGGCAGAAACTTGCCAACCCTCCAAGGCCCCTATAGGGTGCGCGCCGGATACAAAGGCGCGTCTCGCGCCCTCTGGCCCTAAGGAAAGGACCCAAAGTCAATGTTCGCGACTCCCGCATATGCTCAGGCAGCTGGCGCAGCCCCCGGTGGTATGGCCGCTCTCGGTCAGTTTTTGCCGCTGATCCTGATCTTCGTCATCATGTATTTCCTGCTGATCCGTCCGCAGCAGAAAAAGGCGAAACAACACCGCCAGATGGTCGAAGCCCTGCGTCGCGGCGACGAGGTCGTGACCCAAGGCGGGATCATGGGCAAGGTTACCAATGTGCGTGAAGACGGCACGGTCGAGGTCGAGATCGCGGCTGGCGTGAAAGTGCGCGTTGTGAAATCGACCATCGGTCAGGTTGTGTCCAAGACCGAACCCGCTGCTGAAGCGAAATAAGAACGAAGGCGCCGGCCATGCTGCATATCCCGCTTTGGAAGCGTATTCTCATCATTGCCCTATGTGTCATAGGGCTTGCGATGGCCGCGCCAAATATCTTCTATTCCAAGGTGGAGGGGCATAATGATGCGGTCTCTACCCTGGAAAAAACCGATGCGCTGAGCGATGACCAGCAGGCGGCCATGGATGCATGGCCCAGCTGGCTGCCCAGCGGTCTTGTCAATCTGGGTCTCGACCTTCGTGGCGGGGCCCATCTTCTGGCCGAAGTCCAGCTTTCGGATGTCTATGCCGCGCGGATGAAATCGCTCTGGCCCGAGATGCGCACGGCCTTGGCCAAGGACCGTTCGACTATCGGCGCGATCCGCCGTGTCGAAAGCGCCGATGACGAGCTGAAGATCCAGATCGGCAATGCCGACCAGATCCAGACCGCCGTCGCTACCGCAAAAACCCTTGCGTCCCCGATCACCTCGCTTTCGGGTGTGGGGCAGGATGACCTCGATATCTCGGGTCAGGGTGATATTATCACCGTCAAACTCTCGGATGCCGAGAAGCAGGCCACCGATGACCGCACGATGCAGCAATCGCTGGAAATCGTGCGTCGCCGGATCGATGCCGCGGGCACCCGCGAACCCACCATCGCGCGTCAGGGCTCCGACCGTATCCTCATCGAAGTGCCCGGCATCGGCTCGGCACAGGAGCTGAAGGATCTGATCGGCACGACCGCGCAGCTGAACTTCATGCAGGTCAATGGCACAACGCAGAATGCCGATGCCAGCGCCGGTCAGGGCAATATCCTCGTGCCCGATGCCGAGCGTGAGGGCCTCTATTATATCCTTGGCGACGTGCCGGTTGTCTCGGGCGACGCGCTGACCGACGCCAAAGCCGCCACCGACCAGAACGGCTATCCGGCGGTGAGCTTCCGCTTCAACACCACCGGTGCGCGCCAGTTCGGCGATTTCACCGCCAGCCATATCGGCGAGCCCTTCGCCATCGTGCTCGATAACGAGGTGATCTCCGCGCCCACAATCCAGACCCATATCGCGGGTGGTTCGGGCATCATCACCGGTAATTTCACCATCCAGCAATCAACCGATCTGGCGCTCCTGCTGCGTTCGGGCGCGCTGCCGGCCAAGCTGAACTTCCTCGAGGAACGCACCATCGGTCCGGAACTCGGCGCCGACTCGATCCGCGCGGGCGCGATTGCGGCCGTGGTGGGCCTCACGCTCGTCGTGGCCTATATGATCGCAAGCTACGGTCTCTTCGGAACCTTCGCCTCGGTGGCGCTCCTGATCAATATCGGGCTGCTCTTCGGCATCATGTCGATGATCGGCGGCACGCTGACGCTGCCCGGTATCGCGGGGATCGTGCTGACTATGGGCACGGCGGTGGATGCCAACGTGCTGATCTACGAGCGGATCCGTGAGGAGCTGAAGCGGGTCAAAGGCCCCGCCCGCGCCATCGAGATCGGTTACGAGAAGGCGATGTCGGCCATCATCGACGCCAATGTCACCACCTTCCTGACCGCCGTCATCCTCTTCGTTCTGGGTGCAGGTCCGGTGCGCGGCTTCGCCGTGACGCTGATCATCGGGATCGTGACCTCGGTCTTTACCGCCATCTGGGTGACGCGTCTGTTTGTCGTCACATGGTTCGGCCGCCGCCGTCCCAAAACGCTAGATCTCTGAAGGAGCGAAACCAATGGCATTCCGTCTCAAGCTCGTTCCAGACGAGACCAAGTTCGACTTTTTCAAACACCAGCTGATCACCTTCTGGGGCTCCATGGTGCTGATGGCGGTGGCGCTGGTCATCACCTTCGTCATGGGCCTCAATCTCGGTATCGATTTCCGCGGTGGCACCACCATCCGCGCCGAGAGCAGCGAGGAAGTCGATGTGGGCGCATGGCGTAACGCGCTGCAGTCGCTCGATCTGGGCGATGTGGTGATCACGCAGGTCTATGACCCGTCCTTCGATGCCGACCAGCATGTGGCCGAAATCCGTATCCAGGCGCAGGATGACGAGGGCTCGGTCAGCCCGCAAACCGTGTCCGCTATCGATACCGCGATCAAGGGCGTTGCACCCGATGTGAAATTCACCGCAACCGAATCCGTGGGCCCCAAGGTTTCGGGCGAGCTGATCAAGACCGCGATCCTGTCGGTCCTGGCCGCGGCCGCCGCGATCCTGATCTATATCTGGTTGCGCTTCGAGTGGCAGTTTGCCGTGGGTGCCGTGCTGGCGCTGCTGCACGATTTGCTGATCACCGTAGGCGTCTTCTCCCTCTTCGAGATCAAGTTCGACCTGACGATCATCGCGGCGCTTCTGACCATTCTGGGCTATTCGATCAACGACACCGTGGTGGTCTTCGACCGCTTGCGCGAGAACCTGATCAAATACAAGACGATGCCGCTGCGCGAGGTGATGAACATCTCGGTCAACGAGACGCTCTCGCGCACGGTCATGACCTCGGGCACCACGCTGCTGGCACTGATCTCTATGCTTGTGCTGGGCGGTGATGTGATCCGTGGCTTCGTCTTCGCGATGACCTTTGGCGTGCTGATCGGGACCTATTCCTCGGTCTTCGTGGCCAAAAATATCGTGCTGATGATCGGCCTGAACCGGACCGAGAAAAAGGATCCTGCCGAGGAATTCTTCGACAAGACCACCAAAGCCGAGACCAAGTAAGCGATAGGTGCCGCGATGCAGATGACCGAAGCCAGCTTTTCCGGAGCCCTGCCCATCGATGGATACGGGCCGGGGTTCTTCCGGATCGGCGGCGAGGTGCGTCGCGGCGCGCAACTGGTTTACGGGGCAGGGGTTGCCGATTGGGGCGGGTTCGAGGACCTTGATCCCATTCGCGCGCTGGTCGGCAAAATCGATGTGCTCTTTGTGGGCATGGGCGCCGATATCGCTTTTCCGCCCGCCGCGTTTACCGCCGCCATCGAGGAACTGGGCCTGATGCCCGAACCGATGTCGAGCCCCTCTGCCGCGCGCAGCTATAATGTTCTCCTGACCGAAGGCCGCCGCGTGGCTGTAGCGCTTCTGCCCATGCCGGGTGATCTTCCGCCCGAATTGCAGGGCTGAGATAATGGCTCTTCTCAGTGTCGAAGATCTCAGCGTCGCCCGTGCGGGGGTGCCGATCCTCTCGGGCGTTTCCTTCACCATGGATCGCGGTGAGGCGCTTGTTCTGCGCGGCCCCAACGGCATCGGCAAGACGACCCTTCTGCGCACCATCGCCGGATTGCAGCCGCCGCTTGGCGGGCAGATGTCGCTTGCTGCCGAGGCGATGGCTTATGCGGGGCATTCCGACGGGCTCAAATCCACGCTGAGTGTGACCGAGAACCTGACATTTTGGGCCGATATCTATGCGACGCGCAGGATCGATCATGCGCTGTCTTTGATGAATCTCGAGGCGCTGGCGGATCGCGCCGCCCATAGTCTGTCGGCGGGGCAGAAGCGCCGCCTCGGCCTTGCGCGGCTTCTGGTGACCGGCCGCCCGATCTGGGTGCTCGACGAGCCGACCGTCTCGCTCGATCAGGCATCGGTGGCGCTCTTTGCAGAGGCCATCCGCGCGCATCTTGTCTCGGGCGGCGCCGCTCTCATGGCCACCCATATCGATCTGGGTCTGCCCGAGGCGCGCGTGCTGGAGCTGGCGCCTTTCCGTGCCGATCCGCTGGCACCGCCTACCGGTCTGACCGGTGGCTTTGACGAGGCCTTCCTATGAGAGCACTCCTTCTTCGGGACTTGCGTCTGGCCTTCCGCGCGGGCGGCGGCTTCGGGCTCGGTCTGGCCTTTTTCCTGATCGTGGTCACGCTGGTGCCCTTCGGGGTTGGTCCGCAGGCCGAGGTGCTTGCCCGTATTGCGCCCGGCATCCTCTGGGTCGGCGCGCTTCTGGCCTGTCTTCTCTCGCTCGACCGGATCTTCGCGCTCGATTACGAGGATGGCTCGCTCGACCTTCTGGCCACCGCGCCGATGCCGATGGAGGCCGTTGTGTCCATGAAGGCCTTGGCGCATTGGCTGACCACGGGCCTGCCGCTGGTGATCGCCTCGCCCTTGTTCGGGTTGCTTCTGCATCTCGATCCGCAAGGCTATGTCTGGCTGGTGCTGGCGCTTCTTCTGGGCACACCCGCGCTCTCGGTTCTGGGTACGTTCGGGGCCGCCCTCACCGTGGGGATCAAACGCGGGGGGCTTCTGCTATCGCTTCTGGTGCTGCCGCTCTATGTGCCGACGCTCATCTTTGGTGCCGAGCTGGTGCGGCGCGGAGCGCAGGGTATGAGTGTCGAGGCCCCCGCCTTCGTGCTGGCAGGGATCACATTGGCGTCGGCGGCGCTGGTCCCGTTTGCATCTGCCGCAGCAATCCGCGTAAATCTGAGGTAAATCAAGGCCACCTGCGCCCGTGGCGGGCGAAAGGTAGCCCATGTCCGTTGAAAGGTTCCGCCACCGATGTCGATCTGGGAATACGCCAATCCGGTCAAGTTCATGCGAACGACCGATAAGCTGCTGCCATTCGTGGTAGCCCTCACGATCCTGACCCTCGTCCCGGGGCTGGTCTGGGGCTTTTTTTTCACGCCCGCTGCCGATAATTTCGGTTCCAGCGTGAAAGTCATCTATGTCCATGTGCCCTCGGCGATGATGGCGATCAATATATGGATCATGATGCTGGTGGCCTCGCTGATCTGGATCATCCGCCGCCACCATGTCTCGGCACTGGCGGCCAAGGCTGCGGCGCCTGTGGGGATGGTGATGACGCTGATCGCGCTGGTGACCGGTGCGATCTGGGGCGAACCAATGTGGGGCACATGGTGGGCATGGGATCCGCGCCTGACCTCCTTCCTGATCCTCTTCCTCTTCTATCTCGGCTATATGGCGCTCTGGGCAGCGATCGATAACCCCGATACGGCGGCTGACCTGACGGGTGTGCTGTGCCTTGTGGGCTCGGTCTTTGCGCTTCTGTCGCGCTATGCGGTGAATTTCTGGAATCAGGGGCTGCATCAGGGCGCGACCCTGTCGATGGATCGCGAGCAGCATATCGCGGATGTCTACTGGTTCCCGCTGTTGCTGTGTATGGTGGGCTTTGGGCTATTGTTCCTGACCCTTGTGCTGGTGCGAACCCGCACCGAGATCCGTCGCCGCAGGCTCCACGCACTCGAACAAAGGGAGCGGATGGTCTGATGCTCGATCTTGGAAAATACGAATATACGGTCCTTCTGAGCTGGGGCGCCTGCCTGGTATTGCTGGCCGTGGTGATCGGCGTGACGCTCTGGCAGAGCCGCCGTGTGAAGGCCGCTCTGGCGCGGCAAGAGGCGCGCATGGAGGAGATCCGCAATGGTTAAGCCTCTTATGCTGGCGCCGCCGCTGGTCTTTGCGGCCCTTGCGGGGATGTTCATCTGGGGCATGTCGCGGCAGGACCCGAGCCAGCTGCCCACGGCCTTTGCCGGCAAGCCGGCGCCCGAGGTGCAGCTGAGCGCCTTGGGGACGCTTCCCGAATTTTCCAGCGCCGATCTGAAAGACGGCAAGGTAAAGCTGGTGAATTTCTGGGCCTCATGGTGCGCGCCCTGTCGGGTGGAACATCCCAATCTGGAATCGCTTGCCGGACAGGGGGTCCAGATACTTGGTGTGAACTATAAGGATAACCCAGATAAGGCACTGGCGTTTTTGGATAGTTTGGGTAATCCTTTCGCGCGTGCCGGGCAGGATCCCGAGGGCCAGATGGCGCTTAACTGGGGCGTCTATGGCGTGCCGGAAACCTTTGTCGTGGATGGGGATGGAAAGGTGCTGATGCGCTATGCCGGCCCTCTGACCGATGATGTTATTTCCCAGAAAATTCAGCCGCTTCTGGGGCAATCCGAATAAACAGCGAAGCTTCAGAGGTTTTCTTCCGCGGCAGGATCGCTAGGGTCTAGGGATATGCCTTCGAAAGGAGCTCTCATGAAGCTGTTCGTTTATGATCATTGTCCGTTCTGCGTGCGTGCGCGTATCCCCTTCGGTCTGAAAGACATTCCCTTCGATCTTGGGTTTCAGTTGAATGATGATGAAGAGACGCCGATCCGTATGATCGGGGCCAAAATGCTTCCCATCTTGCAAGATGATGGGAAGTATATGGGCGAGAGCCTTGATATTGTTCACTATCTTGATGCGATCGACGGGCTTCCGGTTTTTGGGGGCGCGCCCGATCCAGCTTTGGTCGAGTGGCTGGAGAAATGGAACGATGTGATCAATGATCTGGTAATTCCACGCACCCCGGACCCGGTCTATCCGGAATTCGCGACCCCCGAAGCGATCGCCTATTTCACGCGCAAGAAAACCGCCACCTTTGGTGATTTCGACGGTTTGAAGGCCAGAACGCCGGAGTTGATTGCATCTCTCGAGCTGGGGCTCGAGGCGCTGGTGCCGCTACTGCCGGATGCCGAGGGGGCCTCGATCAACGATATCCTGCTCTTTCCGGTTTTGCGGTCGCTTTCTGTGATGGACGGGATCCGCTATCCCGCCGCAGTCGATGCCTATCGCCACCGGATGGCTGAACGAAGCGGTGTGCCGTTGGTCGGTGCGCTTCGCGCGTCTTGTTAAGTATTCCAAACCGGTTTGGAGGTTTTTCAAACCGGTTTGGAATACCCTTACCATGTAATTTTTCGATATGCCATGGGCCTAATTGAGACTGTAGGGATTATCACGCGCATGGTCCTCAGGTTTTTGCCATTATCGCCATCCAAAGCGCTTTGATTAGCCTTCAAAGCGCTTTGGATTAGTTAATCCGATGCCGGCCACCCGGTTGCATCTGCGCCCAATCCGGCCAAAGCCCGAGCCAATCGAGCCCCAGTATGAGCAGCGCACAGGCCGCGACGATCAGGACGATCCGCACCTGACGTTTGGAAGGAGGATGGCGAACCCATTTCGCCATCCGGAAGAACCAGATGAGGTTCATTGTACGTCATCCAGAAATCTAACCGTCCCGATATAGGGCAGGTTCCGGTGGCTCTGCGCGAAGTCCAGACCATAGCCGATTACGAACTCGTCGGGGATCTCGAAGCCGCACCAGTCAGCCTTCACATCGACCTCGCGCCGCGAGGGCTTGTCAAGCATCGCGCAGCAGGCGATCTTTCGTGGACCGCGTGCCCGCAGCATCTCCATGATCTTCGAGATCGTATGGCCGGTATCGACGATATCCTCGACCACAAGCACATCCCGACCGCCGATATTTCCGCGTAAATCCTTCAGAACACGAACTTCCCGTGAGGAGGTTGTCTCGTTTCCATAGCTTGACGCCTCGAGGAAATCGACCTCGCAGGGCAGGTCGATCTCGCGGATCAGATCGGCTATGAACACAAAAGATCCACGCAGAAGCCCTATCACCACCAGTTTGTCAGTGCCTTGGAAATGTTCGGTAATCTCGGCGGCCAGAGTTTCGACCCGTGCCGCGATCTGCTTGGCCGAGATAAAGGTTTCGATCTCATAGGGACGATCAGTCATCGTATTGCGCTCCTTTGCAGAGCCGGTCCGGTTGATCGGCTCTTGAATCTCCCTTCGTTTATCGCAAGTAAAGGGGCGGCGAAACAAGGGTAACGGGAAGAAGGTCGGCTATGCCTAAACAATCTGACAGCCGCGTGCTGCCGTATACGGCACAGCAAATGTATGATTTGGTGGCTGATGTGCAGAGCTATCCCAAATTTCTGCCATGGAATTCCGCGGCGCGGATCCGCTCGACGACTGAGCAGCCCGATGGATCCACGGTGATGCTTGCGGATCTTGTAATCTCTTTCAAAGTCTTCCGCGAGCGCTTTGGCTCGCGCGTGACGCTCTGGCCCGAGACAAGGCATATTGACACCGAATATCTTGACGGGCCGTTCAAATATCTCAAAAGCACCTGGGATTTCGAGGATCTGCCCGAGGGCGGCTGCAAGGTTGATTTCTTTGTTGATTTCGAGTTCAAGAACAAGATCTTGCAAGGCGTTATTGGCACGGTTTTCAATGAGGCAATGCGCCGGATCGTGAAGGCCTTCGAGGACCGCGCACACGATCTATACGGTGTGAAGTAAATACGCCAACCGGTTGCCAGACAGATAAAAAGCCGCCCCGAGGGGCGGCTTTTCCGGTCTCAGGATGTATGGTCGTAGGCGCGTTCGCCATGGGCGGCGAGATCGAGCCCGCTATTCTCGTCTTCCGAGGAGACTCGCATCGGGAAGACGAGACCGACGAGCTTGGCGATGATCCAGCTGAGGACGATCGTATAGACGCCCACCATGATGAGTGCGCCCAGTTGGGCGATCCATGCGCCATGGCCCAGAGCCGCGATCATGATAGTGCCGAAAATTCCACCCACGCCGTGCACGGCAAATACATCGAGCGAGTCGTCGATCTTCAGCCGGTCGCGGAGCAGGATCACGGCTTCCTGACACAGAATACCGGCGATGGCGCCTATCAGGAGCGCCTCCAGAGGGCCAACATAGCCGGAGGCGGGGGTGATGGAGGCCAGTCCCGCGATCGTGCCGGTCACCAGACCGATCAGGCTGGATTTGCCGAATTTGATCCGCTCCCAGAGCGCCCAGGAGAGTGAGGCGGCGGCCGCGGAAATATGGGTGACGGTGATCGCCATTGCCGCGCCACCATCGGCGGCAAGCTGCGAGCCACCATTGAAACCGAACCAACCGACCCAGAGCATGCCTGCACCGATGGCCACCAACACCGGCGCATGCGGCGGGGTGTGACGTTTCGCGCGCGGTCCGACCATGACGGCCAGAAGAAGGGCTGCGAGGGCTGCGGTTTCGTGCACGACGATGCCGCCTGCGAAATCCTTGGTGCCGACCGCGCCGAAGATGCCTCCATCGGCCATCATGCCACCGCCCCAGATCCAGTGTGTAACCGGCGCGTAAACGGCGAGTAGCCACAGGGCACAAAAGCTCAGCACAAAGGCAAAATTGATCCGCTCGACAAAAGCGCCTAGGATCAGTGCCGGAGTGATGATCGCGAAGGTCATCTGGAAAGCGAAGAAGCAGATTTCGGGAATTGTCCCCCGGAGATCGTCAGGGGTGATGCCGATGAGGGCGAATTTGCCCAAACCGCCCCAGAAACCGTCGCCGCTGCCGAAGGCCATCGAATAGCCGAAGAGCAGCCAAAGGAGGCTCATCAGACAGGCAACGGCAAAACATTGCATGAATACCGAGAGCACGTTTCGCGCCCTGACAAGACCGCCATAGAACAGGGCAAGCCCTGGTAATGTCATGAACAGGACCAAGGCTGTCGCAACCATGACCCATGCCGTATCTGCTCCGCTCATCCGATTTCCTCCGTGAAAGATCGCGCCGAGGCGGCATATATCCTATGGAAGACCGGTAAAGGGACAAATCGCCAATAATGGCGGTTAATATGTAGTCGTTATGAAGAAAGATTACATATTGTGCATAAATTTCGGCTCCATGATCAATTTTGCGCCGAAATAAAAATATAAATATGCTTATTTAACAGACGTCAGGATTAAAGAAAGGGCGTGTTCACGGGTGTGGTGGCGGACAAGTCCGCGTCCGATTGCACCGTATTCGCAGGTCCATGTCTGTGGCGGGGCCCCTGTGCGGGCCAGTCCGAAACAGACGCGGCCTTCGGGTTTGTGCTCGGAGCCTCCGGGACCCGCGATGCCCGTGACCGAAACGGCAATCGCTGCCCGGCTATGGGCGAGGGCGCCTGCGGCCATAGCCGACGCGACCTCTTCCGAGACAGCACCATACTGGGCGATGGTTTCTGCGGGCACGCCCAGCATCTCGGTCTTGGCCGCGTTGGAATAGGTGACAAAGCCACGCTCGAACACGGCAGAGGATCCTGCGATATCGGTCAGTGCCGCCGCGATCATGCCGCCTGTGCAACTTTCAGCTGTGGCAATCATGAGGCCTCTGGCTTTGGCGGCGGCTATTACGAGGGGGGCAAGATCGGACATGGCGGCCTCCGGCTCAGGACATCAGGATCAGGGGGATATGGTAGAGGGCTGCGAGGATGATCGTGCAGATGCCGGCAAAGACGCCGGCGATCAGATCGTCCAGCATCACGCCCTGCGGTGTATGCAGACGGTCCGCCCAACCCACGAGTGACGGCTTCCAGATATCGAAGAGCCGGAACAGCAGGAAGGCCGCGATAGGCCCCGGCCAGACCATGGACATATCGCGCATGTAGAAGCCCACTGCAGGGAACAGCATGGCCAGCCAGAGCCCTGCGACCTCGTCGATCACGATCTCGGACGGATCATCGGAGGGGCGGTCCTTCAGCTCGGCAGGGACCGTGATGAACCCCACTACCGTTGCCAGAACAAAGGCAATAACCAGCGGCCAGAAGCCCAGCCAATGCTCTATCGCCCAGCCGACGATCAACGCGGCAAGCGACCCCCAAGTGCCCGAGGCCGGTTTCAGCTTGCCCGACCAGAAGAAGGTATTGATGAAATTCAGCATGGATGTCTCCTTGGGGGCGCAGATAGGACGGCGAGCTTACTCGGCAATCAAGGTGACGGTGGCGATGGAGGCGATGCCCTCCTCGCGGCCGGTAAAGCCCAGTCGTTCGGAGGTGGTGGCCTTGACCGATACACGGTCCGGCTCGATCTCCATGATGCGCGCCAGCTCGGCCATCATCTCGGGCGCATGGGGCCCGACCTTGGGGCGCTCGCAGATCAGGGTGACATCGGCATTACCAATCCGGTAGCCCATCTTGCGCGCGAGTTTTGCGGCATGGTCGAGGAAGATCCAGCTGGCCGCGCCCTTCCATTGCGGATCACTGGGCGGGAAATGCCGTCCGATATCGCCCTGCGCCAAAGCGCCATAGATCGCATCGGTCAGCGCATGCATGCCCACATCGGCATCCGAATGGCCTAAAAGCGCTTTGGAATGCGGAATCTTCACGCCGCACAGCACCACATGGTCGCCCTCGGTGAAAGCATGCACATCATAGCCATTGCCCAGTCTTACATCCATTGCGGCATCCTTTCTTGCTCGCAGGATCGCCTCGGCGCGGGCGAAATCTGCGGGATAGGTGATCTTGAGATTATCTTCATGCCCAAGCGTGATCGCGACGTCCATCCCCGCCATGCGCGCAATCTCCACATCATCGGCGGCAGGGCCCTCATGGGCGCGGTGCGCGGCGAGGATGGCGTCGAAGCGGAACCCCTGCGGGGTCTGCGCACGGTAGAGGCCCGTGCGGTCGCGGGTGCCGCTGACCAGATCCTCCGCGCCGGTCCAGAGTGCATCCGTGACGGGCAGGGCCGGTGCTGCGGCAGGATGGCCGTCGAGTGCGTGCAGAACGCCTGTCAGCACCTCGGCGGGCAGCAAGGGGCGCGCTCCGTCATGGATCAACACTTTGCTTATATTCTGGTCGGCAAGGGCCTCCAAAGCGTTTCGGACAGACGCATCACGGGTGTTGCCGCCCGCAACCAGCGTAACTGCTCCGCCGGTTAGTGCCAGCCCCCGCGCCATATCATCGGGATGCAGCACCACGACGACGCGTGCACATTCGGCATTGGCGGAGGCTAACGCCTTATAGCAGCTTGCAATCGTATGACGCAGCACGGGTTGGCCGGCAAGCATCTGCCACTGTTTGGGCTCCTCGCCACCGGCGCGTGTGCCACGCCCAGCTGCGACGATTATCATCGCGATCGACATCGAAACCTCTTGCACGTCGAAATCTTTGCCAAAGCCTTAGGCGATGCGGAAGTTCTGTGCAATCACAACAGGCTTTTATTGAAATGCGGTCGATTTCCGCGTATATTTGCATAATAATTAGGCAGGTGCATATTTTTCCTGCCTTTTTAACGGGAGATTCGCCTCAGAGGATTTGTGATTCAGCCGATGAGGCGGTAGCAGAAAACCAGAGTTATTTCGGGATGGTCCGTGTCTATTCAGCTTCAAGATGTCTCTATCGATCCGCCGGTGCTACTGGCACCTATGGCCGGAATAACGGATAAGCCGTTCCGCAGCCTTGTTGGGGGCTTTGGGGCGGGGCTCGTTGTGTCCGAGATGGTGGCCTCGGGCGAGATGCTGACGGCCAAGCCCTCGGTGCGGGCCAAGGCGCGCACGGATATGTCGCTCGATATGCCCTCCTCGGTCCAGCTGGCGGGGCGCGAGGCGCAGCCTATGGGCGAGGCGGCCAAGCTGGTCGCCGGAATGGGCGCGCGGGTGATCGATATCAATATGGGCTGTCCGGCGAAGAAGGTGACGGGCGGGGCGTCGGGCTCGGCGCTGATGCGCAACCCCGATCATGCGCTGACGCTGATCGAGGCGGTGGTTGCCGCCGTCGATGTGCCGGTCACGCTGAAGATGCGCCTTGGCTGGTGCGATGACAGCCGCAATGCGGCCGAGATCGCGCGCCGTGCCGAGGCTGCAGGCGTCCAGATGATCGTCGTGCATGGCCGCACACGCATGCAGTTCTACAAGGGCAGTGCCGATTGGGCCGCGATCCGCGAGGTCGTGGAGGCCGTCGATATTCCGGTGATTGCCAATGGCGATATCACCAGTGCAGCCAGCGCCCGCGCCGCGCTTGAACAGAGCGGAGCTGCGGGGGTGATGGTCGGACGCGGTATTCAGGGGCGGCCATGGCTTTTGGCGCAGATTGCCCATGAGATCCACGGCACGCCTGCGCCTGCGATCCCGGAGGGGATGGATCTGGCCCAGATGATCCTTGGCCATTACGAAGAGATTTTAAGGTTTTACGGCGCGGAGCTGGGCCTGCGGCTCGCACGCAAGCATCTGGGCTGGTATGCCGAGGCTGCCGGTGCGCCGCTGCGTGACGAAATGGTGCGGGCCCAGACACCGGAGGCCACGCGCGCTCTGATTCTGGCCGCTTTTGGTGAGAGGATGGCTGCGTGACACTGCCTGCCCCCGGCGTAATCTGGAATTCCCTGCCTATTCCGGCACTTCTGATCGACCGAGACGATTGTGTGAGCGAGGTGAACCCTTCGGCCGAGCAGTTTCTCAACCTCTCGGCGCGCGCGATGCAGGGCAAATCGGTCTCCGAGCGGCTGGCGATCAATGCGCCTCTCGAGGAGATCTTCGCCCGCACCCGCGCTGGTCAGACCACCGTTTTCGTCAATGATGTCGAGGTGACGACAGGAGAGAAAGCGCCGGTGCAATGCAATCTGCAGACCTCGACGCTGGGCTCCGATCCCGACCAGATCCTGTTCCTGATTACTCCGCGCGAGCTGTCTGACCGTCTTGGCCGTGCCAATATGGCCAAATCTGCCGCGCGCTCGGCGATCGGTATGGCCGAGATGCTGGCCCACGAGATCAAGAATCCGCTGGCCGGTATCGCGGGGGCGGCCCAGCTGCTGTCGATGGGACTGACCGGCGAGGATCTGGAACTGACCGACCTCATCGTCGACGAGACGCGGCGTGTGGTAAAGCTTCTGGAGCAGGTCGAGCAGTTCGGCAATGTCCGGCCGCCCGAGAAAAAGCCGGTGAACATCCATGATGTGCTGGACCGCGCACGCAAATCGGCGGAGGTCGGGTTCGGCGGGCATATGGAGATCCGCGACGATTACGATCCGTCGCTGCCGTTGACGCTGGGCGATGCCGACCAGTTGGTGCAGGTGTTCCTGAACCTTCTGAAAAATGCCAGCCAGGCCGCGAAAACCGAAGGCACAATCACGATCCGGACCTTTTACGAGCACAAGCTGCGCATCCGGACGGCAGATGGCCGCGGGAAGGCTTTGCCCCTGCAGGTCGAGATCATCGATGACGGTCCGGGCATTCCGGCCGATATCGCTGCTAATGTTTTCGAGCCTTTCGTTTCAGGGCGCGAGAACGGCACGGGGCTTGGCCTCGCGCTCGTGTCCAAAATTATTTCCGACCATGACGGCTGGATCAATCTCGATTCCGTCCCCGGTCGGACCGTTTTCCGTATTTCTCTGCCAGTCGCCCGATAAAAGGAGTAGCCCCGATGGATGGTACAGTCCTTGTAGCTGATGACGATCGCACGATCCGTACTGTTTTGACCCAAGCCCTGACGCGGGCGGGGTGCCGTGTTCACGCAACCGCGTCGCTGACCACGCTGATGCGCTGGGTCGAAGAGGGCAAAGGCGATCTGGTGATCTCCGATGTGATGATGCCCGATGGCAATGGTCTCCAACAGCTCCCCAAGATCGCGGAGCACCGTCCGGGCATGCCGGTGATCGTGATCTCGGCGCAGAACACCATCATGACGGCGGTGCAGGCGGCCGAAGCGGATGCTTATGACTACCTGCCCAAGCCTTTCGATCTGCCCGATCTGATGAAGCGGGCCCAAAAGGCTTTGGAGCAGAAGCGAAAACAGCAGGTCTCGCCGCCCAAACCGGTCGAAATCGAGGTCCGCGAACCGCAATCCGATCTGCCGCTGGTGGGTCGCACGCAGGCGATGCAGGCGCTTTACCGGCTTGTTGCACGGGTGATGAATGCCGATCTGCCGGTGCTGATACTTGGGGAATCCGGAACCGGAAAATCGCTGATCGCGCGGGCTATTCATGATTTCTCCGATCGCCGCACCCTGCCATTCGTGGTCGCTCAGGCCTCCGATCTGCAAGGGGCCGAAGGGGCGTCCTCGCTGATCAGCCGCGCCAAAGGCGGTAGCCTCGTCTTTGACGAGGTGGGCGATTATGACGATGAGACCCAAGCGAAGATCGTGCGCCTCCTCGATAGCCTTCCCGATCCGGCGCCGCGTATCATGGCCACGACGCAGGTCGATCTGGCCGCGCTGATGGAAGCCGACAAGTTCCGGCAGGATCTTTATTACCGCTTGGGCGGTGTGACGCTGGCGGTGCCGCCGCTGCGAGAGCGTGTCGAGGATATTCCGCTTCTGGCCGAGCATTTTCTGGGGCGTTCCGAGACGGAAGGCCTCGGCCATCGCCTCTTCTCGACCGAGGCCATGGCGCTCGTGCGGGCCTATGCATGGCCGGGTAACGTGCGCCAGCTCGAGAACACGATCCGCCGTCTCGTGGTGACTTCGTCCGAGGACGAGATTTCGCGCAACGAGGTCGAAGCCGTTCTGGGCAACCAACCCGCGGTCGAACCGCTGCGCCCGGGTGGAGAGGGCGAGAAGCTGTCGGCCTCCATCGCGCGCCATCTGCGCCGTTATTTTGATCTGCATGGTGGCAACCTTCCGGCGCCCGGTCTCTATGACCGGATCCTGAAGGAGATGGAAGCGCCGCTGATCGAGATTGCGCTCGATGCGACAGGGGGCAATCAGGCCCGCTGCGCCGATCTGCTGGGGATCAACCGCAATACCCTGCGCAAGAAAATCACCGATCTCGACATCCAAGTTACGCGCCGCCGTAAGCTGACCTGAAAGTGACACCGCCCGAACCTGTTTCGGGCGGCTTTTTGCCCAAGAATTGATTTAATTAGCATGTCCGAGGCTTTATGAGCGTGACACTCCTGCCGCGCTGATGTATTATGGCAACATAAAGCAAGAGGCAGGCCCATTGTAGGCCGCCCGGTTTTTCCGAAGTCTCGGGGGCGGCAGTGAAGACGGTCAATCGACATCGCGGGGCATTGTGGGACCGGTTTGTCCGGTTACGCAGGCAGAGGCGTGTGCAAAATGCCATGACGCTTGGGCTGGTAATCCTCGGCCCCATTCTGGCGATTGCGACTTTCGTGGTGCTGGGACCTCTGGCGCAAGGGGGCGATAGCGGCTCGCTGCGGCTGATCCTTCTTGCTGATTTCATCTATTTCATGGGCTTGGCGGGCCTTATTCTTACGCGACTTGCACAGATGGTGGCCGCAAGGCGCAAGCGGTCGGTTGGATCACGCCTGACCCTGCGCCTGACCGGTATCTTCGCCTTTGTCGCATTGGTGCCTACGGTTCTTGTGGCGCTGTTTGCCGGTTTGACAGTGAATATCGGGATGGAGGGATGGTTCTCCGACCGCGTTCGGGAGGTTGTCGGCACTTCGCTTCAGGCCGCCGAAGCCTATCAGAACGAACATCGACGGGATCTCACCGAAGATGCTGACGCACTGGCGGGGTTCCTCAATATCCGGCGGCAAGCGGCGACCTTCATGTCGGATGGCGAGCTGCGCGAGCTGCTGGTGGCGGGTCAAAGCGGTATCCAGAGAGGTCTGAAAGAGGCCTATGTGATCGACGGGACAGGCGAGATTATCGCGCGCGGTGACCGTAGTTATCTCTTTGATTTCGAAAAGCCCGCACCGGAGAAGATCGTGCAGGCGCAATCCGGTCAGACGGTCCTGATCGAGGACTGGGACAATAATGAATTTCGCGCGCTCAAACAGTTGGACGCCTTTGCTGACAGATATCTTTATGTCTCTCGTAAGGTGGACGGATCGATCCTGTCGCTTCTGGATGACACACGCACCACAGTGACACTCTATCAGCAGCTGGAGGCGACGCGCGGCAGAGTGCTGTTCGAATTCGGGCTTGTCTATATGGGATTTGCGCTCATCCTCATTCTGGCCGCGATCTGGTTGGGTCTCTGGTTTGCCGAGCGGCTTTCGCTGCCCATCGGTCGGATGGCGGTCGCGGCCGAGAAGGTCGGCGCCGGGGATCTTGATGCGCGGGTAATCGAGGCCGAGGGCGATGACGAGATCGCGCTTTTGGGGCGTAGTTTCAACAAGATGACGGGCCAGCTTAAAGACCAGCGGGTGGCGCTGATGGCCAGTCACTCGGTGACCGAGGAACAGCGGCGCCTGTTCGATTCCGTTCTTGGCTCGGTAACCTCCGGGGTAATCGGGCTTGATGCTGCGGGCCGGATCGATTTTATCAACCGCTCTGCGGCGAAACTTCTGGATCTGGACAACCTTGCCGACCATCAGCGGATGATTGACGAAGCTGTTCCGGAATTCTCTGATCTTTTCAGACGCTTGCATAGTGCCGTTCAGGATGTGGTGCAGGAGGAGGTTCGGGTATCTCGCTTCGGAAAACTCGAGAGTCTTCTGGTCCGCGTCGCACTTCGTCTACGCGAGGACGGTCTGCGCGAGGGCTATGTGATCGCCTTCGAGGATGTCACCGAGCTTGTTTCGGCCCAGCGTATGGCCGCATGGGGGGATGTGGCCCGCCGGATCGCCCACGAGATCAAGAATCCGCTGACGCCGATCCAGCTATCGGCCGAACGGATCAAGCGCAAGTTCCGCAGGCATGTGGGTGAGGACGAGCCCGCGCTGGAGCAGCTGACTGGTGTGATCATCCGTCAGACCAATGACTTGCGTCGTATTGTTGACGAGTTTTCCAAATTCGCGCGGATGCCCGAGCCTGATCGCCGTGAGGTCGATTTGGTGGCGCTTCTGCGGGATGCGATCACCATTCAGGAAGGCGCGCTGCACGGCGCAGAGCTGAGTGCCGAGCTGCCCGATGGTCCGCTTCTGGTCGAGCTGGATCAGACGATGATCGGGCAAGCGGTGACAAACCTGATCAAGAATGCAGGAGAAGCGGTTGAAACGCTTTATGAAAAAGGCGTGGAAGAGGGCTATGCACCAGAGGTTCGCGTGCTCATGAGTGTTCAGCCGGAATTCATAACCTTGCAGATCATGGATAACGGGGTGGGCTTGCCCGAAGACCGCTCCCGTCTGTTCGAGCCCTATGTAACCACCCGCTCCAAAGGAACGGGGCTAGGGCTCTCTATTGTAAAGAAAATCATCGAAGAGCATGGCGGCACTTTGATGCTTCGGGATGCGCCGCCATTTCACCCAGGTGCCCATTCGGGCGCCCTTGCCGAAATCCGCCTGCCTCGTGCCCACGCGGCAGTGCGCGCCATCAAGGATAGTGAGCTGACATGAGCGATATTCTGATTGTCGACGACGAAAAGGATATTCGGGAACTGATTTCCGAAATTCTTCAGGACGAAGGCTTTTCGACCCGGATGGCGTCGAATTCCGATGAATGTATGGAGGCCGTCAATGCCGAGCCTCCGGCCCTCATGATCCTCGATATCTGGCTGAAGGATAGCCGGATGGACGGGATCGATATTCTGAAGACGACGAAGCGGGACAATCCCGATATTCCGATCATTATCATTTCGGGGCATGGCAATGTCGAGATCGCTGTGGCCGCGATCAAGCAGGGTGCTTATGATTTCATCGAAAAACCTTTCAATATCGACCAGTTGTTGGTAGTTGTTTCACGCGCGATGGAAACATCGAGGCTGCGCCGCGAGAATTCCACGCTCAAGCGCCGCGACATGCAGACGGGCGAGATGCTGGGCGAGAGTGCCGCTTTCAAGAAGCTCCGAGATCAGCTTGATAAGGTTACAAAATCCAATGGTCGCGTGATGCTGACCGGGGAGCCGGGGTCTGGCAAGGAGACGGCTGCGCGCTATATCCATCAACTCTCCACCCGTGCGACCGCTCCTTTTATCACCGTCAACTCGGCCTCCATCGAGCCTGACCGTATGGAAGAGGTTTTGTTTGGCCGCGAGACGCCCGAGCGCGGGATCGAGAAAGGCCTGCTTGAACAGGCGCATGGCGGCGTTGTCTATTTCGACGAAGTCGCGGAAATGCCGCTTGGCACGCAGTCGAAAATCCTGCGTGTCCTCACCGAGCAGCAGTTCCTGCGCGTTGGCGGGGCCGATAAGGTGCGGGTGGATCTGCGCGTGATCAGCTCCACCACACGCGATCTCACCGTAGAGATCGCCTCGGGCCGCTTCCGTCAGGAGCTCTATGACCGCCTGAATGTCGTGCCGATCGCGGTTCCCGGCCTCGCTGACCGGCGTGAGGATCTGGCGCTTCTGGCCGAGTATTTCCTCGTGCAGTTCAACGAGACGCAGGGGCTGCCGCTGCGCAAATTGTCGGGCGATGCGCTGGCGATGATGCAGACGATGGAATGGCCGGGTAATATCCGCCAGCTGCGCAATGTGATCGAACGACTGCTGATCCTCGGCGATGGCACGGGCGAGATCGAGGCGCGCGAGCTGCAGGGTGACCAGCCTGTGGAGACGGAATCGAGCCGCATCGTGCTGTCGGGCCAGCTGGCGACACTGCCGTTGCGCGAGGCGCGCGAACTGTTCGAGCGCGAGTATCTTCTGACCCAGATCAACCGGTTTGGCGGCAATATTTCCCGCACGGCGAATTTTGTAGGCATGGAGCGTTCGGCGTTGCACCGTAAACTGAAATCGCTCGGCGTCGTGACCGGCATCAAGTCCGGTGGCCGGATGGCGCGGATCGAGGAAGATGCGGAATAGGGCGCGATAGGTCGGGGTGATTGACCCTTGCCGCGCTGCCGCATAGAACCGAGACCAACGAGTTGCGGAGGGTCGCATGAGGGTGATTATTTGTGGGGCCGGTCAGGTCGGTTGGCAGATCGCGCGGCATCTGTCGGGCGAGCGCAATGACGTGACGGTGGTGGATAGCAATCCCGAACTGGTGCGGCGGGCCTCCGATATGCTGGATGTGCAGGGCACCGTAGGGTTTGCCTCGCATCCTGACGTTCTCGAGGCGGCTGGTGCGCGCGATTGCGACCTGATTATTGCCGCAACCCATTCGGATGAGGTCAATATGGTGACCTGTCAGGTGGCGCAATCGGTCTTCGGGATCACGCGCAAGATTGCCCGCCTGCGGTCGCAGAGCTATCTCAACCCCGAATATCGCGATATCTACCGCCGTGACCAGTTGCCGATCGATGTGATCATCAGCCCCGAGCGCGAGGTTGCCGAGGCGGCATTGCGCAGGCTTCTGGCACCGGCGACCTTTGATACCGAGAGTTTCATGGAGGACGAGCTGCGGCTGATGGGGATCGTATTGCATGACGATTGCCCTGTTCTTTCGACGCCGCTGCGCCAGCTTACCGATCTTTTCTCGACGTTGCGCGCCATCGTTGTGGGGGTGCGCCGCGAAGGTCGGCTTTTTGCGCCGGAACCGAATGACCAGCTGTTTTCCGGCGATCAGATCTATATCTGTTCGCATCGCGACGATGTTTCGCGCACGCTCGAGATATTCGGCAAGAACGTCCATAAACAGGAGCGTATCCTGATCATTGGCGGTGGGAATGTCGGTCTGGCAGTGGCCAAGAAGCTGGAGGCGCGAAGCGACCGGACACGCGCCAAGATTATCGAGATGTCGCGCGAGCGTGCCGAGAAAGCCGCGGATTCGCTCGAGCGCACTATTGTTCTGCATGGTGATGGCATGTCGCAGGAGCTGCTCGAGGAGGCCAATGTTGCCTCGACAGATGCAGTTCTTGCCGTAACCGATGATGATAAAACCAATCTTCTGGTCGCGGTGCGTGCCAAGCAGGCCGGGTGCAAGATGGCGATCACGCTGGTCAATGACCCGACACTGATCCCGATGATGGAGCCGCTGGGGATTGATGCGCAGATCAACCCGCGCGCCACTACCGTATCGTCCATCCTGCGCCACATCCGTCATGGCCGCGTCCGCCAGATCTATTCGATCGGGGATGCCGAGGCGGAAGTGATCGAAGCACAGATTTTGGGCACGTCACCTTTGTCGGGGAAGCTGCTGAGAGATATCGATTTTCCCGAAGGCGTGCTGATGGGGGGGCTGAAGAAGGGCGAAAAGGTCGTGGTTCGCCCGCGTGCCGATACGCGGATTGAGGAAGGCGATGTGATCGTACTCTTCGCGTTGGCCGATGATGTGGCCGAAGTGGAGCGCCTGTTGCAGGTCTCCATCGATTACTTCTGAGGACCCGCCAATGCGGTCCAATCTGCGTAATCTGCCGCTTTTCGTCATTCTGGTCGCTGTGTCCGGCCTGATGATGTATGTGCCGGCAATGCACGCGCTGACGCTCCACCAGCACGAAGTCGCGCGGCCGTTCTTCTATACCGGAACGCTACTTCTTTTTGTTTTCATGCTGTTGTCTCTGGCAACAGTGGCAAACCGACGCGGTCCTCGCGAGCGGTCATCGCTTCTGACCATGGTTGGCGCGTTTACCGTAATGCCGCTCATTCTCGCGATCCCCTTTCATGAGGTGATGCGGGATACCTCGCTCTTCAACGCGTGGTGGGAAATGGTCTCGGCCTTTACGACGACGGGCGGCACGCTCTACAGTCCGGCGAGGCTCCCTCCGTCGCTACATCTGTGGCGCGCGATGGTCGGCTGGTCGGGTGGTTATTTCATGCTGGTGATGACCATCGCCGTGCTCGCTCCCTTGCGTGTGGGCGGCTTCGAGATCTTCTTTGCTGGCGGTCCTGGTGGCGAGGTGAAGGATGTAAACCTTCGCGGCAGCCAGCGCGGCGTTGTCTCGCGCGACAGGCTAGTGGATTTCGCACTGCAGCTGCTTCCTGTTTATGCCGGACTTACCGGTGCGTTATGGGTTCTTCTTCGTATCTCGGGTGAAGATAATCTGATTGCGCTCTGTGCCGCCATGTCTACGTTGGCGACCTCCGGTATCCTCCCGACCAGTTCTTTGGCATCCGGGCAGAATTCGGTGCTGACCGAGGTGATCATCTTCGTCTTCTTCCTTCCCGCATTGTCGCGCCGGTTCTGGCCCGGGGATGGAGAAATGCGTGCGACCAAACAGTTGCGCGACGATCCCGAACTGCGACTTGCGGCGATGATCGTTTTTCTGACCGTCGTGGTGCTGTTTTTCCGCCACTGGATGGCCGCGCTGGATACGGATAACCATCCGGGTCTTCTGGTCGTGCTCCGGACCATTTGGGGGGGGCTGTTTACCACGCTTTCCTTCCTGACCACGACCGGATTTGAATCGAGCGGTTGGGAAGATGCCCGCGCCTGGGCAGGACTTGGCACACCCGGGCTCATTTTGTCGGGGCTGGCCATCATTGGCGGTGGCATCGCGACAACTGCGGGCGGAGTGCGTCTGCTGCGGGTCTATGCCCTGATCCGCCATGGCGAGCGGGAACTGGATCTGCTGCTTTATCCGAGCTCGGTCGGCGGCGGCGGGCAGGCGGCGCGCAGATTGCGCCGCAAGGGCGCGTTCGTTGCCTGGATCTTCTTCATGCTCTTCGCGATCTCGATTGCCGTGGTCATGGTCGCGATCTCCTATACCGGCCTCGATTTCGATCCGGCCATGATCTTTACGATCGCGGCATTGTCCAATACCGGCCCGCTGACCGCAGTCGCAGGGGATTTTCCGCTGGCTTGGGGGGATTTGAGCACAGCCGCGAAAGCTATTCTTGCAGGGGCTATGGTATTGGGAAGGCTTGAAACTTTGGCGATTATCGCGCTGTTCAATCCAGAGCTGTGGCGAAAATGAGTGCTTTATGGGCACGTTTTTCAACCGATGCAGCGTCGATGCCGATTTGGGGTGGAAACTCGCGTTAACTTGAGCATACTCGGGCCAGAGTGGGACGAGCCAACGTCCCCGAAATGCTAAAAGAAAAGGCAAAATAAAATGGCTGCCGATAAACAAAACCTGCAGGACGCGTTTCTGAACCATGTCCGGAAGACCAAAATCCCGGTCACGATCTTCTTGATCAATGGTGTGAAACTGCAGGGGGTTATTACTTGGTTCGATAACTTCTGCGTCCTTCTGCGCCGCGACGGCCAATCCCAGCTTGTCTACAAGCATGCGATCTCGACGATCATGCCGGGGCAGCCGATTTCCTTGTATGAAGGCGACGACTGAGTCCGATTTGAGCGATACTATTTCCCAAGATAAGGTCCTGACGCGGGCCTATGTGCTGCATCCTGACCTCAAAACCGGGGACGGGATGCGTTTGCCTGAGCACGGGCTCGCAGAGGCGGTGGCTCTGGCCGCCGCTTTGCCCGATCTCGATGTGGTCGGTTCCGAAATCGTCCGCTTGCCCAAGCCGCATGCCGGACATCTTTTTGGCACTGGCAAGATGGATGAGCTCGGGCAGAAGCTCCACGATCTGGAGATCGATCTCGTGCTGGTAGATGGGCCGGTGACGCCGGTCCAGCAGCGCAATCTCGAAAAGGAATGGAAGGTTAAACTTCTTGACCGAACCGGTTTGATTCTCGAGATTTTTGCCGATCGCGCCCGTACCCGTGAGGGTGTGTTGCAGGTTGAACTCGCAGCGCTCAGCTATCAGCGGACGCGGCTTGTGCGGGCATGGACCCACCTCGAGCGTCAGCGTGGCGGGCTCGGGTTCGTCGGTGGTCCCGGCGAGACACAGATCGAAGCTGACCGTCGAGCGATTGACGAGCAGATGGTGCGTATCCGCCGGCAGTTGGCCAAGGTTGTCAAAACCCGCGAGCTTCATCGGGCCTCACGCCGCAAGGTGCCATTTCCGATCATCGCGCTCGTGGGCTATACAAACGCCGGAAAGTCGACCCTTTTCAACAAGGTAACGGGTGCGGATGTGCTGGCAAAAGATATGCTCTTTGCCACGCTCGATCCCACGATGCGCGGGGTGACGCTGCCCTCCGGGCGCAAGGTCATCCTGTCGGATACGGTGGGATTTATTTCCGAGTTGCCCCACCAGTTGGTCGCCGCTTTCCGTGCGACGCTGGAAGAAGTGCTCGAAGCAGATCTGATCTTGCATGTGCGTGACATCTCGCATCCGCAGAGCGACGCGCAAGCCGCGGATGTGGAAGACATTCTCGAGAAGCTCAAAGTCGACGAGGATGTGCCGTTCATCGAGGTCTGGAACAAACTCGATCTTCTGAGCGAGGAGACCCATGCCGCAACGGCGCTGCAGGCCGAGCGCCGTGAGGATGTCTGCGCGATTTCGGCGCTGACAGGCGAAGGGTTTGAGGCACTTCTTCTGTTAATCGAGAAACTGCTCGGCGAGGAGCGGATAAGCGAGGAAATCGTTCTCCCATTCGCGGAAGGCCGCCGTCATGCGTGGCTGCATGCGGAAAATGTTGTCCGCGAAGAGGCCCAGACCAAGGAAGGCTGGGTGCTGCAGGTCGAATGGACAGGCTCGCAGAAGGGCCGTTACAACGCCCTGTAGCGCACAGTTATACAAGAACATCAAAAAGGCGCGGCAAGCATTTTGCCGCGCCTTTTTTATCCAATGTCAGCTGGCGGGAACCAATTTGGTGATGCCTGCCGCAGCGGCTCGCGCAAGCGCCGGATCAAGCGACATCGGGATATATTCCCCGCGCCGCCACAACTCCGACAGGTCGTCATAGTGGCGCGAGAAGGGATGGCCCGACTGACCGGTTGCGGTGATGAAGACAGAGCTGTCCGGATCGGCCAGATCATAGACGCCGCGATAACCTGCCGCCTGAACATTGGTATAGGGCTCGGGGCCCGTGCCGATGGTCTTGCCGCGCATCAGCGTGAAATCACCGCCCGAGGAGGACTGCCGGATATTGGCGAACCAGCCGATCAGGGGCATGTTCTTCAGGACCGGATGATCCTGATGCGCCTCATGCGCATCCCCCCAGCGCCAGCTTTCGATGTTGGGGCCGTATTTCTCCTTGAGGTCAAGAAGGGCGGCATCAAGCGAGGTTTTGGCGATCTGGGCACAGGTTTCCTGCGTGCCCGACTGGATGATATTGCACCAGTGCGCCGCGCCCTGACTATTGCGGAAGACGCGCTCGATAAAGAGCGGATCGAGGGCTGTGAACTTGTCGGCCAGTGGACCCAGCTCGTCGCGGATCAGCCGCGATTGCAGCTCGCGCATCCACGCGGCATAGATCAGTGGCTCGGGAAGATGCTCGGACATCTCGCCATCCCATGCCGCCAGCAGCTCGAGTGCGCGCTGGCGCAGGCGCTCGGGCGTGCCATCGGGAGCAGGTGTGCCGGTATACCACAGATCGGCCCCGACCAGCGGCAGCAGGTTGCGCGCCGCAGGGCTGACGGTGTCGAGCTGGGCCGACATGAAGCTCTCGCGCGAATGCACTTCGCGGTCGCTCAGCAGTTTCGTCAGACGCTGGATACGCTGGCTATCGCCCCAGTCGAAGGTGACATTGGCGGGGAATTGAGCATCGGTGACCTTGTTATTGGTGTTCATCACGACGCCATCGGCCGGATTGATCTCGCGCGGATTGTCGGCATAGGGCAGGCGGCCCGACCAGCGGTTTTCCGGCAGCCAGCCCGCGGAGGGCATGCGGCCTTCGGTCTGGTTTTGCGGATCGCGCTTGGGGATCGCGCCGATCAGCACCCGCCCGACTTCTTTCTGGTCGGCGACCACAAGGTTCTGCGCGGGCGTGATATAGTCCTCACCGGCCTTGATCGCGCTCTCGACATCACTCGCACGCATCAGCTTCATCGCCGCACTCATCGAGGTGTCATGCGGGTCGAGGGCGGTCCAGTCGACCGACATCACCGATCCCTTCGGCGTCACGGTCCCGAGGTCGAAATGGGTGCCGGGCAGCACCGGACCATTATCGGTCGCTCGGAGCGTCAGGGTGATGGGCTGGCTGTCCTTGATCTTCAGGATCGTGCGCTTGGTAGTGAATTTTTTCCAGCCATCGGGGGTGCGGTAGGTTTCGCGATCGGCAGGGTTTACCTGCTCGACATGAAGGTCCATGTCGTCGACATAGGCGCCAGTGACCCCCCATGCCATATGCTCGTTACGCCCTGTGATGATGAGCGGAATGCCCGGAATGGTGCCGCCGATCACGCCGCCACCGGCAAGCTGGAGCCGGGCCAGATACCATAGCGTGGGGGCCGTCAGCCCCATCTGCGGGTCATTGGCCAGAAGCGATCCGCCCGCGGCAGAACGGTCGGGCGCTGCGGCCCAGGCGTTCGAGCCTGCCTCGAGACCGGCTGCCGGAAATGGCGAGAGCGGCTCGGGCGCATCCTCCTGTTGCACGGCGCGGGGCACATCGGGGAAGAGCGTGTGGTAATCGGGCAGGGCGCTGCTTTGTGTTCCGGGCATATCGGGGAGCAGATCGCGAACCCAGGACGGATCGAGCAGCGAGACACGGGCGCGCAGCACCTCACGCGTGAACTGGTTGTTCTGCTCAACGGCCAGCAGCTTTAGGATCGCCAGCGAGTCCGCAGGCGTCCAGTAGGAGATCGAGTTGTCGAAGAGGAAGAATTCGGGCGCACCACGCCCCATGGCACCCTTATTGACCTGCGCGATCCATTGATTTACGCCTGCTGCATACGCCTCGAGTGCGGCCCTGGTCTGGGCATCCTGCGCATCGACCGAGGCGACAGCTGCATCATAGAGCCCCAGACGCCGCATCAACTCGTCGGTCTTTACCGTGCTCGGCCCGAAAACCTCCGAAAGCCGCCCCTGAACCGTCCGGCGCAGCATCACCATTTGCCATAGCCGATCCTGCGCATGGGCGAGGCCCAAACCGAAGAACACATCAGGATCGGTCTTGCCGAAGATATGCGGCACATCTTCCGTTGAGCGCACGATTTCGACCGGCGCGGTGATCCCCGAGACTTTATAGGTTGCATTATAATCGGGCAGGGAGCGCGAGGCAAAATACCAGATCCCGACCGCGCCCAAAACGACTAAAACAATGACAAAACTGGTCAGTCGCACCATCCAGCGGAAAAGTGAGTACATGAGTGCTCCGGTTGGGTCTGCAAAAGTTGCGCCGGATTTGACCAGCGGGGGTTGCGGCTTAGTAAGTCAGGTATGACAAAGGATCAACGCGCGTTTGCGCGAGATTGCCAATACTGTGCGAATACTGTGAGGGAGTTTACCGATGACGAAAATCGCTTTTCTGGGGCTCGGGGTGATGGGCTATCCGATGGCGGCGCATCTGAAGGATGCCGGCCATGAGGTGACTGTTTATAACCGCACGACCGCGAAGGCCGAGGCCTGGGTTGCCGAACATGGCGGGGCCTTCGGGACAACGCCCGCGGAGGCTGTGAAAGACGCCGAGATCGTGATGACCTGTGTCGGCAATGACGATGACCTGCGCATGGTCTGTGCCGGTGGGGATGGCGCGTTCTCGGGGATGTCCTCGGGGGCGATCCTGGTGGATCACACGACCGTTTCGGCGATGGTCACGCGCGAGCTTGCGGCGATCGCCAGTGATAAAGGTCTGGGCTTTGTCGATGCGCCAATCTCGGGCGGTCAGGCGGGTGCGGAGAACGGCGTCCTGTCGATCATGTGTGGTGGGCCGCAAGAGCAGTTCGATAAGGTTGCGCCGGTGCTTGATGCCTATGCCAAGATCTGTCGTAGACTTGGCGAGAGCGGCGCAGGTCAGCTGTGTAAATCCGCCAACCAGATCGCGATTGCGGGCGTGGTCCAAGGGCTGTCCGAGGCGCTGCTCTTTGCCGAGAAAGCGGGATTGTCGATCACCGATGTGGTCGAGGTGATCAGTCAGGGTGCCGCCGGAAGCTGGCAGATGGCAAACCGTTCGGAGACCATGGCCAAGGGCGAATACGCGTTCGGCTTCGCTGTCGACTGGATGCGCAAGGATCTCGATATCTGTCTGAATACGGCAGAGGAAATCAAGGCGCCGCTGCCGATGACGGCGCTTGTCGACCAGTTCTACAAGGATGTTCAGACGATGGGTGGCGGACGCTGGGACACATCCGCACTGATCGCGCGGCTGCGTAAGCTGTCAAAAAAACGCGAACTAAGTGCCGTAAGTGACTGAAAAACATAGGAGTATGCGATACATAATTCGCATTCTTCCTATGCGTATTTTGTGCCAATAATGCGAATTATGTAAAATATTGTGTCATTCATCCGATTAGCAGTGCCTATTTTATGCAATGTAGACTGGACCCGACACGGATGAGCGACTAAACGGACGCCAAATCTCCTTAGCATGCAGGACGCCAAGCAATGAGCTTTGATCGCAGCATTAAGATCGCGCCTTCTATTCTTTCTGCCGATTTCGCCGATTTCGGACGCGAGATCCGGGCCATCGAGGCCCAGGGCGCCGATTGGGTCCATGTCGATGTCATGGACGGTCATTTCGTGCCCAACCTGACCTTCGGGCCGCCGCTGTGCAAAGCGATCCGTCCGCATATCAAGACGGTCATGGATGTCCATCTGATGATCTCGCCGGTCGACCAGTATATCGACGCCTATGCCGATGCTGGCGCAGATGTCATCACGGCGCATCTCGAGGCCGGTCCGCATATCCACCGCACGCTGCAAGCGATCCGTGGTGCTGGCTGCAAGGCCGGTCTGGCGCTCAATCCCGGCACCGGTATCGAGCAGATCGACTATCTTCTCGACCAGCTCGATCTGATCTGCGTGATGACTGTAAACCCCGGTTTCGGCGGACAGAAATTCATCCATAGCCAGATCGACAAGGTCCGCAAGCTGCGTGCGATGATCGGCGATCGTCCGATCCATATCGAGATCGATGGCGGCATCACACCCGAGACCGCACCGCTGATGGCCGAGGCTGGCGCGGATGTTCTGGTCGCGGGTTCGGCCGTGTTCAAAGGTGGCTCGGTCGAGCAGCCCGAGGCCTATGGAGCGAATATCGCTGCCATCCGCGCCGCCGCCGAAGCCGCGCGTGTGAAGTAAGGTTATGGCCGCCGCGATGACATCGGTATGTTCCGTGATCTTCGATCTCGACGGGACGCTCGTTGACAGCGCGGCGGCCATCCAGCTGGCGCTGAATCATGCACTGAGCCTGCACGGGTTGCCCGTATTGCCGCTGAATGTGGTGCGCGGCTTTATCGGCCGTGGTGTCCCGCATCTCATGGACTGTGTCGGCAGGCAGATCGGCATGGATACGTCTTCCGCGCAATTCATCTCGGTTTCCAACGCTTTTTCAGCGCGTTACGCGCGCCAGCAGCATGGAAATCTTCTCTTTGACGGCGTGATCGAGGCTCTGCAGGATCTGCAGGAAAGCAATGTTGCGCTGGGGCTTTGCACGAACAAGCCGATGGATGCTGCTAGAACAGTTCTGCAACATATTGGAATTGATGCGTTTTTTAGCGTGGTTGTAGCGGGTGACAGCCTGCCCACGCGCAAACCCGACCCCGAGATGCTCTGGGCGGCACGCGACCGCATGGGCCCTGCGCCATGTCTTTATGTGGGCGACTCGGAGGTCGATGCAGAAGCCGCCCATGCGGCAGGAATTCCGTTCCTGCTCTATACCCGCGGATACAGGAAGATCGCGGCCGAGGAGCTTGCTCCGTGGCGAATCTTTGATGATTTTGGCGCGCTCGGTGGCCTCGTCGGATGTTTCGTGAAGGAAATGCCGCAGGCTTGAGCATTAGCCCCTTGCGGCCACCCTGCCCTATGCGCTCTATGATCTCCGACTAAAACCGGTTTGCCGGAAAAGGAGTATAGAATGGATATCCGTCCGCTTTCACCCGAATTTGCCGTGGCCCCGCAGATCATGCCTGAAGATGTGGCTCTGCTGGCCGAGCAAGGGTTCAAGACCCTCATCATTAACCGTCCCGATGAGGAAAATCCGCCAGAGCTTTCGCATGAGGTTTTTGCTAAAGCTGCGGAAGAAAACGGGATGGTGGCGCATTATCTTCCCTTCTATCCCGGCGATATGACGCCCGAACTGGTTGGCGCGTTCGAGGGCTGTCTGGATGTGGCGGAGAAGCCCTGTTTTGCCTATTGCCGTTCGGGCACACGCAGCTCGCATCTCTGGGCAATGGCGCAGGCTGGCAAGATGGATGTGGCCGAGATCATCGCCGCTGCTGAAAAAGCAGGTTACGATCACCGCCCTATGGCGGGCCTTTTGGCGGCCTATGCAGAACAAAAAGCATAAGCTTGCTTTGCTTCCGCAATTTATGATAAAGGTCAACGGCTGTTGAGGTATTGATATTAAGCGCCCTTGCCGAGTATTTCCTAATGGAACTCTTGGTAATGGCGTATGCTTGAATATATCGAAACACTGTTGAGCCTGACATCGGTTGAAGAGATCTGGGCGCATCATTGCCAGTTCATGGAGGGGTATGGTTTCGATCGGCTGCTCTATGGCTATACACGGTTCCAGTCACGCCCCAATCTTTTAGATCTCGATGAAACGGTGATCCTGTCCAACCATGATAAAGACTATATCAAGGCTCTGATCGGCGGGAAGCTCTATATCAACGCGCCGATGGTGCAATGGGCCTGGTCTAATGAGGGCTGGGAATCTTGGGGCCTTGTCGGTCAGAAGCTCGCATCGGGGATGCTCGATGCGGCCTCGCTCAAGGTACTCGAGCTGAACCGCAGCTACGGTATCACCGCAGGGATCTCGATCGGCTTCCAGCAATCGACCTCGCGGGCCAGAGGCGGTATCGGCCTATGCGCGCGCAGGGATCTTTCCCAGTGCGAGGTCGATGCAATCTGGGCCGAGCATCAGCGCACCCTTCTGGTGGCCTGTCAGCTCATGCATATGCGGCTATCCGGCCTGCCCTATATTCCACCGAAGCGTCACCTGTCTCCGCGCCAACGCGAAACACTGGAATGGATTGCTGATGGCAAGACCGTGATGGATGTCGCGATGCTGATGGGGCTGACCAGCACCACGATCGAGAAACACCTGCGTCTGGCGCGCGAGGCTCTCAATGTCGAGACGACTGCACAAGCCGTGCTCAAAGCTGCAGTCATGAACCAGATCTTCCAACCTACGCCGGAGCCTGTTCTGGAAAACCCGTTGCATCACTCCAGTCCGAGAGCCTGACCACAAGCTTCCGACATTTGTGGAAGCCACACAAGGTATGGATTTCCTTACTTCTCAAACTATGTAAATTTACGTTTTAATATCCGTGTTCCGTGAGTGGTGGCTTTGGCCAGGAACATGGAATCGGGGGTCGGCGATTATTTATCCGCTATATCCAAGGTTCTGTCCGGTTTACCGGTTAGGTCTGGCATACGCATTTTCGTATGTCAGGCCTTTTTAATTTGCGCGACCTGTTGGAGCTTCAGAGCGCCGCCGGCGTCCCAACCGCAGTCCATGTGGCTCCGGCCGCCCTGCCCCCGTTCCAAAGCAAAACGAGCGCCCTTGCGGACGCTCGCTTCAAAGACATACCGATCGGAAAGATCAGTTGCCAGCAGCGGTCTTGGCGACTTCTGCAGCGAAATCTTCTTTTTCTTTCTCGATACCTTCGCCGACTTCAACGCGGGCGAATGCAACGATCTCGACCCCTGCGTCCTTGGCCGCCTGGCCAACGGTCAGATCGGGGTTGATAACGAAGGCTTGGTTCACAAGGGTGACTTCCTGCAGGAACTTCTGCATCCGGCCAACGATCATTTTCTCGATCACGGCTTCGGGCTTGCCCGACTCGCGTGCGATATCGATCTGGACCTGCTTCTCTTTCTCGACGATTGCCGGATCGAGATCAGCTTCCGACAGCGAGGCCGGGTTGGTCGCAGCGATATGCATCGCGATTTGCTTGCCGATGGTCTCGTTGGAACCTTTCAGCGCAACCAGAACACCGATCTTGCCCATGCCTTCTGCGGCGGCGTTGTGGACATAGGAGACAACGGTCTCGCCTTCCACGGCAACCATACGGCGCAGGGTCATGTTCTCGCCGATTTTCGCGATCGCGTCGGTGAGGACTTCCGAAACCGGCTTGCCGTCGACGAGTGCGTTGTTCAGCTCTTCGGTGGTGTTCACGCCCAGAGCAGCGGTCGCGATCTTCGAGACCATGCCTTGGAATTCGGCGTTCTTACCAACGAAGTCGGTTTCCGAGTTCACTTCGACAGCAACACCTTTGCCGCCTTCGACAGCCACGGCCACGAGGCCTTCAGCTGCAACACGGCCGGATTTCTTCGCTGCTTTCGCGAGGCCTTTGGTGCGCAGCCAGTCTACGGCTGCTTCCATATCGCCATCGGTTTCGGTCAGCGCTTTTTTCGCGTCCATCATGCCTGCGCCGGTGCTTTCGCGCAGTTCTTTCACCATTGCTGCGGTGATCGCCATGCTCGGATCTCCTGTCAAATGTAATTGGGAGGGGTCTTAGTCCCCTCCCGTGTCATTGGGATGACGGTGAAGCGATTATGCTTCTTCAGCCTCGACGGCTTCTTCAACCGGTGCGTCTTCCAGAGCGCCGAGGTCAACGCCGGCTGCGCCCATTTGGGCGGTCATGCCGTCGAGCGCTGCGCGCGAGACCAGATCGCAATAGAGCGAGATGGCGCGTGCGGCGTCGTCGTTGCCCGGGATCACATAGTCCACGCCTTTGGGCGAGCAGTTGGTATCGACAACAGCCACAACCGGGATACCCAGTTTATTGGCTTCTGCGATGGCCAGATCTTCTTTCTTGACGTCGATGACGAACAGAAGGTCCGGGAGGCCACCCATTTCGGCGATACCACCGAGCGAAGCGGTCAGCTTCTCGTGGTCACGCTCCATGCCGAGGCGCTCTTTCTTGGTCAGGCCTTCTGCGCCTGCTTCGAGCTTCTCGGTGATGGTTTTCATACGCGAGATCGACTGGGAAACGGTTTTCCAGTTGGTCAGCGTGCCACCGAGCCAGCGGTGGTTCATGTAGTATTGAGCCGATTTTTCAGCGGCTTCAGCAACGGGCTTTGCAGCCTGACGCTTGGTGCCGACGAACAGAACGCGGCCGCCTTTTGCAACGGTGTCACGCACGACTTGCAGAGCCTTGTCCAGCATCGGGACGGTCTGGGTCAGGTCGAGGATGTGGATGCCGTTACGGTCGCCGTAGATGTATTGTTGCATCTGCGGGTTCCAGCGTTGCGTCTGGTGACCGAAGTGAACGCCAGCTTCGAGCAGCTGACGCATGGTGAAATCGGGAAGCGCCATGGTCTTTTCCTTTTCCGGTTTGCGCCTGGGCGAAGGTTTTGAAAACCACCGTGCTAGGTGGCTCCAACCGGTGGACCCTCAGGGATGTCTCCCCCGAAAAGCCCGCCTTCGCCTGTGAAGTGCGGGCCTCTTACATCGGGGCTGCTGCCATGACAAGTGAAATATGCGCAGTCTTCGGGCTTTTGGTGCCGACGCTCCCGGCAGGCGGTCCAGAGAGCTAGCGCAGGCCCAGCTCGTAGCCGCGCGCAACGGCCTCGGGCAAGGTGCGCGCCCCGAGTTTCTTGCGCAACCCGTTCGAATGCAGATCGACGGTCGCAAGCGAGATATCGAGCTGATGCGCGATCTGGTCGCGGCGTTGGCCTTCCGCGATCAGATGGAAGATCTGCAATTCGCGCTTGCTGAGGATCTGGCGGTAACTGGGTTCGGGCGCGAGATTTGCCGCCCAGAAATGGATCAGCCGTGTTTGGGCCTCATCTTTCGGGGCGAAGACGAGGCAGGCGATGGTGCCGAGGGCTCGGTCGCTGATCTCGATGCGGACCGGAACAGGGCTCTCCGTGCGTAATGCCGCGCGCATTGTCTCCCGCATGGGGCCTGCGAAGGTCAGGATGCCCTTATCGGCCCCAAGGCTCGATGCGGCGGTGATCAATGCTGCGGCCGGCTCGCTACAGGCGCGGATCTGGCCATCGGCGTCGATCTTCACATAAGCGCCCCGAAAGCGGCGCAGAGAGGTCGGCCTAATGCACTCGCGTCCGCCGGATGGTGGCTGCAGCACAATAGACGAGGGATGGTTGGGTAGATCCATCCAGAAGCCTCCGCTTTCTTTTATCAAAACAGAACACACTGGCGTGTGATCGGGAGAACGCGTGAACGGCGATAAAAACACTTGGCTGAAGAAGGTTATTATTCTGCCTACCCTTAAGGCAACCTATAAGTTTTCCTAGGTTGAACAGCTTGCTCACGAAGGCTCAAGATTGCGTTACTCAATGCATGGCATGGCCATGGGAATGTTCTGAAGGATTATGACAATGCGCATTCAATTGACCGGTATCGCCCTTCTGGCCTGCACGACGCTGGCTGCGTGTGGAAGCAGCGGCAGCAGTGGCGGGGGCAGCGGGAGCCTGTCTCTGGCCGAAGCTAATAATATTGTTTCACAATATAATGCTATCGAAGATGCCTTGGAGAGCGGTGATGCCACTCTGGCGACCGATGCAACGGGCGAGGTCTCGATGTCGGGCTATATGGGCTTTGGCGTAGACGAGACCGAGGACAGCTATACCGAAGCCCTTGGCGAGCTGTCGATGGATGTCGATTTCGATAACGGCACCGTATCGGGGACCGCGCAGAATTTCGCGCTCTATGAGGCGAATGACGATGACGGATATAGCAGCAAGGACAGCGACCTAGATGGCATGCTTGCGGTCGATGGCACGATCTCCTCGGCGGTGATCGATGCCTCGGTGACCGGCACTCTGTCCGATGGCGAGGGCTCCGGGACGGTCGATTTCGTCATGGAGGGTGGCGTCTTCGAGCAGGATGACGAGCTGATGGCGATCGGGGATGTCGATGGTCTCATCACCTTCGATGACGAGAGCACCTTCGAGAGCAGCGGCGGATTCTACGCGCGCGAGGATTGAGCGGATCTGGATTTTGTCTGACTGGATGCGCCGGAGACCGGCGCATCTTTCGCATTTCGAGGCCCCATGCGTTCTTGTGCTTCTTTCCATTATCTCTGTGCGGCGCTTGGCGCTGCATGTCTTCTTGCCATTCTTCTTGCTGCTGGCCCCTTGCGCGCCGAGCAGACACGCAGCGTCGCGGACTGGATGGGCGTGGCGACCCGTCTCGATGCCGAGGGAAAACCCCTCTCGGCCCTGAGGATCTACGGTGATATTGCCGCACAGCGTCCCGATTACACGCCAGCAACCCATGCGCTGGATCGCGTTCTCGCGCAGATCGGATCAGCGCGTCGCAGCGAGGCGATCCTGAAATATGTCCTGCAGGGGGAGCGCACGCATCGTGCGCCCTATCTGGCGGCCCTGCGCCGGCTTGATGCCACCCATCCTTTCCGCTTCTCCTTCTCGGGCGGTCTTCTGCCCTCGAGTAACGTCTCGCGCACGTCTTCGCAGACCTATCTGATCACCGATTTCGGGACGTTCCTGATTGCAAATGGTGGTGAGGAGGAATCAGGGATCGGGGCCGAAGCCTCGCTCGAAGGTGATTGGGTGCTCCAGCCCGCGCTTGGGCACCGGCTGCATCTGCGCCCGTCGCTCTCGGGAGAATGGTATAGCCAGCGGCAGCTGCGGTTTCTCCAGCCCTCGCTGGCGCTGTCCTATGAAAACCTGACCGGACGGGATGACTGGGGGCTGACCGCCTCTGCGCGCTATCGGGCCTATGACGGGCGGGCCGACGAGAACACCTCGGGCCATCGCGCCTACGGGATCAGCGCCTATAAGCGCTGGATGCTCGAGGCCGTGCCGCTCGAGCGCGCGATGGTCACCGGTGCCGCCCTTGCCGAATACCGCGATTATTTCGACAAGGACGGGTATGATGGGCGGTTCTATCAACTGAGCAGCACATTCCAGCATCGCGCGGGTCGGGCCAGCCTGTCCTATGGGGCGCGGATCAGTCGGTCCGATGTCCGGCTCGATTACCACCGCTATGACGGTGCGGGCCTCACGCTCGGGGTCTCGCGCCCGCTTGGCCAGTCGATCGCGGGCGGCGCGTCGTTGCGCTATGACTGGCGTTTTTACGATGCCGATTTCCCGCTGATGGGAGAGCCGCGCAAGGATCAGGTGGCGGGCATCAGTGTATTTGCCACATTGCGCGATATCCGTATCGGCGACAGCTCTCCGCGGATCCGTTGCGGCTATACCACCAGCGCATCCAATATCGCGCTCTATGACTATGAAAGTTTCGATTGCGGGCTATCGCTGGATTTGACCTTCTGATCAGGTTTTGCTTGCGCGGACGCCAGACCCGCGGCAATAGGAGGCATGACCGACTTGCCTCAGATCCTCTGTATCGGCTCTGTCCTTTGGGACATCATTGGCCGAACGCCTGCCCCGATGCGGTTCGGGGCCGACCAGCCCGGACGCATTACGCGCCTGCCGGGCGGGGTTGCAATGAATATCGCCATGACGCTGACGCGTTTTGGCATGACACCCGTTCTTCTCTCGGCGGTAGGCCGCGACACGCAGGGGGTCGAACTTCTGGCACAGGCCGAGCGCCTTGGCATTGACGCACGCCATGTCTACCGCTCGGCAGATCTGCCGACAGACCGCTATATGGCCATCGAATGCGCGACCGGTCTGGTCGCGGCGCTGGCGGATGCCCATTCGCTTGAGGCTGCGGGCGATAAGATCCTCGCACCTCTGGCCGATGGCCGTCTGGGTAGCGCGGAGGCCCCATGGAGCGGGCCTGTGGCGCTTGATGGCAACCTGACCACAGATCTTCTGGCACAGATCGCGCGTTCGCCGCTCTTTGCCAAGGCCGATCTGCGTGTGGCGCCCGCCAGCCCGGGCAAGGCCGAGCGTCTGCTGCCGCTTCTCAATCACCCCAAAGCCACGCTTTATGTCAATCTCGAGGAAGCTGGCATCCTGTGCCAGACCGAGTTCGGCTCGGCGCGTGAGGCGGCTGAAGGTCTGGCCAGACGCGGCGCCAAGCGGGCACTTGTGACCGATGGTGGCAGGGATGCGGCCGATATGTCGGAGGCAGGCATCCTGACCGCCTGCCCGCCCGAAGTTCTCGTAACCCGCGTGACAGGCGCGGGTGATACGTTCATGGCCGCCCATCTGGTGGCCGAATATGCCGGCCAGACGCGCGAGGACGCCTTGTCGCGCGCGCTCTTGGCTGCGGCCCGTTATGTGTCCGGAGATATTGCGACATGACCGATCTACTTGTCTTCACCCCCGAAGTGCGCGCTGCCCTCGATGCGGGCCAACCCGTAGTGGCACTCGAATCCACCATCATTACCCATGGCATGCCCTTCCCGCAGAATGTGGAGACTGCCCGCAAGGTCGAGGATACGATCCGTGCCGAAGGGGCTGTGCCCGCGACGATCGCGCTGATGAAGGGACGCATCCATATCGGGCTCAGCGATGCCGAGCTGGACGAGCTGGCCAAGGCGGAGGGCGTGATGAAGGTCTCGCGCGCCGATATGGCCGTCTGCCTTGCGCGCGGCGCCTATGGGGCCACAACGGTGGCCGCCACGATGATCTGCGCGGCACGCGCGGGGATCTCGGTCTTTGCCACCGGCGGGATCGGTGGCGTGCATCGCGGGGCCGAGGAGAGCTTCGACATTTCCGCCGATCTGGCGGAGCTGGGCCAGACCGCCGTGACCGTGGTTTGCGCCGGTGCCAAGGCGATCCTCGATCTGCCCAAGACCTTCGAGGTGCTGGAAACCGATGGCGTGCCGGTCTTCGCCTATGGGCAGGACGAGCTTCCGGCCTTCTGGTCGCGCAGCTCCGGGCTGACGGCACCGCTGCGGGCCGATAGCGCTGCCGAGATCGCCAGGGCGGCGATCATGCGCGCGGCGCTCGGGCTCGAGGGCGGCCAGCTTGTCGCCAATCCGATCCCCGAGGCCGCCGAGATCCCGCGCGAGGTGATCCTGCCCGTGGTCGAGCAGGCACTGTCCGAGGCTCAGGCGCAGGGCATCACCGCCAAGGCGGTCACGCCCTTCCTGCTGCAGCGTATTTTCGAGCTGACCGAGGGCCGCTCGCTCAAGGCCAATATCGAGCTGGTGCTGAACAATGCGCGTCTTGCCTCGCAGATCGCGAAAGAAATGGCCGCCTTGCGCTAGGGCCTTATTGCTAAAACCGGAGGGCTCTCCCATCTAGGGTGGATGTCCTCCGGACCATTCGGGGGATTCGTGATTTTGCAGGACGTTCCATGACCCCCACAGAGCCCAAACCCAAGCCCCGCCGCCGCTTTGCCGCGATCCGGGCATCGTTTCTGACAGGGCTCGTCGTGATCCTGCCCATCGGTCTGACTGCATGGCTGATCTGGACGGTTGCGGGCTGGGTCGATGGCTGGGTGCTGCCGCTTGTGCCCCACGAGCTGCGCCCCGAACATTATATCGGCGTCAATCTGCGCGGTATCGGGGTTCTGATCTTCCTCCTGTTCACCCTGGTCGTCGGCTGGTTTGCCAAGGGCTTCTTCGGCCGTGCGCTGTTGCGTCTGGGCGAGGCGATCGTCAATCGCATGCCGGTGGTGCGCTCGGTCTATTCCGGCATCAAACAGATCGCGGAGACCGTCTTCAGCCAGGGCGAGGAGAAGTTCGACCGTGCCTGCATCATCGAATATCCGCGCCCCGGCGTGAAGGCGATGGCTTTTGTCTCGGCCCGCACAAAAGGAGAGATCGCGCGGCTTGCCGATAACCCCGAAGACCCGCTGATTGCGGTCTTCATGCCCACGACCCCCAACCCGACCTCGGGCTTCCTGATGTTCGTGCCACAGTCGCAGATCACCTATCTGGATATGCCGATCGAGGATGCGGCCAAGCTGATCATCTCGGCGGGTCTGGTCTATCCGTCGGAAAAAGAACAGCCACAAACCCGCTGAAACTCAACCGAAAAGCTCCGACAGGTTGACGGAGGGCTCGCGTCCGATCTTATCGGCATGGGCCTCCAGAAACCGGTCTGCGGCATGCTGGCCTGCGGTTTTCAGCCGGTCGAGCATCCCGAAGCTCGGTGTGATCTTCGAGCTCTGCCCGAGCGAGAGCATAGTCTCGTCATCGGCGATCATATGGATCAGCACATCCTTCATCGTGCCCTCGGGCAGATGTTTCTCGGCGATCACACGGCGGGCGAAATTGATCGCGCGCAATTCGCGCAGGAGCGAGGTGTTGAACGAGATCTCGGTGATCCGCTCCTCGATCTGTTGCGGCGTCGTGGGAACGCTGTCGCGCGCCATCGGATTGATGCTCACGATCAGGATGTCCCGCGGATATTGCGGCTCGAAGAGCGGAAATAGCGCGGGGTTTCCGGTATAGCCACCATCCCAATAGGCCTCGTGCCGCCCCGTCGCCTTGTCCTCGATCTCGATGGCACGGAACAGGTTGGGCAGGCAGGCCGAGGCCAGAAGCGCATCGGGCGTTACCTCGGCGCCCGAAAATACGCGGATCTTGCCGGTGCGCACATTGGTGGCCGAGACATAGAAGGCAGGGCCATCCTTGCAGCATACGCTCTCGAATTCCAGATCGCGCACGACGCGCTCTAACGGATTGATATAGAATGGTCCCGAGTCGTATGGCGAAAAGAGCCGCAGCCAGTTTTCGATGTAGAAGGACGGCGTGAAGAGATCGAGCCAACGCGTCACGGTATCGGGATAGGGCAGAAAAGCCGACATCCAGCGGTCGGTGCGCAGGTCACTACCCTCGGCCACCTGACCCCAGAGCCATGCCAGCGCCTCGCGTGCGGCCTCCCGCCCGATCCGGCCCTGACCCTGCGCCAGCCCCGATTTCAGCGCGGCCCCATTCAGCGCACCTGCCGAGGTGCCGGAAATGGCGGCGATTTCCAGCCAGTCCTCGTCCAGCAACCTGTCAAGGACACCCCAAGTGAAGGCGCCATGCGCCCCACCTCCCTGTAGCGCGAGATTGATCCGCCTGCTTTCCATCGAAGCCCCCGAATGTTGCAAAGCCTGTAAGCACCCGCCCGAAGCGGTTTGAACACCGTGATCGGCCCCGAAAGACCGCAGAACTCGCTAAAAAAAGGGGACCCCCTTTTTGATCTTATAATGCGGTCCAGCCCCCATCGACCGAAATCGTGGTGCCGGTGATCTGTGCCGCAGCCTCCGAGCACAGGAAAACCGCCGTGCCGCCGATCTGTTCGACAGTCGCGAACTGTTTTGAGGGCTGCCGGTCGAGGATGATCTTCTCGACCGCCTCTTCCTCGGTCATGTTGTATTTCTTGGCGGTGTCGGGGATCTGCGCCTCGACGAGCGGCGTATGCACATAGCCCGGGCAGATCGCATTGGCGGTGATCGCCTCTTTCGCGGTTTCCAGCGCTACGACCTTGGTCATGCCCACAACGCCGTGCTTGGCCGAGACATAGGCCGATTTATATGGCGAGGCTGTCAGGCCATGGGCCGAGGCGATATTGACCACCCGTCCCCAACCCGCCTTGCGCATCATCGGCAGAGCAACGGCCGTGGTATGGAAGGCCGAATTGAGCATGATCGCGATGATCGTATCCCATTTCTCGACGGGAAATTCGTCGATGGGGGCCACATGCTGAATGCCGGCATTGTTGACGAGGATGTCGCAATGCCCCGCCTGCTCGATCAGTCCGCGCGCCTCCGCGCCCTTGGAGAGATCGGCCTTGATATAGCGGGCTTCAACGCCAAACTCCTGTGCGATGCTTTTCGCGAGATCGTGATCCTCGGGCCGGTCGGTAAAAGAATTCAGAACAACATTTGCGCCCGCGCGTGCAAGCTCTCGCGCAACGCCGAGACCAATTCCCGAATTAGATCCGGTAATAACTGCAGATTTTCCCTTAAGGCTCATCTGGCCCTCCTCTGGATAATATCCCTGATCATCATCCTAGAGCCGAATCTGGCAAGGTCCAATCACGCTAAAATCCACAATATCACGCAGGAGTGCGGCTTTTTTTGCTTGCGTTCGCGAATCGCATCAAGCAAAAGCAGCCCATCATCTGAAACTGCTTCGTCGATGCGACGCCAAGACCATTTGGCGCATCCTTGAATTGTTCCAGTTCAAAAAACCTGCGCGTTCATGGCATTAATGGATGCAACTGCAGCGAGAACTGAGCAAGGAGCCGCATTGACCAAAAAAAACGCCCGCACAAGGCGGGCGCTAAGTCATGAGGCAGGTTTCATACAGGCAAGAAACCTATCGAGCAGTGAGTTTGTTATAGGCCGTTCTGCGCGCAGTTTCAAAGGGAAAATTGCGTAAGTCCCGTTGCTCGGTTAGATTTCCTGTAAATAACACGAGCAGAAACGGAATTATCGCGATGCAGAACCCCGATCTCAGACGCATGCTTTTGGGCGCTATGCTTGCCGCAAGCCCTTTAATCCTTGGGCATGAGGCGCTTGCAGCACCGCAGCATGCGATCGCCATGACTGGTGCGCCCGCCCTGCCCGATAATTTCGACCATCTTCCCTATGCCAACCCCGATGCACCCAAGGGCGGAACGCTGAAACTGGGTGAGGTTGGCACGTTCGATTCGCTCAACCCGTGGATTCTGCTGGGCCGTCCGGCGACGGGAATCACCCAGTATGTGACCGAGTCGCTGATGGCGCGCTCGATCGATGAACCCTTCACCCTCTATGGCCTTCTGGCGCAATCGGTGGAGACCGATGATGCGCGCAGCTACGTGGAATACACCCTCCGCCCCGAGGCGCATTTCTCCGATGGCAAGCCCGTGACGGTGGAGGATGTGATCTGGTCTTACAAGACGCTCGGCGAAAGCGGACACCCGCGCTATCGCAACGCCTGGGCCAAGGTGAAAGAGATCACCCAGACCGGCCCGCGCTCGGTCCGTATCACGTTCAACGCGCCCGACCGCGAGCTAGCGCTTCTGATGGGGATGCGTCCCATTCTGGAAAAGGCGCAATGGGAGGGCAAGGATTTCGAGGCGACCACCGATATGATCCCCGTGGGCTCGGGCCCCTATGTGGTTGATCAGGTGTCGAACGGCAAATTCATCAGCTTCAAGAAAGACCCCAACTGGTGGGGCAAGGATGTGAATTTCAATCACGGCCTTTGGAATTTTGCTGAGATCCGTCACGATTATTTTAAGGATGGCAATGTGATCTTCGAAGCTTTTAAAGCCGGAGATGTAGATGCGTGGCGCGAGGCCAGCGATGCCCGCTGGCAGAACAGCTATAATTTTGCGGCAGCCCAATCGGGCGAGATCGTCAAGGACGAGATCCCCAATGCCCGCCCCTCCGGCATTGACGGGCTGGTGATGAACACCCGTAATCCGCTCTTCAAGGATTGGCGCGTGCGCGAGGCGCTGACCGAGGTGTTCAATTTCGAGTTCATCAACAAAACACTGAACAATGGCGCCGAACCCCGTGTGACGTCGTTCTTTTCCAATTCCGATCTAGGCATGCAGGAAGGGCCCGCGACCGGCAAGGTGAAGGCGCTGCTTGAACCCTTCGCCAAGGATCTTGCGCCCGGAACGATGGAGGGCAATCCCCTGCCGGTTTCGGATGGCCGCGAAATGAATCGAAAGAACACCCGTAAGGCACTGAAACTCCTTTCGGATGCGGGCTGGGAGGTTGGTCAGGACGGGGTTCTGCGCAACCCGCAGGGCCAGCCCTTCCGCTTCGAGATCCTGCTGCGTCAGGGCGGCGGCTATGGCAGCGGCCCCTATGATCCGCAATCGGTGGTCGATATCTATGTTCAGGCGCTCAAGCGCGTGGGTATCGAGGCCACTGTGACCACGATCGATGACGCGCAATATGTGCAGCGCAGTCGGAACTACCAGTTCGATATGACATGGTATTGGCGCGCGCTCTCGCTGAGCCCAGGCAACGAGCAGATGCTCTATTGGGGCTCGAACGGCGTCGAGCAGCCCGGTAGCTGGAACTGGATGGGCATGGACAGCCCCGCGGCAGAAGCGATGATCACCCATATGCTGGAGGCCACCGATCGCGAGGATTATGTGGCTGCCGTGCGTGCGCTGGACCGGATCCTGACCGAAGGCCGCTATGTGATCCCCGCATGGTATTCCAAGACCTCGAGGCTTGCGCATAAATCCAGCCTTCATTATCCGGAAACCCTGCCGGTTTACGGTGATTGGCCGGGCTTCATGCCCGATACTTGGTGGTATGAGGCGAAAAAATGAAAACACTCGTTTTGCTTGGCTTGCTGATGGTCTCCCTGAGCGCGTGCAACACGGTTGCGGGCATGGGAGAGGATGTCTCGGGCGGTGCGCGCACGGTTCAGGGCTGGATGTACTGACAGCCTCGGATGCAGCAGGATCGGAAAGGGCCGTGCCGCGGGCACCGGCCCTTTTCCTATGGCGGAAATCCGCGCCTGAGCGTGAGAATTTTTGGAACCGGACCAGAGCGTTCCGGCTTGTCTCCTCAAGGAAATGGAGCGCCACCGCGCGTGACGCCGAGACGAAGGAGGCTGCCATGAAATGGGCACATGTCGAAGAAAACTGGACCGCGTTCAACGAAGCGATCATCGACCGCTGGCCGGAGCTGACCGAAGAGGATCTCGAGGAGATCGACGGTGACCGGCGCGCCTTCATCGCGGCGATTGTCGAGGCCACGGGCGAGGAGCCCGAGGATGTGGTCGAGCAGCTGCGCGAATGGCTTGCGGGCGAGCTGCCCTCGGATGTTGTGATGGATCCCACCCATGACAATCAGTCCATGCGCAACTCGTCCAAATATGTCGGCGAAGGCGAGGACGAGTATGACCGTGACGAGAGCTTCGGTGATGACGAGGAAGAGGATGGCTCGGCCTGAGCCCCCCTTGACCATCCGCGCGCGGCCTGAGACAGAGGGCTGATATGCCTTAGGAGAACCTCATGATCGCGCTAGATATCTTTGCCGACCCGGTCTGCCCTTTCTGCCTGATCGGCTACGAGCGGCTCAACCGTGCGCTGGCGGAGCGGCCCGACCATCCGTTCCGTTTGGCATGGCACCCCTTCCAGCTGAACCCCGCGATGCCGCGCGAGGGCATGAACCGCGCCGATTACCTGCAGGCCAAATTCGGTCAGGACGGCGCGGTCAGGATGCACCAGCAGCTTCTGGATATCGCCGCGGCCGACAATCTGCCGCTCGACCCCCTGAAAGTGATCCGCCAGCCCAATACACTTGATGCGCTGCGTCTGGTCTATTGGGCGGGGCTCGAGGAACGTGGCACGGCGGTGATGTCGGGGCTGATGACCGCCCATTGGTATGAGGGGCGTGATATCGGCGATCTGCGGGAGCTGGTGGAAATCGCCAAGAATGCGGGGCTCGATGCGGAGATGACGGCGCGGCTTCTGGCGAGCGATGCCGATTGCGACACCATCGCCACCCGTGACGCCCATGCGCGCGAACGCGGGATCACTGCGGTGCCGACCTTCATTGTCTCGAACACCCACGCCATTTCGGGCGCGCAACCCAAAGAGCTCTGGCTTCAGGTGATCGACGAACTGTCGGGCGCACCGGATGGCACCGTTCTGAACTGAGCGTTTCAGTTCTCGCACATTTCCGTGTGGGCCTGTGCCTTTTTGCGCGGGCTTAAAGATGGACGACCTGAGGCTGCTTACTATAGTCAGCCTTAGAATCTACCCCATTTATCGAGATATTCATGACTCATCTGGACCACAGCGTTGCCCAGACGGCCCGAACCCTGTCGCTGCGCGAGTTCACCGTCATGCTGGCTTCCCTGATCGCAACCGTCGCGTTTTCGATCGATGCGATGCTCCCTGCCCTCGGCGATATCGCCGCAGCCCTTACCCCCGAGGATGTCAACCGCGCACAACTCGTGCTGACCTCCTTCGTCTTCGGGATCGGTGCAGGCACGTTCTTCGTCGGGCCGATCTCGGATGCGTTCGGGCGCCGGATCACGATCGCGGGCGGGATTGTCGTCTATATCATCGGGGCACTGATCGCGGCCTCCGCGCAAACGCTGGAAGCGCTTCTGTTCGCGCGCTTCATCCAGGGGCTTGGTGCCGCCGCCCCGCGTCTGGTGCCGATGGCATTGGTGCGCGACATGTATGCGGGTCGAGAGATGGCGCAGGTCACCTCGATCATCATGATGATCTTCATCATCGTGCCCGCCCTCGCGCCCTCGATCGGTGCGGTGATCATCGCTTTCTCCGAATGGCGCGCGATCTTCTATGTCTTCTGCGTCTTCGGCCTGATTGGGGTCAGCTGGCTCTTCCTGCGCCAGCCCGAAACCCTGCCCCCCGAGCGTCGCCGCCCGCTGAAATTCAAGCCGCTTCTGGCCGGGGCCGTCGAAGTGATCTCCGACAGTCAGGTGCGCCTCTTCATCATCATCATGACGCTCGGTTTTGCGCAGATGTTCTCGGCGGTCAGTTCGGCCGAGCAGCTCTACAAGGCCTATGGCGTGACCGACCGCTTCCCGCTCTGGTTCGCGCTCGGCGCGCTGATGGCAGGCAGCTTCTCCTTCATCAACTCGCGCCTCGTCGTGCGTCTGGGGATGCGCCGCATCGTGTCGGTGGCTTACCGGGTCCAAGTGGTGATCTCGCTCGTCATGCTGGGGCTCGAGCTTTCCGGCATGCCACAATCGGGTTGGGGCTTTGCGGTGTTCTTCCTCTATTTCGTGTCGGTTTTCGCGATGGCGGGGATTACCTTCGGCAATCTCAACGCGCTGGCTATGCAGAATATGGGCCATCTGGCGGGCATGGCGGCCTCGGTCATCACCGCGCTCTCGACGCTCGGGTCAGTGCTGATTGCGGCACCTGTCGGGCTGGCCTTCAACGGCACCGTGATGCCGCTGGTGATTGCGACCTGCCTCTGTTCGGGGATCGCCGCGATCCTCATGACACGGACCAACAGCGACGTGTAAATAATAGAGAAGCCGGGGAAATCCCCGGCTTTCTTATTTCTTCGCCTTCTCGGCCTCGCGCACCTTGGCTGCCAGATCGCGGGCAATTGCAAATGTGCCTTTGATCTTGTCGGCGTCATTGGTCCAGTCGCGGCGGATCATCAGCTTGTTGTCGCGCAGCTTCGCCAAATCACGTTCCGTCGTAAGATAATCGACCAAGCCTGCGGGATTGGGGAACTTATCGTTATGGAACTGGATCGTGACGCCTTTCGGTCCGGCATCCAGCTTGCCGATATGGGCCCGTTTGCACATGCCCTTGATGCGGATCACCAGCAGGAGCGTATTCACCTCCTTGGGGAGCGGCCCAAACCGGTCGATCAGCTCGGCGGCAAAGCCTTCCATCTCGACCTTGGTCACCACCTGGCTCAACCGGCGGTAAAGACCCAGACGCACATCCAGATCGGGGATATAACTCTCGGGGATCGTCACCGGAACGCCGATATTGATATTGGGCGACCATTCGCCATCGGACACATCCTCGCCCAGCTCGCCCGATTTCAGCTTCGAGATCGTTTCCTCGAGCATGGACTGGTAAAGCTCATAGCCCACTTCCTTGATATGGCCGGATTGCTCTTCACCCAAGATGTTGCCTGCGCCCCGCAAGTCCAGATCCTGACTTGCAAGATTGAACCCTGCGCCAAGGCTGTCGAGCGAGCCCAGTAGCCGCAGCCGTCTGGTCGCCTGCGGTGTCAGCGGCATGCGCGGCTTGGTCGTCAGATAGCAATAGGCCCTCATCTTGGACCGCCCGACCCGCCCGCGGATCTGGTAGAGCTGGCTCAGGCCGAACATATCGGCGCGGTGGATGACCATCGTATTGGCAGTCGGGATATCGAGGCCCGATTCAACGATCGTTGTGGCCAGCAAGACATCATATTTACCGTCATAAAAGGCATTCATCCGCTCGTCGAGTTCACCCGCCGCCAGTTGCCCATGCGCGGTGATGAAGGTCACCTCGGGCACCTCGTTGCGCAGGAAGTCTTCTATCGGGGCCAGATCGGTGATGCGCGGCACGACATAGAAGCTTTGCCCGCCACGGAAACGCTCGCGCAGAAGTGCCTCGCGGATGGTGACGGTGTCGAATTCCGAGACATAGGTGCGGATTGCCAGACGGTCCACAGGCGGCGTGCCGATGACCGATAGATCCCTGACTCCGGTCAGCGAAAGTTGCAGGGTGCGCGGGATCGGGGTTGCCGTCAGCGTAAGCACATGGATATCCGAGCGCATCTCTTTGAGGCGCTCCTTATGCTGAACGCCAAAATGTTGTTCTTCGTCAATGACGAGGAGGCCAAGGTTCATAAACTTCACCGCCTTGGCCAGCACCGCATGGGTGCCGATGACGATATCGACCGATCCATCCGCCAGCCCTGCGCGCGTGGCTGCAGCCTCCTTGGCCGAGACAAAGCGCGACAGGGGCCGGACATTGATCGCCGTGCCGCGGAACCGTTCGGCAAAGGTCTTGTAGTGCTGGCGGGCCAGCAGCGTCGTGGGTGCGATGATCGCCACCTGCACGCCCGCACTGGCGGCGATAAAGGCGGCGCGCATCGCCACTTCGGTCTTGCCAAAGCCCACATCGCCCACCACCAACCGGTCCATCGGTGTGCCGGATTTCAGGTCGTTCACAACATCCTCGATGGCCGCCAACTGGTCATCGGTCTCGCTATAGGGAAAGCGCGCGGCGAAGGCTTCCCATTCGTGATGCGGCACCTCGAGAATGGAGGCCTTGCGCAGATAGCGCTCCGCCGCGATCCGCATCAGCTTGTCGGCAATCTCGCGGATACGCTCTTTCAGCCGCGCTTTCTTGGCCTGCCATGCGCCGCCACCGAGCTTGTCGAGGAGCCCGTCCTCATGCCCGAACCGGCTGAGCAGCTCGATATTGACCACCGGGAGGAACAGCCTGTCGCCACCGGCATATTCCAAAAGCACACAATCCAGAGGCGCGCCCAGGGCAGAAACCGTCTCGAGCCCCTTATAACGCCCGACCCCATGATCCACATGGACCACCAGATCCCCTTGAGACAGCGATTGAGCTTCGGTCAGGAAGTTCTCGGCTTTACGTTTCTTTTTGGGTTTTCGGATCAGCCGGTCGCCCAGGACGTCCTGTTCGGAGATCACGGTCAGCGCCGGATCATCGCCCTTGGGCGGCGCCTCGAATCCCTGATCCAGCGTCCAGACCGTCAGGTTGACCCCGGGACCGATCTGGCGCGCATCGGTGATAAGCCGTGCGATCTGGAGACCCTCATCCTCCATCAGCCCCTGCAGGCGTTCGCGCGCGCCTTCGGACCACGAGGCAATCACCACCGGCCCGAATTTCAGCCGTGCTTGAATATGGTCTCGCAAGGCACCGAAAAGGCTCACTTCTTCCTGTTGACGCTCTGGCGCGAAGCTGCGCCCGATCCGCGCTTCCGCATCCAGAATGCCGGGGCCAGGCGGTGCCGACAGCACCTGAAACGCAATCACGCGCCGGTCTTTCAGCGCCTCTTGCCATGCTGCATCATCCAGATAGAGAAGTTTGGGCGCGGCCGGTTTATAGACGCTATCCACCCGATCGCGCCGCGTCATCGCCTCGCGGCGGGTGTCATACTGGTCCGAGATCTGCTCCCAGCGGGTGTCGCGCAACACCGTAGTCTGGTCGTCCAGCATGACCGAAGCCTCTGGAAGATAGTCGAAAATCGTCTCGAGCCTCTCGTGGAAAAAGCCCAGCCAATGCTCCATTCCGGCATGTTTGCGCCCTGCCGAGACCGCCTCGTAAAGCGGATCCTCCGCGCCGCCCGCGCCAAATTCGATCCGGTAATTCTGGCGGAAACGGGTGATGGAAGGCTCGTCGAGGATCACTTCCGATACTGGCGCCAGTTCGATCCGGGTCAACTTCTCGGTCGTGCGCTGGGTGGCCGGATCAAACCGGCGTGCCCCATCGAGCACATCACCCCACAGATCCAGCCGCACCGGACCGCCTTCACCGGGTGGATAGATGTCGATGATGCCGCCGCGCACGGCGAATTCTCCCGCCTCCGAGACCGTCGGCACCGGCGAGAACCCCATCCGCGTCAGAAAGCCGCGCAATGCCTCGTCCTTGAGCTGTCCGCCCACCTTGGCGGTAAAGGAGTTCTCGGCAAGCACCTGACGTGCAGGAATTTTCTGCATGGCAGCCGAAATTGTCGTCAGCAGCACGAAGGGTCCCGGAACTCCCGTTTGCAGGGCCGCGAGCGTGGCCATCCGCGCCGCGGAAATCTCGGGATTGGGCGAGACGCGATCATAGGGCAGACAGTCCCACGCCGGAAAACTCAACACGGTGATATGGGGGGCAAAGAAGCCGAGCGCGAGCCGCATCGCTTCGAGCCTGCGGTCATCGCGTGCCACATGCACGACGCTCTGACCCCGTTCCAGCTCGCGCAGAAGCAATCTGGCGTCATAGCCCTCGGGGGCGCCGGAAAGAACGAAATGCGTCATCTTGTGCAGCCTTTGTCTGTTGCGCGCCGTGCGCGCCGGTCGGGGGTTAGATAGGGGCCGTGCTCACCAAAGTCGAATGCTGTGATGGAGAAGATTGATCAGCATTCCCCAGATGGCGGTGAGAAAAATAGAGGCCATTCCAAGCAATTGCACACGGAAGCGGATGCGATGCAGCAAATCGGCGATCTGCCCTGCCTCCGCGCGCGTTGCCAGTGCGGCAAGGGTGGCGGCATTACGCATCGCCATGATCATCACAACGCTCAATGGCACCACCAAAAACAGGCAGGCCTGCGCGAGCTCGGCCCCGTAATAGAACCCGCTGAACACAAGAAAACTCGTCAGACACCACCAGAGCGCCGTAAGCGCCGTGCGCGCGCGGCCAAAACGCAGCAGGCGACGCGCGTTCACGCCGCCAAGCGCCACGAGATCGGGTGCCAGGCTGGTGTCGCGCCGATATTGCGTAACCAGATCATAGGGCACGCCCATGATGAAATGCGAGGCGGTAGACCACGCGACAGCAAGGATCACCCAATACCAAATACTGGAAAATGACCGCATATCGATCAGCGAAAAGAGCGTCTGGCTAAGGTCCACTTTTGTCTTCTTTTTACTGGCTCGCGTGGATGTGTCCTTTTCCTAGCCGATTCAACGCATAGAGGGAAGCATCCATGGACCCAAAAGGCTTGAGTTTCTGGCGTCTGCATGGCACGTCAGCGACAGTAATGGAGACTTATGATGACACCTCTTTTCCCCTCCTTCCCGCATAACCGTATGCGCCGGCTGCGCCGCACGGCTGCGCTGCGCGATCTGGTGCAAGAAAACCGCCTGAGCGTCAAAGACCTCATCTGGCCGATTTTCATTACCGATGTCGAAGGGGCGGATGTCGAGGTGCCCTCCATGCCCGGTGTCTTCCGCAAGACCGTCGAGGGGGCTGTGCGCGCCGCCGAGGAAGCCGCCCAGTTGGGCATTCCGGCGCTCTGTCTCTTTCCCTATACCGATCCTTCGGTGAAGACCGAGACCTGCGAAGAGGCGTGGAACCCCGAGAATATCACCAACCGCGTGATCCGCGAGATCAAGAAGCGCGTCCCCGAGATCGCGATCATGACCGATATCGCACTCGATCCCTATAACTCGCTCGGCCATGACGGGCTGGTGAAAGACGGGATCATCCTCAACGACGAAACCGTTGAGGCGCTTGTGAAAATGGCTCTTGCGCAGGCCGAGGCCGGGGCCGATATCCTTGGGCCTTCGGATATGATGGATGGCCGTATCGCCGCGATGCGCAAGGCGATCGAGGATGCGGGCTATGGCCGCGATGTCTCGATCCTGAGCTATTCGGCGAAATTCGCCAGCGTCTATTACAGCCCCTTCCGCGACGCGGTTGGTGCCTCCGGCGCGCTCAAGGGGGACAAAAAAACCTACCAGATGAATCCCGCAAACTCCGATGAGGCGCTGCGACTGGTCGCCCGCGATCTGGCCGAAGGCGCCGATATGGTGATGGTCAAGCCGGGGCAGCCCTATCTTGATGTCTGCCGCCGTGTGAAAGACGAGTTCGGTGTGCCGACCTTCGCCTATCAGGTTTCGGGCGAATACGCGATGGCGATGGCTGCAATCCGCAATGGCTGGCTCGATCATGACAAAGTGATGCTTGAAAGCCTGATCGGGTTCAAACGTGCGGGATGTGACGGGGTGCTGACCTATTTCGCACCGGCGGCTGCCCGCGCATTGGCCAATGGCGGCTGAACAAGCCTCTGGATATAGGCTGGTTTCATCCGATGGGAAGTGACAGGGTCAAATTTTCGGGCTACTCTTTCAGGGAACCAAGGGCATGTCCCATCAAGACGGGCGGTCAAGCCCGATGCAAAATCGAGCGAGAGGCAGTGAGATGATTTCCAGACGTAACCTTCTGGCAATGGGCGGCGCCGCCTGCGGGCTGGCGGCCTGTGGCAATGGTGTGGGCTCCAATGCAGGGCCCCAGATCGATGCGCGCGTCGATGCAACGCGGAACTTCCTGATCAGCCGCTACCCCGGCACGCAGGAGCTGATGGATAAGGCGGTCGGCGTGCTCTATATGCCGCTGGTGACCGAAGCCGGTTTCGGTATAGGTGGCGCCTACGGGCGCGGCGCGCTGCGCATCAACGGCGTAACCGTGGATTATTACGCGATCACATCGGCCTCCGTGGGTTTCCAGATCGGCGCGCAGCAATATGCCCATGCGCTGTTCTTCATGACCCCCGAGGCGCTTTCGGGGTTCCGTCGCGCCGATGGCTGGCAGATTGGCGCGGATGCGAAATATGCACTCCCCGATCGTGGCGGCTCGCTGGGCACCGATACCACGACCTCGCGCGCACCTGTGATCGCGCTGGTCTTCGGTCAGGCAGGTCTGATCGCGGGGGCCTCGCTGGCCGGTGCAAAATACACCCGCATCATCCCGTAAAATCCATGTATTCCAAAAGAAAAGCACGCGATTTTCGCGTGCTTTTTTAATGTCCGGTCGTAGCTGCCTGATCAGCTTCCCAGAATGACCTTCACATAGTTCATGGTCTCCTGATAGGGCGGAATACCGTTATATTTGGCCACCGCCTCCGGACCCGCATTATAAGCCGCCAGAGCATGGCGCCAGTTGCCGAAGCGATCATACATCATGCGCAGATAGCGCGCACCGCCATCAAGATTTTCCTCCGGATCGGCAATATCGACCCCCAGTTTGGCTGCTGTTGCAGGCATCAACTGGGCCAGACCACGCGCGCCGGCATGGGAGACGGCATTGGGATTCCAGCCGCTTTCCTGCTGGATCAGGCGTAGGAACAGATCCGTCGGAATGCCATTTTTCTGGGCGGCCTGCTGCGCGGCAGACATATATTTGCCGCGATATTTTCCGCTATAGCTCGGGATCAGAGCGGCGGCGACGGTCTTACCATCGGGGCGCAGACGCGAGCTATGGGCATATTGTCCCGCCGCCCGCTTGTCGAGAATGCTGGTCTGGTTCCTGAACAGCTGGACGCGGTTCGAACTCGATGCTCCATTCAGCCGAAGCCCTTCGGCATAGGCGCTGGAAACGGGCGCTATGGCCGCACAGGCGGTGAGCGCAAGGATCGCTGCGACGGTCCCTTTTCGTATCATCATCTGTCCCCGGATTTTTTGCTTAGGCAGGACTATACCCATCACGGGGCAGATGAAAACCCTTTCTGTGTGCCGCAAGGGAAAGAGGGCCGCTTTCCGAATTCACCGCGCCCGCGTCGGTTTCCTGCTTTGCATGCGGGCGCGGTCTGTTATACCCAGCCGAACCAATTTGAATCACGCGGCATGCAGCGCATGTCGGTCAGCCAGCGGAGGTTTTTTGATGGCAGGATCGGTCAACAAGGTCATTATCGTGGGTAACCTCGGCCGTGACCCCGAGGTGCGCAGCTTCTCGAATGGCGGGAAAGTGTGCAACCTGCGGATCGCGACCTCGGAAAACTGGCGCGACCGCGCGACAGGCGAGCGCAAGGAACGCACCGAGTGGCATTCGGTCGCGATTTTCAGCGAACCGCTGGCCAAAATCGCCGAGCAATATCTGCGCAAGGGGTCCAAGGTCTATATCGAGGGCCAGCTGGAAACCCGCAAATGGCAGGACCAGTCCGGTCAGGACCGCTATTCGACCGAGGTCGTGCTGCGCCCCTATCGTGGCGAGCTGACACTGCTGGATGGCCGCAATGATGGCGGTCAGGGCGGCGGCTATGGCGGCGGCCAGAGCGGTGGCGGCTATGGTGGCCCCTCCTCGGGTGGCTATGACGATGGCCCGTCCTCGGGCGGTTATGGCGGCCCCTCGCATGGCGGCGGCGGCTCCAGCCGTCCCGATTTCGACGACGAGATCCCGTTCTGAGATCCCCGTTCCGGGGCTGAATCCCGAATACTCTCCCTGCCGTTCAACCGGCAGGGAGACACCCGCCCCATTCTCTCCGGTTGAGGCGCAATCCAGGCCCTGAGACGCCCCATCAAATGCCGCTTCGGCGGGAGTTCCGGAGCGCAAGTATCCAAGATCCCTTGCCTCTTTTTGGGTCGCGTTGGAGGACTGCTTATGAAAATCGCGGTTTCGCAATGGCAATGCTGCGTGGAAGACAGGCTCTCGCGGATCGCGCGGGATGCCAGACAGGCGTCCCTTTCGGGATGTGATCTCCTTCTTCTCCCCGAGCTTGCCCTTCCCGGCTATAACCGTCCCGATGGCCACAGAGAGCAGGCCCAGCCCCTGAACGGGATCTGGGCCACCTATGTCGCAGAACAGGCCCGAAACAACAGGATTGCCATTGTTTACGGCTGGGCCGAGCGCGGCACGGACGGGATCTACAATTCTGTCTCCGTGATTGCGCCGGATGGCACGCGCCTCGCCCATTACCGCAAGATCCAGCTTTTCGGCGCGATGGAGCAGGCAAACTTCTCTCATGGGCAACAGGCACCGGTCGTCTTCCGCTATCGGGGTCGGAATTTCGGTCTTCTCATCTGTTACGATATAGAATTCCCCGAACATGCGCGTGCGCTTGCGCGGCAGGGCACGGAGATACTCCTGGTGCCGACGGCCAATCCGATAGGCTATGCGCATGTGCCCGATCTTCTGGTCCCTGCCCGCGCCTATGAAAACCGTATGGTCGTGGCCTATGCCAATTACAGTGGCGAGGAGCATGGTCTGTGCTTTGGCGGGCTTTCGATCATCTGCAGCCCCGATGGACAGCCGGTTGCGAAAGCCGGTCTTGGCGATGCGTTGCTGATCGCCGAGATCGGCGATAACCTCTTTGAAGGAGAATATCTGTCCACCCAGATCGCGGATCTGCGCGGAGGGCAGGCAAGGTGATTGCCGGGATACGTCTTTTCGGGGATGCGGAACGCGTGGGCTTGGCGATCTAGCCATTGGTTGAACTCGGCATCTTCGGTGGGGTTCACGGGGAGAGATCCGGGCATTGATCCCGCTTCGGGCGAAGTATGGCGTGACTGTGTTTCTACGCTCTGGTTTCAGACCGACCGTGGCGCCTGACAGATTGATCTGCCTTCGCGGGTCGCGGGGCTGCTCGAGTTTGCGACTGCCGCCGCTCCCACAGCCTTCGGCTGGCGGCTTCGCTCACAGGTCTTCGAGGGCGCCTGTGGCGTGGTGGTCGAACTGGGCGGGATGCGCTTTCCGGTCTCCTCGCGCACTTTCTACCATTATCTGGACCTCATGGGGTGCGAAACCGCCCCCTGCCCGAACCCGCTGACTCCGGCGGCAGGTTCGACCGTGATCGAGCTTGAAGGCGAGACGCTTTATGCTGCGGTGCTCAGCAACTGCCAGACCCATCTTCTGACCACCGCGATCGAGGTCGAGGAGAGCCTCTTTGACCAGAAGCTATGGATGGCGCTCGACCGCACCCGCTATATGCAGGCGGCCAAGACCTTCGTGATGGTGGACCGTCCCTTCTGGAACGATACAGATGCGACGGGCAGGCCCGTCATGTCGATGACCCTGACCGACCGTCATACCCGTGGCACCTATTTCTTCGATAACGGGCCGGATAAGCCCGCCGTAATCTGCCTGAGCTATTCGTGGATGACCGACGCGCTGAAGGTGCTGCCGCTTCCGGCCGAAAAACGGGTGGATCTGGCGCTGAAGGCGTTGGCCAAGATCTATCCCGATGTCGATATCGCCTCCCATATCCGCGGCGCGCCGATCTGCGTCAGCTGGGAGGCGGACGAGAACTTCCTCGGCGCTTTCAAGGGCGCTTTGCCCGGTCATTACCGCTATAACCACCGCATCTATGGCCATTTCATGCAGGAGCATATGCCCGAAGCCCAACGCGGGCTGTTTCTGGCCGGCGACGGTGTCAGCTGGACGCCCGATAGCCCCGGACCGGGGGAAACTCTATCCGCTCTATGGGCCCATACCCGTTGCGGAACAAGCGCCGCCAGTCATCGGAGTGAGCTATGACAGATGAGTTTTTGTCATGGGGTGCCACGGCTAAACCGCATTCCAGTCAGGTTGAACATCTGCCAAGCTCGTGCGCAGGGCCAAAGACCCCGGTTGCAAAAGGCCGGATCATCTAACCAAGAGAGAGAAGGACATCCCATAACATCCCCGCTCGCAACCGCCCTTGGCCCGAGCATCGCCTTGGCTGGCATGGGCCGCGCCGAGACCCGGGATAGACCGGTGGCCTATCCCGGGATATCTCATCAGACCCAGAATGGCGTCAGCTTTGCCGAGGATGTGCCCCCCGCATCGGCGGCGTTCCCTCGATCAATATTCATGCCAAGGGCTCGCTCTTCAAAGACGACGGGATCAAACCTGCGGTGCAACCGGTCGAGCCACGGATCGGTGGGCGTCTCCTCTCGATCCATACCGAAGACGTGAAATGCCGCGCCCGTAACATGACCACTGCGCGGGTGCTCGATATGGCCCGGACCTGCGGCTGCGACAAGGCCGAAGAGCTGTCGGGCGGCCTCGAGATCGGCCGTCCGTCGCGGAAGAAGGGCTATGGAGGCCGATCCGCTACTCTCTTCCGCCCGATGCGTGCTCTTGCAGACCGGAGCGTTTTCGCGGCAAGGAGGAGCCAGAGTTTCCCTGAGCTCGACCATGCCCCGGCCCGGGGCAGAAGCAGGAGAGCAGCTTGATACGACGGGGTCTCGACCTGCTCTATTCGACCGCCACTCCCGGTGTCCCTGTCGCTCTGATCGCCATCTTATGTCTGATCGTTGCGCAGATGGTCTGCCTCTGGCTGGGGCCGGTGTTTTTGCGATCCGCACAATATGCGGGTCATGCCATGGCGGCCGCCTCGCGGATGGCGCTGGCAGATATGTTCTGGCGAACCGTGCATGTCCGCGTCATCAAGGGGATCAGGACATACCGTCCGCTGCGCCGCAGCTCCGAGATCCGGGTCTCTGCGATGACCGTAGTCTTGGCGCTGTTCTTTGCAGGATATGCGATCCAGGCGCCGCTTTCGAGCCACAATATCCACGATATCTCGCAGGGGCAGGACCGCGCGCCGCTCGGGATCTTGAAGATTGCAATGGTGGCGGGCGCGCCCATTCTGTCGGCGGCGATGCTGGGCACGGTCGGCAGGAGGTCTCCATGCGCGAAACCTCGGCCCTCGGCCCTGCGGTTCCCCGCCATCGCCCCGATCCCGATGGGTGCCGGCTTCCTGACGCTTGCGATGGGCTTTACCGGCGCGCCCGAGGCACTGGCGCAGATTACGGCATTGGAGGGGGGCATCCTCTTGCTGCAAGGGTGGACGCAGTATGGTCCGGGCTATATTGCCTGCACGAGGCATCCGATATGTGCCATCATGATCGCGATGCTCGCCAGTCTCGCGCTCTTGCCCGAGCACGCCACATCGCGACCCACTCTTAGAAAGGGCGAGCCATGATCCTTCTTACTTGGTTGGGCCGACATGCGCGGGCTCTGCTCTTTACGGGGTTCTGTGTCATCCCGTTCCTGCCCGTCTCGCCCGAGGCCCTGCGGCCTGTGCTGGCGCCTCTGGTCATCTCGGTTACGGCGCTCGGTATCATGCGCCAGCCCTTTACCCGCGTCGAGATTGCGCGGGTCTTCGGGTGGATGGCGGTGCTGCGCGGCGTGCTGTTTCTGGCGGCAAGCCAGCTGGGGTTGGCGCTGCTCTTCCGGCTCACGGGGCTGTGGGTGGCGTGGCCGTTGGCCATCGCCCTGCCGGTTGCGGCCTTCTGCGCTGCCCCGCCGCTCAGTTCCGCGCCGAACCTCGCGCTGATGCTGCGCTACGACTTTCCGCAGGCATTGCGGATCACGCTGCTGGGTACGCTTCTGGCTCCGCTCACCATGCCGCTCAGCCTCTGGCTTTCGGGGCTCGACTTTACCGGCTCCATCAGCGAGGTCGCCCTGCGTCTTCTGGGAATGCTGGCCGGTGGCATCGCGCTTGGCGCCGCCCTTCAGGCATGGCTCGGCATGGAACGCATCCGGCAGGGAGCAGATGCGCTCAACGGGATTGCCGCGCTGTTCATGTTGGCCTTCCTGATCCCGCTGATCGGCGGAATGGCGCATCTGGTCGCGCAGGACCCTGCGCGTGCCGCGATCTATCTGGCGCTGGCACTGATCCTGAATATCGGCGGCAATCTGGCGCTGCGCTGGGTCGCAGGACAGCTGAGCGGCGGGGGCCGCGCGCTTGGTCTGGTCTTTGGCAACCGCAATACGGGACTGGTTCTGGCGGCCCTGCCCTTCGACCCGCATCTGGCGCTTTTTGTGGCCGCGATGCAGGCCCCGATCTATCTGGGACCGGCGGTCTTTTCCCATTTCGAACGCAGGCCGACGCCCGGCGAGATCTCGGAGGTCTCCTGAGCCTCGATACCCGTTTCCACGGATCATGGGAGGATGCGGGCAGTCGCGCGGCTAGAGCGTCACCCAGGTTGCATCCTGCGCGGAAGAGGTGACGCAGGCGGTAATGAAGCGCATCCCTGCGAGCCCTTCCTCGAGCCCGGGGAGCAGCCCGAGATCGCGGCTGCCATGGCGCGCGGCGCGGATCGCGGTGGCGGCTTCCGTATAGAGATTGGAAAATCCCTCGAGATAGCCTTCGGGATGGCCGCCCGGCACGCGGCTGATCGCCCGTGCCGCAGCGGTGGCACCGGCGCCGCCCCGCGTCAGCAGACGCTTGGGCTGGCCGTAGGGGGTGAACCAGAGCCGGTCAGGCTCTTCCTGCGACCAGTCGAGCCCGCCCGCATCGCCATAGATCTTCAGGCTTAATCCGTTCTCGTGGCCAACCGCCACCTGACTGCACCAGAGCATCCCCCGCACCCCACCCGCAAACCGCAGCAGGACATGGCCGTTATCATCCACCGCCCGTCCGGGCACGAAAGCCTGCAGGTCAGCGGCGAGCCGCTCTACCGGCAGACCGGAAACGAAACAGGCGAGGTTATGGGCGTGGGTGCCGATATCGCCGACTGCCCCACCAAGCCCTGCACGGGCCGGATCTCCGCGCCACTCGGCCTGTTTGCCGTGCCCCGCTTGGGCCAGCCAGTCCTGCGCGTAATGCACCTGCACGACCCGCAGCGCCCCCAATTCTCCGGCCGCGATCATCTCCCTTGCCTGCCGGATCATCGGATAGGCGGTGTAGTTATGGGTCAGGATGAACAGGGCGTCCGAGCCACGCACGGCCCGCTCGAGCGTCTGCGCCTGTTCTATCGTCGCAGTCAGCGGCTTGTCGCAGATGACATGGATGCCACGTTCCAGAAAGGCCGCTGCGGCGGGGCCATGTACATGGTTCGGCGTGACGATCGCTACCGCCTCGATCCCGTCCTCGCGCGCGGCCTCTGCCTCGGCCATCTCGGCAAAAGAGCCATAGCAGCGGTCGCCTGCGAGCCCTAGCGCCCGACCGCTGGCGCGCGATTTCTCGGGGGTAGAGGAAAGTGCACCGGCCACCAGATCGAACTGCCCGTCAAGCCATGCCGCATGGCGGTGCACCCGACCGATATTGGCATCGATCCCGCCGCCAACCATTCCCAGCCTGATCCGCTCCATCACGCAAGCCCCAGCATCTTGGCATTGGCGCCATCATCAAGCCCCGCCGCTGCGAAATCGTCGAATGCGCGTTCGGTCACGCGGATGATATGGTCTTTCACGAATTGCGCTCCCTCGCGCGCCCCATCCTCGGGGTGTTTCAGGCAGCATTCCCATTCGACCACGGCCCAGCCCTCGAAATCCATCGCGGCCAGTCGCGAGAAGATGGCCCCGAAATCCACCTGACCGTCGCCCGGACTGCGGAAACGCCCCGCGCGGTCGAGCCAGGACTGGAAGCCGCCATAGATACCTTGACGGCCGGTCGGGTTGAATTCGGCATCCTTGATATGGACCATGCGGATCCGGTCGCGATAGATATCCAGATATTGTAGATAATCGAGACATTGCAGCACGAAATGCGAGGGATCATAGAGCAGGCAGGCGCGCTTATGCCCGCCCACGCGCTCGAGAAACATCTCGTAGCTGGCCCCGTCATGAAGGTCCTCGCCCGGATGGATCTCGTAGCAGACATCCACGCCACACTCCTCGGCATGATCGAGGATGGGACGCCAGCGTGCGGCCAGCTCATCGAAGGCGCGCTCGATCAGTCCCGCGGGACGTTGCGGCCACGGATAGAGATAGGGCCATGCCAGCGCCCCCGAAAAAGTGGCCATCGCTGTCAGCCCGAGATGTCTCGAGGCGGTCAGGGTTTTCATCACCTGATCGACGGCCCATGCCTGACGCGCGCGGGAGTTGCCGCGCAGCGGCACCGGCGCAAAGCCGTCAAAGGCCAGATCAAAGGCTGGATGCACCGCCACCAGCTGGCCCTGGATATGCGCGGACAGTTCGGTGACTGTCACGCCATTTTCCTCGGCCTGTCCTTTCCAGTCGTCGCAATAGGTCCGGCTGGTTGCGGCAAGATCGAGATCGATCAGCCCCGCCTCGCCGCTGGGCACCTGCACGCCGTGATAGCCGGTCTGCGCAGCCCAGTTGGTGATGGCCGGCCAGTCGTTGAAGGGCGCATGCGACCCTACGAATTGTGCCAGAAAGAGGCCGGGCCCCTTGATCGTTTTCATGACTTCCGTCTCCTGTTCGGGGGCAGGCCCTGGCCGCGTTCCATAACCGTCAGGATGCCCCTGATCGGAGGCGCCGTGAACCTTGCTCGAACATGCCGGCCGGCACCCGATGCGGGTCCCCGTATGGGACCATAAAGCGCAGCCCCGCGAGTGAAACAGAAAACCCGCCCTTTGAAACGCGAGGTTATTTCATCTGCCGTCACAATTTTTCTCATTTGCGGTTCGGGGCTCTCGGGGCCGATCCTAAGGGCATCGCTACAAGATGCCCCGACAAACGGGGCCGATCCTTCCGGCCCGCCCTCCCTTCGCCGGACCACTGACCAAGTTCCATCAGGAGAACCAGATGCCCCATAAGGATTGCACCAAAGGCCACGGTGCCGCCGGACCGTCTCCCGCAGCCTCCGCTACAAAAGGGATCTCGCGCCGCGCCCTGCTGAAAACGGGCGCCGCTGCCGCCGTGGCCACGGGCTTCCCCGCGCCCATGATCTGGGCGCAGAATATCAAGGACATTACGATCACCCATATCGGCCAGTCCTACTCCACCATCCCCGAGATCGGCGCGCGCGCGAACGAGGAGTTGGGCTTCAGGGTCGAGATGCAGACCGCGCCGGATCAGACGACCCATATCAACCGGCTGCTCACCCAGCCCAATTCGGTCGATGTGACCGATATGCCCAATACCAACCTGAAATATTTTCAGGGCCGTGGCGTGCTGATGCCGGTGAAGACCTCGGATTACAAATGGTTCGACAAGACCATTCCGTTGCTGACCACGGGCAAATACCCCGATGGCACCTCCGCCACGATGGAGGGGATGGCGCCGATCAAGACCCAGTATTGGGCCACGCAGGACGCCAAAGACTATTCGCTGGCCCCCACCGAATGGCTGGTCGGCGTGCCGATGTATTACAATGCCGATACGCTGGGCGTCCGTCCCGATCTGATCGGGCGTCCGGTCGATAGCTGGGCGGAGTTGCTCAATCCCGAATTTGCCGGAAAGGTCGCGCTGCAGGATGGCACCGCCACCGGCATTGCCGATAGCGCCATGGCGCTTCAGGCGCTTGGCGAGATCGACTATGCCGATAAGGGCAATATGACCCGGGCCGAGATCGATGCCACGATCAAGAAACTGATCGACTATAAGAAATCCGGCCAGTTCCGCTCGTTCTGGACCAATTTCGACCAGTCGGTGCAGCTGATGGCCTCTGGTGAGGTGGTGCTGCAATCGATGTGGTCGCCCGCCGTGACCGAGGTGCGCACCCGCGGCATCGATTGTAAATATAACGGCATGAAGGAAGGCTATCGCGGCTGGTATATCATGATGACCGCCATGAGCCATCTGGAAGGGCTCAAGCGCGATTGCGCGATCGAATATATGAACTGGGTCAATTCCGGCTGGGCGGGGGCGTTCATCTCGCGGCAGGGCTTCTACAACTCGGTGCCCGAGAATGTGAAAGCCTTCATGTCCGACAACGAATACGGCTACTGGTACGAGGGCAAACCGGCGACCGAAGACATCCTCAACCCGTTCGGCAAGGTCATGGAGAAGGCCGGTATCACCCGTGATGGCGGCTCGCTCTGGGACCGGATGGGCAATATCGGCATCTGGAACACGGTGATGGACGAGGATCGTTACCTGACCCGCCAGTGGCAGAGCTTCCTCGCCGCCTGAGGCCTCGACAGCGGCGCGCAGGCCCTCCCGCGCGCCCTGCGCCCTAGGCTCTGCCTCGGGCGCTCCTCGGGCCCTGCCTCGGGAATGTCTTTTGTAAATGCGCCTCATCGCCCCGCCACGGGACGATGCGTCTCCAAGCCAGAAGAGGCAGAGCCCTGCCATGTTTTCCAGTCCCCGTCTCCCCCGCATCCTCCCCTCGCGCGGGCTCTCGCCGAAGCTTGTCTCCGTGTTGCAGGTCACGCCGATGGCGCTTGTCTATATCACCCTCGTGCTGGTGCCACTCGGGCTGATCTTCGTGGTCAGCTTCCTCGATTACAATTTCGCGCAGGTCTTCCCCGAACTCTATCTCGAGACATGGATCGATACGCTGACCTCCGATCTGACGTTGTCGCTCTATCTCAAGACCTTCAAATTCCTGATCATCGTCTGGTGTATCTGTGCGCCGCTGGGCTTCGCGATCGCCTATTTCCTAGCCTATCACATCCGCACCAACTGGGTCCGCACCCTGCTGGTGGCGGCCATCGCCATCCCGTTCTGGACCTCGGGGCCGATCCGCATGGTGTCCTGGGTGCCGCTTCTGGGCCGTGAGGGTCTGGTGAACCAGGCGCTGATGGGGCTGGGCCTTGTGGACCAGCCGGTGAGCTGGCTGATGTATTCGGAATTTGCCGTGATCGTGGCCTATGTCCAGATGCTCACCATGCCGATGATCGCGACCTCGCTCAACTCCATGGCCAAGATCAAACCTTCGGTCATTCAGGCCGCCGAGGATGCCGGTGCCTCCGAATGGCAGATCGTGCGCGATGTGATCTTCCCGCTGGTGCGGCCCGGCCTTGCCATCGGGACGGTGATTATTGTGACCGCCGTGATGGGCGATGTGTTCATGGTCAAATATATGGGCGGCAGTCAGGTGAACACGGTGGGCATGTCGATCATCACCGATCTCAACGCCTTCATGTATCCGCCCGCTGCGGCCAAATCGGTGCTGCTGCTGTTCGTGGTGCTGACCATCGTTCTGGCTCTGCTGCGCTTTGCCGATATCCGCAAGGAGCTGCGCCAATGACCCGCCGCAGCAGACCGCTCTCCTTCTATATTCTGGGCGCGCTGACCGTCCTCTTCATCGCCTATGTCTACGCGCCGATGGCCTGCCTCTATATCCTGTCCTTCCAGGGGCCCGATGGCGGTATGTCCTTCCCGATGGTGGGCTGGTCGCTTGACTGGTTCCGCATGCTGTTCTCGGGCTCGGGTCAGGGGCTTGGCGATATCCCCACCGCCTTCGAGCGCTCGATCCGGCTGGCCGTCTGTGTGGGGGCGCTGACACTCGTGATTTCGGTCACCGCGGGACTGGCCTATCGGCGCCGCTTTCCGGGGGCGAATTTCGTCTTCTATTCGGCGATTGCCTCAATGGTCCTTCCAGGCATCTTCATCGGTTTCGGGATCGCGTTATCCTTCAACATGCTGGGCTGGCAGAGCAACTGGTTCACCTCCGGTATTGGCGCGCAGCTGACATGGACCCTGCCCTTCGGCCTACTGATCATGTTCATCATCCTTGGCCGCTTCAACACCAGCTACGAGGAAGCCGCGACTGATCTGGGCGCGAGCGCGCGCCAGCGCTTCCAATGGGTGATCCTGCCGATCATCCTTCCCGGTGTGATCGGGATCGGCATGGCGGGTTTCACCTCATCCTATGAGGAGACCATGCGCACCTCGCTCAATGTCGGCACGGGAAACACCCTGCCGATGGAAGTCATGGGCCTTCTCAACGCTGCCTCCACGCCGGTGCTGTTCGCGATCGGCACGATGACGACACTGGTCTCCTTCTCCCTGATCATCATCTCGCTGCTTGTGATGTCGCATATCGCAAAACGCCGTAGCATGAGGAAACCCCTATGAGCCTTGCGCATGATCTCACCCCCGCCCGTCGTCCCGCACCCGCGCTCCGGCAGGTGACACAGGGCCATCGTTTCGACGCGGAGCTTGTGGCCGTCACCAAGCGATACGGCCATGGCGCACCGGCGGTCGATGCGATCTCGCTGCGGATCCCGCGCGCCTCCTATTGCTGCCTTCTCGGTCCCTCGGGTTGCGGAAAATCCACCACGCTGCGGATGCTGGCGGGCCATGAGGAGGTTAGTGATGGCGCGATCCTCATCCATGGCGCCGAAATCACCAAGGCGGCCCCCGTGGCACGCGGAACCTCCATGATGTTTCAGGATTATGCGCTTTTTCCGCATCTGACGGCACTCGATAATGTGGCCTTCTCGCTCAAGGTGCAGGGCGTTTCCAAGCTGGAACGTCGCGCCCGCGCGCGGGAGTATCTGCAGCTTGTGCAGATGGACCATCTCGCCGACCGTCTGCCCAACCAGATGTCGGGCGGCCAGCAGCAGCGGGTGGCGCTCGCGCGCTCGCTGATTACCCGCCCCAAGGTTCTGCTCCTCGACGAGCCACTCTCCGCGCTCGACCCGTTCCTGCGTATCCGGATGCGGGCCGAGTTGAAACGGATCCAGAAGGAACTGGGCATTTCCTTCATCCATGTCACCCATAGTCAGGACGAGGCGCTGGCACTGGCCGATCTGGTCGTGGTGATGAACAATGCGGTCATTATGCAGGCTGGCACCGCCCGAGAGGTATTCGAGACCCCGCAAAACGCTTTTGTCGCCAAGTTTCTGGGCGGGCACAATGTGGTGGAGACCGCGACGGGTCGGGCCTCGGTAAGGGCGGATCAATGCGTCATCGGTAAACGCGCTGGCATGCGCGCGCTCGACGGCAAGGTCGCGATGATCGAGTATCAGGGCACATCGGTGCGCATCACCCTCGAGGCTGCGGGCCATGACGATCTGACCGCGCTGGTCCCGACAGCCGTCTATTTCGACCATGCGCTCGAACTGGGCAGCGCCTGCACCCTCTCGTGGAATGCGGCAGACGAACATCCGCTTCAGGGCTGAACGGACGAGGGGCATATCAGTCGATGTGCCCCTCGTCAGGCATGAAGTGGTCCGGACCGCTCAGGCGACCCTGGCCAGTTCTTTGGATCGGACCTTTTCGGTGATCCATGTCCGGAATTGCACCAGCGGCTCGCTCTCCATCTGCTTCCACGAGGCATTGAGATAATAGGGCGAACGGATGTGATAGGGGTCGGCCACGGGCACGAGCCGTCCCTTCTCGAGCGCATCGGCGATCAGCAGCGAGCGGCCCAGAATAACCCCAAGCCCCGCGCTTGCCGCCTCCATCGCCGTGCCTGCCTGATTGAAGCGCGACCCGTGGGCGACACCTTTGCGGCTGATGCCGAAATCGGCAAGGTAGCGCGCCCAGTCCGGATAGGTCCCGTCCATGCCGCCCGTTGCGCGATCGACATGGGCCAGCGGTGCACTTTGCAATATGGTGCGGCTGTCATTGCCAAATCGCGCGGCAAGCTCGGGCGAGCAGACGGGGATGATCTCTTCTTCGAGCAGCGGCTCGCTATGGCAGTCAAGCTGGCTCAACCAGTTGACAATCCGCAGATCGCTTTCCTGCTCCTCGGCCTCCTTGCGGGTGAGGAAGGTTTTGATCGTCACATCCACCTCCTCCGATTGCCGTGTGAATTCCGACAGGATCGGGATCAGCCAGAAGGTGGCCACCGAGGTCGAGGCCGAGACCGTCAAACGGCGGCGCTCGTCATAATCTGAAGCCTCCAGCGCAAGGATAGCGTCATTGATCAGATCGAGCCCGCGACCGATACGGTGCACATTGGCGCGCGCCTCGGTCGTGAGTTCGATCCGGCTGTTCTTGCGGATGAACAGCCGCACCTGCAGGAACTCCTCGAGCTGGCGGATCTGGTGGCTGACGGCGGTGGGCGTCACGCACAGCTCGTCTGCGGCCTTCACAACGGAGGAATTGCGGGCGGTCGCCTCGAAGGCCCGGATCGCGTTGAGTGGAATTCTTTTGCGCATATTGATCACCTCAATGACGTTTCCCTCTCCTGCATTAGGCGCCCGTTTGGGGCCTCGGTAAAGCCTGCCGCCGCGCCTGTGGGCGGCCTTTGCGCCCGCAGTCCGGACTATGCCCGCAATCCGGCAGAATAGTCGGAAATCGCATGATTTTTCGGCCTTTTATGGGCGGGGTCAGGCGCGTTTTCGGGCCTGTCCGAGGGGGCTGTCGCACAGCCCTTTCCGGCCGCGGGCAGAGGCTTTCGCAGGCGGGAGGGGCCGGTATGGAAAAGGGCGCCCGGAGGCGCCCTCTTGCATGTCGGTCCTGCGGCTCATGCGGCGCCGCGGGTTTCGGTGGCGGCCGCCCGATCCAGCCTGTAGGATCCCGGCATCCGGTTCTCGATAAAGGCCCAGCGGTCGCGGATCTTTGTCTGCTGCGCCATATCCACCTCGGCCAACACGACCTCGTCTCCCATGGTCGCGGCTTGCGCCACGATCACTCCGTCAGGGCCGCAGATGAAGCTCGCGCCGATGAAGGTGGTGCCGTTCTCCTCGCCGGCCTTGCCGCAGGCAATGGTCCATGTCGCGTTGGAATAGGCGCCACCGGTGATTGCCAACTGGCTGGCATGGCGCGCGGCCTCGAGCGTGCCGCCATTCATCACCGGCGTATTGTACGAACAGCAGAAAAGTTCGGCCCCGTTCAGCAGAAGGCTCCGCCAGCTCTCGGGAAACCGCCTGTCATAGCAGATCAGCCCGCCCGCCGCACAGCGCGCCCCGCCCCGAAGTTCCAGCGGATAGGCCGGAAAGCCCAGATCGCCCGGCTGGAAATAGCGCTTCTCGAGGATGGTGATCTCCTTCTCAGGATCGGGGTCCAACTGGCCGGGGATATGCACCTTGCGGAACACGCCCTTGGTGGCACCATCCCGTCCGAGGAAACTCATGGAGTTATAGAGCCCGTTCTTCGTGGGCTCCTGATGCGATACGACGATGGCCAGTTCCGTCTCGCGCGCCTTTTGCCCGATCCGGCCCATCGCAGCAGTGACGGATCGGACATCGTCCCATTCAGAGATGTCCTGCACCTTTGCCGCGAAATAGGGCGAGAGGGCCAGCTCGGGCAGGACGGCGATCTCGGCGCCCTGCTCTGCCGCGGCGCCCATGAGCGACAGGATACGCCCGACCGTCTCGTCGGGCGTGGCACTTGCGGGACCCATCTGCAGGGCTGCGGCCTTGAACGTGGTCATGGCAGGCCTCAGGCCGATTTTCTCAGCGTGTCGGGGCCCTCGATGATCTCCATCGCCGAGGTCTCGTCGATCACATCGCAGATCTTGAACTGCATGTCGAACAGGGCTGCGGCATGGCTCATCTCGATCCGGTCGAAGACGCCCTCCTCGATCACCTGCATCTTGTAGCCCATCGCCTCGCCATCCACGCAGGTGGCGCGCACACAGCCCGAGGTGGAGTTTCCGACCACGAGGAAGCCGTCGATGCCCTTCTCCTGCGCGATCAGGTGCAGATTGGTGAAGGCAAAGCACGACGGCGTCTGTTTCTCGACGAGAATGTCGCCTTCGACCATCGCTACCTCGGCCGGAATCTCGGAGCGGAAATCGGTTGCGGCAAATGTCCCGCTTTCGGCGCGTGCCATGCCGGTATAGCCGTGGAAGACATGTTTGGAGTAGATTACCGGCATGCCGGATGCGCGTGCCGCCGCCAGCAGACGTTGCTGCACCGGAATGGATTTCCACGCATGCGGGCCGCACGCGCCGGGGAAGCGGTCGATCTGCTCGTGGATCGGACGGTCCTCGCCCATCGCAGTCACCTGCATGTCGATCACAAGCAACGCATTGACTTTGCCCGGCCCGTGCGGCTGGCGCAGATTATGGCGCGCGGCGAGAAGTTTCCTGTCATCCTCGGTCAGAAAATTTTCCCAGACCTTGTTCATGTCGCTCTCCTTTTCGGGCCCCTCAACGGGCATTGCACAAAGCCTAGGCGCGGCGCGACCCGGACAGATAGTGCGGATTTCTGTTCCGCGGGCTGAGAAACACTCAGCCCGCGGCCTGCTGGTCTGTCGGGCGGGCCTCCGAGGGGCTCATCGGCGGGGCTGCCAGCTCCGGCATGAGAAAACCTTGCGCCGTGCCAAAGTTTAACTCCTTTGACCCGGTGGGCGGTTGGGCGGATCTAGATCCTATGACCCATCCAGATCCCCATGCGGTGCCGACACGATCGGAACGTCACCGTATCGCCATTGCCTGTACCGTCTCGCTTGTCTTTCTTATGCAGGGCATCGACACGACGATCCTGACCGTCGCAATTCCCGGAATTGCCGCCGACCTGCAGCGCTCGCCATTGTCGCTGCATCTTCTGGTAAGCGCCTATCTGCTGGCGCTTGCGGTGTTCATGCCGGTGGCCAGCTGGTTCTCCGACCGGCTCGGGCCGAGGCGGTTGTTCTGCCTGTCCGTGTTGATCTTCATGGCGGGCTCGGTCCTGACCGCCTTCATGCCCACGCTCGGGCTGATGATCCCGTGCCGGATGCTTCAGGGGTTCGGCGGGGCGCTCATGACACCTGTGGGGCGGCTGATCGTGCTGCGGGCCTTCGGGCCCGGGCGCACGATCGATGCGATGACATGGCTTGCGATCCCGACGATGGTCGGGCCGCTCATCGGGCCGCTTTTGGGGGCGGTGCTTGTCGAGATGTTCGACTGGCGGCTCCTGTTTGTGGTGAACACGCCGCTTGCCATCGCGGCCATCCTCGGCGTGCTCCGGCTCGTTCCGCCTTTGCCTGCTGTTGCCGCAGGCCGCTTCGACACGCGTGGCTTCCTGCTGGCGGGGCTCGCGCTGGTGACCTTCCAGCTGGCCATCGAGGCGCTCGGGCTGTGGGGCGGGATCGGTCTGACGCTATTGCCGGTCTCCGCTCTCGTGTTCTGGGTCTATACCCGCCATGCGCGGACGCGCGAGAAACCGGCGCTCGATATTTCCCTCTTCCACTTCGAGAATTTCCGCATCGGTGTGCTTGCGGGCGGGCTGGGCCGCGCGGGGCTGAACGCGATGGCGTTCCTGCTGCCGCTTTTCCTGCAGCTCGGTCTGGGCTTCCGTCCGCTGCAGGCGGGGCTGATCTCGGCGCTCGCGGCCTTCAGTTCTCTGGCCTCGAAGCCGGTGCTCAAACATGTGATCCGCAGGCTGGGGTTCCGTCGCACTCTGGTGGCGCTGACAGTCGCGGGCAGTCTCTCTATGGCCGCCTATGCCACCGTCAGCACCGGCTGGCCGGTCATGGCGCTGGTGGGCATGTCCTTCCTCGCGGGGGCGGTGCGCATCCTTTATTTCAACTCGGTGCAATCGATTACCTTCACCGGACTTCCCGCAGAGCGGCTGTCTTCGGCCACCGCGACAGCAGGTGTCATCCAGCAGCTCTGCATGGGGCTCGGGATCTCGCTCTCCGCCGCCCTCCTGAGCGCGCTTCAGGGAGAGGCCGCGGGGGTGGGTATGCGCGATTTCAACCATGCCTTCCTGATCATGGCCGTGCTGCCGCTGCTGTCACTGCCACTGCTGATGACACGCGCGGGGGGCAGGCAGGAGCCCGCCGCAGCGCCGCTGAGAAAAACTAACCCCGAGAAGGAGAACAAGTCGATTGGCGCGATTGCGCGATCGATAGAGACTACGACCAAGGCCGGTGAGCGCGCCCCCGAGCGTGCCTCCGATACGGCCGCCTGACGCCGGACAACGCGTGCCGGCCCATCCGACACAGAGCGAAAGGACCCTCCCCATGACCCAGATCGGTGTCTTCCTTCCCATCGGCGGCAAAGGCTGGCTGATTTCCACCACCTCGCCCGCCACGCGCCCCAGCTTCGATTTCAATAAGGCGATCGCGCAAAGGGCCGAGCATTTCGGTCTGGACTTCGCGCTCTCCATGATCAAGTTCCGCGGCTATAACGGGCCGTCACGCTACTGGAACGAGGCGCTGGAGAGTTTCACCATGATGTCGGGCATCGCGGCGGTGACGCAGAGGATCAACCTCTTTGCCTCCTGCGCGATGCTGACCCTGCCGCCCGCGATTACCGCGCGGATGGCCGTGACGATGGACAGTATCGCTCCGGGCCGTGTGGGGGTGAATATGGTCACCGGCTGGCAGCCCAAGGAATATTCGCAGATGGGACTGGAGCTGACCCCCGAGCATTTCTCGCGCCGCTATGATTATGCGGGGGAATATGTGCAGGTCATGCAGGAGCTGTGGGCCACCGGTCGGTCAGATTTCAAAGGCGATTTCTTCCAGATGGATGATTGCGTCCTCGAGCCGCTGCCGACCAATAATCGCATCCCCATCGTAGGGGCGGGCCAATCCGAGGCCGGCATGGATTTCGTGGCCAAATATGGCGATTACAATTTCGTGGGCTCGGGTGGCGATCTGAACAATACCACCGCCTCGCGTGACACCGTGGCCCGCGTGAATGCCGCAGCCCAGCGTCATGGCCGCGATACCGGAGCCTTCCTGCTGCTGATGATCATCGCCGACCGCACCGAGAAGCTCGCCTTCGACAAATGGGAGCTCTACAAACAGGGCACCGATATCGAGGCGCTGCAATGGCAGGCCTCGCAGGCCGGCCAGGACAAGGTCGCCAAGGACGGCTCGACGGCAGCCGCGCTCGTGCGCGCCATCGACAACCCGCAACCCACCGGCATGCTCAAGCTTATCGGCTCCTACGAGCAGGTGGCCGCGATGCTGGACGAGATCGCCAGCGTGCCGGGCCTCAAGGGGATCATGCTGACCTTCGACGATTTCATCATCGGGATGGAACAGTTCGGACAGTATATCCAGCCCCTGATGAAGACCCGCAATGGCGCCGCGCGCAAAGCGTCTTTCGCCGCCTGATCTTTGCCCTTGCTACGAGACCTCGTAACCGCCGGAGCCTTTGCCCGGCGGTTACGCCTTTCGGCGCAAGATCCTAAGCGGCGCCTTACAGGAGTATTCCATGAAAGATCTCTCGTTTTCCTTGCCTTCGGCCACCGAGATCCGTCACCAGATCCGTTCAGGTCAACGCACAGCGCTTGAAATTACCCGCGCCTGTCTTGGCCGGATCGCGCAGCGTGATCCGATGGTGAGAGCATGGATCAGCCTCAATCCCGAGGCCGAGGCACAGGCTGCGGCGATTACCGCAGATGACCCGCGCCCTCTGGCGGGGGTTCCGGTGGCGGTGAAGGATATGATCGAGACGCGCGATCTGCCCACGACCCATAACTCGCCGCTCTATGGCGGCTTCCGCCCTGCTGCCGATGCGCCCTGTGTCGAGCTGTTGCGGGCCGCAGGCGCGATTATTCTGGGCAAGACCGACACCACCGAATTTGCCGCCTGTGGGCGCGATGCGATGACCGCAAATCCCTTTGATCCCGCGCGCACCCCGGGCGGCTCCTCGGCTGGCACCGCCGCCGCGGTCGCCGATTTCCATGTGCCGCTGGGACTTGGCACGCAGACCGGAGGCAGCACGATCCGTCCTGCCGCGTTTTGCGGCATCCCAGCGCTCAAACCCTCTTGGGGGCTTATCTCGACCGAAGGAGTCAAACGCTATGCGGTGAGCTTCGATACGGTCGGTCTGTTTGCCCGCGAGATCACCGATCTGGTGCTTCTGGCCGATGTCTACAATCTTCCCGAGGCCGCGCCGTTGCGCGAAGGCCGGTTGAGGCTCGGCCTATGCCCCACCCCCTATGCCGATCAACTGGCCCCCGAGATGCGCGCGGTGCTTGATGGTCTGGCCAAAGATCTGGCACCGGTTGCCGATATCACTCCCTTCGACCTTCCGGCAGACATGGCGGAGCTGGATGCGTTGCACCGCTCTGTGCAGCATTGCGAGGGCGCATCGGCCTTTCTCAATCTGGCCCGCGCGCGTGGCACGCTTCTGCATGACGATTTCCACGCCCGGGTCGACTTGCGCGAGGGGTTTACCCAGCGCCAGAATTTCGAGGCCTATGATGCGCTGGCCCGTCACCGGATGACGGTCGAGACGATGCTCGAGGAGGTCGATTTCATCATCGCGCCCTCTGCGCCGGGCTTCGCCCCGCTCGGGCGCGGTGCGGGCAATCCGCGGTTCAACGCGCTCTGGACCGCGCTGCAGCTTCCGGTCCTGAACCTGCCCGTATCGGGTCAGACCTTGCCGCTTGGTGTGTCGCTGATCGCAAGGCGCGCCGATGACCGGCGTCTTCTGGAGGCTGCGCCGAAACTGCTTCCCTATCTGTGAAAGACGGGCCTGGGGCCGCGCCCGGTAAAGGCGCGGCCTGTCTGCTGTCAGTTGGCCTCCGCCAGTTCCGGCTCGGCCCGAAGGCTGTTGCTCGACTGCGCGAGATGGCGACAGGCACGCACGGTCTGGGCCATGATGGTCAGCGTGGTGCCGGTCACGCCCGAGCCGCAGAAGGTGCTGGCATCGGTCACCAGCACGTTGGGGGCCTCCCAGAGCTGGCCTATCGGGTTCACCACCGAGCTTGCAGGATCTGTCCCCATCCGCGCCCCGCCGGTTTCATGGATGGCCGCCCCCATGACCATGACATCCTTGAAATAGCGCCGGAAGAGGAAACGCGATAGGGGACCTGCCTCCGGATAGGCGCCCTTGCCCCATTCGCGAATGCGCTTGGCCGAGCCCAGAAACTGCACCTCGCCGCCCGCGCCGTTGATCGTCTCGAGGAAGAATGCCTCCTGCCGCTCTAAAAGCGCCTCGTCCTCGGCGGACATGCGGCAGACGATATGCGCCCCCGCCAGCCCCCAGCGATCTTTGACCTTGGGATCGAGCGTCACGCGGTTCCGGGCATTTGGCTGCATCTGACCGAAGCCGAAGAATAGCAGTTTCGCCGGATCATCGGCCCCCACGGGCGAGCGTCCGATACCGCCCTGAAAATCGAACTGGCCACGGGTTTTCGGATCACCAGAGGAACGGGTGATGAAGATCCCGCCTTGGGGCTCATAGAAGGCGTCCTTGGGCAGGCTGTCATCGCCCGTCCACTGCCCTTTCACCGGCGCGTAGTGGCCCATCGCGAGCATCGGCAGCTGGTCCATGAAATAGCGCCCGAGCTGATCATGGCGGTTGCCGAGCCCCGAATGCCAGAGCAGGCGGATACTCTCGATCGGCGAGGCGCTGATCACGATATGTGCGGCCTCGAGCACCAGCACCTCACCCGTGCGCGTGTCGGTGATCTCGACCCCCGTGGCGAGACCGTTCTCGGTCAGCACACGGCGGGCGACCGAGTTCCAGCGGATGGTCAGCAGGCCCGTGGCCTTGGCGGCCGCCAGAGGCGCGAAGACGCGCTCGGGCGTGGGCGCGACCGAGCGCCAGCTGATGATCTCGCGTTCGGGCCATTTGGCCTTCACACGCGCCTTGAAATCGATCTCGGCGGGGCTCATCTTCGCGGGGCCCTTCATGATGCCATCGGGGTTCTGGGGCAGGCCATCGATATCGCCATAGATCCCCAGAAGGCGTTCAACCTCGTCGTAATAGGGCGCCATATCGGCATAGCTGACGGGCCAGTCGCAGCCTTTGCCGGTGACCGATTTCGCCTTGAAATCGTCATCCGACCAGCGCATCAGCACCCGCCCGAATGTATGGGTGCGCCCACCTGCCTGACGGCCGCGGATCCACACGAAAGGCGCGTCCTTGGGGGTGGTATAGGGGTTGTCGCGGTCATTCACATAGAAGGGCGCGAGCATGCCGCGAAAGAAAGCCGCTTTGGCCTGCACACCCTGCCCGCCCAGCGTGGCGCGGGCGCGCTCCATGATGTTGATGGGCGGCACAGGCTTTTTCTTGGCGGGGTCGAACTCGGATCTGGTGACCTCGCGCCCCGCCTCCAGCAGGAGGACCCGCAGGCCCTGAGCGGTCAGCTCATGGGCGGCAAAACTTCCCGAGGCGCCCGAGCCCACGACGATGGCATCATAGGGGCGGCTCATGCGTGCACCCCTTCGGCAATGCGCCTGAGCCCCTCGGCCGAGCGCGTGGCAAAGCGCCGCCAGTCCGAGGGCTGGTCATGCTCGACAATCATCAGCTGCGATCCGGCCGCGACACAGGCCTCCCAGAGGGGCTGCCAGTCCATCACACCACAGCCGAAATCGGCAAAGCCCTTCTCGTCGAGCGCCTCGCCCTTGGGGGCGATATCCTTCACATGCACGGCAGGAATGCGCCCCGCATAGCGTTTGATCCACGCCATCGGGTCCGCGCCGCCCACGACCATCCATGCCAGATCTGGCTCGAAAGGGACACTCTCGCCCAGAAGATGCTCGATCGGATAGCTGCCATCTTCCAGAGGCACCATCTCGAACTCGTGGTTGTGATAGGCGAATGTCAGGCCGCGCGCCTTCATATCCTCGGTGTGGGCGGCAAGCCTCTCGCCAAGCGCGCGCCATCCTTGAGAGGTCGTCGGGCGATCCTCGGGGTTGATATAGGGCACCACCACCAGCCACATGCCGTAAAGTTTGGCGATCCGTTCCACCAGATCGGGATCGGTGTCGAAGATATCGAGTGTGAAATGGCCGGTTTTGGCGGTCAGCCCGTGGTCCCTGATCGCCTGCGCCGAACGCTCGACTTCGGCCATATCCTCGGGGGGACCGAAGAAGAACGGCTGTACATCGGTATAGCCAAGCTCTTTCAGAAGCATCAGTTGCTCATCGAAGCTCTCCGCCTCGCGCGAGGAGAAGAGTTGGAATGACATATCACCATTGGGAAACATAAGAAGTCCTTTCGCGGATCAGCCGATCCGGAGTTCGGTTTCGGGATCAAAGAGATGGGCGCGCAGGGGGTCGGGCAGCACTTTCAGGGTCGCGCCCTCGGCATCCGCCACACGCTCGCGGAAGACGCCGGTGATGGCGGTGCCGCCCATCGCCAGAAAGACCATCGTTTCCGAGCCGGTGGGCTCGACCAGCTTCACCCCGCAGGGGATGCCGGTATCCGACAGCACCATATGTTCGGGGCGGAAACCGTAGATGACCGGCGTGCCTTGGGCGACCGTGCAGCCCGCGGCAAGCGGCAGCACGATGCCGTCTTCGCTCACAAAGATCGGGGTGCCCTCGCGGTGCTCGACCCGGCCCTTTACGAAATTCATCGAGGGCGAGCCGATGAAAGCCGCCACGAACATATTGGCGGGCGCATCATAGAGGTTGAGCGGCGTGTCGCATTGTTCGACCAGCCCGTCACGCATGACCACGATCTTGTCGGCCATGGTCATCGCCTCGACCTGATCATGGGTGACATAGATCGTCGTCGTCTTCAGACGGTGCTGGAGCGCCTTGATCTCGGAGCGCATCTCGACGCGCAGCTTGGCATCGAGATTGGACAGCGGCTCATCGAACAGGAACACCTGCGGGTTGCGCACGATGGCGCGGCCCATGGCCACCCGCTGGCGCTGCCCGCCCGAGAGCTGGCGGGGATAGCGGCCAAGCATAGGTCCGAGGCCGAGGATCTCGGCCGCCTTGCCAATCCGCGCGGCCCGATCCGATTTCGACAGTTTCGCCAGTTTCAGCGCGAAGCCCATATTCTCGGCCACGGTCATATGCGGATAAAGCGCATAGCTCTGGAACACCATGGCGATGTCACGGTCGCGCGCGACCACATCATTGACGACGCGAGGCCCGATAGCCACCTCGCCGCCCGAGATCTCCTCGAGCCCCGCGATCATGCGTAACAGGGTGGATTTGCCACAGCCCGAGGGGCCGACCAGCACGACAAACTCGCCGTCCTCGATCTCGATATCGACGCCATGGATCACCTGCTGGGTGCCATAGGTCTTTGTGACGTCGCGAATGGTTACAGTGGACATATCAGTCTCCTTCATGCAGGCGCGGGGCGCTCAGCCCTTCACAGCGCCGCCAAGAATGCCGCGGACGAAATATCGCTGGGCGGACAGGATGAGGATCAGCGGCACGAGCACCGACAGGAAGGTGGCGGCCATCAGCGGCCCCTGCCCTTGTGTCGTCTGCCCGACCAGCCCTGCGAGGTTTACGGTGATCGGCGGTGACATCGCCGAGCCGCCCATGAACAGAAGCGGGATCAGGAGGTCGTTCCAGCTCCACAGGAAGGCCATGATCCCTAGCGAGGCCATGATCGGGCGCGAGAGCGGCAGCACGATGGAGATGAAGGTGCGCAGTTCGGTCGCGCCGTCGAGGCTGGCACTTTCGTAAAGATCGCGCGGGATGGACGCGATGAAGCCGCGCATCAGGAAAATGCCGAAGGGCAGCGTGAAGCCCACCTGATAGAGCCAGATCCCGGGGATGGTTCCCGAAAAGCCGACGCTATTGTAGAATTTCAGAAGCGGGACCAGCGTGATCTGCGGCGGTGTGACCAGCAGCGCCACGAGGATCAGCGATAGAGAGGTGCGGCCCGCGAAATTCATCCGTACCAAAGCATAGGCGCCGATCACCGATAAAAGCACCGTCAGCACCGTTGTCGGGATCGCGATGGCCACCGAGGTTGCGAGGCTTGCGCCCACATTCAGCTGGTCGATGGCCATGGCGTAATTCTGCGCGCTCAGCAAAGGCCGCACGAAGGCCATCCACCAGCCCGAGGTCGCGGTATCGGCCTGCGGGCGGACCGAGCTGACAAAGAGCGCCAGCACCGGCATGAACCAGAATATGAGAAAACCGATGATCAGCACGTGGAGCGCCAGCCTTTTCAGCTGCCGGGTCCGGCGCGCGGCCTGTCCCTGCACACGGCTTTCGGAGAGGTGGTCGATCTCGGGTGTGGCCATGCTCATCGGGCGGCCTCCGCTTTGAACTGGAAGATATTGATGAAGGCTATGGGCAGCGCGCAGAACAGCAAGATCACTGCGATCGCGCTGGCATGGCCGAGGTCATTGACCGAGAACAACTCGTAATAGAGCCGGTTGGCGATGACATCGGTGCCGAAATTGCCGTTCGTCATGACATAGACAATGTCGAAGACCTTCAGCGCCGCGATGATCATGGTGGTGAAGACCACAAGGATCGAGGGCAGGATATTGGGCAGGATGATCGAGAAGAAGATCCGCACTTCGCCCGCCCCATCGAGCCGCGCGGCCTCGACCATATCGGTGCCGATATTCTTGATCGCCGCCGACAGGATCAGCGTGGCGATCCCGAGTTGCAGCCAGACCGCAATGAAGATCAGCGCGAGATTGTTGACCACAGGCTGGATCAGCCATGGCACGGGCGCGATCCCGAAGAGTTTCAGCACCGCATTGAACGTGCCGATCTGCGCCATCATCGCGGGCTGGTAGGAATACATCTGCGTCCAGATCACCGCACCGGCGGTAAAGGAGATCGCGGTGGGCAGGATGACCACCGTCATCGCCAGCGGCTCGTAGGAGATCTTGTCGAACAGGACCGCACTCAGCAGCGCCAGCACCAGCACCGCCAGCGGAAAGCCGATAAGCCAAATCACGTTGTTCCAGACCACATCGACCATCTCGCCCGAAAAAGCCCAGACATAATTGGCCCCGCCTACCCATTCGGTGCCGCGCGCGCCCTTGAGCGAGGTAATGAGCGTCACGATCACCGGATAGACGAGGATCAGCAGCACCAGAAGGATCGGCAGCGAGAGCCAGACCCAGGGGCGCAACCCGCGGCCCGTGCGCATGGGCAGTATCGACAGGATCGCCTCGCCCATGCCGAGCCCCGCATAGACGAGGACCGGCAGGCCGATCGCCCCTATGGCGATCAGCAGGGGGATATAGGACAGGCTCTCCATCACTCGACGGTCGCCTGAACCGATTGCAGAAGGCTATCGAGCTTCTTGGGGTTCTGCATATAGCCCACGACCGCCTTGTAATAGGCCGAGGAGGTGGCCGGCGCGTTCAGCGTGTTGGGGCCTGCGACGAATTCCACATCGGGATTGGCGAAGAATTTTTGGGCGACCTCATGCAGGGTCACACTGGAATAGGCATCGACAGGCACGTTTTTGTTTGCCACAGGCCAGCGGTTTTGCGAGGCCAGATAGCTCTGCGCCGCATCGGAGGCCATGAATTCGAGGAAGGCGCGGGTTGTGGGTGTATCGGTCAGGCCGACCGAGATCGAGGCCTGATAGAGCTCGTAATTGGCGAAGGCCGGATCGGCGGCGGGCACACGGAAGAAATCGATATTCTCGCCCGGTTTGGCGGTTTCACCGATCAGCCCCGGCACCCATGCGGCCCAGAGCGCCAGCTGGCAGGTGGGCGGCGTGGAGGTCAGGCCGTTATAGCCCACCGAGATCGGGGTCGAAATCGCGCCGATCGGTCCACCGGAGAGATGATCGGCCGCGCCAATGGTGCGCCCGAATTCCTCGAACGCCCCTTTGACCTCCGGCGAGGTCCAGGCCAGCTCGCCCTTGCCCCATTGGGCATAGAGTTCGGGGCCATAGGTCTTGAGGAAAATATTGTCGACCATCTGCGCGCCCGGAAAGCCCGACGAGCCTCCCGCGCCTTGCGCCGCACACCAGACCGGATTGCCCTTGGCGGCCTCCCCGTCGGCCCAGTCCGAGAGCGCCTGCCAGCTTTCGGGCGGGTTCGGACCGGTATAGGTCTCGGGATTATACCAGACCATGAAGGTGTTCATATGCTGGAAAATCCCGAAGGTCTTGCCCTCATAGGTGGCGGTATCGAGGAGCATCGAATTGTAATTCGCCGACAGCTCGTCACCCATGAAAGATGACAGATCGAGTGTCACGCCCTCCTTGGCGTAGTTCAGTGCGGCCCCCAGAGCGATGTCGGCGACATCCGGTGGATTGCCGGCCTGAACGCGGCTTTGCACCACGGTGGCCGTATCGGGCGATCCGGTATAGCGCACATCAACGCCCGTGCCTGCCTTGAAGGCATCATAGACGGTCTGCAGCGTCTGGCCCTCGGCACCCGAGGCCTGCCCGATCATTTCAAGACTGCCGGCAAGATCCTTGCCCGCGGCGATCTTTTTGGCCTCGGCGACGGCGGCATCGTAATAGGGATTGTCCTGGGCAAAAGCGGGAGCGATGCCGGTCAGGACCAGCAGCGAGGTGGTTGCAAGATAACGGGTTGGCTTAATCACGGTCAGTCACTCCAGTGAAGATGGACCCCTCGTCGGGGCGCATGGACCCGGGCGTTTAGAACCGGGCTTGCGGATCCGGGAAATCGGACGATACTTGAATTATGACCTCGATTGACATTAATGCGTCAATATTGAACATTTATCGTTAGGGCTGAAAAAACCTCAGTAGGAGCGTCTATGGCCAAGCATGCAGAGCCTCTCGCACGGCTCGATTCAGGACACCGGCAGCTGGCTCGCGCGCTGCGCGATCAGGCCAAGGATCGCGCCCAGCTGGTGGTCGAAACCGGCTGGTCGCGCAATACCGTCGCAGCCCGTTTGCAAGATCTCGAAAATCAGGGTTGGCTTGCCCGCCGTGACGCGCCGCGTGCGGAACGTGGACGCCCTTCAAACCTCTATGAACTCAATCCGAACGGGCGATTTTTCTTTATCGTCCGGTTCGGACCGGATGCGCTGATGGGAGTGATCTCGACTCTGCGCGGCAAGGTTCTGGGGGAGGCCCGCTCGGCCCTGCCGCATGGTTTTACGGCAGAAGGAACAGTGCGCGAGATCGAGACCATGCTGGCGCGGCTCGTTGCCGAAACCGGCATAGACCGTTCCTGTATCGCCGCGCTCGTGCTGGGTGTTCCGGGGCCGGTTCACGGGCGCTCGCGGACCGTGCCGTGGTCGAAAGTCGGCGTGCTGCCGGAAAATCTTGCCGAAATAATGGGCATGGAGGTGCTGATCGAGAATGACGCGAATCTCATGGCGCTGGGGGCACGCCTGCAGGCGAGGCCCGACGAGAGCCTGCTTTATGTCTTTATTGATATCGGGATCGGTGCGGGACTGGCGCTCTCGGGTGAGCTGCACCGTGGCGCGCAGGGATGGGCGGGAGAAATAGGCCATATACCGGTGGCCGCTGCGGCGGGGATGCCTTGTGTCTGCGGCAGTGAGGGCTGCGTCGCAGCGGTGGCCTCGAACCCCGCGCTTGTCCGGCAGGTCTCGACGGTGGCGCGCCCCGTAGCGGATCCCCTTGCCCTGGCAAAGCTGGTCGAGCACGGGGATCTCGAGGCGATCATTGCCCTGCGCGAGGCCGGACGCAATCTCGGGGAGGCGCTGACCGGTCCGGTCATTGCGCTTGCCCCTGATGTAGTGATGGTCGGCGGGGTGCTGGGACGTGCGGGCGGGCATTTGCAGGCAGGGATACGGGAAAGCCTGACCAGACGCATGCCGCCTGCCCTCGCGGCGCTCCTGCGCATCGAGGACGGCCCGCTGGAGGAGATTGCGGCCATACGCGGTGCGGCCGATCTGGGATTCGATCTGCTGTTCGGGGAGGATCCGGTCATACCCTCCGGCCTGCGTCTGCAGGGGTGAGCGGCGGCCCTTCGGGGCCGCCTACAGTGTCTGCTTATGCAAGAACCGGCGGACCGGCCTATCTCAGGACATAGCGGACCGTCGCGGGCATCTCCGGCAGCTCCGTCTCCCCCAAAGCGCGGCGCAATGCGATCTCGATCGCTGTGGCATAGGCGCTGAGCGGCAAGGCATTCGGACGGTCGGAAAACGGCTGTTCCAGCTCTTCGGCCAGCGCATCCAGACCGAAGAAGGCATAGGCCACCAATGCCGCGACGAAAGGCGCCATCGCGCCGAGCGTATCCACGAAGCCGAAGGGCAGGATGATACAGTAGATATAGGCCGTGCGATGGAGCAGAAGCGAATAGGCGAAGGGCACCGGCGTATTGGCCAGCCGCTCGCAGGCCAGAATGGACGCGGCAATCCGCGCGATGCTTTCATGCAGCACCAAGGCTTCGACATGGGTCAGATGCCCTGCCCGTTCCATCCGCCCGATCGCCTGTTCCGCCTCGGCCAGAGCGGCATCGGTTTCCCAATAGGGGTTGCGCCCGCGCAGCTGTCCCTCGGCGAGATGGCCGAAACGGATAAGTGCGTGGAACAGCGCGCGCCGGTCGTCATTATCGGGCAGATGGCTGGTCTGGCGCTGGATGTCGCGGCAGGACTGGATCATGACGCCCCAATGTCTGCGCGCCTCCCACCAGCGGTCGTAGCAGGCGCCATTGCGGAAGCTCAGGAAGATCGAGAGCGCGATCCCGATCAGCGCGAAAGGCGACGGATCGAGCCCCGTCACATAGGACGGAAAGTAGTCGTGGCCCGCGATAACCCCGATACCGATAAGAAATACAAGCAGGATTTGGGGCCAGATGATCTGGATTACCGAACCTTGCAGAATAAAGAACAACCCCAGAAATGTGGGGCGTTTGCGGACGATCACGATGATCCCCTTTTGCCTGAATGAGTGATCACGCGCCGGCATGGCGTGGACTATGCGCGTTGCGGTAAATAGCTGCGCGTCCGTTCACAAGGCTCGGGATGTCTACGAAGGCAGGGCAAATTGTCTCAGGGGGGGGGCGTGGCGCGCCGAACCAGCGTGCGAGGGCGCCTCGGGTAACGGCGCGGCGAGGCAGAACGGGGGCGAGGCGCATCCCGTAGACTTCCTCGACCGGACGATTGCCAAGCAGGGCCGCGGCAAGATCAGGACGGGCCCCCAGAAGGGCTATCTGGTCCCTGCGCGACAGTGCGCGGAAACCGATAGGGCCCGGCCAGAAGCTTTCCACCCAGACACCATTGGCAAGGATCGCCGCGTGGCGCTCGAGAAGAAGATGGACATAGGTGATCTGCCGTTTGCCATTCATGATCCGCGCGCCGTTCCAGCCGCTCTCGGCCAGATGGCGGGCGCGGATCAGGCACGACGTGCCATCGACCCGAAGCCAGAGGCAATGCAGTCCCGACACGACCAACGGCGCGCTTTGCCCCAGAGCCTGCGCGCGCAGCTCGACAGGACGCAGCCTGCGATCGGCAAGCTCCGCAGGGCCAAGGCTTCGTTGACCGCACCATGCCAAACGCGCGCAGCCGTCATGCGTGATGATTTCCTCACCTGCCATGAGGGTCTCGATCGGGCGCGGACCGGCAGGTGTGGCCACAAGAGTGCCAGCGGCGATACAGGGGATGCCCACCGAGTAGAGCTGCGGCGCGGTGGACAGCAAGGCAGGGTCGACCGATTGCAGCCTCAGCGTCTCGCCGTTGGGGAAGGTCAGGATCGAGCCGCCTGCCCCGTCCGAGGTAATCACCACATCCCATGCATTGACCGGATTACCCTCGGCATCCGTCAGCGCCGAAACATCGAGCTGGTCGATCGAGCGGCCTGCGCCATCATCGGTCATGTCGAAATCGGTGACGACATCGTTGCCGAAACCATCATCGAGGATCAACCGGTCCGCACCGGTGCCGGTGGTGATCGTATCATCACCGGCATTGCCGGTGATGCTGTCATTTCCGGTGCCGCCAGACAGTGTGTCACTGCCGGCAGAGCCAGTTATCGTATCGTCACCCGCTCCGGCGAGGATATGGACGGGGCTACCCGCGAGAGCGGCATTGAAATTGTCGCTATAGCTTGAGCCGTCGATCTGCTCGATTTCCCAGAAATAGGTGGTGGTGACCCCGCCATCATAGGAGATCGTGCCGACGCCGCCGGTATCGGAGGTCCATGTGACATTCGCCGCCGCCCCCGAGAGGGAGACCGTGTCATAGTCGGTGCCACCGAAGATGCTGCTGCCACCATCGGTCGAGCGCAGGTCGAAGAGGTCGTTGCCCGCCTCGCCCCAGAGGGTGTTCTGGCCCGCACCGCCCCAGAGCGTATCATTGCCGTTCCAGCCGTTCAGGCCGTCATTGCCGTCACCGCCTTCGATATAGTCGTTGCCATCGCCCCCGAAGAGGCTGTCATTGCCGGCACCACCATAGATCGTATCATCACCGGAGCCGCCGCCGACGGTATCATCGCCCGCGCCCATATCGGCATAGAAGCCCGATCCATCGGCATCGCCGCGCAGTGAGTCGTTATATTCCGAGCCGCGATATCCCTCGATATTGTCATAGGTCAGCGAGCTGGTGCCATCAGTTGCCGTACCGTCTTCCCAGTCGGTTGCGGTGATGGTGACGCCATGCGTCATGTAGTAGAAATTCAGACTGTCGTTATCGGAGCCTGTGGTCGTCGTGTTGTCCCCGAGGATCGTATCGACGCCCCAGTTATCGCTCAGATAGAAGGTATCGGCATCGGCGCCACCGAGCAGGCTGTCATTCCCATTGCCACCTGCGATATGGTCGCTACCATCCCCGCCATAGATCGTGTCATTGCCATCATCGCCGAGGATGGTGTCACTGCCCGCCTCGCCATAGATGAGGTCGTTGCCCGCGCCGCCGCCGATCCAGTCATTACCGCTACCACCGTAAACGGTGTCATTTCCACCTTCCGCATAGAGGCGGTCATCGCCCGTGCCACCGAGGATCGAGTCGTTGCCGCTGCCCGACCAGACGGTATCGTTGCCCGCACCCGCATCGATCGTGTCGTTATAGACCCAGTTCGGATCGCCGCTCACATCATCGATGGAATCGTTCCCGTCGCCGCCCGAGACACTGTCACCATCGAGCGAGGTGGCACCGCCCTGCCCGTAGAGAATGGTATCGTTGCCGGTGCCGCCGGAGATGGTATCGGCCCCCGCACCCGACGAGATGGAATCGTCACCCGCGCCGCCGGCCAGAGAGTCACCGTAGGAGGCGCCGGTGATCGTGTTATTGCCGGTCGAGCTGTAGGTGGCGGAATGGATCGCGGAATAGTTGACGCCCGCGGTATTGATCGTGGAGCTGGGCGACATGACAACGCCGGGCTGGATCTCGGAGCTTGCGAGATACCCAACGACCGTATTGCCGATCTTGATCGTATAGAAGGTCTGCGGATTGCCCTGTGCGTCGGTATAGTTATACGCATCCTCGATATAGGCCGTGCCGGAATTGACGATCGTCCCGCTGGAATCGCGGATGACAACGGTCTGCTGGCTGGTATCGTTACTGACGTTATCGGTGACGGTATCGCCCGAGATCTGCGTGTCATCATCGGTGAAGGTATAGGTCAGGCCGTTGGTCGCAGCTTCCCAATCCGGCCGCAGCCGGTAACCGCCGCTGACCAGTTGGAAATCGCTCGTGCTATATCCAACGAATGTATAAGTGGCCATACCATCTCACTTCGAGTCAAACTGGCGCAGATTGCCCTGCGGCCATTGTTCCCCAAATGTTCGAAAGTCTGGTTAACTTATTCTGTCAAATTCTGCCTAGTTTCCAAAATTTTGCCTTTATTTCAAAGCGGAGGCGCGGGTTGGTGGCCCATTTCCGCGTCAATCCAGGTCATCAAGGTAATGACCAGCCGGCTCTGCTCATCGGGCCCGAGCGGAATTCCCGCAGCAATCTGGTGCCATTTGGCGATACAGCCACGGCAGCAGCAGGCGGTGGCGTGCTGGGCGATGAAGACCGGATGTCCGCGCATGGGCGTCTGCTTGCCGTCATTTCTCGGCTGGGCTGGCGCGATACGCTGTGCGATGAAGTCGCGGGCATGGCGCTCTATCGTGCTCCGCCCTTTCGCGTTGCAATAGGCCCGCTCGCGCGGGCCTAGATGAAAACGGGATCTGAAGGCTGAACGGGCCAGCCGTGCGAAGAGATCCGCCTGCGCGGGCACGGGATCAGGCGCGGCCGAGCTTGGCCAGACGCGCGGCACGCAGCTGCGCGAAATCATCGCCCGCGTGATAGCTCGAGCGCGTGAGAGGCGTCGCCGAAACCATGAGGAAGTTCTTGGAATAGGCGGATTTCTCGTAGGATTTGAACTCGTCGGGCGTGACGAATTTGGCCACCGCATGGTGCTTCGGCGTGGGTTGCAGATATTGGCCGATGGTCAGGAAATCGATATCGGCGGAGCGCATATCATCCATCACCTGGCGCACTTCCTGCGCTTCCTCGCCCAGACCCACCATGATGCCGGATTTGGTGAACATCGCCGGATCAAGCTCTTTCACCCGCTGCAGAAGGCGCAGCGAGTGGAAATAGCGCGCGCCCGGACGCACGGTCGGATAGAGCGAGGGCACGGTCTCGAGGTTGTGGTTGAACACATCGGGGCGCGCCTCCACGACCTTCTCGAGCACGTCGGGCGTGCATTTCAGGAAGTCGGGCGTCAGGATCTCGATCGTGGTCGAGGGGCTGCGGTGCCGGATGGCACGGATGGTCTGGGCGAAATGTTCGGCCCCGCCATCTTCCAGATCATCACGGTCCACCGAGGTGATCACGACATGGTTAAGACCCAGCTTCTCGACCGCATGCGCGACCCGGCCCGGCTCGAAGACATCGAGCGCATCGGGACGACCGGTCGCGACATTGCAGAAGGAACAGCCACGGGTGCAGATATCCCCCATGATCATCATCGTCGCGTGACCCTGGCTCCAGCACTCGCCGACATTCGGGCAGCCCGCTTCCTCGCAAACGGTGACGAGCTTGTTCTCGCGCATCAGGTCGCGGGTCTGCTTGTAGCCGGCCGAGGTGGGGGCCTTCACGCGGATCCAGTCCGGTTTCTTCGGCTGGGCGTTATCGGGCCGGTGTGCCTTTTCCGGGTGGCGCTGGTCGGGGATTTTGAGATCGCGCATGGGATGGGTATCCTTTCGGCTTTGCCCACCCCCATATTCCGAAACGGGACCGAATGCAACGGAGAGTGCGACAGTTTGCCTCTCCCTCGTGGAAAGGCACGGTTGCGTCTGTGGCATGCCGGAAAAGGCTCCGGCATGCCGGTTATGCGAGGTTATTGTGCGGCTTGCATCTTCATGCGCGGCGCGGCGGGTTGCACCGGAATATCGCGGCGCGCATCATCCAGAACGCTTTGACCCGCCTCGCGCAGGATGTTCGCCACGGACTCGAACCATTCACCATCATCGACCGCATCAGCGCGGCGCACCAGCCGCAACACGCGACCGGGTTCCTTCGCAAAGCGCGTCACCGCAAGTTTCGGGCTGGCATGCTGTTCTGCCACAGCCGAGATTTCGGGGATGAGCGTCACGCCCATGCCGCCCGAGGCCAGCGCACAGAGCGTCGTGAGCGAGGCAGCGCCCAGATCGACCGATCGCGCATCGCGATTCACATTGCAGATCTTCAACGTCTGGTCGGCAAGGCAATGTCCCTCTTCGAGCAGCAACAACTCGCCCGGATCGAGCGCATCGGGACTGATCCCCTCGAGCCGTTCGAGCGCCTCTGGCAGGCCCGCCAGCAGGAAATGGTCCTCGAAGAGCGTGATTTCCTCCGTATCGGGCGCAGGGGTCGCGATGACAGCCGCATCCAGACGCCCCTTGCGCAGGTCTTCCAGCAACTCGTGGGTCTGCGCCTCGCGCAGCCGGAAGCCCGATTGCACCGCCTGCAGCTTGGGCAATGCGCGCGGCATCAGATAGGGCGCAACCGTCGGAATGACGCCGAGATTCACCTGTCCCTGCCCGCGGCGCAGATCGGCCTCGAGCGATTTCAGCTCGGCATCGATGCGGAGTGCATGGTCGATCACCATCCGCCCTGCCCGCGTCAGCCGTATGTCGCGTGGCCGCCGCTCGACCAATGTCAGTCCAAGGGATTGTTCCAGCTCGCGAATCTGCATCGACAGCGCGGGCTGCGTTACATGCACGGATTCAGCGGCCCTGGAAAAATTCCGGAATTTTTCCAGGGCTAACATGTATTGCAGTTGGCGCAGGGTGATGTTCATAAGGGTGCCTTATCATTACTCATAGTATTACCGATTTCCCTTTATCACGCGACCGCTACATAGTTCCGTCGTAGGAAGCCAAATAAAAACCGCTGATGGAGTAAAAAATGTCAGACCGCACAAAACTTACCACAAGTGCCGGCGCGCCTTGGGTGTCCAACGAGACCTCGGAGACCGCAGGCCCGCGCGGTCCTGTCCTGATGCAGGATTACCAGCTGATCGAGAAACTGGCCCATCAGAACCGTGAGCGGATCCCCGAACGCACCGTCCATGCCAAGGGCTGGGGCGCGCAGGGCACCTTCACGGTTACCAATGACATCACGAAATATAGCTGCGCCAAGCTTTTCTCCGAAATCGGTAAACAGACCGAGGTTCTTTCGCGCTGGTCGACGGTGGCCGGCGAGATGGGCGCGGCCGATGCCGAGCGTGACGTGCGTGGCTTCAGCCTGAAATTCTACACTGAAGACGGCAACTGGGACATGGTGGGGAATAACACCCCCGTTTTCTTCGTCCGCGACGCCTATAAGTTCCCCGATTTCATCCATACCCAGAAACGCCATCCGCGCACGAATCTGCGCTCGCCCGAGGCGATGTTCGATTTCTGGGGCCGTAGCCCTGAATGTATCCATCAGGTGACGATCCTGATGTCGGACCGTGGTATTCCCAAGAACCCCGCCCATATGAACGGTTATGGTTCGCATACCTATTCCATGTGGAATGCGGATGGCGAGCGCTTCTGGGTGAAATTCCACTTCAAGACCCTGCAGGGCCATAAGCATTATACCAATGCCGAGGCAGAGGCGCTGATCGGCAAGACGCGCGAGAGCTATCAGGAAGACCTCTTCAACATGATCGAAGAAGGTAACTTCCCGAAATGGCGCTTCATGATCCAGGTGATGCCCGAGAAAGAAGCCGAGAACCTTGATTTCAATCCTTTCGATCTGACCAAGGTCTGGCCGCATAAGGATTATCAGCTGATCGAGGTCGGTATTCTGGAGATGAACCGCAACCCCGACAACTATTTCCAGATGGTCGAGAATGCGGCCTATTCGCCCTCGAACAAGGTGCCGGGCATCGGCTACAGCCCCGACAAGATGCTGCAGGCGCGGGTGTTCTCCTATGCCGATGCACATCGCTACCGTCTGGGCACGCATTACGAGGCTCTGCCTGCGAATGCGCCCAAATGTCCGGTGCATCACTACCATAAGGATGGTCCGATGCGGTTCTTCCCCGCCGAGACCGGCCATCCCGATGCCTACTATTCGCCCAACCAGTATGAAAGCGCGGCCGTTGCCGATCCGGCAGCTGCCGAGCCGCCGCTGCGGATCAATGGCGATGCCGACCGCTATGTGCAGGATGATGTCGACGCCGATTATATCCAGCCGCGCGCGCTCTATGCCGAGGTAATGGATGATGCCGAACGTGACCGCCTGCATCACAACATGGCTGAGGCGATGGGCCCCTGTTCGGAAGCTGTGACCGAGCGTTGGCTGGCCGTGCTGGGCCGTGTCCATCCCGATTACGAGGCAGGCGTGCGCAAGGCGCTGGCGACAGATGGCAGCGACGTGAACGCGGTGCCAGTCACCAATGACAGTCCCGTGCCGACCAAGTAAGGGCGCGAGAAAAGGAAAAGGCCGCCGGATTCTCCGGCGGCCTTTTTTATCCGATCAGCGGGCTTTTTCCGCCATAGCGTTCCTCGTAATGGCGGTGCAACCGGATCAACGCGATGCGCAGCACGATCTTGCCGGAGCGCGCGGACCACCCCATATCGCGCTCGGTCGTCTCCAGCCCTTCGAGAAAACAGCAGCAGCGCAGCACAATATCTCCAAGCCCCGGCCCCAGATCCTGAAGCGCCGCGCCGACCCGCAGCTTGGCCGCCTCGGATCCCGCCTCTAGATTGCCCTGCACCGAGAACCCGCCCGAAACGCCTGCCGTGAGGAACCGGTCCCAATTCTGCGTGACGCGGGGTCCCATCTGCGCCAGTTCGAAATCCTCGCGCAACCTCTCGCCCGCCGCCACAAGCTGGGGCTCCAGAAACAGCTTGCCATCCCGATCACGGCGGCGTGCCAGAACTGCCAGCGGGCTTTCGGAAGTATTCACGACCGGCTTGCGGTCCACGCCCTCCGGCCCGTCGCGGCGGCGGCCTCTCGGGGTATCGTCCGCCAAGCTGCGCAGTGCGTCCCGTCCGCTGCGGGTGATCTCGTAGCTGGTGACCCTACCCTTGTGCTTGATCGCGATCCAGCCCCGAAGCGCGAAGGTCTCGGCCTGCGCGACGTCCACCACAAGGAGGCGCACCGTGCCACGCAGCACGACCGCCTTCTCCATATTCGGGGCCATGATCAGCAATGCACCAAGTTCGGTCAACCGCTGCAGAACGCGCCGCGCCTCAGCCAGAAACGCCGGTGTGTCGGGGCGCTCCGGATCCCTGACTTCGGGCGTTGCGACCGGCGCGCCTTCGCGGATGTGGTCAAGCGCCTGATCGACGAGCGGATCTTCCCGCCGCTCCTCTATGCGGCGGATCCGGCGAAGAATCGTAGAGGCATGGCAGCCCTCCTCGCGTGCGAGTTGACGGATGGAGACGCCTTCCTCGACATGGGTGAGATAAAGCTTTGCGTAAGTCGTTAGCCAATTCGGTATCGAGCCATGACGCAGGTCAGAATGCATTTCGGTTCTCCCAAAACTGGATGGCACGCGCAGGTTGAATAAGTGCTAGAAAATAATCGCAAAGCCATCTAGTTAACTATGTTTCGAGAGAATGTTCGTCGTGAATAGTATAAAGATTACCAATGCCTGCGAACGGTCCTTCACAATAATACGCAACACTACCTAGAGTTGTATTCAGACTGCTTCATCTTTGGATGGAGGTAAAAGTGACAGAATTCGACAATCGGCTGGAGAAGCTCAAACGCCCGAAACTTCTGGTGCGCGCAGCTCGCATAGGTGCGGCTTTGTATAAACCGGAGCGCGATCTGCGCAGGATCATGGTTCTCTACCAGATCACAAATACAGCAGACATTCTGACGCAACTCCTCGAGAAAGAGGCCGAAATTGACAGTGTCCGTCGCCGCGTTGCCACCCAGTGGCGCAAATACGACCCTGCGCGCCATATCGAACTACTTGCCGCGATCATTTGGGAAGCGCGGGACACGGCGCAATTGCGCGCGCTCTAGCGGTTACTTGCGGAAAAGCGAGCCCAATATCCCGCGCACGATGGCCTTTCCGCCTTGGGTGCCGATCTGGCGGACAATGCTTTTTCCAAAGGTTTCCATGAGCGTATCGGAACTGCTCCGGCGTTGGGGTTTTGCCTCGGGAGAATTTGCACCCCTGTAGCGGCGGCCACGGCTCAGGCTCTCCGGGGCACTCCGGGGCGCTTGCGGATCATCCGCGACCATACGCGCCTGCAGGAGTTCGGCTGCGGACTCACGGTCGAGCGCCGTCCGGTATTTGGCATAAAGCGCGCTTTGATCGATCACGCGCTCACGGGTTGCCGCAGGCACCGGACCGAGCAGCGAAACGGGTGGGCGGATCAGACTACGCTCCACCTGTCCCGGAACGGCTTTTGAATCGAGAAACGACGTCACCGCCTCGCCTGTGCCGACATCTCGAATGGCTTCGATAATCCCGAAATCCGGATTCGCCCGATAGGTTTTGGCCGCCTGCTCCAGCTCTTTGTGGTCCTTGGCCGTAAAGGCGCGTAACGCATGCTGCACGCGGTTGCCGAGTTGGGACAACACATCCTCCGGAATGTCGGTCGGGTTCTGCGTCACGAAATAGACGCCAACCCCTTTCGAGCGGATCAGTCGGACAACCTGCTCGACCTTGTCGAGAAGCGGCTTCGGCGCGTCATCGAACAGAAGATGCGCCTCGTCGAAAAACAGTACGAAGACCGGCTTCTCGGGGTTCCCGATTTCGGGCAGGGTCTCGAAAAGCTCCGAAAGCAACCATAACAGGAAGGTTGCATATGTTTTGGGCGTATTGATCACTTTGTCTGCCGCCAGAATATTCACCTGCCCGCGCCCGTCTTCTGCAATGCGGATCATATCTGCCAGCTCGAGTGCCGGCTCGCCCAGAAATCCGGTGGCCCCTTCGCTTTCCAGCATCAGGAGCTGCCGCTGGATCGCGCCAATCGAACGCTTGTCGACAGTGCCATAACGCATGGTCAGCTCGCTCGCGCGCTCGCCCACATGGTGAAGCATGGCGCGTAGATCCGAGAGATCGAGAAGCGCCAGCTTCTCTTCATCGGCCAGATGGAAGGCGATATGCAGCACCCCTTCCTGAGCAGGAGACAGATCCAGCAGCCGCGATAGCAGAACTGGCCCGAGCTCGGACACTGTCATCCGCACAGGTATGCCCTTAGCACCTGTGATATCCCAGAACTCGACCGGATAGCTCCGATAGCAGAGATCGAAGCCGATCTGCGCTGCGCGTGCCTCGAATGCCGATTTCAGCTTGTCCACGGGAGCACCCGCCGCCGCAAGCCCCGACAGATCCCCCTTCACATCGGTCAGAAAGACCGGAACGCCCGCATCGCTGAACCCTTCTGCAAGGGTCTGCAATGTCACGGTCTTCCCCGTCCCCGTGGCTCCCGCGATCAACCCGTGACGGTTGGCCTTGTCGAGCCGCAGCGATTGCACGACCCCGTAATCCGGTCCGCCACCGCCGATGAAAAGGGCGTCACCAACGAGCGTGTTTATGGCAGTCTCTGGGCGGGATGCAGTCATTACAGGGCCTCCGGCAAAAAATCTTAATTGAAAATATGTCGTGCGCTCCTGTGCAACAACGGAAAATTAGCCAATTCGGGGCAATGTCATATTTGTCGGATCAGCTGCGCATCGCGCCAGTTTCCGACTTTTCCTCCCTGTCAGACTGGCCGCGCTTTCAAAGTGCGGCTTTTTTTTGTGCAATCGACCAAAAAATCGAAGCCATGTCGTGCGAATGACACAAACCCTGTTGACGACATTGTGTCCGCCTCGTAGCGTCCAATCAAAGAACGAAGTCGGCCAAGTCCGACAGGGGGAACCTATTGAAAAGGGCACCGAAATATCGGGCCCTTTTCTTCATTTAAACAACACCTTACCCAGATCACATCTCTGTCGTCCACAGGTGATCACAAGGTTTTTGCCCTGACAGTCCCAACGCACCGTGATATGCGTGAGCCGACGGCCCCGAACCGGCCAGAATGAAGGATTGAAAGGCAGTATGACCAATCTCAACAAGACATTGATGTTCGCCGCCGCGCTGAGCATGTCCGCCTCTTTCGCTATGGCACAGGATACGACTGCGCCAACAACCGATGCTCCTGCAACTCCGACCGCGCCTGCGGCCGATGCGCCTGCGGCGAGTGCGCCCGATGCAGCGGCTCCGGCCGCTCAAGCCCCTGCCAAGGACGGCCCCGGCACGACCTATATCGCCTCGACTCATGGCGACTGGAAAGTGCAATGCGTCCATACCGAAGACGGCTCCGACCCCTGCCAGCTCTATCAACTCCTGAAAGACCAGAGCGGCAATAATGTCGCCGATATCTCGATGTTCCCCCTGCCCGAGAACAATCGCGCGGCTGTCGGTGCGACCATCATGGTGCCGCTCGAAACGCTGCTGACGCAGAATATGGTGATGAAGCTCGATAGTAACGAGCCTAAGGTCTACCCCTTCACCTTCTGCGCGCAGGCGGGCTGTTTTGCCCGTATCGGTCTGACTGCCGACGAGCTGACGCAATATAAAAAGGGCAGCAAGATCGAGATGACTATCGTTCCGGTCGCCGCACCGAACCAGAAAGTCAATGTGGCGATCTCGCTTGCAGGCTTCACGGCCGCCTATGACGAGGTGAAAGCCTCGAACACCAAGGCGCAGGCCAAAGACAAGCCTGCGGCAGCTCAGTAAGCCAGGAAAATCCCCGTGAAGGCCGCCCGTCCGTGGCGGCCTTTTTCATATCCGCTTGAGCGCGAGCACCGCGTTCATACCGCCAAAGGCGAAAGCGTTGGAGAGTGCGATATCGATCGATGCCTCACGGGCTTCGTTCGGCACGACATCGAGGTCGCAATCGGGATCGGGTGTATCATGATTGATTGTCGGCGCGATCACGCCTTCGTTCAGCGCCATGAGGCAGGCCAGCACTTCGATCGCGCCAGTGCCACCTATGCAGTGACCATGCATGGCCTTTGTCGAACTCACCAGAACATAATCCGCCTGTGTTCCCAAAGCGCTTCGGATGGCTGCGGATTCGGTTTTGTCATTGGCTGCAGTGCCGGTACCATGCGCGTTGATATAGCCCACGCGATCGGCCGCTATACCGCCATCGGCAAGTGCACCACTTATGGCACGCGTGGCCCCTTCGAGCGAGGGCATGACGATGTCGCCTGCATCCGACGTCATGGAGAAACCACAGATCTCGGCTAAAATCGAGGCATCACGGGCCTTGGCGCTCTCGAGGCTTTCGAGCACGAAGACGGCGCCGCCCTCGCCCTGCACCATCCCGTCGCGGGACTTCGCAAATGGCCGGCACCCGGTTCTGGACATCACGCGGAGCCCTTCCCACGCTTTGAGCCCGCCAAAATTCAGCATGGATTCAGAGCCGCCTGCCAACATTCCCTCCGCCATACCCGAGCGGATCATCTGATAGGCCAGCCCGATGGCGTGGTTGGAGCTGGCACAGGCAGTGGCGACCGAGAAGCACGGGCCCTGCAGGTTCCACGTCATCGACAGATGCGAGGCGGCGGCATTATTCATCAAACGAGGCACGGTAAACGGATGAACACGGCTTTTGCCTTCAGCGAAAACCGTGTGGAACGCGTCGTTCACGGTGCTGTTCCCACCACCAGCCGTTCCCATAATACACCCCCATTTCAGAGGATTGCTGACCGATCTTAAACCAGCTTGCGACATCGCTTCCTGCCCTGCCACCAACGCAAACTGGGTGAACCGGTCATAGAGGCCGAGCTGCACGCGGCTGAAACGGGCTTCCGCATCCCACCCCGTGATCTGCGCCCCGATCCGCACCTGCAACCGGTCGAGATCAGGGATATCGAGCGGCCCTATCCCGCAGCGCCCCTCTCGCATGGCGCGCAATGTTCCGGGAACATCCAAGGCAAGCGCGTTGACAGTGCCAGCGCCGGTAATGACAACGCGCTGCATGGCTTACACGAAGGCCTCGCCCTTCTGGCCGCAAATCATCCGCTCAACGGCGTTGACGATCGCACCGACCGAAGAGATATCGAACTCGGACTGGCTCGGCTCGTTGGCGTTAAAAGGCACTGAGATATCGAAAGTCTCCTCGATCGCGAAAATCATTTCGACGAGCCCGAGGCTGTCGAGCCCCAGATCCTCAAGCGTCATATCCGGCTGCACATCGGCGGGTGCCATGACAGCTTCGCGCGCGATGATGGAGATGATTTGCTCTTGCACGTCAGACCTCATGAGATGATTACTCGGTGCCCTTGTTGTCTCTCAGCTCTGCAACAGTTTTACGAAGATCGGCGAATTGTGCAAACAATCTCGGCAGCCGGCGGATGGATTTCTGGATCTCGACCTGTGTCTCCATCTTGACCGCAGGAGAGCCGAGCAACACCCGCCCTGCCGGTGCATTGGTGAAGATCTTGGTTGAACCTCCGGCAATAACATCATCACCGATAAAGATATTATCCGATACGCCGGTCTGCCCGCCAAGCACCACACGGTTCCCGATCTTTACCGATCCCGCGATGCCCACCTGACCACACATCATACAGTCATCGCCAATCTGGACGTTATGACCAACACAAACGAGGTTATCGAGTTTTGTCCCGTTTCCGATTTTGGTGGCGCGCACCGTTCCGCGATCGACCGTCGCATTGGCGCCGATTTCCACATCATCGCCAATGATCACGGTTCCCAGAGAATGGATGCGGGTCCAGTGTTGCGCGTGAATCTCCTCGCGCTTGCCAACCGTATTGCGGATTTCCTCGACGCCGGATTTTTCGGGCGTCACGAAGGAAAAGCCATCCCCGCCCAAGACAGCATTCGGATTGCAGATGAACCGGTCGCCGATCCTGACATAGGACATGATCCGCGCACCTGAATGGATCAGCGCATCGTCGCCAATCTGCACCCCTTCAGCAATGAAAACCTGAGCGGAAATACGGGCTTGCGCGCCAATCTTCACGCCGCGCCCGATATAGGTGAAGGGACCGATTGCCGCGCCCTCGCCGATCTCGGCACTCGGGTCGATCACTGCCGAAGGATGGATACCCGGGGCGATTTCCGGACCCGGATCGAAGACTTTCGACAGGCCAGCCATCGCAAGACGTGGGCGCGGCACAAAAATGGCCGCATCGAGGTCGAACGCAGAAAAATCCGCATCTTCCCAGAGCATTGCGACGCGAGCTTCACCTTTGGCCAAGCCCGCTGCATATTTCGGATCCATAGCCAAAGCGATTTGACCCGCTTTCGCGCTGGACGGCTCGGAGGCGCCCGACACGGTCAGCGTCCCGTCACCCTCGAATCTTGCCCCGAGTGCCTGCGCGATTGCGTCAACGCGATGTGCCATAACTCTGCCTTTCCATCTTGCGGGCCGTCCTGCGGCCCTTTGCCCTGACTTAATTCGTCAGCGCGGCAGATTCCACCCCGGCCTTGTGCAAGGCGGCGTAAAGGCGTGCATCGCGGCCATAGACGTCGCGGCGATACTCGATCTTGCCCTTCGCATTCGGCCATGCAGTGAAATAGACCAAATGCACGGGCACCGGCGGTGTCAGCTTCACGGTTGTCTCGTTGCCACTCTCGAGAATGCGCTGGAAATAGGCCTTGGGGTTGTCGGTCTGGGGCGCGAGCAGCGTATAGGCCAGTTCAAATGGCTCGCCCACACGCACACAGCCGTGGCTGAAAGCGCGCTGCTCTTTCGAGAACAGAGATTTCGACGGCGTATCATGGAGATAGATGTTATACTTGTTCGGGAACAAGAACTTCACCAAACCAAGAGCGTTATGCTGCGAGGGTGGCTGGCGCATGGCGAAGGGGAAACTGCTGGCGGTATACTGGCTAAAATTCACCGCGCCACGCGGCACCACCTGCCCGCGCGAATCCACCAGCTGCAGCTGTGCCGCCGCATTCGGATTGCGCTGCATCATAGGAAGATATTCCTTGGTCACGATAGACCGCGGCACATGCCATGCCGGATTGATCACCATACGGTCCATCATATCGGAAAATTCCGGCGTCTGGCGGTCTGGCGTGCTCTGGCCGACGACCGTTACCGATTTGAACGTGGTTTTGTCGTCATCTACAACCCTGACCGAGAAATCGGCGATATTGACCCAGATATGGCGCTTGCCGAGATCAGTGCCGTTCATCCAGCGCATCCGTTCAAGCGCCACAAGTACGGATTTCAGCCGCTCTTGAGGGGCCGCGTTCAACGCCTCGAGAGTCGAGCTTCCGGCCACGCCATCGGTGATCAGCCCCTGATCCTCCTGAAACTGCTGGACAGCCTTCTGCATCGCGCCGTCATAGCTGGCCGTCGGATGGGAGCCGAGATACCCCATATTCTGAAGCCGGTTGCGTAGCGCAATGACTGCATCCCCTTGGGCGCCAGGTCGCAGGATACCGGCATGGACCTCGGGCCCCCAGCCACCATCGGCAATCGTGGTCTCGAGATCGAGCTTGGCTTTGACGAGCTGTGCATAGGCCGGACTGCGGGGCGCGAGCGCATGCAGCCATGCCAGAGGCGTCTGGCTCTGGCTGAATGCGCGGATCAGGGTAAGATTATCGGGCCGGTCGATCTCGCGCACGATCGTCGGGTCGACCTTCTTGGGCGTTAATATGCCGCGCGAGAGATCCTGTGCGTAGCGTAGGAAAGTTTCCGACATCCGGATCTCGAGCTGCCCGCGCTGGCGTTCCGAGCGCAGCTCGCCAAAGGCCTGACGCAGCCCCTGCGCGTCATAGCGTTCACTCGGAAGCCCCTGAGCGCCAGCTTGATCCAGCACGCGGAAAAAGGCGGCGCGGCGGGAGGCATCGCCTGCGCCGGTCCATATCGGCTGGTAGTCGCGTGCGGAATAGAACTGTACAAGCGCCGGATGGTCGGTCGCCCCTTCGGCCACGGCCTGCATGAAGCCGGAGATGGTTATCTGCGATGCGGGCACCGCACCGGCCACTGTTGCGAGATTGGTCTGGGCATGGAGGCTGCTGCCGAAGGACGCCGCCAATAAGCCGGCCAGACCCGCATATCTGAGAGAATCGATCATCGTCCGCCTGCTGAAAGTCATCTGCACATTCTACATGAGGGATCGCGCGCAGCATCACGAATGTCCAGCATCAAGGCTTTGTTAACCATTTTCATGGCAACTATGTCGCATTACCTCAACAATCGTCCCCTTGTGGCGCCATGAGTGGCAATTTTCCGCCTAAATCCTAGTTGACCATTCGTTAACTAGAGAATTCACAGTTGATCGCGAAGACGTGGGGGACCTAACGTGATCGCGATCTGACGAGAGGCACGCGTAAAGTCGCAGATAAGCGGCGCGCAAAAAAACTTAGGCAGGCATAAAAATGGCAAGCAACCTATTGTTCACCCGCCGTGGTCTTCTCGGGGCTTTTGCAGCTACCGCAGTCGTCGCAGCGCCTACCATGTCCAATGCGTTCGGTTTTTTGCGCGGCGCGGGCGATGTGCGTCGTATCCGCATGTATTCGGGCCGCACAGGTGAGAGCATCAATACAGTCTACTGGATTGATGGTGAATATATCGACGATGCGCTCAACGAGATCACCCATTTCATGCGGGACTGGCGTACCGGCACAAAGAAAACGATCGACCGCCGCACGATCGATATCGCCGCAGCCTCGCATAATCTGATGGATATCCAAGAGCCCTATATCATGCTTTCGGGGTATCGTTCTCCAAAGACCAATGCGATGTTGCGCTCGCGGTCCGGCGGCGTGGCCCGGAACTCCCTCCATATGCGCGGTCAGGCAGCAGATCTGCGGCTCAAGTCGCGTTCGGTCAACCAGATGTATAAAGCGGCCATGGCCTGCCATGCGGGGGGCGTCGGCAAATACAGTCGCTCGAACTTCGTGCATATGGATTGCGGTCCGGTCCGGTCTTGGGGCGCCTGAGCACCCGCGCCTCATCAGCCTTTGAGAGAGATCCTGTGGAGAAGCCGGAAACGTTTGCTATGCGGTTCCTCGCCCATAATACACAGCGAATTGATGGCTAGATGGTCATTCAAAGCGCTTTGGAACCAATCTGTCGCGGCGGACTCCAAGGTGTCGAGCTGCGTTTTCCCCAGCTTGTCGGTCAGCGTGAAATGCAGTTTGAACCGGTCCATGACATGCGCATAGCCCCAGCGTATCAAATAGTCCCGATCAGAACTCCCGAAGCGATCCGAGCTTCGTCTTTCGATTTCCTCTTCCGAAAGAGGCTTGCGGATGTCGTTGGTTCTGCGCACGATCTCTGAGGCAAACGCGGTAATTTCCGGTTGTGGCTCAGGAATGAGGGCAAGAAACCGTCCGAGCCGAACGAGCTGTAGCGGCCCGATGCTCAGAGCGGGCAAGCTCCGGCCGAGATTTTTGCACAGTGTTACAAGGTCTTCATAGCTGACCCCGTCTTGCAGGACGAAGGGCGCACGAAGCGTTGCGTGAAACCCGTAACGTGCAGGCCGTGCGGTCACTTCCGGCGATAGACCCGCCAGCGCGGGTTGCGCGATGTCCCTGCCCGCCGCGCTGTCCCAACCCAACCATGCCGCCCCCCGTGCGTAAAACACGCCTTCGGGGACGGCATAGATCGCATAGCGCGGGACTGCCATCAGGCGTCGGGCGCTTTCGGCGTGTAGTTCAGGATCGGCGCAAGCCAGCGCTCGGCCTCGGACAGGTCCATGCCCTTACGCTGGGCATAATCCTCGACCTGATCTTTCTCGACCCGTGCAACCCCGAAATAATAGGCTTCCGGATGGCCGATATAGATCCCCGACACGGACGAACCGGGCCACATCGCATAGCTTTCGGTCAGTTCGACCCCTGTCTGAGAAGTCGCGTCCAGGAGCTTGAAAAGCGTCTCTTTTTCGGTGTGATCGGGCTGTGCCGGATAGCCCGGTGCTGGGCGGATACCGTCATATTTATCGGCAATCAGAGCGGCGTTGTCGCAGGCCTCGTCAGGAGCATAGCCCCAGAGTTCCTTGCGGACAAACTCGTGCAGGCGCTCGGCGAAGGCTTCGGCAAAACGGTCAGCCAATGCCTTCACGAGGATCGAGTTATAGTCATCATGCGCGGCCTCGAACTTCTCCGCAATCGCCTGCTCCTCGGGGCCTGCGGTCACCACGAAGCCACCCAGATAATCGGCCTTGCTGCCTTCGGGTGCGACAAAATCCGACAGCGCCACGTTGGGGCGGCCCTCGCGTTTGGTCACCTGCTGGCGCAGCGTGTGCATGGTCGCCAATTCGGTGCCGCGGTCCTCGCCGGTATAAAGACGGATGTCATCCCCCACCGTATTGGCGGGCCAGAAGCCCACAACCGCTTTGGGCGTGAACCATTTCTCGTCAATGATCCTGGCCAGCATCGCCTGTGCATCGGCAAAGAGTGCCCGCGCTGCCTCGCCCTGTTTCTCGTCCTCGAGGATCTTCGGATAGACGCCTTTCAGCTCCCAGGTCTGGAAGAAGGGCGTCCAGTCGATATAGCGGGCCAGCTCGGCCAGATCCCAGTTTTCAAAGGTCTTGGTGCCAAGGAAACTGGGCGCTTTGGGTGTATAATCCGCAAAATCGGCCTTATAGGCATTGGCGCGGGCATCCGCCAATGACAGCCGCTTCTTGGCCAGTTCGGCACGGGCGTGTTTCTCGGCCGTCTCGGCGTAATCCGCCTGAATACTCGCGACATAATCGGGTTTTTGCGTCTTGGACAGCAGTTGCGAGACCACACCTACCGCGCGCGAGGCATCAGTGACATAGATAGCCTGCCCCTTGTTATAGCGCGGATTGATCTTCACGGCGGTATGCACCTTGGAGGTGGTCGCCCCGCCGATCAGCAGCGGCAGATCCATGCCGAGCCGCTCCATCTCGGAGGCCACATGCACCATCTCGTCAAGCGAGGGCGTGATGAGCCCCGAGAGCCCGATGATATCCACCTTCTCGCGCTTGGCGGTCTCGAGGATCTTCTCGGCGGGCACCATCACGCCCAGATCGATGATCTCATAATTGTTGCAGGCCAACACGACGCCCACGATGTTCTTGCCGATATCATGCACATCGCCCTTTACGGTCGCCATCAGGACCTTACCGGCCGCCTCGCTTTCCGTGGTGCCGTTCTGGCGCTTCTCTTCTTCCATGTAGGGCAAAAGCACGGCCACGGCCTGTTTCATCACACGGGCCGATTTTACCACCTGTGGCAGGAACATCTTGCCCGCGCCAAAGAGATCGCCTACCACGTTCATCCCCGCCATCAGCGGGCCTTCGATCACATGCAGCGGACGCTCGGCGCTCTGACGGGCTTCTTCGGTATCCTCGTCGATGAATTCGGTGATGCCATTGACCAGCGCATGCTCGAGGCGCTTCTCGACGCCCCATGTGCGCCACGTCATATCCTTCTCACGGCCCTTGGCACCGCCCTGACCACGATATTTCTCGGCGATCTCGAGCATGTTCTCGGTGGCCGAGCCGCCATTGGCGGGCGTGCGGTTGAGAACCACATCCTCGCAGGCTTCGCGCAGATCGGCATCGATCTGGTCATAGACCGCAAGCTGCCCCGCATTGACGATCCCCATATCCATACCGTTTTGAATGGCGTGGTAGAGGAAGACCGCGTGCATCGCCTCACGCACGGGCTCGTTGCCGCGGAAGGAGAAGGACAGGTTCGAGACGCCGCCCGAGATATGCACATGCGGGCAGGTTTCGGTGATGATCTTGGTGGCCTCGATGAAATCGACGCCGTAATTGTCGTGCTCCTCGATGCCGGTCGCCACAGCAAAGACGTTGGGATCGAAGATGATGTCTTCGGGGGCAAAGCCCACGTCCTCGGTGAGGATCTTATAGGCGCGCTGGCAGATCTCGACCTTGCGGGCACAAGTATCGGCCTGCCCCTGCTCGTCGAAGGCCATCACCACCACGGCAGCACCGTAAGCCTTGCAGAGGCGCGCGTGATGGACAAAGGCCTCGACGCCCTCCTTCATCGAAATCGAGTTGACGATCGCCTTGCCCTGCACACATTTCAGACCGGCCTCGATCACCTCCCATTTGGAACTGTCGATCATGATCGGCACGCGGGCGATATCGGGCTCGGCAGCAATCAGGTTCAGGAACTCGACCATCGCGGCCTTCGAGTCGATCAGACCCTCGTCCATGTTGATGTCGATGATCTGCGCGCCGTTCTCGACTTGTTGGCGGGCCACATCCAAAGCGCTTGCATAATCGCCGGCGGTGATCAGTTTACGGAATTTGGCGGAGCCCGTGACATTGGTCCGCTCGCCCACATTGACGAAGGGAATATCCGAGGTCAGCGTGAAGGGCTCGAGCCCCGACAGGCGCATCAGGACCGCAGGCTCGGGGATTTCGCGCGGGGCGATATCCTTCACGGCTTGGGCGATGGCGCGGATATGATCAAAAGTCGAGCCGCAGCAGCCGCCCACGATATTGACAAGTCCATCACGCGCGAAGCTGGCGACCTGCTCGGCCATATGCTCGGGCGACTCGTCATACTCGCCCATCTCGTTGGGCAGACCGGCATTGGGATAGGCACAGATCAGCGTGTTGGCCACGCCAGAGAGTTCGGAGATATGCGCGCGCATCGCCTCGGCACCTAGCGCACAGTTCAGGCCGATGGTCAGCGGGCTGGCATGACGAACCGAGTTCCAGAAAGCCGCGGGCGTCTGCCCCGAGAGCGTGCGCCCCGAAAGGTCGGTGATCGTGCCGGAGATCATCACCGGCATCTCGATCCCGCGCTCGACGAAGACCTCCTCGCAGGCAAAGATCGCAGCTTTGGCGTTAAGCGTGTCGAAGATCGTTTCGATCAGAAGGATATCGACGCCACCATCAATGAGCGCATTGATCTGCTGCGTATAGGCGATGCGCAAATCATCAAAGGTAACAGCACGGTAGCCGGGATTATTCACATCGGGGCTGATCGATGCGGTGCGGTTGGTCGGTCCAAGAGCGCCTGCGACAAATCGCTTACGGCCATCCTCGGCCTCGGCGCGATCCATCGCCTTGCGGGCCAGACGCGCGCCCTGGAAGTTCAGGTCATAGACCGCGCCTTCAAGCGCATAATCGGCCTGTGCGATCGTGGTGGACGAGAAGGTATTCGTCTCGGCGATATCGGCGCCCGCCATCGCGTATTTGTAATGGATCTCCTCGATCGCTTCGGGCAGCGTCAGGTTGAGGAGGTCGTTATTGCCCTGCTGCGGATGGCTATTGCCCTCGAGATGCGCCTCGAAAGGACCACTGCGTTCGGAGATCTGGAAATCGGGTTCTGACAGATGGAGCTTCTGGATCTGCGTGCCCATCGCCCCGTCGAGGATCAGGATACGGTCTTTGGCGGCGGATCTGATCTGGTCAAAAACGGCAGAACGGGTCATGGCTTTACGGGACACGGCTGACAGCACTCCTTTGGTTCCAGAGTGGGTTACATAGCCCGTCGCGAAATGTAAATCCAACTCATATTGGTCAAGAACTATATGAGTTGGATTCAAAAACCCCACCGCGATGGGTGGGGTCTGATATCAGCCACGATGGACGTTCTGGATGAAGCCATAGACCGGATATTCGCTGCCAAAAGCGGCTTTGGTGGATTTGACCCGCACCTCGGACCAGTCGTTCTTGGCGGAGACATCGATCACTTCCATGCCGAGCGAGACCTGATTGCGCTTCCAATTGGCGTGATCGACAAGGATCTTGCGGCTATCGACGACCTTGGACACCACGGCCACATGCCCCATCGGCAGACGCTTGGTGCCCTTGAACACCATCACCGCGCCGGGTGCCGGGCTGTGGCGGCGCAGGTAGGACCCGTCGGCCTGACCCCACCAGGTGCGTGCATTGCCGCGAAGCTCGATGCCGCTTGCATTGCGGGCGAAGGGCACGCACCAGACGCGTTCGCCCTTGGCTCGCATTGCTGCCGCGATCTGCACGGCTGCGTCGCGGCGAGCCGGATCGAGGCCGATCGTTGCCTGACGATCCATCCGCGCCGAAGCAAAATTCATCGAACTCATCTGGCCCAGATCGCCTTTTGACGAGCAAGCCGCAAGAGATAGTAGGGCTGCGGCAGCAAGTGCCGGCCCACGCAAAGTGGAAAGAACGCCTGTCACGCTCGGGACCTCGACTGTTTTTTATGGGCACGCCTAGCCGGTTCGGATCTGGCTCGGAGCACGGGAGTTTTGTGCCCAAAAACATCGTTAAGGGAAAGTGAGGAGAACTAAGCTCGGCGAAAATCTGCTCATTGTGCAAAATGTGATGGAACCGCCCTGATGCGAAAACTCAGGAATAGGACGCATGGCTTTGGTTAAATTGAGAAATCTTTTAGAAGTGACTTTTCTGCAAGGGGTGCTTGGCAAAATTGCCGCACTCCCTTGCGGGCATGGCTCTTGATGAGCGTGATCACGTTTCAAGAACGGAATGTGAACCTAAGAGAGGAAACCAAATCAATCCGGTAGTCCCTCGCGCGACAAAAGAATCGCCAGCGGGCGAAGCGTCGGCGAATGGGCGCAGGAAATCATCAGAGCCACCATGATCGGGACCGCCAGAAACATCCCCGGCAGACCCCAGACGGCTCCCCAGAACGCCAGAGAGATGATGATGCCGAAACTCGAGAGCCGCAGCGCATGTCCCATCAGCATAGGATCGATAATATTGCCGATTACGAACTGGATGCCACCCGCAATCGCGAAGACAATAAAGGCCGAGGTGAGATCGCCGGTCAGGATATAGGCCGCAAGTCCCGCAATGACGGTCGCGATGATCGAGCCGATCGAGGGAATGAAATTCAGGAAGAAGGTCAGAATCGCCACCGGCAGTGCCAGCTCCAGCCCGCCGAAGAAGAAGACCGCATAGACCGCCAGTGCCGTGGCGGCGGAGACGATGGCTTTCACCAGCAGGTAATGGTTCACCAGTTGCATGATACGCTCGACCATGGCCGCGATCCGGTCCGCCCGCGCCCCTTCACCGCCCAGAAGGCTCAGGAGCTTCGAGCGGAACCAGATCCGCTCGACAAAGAGAAAGCCCACGAACAGTGTGATCAGGATCGCGCCGGAAAGCAGCGAGGAAGCCTGCCCCGCAAGTGCTGTCAGGTAACCGCCGATCTTGATATTCTGCATATATTGCAACACCGCCTGCTCCACATCGGCCCCCATCCAGCTGAAGATCTGGGCGATGGCGCGTTGTGCGGGTTCGGTATAGGTCAGCGCGAGGGTCAGCACCTGATTGGCCTGCGCCAAAATAAAGGCCGATGCCGAAATCAAACCGGTCGCGATCAGCACCATGGCAAAGATCGAGGCCAGCCACATCGGGATTCGCACGGGCCCGATCCTGAGCCGCGCGATGGCATTGATTGCCTCGGAGGTCAGAGAAAACAGGATGATCGCGATCGCCAGCGAGATCAGCACGAAACGCGCCTGCGTCAGCAGGAACAGCATCAATACGAAGGCGATGATTCCCAGAAGAGTATTGGTCAGCTGGCGCGGTTCGCGGCGCAAACCAAGCCGCGGTTGGGGGGAGATATCGTCTGGCATGGCAATCCCGTCGGCTAGATACTGCGTGGTTCAACAGGGGTATCCCATGATCCCATTCGCTGTTTTCCCACCCTAAATTCCCGCGCATGGCAAAACAAGAACGCGTGCAGGATTGCTTTCTAAGGGCTTGAAAAAAAGAAATGACATTTTTGAAAAAACCTTCTTGCACGCCCCGTTCGTTTTAATTAGACACCCCCTCGGACAGGTGGCCGAGTGGTCGAAGGCGCACGCCTGGAAAGTGTGTAGGCGGGGAACCGTCTCGAGGGTTCGAATCCCTTCCTGTCCGCCACTACCCCCCAATTTTACAGATATATCAACTTGCCTCTCGCAGGCTCGCGGGTCTTTCTGGCCGACGATGCGGTCACGGCCCGTCATGGTGAGATAGTCGGGAAAACCCGGACTGCGACTGTCGAGGATAGCGGCGCCGAGCAACTTGGTAGTGGCAGTGTATTTCTCCGGATCAGCGAAAAACAATGCCTGCCGCTGGCTATGGCGGAGCAGTGCAACCTGCTGCTGCCTTGAAAGATCGAATCGTGGATCTGCGGTAGATGTGTGCGGGCCTGGCGCGCGATCAGCCCTGCGCCCTATTGCTGGCGGCATGACGCCCTTCAGGATTCGCCACAGCCAAGTAAACGAGGGCTAAACAATCATCCAAACCGATTTGGAAACTGGTCTGGAGCGCACGCTCCATCTTGATCCGCATTCCTGCGAGGCAACTAGGTATGTTGCAATCTCGATCAGCGGGAGCTGCCCGCTGCAGCAAGAGGCATACCAGCTGCGCGGTTTCCTACTCACGGCTAACTTCAGGAAATCCAGCAATCACCCATTAGAGGGCGCGATAGAAAGCGTTCGGATATTTCGCATAGCAAAGTGCGACATGCGCGCTGCGCATGATACAAGGCAAAAAATTACTTGCCACATACTCAAAGGAAGGGATGGTGGGCGATGAGGGATTTGAACCCCCGACATCATCGATGTGAACGATGCGCTCTACCACTGAGCTAATCGCCCTCCGTGGCGCGGTGTTTAGCCTCCCGCGCTCGGGGGCGCAAGAGGCTATGTGAAGTTTTTCACACTTCTTTTTCGTCGTCGCCTGCACCATGGGAGGCCGGTGCGGAGCGGCGCAGTTTGAGCACCAGAACCTCGCCCTGCCCCTTGGCGTCACGCCGCGTCACGCGCAGCTTGCCCAGAGGCGGCAGGATCAGCGGCGTATCTTCGGCCAGCTGCTCGCCCAGTTCCTCGAGCAGGGCATCGAGCGCGGCTTTGACTTGTGGCTTTTTCAGCCCGCTGCGCTCGACCACGCGATCGACCAGATCCTTCTTGCGAAGCGCCAGCTGGGCCTGCGGCGGCGTCGCGGCATCGGCATCGACGGGCATCGCCGCAAGACCTTCGGCGGTTTGAGTGTCGTCTGAGGACATATCCAGAATCCTTTTCTGCCGGCCACGCTGAATCAGCACCGGCACCTTTCAGGCTAGCGGGAATTGCTGCAGTGGCAAATGGAAAAGGCGCGGGAAGCCCCGCGCCTTTCCAGCATCCGTTCAAGGTTCAGTGTGCGATGGCGCCCTGCCCCGATGTGGCCTCCGAAGCGGCCTTGGCGGCAGCGGCGGCCTCCTCGGCTTCCTCGTCCCATTCGACAGGCTCGGGCTTGCGCACCAGCGCCTGTTCCAGAACCTCGCGCACATGGGTCACGGGAATGATCTTCAGCCCTTCCTTCACATTGTCAGGAATATCGGCCAGATCCTTCTCGTTCTCCTCGGGAATGAACACGGTCTTGATGCCACCGCGCAGCGCGGCGAGGAGTTTCTCTTTCAGGCCACCGATCGGCATCGCATTCCCGCGAAGGGACACCTCACCTGTCATCGCGATATCCTTGCGGATCGGGATCTGGGTGAGCACCGAAACGATGGAGGTCACCATCGCCAGACCGGCCGATGGGCCATCCTTCGGCGTTGCGCCATCGGGGACGTGGACGTGGATATCCCATTGCTCGAAGCGCGGCGGTTTGACCCCGATCTCCGGCGCGATCGAGCGGACATAGCTCGACGCGGCATCGATCGATTCCTTCATCACATCGCCCAGCTTACCGGTGGTCTTCATCCGGCCCTTACCGGGCAGACGCAGCGCCTCGATATGCAGGAGATCGCCCCCCACGGAGGTCCAGGCAAGGCCGGTCACGACCCCCACCTGATCTTCCTTCTCGGCCAGGCCATAGCGGAACTTCTTCACGCCCAAATACTCTTCCAGTTTGGCGCTATCGACATCGATATGCTTGGTCTGGCCTTTGGACTTGATGATCTCGGTCACGGCTTTACGCGCCACCTTGGCCATCTCGCGCTCGAGGCTCCGAACACCGGCCTCGCGCGTATAGTAACGCACGATATCGGTGATCGCCTCATCCTCGATCTCGAACTCGGATTTCTTCAGCCCGTGCGCCTTCACCTGCTTGGGCAGCAGGTGACGTTTGGAAATCTCGAGCTTCTCGTCCTCGGTATAGCCCGACAGCGAGATGATCTCCATCCGGTCCAGAAGCGGGCCCGGCATGTTGTAGCTATTGGCCGTGGTCAGGAACATGACATCCGAGAGGTCATATTCGACCTCCAGATAATGGTCCACGAAGGTGCCGTTCTGTTCGGGATCGAGCACCTCGAGCATGGCCGAGGCTGGATCGCCACGGAAGTCCTGACCCATCTTGTCGATTTCATCGAGCAGGATGAGCGGGTTCGTGGTTTTCGCCTTTTTGAGCGCCTGGATGATCTTGCCCGGCATGGAGCCGATATAGGTCCGGCGGTGACCGCGGATCTCGGATTCGTCGCGCACGCCGCCCAGCGAGATGCGGATGAACTCGCGTCCCGTGGCTTTGGCAACGGACCGGCCCAGCGAGGTCTTACCCACACCCGGAGGGCCGACAAGGCACATGATCGGGCCTTTCAGCTTGGCCGAACGGGCCTGTACCGCGAGATACTCGACGATGCGCTCCTTGACCTTTTCCAGACCGTAGTGATCGGCGTTGAGGATGTCCTCGGCACGGCCAAGATCCTTCTTGACGCGCGATTTTGTGCCCCATGGGATCGAGAGCATCCAGTCGAGATAGTTGCGCACAACGGTCGCCTCGGCCGACATCGGGCTCATATTCTTGAGCTTCTTGACCTCGGCATCAGCCTTCTCGCGCGCCTCTTTCGAGAGCTTGGTATTGGCGATCTTCTCTTCCAGCTCGGCGATCTCGTTCTGACCCTCCTCGCCGTCACCCAGCTCCTTCTGAATGGCCTTCATCTGCTCATTCAGGTAGTATTCGCGCTGGGTCTTCTCCATCTGGTTCTTGACGCGGGTCTTGATCTTTTTCTCGACCTGCAGAACCGAGACCTCGCCCTGCATCAGACCATAGACTTTTTCCAGGCGCGCCGAGATGTCGAGCGTCTCCAGAAGCTCCTGCTTGCGCCCGACCTCAAGGCCTAGATGACCTGAAACAAGGTCTGCCAGTTCGGCAGGCTCATGCGTGTCGGAGACAGCCGTCAGCGCCTCCTCGGGGATGTTCTTCTTGATCTTGGCATAACGCTCGAACTCTTCGGCGACCGAGCCAAGAAGCGCGGAGATCGTCTCCTCATCGCCGCGCACTTCCTCAAGCGCCTCGGCATGGACTTCGAAGAATTCTTCGTTCTCGACGAATTCGGTGATCCGCACGCGCGTTTTACCCTCGACGAGCACCTTTACGGTGCCATCGGGCAGCTTGAGGAGCTGGAGCACATTTGCCAGAACGCCGATGCGGAAGATGCCATCGGTATCGGGTTCGTCGACGCTGGGATCGACTTGGCTGGCCAGAAGGATCTGACGATCTTCGGCCATCACCTCTTCCAGCGCACGCACCGATTTTTCACGGCCCACAAACAGCGGCACGATCATATGCGGGAACACAACGATATCGCGCAGCGGCAGGACCGGATGGGTTTGCGAGGAGATTTCGGTCATGGTCATTCCTTATATGGCGAAAGAGCACCGGCCCCGGATAGGCAGCCCCGTCTCTTCCCTAGTCCAGCAATAGATAGGCGGCGTCCCGTGCCGGTTCAACCACCTCTGCGTTACGCAAATGTTACGCCACCCATACGCGGATGGCGATATATGGAACGCATCGGGGCGAAGATTATTTCACCACCGCGCCCGCAACAATATTGCCAATTACTAAATTACATGGTAATTATAATTCATAAATACGCTACCCGCAGAAAATCTGAAAGGATCGACAGAATGACCCCGCAGCGCCTCCATAACCGGCAAAGCCAACGCATGGCACCGCGCAGCATGGCGGTCGCCAAGATCCTTCCGCTGCAGCAGCCTCAAGGATGGTGGATCCTGCCGGGCGCAGCTCTGGGCCTTGCAGCCTATTCGCTTGCAGCTCTCGTGCTCTGGCATCTCGCCTGACCTGCGCTCAGAGCGGCAGGACGATCTCGGCCTGAAGGCCGCCAAGCGACTCGCTTTTGCGCAGATTCAGCGAGCCTCCATGCGCGCGCACGATGTCGGACGCAATCGACAGCCCCAGCCCGACGCCCTGCCCCAGATCCTGATTGCGCGCGGGATCGAGCCGCGTGAAGGGCCGCAAGGCCTCCTCGCGGCGTTCGGGCGGAATGCCCGGCCCCGGATCCTCCACCGAAATCTTCAGCACTTTCCCGCCCAGTGTCACCGTAACCTCGGCCTGCCCGCCATAGCGCAGCGCATTGCCGATGAGGTTGTCCAGCGCGCGGCGGATCGCTTCGCTGCGCAGTTTCACGATCACCTCGCCATCGGGTGGACAATTGCCCAGAATGACCGGCTTGCCGCTACGCTGTGCATATTGCACCGCATCGCGCACCAGAGCGCCGATATCTGTATCATCCGGAGCAGAAGCCTGTGCCTGATTGCGCGAGAATTCGAGAAACGCATCGATCAGCCGTCCCATCTCGGCCACATCCATCTCCATATCCTCGATATCCTTGGCATCCTCCTCGTTCCGCGGCAGCATCGACAATCCGAGCCTGAGCCGTGTCAAGGGCGTGCGCAGGTCATGGCTGATCGCCGATAGCATCATGGTCCGCTGCTCGATATGGCGCTCGATCCGGTTGCGCATATCCAGAAAGGCCGCGCCCGCCGAGCGGACCTCGGTGGCCCCCGATATCCTGTAGGGCACTGATTGCCCGCGCCCGAACGCCTCGGCCATCATCGACAGATGCCGGATCGGCTTGAGCTGGTTGCGCAGGAAAAGATAGGCAATGACGCTCATCAGAAGCCCCACCACCATCATCAGCACCAGAAGCTGGTGTGGATTGGACGCCGAGGCCCGCCCGCGCGCGAAGTCGATTTTCATCAGACCTTTATCGGTCATTACCCAGAGAACGACCCGATCCCCGTCGGTCAGGTCGATGGCCTGCACCGGACGCACCAGCTGATGGAGCACATCCATGACCACGAGCCCTGTCAGGTCATAGAACCGCCGGTGATCGCCACGGGTCTCGTCAAGCACGGCCGGCAGATCGGTCCGGATCTGTAGCGGTTTTCCAAGCGCCGACAGCTTCGTCTGCGCCTCCCCCAGATCGACCGCGTCATCAACGGTATCGATCATGAGATCGATCTCGAGCAGCATCGACCCCGTCATCTGCTCTGTCACCCGCTCGAAGTGGCGCTGGATGAATACGACAGAGACGACCAGCTGGATCGTCACGATCGGCAGCAGGAGGATGAGGGCGCCGCGACCATAAAGCCCGCGCGGCATCAGTTGTTTCAGCCAGTGGAATTTCATGGCAGAACCGTAACGAGGCTCTGTGGAAAGGAAAAGTCACGATGCACATGTCAGATGAAAATTCCGCGCCAGGTCAGCGTCGCGGGCAGATTTCCCTGCCCGATGGAATCCGGCATGTGCTGGCCCCGAACCCCTCGCCGATGACCCATCAGGGCACCAACAGCTATATCCTCGGCCGAGGCGATGTGGCGGTCGTCGATCCGGGACCGATGGAGGCAAGCCATCTGGCCGCACTCCAGTCTTGCCTCGCGCCGGGGGAGCGGATCGCAGCCGTGCTGGTGACGCATTCCCATGTCGATCACAGTGCCTCCGCCCGCGCCCTCGCCGTTGCACATAACGCCCCGGTCTATGGCTTCGGCGGGGTCACCGCAGGGCGCAGCGCGCTAATGGAACGGCTGGCCGAGGAGGGGCATCTGGGCGGCGGCGAAGGGGTGGATCATGGATTTACCCCTGATATCACCCTCGCTGATGGCGACTGTCTGGATTTGGGCGGGATGTCTGTATCCGCACATCATACACCGGGCCATTTCGGCAACCATCTGAGCTTCGAGATTGGCGATACGGTGCTGACCGGCGATATCGTGATGGGCTGGACTTCTACGGTCATCTCGCCTCCCGATGGGGATCTCGGATCGTATTTCCGCGCCCTCGACAGGCTGCAGGCCTGCAAGGCCACGCTTTTCCTGCCCGGTCATGGCGATCCGGTGCGCGAGCCTGCAAAACGGATTGACGATCTGCGCGCGCACCGGCTTGCTCGTCATGCACAGATCCTCAATGTGCTTACCGGCGGTCCTGCCTCGGCTCAGGGCATTGCCATGCAGGTCTATGGCGATCTGCCGCCGCGTGTGATGGCCGCAGCCACCCGCAACTGCCTCGCCCATCTTATTGACATGATGGAAAAAGATCAGGTTTCCGTTGACGGTGTCATCACCGATCGGGCAATTTTCGGGCTGCGATGATTTTCTGCCAAAAAAACGTCATTTTGGCTCTTGCATGCCCGAAAACCCGTCGCTATACAGCGCCACATGTTCCGGCGTAGCTCAGCGGTAGAGCAGTTGACTGTTAATCAATTGGTCGTAGGTTCGATCCCTACCGCCGGAGCCAACATCCTTTCCCCGATCGGGGATGTTGGTGAACATGACCGAGAGAGGGAGCCAGTTCCGGCGTAGCTCAGCGGTAGAGCAGTTGACTGTTAATCAATTGGTCGTAGGTTCGATCCCTACCGCCGGAGCCACATTTACAGATATTTTACATTACAGTCGTTCAAAACGGTTTGAAAAGCGCGTCTCCTTTGGTTTTAAAACCCGAGTGCCACCGCGCCGTAAATGACTGCCGCAGCGCCCATCTGGACCGGACGCAGGCGCGCAAAATAGAGCGGCGCCTCGCCGCGGCGTGCCGCGATCGGATCGATCAATGCGATCGCCGCGTAGCCAAGACACAGCATCCAGAGTGAAACGGAGAGCGGTGCAAGAAGGCTCGCAAGCCCCCACAGGAAATAGACCAGCATCGTCAGCAGCTGGACAGCTCTGACCCCGCCCGGCGTGCGGAAACTGAGCCCCCTGCGGACACCTGCCAGAAAGAGCAGAATCGCACTGCCCCAGACCGCAGTTGCCGCGGTGCAGACCCCCTGCCATGCTCCGGGCAAAAAGAACATCCCCAGCATACCGAGTGCCATCGGCATAACCGGAAGCCAGCCGAAAACTTCTCCATCGAACGGTATTGCCGCTGTTTCCCGAATGGTAAAGCTACGCTGCGTTTGTGTCATGGGAACTCTCCTCAGGATCATGGCCGGTGACTGGGAAAAGCTTTGCTTTGGCAAGCGGTTCCACGAAAGCGCGCTCACACCCACACACAATCAGAAGAAAATATCGTCAGCGGGTGGCGGCGAGGCCGCTGCATCCTCTTTGCCGAACAGCGCACGGTGAAGCGCGCGCTCCTCTTCCATGCTGTAGATCTCCATGATCTTGGCATCGAGCGCCTCGGGCAGTGCCTGGAGCGACTGCGATGGCTGTGCCTTGCGCGCCTCCTCTGCAAGACGGCGCTTGAGCTGATCCAGTTCGCGGCGCGCTCTCGGCAGACCCTCACCTACCTCGGTGACCGCAGCGACCAGCCCCGCCCGCAACTGCTGGCCCGACCGGACCAACTTGCCGCTCTCGTCGATGATCGCACGCGTCTCGATCTCGATCCTGTCCACCAGTTCCGCGGGCTGTTCCATCATCGTTATGAATTTGCCGATATGGGTCTCGATCCCGTTCAATGCGGCCTTTACATCATTATAGATCCGGGAGTTCTCGGCTGCGAGCTGCCCGAGTTGACGGGCGATCTCCTTCAGTGCCATGCCGTCATCGCCCAGTTGGCCACAGCCGATAATCGCGTTCATCCCGACGATCCGCATCTGCTCCTCCAGTGCGCCTATATCGCGTAGGCGATCCGAGAGTTGCCCGAATTCTGAGAAAAGCGTGGAGGATTGCCGCCCCGTCTCCAGTAGGACCATACGGATCAGGCCAAGCTGTGTCTCTGCTGCTGCTGTAATATCGCCAACCTGCGAGAAAAGAGTCCCCTTGCTCTGGCGCCCGCCACCCTTGCCGGCGAGCTCCTGCGAGATCCGAAGCGCTTCGACAAGCTTCTCCGACAGCCGGTCGGCCTCGAGCGTGAATGTATCGCTCGCCACCCGCAGCTGTGCACAGGCCAGATCCTCGATCTGGGAATGACCGGCAGGATCCGGCAGCGAAAGGATCTGCTCGCAATGTTCAAGCCTCTGGCGCGTGGCATCGCCCACCTGCAACGCGACCAGCCCCTCGCCCAACGCCGCCGCGAGATCGGCATTGCGCTGTAAAAGCGCCCCGCCAAGCTGTAACTGCGCCTCATTGCCGTTTGTCAGTCCTTCGAACATCTCCGCCAATGCCACAAGATTCTGGGTGAACTGGCGCATATCCTCCAGCTGGCGCCCGAAGCCCGATGTCGCCAGTCGGGCGATCCGGTCACGGATCTTCTCGACCAGCGTATCCGCATCGGTCAGCACCTGTTCGGAATTCTGCACGATCTCGCCCGTTGCCGTGGTAAAGACGCTCAACCCCTTGTGGCGCCCTGCAAGCTCCGAGGCCGAAACCTTGGCGTTCAGGCCCACGATCTTCATCGTGCGCACGGAGCGCCAGAGGCATTTAAGCTCGCGCGCAAGGATTTCCACCTGCGTATCAAGCGTCTTTACCGCCTCCATCGAGGTCACCATGGCCTGTTCCAGATCATGGCTGCCGGTCTTGGCCTGAGCAAGCCTGCGGCAGGTCGCCTCGATCATGTCATCCTTCAACCGCGTCAGCTCGTCGATCGGCACCCGTTGCTCGTCAAGCGCATGGCCCGTGCGCAGCAGGAGCGACCCCATATCGAGGAAATGCGATTCGATCTGTCGCTGGATCTGCTGGACCACCGGCCATGAGACACCGGAACCAGGCAGCGTGGCGGCGCGGGCAATAGACATCACACACCTGCCCTTTCCTGCGCCGCGGCCCATCTGATGATCTGCTCGGCCACCTGCGACAGAGGAACCGCCTTTTCGGCCGCCCCCGTCTCCATCGCGGCACGGGGCATACCATAAACCACACAGCTCGCCTCGTCCTGCGCCAAGGTCCGCGCGCCGCCCGCCCGCATCTCGGCCATTCCGGCGGCACCATCGTCCCCCATCCCCGTCAGGATAATCCCCAGCGCCGATCCACCTACCACCTGCGAGACCGAGCGGAACAGAACGTCCACCGACGGCCGGTGGCGCGCCACCGCAGGCCCGTTATTCAACTGCACCCTGTAGCCGGTCCCGTGGCGACCCAGCAGCAGATGCCGGTCGCCCTGCGCAAGCACCGCCTGCCCCCGACCGAGCGTGCGACCTTCTGAGGCCTCGAACACCTCGAGCGCGCTATAGCGGTCCAGCCGTTCGGCGAAGGCCGCGGTAAAGGCGCGCGGCATATGCTGGACAATGGCAATCGGCGGCAATGTGGGCGGCAATGTCTCCAGCACCGCTTTCAAGGCCTCTGTCCCGCCCGTGCTGGCCCCGATGGCGATCAGCGGCGGCCCTGCCACCCGCGGCGGATGGGAGAGTTTGGGCAGGATGATATCTGCGGTATGCCGTTCGCCCACGGGCTTGATCGGCGTCGCGGGACGGCGCTTTGCACGGCGCGATTGCGCGGCAGCACGGATCACATCAGAGATGCGGATCACCATTTCCTGTCGTTCATCCGGTGTGCGCGGGCGGGGCTTCTCGAGCACCTCGACCGCTCCATATTCCAGCGCTTTCATCATCGTCTCCGATCCTTCCTGCGCGAGCGATGAGATGACCACCACAGGGATCGGGCGCTGCGACATGATCTTGCGCAGGAACGTCAAACCGTCCATCCGTGGCATATGCAGATCGAGCAGGATCACATCCGGAAGAACACTGCGCATCTGCTCGACCGCGACAAACGGATCCTCGGCCTGCGCGAACAGCTCCATATCGGCCTCATCGGCGATCAGCGATGCAAACATCCGCCGCACGGAGGGGCTGTCATCGACAATCATGACTTTGATCGGATCGGATTGCATCGTGAATTATCCAATTTTCCGGAAGATTGCGGGGGCGGTCTGTTCGAGCTGCGGGTCGCGCATCATCATGGATTCCGAATGCCCAAGATATAGATAACCGCCCAGAGAAATATGGCGCGTTACAGAGCGTATCACCCGTGTCTGATCCGCAGGCGAGAAGTAGATCAACACATTGCGCAAAAAGGCCACATCGACATCGCGATCGAGCGGCAGGCTGTCATCGAGCAGGTTCATCTGGTGGAAGCGCACATGTCGGCGCAATGAGGGAATAACCCGTGACTGCCCCTCCAGCCGCCCCGTCCCGCGCATCAGGAACGCCTCGCGCATATTCTGCGGCACAGGCTCCAGTAGAGCATCGCGATAGATCGCCATGCGCGCGAGATCAAGCACCTCCCGATTGATATCGGTCCCCACGATCGACCAGCGGAACTCCCGATGGGTCGCAGCCCAGGTCGCGGCACAAAAGGCGATGGTCCAGGCTTCGGCACCGCTCGATGCGGCGGCCGACCAGAGCTTCACGCTCTGTCCCTCCAACCGTTTGCGCTCCACGGCCTCGGGAAGTGCCACATTCATCAGATGGTTGAAATGCGCGGGTTCGCGGAAGAAATCCGTCTTGTTGGTCGTCACCGCATCGAAAATCGCAGCGCGTTCTTCGGCCAGGGCATTTTCCTCGAAAAGATAATGCAGATAGCTGTCCAGAGTTGCATGCCCCAACTGGGCCATCCTGTGACGCAGGCGACTTTCGACCATGGTGCGTTTGCTCTCGCCCAACTGCACGCCGATCTCGTCCTGCACGAAGCTGGTGAACTGATGATAGAGGTGTTTGGCGCTTTGCACGGAATTGAGATTCATGAGGGATAAACTGGTTGGGGGGAAGCAAATGCTGTCTGTCAGGCCGCACTGATACGGGGCGCCTGTGGAACCGATCCGCCAAAGACCTGTTGCAAACGGTCGATATCGAGCACCGACACAAACTCGCCTGCGCGCCGACCGAGGCCCGCTATCGTGCGATGGTCCCAGTGAAGAAGCTCTGCCTCCGGCACAGGATCGAGCCGGTCATTATCCAGCTCGCGGACCTCGATCACCCGATCCGCCCGCATGGCGATCCGTGCCTTGCGTCCGCCCTCCTCGATCCAGAGGACGAGGATGCGCGTGCTGTCATCCTCGGCTTTTGGCGCGAGTCCGAGAATGGAGCGCAGATCGATCACCGAGACCCCTGCACCACGCACATCGATCACACCCAATACATGCGGCGGTGCATCGGGCAACCGCGCAATCTGACGGCGGTCGAGGATTTCCTGAACGCGGCTCACAGGAATGGCGAAGAGATCCTCCGCCACACCTAGTATCACGACCTGCCCCAGCCCGGCTCCCTCACCGCTCATGCGACGCGGTCCTTGCGGGAATGTTGTGTGAATTCCGCATCAAGCGCATCCTCGGCAGACCCCAGATCGAAATCGAACCCGACATTCTGCCGTTTCGCCTTGGTCGGAGCTTTGCGCATCTTGGGTTTGACCTGGTTGCCCGAAGAGGCCGCGACGCGGAAGAACTCGATGGCGGATTGCAGCTGCTCTGCCTGACTGGTCAGCTCCTCTGCGGTGGCCGACAGTTCCTCGGAGGCCGAGGTGTTTTCCTGCGTGACCTTGTCGAGCTGCTGGATCGCGAGATTGACCTGCGACGCGCCCGTGGCCTGTTCCTGCGTCGAGCGCGAGATCATCGCGACCAGTTCGGAGGTCTTTTCGATATCGGGCACGAGACCCGCGAGCATCTGGCCCGCCTCCTGCGCAGCCTTTACCGTGTTGCCAGACAGGCTCGAGATCTCGCCCGCAGCGGTCTGGCTGCGTTCGGCCAGTTTGCGGACCTCGGAGGCCACCACGGCAAAGCCGCGTCCATGTTCGCCTGCACGGGCCGCCTCGACGGCAGCATTGAGCGCCAGCAGATCGGTCTGGCGGGCGATCTCCTGCACCACCAGAATCCGCTCGGCAATGGTCTGCATCGCTTCGACAGCCCGCGCGACCGCTTCACCGCTCTCGCGCGCATCAAGGGCCGATTTCTTGGCCATCGCTTCGGTCTCGCTCGCATTATCTGCATTTTGCTGGATATTGGCCGCCATCTGCTCCATCGACGCCGATGCCTGTTCGGTCGAGCTGGCCTGTTCGGTTGCGCCCTGGCTCATCTCTTCGGAGGTCGAAGCCATCTGGTCGGCACCCGCGGCGACGTTACGCACCGCACCGGTCACTTCGGACACGGTCTCGCGTAGCTGTTCGACCATCGAATTAAGCGCCCTCATCAGATCGGTCACTTCGTCATTGCCACGCAGATAGGCCGTTTCGGTAAGATTGCCCTTGGACACTTCTCGCGCCAGATCGATTGCGCGTTGCAGCCCGCGGGAGATCGAGGTGACAAGCCAGATGGCAGAGATAAGTCCGACGATTACCGCGACAGAGAGCATCGTGAACAGCAATATGCGCGCATCGGCATAGATCTCGTCGGTGCGGGCCGACGCCTCGCTCATCCGGCTCATGTTTTCCTGCAGGATGACGGCGAGGGAGGACTGCATCTCGGACCAGAGCCTCTCCGCATCGACGGTGAGGATGCGTGTGGCAGCTGCCAGATTGCCGCTATCGCTCAGAGCGATCGCGCGGTCATTCGTCGCTTTGATCTCCTGCGCGACGCGCTCGTATTCGGCCAGTTGGGTCTTGCCTTCCTCGGTCGCGATCGCCTCGAGCCGTTCCCGATAGCTGAGCGCTATTGCACGGCCTTGCGTCATCCGCTCCATGATCCGCTCCTTGCCTGACTGATCGCTGGTCAGCAGATAGTCACGCACATCGCGCTGCACCTTGAGCTGTTCGGAAATCAGCTCCTCGGTCAGACGGACGCGCAGGGCATCCTCGTCGACGACGGTATTGAGGCTCTGGTTCAGATTCCCGAGATCACGGATCGCGATCATCTGGGCCACGCCCACCATCACGATGATGGCAGCGAAGGCAAGCGCAAGCTTCACTTTAATGGTCAAACGCATTTGGCCGGTTCCTGTTCGTTTTGGGAATGAGCCGCACTCCCCGGCACGGCAATGGCAAAGATCCGTTCGAGATCGGGTATGATGACGAATTTTTCGTCCATAAGGGCGATGCCCTTCACAAAATCTGGCGGCCATCGCATACCGACCTCGGGGATCGGATCGATGGCGCCATCGTCGATATCGGTGACATCCAGCACACGGTCGGCAAGCACGGCCACCGTCGTCACCTCGCCCGCAAGCGATATATCGAGCACCAACATGCGGGTGTTTTCGTCCGGCTCGCGCGTTTTCATATTCAGCGCGATCCGCAAATCGGCCAAGGGCACGACCCCGCCGCGCACATTGATCAGACCGGTGGCAAAGCGCCCCGCCTGCGGCACCCGCGTAACGGGGACCGGCTCGAGGATCTCGCGCAACGCCGAGGTCGGGATCGCCAATGTTTCGGTGCCAAGGATGAGTGTGACGACCTTCATCATGCGACCCTCTCGCGCATACGGAGCGCCTCTTCCATTGACCGGCCCGCCGCGACGAGATTTGCGACATCAAGGATCAGGGCAACGGTGCCATCGCCAAGGATGGTCGCACCCGAAAAGCTCTTGAGCCCCGCATGTAGCCGCGAGAGCTGCTTGATCACCGTCTGGTTATTGGTCACCAGCCGGTCCACCACGACGCCCACGCGCCCACCGAGCGCCGTCACGATCACCACTTTTTGGAAATCGGAGCGCGGGCCCGGAACATCGAAGAGATCAGCGAGCCGGATAAAGGGCACCATGCCCCCACGGACATTGAGGAAATTCGAGCTGGTATCGCTCTGCGCCAATTCAGGCGGCAGCTCGACACATTCCTCGACCGCCGCAACAGGGATCGTATAGCGCTCCTGTCCGACCTCGATCAGCAGGCCGTCGATAATAGCGAGTGTCAGCGGCAGACGCAGGGTGATCTCCGTCCCATAGCCGGGCTCGGAGGACACCTCGATCTGCCCCCGCAGGCCTTCGATGACAGAGCGCACCACATCCATACCCACGCCACGCCCCGAAAGATCGGTGACGGTTTCCGCGGTCGAGAAACCCGGCGCGAAGATCATCATCCGCAGGTCCTGCTGCGTGACGATCTGGTCCTCGGTGATCAGGCCGCGCTCGAGGCCACGGGCACGGATGCGCGCCAGATCGAGGCCCCGCCCGTCATCGCGGATACGCACCAGCACCTCGGCACCGGCATGGGTGGCCGAAAGCTCGATCCGGCCATTGCCGGATTTCCCCTGCGCCGCGCGCGTGGCGCTATCCTCGAGACCATGGTCGATGGAGTTGCGCAGCAGGTGGACCAGCGGATCGGCCAGCGTCTCGATCACCGTCTTGTCCAATTCGGTCTCGCCCCCGAGTGTCACGAAGTCGATGGGCTTGCCAAGGCGGTCGGAGAGATCATGGATCAGGCGACGGAACCGCCCGAATAGCGTGCCGATCGGCACCATGCGGATCGACATGGTGGTATCGCGCATACCCGATGTCAGCCGTCGGATATCCTCGGCCACCGACATCAGCGATGGCAGGCGCATCTCCTGGCTCAGGTCATGCAGGCGGGCCTCGGCAATGACCAGCTCGCCCACACGGTCCATCAGCTCATCCAGTCTCTCGGTCGCGACCCGCATGGTCGATAGCGCCGCTTCCCGCCCCGTTGGCGGGGCATCGCCCCCACCCGTCTCGCCGGCCTCCGGCTGGGGGGAACCCGTCGCCACGGTCAGCTCGGGAGAACCATCTTCCTGCCGGATGTCGAGCACGAGATCATCCGCGGAAAACACGAAAACCCCATCGATCTGGTCGCGCGTCACCCCCGATGGCAGCCTGATCGACCAGCGGATCGGTGGCACCAGCGGGTTCAGCGCCTCGAGCGGGGGAACCTCGGAGAGATCTGCGCGCAGTGTGACCTCCGGATCCAGTTCGCGCAGTTCCTGCAGGAGCGCGGGGATCGAAATCCCCAGCCCCAATGCCGCGGGACCCGCTGCAAGTGTCACCCGCCAACCGGGCCCTCCTGAAGCTGCCGGCACAGCCAGCGGCGCCTTCTGGGACAGCGCATCCGCCAGCGCCTGCAGGAGAGCGGGACTGGCCGGTGCTGCCAGTTCGGGCGTATCGAGCAGCGCGAGGAACTGATCGCAGGCTGCAAGCGCCACCTTGATCAGCGCATCGGTCGCGCAGGCACCGGGCTGGCGCAGGGTCTCGAAAGCAGTCTCGAATTCATGCACGAAGGCCGACAGCGCTGAATGCCCGAACATCGCGCTCGACCCTTTGAGCGTATGCAATTCCCGAAAAAGGGAATCGATCAGCTCCCGATCCGCAGGACGCGATTTCAGATCCAGCAGGTTTGCCTCGATCGAGGCCTGCAACTCCAGCGCCTCGGCAAGAAAGATCTGGGCAGCGTCGTCATCCATCGACATCAGCCCGCGACCTTCTTGACCACATTCAGAAGCTGCTGCTGGTCGAAGGGTTTTACCATCCAGCCCATCGCCCCTGCCGCCTTCGCCTGCTGTTTCAGATCGTCGCGCGTTTCGGTCGAGATGAAGACGATCGGCACGCCAAGCGCCTCGGGGCGCGCACGATAGGTGCGGATGAAGGTCAGACCGTCCATCTTGGGCATGTTCTGGTCGGTCAGGATCGCATTGGGTCGCTCGCCCTGCAGCTTGGCCAGTGCATCCTCACCATCAGCGGCCTCGATCACCCGATAGCCCGCGCGGGTCAGCGTTGCACTGACCATCTGGCGGACGGAGGGAGAATCATCGATGGTGACAATCGTTTTGGTCATGAAGTGCGGCCTTGGATTGGGGCCCTGCGACAGATGCGCCGTCACGGATCAGGTGCGGTGCCGCGGGACGGGAAACTAACAGGGAATGATATCGACCCAGACACCATCCGGATCGCGTTTGAGCTGGTCATCGGTGAGCGCGGACTGCGCAAGTATCGCGGGCACAGGAGAGGTATCCTCCAGCGTGACCTGAAGCCGCGCCTTGCGGAGCTGCGCCGTGCGGAAGGCCGCGATCAGCACCGACATTCCTGCCATGTCGCAGGCCGTCCATCGGGCGGTCTCCAGGCGGATGGACGCACCAGCGACAAGTGCCTTGTCGAGCTGGCTGGCGACGGCCTTGGCATTGGCAATCGTGATCTCGCTGACCATCATGTGAGAAATTACTCTTCTGGGTTGCATCATCCAGCAAGAGATCGCCCCAAAGAATTAACGGAGAGCTAAATACGCCACAAAACCTGACGGCTTAATTAAAAAGCTATGAAAATTCAGGGCTGGTGTCGCGACAGGAAGGGCCGGTGGACAGGTCCCGGAATGCATCAATCACAGTGGCTGCGGATCGCTGCGCCAAGCCCAGATACGGCATAATGAAATCTTCATGCCAGAAAGCTGCTCGTCATCAATCTATTTCTTAGATGTATCTGATATCCTTATCAGAAATTCGATCGCATGTCTATTGCCCGTTGTGCATATCTACCGCGCGCAAACGTGAGTTGTGCGCCAGCACCAAGCCCGTATAACCGACGCAACCTTCGACGTTGTAGAAGGCGTAACGAGTGACCTTTTCTTGCTGTTCGCGCACCACTCCCTGGCCGCGCGCGCCCCGATGTCTTATCGGGATTTTCTCAACAGATAGATATCCATGATCCAGCCATGGCGGTGGCGGGCCTCGGCCCGCGCGGTCAGGATTCGCTCCGAGACCTCGGCAAGCGGGCCGGACAACCGCAGCTCTTCCGCCATTCCGGCATAGGCCGACCACCAGATCTCCACCCCCTCCGGATCGATCGCGGTGAAGGCCCCACCCTCGTCGAGCATGACCACGACACTCTCGGCGCCCTCGGGCCAGCCGTTATGGCGCAGATTGCGCCCCGTAGTGATGGTCACCGGCCCGCCGACCGTATTGAGCGGGATGGCATGGCCCGCCGTCATCGCCTGAATGGCCGTAATTCCGGGAATGACGCGAAGCTCGAGCGGCATCCGCGCGGCCACCCGTTCGGCCAGCCGGAGCGTGCTGTCATAGAGCGATGGATCCCCCCAGACGAGAAAGCCCGCGCGCCCGCCTTGCGGGAGAGCGGCGCGCAACTCCTCTTCCCAGATCCTCGCGATGGCGTCATGCCAATCCGCCACGCGGCGCTGGTAATCGGGTTCGGACGCATCGCGCACCGGAAGGGTGAACTCGCGCAGCGCAGGCCCGCTATCGGGCAATACACGCGCGCAAATCGCGCGTCGTGCCTGTGCCAGATCATCCTTTGCTGCACCCTTGAGCGGGATCAGGATCACCTCGCAGGCTTTCATCTCTTCGATGGCCTGAAGCGTCAGATGGTCAGGGTTACCGGCCCCGATCCCGATCAGAGAGATTGCCCACATTACCGCCCCCAGACGTTTCGCAGAAAAAGAACCGCAAAAGAAAACCGCAGCCCGTGACAGGCTGCGGTCGGATCCTTAGCAGGTGCGCCAGGGCTGTGCCAGCACTCAGGCGGAATAGACGCGTGCGAGGACGAAGCGGTTGCGCCCCAGCGCCTTGGCACCGGCCAGCACGGCCAGATCGATGAGCGGCTCGACCAGCACGACCGACATATAGGCGATGCCGAAGGTGCCGACATTGGCCAGCGTTGCAACCGACACACCCTCACCGTAAAGCACCCAGAACGCGACCCATGCGATTACCCCGCCCTGATAGGCCGTCGAAAGCGCAAGCGCCTGTTTATAGGTGATATCGGCATAGGCGGTATCGGGGGCGATCAGGCGTTGGGCCAGCGCCTGAAGCGCGAAGAGCGGCACCAGAAGCGTGGTGACATTCATCGCATATTGCGGCAGATCCTGCGGCTCGAAGAACAGCCCCTGCGTCAGAAGCCCCAGCGCCAGGCCAATGGCCGCCGGCACGAAGCCCAGCATCAGAAACAGCGTGGAACCGAGGATCAGATGGACCTCAGACACGCCCGCCGGATGATGCGGCAGGATCTGGAACGAGACGAAAACCGCAGCGGTTGCGGCCGCGGCACGGGCCGCCATCATCGGCAGCTCTCCGGTTTTGAGCGTCCTGACCCCCTCATGGGCGACATAAGTGGCGGCACCTGCGGCGGTGGCGTAGCTCAGAAGAAGTTTGGCACCATGCACGATGCCCGGTTCGATATGCATATACGTTCTCCCTGCCGTCGACCCCGACGGCATTTATGGTGACTGACGACGGGCCAGCGGCCCATATCCACGGCAGGTCTCCTGACTCGCGACTCGTCACCTGCATGCCGCCTTCCCCCTTGCGGAGTGGCATTCCGGAGCAGGCTCACCGCTTACAGTTGCGGGGGCAGTTCCGGATTTGGCGCCTGATGGCTACACCGCACCGGATTCCCTTTTCATCCGGCAGCACCTCTCGGCCACCGGAAACCGTGGGATCACTCTTGGCGAACGCGGTCGTTAGGTCAAGCCGCGCGAAGCGGAAGCGCAGAAATTGGCACAGCCGGACAAGAATTGGCCCGTTCAGGCCAGCGCGCCATAGAAGATCAGCGCGGGCTTGACTGGAATCGCGCCACTCGCGGCCTGTTCGGTGATCTGGGCCGCCAGCTCGCGCATTGTCCCACGCCAGATCACCTCGTCGGGATGGGAAATCGATTCCGCCATCATGGCCGGCGTTTCGAGGCTCAGCCCCGCAGCCTCCAGCCGCTGTGCCAGCGCCACAAAGGTGCGCCGCGCCATATAGACCGCCGTGACCGCCTGCGCATCGGCCAGTGCCGCCATGTTCAACTCCTCGGGCAGCGCACCCGTGACGTCATGGCCGGTCACGAATTGCAGTCTGCGCGCGGTCAGCCGTCGCGTGAGCGGGATCTGTGCCGCCGCCGCTGCCGCCGAGGCCGCCGTCACCCCCGGGATGATCTCGAACCCGATCCCCGCCGCACGACAGGCGCTCAGCTCTTCCTCGAGCCGCCCGAAAATGCCGCCATCGCCCGATTTCAGCCGCACGACCCTGCCGCCCGCGCGGGCATGATCGACCAGAAGCTGGCTGACATGGTCCTGTTTTGGCGACGGACGTCCGGCCCGTTTGCCCACGCCGATCAGATCGCATTCGGGCCGCGCCAGATCGAGGATCGGACCGGCAGAGAGATCGTCGAAGAGGATCGCATCGGCCTGCCGGATACGCTCGGCCCCGCGCAGGGTCAGAAGTTCGGGATCCCCCGGACCGGAAGAGACGAAACTGACGAACCCGCTCATATATCCTCCGCAATCAGATGGAAGAAGGTGCCCGTGACATAACCCCTGCGCGATCCGGTTTCCACCACCGAAAGACCGGCCGCATCGGTCACGCTGGCCAGAGGCGCATCGGGCTGCGACAGGATGGACGAGAAATGGAACTCGTGCCCGCGCAGCGCCATGCCTTCGGCCTGCCCCGGAATGGGCGCCAGAAGCCGCGCGTGACGATAGCCCAGATGCATCTTACGTTTGGCATAGGAGGTCTCGAGCCCCAGAAGCCCCGCCATCGCGTGGCGTGTTCCGTCCTTGTCGACCAGCCCCTGCCCCAGCACCATATAGCCGCCGCATTCGCCATGCACGGGACGGGTCTGCGCGAAGTCGCGAAGCCCCTTCAGGAAGCTCGCCTTTCCGGCAAGCCGCCCCGCATGGAGTTCGGGATAGCCGCCCGGGAGCCAGACACAATCGGCCGTCGGGTCGGGTGACTGGTCCTCGAGCGGCGAGAAGAAACCGATCTCCGCACCGGCCTGCCGCCAGCCGTCCAGAAGATGAGGATAGAGGAAGGAAAAGGCCTGATCGCGGGCGATGGCAATGCGCTGGCCGGGGGGCGTGAGCGGAGCCGCAGCACCCGCAAGCGCGCGTGTGGGCGCGGCTTGCGCGCGTAGCGCCGCAAGGTCGAGATGCCCTGCCACCAGATCGGCCATCGCCTCGATCTGCGCGTCAAGCTCGGGCCGCTCGGAGGCCTGCACGAGCCCCAGATGGCGCGAGGGCATCTCGAGATCCTTCAGGCGCGGCAGGCATCCGAGGCAGGCAATGCCAGCCTCGGCCAGCCCCTCGCGGACCATCATCTCGTGGCGCGGGCTGGCCACGCGATTGACCACGGCCCCTGCGATCTTGACCTCGGGACGCAGCCGCGCGAACCCCAAGGCGACCGCGCCCACCGATTGCGCCTGCCCGCCCGCATCGATCACCAGCACCACCGGCCAGCCTGTCAGCACCGATAGATCCGCGGCACTGCCACGCGCGGTGGCCCCGGTTTGCGCGACCCCGTCAAAGAGCCCCATCGCCCCTTCGGCAATCACCAGATCCGCCCCTTCGGCGCCCGCAATGATCCGCGCCATCACCCCCTCGGGCATCGCCCAGCTGTCGAGATTGGCCGAAGGCAGGCCGGACGCCACCAGATGGAAGCCCGGATCGATATAATCCGGCCCCGCCTTGAAGGAACGGACCCCGACACCCGCACGGTGATAGGCGCGCAGCAGGCCCAGAGTGAGCGTGGTCTTACCGGTGCCTGACCCAGTGGCCGAGATGATGAGCCCGTTCATTCAGTTCCCTCCGGAAAACGCGGATCGGTCCCTACGGGGCGGTAGCGGCGGTCGTAATCGCCGGCATAGAGACGGCTCTCGTCAAACCCCTCCTGCGCCAGCGCCCGTCCCACCAGAATAAGCGCGGTGCGCCCCCGCATGCCCTCCGATGCCACAAGCACTGTGCCGAGCGTGGCGCGCACAATCTTCTGGTCGGGCCAGCTCGCGCGCCAGACGACGGCCAGCGGACAGTCCGCGCCATAAAGCGGCAAGAGCCGCGCGACGACTTCCTCGAGCACATGCACCGAGAGATGGATCGCGAGCGTCGCGCCGGTTGCCGCGAAATTCTCGAGCGTCTCGGTGTCGGGCATGGGGGAGGCCCGCCCCGAGGTCCGCGTGAGCACCAGCGATTGCGCGACGCCGGGCAGGGTCAGCTCGGTGCCGAGCGCGGCAGAAGCGGCCGCAAAACTGGGGACACCGGGGCAAATCTCGTAGGGAATGCCCTCGGCCCGCAGACGACGCAGTTGCTCGCCCATTGCCGAATAGACCGACAGATCCCCCGAATGGAGCCGCGCCACATCCTGCCCCGCCTGATGGGCGTGGCGGATCTCGGTCATGATCTCGTCAAGCGACAGAGGGGCGGTGTTGATGATGCGCGCCCCTGACGGGCAATGCACCAGCAGCGCCTCGGGCACCAGCGATCCGGCATAGAGACAGACAGGCGCCCGCGCGATCAGATCGCGCCCGCGCAGGGTGATCAGATCGGCCGCACCGGGGCCTGCGCCGATGAAATGGACGGTCATGGGTGATCCTCTTCGAGTGGTCCGGTGTCATATTGTCCGGCAAGCGCCGTCGTGATCGTGCCGCAGGGCGAGACCTTGCGGGGGGACAGGATCCGCGCGCCCACGCCGGCAGCCCCGAGCGCCAGTGCCTCGGCCACCGAGCCCGTGCCGAATGCGTTCATGATGCGGGAGGACACCGTGGGGGTCTGCACTCCGCGCAAGGCCGCACGCGGCAGGAGGCGCAGCGGGATTCCCTGTGCGGTGAGTGCCGGATGCGCGCCCTTATCCCCCAGCACGGCCAGCAGATCGACCGGCCCCGCATCGGCAATTGCCTGCGCCAGTGCCTCCGCCGTCGCCTCCCTGCGCAGCCCGATACCCAGCACGCGGCTCATCGCGTCACACTCCATTGCAGGATCGGGCGGGCGCGGTCCCAGCCCCGCATGCGCCCCAAGGGAGCATTCTCGGCCAGCTCGATCCGCAGGAGCGTTCCGCCACGCTCGGCCTGCAATCCGAGGTAAAGCGCCTCGCTTTCCAGCGTCACCGCGTTACCGGTGACCCGTGTGCCTTGCGGGAGCCGCTCCCAGAGCGCGGCAAACCCCTCGCGCGTAAGCCCGCCGCCGATGAACACCGCATCGGGACGCACTTCAGGCAGCGTTTCGGGCCAGTGGCCCTGAAGCACATCGATCCGGTGATCGATCCCGAATTTCATCGCGTTCTCGGTAATCTGGCCGAGCCTGTCGGCGCGCGGCTCGAGAGCTGCGGCCCGCCCGCCCGCCAGCGCCCATTCGACAGATATCGAGCCAGAACCCGCGCCGAGATCCCACAGATATTCGCCCTGACGAGGCGAAAGCGCCGATAGCGTCAATGCCCTGACGGGGCGTTTGGTGATCTGGCCATGATGGGTGAAGAGGCTATCGTCGAGCCCGAAGCCACGCGGCAGACTGGGCCCGCCCTGCGCCGAAATCGCCACCAGAACAGGTTGCCCGAACTCTCCGGTGACCGCATCCGCTAGCAGATCGCGGCGGATCTCGCGCGGTCCGCCGATCGCCTCGAAGACATGGAGTGTCGAGGCACCAAAGCCCAGAGTGTCGAGATAGGCCCCGAGTTCGGCCACCTGCGCCCCGCCCCGCAGGGTCACGATCAGGCGGCTGCCACCGGCGAGATAGGGCCGCAGGCGCGAAAGAGGTGCGGCATGCAGGCCCAGCGTCTCGACCTCCTCGAGCCGCCACCCCAGCCGTGCGGCCGCCCATGCGACCGAGGACACCGCTGGATGACAGATCCACTCCTCAGGGGCCAGCGCGGCCGCCAGCGACCCGCCCGCCCCATGCCAGAACGGATCGCCCGATGCCAGCACCACAACCCGTTGCCCGCGCAGCGCCAGAACCGGGGCCAGATCGAAGGGCACAGGCCATGCCCGCCCTCGCGCGCCCGCGCCCACCAGAACCAGATGGCGCGGCCCGCCAAAGATGACCGAAGCCTGAGAGAGGATTTCGCGGCTTGCATCCGACAGCCCCGCCGGTCCATCTTCGCCAAGACCGATAATATGGAGCCAGGGCCTATCCATGCCGCGTATCCTTTTGCTCGGAGGCACATCCGAAGCCGCCGAAATGGCCCGCATTCTGGCGCGCGCAGGGCTCTGGGCGGTCTATTCCTATGCGGGGCGCACGCAATCGCCAGTGGCCCAGCCGCTTCCCCTGCGGGTCGGGGGCTTTGGCGGGGTTGACGGGCTGCGGGCCTATCTGGCGCGCGAGGCAATCACCCATGTGATCGATGCGACCCATCCCTTTGCCGCGCAGATGAGCCGCAACGCGATTGCGGCCTGTCGCGCGCAAGGCGTGGCGCTGTGCGGGTTCGAGCGGCTGCCATGGGTTGCGCAAACCGGTGACCGCTGGACCTCTGTGCCCGATATGGAGGCCGCCGCCAGTGCCCTGCCCATCGAGGCAAGACGCGTGTTTCTTGCCATCGGTCGCCAGCATATCGGGCTTTTCGGCGCCGTCCCGCAGCACCATTACCTGCTCCGGCTGGTCGATCCCCCAACCCTGCCGCTGCCTGTGCCCGATTGCCGCGTGGTGCTGGCGCGGGGACCGTTTCTCGAGGATGAGGATCTGGCGCTGCTGCAGGAGCACCGGATCGATCTGGTGGTGGCCAAGAATGCCGGAGGCACGGGCGCGCGCGCCAAGATCGATGCCGCGCGGCGCCTCGGCCTGCCCGTCCTCATGATCGAGCGCCCCGAAACGGGGGCACGGCTGGTCTTCCACGCGGCAGAGGATGTGATGGGCTGGCTCGGACACGGGCTCTAACGCTCCTGTGCCAGCGAGCGCGGGGTATAGTAGAACCGCCCGACCTGACGGGTCTCGGCGGTGCCCACGATTACCACGGTGCGCATATCCGCCATCTCGGCTTGCGCCTGCCCCAATGGCACCGTCACGATCCGTTCGTCGGGACGCGAGACATTGCGTGCGAATGAAACCGGCACGGAGGCCGGCAGTTCCTCGCGCAAGATCGCCAAAGCCTGCCCGAACTGGTGCGGGCGCGAGGCCGAGCGCGGATTATAGAACCCCATCGAGAACCCCGCCCGCGCGGCCAGCCTCAGCCGCGTCTCGATGACCGTCCAGGGTTTGAGATTGTCCGACAGATTGATGGCGCAGAAATCATGGCCCATCGGCGCACCGATCCGGGCGGAGGCTGCCAGCATCGCGGTGATCCCCGGCAGGATGCGGATATCGAGATCACGCCAGCCAACCGGCCCTGCCTCCAGCGCCTCGAAGAGCGCCGAGGCCATCGCAAACACCCCCGGATCCCCCGAGGAGACGACCACCACCCGCGCACCCCGTGCCGCAAGCGAGAGCGCATGGGTCGCGCGCTCCAGCTCGACGCGGTTATCGCTTTCATGCTTGGTCAGGCCCGCGCGGTCCGGCACGCGGCGGACATAAGGGATATAACCGATGATATCGGTGGCCTCGGCCAAGGCGGCCTGCACCTGCGGCGTCACCAGAGCCTCGTCACCGGGGCCGAGCCCTGCTACCTGCACCCAGCCAGAGGGACGCCCGCTCATGGCCTGCGCCCCTGACCATGCACGACCACGATCGAGAAATAAGGCACCTCGCCGCTGATCTCGGAGAGTTTCTGCACGGTCTGGTTTGCCATCGTGCCATGGGTCACAAGCCACGCATCGTCATATTTTCCGGCGGCCTGCAAGGCGCGGGCCAGCTTGGGCAGGTTGCGCCCGATCTTCATGACGACCAGCGCATCGGTCTGACCGATCCGCGCGGTCAGGTCCTCTTCGGGGAGTGTCGCCATAGCAACCGTCAGCACATCATCGCCCCATGTCACAGGCAGTCCCGTGGCCGTCCAGCAGCCCGACATGCCGGTAATCCCCGGCACCACCTCGACCGCAATCCGGTCCTTGAGGCGGGTATAAAGATGCATGAAGGAGCCGTAGAAGAAGGGGTCACCCTCGCAGAGCACGATCACATCTTGCATGACACAAAGCGCAGCAAGCCGCTCCGCCCAACCGTCATAGAAGGCCGAAAGAAGACGGTTATATTCGGGATCGGTGAAGGGAATCTCGGTGGTGACAGGATAATCCATCGGATATTCGACGGCCTCCGGCAAGAGCATCCCATCGACGATACGGCGTGCCTGCCCCATCCGGCCCTTCTTGCGGAAGAAGGCCACATGACGCGCGCCCGACACCAGCCGATGCGCCTTTACCGACATCAGATCGGGATCACCGGGGCCGAGCCCCACACAGATGAGCCGTCCCATCTTATTCCTTCCGGCTGGCAAGCGCGTTTACGGCGGCCACCGTGATCGCCGAGCCGCCCAGACGACCGCGCACGATGAGAGAGGGCACAGGCTGGTCCTCCATCAGCGCGGCTTTCGACTCGGCCGCGCCCACAAAACCCACCGGACAGCCGATAATTGCCGCAGGACGCGGGCAATCGGGGTCTTCAAGCATGTTCAGCAGATGAAAGAGCGCGGTCGGCGCATTACCGATGGCCACAACAGCCCCCTCCAGATGCGGACGCCACAGCTCGAGGGCTGCCGCCGAGCGGGTATTGCCCATCGCTTTCGCGCGCTCGACGATATCGGGCGCATGCAGCGTGCAGATCACCTCGTTCTGTGCCGGAAGCCGCGCGCGGGTGATCCCTTCGGAGACCATCCGCGCATCACACAGGACAGGTGCGCCCGCCTGCAGCGCAGCACGCGCCGCCTTCGCCATTCCGGTGGAAAATTCCACATCGCGTTCGAGCCCCACCAGACCGGCGGCATGGATCATCCGCACGACAACCGGTTCTTCATCCATATCGAACCGCGCCAGATCTGCCTCGGCACGGATCGTGGCGAAACTCTCGGCATAAATCTTCGCGCCGTCGGTTTCATAGCTATGTGGCATGTCGTCCCCCGTGCCCGTCCTCGTGCCAGTTCACTTCTGGCCCGTCTTGATTTTTTCTCTCAGCGCGCGCTCGTCGAGCGTGCCTTGCGTAAGGTCGCGGGCACGCTGGTCGCGCCCAAATGCCCAGCCTTCCTTTGACGCCACCGCTACCAGATCGCAAGCCCCGGCATGCGCACATCCCTTGGCACAGCCCGAGATATGAAGCGCCTGCCCCTCCGGCAGTCCCTGACGGGCGATCCGGCGCGCCAGCGCACGGGTCGGCTGCGCCCCTTGCGGACAACCGGGCGCGCCCGTGCAGACCGAAATCCGCAGCCGCGGATCATCGGGGACGGTGACCGCCCCTGCAACTTCGGGAAAGACCCGCGCGCCCTCGATCAGGATCATCCGCCATGGGGTCAGGCGAAGCTTGCCCATACTGGCGATCTCGGCCAGTTCCTCGGCATGGATCTGCCCGAAGCCCACACCAAACAGCGCTCCCTCGTCATAGATCCCGGGCGCCGGCGGAGGCAGGCCTCTGTGCATGGCATGGGTGCGCCATGCCGCAGGCAGCGTGGCCCCCGCCTCCAGATGGCGCGCCATACGTCCACGCCCATCTGTAATGCCGCCAGTGTCCTGAAACCATTGTGCCATCTCGAGTGCCGCCGCAACCGCATCTTCGGGCCTGACTGCGCGCCCACGCTCGGCGCCATCAGCGCGGATGATCAGCGCATCCTGCGTCCGTTCGATGCGGATATCGGCAGAGCTTCCCTGCAGAAGCGGCACGGGGCCACAATCCACCGCAAAGCCGAATTTGGCAGGCAGCTCCGGCCCGTCCTCTTGCGAAAGGACCGCGCTCAGATCATCGCCCAGCCGTTGGGTCAGATCGCCCATCTGCCAGAACGGCTGCGTAATCACATTACGCCGCGTCTCTCCGGCGACGGAGGCATCGAGCAGACCGAGCGTGGCCAGCGCCATCAGCAGCGCGTCATGATCTTCGCGTCGAATGCCGCGAAGCTGCAGATTGCCGCGTGAGGAGAGGTCGATCAACCCGTTGCCGAACTGCGCGGAAATCCCCGCCAGCGCGCCTGCCTGTCCCTTGGTCAGACGCCCATACCACGGGCGCACCCGCACAACCAGACCATCGCCCGACATCATCGGACGGCGCGCGCCCGGGCACCAGCCACGGATCTGCGGATCGGCCGGTGAGATCTTTGCCTTGCTGCGATACCAGGCGGTGCTTACTGCCATTCCTGCATTCCCGAAAAAACCTCTCCGGAATTCGAACCGGCCAGAGCATTCTGTATGGAATTGCGCCGGCTCGTCCAGAGCCCCGCCGCGGCAAGGGCCTTGAAACGGTCCCAGAGCGCCCTTAAAGCCTGCGGATTCTCGCGGCCGAGAAACTCGACCAGATCCGCGCGGCCAAGCGTGGCTTCGAAATAGAGGTCGAACAGATGGTCGGGTACCGCGCGCGACAGATGGGCAAAAGCCGCGAGATGGTCAAGCGTCGCCGCGATCTCCGCCCCGCCACGAAAGCCGTGACGCATCATGCTGTCGGCCCAGTCGGGATTGGCTGCGCGGGCGCGCACAATACGCGCGATCTCCTCGGTCAGTGCCCGTGCACGCGGCTGGTCGGGGCGCGTTGCATCCAGATGATAGGATTTAGGCGCAGGCCGCCCCAGACGCGCCAGCGCCGCAGCAAATCCGGCCTCATGGGCGGCATAATCGGAGGCCACCAGAAGATCGGTTTCTGGCAGGTCCTGCAGATGAACGAAGCTGTCTGCCCCCGCCAGACGTTGCTCCAGCGCCGCGCGTGCGGGCGTGACATTGCCCTGCGCATCGATCGCATGCGATGAGGCATCGAGCCATGCCTCACCCGCCAAAGCGCGGCCTTCTTCGGTGTAATCCTCGAGCGCACCGCCCATATTCAGCCCGTAAAGACCGGGTTTCGGACCGAAGACGCGGGGAGACCTTGCCAGATAGGGATTGTCCTCGGGCGTCTCGTCGCGCTGGGCTAAAGCCTCGCAGGCCAGTTCGAACATCTGCGCAAGCCCCGGGAAGACGTCGCGGAAAAGCCCCGAAACCCGCAGTGTCAGATCGATCCGGGGGCGGTTCATCAACGCCAGCGGCAGGATCTCGATCCCCGAAACCCGCTCGGAACCCGCATCCCAAACCGGTTTGACACCTGCCAGATGCAGCGCCATGGCGAATTCCTCGCCCGCTGTGCGCATCGTGGCCGATCCCCAGAGATCGACCACCAGACCTTTCGGCCAATCGCCATGATCCTGAAGATGGCGCCGCACCAGCTCCTCGGCCAGTTTCACGCCCTGGGCATAGGCCGCGCGCGAGGGCACAGAGCGCGGATCGGTGGTAAAGAGGTTGCGCCCTGTTGGCAGCACATCCGAGCGCCCCCGATGCGGGCTGCCCGACGGGCCGGGAGCCACGAACTGCCCCGCAAGCGCGCGGATCACACCTTGCGTTTCATCCGCGCCGTATCTACCGGTGCCAAAGACATGAAGCCCTTCGGCATATTGGCTCTCCTTGATATCGCAGACAAAAGCATCCAGCCGCGTGATCGCCTCGGCGGGCGAGGCCGCAGCCTCGATCCCCAGGTCCTCCTCGACACCCCGTCCCTGAGCCTCCGCGCGGATATCGGCGATCAGCCGGTCACGGCGCGCGGGATCGAGCCCGTCAGCGGTGGAATACTCATCCATCAACGTCTCGAGCCGGATAAGAGTGTCGGGCATCCGCCCTTGGGCCAAGGGCGGGGGCACATGGCCGATGGTCTGCGCTGCAATCCTGCGCTTGGCCTGCGCGGCCTCGCCCGGATCATTGACGATAAACGGATAGACCACCGGCAGGGAACCGGTCAGCACTTCGGGCCAGCAGGTTTCCGACAAAGCGACCGATTTCCCCGGCAGCCATTCCATCGTGCCATGCGCCCCCATATGGATCAGCGCATCCGCCTGACGCTGGAGCCAGAGGTAGAAGGCCACATAGCCATGGCGCGGCATGCGCGAGAGGTCATGGTAATCGGCATCGCGGCTTGCACGATCCGCCCGTTCCGGCTGTAGCGCAACAAGACCCGAACCGCTTTGGATGGCGGGAAACCGGAAGACCCCATCGCGATAGAGCGGATCCTCCTCGGGCGCACCCCAAGCCTCGTGAAGATCATCGCGCAACCTATCGGGCAGATCGGCCAGCGCCAGACGGTAATCGTCAATGGGCCAGTCCAAGGTTGCATGTTGCAGCACCGCGCCAAGGTCGCTGACCTTGGTCAGGGGATACCCTTCGGCCTGCAGCGCCGCGACAAGCCCCTCCACCGAGGCCAGCGCGTCAAGCCCCACTGCATGGGCGATCTGGTAACTCTTGCCCGGATAGGTCGAGAGCACGAAGGCCAGTCGTTTCTCTGCCGCAGGGCGCGCCAAGCGGCACAGCGCCATGACCCGATCGGCCACCTGCGCCACGCGGCCCGGATCGGGCCGATGAATGAAGCGCGAATATTGCAAATCGGGGTCGCGTTGCGAGGGAGATTTGAACGAGATCACCCCGCCGAAGATCCGGCCATCGACCTCCGGCAAAACGACATGCATCGCCAGATCCGAGGGTGCCAGCCCGCGCTCGGAGCCTGCCCAGTCGCGCCTGCGCGCCGTGGAAAGCGCCACCTGCACCACCGGCACACCTGCCGCATCGAGAGGCGATCCACCCTCGGCGCCTTGCGCCGAGAACGCGGTGGCATTGACCACTGCAACCGGTTCGAGCCGCGCGATCTCGCGCCGCAGCCACTCCGGCACGCCCGGTGCCTTCAGAGAGGGCGCAAAGACGCCATAGGCGTTCAGGCCACGCGCCCGAAGCGCCTCGATCATCGCATCCACGGGCGCGGTATCGGCGGCGGTCAGATAGGAGCGGTAGAAGGTGACCAGAGCGATATCCTTGCCCGCCTCCGGTGCCGCCACGATCCCCGTCTGTGGCAGATAGAACCCGCAATCGGGCACCGATTTCACGCCCGCAACCGGCCCCGCATAGAGCCCCGCCGCAAGCGAGAGCTGCGCCAGCGCCGCTTGCGCTGCCACCGCGCCCCCCGCATCACAGAGCGCCTGAAGGCGCCGCAATGTGGAGACAGGCAGCGTGGAGAGCGCATCGAGACGGGCATCCTCGCGCCCGTCGGCGGGCAGTACCGCAAGTGCTATGCCCTGCCGCCGCGCCATATCCTGTAGCGAGGCGAGCCCGTAGGGCCAGTAGCTCTCGCCGCCGATGATGCGCACCAGAATGCCCTTGGCATGGCGCAGGGTCTGGTCGAGATAGGTATCGACCGAGAGCGGATGTTTCAGCGCCACCAGATTGGCAAGGCGTAGGCTCGGCAGAGTGCCGGCCCGCTTCCAGCCTGCCGCGAACGCACCGAGGTCGCTGTCACTGAAGGACAGCGCCACAAGATCGGCAGGGCTCTGCCCCAGATCCTGCGGCTGGTCCGACTGGTCCAGCCCATGCGTTTCGCGAAAGACCACATGCATCGGTCAGGCCACCGCCAGACCCAGCGCCGCCTCGATGGAGGCGCGGTCGATATGGTCATGCTCGGCAATCACCACCAGCTGCGAGGCGCGCGCGCGTGCCCCCCAGGGCTGGTCGAACTGCCCGCGCAGGCGGGTGCCCACGGCCTGTACCAGATAGCGCATCGGCTTGCCCTTGACCGCCAGATAGCCCTTCATCCGCAGGATGTTGAGATCGCCCGCCATGGCGACCATCCGCGCCTCGAGTGCGGCCACATCCTCGATCTCGCCCAGATCGACGACGATCGTGTCAAAATCGTCATGCTCGTGGTCGAAATGGCCATCATGATGGGAGGGGCGCGCCTCGAGATCATCCTCGGCGGCCGCATTGAGCCCGAGGATCACCTGCGGGTCGATCACGCCCTCGGACATCGGCAGGATCGGCAGCTTGCGCGGCGCCTCGGCCTCGATCACGGCGCGGGCGCGGGCCAGACCTTCCTCGCCCGCCAGATCGACCTTCGACAGAAGCACGATATCGGCGCAGGCGATCTGGTCCTCGAAGACCTCCGAAAGCGGCGTCTCGTGATCGAGCGAGGGGTCGGCGGCACGCTGCGCATCGACCGCGACGAGATCGGGGGCGAACTGGCCCGAGGCCACGGCCTCGGCATCGGCCAGCGCCACCACACCATCAACGGTGATCCGCGAGCGGATCGCGGGCCATTCGAACGCCTTCAGAAGCGGTTTGGGCAGCGCCAGACCCGAGGTCTCGATCAGGATATGGTCGGGCGTCTCCGGCAGCGCCAGAAGCCTCTCGATGGTCGGGATGAACTCATCGGCCACGGTGCAGCAGATGCAGCCATTGGCAAGCTCGAGAATATTGTCCTCGGGGCAGTTCTCGTCGGCGCAGGATTTGAGGATGTCGCCATCCACACCCGCGGTCCCGAATTCATTGACCAGAACCGCCAGACGTTTGCCCTGCGGATTTTGCATCAGGTGACGGATCAGCGTGGTCTTGCCCGCCCCCAGAAACCCCGTGACGATCGTTACCGGCACTTTTGCGAGATTGCTCATGGATCACTCCTGCGGATCGTTCTGCGGCGGTATACGCGCGATGGATTGTTTACGGAAGACGACAGGGCGCGCGCGCCATGGCACCAGACCATCGGCGGTCTCGCCATAGGCGCGGATGCCCGCGAGGATGTCGTCGAGATGGGTGGCAGGGTCGAGATCGCCATAGATATAGCTCCAGCGGTCCGGCCCGCCGGACAGCACCATCGAGCAGGAGCGCGAGCAGGCCGAGAGGCACTCGACCCCCCTGACTGTCACCCCCTCGATGCCAGCACCCGCCACCGCATCGCGCAGCCTTGTGCCCGGACGCGGGCTGGTATCATCGCCCATGCGCCGGCAGGTGGTGCAGATCGTGACCGTTACATTGCTCATATGCTCTCCCTTTTTCGGGCCGCACATAGCAAAGGTCGAGCGCCGGAACCACAAGGTTCTGCCCCTCTTCCCGCTGCGACACACCCCGATCGCCCGTTCCTGTCTCTCGCCACAGGCAGGTCTCCCGGCTTGCGAAGTCAGGCGGCCTCATGGGCCCTTGCCTGCCGGTGACGCCTTCCCGGACGGAACCGGAAGCCCGGGTCTATCCAGTGACATGTCACCTCTTCGGTCACGGTCGCGGGGGCGGCTGCGCTTGGGGATCCCGTCCCCTATCGCATTCCCTTTTCACCTGTCATAAACAGGAACCTGTGTGCGTGCTTAAAAGACGCGCAAGCCCGCGCTTTGTCAAGGAAGGAGATCCCCCATGAGCGAGACCGCCCCCGAAGGAATGCCGGATCAGGACACCGCCACCGAGGACCGCCACGCGATGAAGATGGCCAAGAAAAAGGCCGCCCGCGACAAGATCATGGCGACGAAAGAGGGCGAGAAGGGCCTGATCATCGTCAATACCGGCGCCGGCAAGGGAAAATCCTCGGCGGGGTTCGGGATGATCCTGCGCTGTATCGCCCATGAGATGCCCTGTGCCGTGGTGCAGTTCATCAAGGGCGCGTGGGATACCGGCGAGCGGCGGCTGATCGAGGAGCATTTCTCCGGCCTGTGCCAGTTCCATGCGATGGGCGAAGGCTTTACCTGGGAGACACAGGACCGCGCGCGGGATGTGGCGATGGCCAAACGTGGCTGGGAAAAGGCCAAGGAGCTGATCCGCGACCCCGAGATCCGCTTCGTGCTGCTTGACGAGATCAATATCGCGCTGCGCTATGACTATCTCGATATCGACGAGGTGGTGGCGTTCCTGCGCGACGAGAAGCCCGCCATGACCCATGTGGCGCTGACGGGGCGCAATGCCAAGGAGCCGCTGATCGAGCTGGCCGATCTGGTGACCGAGATGACGCTGGTGAAACATCCGTTCCGCTCCGGTATCAAGGGGCAGAAAGGCGTCGAGTTCTGAGCGGGGGCTCTGCCCCCTCTTGCGCCTATCGGCGCAATTCACCCCCGGGATATTTTCGGACAATGGAAAACAAGGCAATCTTAACGATGTTGCGCGATAAAGGCGCTGCCTCACTCGGCAGGGTCCCGATGGTGGCAGAAGGTGGGCGCACCGCATTTCCCGAAGTCAGCTGCCAATGGCGCGGTCGAGATGCGGTGCCTCCGCCCTTGCGTCCGGGCAGTTGCGCATCATGAAGGCGCTGATGATCCAGGGCGCGGGCTCGAATGTGGGAAAATCCATGCTGGTGGCGGGGTTGTGTCGCGCGGCACGGCTGCGCGGGTTGAGCGTTGCGCCCTTCAAGCCGCAGAACATGTCCAATAATGCCGCCGTCACCGTGGATGGTGGCGAGATCGGGCGGGCGCAGGCGCTTCAGGCGATGGCCTGCGGATTGGAGCCTGTGGTCGATATGAACCCGATCCTCTTGAAACCCGAAAGCGAGACCGGATCGCAGGTGATCGTGCAGGGCAAGCGGCGGGCGACCGTGAAGGCGCGCGACTATGCGGCCCTGAAGCCCTCGCTGATGGCGCCGGTTCTGGAGAGTTTCGCGCGGCTAAAGGCCGCCCATGATCTGGTCATCGTCGAGGGGGCGGGAAGCCCTGCCGAGGTGAACCTGCGCGCGGGTGATATTGCCAATATGGGCTTTGCCTGTGCCGCGGATGTGCCGGTGGTGCTGGCCGGAGATATCGACCGTGGCGGGGTGATCGCGCAGATCGTGGGCACTCAGGCCGTGCTGGACGCGGCCGACCGCGCGCAGATCGCAGGATTTCTCATCAACAAGTTCCGTGGCGATCCGCGGCTGTTTGACGAAGGTTACCGGATGATCGAGACGCGCACGGGCTGGCGCGGTTTTGGCGTTTTGCCGTGGTTTGCGGAGGCTGGCCGTCTGCCGGCCGAGGATGCGCTGGATTTGCCGAATGCCTCGGGTGGCTCGGGGCTCAGGGTGGTCTGTCTGGGGCTTTCGCGGATTGCCAATTTCGACGATCTCGATCCGCTGATGCAGGAGCCGCATGTGTCGCTGAGCATTTTGCGGGCGGGCCAGCCCCTGCCCGGTGATACCGATCTGGTGATCATTCCCGGTTCCAAATCCACCCGTGGCGATCTGGCCTTTTTGCGCGCGCAGGGCTGGGAAGTGGACTTGCAGGCGCATGTGCGGCGTGGCGGGCGGATCCTCGGGATCTGCGGCGGCTACCAGATGCTGGGGCGTGTCGTGCATGATCCGCACGGGCTTGAAGGGCCTGCGGGCAGCGATCCCGGTCTGGGGTTTCTCGATATCGAAACGGTGATGGTAGAGGACAAGCGCCTGACACGGGTGGAGGCCCTCCATGCACCGACGGGATGCGGATTCTCGGGCTACGAGATCCATATCGGGCGTAGTGACGGGCCTGATCGTGCAAGGCCCTTTGCGATGATCGCGAGCGTGCCCGAAGGGGCAATCTCGCCCGATGGCCGGATCATGGGCAGCTATCTGCACGGGATGTTCGGTGAGGACGGGTTCCGTGCGGCATGGCTGGGCACGCTCGGAGCGCGGTCGGGCAATATTGCGCATGGAGCCCTGGTGGAAGCCACGCTCGACGCCTTGGCCGCCCATCTGGAGGCGCATCTGGATGTGGACGGCTTACTCGGCCTTGCCCGTTAGTGCATGCGCAAGGCGCGCCCATTCTGTCTCGTTGCCGGGAAGGCCGAGGCGGATCCAGCGCGGATGCCAAGGGAAGATGCGGCTCCAGATATGGGCGCGGGCCAGTCGAGACTGCGCCCGAACCGCATCGGGGGTCGCGTAAAGCCGGAAAAGCTCTGTCCCGCCCATAAGGTCCCAGCCTGCCTGCGCGGCCAGCGCGTCCATACGGCCCATGTCCTGAACCAGCCGCGCGATCGTGGTGCTCTGCCAGTCGCGATCTGCCAGCGCTCTGGTGCCGATGGCAAGCCCCGCACCGCAGACAGGCCAAGGGCCTGCCATCTCGCGCAGCCGCGCGATCCGGGCTTCGGCCCCCAGTGCAAAGCCAAGCCGTAGCCCCGCCAGCCCGTAGAACTTGCCGAACGAGCGCAGCACGAAGAGATCCTCCTCTCCAACCTGCCCCGCAAGCGACAGATCGGGACGCGGATCGGCGAAGCTTTCATCGACCACCAGCGTGCCGACCCTACCGCGCAAGGCCATCAGTGCCTCGGGGCTGTGGCATTGCCCGTCGGGATTGTTGGGATTGACCACCACGGCCAGCCGCGCGCCCTCCAGATCGTGAAGGTGACGGACCTCCTCGACCTGCCAGCCCGCCTGACGCAGGCACGCGGCATGCTCGTTATAGGTGGGTGAGAGGACGCGGGCCTCGCGCGGGCCGTCCAGCAGCATCGGCAGCATCTGGATGGCCGCCTGTGCACCGGCCAGCGCGGCGATCCCCCCACCGGTCATGCCGTAGCTCTGGCGCGCCACGGCCAGCAGCGCCGCCATGGACGCGCCGGTGGGCAGGTCGGTATAGGCCGCGGGCGGGAGCGTGCCCACGGGATAGGGCACGCGGTTGATCCCTGTGGAGAGGTCGACCCACTCGCCCTGCCCGCCCGTCCGGCCATATTCGGCCATGGCCCAATCGAGATTTCCGCCGTGATCACGCATATCGGGGCCTTTTCAGAGACAGGACAGGAGGGCAAGACACAAGGCCGCAAGCCCCATCGCCCTGAGATAGAGGGAGAGCCCGCGCGTCAGATCCTGCGGGCGCGGATCGGGGGCGCCTTCATTGACATAGGGTTCATGCGCCACATGGTCACCATAGACCCGCGGCCCCGACAGGCGCACGTTCAAACCCGCCGCCAATGCCGCCTCGGGCCAGCCGGCATTGGGCGAGCGGTGTTTGCCCGCATCCTGCGCCATCACCTTGAGCGCCCGCACAGGCGCGGAGACCAGCGCAAAGATCAGCCCAGTCAGACGCGCGGGGATCAGGTTCACCCCATCATCCAGACGGGCCGCGAATTTGCCGAACCATTCATAGCGGTCATTGCGATGGCCGATCATGGAATCGAGCGTGTTGATGGCTTTGTAAGCCGCAATCCCCGGCAGCCCCAGAAGCGCCCCCCAGAAGAGCGGCGCGATGATCCCGTCAGAACTGTTCTCGGCAAGGCTTTCGAGCGCCGCACGCGCCACCCCGGCCTCATCCAGCCGGGCCGGATCGCGCCCGACGATCATCGACACCGCCACGCGGGCCTGCGGCACATCGCCCGCAGAAAGCGGGCGGGCAACGGCGGCCACGTGGCTATACATCGAGCGCGCGGCAATCAGCGGCCAAGCACAAAGCGACAGGATCAGCGTCCCGAGCCAGTTCGCGGGCGCAAGCCATGTGATGGTGATGGCGAGCATCACGGGCAAGAAAATCGCGCAGAGCGTGGTCGCAACCCCGCCCCAGAACCGCCCGTTATCGGACCAATGCGCGCGATTGAGGCGCCCCTCCAGCGCATGGATCAACGCCCCCAGCCATGTCACCGGATGGCCGATGCGCCGGAATACGGCTGCGGGCCATCCAAGGACCGCATCGATCCCGAAACCGATCAGCATGATGAGCGCTCCGGTCATGATCCCCTCCGCTGGCCGAGCGTGAATTCCACCACTCGCCCATAGCCTGCCGCGCGCAGCCTGTCACGGATTGCATCGCACTGTTGGCGCGACGCCGAAAGTGGCAGGACCAGCGCCCGTGCCGATCCCGTATGGGCGCGCAGATAGCCCAAGGCCCCCACCTCGCATGCGAGCCCTGATGTGGGATCGGCCGCGGGCCCCCGCAGAGCGGTCGTGCGCGCGGCGCTCTGGGCCGCCAGTGCAGCCACCTGTGCCAGATCGCCGCGCAGGCAGGCCGCCCGCCAGGATGGCAGAAGATCCGAAATATCGGCAAAGTGCTGATCTTGCGGACGGGTGGGTTCGGGCGCACCCCAGAGCCCGCCAATCAGGCGCATCGGCGGCGGCGCGGGCAAGACGCCGAGGCTTTCTCCCTGACGCGAGGCCCAGAGATGGCAGTCCGGATAGGCATGTGCCAGCGGATCGCTCGCGCCCTCGATCTTCCAGCAGAGCCGCATGATCTGCGACGCGGGCAGCGCGGGCGCCATATGGCGGATCAGCGCCGTCAGCGCGGCGGTCGAGGCGCCACAACCCGCCCCCGCCACCATCGAGGCGCCGAGCCGGACCGCTCCGCGCAAGGGGCGCCGCAGCATCCGCTGGATCTGCGCCAGTGCTCCCGCAGGCAGAAGGCGTTGCGGGTCATGCACATGGCCTGTGGGTGCGGCTCTGACATCGAGCGTGACGCCCAGCACCGGACAGGGCACCGAGACCAGCGCAACCGGCCCCGTGCTGCCGATCCGTCCCTGCAGGAACTCGCCGAAATGTCCGGCCACCCGCAGGCGCGTGCTAGGGGTCAGACGCATCGATTGACCTCGTGGATCACCGCGCCCCCGAACAGGAAGCTCACCCGCGTGAGCGATAGCGGCGCGATCTCGAAGCGCAGCCCTGCAGCGGGCACCTCCAGGGCCAGCCCCAGCACGGCGCGGATGGTTCCGGCATGGGCGAGCACCGTCACCCGCCCCGACAGCGGCGCAAGACCACGCGGCACCCGTGCGCAGAGATCGAGAAAACTCTCGCCCCCGGGTGGTCGATGTGCGGCCAGCACCTCGAGCGGTAGCGGCCCCAGATCGGGCAGTTCGGCATAGGGACGGCCCTCCCATTCCCCGAGATCCTGTTCCCAGAAATCCGGCTCGGTCCCGATCGGCAGATCGGGCCAGAGCGCGCGCGCGGTCTGGACACAGCGCAGCGCGGGACTTGCCACGATGCGCGCGGGCTCTGGCACCGCCTCCGCCACCCGCGCCAAGGCCGCCCGGTCCGCGAGATCTGCACGCAGATCGCGGCGTCCATAGACACACCCATCGCCTATAACGGGGGCATGCCGGATCAGCACCAGCTCGCATTGCGGACCGTCCTCGGGCGGCGGGAGCGCTGACGGCTGCGTGATCGACATAAACTACCTCTTTGCTTTCCAGCCCGTTTCTGCTTTCTCATCGCCCGATGAGCAAGATCATTCTAATGACCGGCGGCGCGCGTTCAGGCAAGTCTCGCCTCGCGGAGAACCAGGCCCTGAGCCTCGGCTCTCCCGCGATCTATATTGCCACGGCACGGATCTGGGATGCCGAAACACAGGCGCGGGTCGAGGAACACCGCGCCCGTCGTCTTACGGGCTGGCGCGATATCGAGGCGCCGCTCGATCTCGTCGGCGCTCTTAGGGATACCGACAGGGGCGCGCCGCGTCTTGTCGACTGCCTGACGATGTGGCTGACCAACCTGATGATGGAGAACCGCGATATCGAGGCGGAGACAGAGGCCCTTATCGGCTGTTTGCCACAGCTCGACGCGCCGGTTATTTTCGTCACCAACGAGGTCGGAATGGGAATCGTTCCTGAAAACGCTCTTGCGCGCCGCTTCCGCGACGCGCAAGGACAGCTTAACCAGAAAATAGCCGCCGTGGCGGATGAGGTCCATCTTGTCACCTGCGGCTATGCACTAAAGGTCAAACCACAATGAGCCTCTTTCCGCTTTCCACCCTGTCCCAGCTCGACGGTCTCGCCGAAAGGCTGCCCGCGTTCGACAACGAGGCCGCCGAGGCGGCCCGCACGCGGCAGGGCCAGCTCACCAAGCCGCCGGGATCCTTGGGGCGGCTGGAGGATCTGGCGGTCTTCATGGCAGGCTGGCGGGTCACCGACAGGCCCCGCATCGGCAAGGCACAGGCGATTGTGTTTGCAGGAAACCACGGGATCTGCGCGCAAGGGGTAAACCCGTTCCCGCAATCGGTCACCGCGCAGATGGTGGCCAATTACGAACATGGCGGCGCTGCGATCAACCAGCTCTGCCGCGCGAACGGGGCCGAGTTGTCGGCCGTCGCCATCGATCTCGACCGCCCCACGCGTGATTTCACGCAAGGCCCCGCGATGGACGAGGCCGAGACGCTCGAGGCGCTCAATCGCGGGGCGGCATCCGTGAACCCAAAGGCGGATGTGCTGATATTGGGCGAGATGGGTATTGGCAATTCGACCATTGCGGCGGCACTGGCTTCGGCGCTCTTCGGGGGCGATGTGGCCGATTGGGTCGGGCGTGGCACGGGGTCGGACGATGCGGGGGTCGCGCGCAAGATCTCGGCTATCGAACGTGGCCTCGAACGCCATCAGGGCCTGAGCGCGGCGCAAACGCTTGCCGCCCTTGGCGGGCGCGAGCAGGCTGCGATCTGCGGCGCGGTGCTGGCCGCACGGCTCTACCGGATTCCGGTGCTCCTTGACGGCTTCATCTGCACGGCCTCGGCCGCCCCCCTCTTCGGGGTCGATGCGCGGCTTCTGGAGCACTGCCTCGTCGGCCATGTCAGCGCCGAGCCCGGCCATCGGAAGATCCTTGGCCACCTTGGAAAGGATCCGATCCTCGGTTTCGACATGCGATTGGGCGAAGGCACCGGCGCGGCCCTTGCACTCGGCATCCTGCGCTCGGCGCTCGAATGCCATAACGGCATGGCGACCTTCTCGGAGGCAGGTGTCGATGAAGCGCACGAGGATGACACGACCATGGATGCCGCCCAATGATCCGCGCCCGTCTGGCCGAATTGCAGCTTGCCGTCATCCTGCTCTCGCGCCTGCCTGCAGGCCGGTTGCCGGAGGATAAGATCAATCTCGGCCAGACGGTCTGGGCCTATCCGATCGCGGGTCTGCTGATCGGCACGGGAGGAGCGCTGGCGCTGGGGCTCTCGGCCCTTCTGGGGCTGCCGCCCTTTGCGGCGGCCCTCCTGTGCCTTGTCACGCTGACCTTCCTGACGGGCGCGCTCCATGAGGACGGGCTGGCCGATCTGGCGGACGGGTTCGGCGGTGGTCGCGAGCGTGAGAAAAAGCTCGATATCATGCGCGACAGCCGGATCGGCAGCTACGGGGTAACCGCGCTGATCCTGGCCTATGGCCTGCGCGCCTGCGGTATCGCGACGCTTTATGCCCAAGGCGCCCATCTGGCGGCAGCGGCGCTGATCGCGCTGGCCATGGCCTCGCGCGCGCAGATCGCCATCTGGCAAAGCCTGATGCCGGTGGCCCGCCCCGACGGGATGGGCCATGCCGCCACCGGGGTTCCGAAAAACGCCCTGATCCTCGCGCTTGTCTATGGCGCGCTGGGGCTGACGCTGACGGGCATCTATGCGCCGCTCATCGGGCTGGCCGTGGTGCTGGGCGGGGCGGCCGTGGCCTATCTCGCCAAGCGCCAGATCGGCGGGCAGACCGGCGATGTGCTGGGCGCAAGCCAGCAGGCCTCCGAGATCCTCGGCTGGATCGCCCTCATGTCGCTATTGTAGAGTGCGTAAATTTTAAGCGTATCCGGCGATAATTTGGCCAGAATGTCGAAAACACTGGCCCTTGATCCCAGCACTTGCCTAGTTTGGCATAACCTGTTTCCAAGGACTGCGTGCTATGGCGATTTACGCATCGATTCATCACCTTACCCATTACAAATATGACCGCGACGTCATGCTTGGCCCGCAGATCATCCGTTTGCGACCGGCGCCGCACTCGCGCACCAAGGTGATCTCGCATGCGCTGAAAGTCACACCGGCCGAGCATTTCGTGAACCTCCAGCAGGATCCCTATGGCAACTGGCTGGCGCGGTTTGTCTTCCCCGAGCCGGTGCGCGAGTTCAAGATCGAGGTCGATCTGGTGGCCGATATGACGGTCTATAACCCGTTCGATTTCTTCGTCGAGGAATGTGCCGAATACTGGCCCTTCGACTATCCGTCGGATTATGCCGCAGATCTTGCCGTCTACCGCAAACCCGAGGAAGGCTCGGAGGCGCTCGACGAATTCGTTGCGACCATCCCGCGCAAGAAGGAGCGCACGGTCGATTTCCTCGTGGGCCTCAATATGCAGGTCTCGAACCTCGTCGATTACACGATCCGGCTGGAACCGGGCGTGCAGACGCCCGAGGAGACGCTGACGCTTAAATCGGGTTCCTGCCGTGACAGCAGCTGGCTTCTGGTGCAGGTGCTGCGGCGCCTGGGCTTTGCGGCGCGGTTTGTCTCGGGCTATCTGATCCAGCTCAAACCCGATGTGAAGGCGCTCGATGGCCCCTCGGGGACCGAGCATGACTTCACCGATCTGCATGCATGGGTCGAGGTCTATCTGCCCGGTGCGGGCTGGATCGGGCTTGATCCGACCTCCGGCCTGATGACCGGCGAGAGCCATATCCCGCTGGCCGCCACGCCGCATTACCGCACCGCCGCCCCTATCGCCGGTGGCTTTACCGCCGATGGCACCCCCGAGGTCGAATTCGATTTCGACATGGAGGTGACCCGCGTGGCCGAGCACCCGCGCATTACCAAGCCGTTTTCGGACGAGGCATGGGAGGCGCTCAACGATCTGGGTAAACAGGTCGACCGCGATCTGGCCTCGGGCGATGTCCGCCTGACGATGGGCGGCGAGCCGACATTCGTGTCCATCGATGATTTCCAGTCCGAGGAATGGAACACCGCCGCCGTGGGGCCACAGAAACGCGACCGTGCCGATGTGCTGATCCGCAAGCTGCAGGACCGTTTCGCACCGGGTGGCTTCCTGCATTACGGTCAGGGCAAATGGTATCCGGGCGAGACGCTGCCGCGCTGGACCTTCTCGCTCTACTGGCGCCATGACGGGCAGCCGGTCTGGTCGAACACTGACCTGATCGCCCCCGAGGGCACATCGCAAGATGCCACGCCGCTGCAGGCGCAGGAGCTGATGCGGGAAATCGCGAGCCAGCTGGATGTGGACGAGAATTACGTCATTCCCGCCTATGAGGACCCTGCCGAGTGGCTGGTGCGCGAGGCGCAGCTCCCCGAGAACGTCACGCCGGCCAATTCCAAGCTGGAGGATGCCGAGGCGCGCCACCGCATCGCGCGGGTCTTCGACCGTGGCCTGACCACGCCCACTGCCTTCGTGCTGCCGGTCCAGCGCTGGCAGGCCAAGGCGGGCGGCGCGGGCTGGCGTTCGGAGCGTTGGCGATTGCGGCGCGGCGCGATGCTTCTGGCTCCCGGTGACAGCCCTGCGGGCTACCGTCTGCCGCTGGCCTCGCTGCCGCATCTGAGTGCGGCGCAATACCCCTATCACAACCCCGCCGACCCGACGATCCCGCGCCCGCCCCTGCCCAAGCGCGATCCGGTGAAACCGGCCGAGCGGCTGAGCCAGCCGATGGCCTCTTTCATACCTTCCGAACCGATGGGGGAAGGCTTCACACCGCAGGGCTCGCCCGAGATCGACGGCTTCGTGCGCACCGCGCTTTCGGTGGAGCCGCGCGACGGGCGGCTATGTGTGTTCATGCCGCCTGTGGTCTGGCTCGAGGATTATCTCGACCTGCTGCGTGCCGCCGAGGCGGCTGCGGCCAATCTGGGGCTCAAGGTCCATATCGAGGGCTATGCGCCGCCCCATGACCCGCGGCTCAATGTGATCCGCGTGGCCCCCGATCCGGGCGTGATCGAGGTCAATATCCACCCCGCCCATTCCTGGGAGGATTGCGTGGCCACGACCGAGGCGATCTATGAGGAGGCGCGCCTCTCGCGGCTCGGGGCCGACAAGTTCATGATCGATGGACGCCATACCGGCACGGGCGGCGGCAACCATGTGGTGGTGGGCGGCGAGACGCCCAATGACAGCCCCTTCCTGCGCCGTCCCGACCTTCTGAAATCGCTGATCCTGACATGGCAGCGCCATCCCTCGCTCAGCTATCTCTTCTCGGGGATGTTCATCGGCCCGACCTCGCAGGCGCCCCGCATCGACGAGGCCCGCCATGACAGCCTCTACGAACTCGAGATCGCGCTGAACCAGATCCAGCCGGGCATGGCCGTGCCGCCATGGCTGACCGACCGCCTGCTGCGCAATATCCTGATCGACGTGACGGGCAATACCCACCGCGCCGAGATCTGTATCGACAAGCTCTACTCGCCCGATGGCCCGACAGGCCGTCTGGGCCTCGTGGAGTTCCGCGGCTTCGAGATGCCGCCGCATCCGCGCATGTCGCTGGCCCAGCAGCTCCTGATCCGTGCGATCATCGCGCGGGCCTGGAAAGCGCCCGTCGAAGGGCGTCCGGTGCGCTGGGGCACGGTGCTCCATGACCGCTTCATGTTGCCGCATTTCATCTGGGAGGATTTCCTGAGCCTTCTGGCCGAGCTGAAAGAGCATGGCTACGCCTTCGATCCGGCATGGTTCGTGGCGCAGGAGGAGTTCCGCTTCCCCTTCTGCGGACAGATCACAGTCGAGGGCGTGCATCTGGAGCTGAAACAGGCGCTCGAGCCTTGGCATGTGCTGGGCGAGACCGGCGCGATCGGTGGCACTGTGCGCTATACCGACAGCTCGGTCGAGCGGATGCAGGTCAAGATGACCTCGCTCCATCAGGACCGCTACAAGGTCACCTGCAACGGGCGCTTCCTGCCGATGACGCCCACGGGCACCTCGGGCACCTCGGTCGCGGGCGTGCGCTACAAGGCATGGAAGCCGCCGGAATCGCTGCATCCGACCCTGCCTACCAATGCGCCTTTGGTGTTTGACATCTATGACACATGGTCAAACCGCGCGATCGGAGGCTGCACCTATAACGTGGCCCATCCGGGCGGGCGCAACTACGACACCTTCCCTGTCAATGCCAATGAGGCGGAGGCGCGGCGTCTGGCGCGGTTCCAGCCATTCGGGCATACCCCGGGGGCCTATGTGCCGCCGATGGAATATCCGCATCCCGAATTCCCCTTGACGCTTGACCTTCGACGTCCCATCGGGCTGATCTGAGCCCGGAAGTTATCAAGGCAGACCAATGGCCGAGAAAAAACAGCATCCTGCCAGCGCCCTGCTGGCAGGCTATCGCCCTGTAAAGGGGGTCGCGGACGAGCTCTTCGACGCACAGGGCCGCATGCGCCCTGTCTGGCGGCGTTTCATCGACCGCTTTGTGCGGCTGAGCCCCGAGGAAATCGAGGCGCGGTTCGAGCGGGCCGATCTCTATCTGCGCGATGCGGGCGTGTTCTACCGGCAATATTCCAACGATCCGCTGACCGAGCGCAGCTGGCCGCTCAGCCATATCCCGGTGATCCTGCATGATAGCGAGTGGGACCATATCTGCGAGGGGCTCACCCAGCGCGCCGAACTGCTGGAACATGTAATGGCCGATCTTTACGGCTCCGCCGATCTGGTGGCGCAAGGTCATCTGCCGGCCGAGCTGATCGCGGGGTCGAAACAGTTCCTGCGCCCGATGGTGGGGGTCAAACCCAAGGGCGGGCATTATCTGCATTTTCTGGCCTTCGAGATCGGGCGCTCGCCTGATGGATCGTGGTTCGTGCTGGGGGACCGGACGCAGGCCACGTCGGGGGCGGGCTTTGCGCTCGAGAACCGGATGGCCACGGGGCGTGCCTTCCCCGAGCGGTTCCCGCGGGCCTATATCCACCGGCTTGCAGGGTTCTTCGGAGCATTTCTGGGTGCCTCCGAGCGGCTGGCCGAGGATCGGGACCAGCGTCAGGCGATCCCCGCGATCCTCACGCCCGGCCCCTCCAACGAGGCCTATTACGAACATACCTATATCGCGCGCTATCTTGGGGTGCCGCTTCTGGAGGGCGAGGATATCGTCGTCGAGGATGGCCGTGCCAAGGTGCGCACGATCTCGGGGCCGCAGCCGCTGGGGGCGCTCTGGCGGCGCATCGATTCGGGCTTTGCCGACCCGATCGAACTCGACGAGACCAGCCAGATCGGCACACCCGGTCTGATGGAAGCCGTGCGGCGCGGGCATCTGGGGATGGCCAATGCGCTCGGCTCGGGGATCATGGAAATGCGCTCGATGCTGGCCTTCCTGCCGCGTATCAGCGAGGTGATGCTGGGCGAGCCGCTCAAACTCCCCAATATCGCCACATGGTGGTGCGGTGCACCCGAGGCGCGCTCCTATGTCGAAGCCAATGTCAAGCGGATGATGATCGGATCGGCCTATGCGGTGGATCTGCCCTTCGACCTGAACGCCACAACCGCGCTCGGCGGGGAGTTTCGTGGCCGCGCCAAAGGCTCTGTCAGCCAGTGGCTCGAGGAGGAAGGCCGCGCATTGGTGGGTCAGGAAGCCGTCACGCTCTCGACCACACCCGCATGGTCGCGCCAGGGAGACGGTCAGGCAAGGATCACCCCGCGCCCGATGACGGTGCGGGTCTTTGCCGCACGCACCGAAGACGGCTGGCGCTTCCTGCATGGCGGCTACGCCCGTATCGGCCAGTCCGAGGATCCGACAGCACTCGCGATGCAGCGCGGCGGATCGGTGGCCGATGTCTGGGTGGTGTCTGACCGACCCGTGCCGCAAGAGAGCCTTGCCGCAGAGACCACAGGACGGTTCCAGCGCAGCGATCAGGGCATCCTGCCCGCGCGCGCGGCCGATAACCTCTATTGGCTCGGACGCTATATCGAGCGCACGGAGGATGCGATCCGGCTCCTGCGGGCCTATCACCTGCGCCTTGCCGCCACCGGCAATGCCGCCGATCCGCGGCTCAGGCTGATGCGCGTCTACCTGTCCTCGGTGGGCTATACATTCGAGAAAGCGATCCCCGATACGCTTCTGGGGCGGTTCGAGATGGCGCGCAGCTGTGCCGCCAAGGTGCGGGACCGGTTCTCGACCGATGGCTGGAATGCGTTGAGCGATCTTCTGGAGACCGCCCGCCGACTGCAGGGCAAGACCAAGAACGGCGATGACGCGGCGCGCGCGATGTCGGTGTTCCTGCGCAAGATCACCGGCTTCTCGGGGCTGGTGCACGAGAATATGTATCGCTTCTCCGCATGGCATTTCCTGTCCTTCGGGCGGGCGCTTGAACGTGCCGATGCCACCGCGACGCTTCTCGAGCTTTACGCCGCCCCTGACGCGCCCGAGGGCGGGCTCGATCTGGCGGTCGAGGTCTGTGACAGCGTGATCACCCATCAGCGGCGCTTCCGCGTGGAAACCAGCCGTGACACGGTGCTGGACCTGCTCGCACTCGATGGTGACAATCCGCGTGCGCTCGCCTTCCTGATCTGCCGGATGGAGAACATCGCGCGCAGGATGCCCAACGCTATGGATCATGCCCGTCCGGGGCCCTTGATGCGCCGTCTGATGCAGCTCTCGACCGAGTTCAGCTGTGCCGAGCCGCGTGACATGACCCCCGAGCGTCTTGCACGGCTGCGACGCGAACTGGGCGAGCTGTCCGATCTCCTGACCACAGCCTATCTGAGATGATGACCCATGTTCTATGATCTGAAACTCGTCATCGCCTATCACTATGATTATCCAACGGATCGCGCCCGCAATATGCTGCGGCTGATGCCCCGCTCCCTGGCGGGGGTGCAAGCGGTCCATGAAGCGACCCTCCACATCGATCCTGTCCCTGACGAACAGCATGATCTGACTGATTATTTCGGCACCTGCATGTCCCAGGTGGCATGGGCGCGGCCCGTGTCCTCGCTGCGGTTCGAGGTGCGGGCCAAGGTCGAGCGCAAGGAAGACCCTCGCAAGATGGATTTCTCGGCGCGCCTGACTGCCCTGCCGCGTGAGCTGGCGGCGTCGATGTCACTCAAACCCGATGCGCCCCACCATTTCACCCATCCCTCGCCGCGCATTCCGCGCGTGCCGGCCATCACGGCTTTCGGCGCGGATTGTGTGAGCCCCGCCATGAGCACCTATGAGGCGATTGCGGCAATCGGGCATGCCATCCATCGCGAGATGGAATTCGACGCCTCTGCCACAACGGCCGAGACGCCTGCGCATGAGGCCTTCGAGGCACGGCGCGGCGTCTGTCAGGATTTCGCGCATATCATGATCACCGCTTTGCGCGGGATCGGTATTCCGGCAGGCTATGTCTCGGGCTTTTTGCGCACCAATCCCCCCGAAGGGCAGGAGCGGCTGGAGGGCGCGGATGCGATGCACGCATGGGTGCGTGCCTGGGCCGGTGCCGAGATGGGCTGGGTCGAGTTCGACCCGACCAACGACCAGTTCGCGGGCACCGATTACATCACCGTGGGTTATGGTCGCGATTACGCGGATGTGGCCCCCGTGCGCGGGGCGCTGCGCGGTGTGGGCGGCGCCAAGACAACACAGGCCGTGGATGTGATCCCGCGCCCGCATCTTGACGCGGTGTGATGCCAACGGCAGGCCGTTGTCCCGAATCTAGCGGCCCATGAATTCCAACACGGAGCGGGCGGCCCGCAGACCCGGGGCCTCGCCGCCCTCGCCCAGACGCTGCATCGTCAGTTCCATCGCCGCCACCTGACCGGCCCGCGTCTCGGGATCGTCGAGGATCTGCGAAAGCTTCTCCGAAATTAGTCGGGGCTGGCAGTTGGGCCCCAGAAACTCGGGGATCTCGCGGGTATCCGATACCAGATTGACCAGCGTGACCGTATCGATCTTCATCATGTTCCAAACGATATGCCATGTGATGCGCGAGGCATCATAGGCAATGACCATCGGTGTGCGATTGGCCGCCAGTTCGAGCGAGACCGTGCCCGAGGCCGCAAGCGCCAGATCGGCTGCGGCAAAAGCCGCACGTTTGTCCTCGGTGGCTTCGACCACGATCGGGGCCACCGGCCAGCGCGCCGTCATCTGCCGCACGAATTTCGACACCCCCCGCACGGTGGGCACCACGACCCTCAGGCCCGGCTCCCGGTCGCGCAGCTGCATCAGCGCCTCATCGAACCGCGGCCCCAGACGCGAGACCTCGGATTTGCGCGATCCGGGCAGGCACAGGACGAGCGGCTGGTCCGCCCCGATCATATGGGTCTCGCGGAAGGCGCTCGCCTCCTCGCGGCTGGCCAACGGCTCGGTCACGACCGGATGGCCCACGAAATCACAGCTCATTCCGGCTTCTTCCATATAGGGCGGTTCGAAAGGCAGCAGGGCCAACACATGATCGACCGTCTTGGCCATCTTGGCCGCGCGCCCTGCCCGCCACGCCCAGACAGATGGAGCGACGTAATGCACGACCTTCTGCGACGGATGGCTCTGTTTTACGATCTTATGGACACGCAGGCAGAAATCGGGGCTGTCAATGGAGATCACCACATCGGGTCTCTCCGCGATGACCGCCTCGGCAGTCTCTCGGATGCGGCGTTTCAGCTCGCGGTATTTCGGCAGGATCTCGGCAATGCCCATGACCGAGAGTTCTTCCATCGGGAAGCGCGAGGACAGCCCCTCTTCTTCCATGTGCTGGCCACCGATCCCGGTGAACTCGACCTCCGGCACCATCGCCTTCAGACCCGCCATCAACGCGCCACCGAGCTTGTCGCCCGAGGGTTCACCCGCGATGATGAAGACCCGCATCAGGGACGCACCCAGAGGAAGAGACCGGCTTCTGTCGCAGCCGCAGCGGTGGCCGCCTGATCGAGCACCATCACGCCGCCGGCTTCGATCACGATGCCCTTGAGCCCCGCTCTGGCCACCTGCGCAACCGTCTGCGGCCCGATCACCGGCAGATCGATCCGTCGGTCCTGGGTGGGCTTGGGGGCCTTGAAGAACACGCCGCCGCCCGGGTTGAGCGCCTTGTGCTGTGCCACGAACTCGAGCATGGCATCGGTGCCGGGCTGGGTTTCGACGGCCAGACATAGCCCGTTCGAGACCACACATCCCTGCCCCACATCTGCCTCGCCCATCGCGGCATGAATGGCCGCGGCGCGTTCGGCATCTTTCTCGTCGCGCTCGCTGATCGTGCCCAGACGGAATCCCGCAGGCGGCAGAAGCTGCGGCAGGATCTCGTGGATCCCCAGCGTCTCGATCTCCCATTCGGAAAACAGCTCGATCACCGCGCGCAGCGTCGCATCATCGCCCTGTTGCATGGCGCCCACCAATCGCGGGACAAGCTGCGCGGTCTTGAGATCGAACATCTCGGGTTCGATCTTGGGACGCGACAGCGATCCCGCAAAGACCACATGCGTGACCCCGCGCGAGACCAGCTCGTCGAGGAACGGCACCAGACGCTCGAAACGGAAGCGCAGGACCTCGCCCTCCACCTCGCAAGGGAACCCGTCCATCTCGCAGACGGTCAGCCCCGGCACGGCTTGCGCCAGCATTTTGGGCGCCGCCCCTTGGCCTGCGATCAATGCGATGGTGTTGGGGTTCATCTGTCCGTCCATTATGCTGGCCTTACTTATGATGGGGCGTCAGGAAAGAACGATCCGACGGGCCCAGAATGAAATCAAGAACTTCGCGCACCAGCTCGCTGTCGGAGCCTGCCTCGTTCTGTTCACGGGCAACTTCACGGAAATTGCCTTCGCCAAGGGCTTTGTAGAGATCGCGCAGCGCGGTGATCTCGGCGCGGTCGGTGCCACGGCGCCGCAACCCCACGAGGTTCATCCCCTCGACATGGGCGCGCGGGCCCGCGACCAACGCATTCGGCATGACATCGGCCGTCACCATCGACAAGGCGCCGATCATCGCGCCGCGTCCGATGCGCACCCATTGGTGCACGCCCGAAAGCCCGCCCACGATCGCATCGTCGCCGATATGGCAATGCCCCGCGACCGCTACGGAATTCACCAGAATCACGCGGTCGCCAATGATGCAGTCATGCCCTACATGACACGAAGACATATATAGCCCGTCATCGCCCACGCGCGTCACACCGCCACCGCCTGCAGTGCCGGTATTCATGGTGACATATTCGCGGATACGGTTGCGTTTGCCGATGACCAGACGGGTCTTCTCACCGCGGAATTTCAGGTCCTGCGGGATCTGGCCCAGCGAGGCGAAAGGATAGACCTCCGTCCCCTCGCCGATCTCGGTCGCACCGGTCACCACCACATGCGAATGCAGCGTGACATCCGCCCCGAGAGAAACCTCGGGGCCGATAAGACAGAAGGGACCGATCTTGCAGCCCGCGCCGATGGTGGCGCCCTCTTCGATGATAGAAGAGGCGTGGATCTCGGCAGTGGGATCGATCGCCATGCCCGTCTCCTTACTTGCCGGTCGCCATCATGGCGGTCAGCTCTGCCTCGCAGGCCAGCTCGCCATCGACCAGCGCACGGCCCTCGAATTTCCAGACCTTGCCGCCGCCGCGCAGCAGCTTCACTTCCATGCGCAGAACATCGCCCGGCACCACTTTGCGGCGGAATTTCACCTTATCCATCGACATGAAATAGACCGACATATCCTTGTCGATCAGGTTCTTGGAGATCCCGGTGATCACCGCGGCCGTCTGCGCCATCGCTTCCACGATCAGCACGCCCGGCATGACGGGCTCCTGCGGGAAATGGCCCTCGAAATGCGGCTCGTTCGAGGTGACGCATTTGATGCCTACACCGCTTTCCATAGGCACGATGTCCGTGACCTTGTCCACCAGAAGGAAGGGGTAACGATGCGGCAGCATACGTTTAATGAGCGCCAGATCGGCTTCGGTATAGGGGGCGGCTTCGGTCATTCTTCTGTCCCTTTTATATCTTTTTGCCGACGACGGATCGCCGATCGGGCCGGAGCCATGAAATACCAACCCCCGCAAGACATTGCAAGGTAACCACGCGGGCCACACATCGTAAAACGATACGGGCGTGGTAGAGGTTACGGCGCGGTCGAAAGCGGTGGCATCTCGCCCTGCTCCAGCAGATCGGCACCGTCCTTGGGCGCTGCGGCCTCGGAGTCGGCACCGGAGGCCGGATCGGGCGCCGTGCCGCCGAGCTCCTCGGGCACGGGCTGCGGAATGCCGGATCCGAGTTTGGCATCAACAATATCGCGCATGTCATCGGTCACATCGATCTGAGACAGCCCGCGGATGATCACCCGCCGGTCAATCACGATCTGGGCACCTTTCTCGCGCAGAAGATCATCCAGAAGCGGCAGCGCCGCTTTCAGAAAAGCCTGCTGCTCGGCCTCGACCTGATGCGCGAGCGCCTCGGCCTTGGCTTTCTGGGCCGCGCGGATATCGGTGGCTTTCTTGTCGAATTCAGCGGCCGCCTTCTGGAAGGCCTGCGGGGTCATGCTCGCCCGGCGCTGGGTCAGCGATTTTTCCTCGCTGACCAGATCATCGGCAATGCGCTTGTTCTCGCTGCCGAGCGAGGCCGTCTCGCGGGCCAACTGCTGCTTGACCCTGCGGGCCCATTCCGAACTCTGGTAAAGCTCGTCCCAATCCAGTGTGAGGATCGGCATATTGGCGGAAACGGCCCCGTCGCGCGTCGCGGAAGCGCCGTTCTGCGCAGCCGTCTGAGCAAGGGCGGGCACCGAGACAAGCGCGGTCAACCCCGCCAGCCCGATCAGCCCGACCCTATGCCGCAGCGACATCATGGATCAGAACTTCGTCGAAACGGTCAGATCGAAGTTCTGCTCTTCGTCGTAATCTTCCTTCACGATGGCTTTCGAGAAGTTCAGACGCAGCGGACCGATGAAGCTGTCCCACAGGACCGAGACACCGATGGCCGACCGCAGGTGGAAGCCGTCATCGACATTTTCCACACCATCGGTATCGTCGAGCCCCCAGACAGAGCCCGCATCGAGGAAGACCGCACCACCGAGTTTGTATTCCTCGGGCAGACCCAGCGGGAACTGTGCCTCCAGACGTGCGACGGCGAAATACTTCCCGCCAAGCGCGTCCTCGTTGGGCGCAGCCGTATCGCGCGGACCGATGCCGTTCGATTCGAAGCCACGGATCTTGTTATTGCCGGTGAAGCGGTCGAGGATCGTGGTGTCGCCCGAGGCCGCGATGATCCCGCCGCCTTCCAGCTCGGCCCGCAGCGTGACCTCGTCGTTCCAGACCTTACGCTGTGCGCGGCCAAGAGCGGTGGTCGTCACCGCCTGCACATCCCCGCCAAGACCCGCGAATTCCTGATCGAAGCGGAACAGGTAGCTGTAACGCGGATCGATATTATTTTCGCTGGTATCATAGGTATAGGTATAACCGACTGCGGATTTCCAGCGCGTGCCTTCCTCGCGGCTGAGGATCGGCGAGGAGCCGGTATCCTCGTCGGCATCATAGTCATCGACACCCGAGAGGCGTTCGCTCGTGAGGTTATAGCGCAGCTTCAGACGCGCATTCTCGGAGACCGGGAACTCGATCGACGGCTCGATGCCGGCGCGTTCGGTGTCGTAATCCGAGTTGTCATCGCTGGTCGTCGTGTAGAACACCTTGCCCGTTGCCGCCAGATCGCGACCGAAGAGATAGGGTTCGGTGAAGCTGATGACCGAGCTCTGGTTGTCCGAGGTCGTTCCGATCGACACGGCCAGATGCTGGCCACGGCCGAGGAAGTTGCGCTCGTTGAGGGCCGCCGTAATCCCGAACCCTGCCGAGGCGCCATAGCTTGCGCCGAAGGTCAGCGAGCCGGTGGGCTGTTCGGTCACGTTCACGTCCACGATCACCTGATCGGGATTGGTGCCGGGCTTGGTGTTCACATCGGCATTCGAGAAATAGCCGAGCGCGCGGATACGTTCTGCCGAGCGCTTGATCTCGCGCGGATTGTAGGGGTCGCCTTCGACCGTGTGGAACTCGCGACGGATCACGCGATCCAGCGTTGCGGTGTTCCCTTCGATATCGATCCGCTCGACAAAGATCTTCGGCCCTTTCACCAGCGCGAACTGGATATCCAGCGTGCCGGTGCGCGGGTTGCGGGTGATCTGCGGATCGACGCGCACGAAGTTCAGCCCTTCCTGACGGGCTTTCTCTTCCATCCGCGTGACGGCCAGATCGATGGCATTGGGCGAGTAGATCGCGCCGGTGCGGATCTTCGACAGCGGCGCATATTCCGACACGTCGAGACCGTTCACTTCGGAGACCGTCGTGATCTTGCCGAATTTGAACATCTGACCTTCGGAGATGTTATAGGTCATGAAGAACCCGTCACGGTCGCGGGTCATCTCGGAGGAGACGCCATTGACCTGCACATCGGGATAGCCACGCGAGCGGTAGAAATCGGTCAGCAGCTGGCGATCCAGATTGACGCGGTCGGCCACGAAGGTGTCACGCTGGATGAACTGGTGCAGGATACCGGCCTGTTTGGTCTGCAGGACCTGACGCAGGCGGCGGTCAGAAAACGCCTTGTTGCCGGTGAAGGTGATGCGCTGGATCTCGGTGACCGCGCCTTCCTTAATCTCGAAGGCGATATCCACGCGGTTATTCGAGCGGCGGATGACCTTGGGCGTCACACGCGCATTCACACGACCGCCTTCGGCATAGGCATCGGCGATCAGCTGGGCATCGGCCTCGACGGTTGCCGGATTATAGACGCGACGGCTCTCGGATTTGACGATCTTCGCAAGCGCCTCGTCCTTCAGGCGCTTGTTCCCCTCGAAGGCGATCACGTTGATCGTGGGGTATTCCTGCACATTGATTTTCAGAGTCGAGCCTTGCGGCACCAGCTCGACCGTCTCGAAGAGACCGGAGGATTGCAGCTTCTGATAGGCGGCGTTCAGCTCGCCCGCGCTCATGCTCTCGCCCGCTTTGATACCTGCCGTGCCCAGCACCGTCGCGTTATCGACGCGCTGGTTACCGGTGATCGAAACGCTGGAGAAGCTGTAGCTCTGCGCCCAGACCGTTTCGGGGAGTGCCACGCTGGTAAGAGCCACGGCAAGCGACAGAGCCGCCGGCACGAGAATACCGGAAAATTGTCCAAGACCTTGCCGGCCAGTTTGCCTGTTTGTCATCGCCCTCTCCAGCCTTTCGGCAGCATTATTCGTTAATTGTCGATACCGAGTCTATGCGGGCTTGTCAAAGCGAAGAGCCCCCATTTGATCAATTCGGAAGACAGTGCCCCGATGTCACTGCCTCCCGCCTGCATTCTGCCTCAGGGACAGAGAATATCATTGGACAGACCGAAAAGCATCAGCCCGAAAACAAGCGCCACGCCGATCGACATCAGCACGTTCATGATGCGGTCGGAAGGCGGCTTTCCGGCGATCGCCTCATAGCAATAGAACATCAGGTGCCCGCCATCGAGAACGGGGATCGGAAAGAGATTCAGGAAGCCCACGGCGGTCGACAGGAGCGCGATGAACCAGATAAAATTTTCGAGCCCCGATTTGGCCGCCGCAGCCGAGCCCTGCGCGATCCCGATCGCCCCTTGCAGGTTGCACGAGGAAATATTGCCGAGGATCATGTTGCTCAGCCCCGAGACCGATTGGGTGACAATGCCCCATGTCTGGGACACGGCCCCCGTCAGCGCCTCGCCCAACCCCGTCGGGCGGGTCAGCGGCTCGAAGATGAAGCCCCCCGTCGCCCCGATCATCCAGCGCGTCTCGAAGCCGCCGTCAACGCTGGGCACATCGGTGCGCTTGGGCGTGAGCACCATCTGGGACGTTGTCCGGGTGGCCGCATGCCAGACCGTCAGATCGAGCGGTTTACCCTTGGAGGACGAGACCGCCTGACGCAGATCCTCGAAGGTCCAGATCGGATTGCCATCCACCGCGGTGATCACATCACCTTCCACTAGCCCCGCCGCATAGGAAGCCGATTTGGGGGCGACCCCCGTCAGACGCGGCGGAAAGAGTTGCGGGCCCTCGATCTCCAGCACCTGCCCGTCGCGCGCCACTTGCAGCGGCAGCTGTGCCCCCTCGGGAGCATCGGCCAGCGCCTCGTTGAAGCTAGGGTAATCCGGCGTGGATTTGCCCGCCACGGCCAGGATCTCGTCACCGGTCTGGAGCTGGCCAGTGCCGTCGGGCAAGGCGTAAAGCTCGCCGACCACGGGCTTGTCGGTCGGCGTGCCAGTATAGAGCATCAACCCCGCAATCACCGCGATCGACAGGATGAAGTTGAAGACAGGCCCCGCCACAACGGTTGCGGCCCGCGCCCAGAGCGGCGCGCCATGCATGGTCTGGCGCAGTTCCTCGGGCGTAAGTGCGGCGAGTTCGGCCTCATCGCCCTTGGCCGAGGCCGCATTGGCATCGCCCCTGAATTTCACATAGCCGCCGAAGGGAAGTGCCGCGATCTGCCAGCGGGTGCCATGTCTATCGACCCGCGAGACCAGCGTGGGGCCGAATCCCAGCGAGAATACATCCGCCTTGATCCCCGACCAGCGCCCGATGATGTAATGGCCATATTCATGCACCGTGACGATAATCGACAGCGCGATCACGAAACTCACAATCGTGTAGAGAAAATTCCCGAGATCCGGCAGCAATTCCACGCGATCAATCCTTGGCTGGGGTCACTGGGTGACTTTGGTCAGAAAACGTCGGGCCAAATCGCGGGCCTCCGCATCGGTATGGGCAATGTTATCCAGACTTATCGCCGTATTGCAAAGGCCTTGACGCGCTGACATCTCCGTCAGCACTTCCTCGACCACACGGGCCATATCGAGAAACCCGATCCGGCCATCGATAAACCCATCGAGCGCGATTTCCTTGGCGGCGTTGAAGGCCGCTCCCGCTGTGCCGCCGATCTCCATCACCTCATAGGCCAGACGCAGCGCGGGATAGCGCGCGGCGTCGGGGGCGCGGAAGGTCAGGCTACCGAGTTTTGCCAGATCGAGCCGCTCGACGGGCAGTTCGGAGCGCTCGGGCCAGTTGAGGGCATAGCCGATGGCATGGCGCATATCGGGCGCGCCCATATGCGCCATCAGCGCCCCGTCACGGAAGCCTACTAGCGCATGGACCATGCTCTCGGGATGGACCAGAACCTCGATCTTCGAGGGCTCCACACCGAAGAACTCGCGCGTCTCGATGATCTCGAGCGCCTTGTTGAACATCGACGCCGAGTCGATGGTGATCCGTTGGCCCATATCCCAGTTCGGGTGGCTCGACGCCTGCGCCACGGTGGCGCCTGCCAGTTTCTCCATCGGCCAGTCGCGGAAGGCGCCGCCCGAGGCGGTGATGATGATCCGCTCGACCGCGTCGATATCCTCGCCCACCAGCGCCTGGAAGATGGCCGAATGCTCGCTATCGACGGGCAGGATGCGGGCGCCGTGTTTCTCGGCCTCGGCCAGCAGAAGCGGGCCTGCGGTCACGAGGCTTTCCTTGTTGGCCAGCGCCAGTGTCGCGCCCTGCCGGAGCGCGCGGAACCCCGGCGCAAGGCCCGCGGCCCCCACGATCGCCGACATCACCCAATCGGTCGGGCGTTCGGCCGCCTCGATCAGGGCCTGCGTGCCGGCCGCTGTCTCGATGCCGGTTCCCGAAAGCGCCTCGCGCAGCGCGGGCAGGCAGTCGTCATAAGCGGTTACCGCCAGTTCGGCCTTCAGGGCAATCGCCTGCTCGGCCAGACGTCTGATATTGCGCCCGCCGGTCAGCGCCACGACCTGATGATCGGATCGCTGCAAGAGATCGAAGGTGCTTTCGCCGATAGACCCCGTCGACCCGAAAACTGTAACGCGCATTGATTTAACCGGCTGCCGTCAGCGGCAGCTCTCCGAATTGTGCAAGAATGAGAAGCACCAGCACCACGCCGATCAGCGCATCGAACCGGTCCAGAACGCCGCCATGGCCGGGGATCAGCGAGGAGCTGTCCTTGACCGCCGAGCGTCGCTTTAGCCAGCTCTCGAAAATATCACCCAACTGTCCGGCAAAGGCCAGAAGCGGCGACATCCAGATCAGCGCCGTGCCGCCGCCGATGCGGGTGAAGACAAAGCCCAGGATAAGCGCGCCGATCCAGCCGGCCACCGTGCCCGACCAGGTTTTCTTGGGGCTGATCTTGGGCCAGAATTTCGGCCCGCCGACCATACGGCCCACGAAATAGCCCAGCACATCCGACACCACGACCACACAGATGATCCATGTGATCGCGCCCACGCCCTGCCCCTCGCGCAGCGCCACGAGCCCGTAGCCCGTCAGCATGATCGCCAAAGCATAGAGGGTGAAGAACCGCCGGTCGCGGCGCGGACGCCAGAGCCCGGCGATGGGCGGCAGGATCAGGAGCGGCAGATAGAAGGGCGAATGCATGATCAGGATCAGCGCGAGCGTGCCCGCCGCAATGAGCCCCAGCAGGATCGCCCGCGTGGAGCGGTCGGGCGCGGTCATCGCCGACAGCTCCCAGATCATCAACCCCGTCACAATACAGGCCAGCGCCTTGAAGGCGAGCCCGCCCCATCCGATCGCCACGGCACCGATCACCGCCATTACAATGGCCGATGCGACCCGCTTGCGCAGGTCTCCCCAGCGTCCGGTTGCTGCTGTCATGTTTTCACTCCGCCAAACCGCCGCTCACGATTGCCGAACCGTGCCAGAATATCTTCCAGCTCGTCAGGGCTGAAATCAGGCCAGAGGGTTTGGGTAAATTCGTATTCCGCATAGGCGGCCTGCCATGGCAGGAAGTTCGAGGTCCGTGTCTCGCCCGAAGTGCGGATCACCAGATCCGGATCAGGGAGCCCTGCGGTATCGAGCCGCGCCTCAAGCGCCGCCTCTGCCTCCGCATTCAACTCGTCCTCGGTGATAAGACCGGCGGCAAAATCGCGCGCCATCTGGGCCGCGGCACGACCCAGCTCGTGACGGCCACCATAATTGATGGCCACGGTCATCGTCAGCCGCTCGTTATGCTTGGTGCGCTCCTCGATACTCGCCATCAACTTGGCCAGCTTGCCATCGAGCCGCCCGCGCGCGCCGATAAAGCGCATCCGCACACCGAGCGCGGACAGGCTGTCGGCCTCTTTCTCGATATAGCGCGAGAAAATGGCCATCAGCCCCAGAACCTCTTCGGTCGAGCGTTTCCAGTTCTCGGTCGAGAACGCATAGACGGTCAGGTAGCGCACGCCGAGCGTCGGGCAGATCTTGGTGATTTCCTTGATCCGCTCTGCACCTCTGCGGTGACCGGCCAGACGCGGCCAGCCACGGTTCTTGGCCCAACGCCCGTTCCCGTCCATGATGATGGCGATATGGCGCACACCATAATCGACATCGCCTTCCTGCACCGGATCGGACGGCTTGGACCCCGAGAGAGCCTTGCCCTGTTTTCGCCTGTTCAGCGCCATTTGGGCCGCCTTTCGCACGGCACTCTCGTCGAGTGCTTAGACTTGCATAATCTCGGCTTGCTTGGTCTCAAGCGCCTTGTCGACCATGGCGGTGTATTTGTTGGTGAGATCCTGAACCTCGCCTTCCCAGAGCTTCACATCGTCTTCCGACATGCCATTGCTCTTGGCTTTCTTGATCTGGTCCATACCATCGCGGCGCACGTTACGCACGGCCACACGCGCGGATTCGGCGTAGGAGGCGGCAACCTTGGTCAGCTCGCGGCGGCGTTCCTCGTTCAGCTCGGGGATCGGCAGCATGATGATGGTGCCGTTGAGCTGCGGGTTGATCCCCAGACCGGACTCGCGGATGGCCTTCTCGACCTTGCCGACCATGCCCTTGTCCCACACATTGATGGTGACCATACGCGGCTCGGGCACGTTGACGGTGCCCAGCTGGTTGATCGGCGTTGCCTGACCATAGGCATCCACCGTGATCGGATCGAGCATGGAACCTGCCGCACGGCCGGTGCGCAGCGAGGCAAATTCGGTTTTCAGCGCACCCATTGCGCCTTCCATGCGGCGCTCCAGATCATCGGTGTCGATTTCGAAATCGTCAGACATGTCGTCTCCGTCTGCTTCTTTATCTTGCTTGAACAGTATCTAGCGCGCAAAGCGCCGCTTGTATAGGCCAAGCGGCCCGTCGCTTTTCAAGACTGATGTCTCAGCCCTGAACGCGCGTATAGGTGCCCTGACCTGCCAGAATACCTTTGAACCCGCCCGGTTCGTCGAGCGGGAAGACGATGATCGGCAGGTTATTGTCGCGTGCAAGCGCGATGGCCGACGCATCCATCACCTTGAGGTTCTTCTGCAGCACCTCGTCGTAAGTCACATGATCATAGCGCTTGGCATCATCGAATTTCTTCGGATCCTTGTCATAGACCCCGTCGACGCCGTTCTTGCCCATGAAGATCGCTTCGCAATTCATCTCGTTGGCGCGCAGGGTCGCGGCCGTATCGGTGGTGAAATACGGGTTGCCGGTGCCTGCCGCAAAGATACAGATGCGCTTCTTCTCGAGATGGCGAACGGCACGACGGCGGATATAGGGCTCGCAGACCTCGTCCATCGGGATGGCGGAAATCACGCGGGTATGGATGCCGAGCGCCTCGAGCTGTGCCTGCATGCCGAGCGCGTTCATCACGGTAGCGAGCATGCCCATATAGTCGGCCGTGGTCCGTTCCATGCCCTGCGCGCTGCCGGCCAGACCGCGGAAGATGTTGCCGCCACCGATTACCATGCAGATCTCGACGCCCAGATCATGGACGGATTTCACTTCGCTGGCGATGCGGGCAACGGTTGGCGGGTGCAGGCCGTAGCCCTGGTCGCCCATCAGGGCCTCACCCGAGATTTTCAAGAGGACACGTTTATACTTCGCTGCCGGGTGTTGGTCCGCAGACATCTCGGGTTCCTCATTTGTCAGTTGTCATCGGTGCGCAAAATGTCGCAAATGCGCGTCGGGTTCAACTCGGGAAATGATCTTTCGGCGATATTTGGTCGATGGGGTTGGCGAAGCTAGAGACGGAAGGCAGCAGATGCGCGATATCCTGGAAAATCTCGACCCATCGCGGCCCGTCGTGATCGGCGGCGCGACGGCGAGCGGCAAATCGGCGCTTGCGCTCCAGATCGCGCAGGCGCAGGGCGGAGTGGTGGTCAATGCGGATGCTCTCCAGATCTGGGACTGCTGGCGGGTACTGTCCGCGCGCCCCTCGCCCGAGGAAGAGGCACAGGCCCCGCATCTGCTTTACGGCCATAAACACTGTGGCGAGAGCTATTCGGTAGGCCACTGGTTGCGCGAGGTCGGGGATATTCTGGCCGCCCATCAGGCGGGCGGGCCGCGTCCGATCATCGTGGGCGGCACGGGGCTCTATCTGAGTGCGCTGACCGAGGGGCTGGCCGAGATTCCTCCCACGCCCGAGGCGATCCGAGCCGAGGCCAACCGGCGGCGCGAGACCGAGGGACATGCCGCGCTCCTTGCCGAACTGGATGCCGCCAGCGCCGCGCGCGTGGACAGGTTGAACCCCGTGCGGGTGCAGCGCGCCTGGGAGGTGCTACGGGCCACGGGGCGCGGGCTGGCCGCATGGCAGGACGAGACGCCGCCGGCCCTTCTGCCGCGCGATCAGGCAAGTTGTTTCGTGATCGATGCCGAGCGCGACTGGCTGGCCGAGCGGATCGACCGCCGCTTCGATCTGATGCTGGAACAGGGCGCGCTCGAGGAAACGCGGGCGGTGCTACCTGTCTGGGACCGTGACGCGCTCTGGGCAAAGGCGATCGGTGCGCCGGAACTGGTCGACTATCTGCTGAGTCGCGCCACTCTGGCGGAAGCGCGCGCGCGCGCGCAAGCGGCCTCGCGCCAATATGCCAAACGGCAGCGCACATGGTTTCGTGCCCGCATGAAGGACTGGCACAAGATAAAGCGGCCCTGAACCCGCGCTCGCTGCATTCGCAAAAAACACTTGGTCAAAGCCCGCACCCGCCTTACGCTCCGGCATGTGGGGTATATCCGAGTGCTCGGAGTTTTCGAATGGCCGTCTTTTCCTCTAAGTTGTTGCTGACTTCCGCACCGTTTTCCCAACGAGGTGCCCCCGACACCCTGCCCCCACAGACAGGCCCTGCCCATCGGCTGGACACGATCCAGCATATGGCCCAGGGCGGGCGCTGGCGGATGGAGGCGATGCGGGCCCTGTCCGAGCCCTGTCTCTTCTGGATCACCCGCGGTCAGGGCCGCGTCACGGTGGGCGGCGTGCAACGGGGTTACGGGGTCCATAATGCGATCTTCCTGCCAGCAGGCGTGATGCACTGCCTCGAACTCGGGGCCAACACCCAAGGGCTCGTGCTGTTCTTCGGGCGCGATCATGACCCGACCCTGCCGGCCAATCCGCAGCATCTGCGGGTCAGGGAGGCCACCGCACAAAGCGAGCTGACCGCCCTTCTTGAGGCACTCAACCGCGAGAGCAGCCAACCAAGGATCGGCTCGGACAGGGCGGCGGAGTTCCAGATGGGGCTGATCTCGGTCTGGCTGGAACGCCAAATAGCCGTTGCACCGCAAGACAGCCTGCCCCCCAAAAACGCGCGCAAGCTGGTAAACCGCTTCACCGCGCTGGTGGAACGTGATTTCCGCTCGAGCCAAACCGTTTCGGATTATGCCCGCCAATTGCGGGTCACGCCCACCCATCTGTCGCGTGTCTGCCGAGATGCCTGCGGGCGGCCAGCCTCCGATCTGCTGCAGGAACGCCGCCTCTACGAGGCACGAAGGCTATTGCTGGATACCCAGATGCCGATCAAGGAGATTGCCGCGCGGCTCGGCTTTCGCAGCCAGACCTACTTCTCGCGCAACTTTCTCGCGCAGACCGGCTCGACCCCCAGTAAATTCCGCCAATCGGGTCATTGAGGCTGGGCACCCGTCCTTGGGTAAACGACACGGCTGCAGTTTGAAAAGCTCGGGGAGAGTTCATCACATAGGAGCCTGTCCCGATCCTTCGCAGGCGGAGCCCATATGCGCCCATGGCCTTTGGTGCAGGATCAAGATCCACTCTTGCGGGAATGCCGCTCAGTAACCGTTGGCAGCCTTGATACGATCCAGCTCGGCGGTGATACGGCTACGCATCGGCCGGACCTGTGCATCGGTCTGTAGAATACGGGACTTATGTGTATCGATAAATTTCATCGCGCGACCATGATCACTCACCGATTGCGGCACATAATCACAGCAGGATGTTTCCAAACCAGTTCTCGCCCGGGCCAGCACATCTGGCCCCAAACCCGGCGCAACAATACGGGACTGGTACATTCACTTCCTCCCATCTGCATAGGCAGCTTCCTACCGCCCATGCTTACGAGATTACATGAAAGAGTTAACAGTAATTTAACAAAATACACCCCAGTCCTGATTTACAACAGGGCACTTCCCGCCAAGCGTGCAATTTGGGCAGGAACTGCCTAGCTCTCGGGCAGGTCGCAAATCTCCGAGCGTGTCAGGAAGCGCAAAGGCCGCCCGTTATCGAGCGAGAACTGGCCGCCCCCCAGCCCCGGGATCGCGTCGATGGTGATGTCGGTATGTTTCCAGACCTCATACTGCGCGCCCGAGATATAGACAGGCATGCCGCCGATCTCGCCGAGTTTCACGTCATTCTCGCCGATCCGGAACTCGCCCTGCGGATAGCACATGGGCGCCGAGCCATCACAGCACCCGCCCGATTGATGGAACAGAACCGGCCCGTGATCGGCCACGATCTCTTCGAGAAATGCCAGAGCCACCTCGGTGGCTGTAACCTTTGTCATCGCTTCCTCCTCTCATGCCCCCTGACGAAAATCGCCCGCCCCTCGCGGGTCGGGCGATCCACACTCGTTAGATCCTAACTCGTTAGAAGAAGCCCAACTTGTTGGGGTTATAGCTGACCAGCATGTTCTTGGTCTGCTGGTAGTGATCGAGCATCATCTTATGGGTCTCGCGCCCGATACCCGATTGCTTATAGCCCCCGAAGGCCGCATGGGCCGGATAGGCATGATAGTTGTTGACCCAGACACGGCCGGCCTGAATTTTGCGACCGAAGCGGTAGCAGGTATTGGCATCGCGCGACCACACGCCCGCACCGAGCCCGTAGAGCGTGTCATTGGCGATCTCGAGCGCATCATCGGCATCCTTGAAGGTCGTCACCGACACAACCGGCCCGAAGATCTCCTCCTGGAAGACCCGCATCTTGTTATGGCCGCGCAGGATGGTGGGCTGGATGTAGTAGCCGTTTGCCAGCTCGCCCGACATCTGTGCCGCCCCGCCGCCGGTCAGCACCTCGGCGCCCTCCTTGCGGCCGATCTCCATATAGGACAGGATCTTCTCTTTCTGCTCGGCCGAGGCCTGTGCCCCGATCATGGTGGCGGCATCGCGCGGGTCGCCCTGAATGATGGCCTGCGTGCGCTTGATGGCACGCTCCATGAACTCCTCGTAGATATCCTCCTGGATGAGCGCCCGCGACGGGCAGGTGCAGACCTCACCCTGATTGAGTGCGAACAGCACGAAGCCCTCGATCGCCTTGTCGAAGAACGCATCATCCTCGCGGCAGACATCGGAGAAGAAGATATTGGGCGACTTGCCCCCCAGCTCCAGCGTGACCGGAATCAGGTTTTCCGAGGCATATTGCATGATCAGCCGGCCCGTCGAGGTCTCGCCGGTGAAGGCGATTTTCGAGATGCGCTTGCTCGATGCCAGCGGCTTGCCCGCTTCAAGCCCGAAGCCGTTCACGATATTCAGCACGCCGGGCGGCAGGATATCGGCAATCAGTTCGGCAAAGACCATGATCGTGGCGGGCGTCTGCTCGGCGGGTTTCAGGACGATGCAATTGCCTGCCGCCAGCGCCGGCGCCATCTTCCATGCCGCCATCAGGAGCGGGAAGTTCCACGGGATGATCTGGCCCACAACACCTAACGGCTCGTGGAAGTGATAGGCGACCGTATCGGCATCGATCTCCGACATGGTGCCTTCCTGCGAGCGCAGCACACCGGCGAAATAGCGGAAATGGTCGATGGCGAGCGGCACATCAGCCGCACGGGTCTCGCGGATCGGCTTGCCGTTATCCCAGCATTCCGCCGTGGCCAGCAACTCGAGGTTCTCTTCCATGCGGTCGGCGATCGCCAGAAGCACCTGTGCGCGCTGTGCGGGCGAGGTTTTGTGGCCCCAGCTCTCTTTTGCGGCATGAGCGGCATCGAGCGCATCATTGACATCGGAGGCATCCGAGCGGGCGATCTCGCCAATCACGCCACCGGTTAGCGGGGTGATATTGTCGAAATAGCGGCCCGCATTGGGGGCCTTGAAGGTGCCACCGATGAAGTTGTCATAGCGGCTGCGGAACGGCGAGACCATCACGCCCTTGAAGTCTGCTGTTAGATCGTTGGCCATTGTCTTTCTCCTCCCAAAGAAATCCGGTCGGCCCGTTTGGTGGTCGACCATCCTGCCCCCACTCTAACACATATTCCCCCACCGCATAGGTGCCATGCATCTGGCGACGAGGTGAACTGTCTCAGCACCGAGACAGTTCACCGCCAGAAAGTCTGCCCTCAGACCTCCAGCCCCAAGGCCTTGGCCTTGCGATAGAAGGTCGCCCGTCCGATCCCGAGTGCACGGGCGGCAGCTGTCACATTGCCTCCTGTCCGCGCAAGGGCCCGCGCCATCTCGGCGCGCTGCGCATCGGCCAGCCCCTGACGGGGTGCGCCATCCAGAAGGTCCGAGGCGGGCAGCGACCCCATTTGGGCCTCCTCCAGATCGAGCCGCCTGCGCGCCGCACGATTGGCCCCGATCACCAGATCGTCGCGGTCGAGCGCCAGAAGCGCGATCTCCTGCGCACCGGTGCCCTCCTCGGCCAGCGACACGATCCGCGCGCCCTCATAGGCCTGCCGGAACAGCGAGGCCTCGATCCGGCGCGCGGTTTCCTGCACGCTCGAGGCCAAGAGCCGCGCATAGGCCGCATCGAGCGTCTGGCGGGCGGAACTGACATCAATCACTCCCGCCAGAGCGCCCGATGCCCCGAAGATCGGCGCACCGCTACAGCACAGCGCCGTATTGCTCTCGCGGAAATGGTCGTCGCGCCAGATGGTCACGGGGCGTTCCTCGGCGGCACAGGTGCCGATACCGTTGGTGCCCTCGGCCTGTTCCGACCAGTCGGTGCCCGCCACCAGATTGCAGGACTGGAACCCGCCCATATCGGCGGCGCGGATGCGTTCGGCCAGCACCACGCCGCGCGCATCCGACAGGAATACGCTGCACCCTGCATCGGCCACATTGGCGGCAAGCCGGTCCAGATGTGCCTCGGCCAGCCGGATCATCGGCCCCGCCTCTTCCTGCAGAAGCCGCAATTCGCGCGCGCTCAGCCGTTCGCCTCCGGGTCGGACCGAGGGATCGAGTTTGTAATGGATGAAAGACCGTCGCCAACTTGCGGCCACGCCCGGACGGCTGGCGGCGGAGCTGGATGCGATCACCGACTGGATGCGCTCGCTATGGCGCTCCCCGGCATGATGTCTGTCGATACGCAAAATGAAAAGCCTCCCCTCTCTTCCTTGCTGGCACCAAGGATAGGACGGAAGCGCTTTTCATTGCAAACATTGTCTCAACACGGATCGCGCGGAAGGACCGGTGATCCGCGCCTGCCAATCACTCCTCGTCGTCGTCGGCCTCGCCCTCGTGGCGCTTACCACGGAAGCCTTGGGCCACCACGAATTTCTCGGAACTGTCGGAACGCGACGCCGGAGGTTTCACATTGGCGACTTTGGTGAAGTTCTTCTTGAGGATGGTGAGAAGCTCGTTCTCGGCCCCGCCCGCCAGAACCTTGGCCACGAAAGTGCCGCCCTCCTCGAGCACATCGAAGGCGAAATAGGCCGCGGCCTCGCACAGCGTGATGATGCGCAGGTGGTCGGTGTTCTGATGGCCCGAGGAGGCCGCCGCCATATCCGACATCACCACATGCGCAGTGCCGCCCAGCCATTCCTTTACCTTGTCATCGGCACCCTCTTCGAGGAAGTCCAGCTGGTGCAGCTCGGCGCCCGCGATGGCATCGATCTCCTGCAGGTCCACCCCCAGCACGGTGCCCACCTTCTTGCCCGATTTCTCGCCAAGCGCGTTCACGCGTTTGACGGCCACCTGACACCAGCCGCCCGGCGCACAGCCCAGATCGACGACCCGCGCGCCCGGCACGAGGAAGCGGTATTTGTCGTCCAGCTCGAGGATCTTGTAGGCCGCGCGCCCGCGATAGCCTTCCTTGCGCGCCCGCACGACATAGGGGTCGTTCAGCTGGCGTTCCAGCCAGAGCGTGGAGCTCAACTTGCGGCCCTTCGCGGTCTTGACCCGCACCCGCAGGTCCCGCTGGCCGCGACCCGAGGTATTCTTGCCCGTAGGTGTCTTGACCATGTCTTACTCCAGTTCTTCAAGGACGCCATCGGCGGCCATCTGTGCATATAATAGGCCCTCGCGCAGGCCACGATCGGCCACGGAAAGCTGGTTGGTGGGCCAGACCCGCATCAGCGCCTGCAAGATCGCAGCCCCCGACATGATCAGCGAATGACGGTCGCGCCCGATCCGCGGGTCGAGCCTGCGCCCGTCCGGTCCGAGTTTCAGGAAGGACCGGATCACCCCGTCAATTTCGCTGGTGTTCATCATCAGCCCGTCAACCCGATTGCGGTCATAGCGACGCAGGCCGAGATGGCAAGCCGCAACCGTGGTTACCGTCCCCGAAGTGCCGATAATCTGGAACCCTTCCTGCGGGCTGCCCGAGGCATAGGGGGTGAAATCGGCCAGCTTCTCCTCGAAAAACCAGCTCATCAGTGCGAAGCGGGCGGCATCATCCTCGACATCGCCATACTGGTCCTTGAGCGTGGCGACGCCCAGCGGCACCGAGATCCAGTCAACGACCCGCGCCGCCGGCCCGGGGAGGTTACTCTGGTCGAACCCCTGTGCCAGTCGCATGATCGCGCGGGCGCGGTCACCGGGCGGCACATCCTCGAGATCGATCCAGACCAGCTCCGTGGACCCACCGCCGATATCGACCACCAGCACCTGCTCGGTATTGGGGCGCACCAGCGAGCCGCAGGAGATCACCGCAAGGCGCGCCTCCTCTTCCGCCGGAATAATCTCCAGCGGCAATCCGGTTTCGCGCCGGACATAGCGGATGAAATCGCGCGCGTTCCGGGCCCGCCTGCAGGCCTCGGTGGCGACGAGCCGCATCCGCTTCACATGATGTTTGTCGATCTTGCGTCGGCATATCTGCAATGCCTGCACGGTTCGCGCCATGGCAGACCGGGACAACCGGCCGGAGGCTTCGAGCCCCTGACCGAGTTGGACAGCCTTCGAGAAGCTGTCCACCACATGGAACTGAGAGCCCTTCGGACGGGCGATCAGCATGCGGCAGCTATTAGTGCCCAGATCCAGCGCAGCATAAAGCTCGCCGGAATCGGCACTGGGGCGCACGGGGTGCTCTACCGATAGTGTCGGGAACGCGCCCGCAGCCCTGGGACGCTTGGGCGCCATGATTACGCCCTCCGATTTCAAGTTATCTCTAACCTAAACTTTGCACTATGAAGGTGCAAGGGATCGCGGGCGATTTCGCGCAACTCGGGGAGCGGTGCTGCGGCAGGCACGCTCACGCAGGTTTTGACCGAACACGCTTGACCTGTTCACGCGCCTCGGGCAGGTGCGCAGCGACCCGAAACAGAACCGCCGGAAAAGGAGTATCGCATGAGCGAGTCTATCTATAGCCATCTGACCCAGCTGGGGGGCGAGACGAAGCTGCCGACCTCCCCCGATAAGGCGGTGCTGGAGCGCGTGCCCAATCCGCATAAGGGCACCGGATATACGGTGCGCTTCGTGGCGCCCGAATTCACCTCGCTCTGCCCGATGACCGGACAGCCCGATTTCGCACATCTGGTGATCGATTATGTGCCTCGCGACTGGCTAGTGGAATCGAAATCGCTGAAACTCTTCCTCGGTTCGTTCCGCAATCACGGCGATTTCCACGAGGCCTGCACCGTGGGCATCGGCAAACGTCTGGCCGAGACGCTCGATCCCGAATGGCTGCGCATCGGCGGCTACTGGTATCCGCGCGGCGGCATCCCGATCGACGTCTTCTTCCAGACAGGCCCGCAGCCCGAAGGCATTTGGATCCCCGATCAGGGTGTTCCGCCCTATCGCGGTCGCGGCTGAGCAAGATATCGCAAGCTAGAAACCATGGCGCGTCCTGATCGGGGTGCGCCATTTGCGTTCTGCCAATGTGCCTTCGGATACTAGAATTCAACAGTTTGCCAAGTTGACTAAACCTTGAATTGAAAATCGGGGCTACATTATCGACTTATGATAAGCATATTTACAATACCGTAACCTAGCTGATCGACACTCTCCCTAGTCAAGCGCCTGACGGTGGCATCCACCCCACACCTCCGCCATCAGCGCGCAACCATCACCGCCCGGAACCTGTGGCAGCGGGTCCCGGGCGGGGATGCCAACCAGTGATTCTGCCCTCTCCTGAGAACAGGAGAGGAACATGAGAGCCTGCTTATGATGAATTAAGGATATTAATCGCCGCACTGCCGAAAAAGACTGCGGCAGATACAAACAAATTATATGAAATTTAAGAAACAAACCGTTGATTTGCCCAAATTTCGCCCCTCGAAACGGGGGAAATGTGGCAGCAATCTGGCAGCTTTCCCGCAAAACCCCGCGCCCATCGGAGATCGTGTTCAAACCACGGCAAAACCGAGATAAATGCGGCAGGTTTCCTTCCAATTTGCCTTAATATTTATGCAATCGTAAACGAAACGTTTACGCAGAAAGATGCACGTTTTAGCGTGTAGTGGGGTAAAACAACGGGGGAACGCACTGCCATGCGGTTCCAATATCTGCGTAAAGCAGTCGAGCACGAGGGGTCGTGTTCACTGCACTCAAAAACTGTGCCTTATGGCACGAGAACCAAACGCGTTTTTGCAGGATTGACTGCGGGAACCGCCTTCGCGCTTCTGGCCGGTTGTACGGTCGAGCCGGCAAAGGTCAAGCCGTCGGTACGCGCCTCCAGCGCGGCCTTTGCGGCATCACATGACGATATATCGTCGAAAGTGATCCAGCGGGCACCTACAACCGGTATGGCGGGTAACAGCCAGCTGGCAACCGATTTTCTGGAGCTTGGCTTCCAGCTGGAATCGGGTCGCCCACTGGCACAGTTCACGCGCTTCGAGGGACCGATCTCGGTAACGCTCAAGGGCAATGTTCCGCCACGCGCACCGAGCGAATTGGGCACATTGATCTCCCGGTTACAAAGCGAGGCCGGTATTCCGGTGACCGCGAAGCCCGGAAATGCCAACCGGATCAATGTCGAATTCGTTCCGCGCCGCGAAATGAAGGGCCTCGTTCCGGCTGTTGCCTGCTTCGTGACGCCCAATGCGGCCAGCTGGGAAGACTACCGCAAGACACGGCGCACGGCCCTCTCGGACTGGACCCGTGTGACGCAGCGCCGTCAGGCATCGGTCTTCATTCCGGCAGATGTCAGCGCTCAGGAGCTGCATGATTGCCTGAACGAGGAAATCAGTCAGGCCCTCGGACCGCTCAACGATCTCTACCGTATTCCGGATTCAGTCTGGAATGACGATAATTTCGTCTCGACGCTGACCCGCCACGACATGACGATCCTGCGCGCTTGGTATGATCCGGCGCTCCACTCGGGCATGAGCCAGCCCGAGGTCATGTCGGCGCTGCCCTCGGTTCTGTCGCGCATCAATCCGGCCGGTGGCCAGTTCAGCCGCGTGCTGTCCGATCCGACGCCGCGCAGCTACGAGAATGCGGTCAATCGGGCGATGGGTGCAGGTGGGGCGCGGGGCCGTCAGGCCGCGGCCAAACAGGCGATCGAGATTGCCGCAGCTCAGGGCTGGACCGATACGCGCATGGGCTTTGCGTGGTACCTTCTGGGCCGGCTGTCGCCCAACAATCCCGATCAGGCCCTGCAGGCCTATCTACAGGCTTCCGAATATTTCGCCATCACGCCACGCGCCTATATGCAGACCGCTCATACGGATATGCAGCTTGCCGCCTATGCGCTCGGTTCGGGCCGTGCGCAACAGGCCATGCAACTCAGCACCCGTGGCCTGCTAAATGCCAGCCAGTCCGGCAATGGTGAACTCTCGGCCCAGCTGATGACCATCCGCGCCAAGGCGCAGAAGACAGTCGGTTCCAGCCAGATTTTGGCCTTCGCGGACTGAAGGCTATCCTTGCTCCTGACACCGCCGCCATGAAAATGGCGGCGGTGTCATTACGGGTAGCTTTTCGGACCGGATCTGCCAGACTAAGGCACCGGCAGAAGGACCGATCCAGAATGTTCCACCCCTTCCTCGCACAGTTACGTCGCCATCAGGTGCCTGTATCCCTGCGGGAATACCTGACCTTTCTTGAAGGGTTAACGACGGGGCTATGCCTTTATGATCTGGAGGCATTCTATTTCTTCGCGCGAACCTCCCTGGTCAAGAACGAGGCGCATATAGACCGTTTCGATCAGGCATTTTCTACAATTTTTCAAGGCGTTGAGGAACTGTCTTTAGAAGATGTCGTAACAGCCCTTGATCTGCCGCAGGACTGGCTGACAAAACTGGCCGAGACCACGCTCACTGATACCGAGAAAGCGGAGATCGCGGGAACGGGCAGTTTCGAGCAGTTGATGGAGACCTTGCGCCAGCGTCTGGAGGAGCAGAAATCCCGCCATCAAGGGGGCAATAAATGGGTGGGCACTGCGGGGCGCTCGCCTTTTGGCGCCTATGGATACAACCCTGAAGGGGTGCGGATCGGGCAGGATAGATCGCGCGAAAAACGGGCTGTAAAAGTCTGGGACCGAAGGGAATTCCGGAATTTCGATGACAGTCTCGAACTGGGGACGCGCAATATCAAGGTCGCGCTGCGCAGGCTCCGGCAATGGGTCCGCGAGGGGGCTGAGGCCGAACTTGACCTCGACCACACGATCCGCGCCTCGGCGGATGCGGGCTATATCGATGTGAAAACCCGCCCCGAACGACGCAACGGCGTGAAACTTCTTCTGTTTCTGGATGTCGGCGGATCGATGGATGCGCATGTGGCGATGGTGGACGAACTGTTCTCGGCCCTGAAGACCGAATTTCGTCAGTTCCGGCATTTCTACTTCCATAACTGCCTCTATGAGGAGGTCTGGACCGAAAACCGCCGCCGCTTCACCGACAAGATCCCGACCTGGGACATCCTCAACCAGTATGGTTCCGATTATCGCTGTATCTTTGTAGGCGATGCCGCCATGTCTCCCTATGAGATCGCCATCAAAGGCGGCGCGAACGAACACTGGAACGAGGAAACCGGCGAGGTCTGGCTACGCCGCGCCCGCAGCCAATGGCCGCGCCATATCTGGCTCAACCCCGCGCCCGAGCGCTACTGGGAACATACCCGATCCACTGCCATGATCTCCGATATCTTTGATAACCGTATGTTTCCTCTCACATTGGAGGGAATAACCCGAGCCACGAAGGCCCTCTCATGAAAACCCGTTTGCGCCGCTGCCAACGGATCTGGTGCCGCCATAGGCTTCTGTCGATCGTCTTCCTGCTGGCGGTCGTCCTCACGGCCAATTTCGCATGGCATACGATCGACCGTGCAATCTACTGGGCCGATCCCGACCATCACGAGCGCAGCCCCGAAAGCTGGATGACGCCACGCTATATCGCGCGCTCATGGGATCTCCCACAATCACAGGTCGAGGCGCTTTTGCAGCTGTCGGGCACCACATCTCCCCAGCGCAAACAACGCCTGCGGGATCTGGCGCGTGCCGAGGGGATCCCTGTCGACGAGCTGATCGCCCGCCTGCAATCGGGCTTGGCCAGATCGGCGCAGGATACACGCCCATGACGCAGGAGCTGACCGACGAGCTTCTTTTGCTACTGCCGGTCTGGGGACCGTGGCTGGTGGCACTTGTCACCTTCTGCAGCTGCCTCGCGCTGCCGGTGCCTGCCTCGCTCGTGATGCTGGCCGGTGGCGCTTTCGTGGCCTCGGGCGATCTGCATCTGTGGAGCCTCGCCCCTGCCGCTCTGGGCGGTGCGCTGGCCGGAGACCGCAGCGGCTATGCGATCGGGCGGCTTCTGGCGCGCCGTCTGCCCGAACCGGAGAGCAAGCGCGCCCGCCTGATGGCCAAAGCCATCACCCGTCTCGACCGCAATGGCGGCTGGGCGATCTTCCTGTCTCGCTGGTTGTTCTCGCCCTTGGGGCCCTATGTCAATTTCGCCGCAGGCACCGCGCGTTATCCGCGCCACAGGTTCTGGGTGGCGTCCATTGCCGGTGAGGCGGTCTGGGTGACGCTCTATCTCGGGCTCGGTATGCTCTTCGGCGCCAATCTGTCTGCGGCCGCCGATCTGGCTGGCAGCATGATCGGCACGATTGCCGCGGCCACCGTAGCCGTTTTGCTGGGCCGCTGGCTCTGGCGCTCTGTCCGGCGTAAGGTGGATGAAACCGGCGCGGAGGCCCCCGCGTCCCAACCGATCGGATCACTTCGCGAATGACCCGCCTTCTGGTTCTGCTCCTGCCCGTTATCGTAGCGGTTGTGATGTGGAAATATTCCGCATGGTCGGGGGCGCGTAGCCTCGACCGCAACTCGACGCGCCTGCGTGATCCTGCGCTACTGGCACTGGTGGACAGGCTGGCCGCTGCGATGGAGCTGGACCATATCCCTGTCCATATCCACGAGACGCCGGTGGTCAACGGGCTGGCCGCGCCCGACGGACGGGTGTTCCTGACGCGCGGATTCCTGCGCCGCTATGAGGCGGGCGAGGTCACGGGCGAGGAGCTGATCTCGGTGGTGGCGCACGAGCTGGGGCATGTAGCGCTCGGTCATTCAAAACGGCGGATGATCGACTTTTCGGGCCAGAACCTGATCCGGATGCTGCTTACGACCGTTCTGGGGCGCCTGATTCCCGTGATCGGGCCGCTAATTGCCAATATGGCGACCAAGGCGCTGGCCGCGCGGCTCAGCCAGCAGGATGAATACGAGGCCGACGAGTTTGCCACAGCCCTTCTGATCAAGGCAGGCTTCAGCGCCGATCCGCAGATCAGCCTTTTCGAGAAACTCGATGCTCTGACCCAGCAGGGCCCACGGATGACACCCGCCTGGCTGCTGACCCATCCCGAGACCCACCGGCGGATCGAGGTGATCCGCACGAATGTGGCGAAATGGACCGGACCACGCCTCTCGAAGCCGTGAAATTTGTTACATTTTCAGGAATCAGGCGGTAGTCTGGGCGTGAGGAAAGCGGACAGGCCCATGGATCACCAAGACACTCCCTTGCGCCCGCTAGGAAAACGGCGGGTCTTTTATATTCCCGGCTATGACCCGTTCCCGCCGCGCCGCTACCGCGAACTGTATCGGCGCGAAAGCACCGCTCAGGCGCGGATCTCGGGCTACGAGATCCACCAGAAAGCCAGTCGCGAGGGGGGCAAATACGGCTGGCAGGTCCACTCGACGCAAGACGGCCATTCTGTCGAGGCGCTGGTCGAGGTGCTGCTATGGTCCGATATTGTGCGCGGCTCGATGGGCTCGTCGATCCTTGCAACCTACATGCAGCTGCTGCGCACTGCCTTTCTCTATATCGGCTCGGGGGCGCTCTTCCGGCTGATGCGGCTACGCAACGGGCCGGTTCTGGCCGCGCTCTATCCGGTAGTGGCTCTTTTGGTGCAGCTCATCGCTGTGATGGCGGCGGCGGGAGCGCTCTATTGGGGGCTTGCCACTCTGGCCCGCATGATCGCGCCCGCCTGGCCGCTGCACGGGCTGGCGCTGGTGCCCGCAATCGGCGGGGTGATTTTCGGGCTACGCTGGTTCCGTGCGCATGATAACCGCTTCTATGCCTATTACCTGATGCATGATTATGCCTTCACGGCACGCTGGAACGGGGCCTACCCGCCTGCCCTCGAGGACCGGATCGAGGTCTTTGCCGACCGCATCGCACAGGCACTGGAGGAGGATTGGGACGAGGTTCTGGTGGTGGGCCATAGTTCGGGCGCGCATGTGGCGATCTCTGTTCTGGCCGCGCTTGACCGGCGCGCTGTGTCGGGCGCAGCCCTCTCGCTCCTGACGCTGGGCCATGTGGTGCCGATGGTCAGTTTCCTGCCCCGTGCGCAGCGGCTCCGGCGCGACCTGCATGATCTCAGCGCCACGAGCCGCCTCACATGGGTCGATGTCACCGCGATGGGCGATGGCTGCACCTTCGCGCTGGTCGATCCCGCAGGGGTGACAGGCGTCGCGCCCGAGAAGCAGACCGGACCGCTGGTCTTCTCCGCAGCCTTCTCGCAATCGCTGAGCCCCGAGCGCTGGAAGTCCGACAGACGACGCTATTTCCAGCTCCATTTCCAGTATCTCTGCGCCTTTGATCGCGTGCAGGATTACGATTACTTCCGCATCACGGCCGGCCCGCTGACGCTGGCGCAACGCTATGGTGCCCGAGCGCATTCCCCAAGCCGCCTATCCGCGCCGGTCAACCGCTACCGGTCTATGTCATGAGCCCGCCCAAACCAGCCCCACGTCCCGACCGCGTATCTTTGTGGCGCTATTTCCAGCTCTTCCGGCAGGACATCCTCTCGGCGCAGCCCGCAAGGCTTTACCGTGCCAAGATGGCCGAATTCCGCACACCCTTCTTCCGCTCCTATTTCTGCAACACGCCCGAACTGGTGGATCTGGTGCTGCGCCAGCGTCCGCGCGATTTTCCGAAATCGGACCGTATCCGCGAGGGGCTGGCCCCTTTGCTGCGCAATTCGGTCTTTGTGACCAATGGCGAGACATGGGCCCGCCAGCGCCGTATCATCGATCCGGCCTTCGAGGGCGGCAAGCTTCATCACAGCTTCCCCGATATGTGGCAGGCAGGGCGTAACTGCGTGAACCGCCTTGCAAAGAACACCTCGGAACGTATTGATATAGAACCGGAAACATCCCATGTCGCGGCGGATGTGATCTTCCGCACGCTGTTCTCCATCCCGATCGAGGACAAGACGGCGGCCCGCGTCTTCGAGAGCTTCCGAGCGCATCAGAATTCGGCTCCGGTGGTCAATCTGGCGGCCCTTCTGCCGCTGCCGCGCTGGCTGCCGCGCCCGCATTCGCGCAAGACATTGCAGACCGCCAGAGTGATCCGCAAGCTGATCGAGACCCTCACCCGAAGACGCGCCGAGGCGATCCGTGCAGGCACAGCCCCCGATGATCTGGCCACCAAGATCATGACGATGGAAGACCCGCAGACAGGCACGCGGCTGAGCACCGGCGAGATGGTCGATCAGGTGGCGATCTTCTTTCTGGCGGGGCATGAGACGTCGGCCTCGGCACTGGCCTGGGCGCTCTATCTGCTGGCGACCCATCCCGAGTGGCAGGAACGTGTGGCCATTGAGGCCGCCACCCTGCCCGACACCGGGGCCGCGCCGCCGATGGGAGTGCTCAAACAGCTCAAGATCTCGCGCGCCGTCTTCCGCGAGGCGATGCGGCTCTATCCGCCCGTGCCGATGTTTGTGCGTGAGGCCACCTGCCCTGAGACCTTCCGCGAGCGTGAGGTAAAACCCGGCTCGCAGATTGTCATCTCGCCCTGGCATCTGCACCGGCATGAAGGGCTGTGGGAGAACCCCGACGGGTTCGATCCTGCCCGCTGGGAAACCGAGAATGGCAAAACATGCGCACGTTCTGCCTATATTCCGTTCTCCGCCGGTGCGCGGGTCTGCCCCGGTGCGGGATTTGCCATGGCCGAGGGCGTGCTGATCCTGTCGATGATCTTGCAAAGGTTCCGGCTCGAGGCCCATTGCGACCGCATCCCCGAGCCTGCGGCCCAGTTGACGGTGCGCAGCCGCAACGGCATCTGGCTGACGCTGAGCCCGCGCCAGTAAAAAGCCGCCCCGAGGGGCGGCTTTCCCTTATTCTCCGGCAACACGCTCGGCCTGTCGCGCCCTACCCGAAGGTTTCCCCTCGACCATGTCCTCAAGGCTCATCCCGCGCGTTTCCGACACCATCTTCCAGACGATGAAGAAGGAGATCAGTGCGAAACCCGCATAGAGGCTGTAAGCCAGATCGAGCCCGATGGCCGAAAGCACGGGGAAAGTCGTGGAGACCACGAAATTCGCAAGCCAGTTGGCTGCACCGCCCACACCCAGCGCCATACCGCGGATCTTGTTGGGGAACATCTCGCCCAACAGCACCCACATGACAGGGCCCCAGCTGGCACCGAAGCCGATGATGAAGACATTGGCCATGACCAGCGCCACAGGCCCCCACGGATCGGGCAGCGACACGGCGCCGTCGGTCACATTAGCGTGGCTGAAGGCCAGCGCCATCACCCCGAGCGACACAGTCATCAGCGCCGAGCCCCATAGAAGCAGCGTCTTGCGGCCCACACGGTCGATCAGCAGGATGGCGATGATGGTGGCCACGATATTGACGATGGAGGAAAAGACCGAGATCATGAAGCTGTCACTCTCCTGGAAGCCCACCGACTGCCAGAGCGTGGTCGAATAGTAGAAGATAACGTTAATCCCAACGAGCTGCTGGAAGACCGCGATCAGGATACCTACCCAGACAATCGGGCGGAACAGGAAGGCGCCGCCCGTCAGATCGGCAAAGCTCTTGCTATCCTCGCGTTGCAGGGTCTCACGGATCTTGGAGATCTTGCTGTCGAGACGCTCGCGGCGGACACCGACGATGGTTTCCAGAATGCCGCGCGCTTCCTCGGTGCGGTCCTTCTCGACCAGATAGCGCGGGCTTTCCGGCAGGCGCAGCGCCAGCACCCCATAGAGGATCGCAGGGATCAGTTCGGAGAGGAACATCCAGCGCCAAGCTTCCATACCGAACCAGAGCGTGCCCGCGGCACTCCCTGCAACGCGCGCCACCACCGCGCTGACCAGAAGTGCCACGAAGATGCCCGAGACGATGGCCATCTGTTGCATCGTGCCCAACCGGCCCCGCTCGTCCTTGGGCGCCACTTCGGCAATATAGGCAGGCGCGATCACCGAGGCAAAGCCCACGCCGATGCCGCCCACAAAGCGCCACAGGATCAAATCCCATTGCCCGAATGCGATCCCCGATCCAAGCGCCGAGATCGACAGAAGCGCCGAGGCGATCATCATCGTCTTCACGCGCCCGAATTTATCGGAGCAGACCCCCGCATACCACGCGCCCGCCATCGCGCCGAGAAGCGCACAAGACACGGTAAAGCCAATGGCCGCTGCCGAGAGATCGAAGCCATTGCGCACGGCGTCGACTGCGCCATTGATGATCGAGCTGTCATAGCCAAACAGGAAACCGCCAAGCGCTGCGGTGCAGGCAATCATCAATAGCTTACCGGACATTACTCCGTCGTCCGAATTATCGTTCATAATACTCCTCCTCCACCTCAAATACGTGCCCGAGACAGTCACCACGGGCGTTCACGGTGTTTGGAGCATCAATTGATGTGCTAGCTCAAAAGGTCAAGGCGAGTGCCCGGCCAGAGAGCCCTCAAGCGATAAAAACGCTGTCAACACCGCCAGTTATCGGGCGGTGTTGTTACATTTTCTTACAAAGCCCGTTCCTGCCGGATCAGAGATCGTAGATCGCGCTGAACTTCTCTTCGAGATAATCCAAAAGCGGTGTCTCATCGGGGGTAAATCCGCAAGCGGTGCGGATCGTCTCGACCGGCTCGCGTAGCCCCCCATGGCGCTGCAGGTTCTCGCGCAGCCAGTCGGTTGCCGGCGCGGCATGCCCCTCGGCCAGCGATGTATCGAGATCGGGCACGGACCCGCGGAGCGATTTCATCAGACAGCCCGCATAGAGATTGCCCAGAGCATAGGTCGGGAAATAGCCAAACAGCCCCACCGGCCAATGCACATCCTGCAAGAACCCGTTCGAGGGCTTATCGACCACCAGCCCGAAATCGGCCTTGAAACGGGTGTTCCATGCCTCTTCCAGATCCATGACCTCCAGCTTGCCCGAGATCAGGTCCCGCTCGAGATCGAATCGCATCATGATGTGCAGATTGTAGTGCAGCTCGTCGGCCTCGGTGCGGATATAGCCGGGCGCCACACGGTTGGCGGTGGCGAAGAACGCGTCTGCATCCGCCACACCGAAATCGCCGAACATCTCGGTCATGCGCTGGTAGAGCCAGCCGGTAAAGGCGCGCGAGCGGCCCAGCTGGTTCTCGTAGATCCGGCTCTGGCTCTCGTGGACCCCCATCGACACACCCGCGCCGAGCGGCGTGAAATTATAGGCCTGATCGATGGCCTGTTCGTAGCAGGCATGGCCCGTCTCGTGGATTGTCGAGTAGATATTATTGAACGGGTCGCGCTCGACCACACGGGTGGTGATGCGCACATCATTGCCCGAGCCGGTCGAGAACGGATGCACCGCCAGATCCATCCGGCCCCGCGTCCAGTCATAGCCGAAGGCAGAGGCGCAGATCCGCGAGAGCCGCATCTGCGCCTGTTCGGGGAAGACATGATCGAGGGCGGCAGGCTTGACCGAAGACCCCGCCACCCGCTCGCACAGATCCACCAGACGCGGGCGCATCCGGTCGAACACGCGGCCGATTTCCTTGGCGGAGGTGCCGGGCTCGTAGGCTTCAAGGAGCGCGTCATAGGGGTCACGCCCGTCCGACAGCGCCTGCGCCTCCTCGCGTTTGAGCCGCACGACCTCTTCAAACGTCGGCAGGAAGGCCGAAGGATCCTCTGCCGCGCGCGCATCGGCCCAGATCCCTTGGGAGAGCGAGGTCAGGCGGGCCAGCTCGGAGGCCAGCCGCGCCGGAATACGCATCGCACGGTTATAGTCGCGCGAGGCCATATCCAGCACACGCGCTTCCACCTCATTGCGGGCCTCGGCGCGGGCCAGCCAGTCGGATATACGCGGATCGGTGCGCCGCGCATGCAAGATCGCCTCCAGGGCCCCCGTCTCTTCCGCGCGGTCATCGGCGGCACCGCGCGGCATCACCGTTTCCTGATCCCAAGACAGCCGCTGGGCGATCTTCTCGAGGGCTGCGGTTTCACGCAGATGCGACAGCAGGTCTTGATAGGCAGTCATACGGGTCAGGCTCCTCTGACGGATTGCACCACCGGATAGCGCGCATGGAAGCGTGCACGGATGATCAGCACCCACAAGATCACAGCCCCGAACTGGTGCGCAAGGCCCAGCGGCATCGGCGCGGCATGCATCACCGTGACGATCCCGAGGATGACTTGCAGAACCAGCATCGCGCCCATCGCCATGAAGGCCCCGCGCGTGTTGGGATGCGCCGATTTACGCGCTTTCAGCACGGTAACCAGCCCGAAGACGAACAGCAGATAGGCCACCATCCGGTGCACGAATTGCACCATGCCGGGATTCTCGAAGAAGTTCTTCCAGAGCGGATGGTAATTGAGCGCGTCCGAAGGGAAGAACTGTCCGTTCATCCACGGCCAGTCGATATAGCCACGCCCTGCATCGATACCCGCAACCAATGCACCCAGCAGGATCTGCAGAAAGGCTAGATGCATCACGCCGGTGCCCATGCCGAACAGCTTGCGCTCGCCCATCCGCCGGGCCTGCAACAGTTCGCCCTCGCGGCGCGAGAGCTGCAGGCAGAACCATGCGATGGTGCCAAGGATGATGAAGGCAATGCCCAGATGCGTCGCCAAACGGTAGGAGGCCACGGCGACCATTTGCCCCGACAGGCCCGAATGGACCATCCACCAGCCGATTGCCCCCTGCAGCCCGCCAAGCGCGCCCAGCCCCAGAAGTTTCGGCACCCATCCCTTGGGAATACGCCCCGCGACAAGGAAGCCGAAGAAGCCAAGCGCCCAGACCATACCGATCAAACGGCCAAGGTTGCGATGCGCCCATTCCCACCAGAAGATGCCCTTGAAGCCCTCCAGCGTCATATTCGGGTTCACCAGCTCGTATTGCGGGATCTGTTTGTAATTGTCGAACTCGGCCTGCCACTGGGTCTCGTTCATCGGCGGCAGTGCCCCCGAGATCGGTTTCCACTCGGTGATCGACAGCCCGCTATCGGTCAGGCGCGTCGCCCCCCCGAGCGCGATCATGCAGACCACAAGCGCGAAGATCACGATCAGCCAGGCGCGGATCCATTTGCGCGCGCCTTTGGGCTGGCGGTCGATCATCCCGCCCTTCGGCTCGGCACGGGTCTGGGTGGCATCGGCCACGTCCTCGAAAATGCTGCGTTTCTGGCTCATCAAGGCTCTCCTTCAGTCGCCGCGCAAACTAGGCGGGTGGCGGGCCGCATTCAAGCACCATTCCGCCGATCACCGGCCGCTATCGTAGCTGTGAGCCCCTGCGCTCAGAGAACCTGATGCAGGAGCGCTACCGCCGTGCAGCCACCAAAGAGCACGATCAGCTTTCCGGCCGTCTGCATCCCCAGATGCAGGGCTTTCGACTGCCAGCGCGAGAGATCGTCAAACATTTCCTGCAGCCGCCCCTGACGGCCCAGCCGGAACATCCACAGATGAAGCCCCGCATCCAGCACGATCATCGCCACACAGAGCACCGCCCAAAAGGCGGGATGCAGCAGGATCGGAACTATCTGTGCCATCACCGGTCTCCCTCCAGTGCCGGCCCAGACCGGACCGGTTTACCCCTTGCCGCGCAGAAGCTGCTTGAGCGCCCCGTGCAGCGTCTGGACCTCGGACCGCGTCATCGCGAACCGTGTCCACATATTGCGCATATTGCGCTTCATCATCGGCGCCTTCTCCGGCGGGTAGAAGAACCCTGCCTCCTCCAGTCGGCCCTCGATGTGATCTCCCCATGCCTCGACATCGCCCGCGCTGGCCGGATCATGGCCCGCCAGCCCCGGAGTAATCTCCTCCGCCTCCAGAATATGTCGCGAATACTCGTAGGAGGTCAACAGCACAGCTTGCCCGAGGTTCAGGGAAAAGAATTCGGGATTGGTCGGAATGGTGATGATGGCATTCGCACGGATGATATCGTCATTCTCCAGACCCGTGCGTTCGGGGCCGAAAAGCACGGCCACTTTCTGCCCTGCCTGAATGCGGCGATGCGCCTCGACCATCGCGGTCTCGGGCGTGTAGATGGGCTTGGGCAGTTCGCGCCCGCGCGCCGTGGTCGCAAAGACGAAATCGCAATCGGCCACAGCGTCTGCCACGCTGTCGAACACGCCCGCATGATCCAGCACACGCCCCGCCGCGCCAGAGGCCATCGCCACTGCTTTCGGGTTCGGCCAGCCATCGCGCGGCTCGACGATGCGCATCTTGTTGAGCGTGAAGTTCAGCATGGCCCGGGCGGCCGCACCGATATTCTCCCCCATCTGCGGACGCACCAGAACCATATGCGGCTGGTTGGGCTTCGGGGCATTTTTCGTATCGGCGGCTTGATCGATCATCACGGGCTCCTTTTACAACGCCTCCCATAAGCCCATCGCAAAGCTCTTTCAAGCAAGCGGCTCCTGCGCTATGAGGGCACAAACCATTTTCCGGCCCGGGATGCGGGCCGATGCAGTCAAGGACATACCATGGCAGACGAAGATCGCCCGCAAATCTACCTGCTGACGCCCACGAGCTTCGAGCCGGAGACGTTCCTGCCCAAACTCAAGGCGGTGCTTGACGCGCATGACATCGCCTGTATCCGCCTTTGCCATGCCTCCAAGGACGAGGCCGAACTGGGCCGGATCGCCGATGCCATGCGCGAGATCGCCCATGCCAAGGATGTGGCATTGGTGATCGACAGCCATATCCATCTGGTCGAGCGCCATGGCCTTGACGGCGTGCATCTGACCGATGGCGCGCGCACCGTGCGCCATGCCCGCAAGGAGCTGGGCGAGGATGCGATCGTAGGGGCCTATTGCGGCACCCAGCGGCATGACGGCATGAATGCGGGCGAGGCCGGCGCCGATTACATCTGCTTCGGTCCGATCGGCGAGAGCGCGCTCGGCACCGGCGCACGCGCCGAATTCGACCTGTTCCAGTGGTGGTCCGAGGTGATCGAGGTGCCGGTGGTGGCCGAAGGCGCGCTGACCATCGAACTCGTCCAGCAATTCGCGCCCGTCTCCGACTGGTTCGCCTTCGGCGACGAGATCTGGAAGACCGAGGATCCGGTGGCGACCCTCGGCACGCTCATCGCGGCAATGGGCTGAACCATGGTCACGCGCACCGAAGACACCACGATCCAGCGCGACGGTCCGATGGGCGACTGGGGCGCGTTCATGCATTCGGAACTGCGCGTGGACCGCGCCGATCTGGCGAGCCATATCCGCCAGCTCGAGGGCGAGCGTCTGGTGATCGCCGTGGCGGGCGCGCCGGGCTCGGGAAAATCGCGCCTCGCACAAGAGATCTGCGACGCGCTCAACGCCAAAGCCCCCGCCTCTGCCGCCATCCTGCCGATGGACGGGTTCCACCGCTCCAATGACTGGCTCGATGCGCGTGGCCTGCGTCCGCGCAAGGGCGCACCCGAAACCTTCGATACGACAGGTTTTGCCGCACTCCTGCAAAAGGCGCGCATGGCCGGCCAGCCGCTGAGCGTGCCGACCTTCGACCGGGATACAGATGCGGTGATTCCCGCAGGCTGCGAGATCGAAGCACAGACGCGCATCATCATCACCGAGGGCAATTACCTGCTCCTCAACCGCGACGGCTGGCGCGATCTCTTCCCGCTTTTCGATCTTACGATCCGGCTGCATGTGCCCGAAGACGAACTCCGCGACCGCCTCACGCGCCGCTGGAAGAAATACGGCTTGCCCGCTGATGAAATCACGCGCCGCGTCGAGGAGAACGACCTGCCCAATGGCCGTATCCTGCTGACCGAAGGCCGCGCCGCCGATCTGCGCGTTCTCGATTACAGCTGATTTCCAGCGTCCCCAAATATCCTCGGGGGTTGAATTCCGGCTCCCGCAGGGAGACCGGAAGAAGGGGGCGCGAGCGCCCCCTTTTTATTCCATCCCCGAACACACGCCGCTCAGATCGGCTCGATATCGCCCTCGGCACGATTGGCGTGGAAATCGGCGACAAACGCCTTGAATGTCCCCGCCTCGATCGCATCGCGCATCCCCTGCATAAGATCCTGATAATAATGCAGGTTGTGCCATGTCATCAGCATCCCGGAGATCATCTCGTTCGAGCGGAAGACATGGTGCAGATAGGCGCGCGAATAGCTGCGGCAGGCAGGACAGGCGCAGTTTTCGTCCAGCGGGCGCGGGTCGTCGCGGTGACGCGCGTTCTTGATGTTGATCTGCCCGTGGCGGGTCCAGGCCTGGCCCGTGCGCCCCGAGCGCGAGGGCAGAACGCAATCCATCATATCGACGCCGCGCTCGACCGCGCCCACGATATCGTCGGGCTTGCCCACGCCCATCAGATAGCGCGGCTTGTCGGCAGGCAGGAAATCGGTAGCATAGTCCAGCACGCCAAACATCGCCTCCTGCCCCTCACCCACGGCCAGACCACCAATGGCATAGCCGTCAAAACCGATCTCGGTCAGGGCTTTGGCCGATTCCTCGCGCAGCTCAGGCGTCACACCGCCCTGCATGATCCCGAAGAGCGCATGGCCCGGACGGTCGCCAAATGCGTCCTTGGACCGCTGCGCCCATCGCATGGACAGCTGCATCGCGCGGGCCACTTCCTTATCGGTTGCCGGTAGCGCGGGGCATTCATCGAAACACATCACAATGTCAGACCCCAGAAGCTTCTGGATCTCCATCGAGCGTTCGGGGCTCAGCATATGTTTGGAGCCGTCAACATGGCTAGAGAAGGTTACGCCCTCTTCGGTCAGCTTGCGCAGCCCTGCCAGAGACATGACCTGGAACCCGCCCGAATCCGTCAGGATCGGTTTTTGCCAGTTCATGAATTTGTGCAAGCCCCCGAGCGCGGCCACACGTTCGGCAGTGGGACGCAGCATCAGGTGATAGGTATTGCCCAGCAGGATATCGGCACCGGTTGCGGCCACGGATTCGGGCATCATGCCCTTCACGGTCGCTGCCGTCCCTACCGGCATGAAGGCAGGTGTGCGGATCTCACCGCGCGGGGTATGGATCACCCCCTTACGGGCCGCACCATCCGTCGACTGAAGCTCGAAGCTGAATTTTTCTGTCATCACCTGTCTCCTTGCGCAGCCCCCATAGGCCGAATGCGGGCATTTGAAAAGCATCTCCTGCAGGACAACATGAAAACGGGGCCAAAGCGGCCCCGTTTCGCGCATTTCTGGCAAGTTTCAGGCGATGTTCTGGCTCATGGCCTTCACCGCACGCGGCGCGGTCAGACCGGCAATCGCCAACAGCACGACCGCGGGCACAAGCGCGAAGGTCCAGCCAAAGGCGCCATGACCCAGCCCGCCCGCGATCCCGCCCAGCACGAAGGCCGCAACAAGTTGCACGAAGAGCATCAGCCGCGCGCGGTCGAACCCGTCCTCGCAGCTCTCGCGACCGCGCCCGTATAGCCCGCGCCCGATCTCGATTCCCATATCGGTCAGCAGACCCGTGGCATGGGTGGTGCGGATCCGCGCGCCCGAGATACGGGTGATGGTGGCATTCTGCAGCCCCATAATAAAGGCCAGAAGCCCCAACCCCACATGCCCCTCCCAGGGCTGTGGCAGGATCTCGGCGCTGGACAGAACCGCCATCAGCAGCGCCTGCAGCGCAAGCGGCGCATAATAGGTCAGCCGCGAGTGGCGGGTAAAGCCGCGCGCGATCATGGCCGAGGCCAGCGCCGCCCCCGAAACAAACAGGACCAGCACGCAGAAGCTGAGCAGCACAAGCCGCATGTTATGGGCTACCAGACTGCCCGCCATCTGCGACAGATGGCCCGTCATATGCGAGGCATACTGGCTCATCATAAGAAATGCGCCCGCATTGAGCGAGCCGGAGATAAGCGCAAGAACGATCCCGAGCCAGCGATCGGCTTCGGGGGCACGGCGATGGGCAGTGAACAGGCGCATCGCTTTCAGGGAGGCATTTCTATGAGGCATGGGCAAACCCTCGATGAAGTTGCGGGGAGGTTGGAGGACCATTCCCATCATGTCGGGAGTATTTTCGCGCGGGCAAGAGTGTCCCCGCGTCGGATATGCGGCGGTGCAGCAAATTCCCGCCAAAGGTGTAAGATTGAGGCATCAATATGCCGGCATCAAAAAACCTTATCCAGTATTTCCATGAACTTATCGTGATGATAACGCAGCCAGAGGTTATCTGCTTTCGGTTTTCATCTGCCAGCGCCCGCTTTCTTCGGACCAGTATTGCGCTTTAGCACCGGCCTGCGTGAACTCTTTCCACTGGGCGCGTGCGGTTGCGAGCGCCTCGTGGTCATGGCCGTCGAACAGGATCCAGACACGCTCGTGGCGGTCCAACTCCTCGGGGGTCACGGCAGCCCCGTCGACACTGAGCACCGCCTGACGTCCCTCGCCCATGGGCGAGGTCGACAGCAGGACCGGTTGCAGCGCGTCATATGCGCCCCCCGACAGCCCGTGCGGCAGGAAGCCTTCCGGCCCGCCCATCTCCCACAAGCTGCGGTCATACCATTGCATCCGTTCGGGATGCGTGCCGCGCAACTCTATCTTCCATCCCTGATCGAGCGCGCGGGTCGCCAGATTGACCACCACTTCCGGCACCGAGGACTGGGTGACATGATAGAACAGCGCAGCCCCCATCGATCAGCCCTCGAACTTCTCGGCAATCAGCCGGTTGAGCGTCATCACGCCCCAGCCGGTCGGGCCTTTCGGTGCCAGTTCCGTCTCGGAGGGCGGCAGCGCCACGCCTGCGATATCGATATGGCACCACGGTACATCCGCCTCGACAAAGCGCTTGAGGAAGGCCGCCGCCGTGATCGAACCGGCCGCGCGACCGCCGGTGTTCTTGATATCTGCCAGACGCGATTTGATCAGCTTGTCATAGGCGGGTTGCAAGGGCAGCGGCCATGCGCCCTCGCCCTCGAGTTTTGCCGCCTTGAGCACGGCCTCGGAGAAGCTCTCGTTATTGGTGAACACGCCCGCATTCTCGTGCCCGAGCCCCACGATCACCGCCCCCGTCAACGTTGCCAGATCGATCATCGCCGAGGGCGCGAAATGCTCCTGCGCATACCAGAGCACATCGGCCAGCACGAGGCGGCCTTCGGCATCGGTATTGATCACCTCGATGGTCACGCCCTTGGCCGAGGTCACGATATCACCCGGACGCTGGGCCTTCCCGTCAGGCATGTTCTCGACGAGGCCGACCAGACCCACCACATTGGCCCGCGCCTTGCGCAGCGCGAGCGTGCGCATGACGCCCGCCACCGTGCCCGCGCCGCCCATATCCATGGTCATCTCTTCCATACCCGCGCCCGGCTTGAGGGAAATCCCGCCGGTATCGAACACCACGCCCTTACCGATCAGCGCGAGCGGCGGCTCGTCCCCTCCGCCATTCCATTTCATGACTACAACCTTGGAAGGACTTTCCGAGCCCTGCCCCACAGCCAGAAGCGCGCGCATCCCGAGCGCCTCTAGATCGGCCTCCTCGAGGATCTCGACATCGAGCCCCAGCTCCTGCATCGCCGCCAGACGGGCGGCAAAATCGGAGGTGGTCAGGATATTGGCGGGCTCGTTCACCAGATCGCGGGTAAAGAACACCCCTTCGGCCAAGGCGGCCATCGGCGCGCTTTCCTGCGCCAGCTTCTCGGGGTTCGTCGCCATGAAGCGCACAGCCCCATAGGCGGGTGTCTCGGTGCTGTGGTAATCGAAGCGGTAGGCCCGCAATGCCAGCCCGAAGGAAATCTCCGCCGCGCGCACCTGACCTTCGACGAGCACGGTCGCGCCCTTCTCCCCCAGAGCCCTGGCGATTGTGGCGCCCGCCTTGCGGGCAACCGCCACATCGGCGCGGCGCGGCAATTGCACCAGAAGCACCAGCTCGGCCTCCATCCCCGAGGGCCATTCGAGCCGAAGCGCGGCCCCTGCCTCCAGCTTGGCAAACGCCTCCGAGTCCGCCGCGCGCTTGAGCGCCCCGCGCGTCAGCCGGTTCACCCGCCGCCCCGCGAGCCCCAGATTGCGTCCGGCCTCGGCAAAGACGACCACCAGACCGGGCGCGGTCTCGAGCGCGTCCAGATCTGTTTCGGTGAAGCTGATGGCAACGGGGTCGGTCATGGTGGTCTCCCTTTTGGTCCACGGTTGGCCCGACCCTACAAAGCTTCGGAGGGATTGAAAAGCGGATGCGGCAAAGCGGTGGAGCGCAGGGGAGCGGCGGATTTCTGCACGGTTTCACAGGTTTGGTGCGCCTAAATTCCGCATGCGGGCTTTTCCCGCGCGCGCCAAGGCGGTAGAGACGGGACAAAGACTGCCGCGCAAGCGCCGCGATTTGGAGAGAAACGCCCCCGTGACCCGTCTGGACCGATATCTTCTATCGCAATTCATGGCGATATTCGGGTTTTTCGCCCTTGTTCTGGTATCGATCTACTGGGTCAACCGGGCGGTAAGCCTGTTCGAGCAACTGATCTCGGACGGCCAGACCGCGCTCGTGGTGCTGGAATTCACGGCCCTCACCCTGCCCTATGTGATCCGGGTCGTGCTGCCGCTGGCGGCCTTTGCCGCGACGGTCTATGCGATCAACCGGCTATCGAGCGAATCCGAGCTGGTGGCGATGCAGGCCGCAGGGGCCTCGCCGTGGCGGATCGCGCGCTCGGTCCTGTTTTTCGGAGTGCTCGTCGGGCTGATGATGGCGGTGCTGACCCATTTTCTGGTGCCGCAATCGCGCGCGCAACTGGCCGTACGACAGGCACAGCTGGCCGAGAATGTTACCGCCAGCCTGCTGACACCGGGACGGTTCCAGCATCCGGTGAACGGGGTCTCGATCTACATTCGCAAGATCTCGGATAATGGCGAGCTGGAGGATTTCTACCTCTGGGACAACCGCAAGCCCGAGAACCGGATGAGCTATCTGGCCAAGAAGGCGGTCATCATGCGCACAGAGACCGGCCCGAAACTCGTGCTGTTCAACGGGATCGCGCAAAGCCTGCGCGCGGAGGGACGCAATCTCTCGGTCACGCGGTTCTCGAGCTTTACCTATGATCTGGGCAGCCTGATCAAGGGCTCGACGGAGGTGAACCGCAAACTCGAACAGCTGACCACATGGGAACTCGTGCGCCATCCCGCGCAATCGGCGCAGGAGACAGGCAGTAGCGCCGGCCAGATCGGGCTCGAACTGAAGATGCGTCTGGCCCAGCCGCTGCTGGCGCCGGTGGCCGCCCTTGTGGGCTTTGCCGCGCTGATGGTGGGCAGTTTCTCGCGCTTCGGGATCTGGCGTCAGATCGTGCTTGCGGTGGTCATTCTGGTGCTGGTGCAGGTGCTGACCAATGTCGGCGAAAGCCTCGCCAAATCGCAGCCCGACCTTTGGCCCGTGCTCTTCGCGCCAGCGGTCATCGGGGCGATTTTCAGTATCGGGCTACTGGCTCTTTCAGCGCGGCGCAAGCGCGTGAGACATAAGGCAGGTGCGGTATGATCCTCGCTTGGTATACCGCGCGCAAATTCCTGCGCAGCTTCGCACTGGTGCTGGGCAGTTTCTGGGGCATCCTGTTCCTGATCGGTCTGGTCGAGGAGGTGCGCAAGCTTGACGAGGATGCGACCTTCACCCGCGCCGTCGTGCTGTCGCTTCTGAATATTCCCGAGACGCTCTATACGATCATGCCGCTGGTGATGCTGCTCGGGGCGGTGGTGCTGTTTCTCAATCTCGCGCGCAGCTCGGAACTGGTGGTGATGCGCGCCTCGGGACGCTCGGCTCTGGGCATCCTGATCAGCCCTCTATTGACCGCGCTCGTGCTGGGCGGGCTGCTGATCAGCGTCGGCAACCCGATGGTTTCGGCCACGCAGAACCGCTATGACGAGCTGAGCCAGACCGATGGCACGCGCGATGTGGTCTCGGTCGGGCGCAATGGCGTCTGGATGCGCCAGAGCGCCGTCTACAAGGACAGCGCAGGCGTCCAGCGCAGCGGTCAGGCGGTCATCTCGGCGGCCCGCGCCAATGGCGATGCGACCTCGCTCTATGATGTCAGCTTCCTCGTGCTTGATGGCGACAACCTCGCCGTGCGCCGTATCGTGGCCGACCGTGCGGTTCTGGAAAAAGGCCATTGGCGGCTCTTCAATGCCAAGGACTGGCCCTTGGGCCGCTCGACCAATCCCGAGCGCGATGCCTCGACCTCCTCGCAGCTGACGGTGGCCACGAGCCTTACCGCAAGCTCGATCCGTGACAGCTTTGGCGCGCCCTCCTCGATTCCGCTCTGGCAATTGCCCGCCTTCATCGACACGCTCGATGCCGCAGGGTTCTCGGCCCTAAAGCATCGGGTCTGGTTCCAGATGGAGCTTGCACAACCGCTTATGATGATGGCAATGGTGCTACTGGCGGCAGGGTTCACCATGCGCCCGACCCGTTTTGGCGGGATCGGCAAACGGGTTCTTCTGGCGCTGATCGCTGGGTTGGGGGTCTTCTTCCTGCGCAACGTGGCGCAGGTTCTGGGCGATAGCGGCCAGATCCCGATCCTTCTGGCGGCATGGGCACCGCCGGGAATTGCGGTGATGTTTTCGATTGCCCTGCTTTTGCATCTGGAGGATGGCTGAGCCATGACCTTGCCCGTGACCCTGCCCGCAACCCGTCCTTCGACCCGTTCCGGCACTTTCCACGGCCAACCGGCGGCAAGGTTGATGGCGGCGCTGTGCCTTGGCACGGTGCTCGGCACCGCCGCTCTGGGCACACCCGTCTTCGCGCAGGACCGCGAGGGCACGCAAAGCGAGATGTCCGATGTGCCCGCCAGCCTGATTGCCGACCGGATCTCGATTGCCGGCAAGACCACGCTGGTCGCCGATGGCTCGGTCGAGATCTATTACGAGGGAAACCGCGTCACTGCACGGCGTGTGACCTATGACCGCGATGCCAACACCATCAAGATGGAAGGCCCGATCCGGCTGACCGAACCCAAGGAAGCCGGTGCGGTCATTCTGGCCGATCAGGCCGAGCTGTCGCGCGATCTCCAGCACGGGATCCTTCTGGGCGCACGGATGGTTCTGGCACGCGAATTGCAACTCGCCGCCGCCAAGATCGAGCGCGAGGACGAGAACACCACCAGGATGACCAATGTCGTGGCCTCGTCCTGCCAGATCTGCGTGGTTGGCGAACGCCCACTCTGGGAGATCCGCGCGCGGCAGATCTCGCATGACAAGGCCGCCCGCCAGTTGGCCTTCGACGATGCGCAATTCCGCGTGGGAGGCGTGCCGCTGCTATGGGTGCCGCATCTGCGTCTGCCCGACCCTACGGTGACCCGCATGTCGGGCTTTCTGGCGCCGAGCTACCGCAGCACCTCGAGCCTCGGCACGGGCGTCAAGATCCCCTATTTCTTCGCCATCGATCCCACGCAGGATCTCCTGGTCGAACCCTATATCTCGAGCGGCTGGACCCGCACCCTTGGCCTACGCTACCGCCGTGTATTCAATGACGGTAATATCGATATCTCGGGCGCCTTCTCCAATGACGGGATCATCAAGGGGGCAAATCGGGGCTATCTCTTCGCCAATGGCTCCTTCACCCTGCCCGACGAGTTCAAGCTGGGGCTGCAGCTGCAGCTCGTCTCCGATGATGCCTATCTGCTGAATTACGATATCGACGATGCGGACCGGCTGTGGTCGGGGCTGAAGCTCGAGCGGGTGCGCCCCGACGAGCTGGTCTGGGCCCGTGCCGGTCGCACCCATACGCTGCGCGATGACGAGAGCAACGAGACCGACCCCATGCTTGCGGGCGATGCCGAATGGACCAAGGTCTTCCATCCCTCCACGATCGGCGGCGAGCTGACCGCGAGCTGGGATTTCGAGACCTATCGCCGTAGCTCGAACGCCACCACCGATGGCCCCGATTGGGACAATATCTCCGACGGGCGCGACATGACCCGCAGCTCGCTGACCGCGAACTGGCGGCGCAACTGGCTTCTGGGCTATGGCATTCTCGCCAGCACGCAGGCGCAGCTGGCCGCCGATGCCTTTGCCATCAATGATGACGACAGCTTCGACAGCACGATCCTGCGCGCCCAGCCGCAGCTCGCAACCGAGATCCGCTGGCCTTGGACCAAATCCACGGGTCGCGCCGCCCATGTGATCGAACCCATCGCGCAGGTCGTCTGGGCGCCCAACAATCTCACCCGCGCGCCAAACGAGGACAGCACGCTGCGCGAGTTCGACGAAGGCAATCTCTTCAGCCTCTCGCGCTACCCCGGCCTTGATGCGCGCGAGCGTGGCCTGCGCGCCAATCTGGGCGTCAGCTATACGCGCTATGATGCCACCGGCTGGTCGCTGGGCAGCACGGTGGGCCGCGTCTTCTATGCCGAGGATCTGGACCAGTTCTCCTCCACCAGCGCGCTGTCGGGCAACCGCTCGGACTGGCTGCTGGCCAGCAATCTGCAGACATCGAACGGGCTGACGCTCTCGAACCGCGCGCAGTTCGATGACGAGTTCGATGCCACCCGCGAAGAGCTTCGTCTGGCCTTCTCGGGCGAGAAATACGATCTGGCGGCAGGCTATCTGTGGATGGACAAGGATATCCTGGCCGGCACGAGCGAGGATATTTCCGAGCTTCAACTCGATAGCGAATGGAAATGGGCACGCGGCTGGTCGGGCACCTTCGATGCGCGCTACGATCTGGTGGCCGAGCGCGCAGCCAAAGCTAAACTCGGCGTGACATGGGTAAATGATTGCGTGAGCGTCGATCTTTCCCTCTCGCGCCGCTTCACGTCCTCGACTAATGTGGACCCCGAAACAAGCGTCGGACTTTCTGTTGCTCTGGCCGGATTTGGCGGTGCCAATGACGGAACCTCGGCCAGCAAGGTCTGTGTAAGATAAGGCAGTTGCCCCTCTGTCGCGGCAGGCGGGCCAATGACGAAAAAGCAGGTATATTCATGACGGCGATCACAGGCATGGCGACAAGCAAGAGCTTTAAAGCATTGCGTGGGACGGTGGCGCGACTTGGCTGCGTTTCGGTTCTGGCACTGGCCCTTCTGGCCCCCGCAGGCACAGTGAGCGCGCAGGGCATGTTTGCCCCCGAGTTGACCGTGAACGGCCTCGGGATCACCAGCTACGAGATCAGCCAGCGAGAGCGGATGCTCGAAGTGCTTGGCACGACAGAGAAAAACCCGCGCCAGGCCGCAATCGATGCGCTGATCTCCGACCGGCTTCAGGTCTGGGAAGCCAAGCGTATGGGGCTGAGCGTGACGGATGAGGAAATCCAGCAAGGGATGGAAGAATTCGCCTCGCGCGCCAATCTCGATGCGAAGAAATTCCTCGCAGCCATCGGTCAGGAAGGTGTCGACGCACAGACATTCCGCGATTTCACCAAAGCAGGCCTGTTGTGGCGCAAGGTGGTGCGGGCGCAATTCGGCGGCCGGATCGCGATTTCCGAACTGCAGGTCCAGCGCGCGCTGAGCCCGACCTCGCAGCGCGGCCAGACAACCCGTGTGCTGATGTCCGAGTTGATCATCCCCACCGAGGGCCATGAACAGGAAGCCATGCAACTGGCCCAGCAGGCCAGCAGCGCAAGCGCCGCCCAGTTTGCCGACATCGCCAGCCATGTCTCCGCCTCGCGCTCGCGCGAGAACGGGGGGGCGCTCGACTGGATGCCGGTCTCGAACCTGCCCGGACCGCTGCGTGCCCGTATCCTTGCGCTGAAACCGGGCCAGACCACCGGTCCGATCGAGATCCCGAATGCGGTGGCCGTGTTCCGCCTGCGCGCGATCGACGAGAACGGCCCCGCGCAATCGGGCAGCCAGAAGGTCGATTACGCGCTCTATACGCTGGGCGCCAAAGGCAGCGAGGAAGCGGCCCGCCGTCTGGCGCAGGTCCGTGCGGCCCATCATACCTGCGATGCGCTCTACCCGCTGGCGCAGGATCTGCCCGCAAGCCGGCTGGTGCGCGAGAGCGGCAGCCCGTCGAGCTTCCCGCAGGATATCTCGGTGGCGCTGAGCACGCTTGATCCGGGCGAGACCGAGCTTCTGTCGCAGGGCGCCAATACGGCGCTACTGATGCTGTGCTCGCGCGAGGTGGCACGCCAGGGCGAGGATGGCCAGATCGAGACGCCTACGGTGAAATCCGCACAATCGGGTCTCGAGAACCGTCAGATCCAGATCCAGGCGGACGGGCTATTGGCCGATCTGCGGGATGCGGCGGTGATCACCCGTCCCTGAGCGGCAGCTTCGGGCTTGATTGCGGAAGGAACAGACCTAGCTGTTCCTTCCAACCAATTGTAAACAAGGGATAAGTCCCATGGCTCAACCACCTGTCATCCTTACCTGCGGAGAGCCTTCGGGTATCGGTCCGGAACTGGCCGTGAAGGCATGGGAAGCCCTGGGCGCGCGGCTTCCCTTCGTGTGGCTGGGCGATCCGGCCCATCTTCCGCGTGGCAGCAAGATCCGCGAGATCGGCCATCCGTCCGAGGCCGTCAGCCATGCCGGAAGCGCCATGCCGGTGCTGGTGCATGAATTCCCCAAGGCCGCCATTCCCGGAGAGCCCGATCTCGACAATGCCCGCGCCGTGGTCGATGTGATCGCGCGCGGCGTCGATCTGGTGATGCGCGGCGAGGGCTCGGCGCTTTGCACGGCCCCGATCAACAAGAAGGTGCTCAAGGACGGCGCCAGCTTCGCCTTTCCCGGCCATACTGAATATCTCGCCCATCTGGCAGGCGGCGCCGATGTGGTGATGATGCTGGCCTGTGACGAGCTGCGCGTTGTGCCCGCCACGATCCATATCGCTTTGAGCGAGGTTCCAACCGCTTTCAATGCGGAAGTTCTGCGCAAAGCGGTGCGGATCACCCATAACGGGCTGAGCCGGGATTTCGGGCTGGAGAATCCGCAGATCGCAATTGCAGGCCTCAATCCCCATGCAGGCGAAGGCGGTGCGATGGGCTCCGAGGAGCAGGACTGGATGATCCGCGAGATCGCCAATCTGCGCGCGGAGGGCTATGCAGTCAGCGGTCCGCTTCCCGCCGATACCATGTTCCACAAGGCCGCCCGCGCACAATATGACGCCGCCATCTGCCCCTATCACGATCAGGCGCTGATCCCGATCAAGACGCTGGCCTTCGACTCGGGGGTAAATGTCACGCTGGGCCTGCCCTTCGTGCGCACCTCGCCCGATCATGGCACTGCCTTCAACATTGCGGGCACCGGTCAAGCCAGCCCCGCAAGCCTGATTGCCGCGCTCGAGATGGCCGATACGATGGGTCGTGCCCGCCGCTAAGGCCCTTGCCTAAGGCGCGAGGCTCCCCTATCCCCATGCAGGTCCGGAAGCCCGTGCTTTCGGGCCTTTTGCATGAGAACAGACAGGATAGAGCCATGGCAGCGATCGACGGGCTTCCGCCTCTGCGGGACGTAATCCGCGACCACGAGCTGGTTGCGAAGAAACAGCTTGGCCAGAACTTCCTGCTGGATCTGAACCTGACGGCCAAGATCGCCCGTTCCGCCGGTGCGCTGGAAGGCCACGACGTGCTGGAAGTCGGCCCCGGTCCGGGAGGGCTGACCCGTGGCCTTTTGGCCGAGGGCGCACGCAAGGTGCTGGCGATCGAGAAGGATCCGCGCTGTATGCCGGTGCTGGCCGAGATCGCAGCGCACTATCCCGGACGGCTCGAGGTGATCAATGGCGATGCGCTGGAGGTGGATGTCAGCGCCCATCTGCGCACGCCCTACAAGATCGCCGCCAACCTGCCCTATAATGTAGGCACCGAGCTTCTGGTACGCTGGCTCACCCCCAAGGAATGGCCTCCGCAATGGGATAGCCTGACCCTGATGTTCCAGCGCGAGGTGGCCGAACGGATCGTTGCACAGCCGGGGGATAACCATTACGGACGGCTGGCAATTCTGGCGCAGTGGCGCACGACAGCACGTATCGTGATGTCGCTGCCGCCCGAGGCCTTCACGCCTGCGCCCAAGGTGCATTCGGCAGTCGTCCATCTCAAGGCCCTGCCCGAGCCACGCTATCCGGCCGATGCCAAGACCCTCTCGCGCGTCGTGGCGGCTGGCTTCAACCAGCGGCGCAAGATGCTGCGTGCCTCGCTCAAATCGGTCGCTCCCGATATCGAGGCCAAGCTGGATGCCGCCGGTATTCCGCCGACCCAGCGCGCCGAGCGGGTCACCATCGAGGAATGGTGCCGCCTGTCCCGCATTATCGATGCCCGCTGAACACTAAAAAGCCGCCCGTGGTGACCACGGGCGGCTTTTCAATAGGGAACGGAAGATCAGCTCGCTGCTTTGGATGTATCTTCGGCAGATTTCGCGCCGTCCGCTGCATCCCCCTCAGCCGCTTTGGGCTTCCGACGATTGCGCGTGGTCTTGGGCTTCTCGCCCTCGGCCGCATCGGCTTTCTTCGCACGCGGCTTGCGCGGGCGTTTGGGCTTTTCCTCGGCCGCAGGGGCCTCTGCAGGAGCGTCCTCGGGTTGCGAGGATTTCGGCGCCTCCAGCGGAAGATCGGCGGCATCGGAGACGACCGTCTCGACCGAACGCGGCGCGCGGCGGTTCCCGCGTGGCTCCGAACGGCTCTCGGGGGTCTCTACCAGATTGGAATCATCGGCCTCGACGGCATCGCTCTCGCCTGCACTCTCGTGCTTGCGCCAGCTCCGGGATTCGCTCTGGGTGTCTGTCTCTGCATCCGACGTTTCGGGCTGCCGTTGATCGGCATTGCCGTTCGAGTGCATATTGGGCTGACCGTTCGATTGGCCATTCCCGTCCTGCCCGTCATTGCCGTTGCTCTGGCTTCCATTGCTCTGGTTGCCATTGCCCTGATTGTTGTTCTGGCGTTGCGCCATCTCGCGCTGTGCTTCATGCAGAAGACGCGTGTAATGCTCGGCATGCTGCAGGAAGTTCTGCTCTGCAACGCGGTCGTTGGAGAGCTGTGCATCCCGTGCAAGTCCAAGATATTTCTCGATGATCTGCTGCGGCGTTCCGCGAACCTTGCCCTCCGGCCCCGAGCTTTCGAAAACCCGGTTGATGATGTTACCGATGGAACGCTGCCGGTTCGATTTGGAACGCGAACGTGATTTGGATGATCTCATCTGCTTTCGTTCGATTTATCCGCCTATATATTCTAGCGGTTTTGACAAGGTCTGGGTCGGATCAGAAAGTGATCAGACCGCGCCGAGCGGGACAGTCTGGTTGTGCGAAGCGTCTAGCGCCCTCCAACCAAGCCCGCAGTGTGAAGCTGAGCCATGCCGGGAAACTCGGTTTCTCCGTGCACATCCCCTGATAAGCATGTCACGGCGGTTCCTGCAAGCTGGATTTGCCTCTCTCTCCGCTTTTTTCGCTCATTGTCGCCGAAATGGCGTGACATTTTCGTAAAGCGAAGCCCGCTCCGCCCGCAATGATGTGCGCGCGCCGCCTCAGGCGGGGCGTCGTGCCGCGACCACGCGATCTCTTCCATCAAGATCGGGCCAGATACGGCACTCTTCAAGCCCCTGATGCTTCAAGAAGTCACAGACGGCCTTGCCCTGAGTCGGACCGATTTCGAAAAGCACGCGCCCCGCAGGGGCCAGATGCCGCGCCAGCCCTTCGGCAATCCGCTGGTAAGGCGAGAGACCGTCCCCTCCGGGGGTCAGCGCCAGATGGGGCTCCCAGTCGCGCACATCGCGTGACAGCCCCGCCATCTCGTCTTCAGCGATATAGGGCGGGTTCGAGACGATCAGATCGAACTGTCCGCTCACCGAGGAAAACCAGTCCGAGAGACAGAATTCCGCACGTTGCTGGAGCCCGAGATCTACGGCATTGGTCTGCGCGACGGCCAGAGCCGCGCTGGACACATCCACCCCCAGCCCCTGCGCGGATTGCATTTCGGCAAGCAGGGTCAACAGGATACAGCCCGTTCCGGTGCCCAGATCCAGCACTCTCTCAAACGGCGCCGCGAGCGCATGTTCGATCAGAACCTCCGTTTCGGGGCGCGGATCGAGCGTATCGGATGTCACACGGAATGGCCGCCCCCAGAACAGCCGCTCGCCGGTGATCTGCGCCACCGGCCGGAACTGGCTGCGCGCCGCGATATAGGTCCGGAAACGCGCCTGTGCCGCCTCGTCCACCGGGTCATGCAACGCCAGCGTCAACCGGTCCGGCGCGATCTTCAGCGCATGGGCCAGAAGCCTGCGCGCATCGCCCGCGGCACTCTCCACCCCCGCCTCGCGCAAAAGCACCACGCCCTCGCGCAACAAGACCCCGCCCTGCAGTATGACCGGCATCCTCACGACTGCCCTTCCATCTCGGCCAGAAGCCGCGCCTGATCGTCGGCGATCAGCGCGTCGATGATCTCGTCCAGCTCGCCCGCCATCACCTGTGTCAGCGCATAGAGCGTGAGGTTGATCCGGTGATCGGTCAACCGTCCTTGCGGGAAATTATAGGTGCGGATGCGCTCGGAGCGGTCGCCAGAGCCGACCTGCCCCTTGCGCGCGGCAGAACGCTCGGCATCCATCCGCGCGCGCTCCATATCATAGAGCCTTGCGCGCAGCACCGCCATGGCATTGGCGCGGTTCTGGTGCTGTGATTTCTCCGAGGAGGTCACCACGAGCCCCGTGGGCAGGTGCGTGATCCGCACGGCAGAATCGGTTGTATTGACGTGCTGGCCGCCCGCGCCCGACGCCCGCATCGTATCGATACGGATATCGCTGGCAGGAATATCGATATCAACCTCCTCGGCCTCTGGCAGCACGGCCACAGTGGCCGCAGAGGTATGGATACGCCCGCCCGCTTCGGTCGCGGGCACGCGCTGGACCCGATGAACTCCCGATTCGAACTTGAGCCGCGCGAACACGCCCTCGCCTTCGATCCGCAGCATGACTTCCTTGATCCCGCCGAGCTCGGTCTCGGCATATTCCAGCATTTCGACGCGCCAGCCACGTTGGTCGGCATAGCGCTGATACATCCGCAAAAGATCGCCCGCAAAAAGCGCGGCCTCATCGCCCCCCGTTCCGGGACGGATCTCGAGAATTGCGGGCCGCGCATCGGCGGCATCCTTGGGCAGAAGTGCCAGACGCAGCGCCTGTTCGAGTTGCGGCAGGCGCGCGCGGATCAGCGGCAGCTCCTCCTCGGCCAGATCCCTCATTTCGGGATCTGCCAGCCAGCCCTCGGCCTCGGCCAGATCGTTTTGCGCCTGCAACCAGTTCTCGATCTGCTCGACCACCGGCTTTAGCTCGGCATATTCGCGCGAGATACGCGCAATGGCGGCAGGGTCCGGCCCGCTCGAAAGCTGGGCTTCGAGAAAACCGTAACGGTCGCGGATCTGATGCAGGCGGTCAGTGGGTATCATGCGTTTCGCTGTTGCCGTTTTCCACCCGCCGGTCAAGAGGCTCACGCCGGATTACGCGACCCAATACCAGTATTGGATAAACTTTCTTACCAATTACTGATTTTTCGGATGACTGCGCCGGATCCACGCCCTATCCTTGATGCCGATCCAGTCTGTAACCCTTCACCCGAGGATGAGCCCCATGGCCGAGACGCCCCTGATTGCCGAATTGAAATCCATCGTGGGTGCGCGCCATGTTCTCACCGATCCGCGGGCCACCGAACGCTTCCGGCATGGTTACCGATCGGGGAGCGGCGAGGCGCTGGCGGTCGTGCGCCCCGGCTCTCTCGTGGAACAGTGGAAGGTGCTGCAGGCCTGCGTGAAGGCGGACACAATCATCATCATGCAATCGGCCAATACCGGCCTCACCGAGGGATCGACTCCCAAGGGCAGCTATGACCGTGATGTGGTGATCCTCTCCACGCTGCGCATCGACGCGATCCACCTTCTCGATGGGGGCCGGCAGGTCGTGGCGCTTCCGGGAGCCACATTATTCGGACTGGAAAAGGCGCTCGACCCGCTCGGGCGTGATCCGCATTCGGTGATCGGATCGAGCTGTATCGGCTCGTCTGTCATCGGCGGTGTCTGTAACAATTCGGGCGGTGCCCTGATCGAGCGCGGCCCTTCCTATACCGAGATGGCGCTTTTCGCCCAGCTCGACGCCGATGGAAATCTGCATCTTGTCAATCACTTGGGAATCGATCTTGGATCATCACCCGAAGAGATCTTGCGCCGCGTCGAGCACGGGGACTGGGGGGCTATCGACACGGGCGGTAACCGCAATGCCTCCGATCAGGGCTATGCGGCGCGGGTGCGCGATATCGAGGCCGCGACGCCTGCGCGTTTCAACGCCGATCCGGGACGGCTTTACGAGGCTTCGGGCTGTGCCGGAAAGCTCGCGGTCTTTGCCGTGCGTCTCGACACTTTCGCGCGGCCCGACCGTTCCAAGACCTTCTATATCGGCACCAATTCGACCGAGATCCTCACGCGCTTGCGCCGGACGATCCTCAAGGATTTCCCCGTCCTGCCGATCTCCGGCGAATACATGCATCGCGACGCCTTCGACATCACCGAGAAATACGGCAAGGACACCGTGCTGGCCATCGACAAGCTCGGCACAGACCGGCTGCCCGCCTTCTTCGCGCTCAAGGGCGCGATCGACGGACGTCTGAACCGGTTCGGCCCGACCCGCCACCTGACCGACAAGGCCCTGCAACTCTTTGCCACTCTCTGGCCCTCGATCCTGCCCAAACGGCTGACCGCCTTCCGCGACCGGTTCGAGCATCATCTGATCCTGAAGATGCGAGATGAGGGGATCGAGGCTGCCGAACAGACGCTCGAAGCGCTTTGTAACGGCGAGGACGCCGATTTCTTCGCCTGCGATGCGCGGGAGACCAAGATCGCAGGACTGCACCGCTTTGCCGCCGCAGGGGCTGCGGTGCGCTATATGGCGCTGCACGAGAAGGATGTGGCCGATATCGTCGCCCTCGATATCGCGCTGCGCCGCAATGACGAGGACTGGTTCGAGACCCTGCCCGCAGCGCTCGACGCCCAGATTGCGCACAAGCTCTATTACGGGCATTTCTTCTGCCATGTGCTGCATCAGGATTATGTCGTGAAGAAAAGCGCCGATCCCAAGGTGCTCAAATACGCGATGCTCGAGATCCTCGACCAGCGTGGGGCCGAATATCCGGCCGAGCATAATGTGGGCCATCTCTACGAGGCCAAGCCAGAACTGGCCGCCCATTACTGCGCCTGCGATCCGACAAACAGTTTCAATCCGGGGCTTGGCAAACAGTCCCGCAAGAAGCACTACCATTGAAAAAGGCCCCCTCGGGGGCCTTTTTCATTTGCCTCAGCGGCCATCTCCTCCGGGATCTTCCATCCCCTCACCGGGTTGTGGTGTTCCGAGCGGGCGCGGCTTTTCGGCCTGTGCCAGATCGCCTGCCTTGCGGCGATGCCCTTCGTCATCGGTATCGCGCCAACGCGCAGGACGGTCCTCGTAGCGCCCCGAAAGCGCCTCGGGGTTCCGCAGCCAGATATCGCGCTGTGCAAACGGAATCTCGATCCCCTCGCGTGCGAAGCGTGCCGCGATCTGGTGGTTGATCTCCGACATGACCCGCAGCTTGAAGTTCACATCCGACAGGATCACCCTGATCTCGAAATTCAGACTATCGGCACCAAAGCCCATGAAGACAACATTGGGCGCCGGATCCATCATGACCGTCGGCTGGTCTTCGGCAATCTCCAGCAGGATCTTCTCGATCTTGCGGGTATCGGTGCCATAGGCCACGCCCAGCGGCACGATAAGCCGCCCCGTCATATTGCCGCGCGTCCAGTTGGTGACCTGCCCCGAGATCAGATCGGCATTGGGCACGATGACCTCGGTGCGGTCGAAGGTCTCGATCCGCGTAGAGCGCACCGAGATCGCCTTTACCACCCCCATCTGGGTGCCCACCTCGATCCAGTCGCCCTCGGAAATCGGACGCTCGATCAGAAGGATGATGCCGGAGACAAAGTTCTGCACGATGGTCTGGAGACCGAAGCCCACGCCCACCGACAGCGCCCCTGCCACGATGGCAAGCGAACTGAGATCGATCCCCGCCGAGGAGATCGCCACCAGAGCGGCAAGGAAAATCCCCAGATAGCCGATCCCTGACAGGATCGCGTTCTGCCCGCCCTTGTCGATCTTGGTTTTGGGAAGGATCGTGGAGCGCAGGGCTGCCTGAACACCGCGTGTAATCACATAGCCGATGCTGAAAACGATCGCCAGGACCATAAAGATGCTGGGCGAAATCCGCACGCCTCCCATGTCGAACCCGTTGCGGAAGGTCGTCCACAGCTCCATCAGGTCCTCGACCCGCGCGCCCCAGTTGAGCGCCAGAACCGGCAGGGCCGCCAACACCAGCAAGAAACCCGCGAGAATCGGCACGAGGCTGTCGCGCCCGTCATCCTCACGCTTGGTCACCACCACATAAAGCTCTGCAAAGAAGCGCTGCAGCACGAGCACAAGCCCCGCGAGGAAGAGCGATTTGATCATCGGCCAGATCAGCTGGTTGGCGGCGTTGATATAGCCGATCGCGCCCAGCACGGGCCCCATGACGGCCACCAGAATGACCGCATTGCCGACGAGCTTGACAATTCCGTCTCCAAAGGCACGGTCTGCCGATTGCCGGTCATCGTTGCGCACATGACGGCGCAGGATCGCGCCTGTGCGGAACAGCGCCAGCCCCGCAAGGATCTGCAGCGGCAAGGTCAAAGAGGCCAGCGCCCCGTCCATCTGGGTAGCCGCCGAACTTGCCGCATCAGCAGTGGCCGAACTGATCTCCGCCCGCGTCAGCACCATAGACTGATCAACGACCCAGCGCCCGAGTGGGTCCCACATAGCCTGCAGGAAGCCCATGGACACAACGAGGAGCCGTCCCTCGGCGCGGCGCTCGCTGAGCAGGTTGAACGGGCTTGCCTGACGGTCATTCCACGGGAAAAGCCGCCCCGCCAGCCATGCCGAGAACAGCGTGACCGTTGCCACCCCTGCCAGCACACGCAGGAACTGTTGCCAGGTCGCGCCGAACAGCCCTGAATATTGCAGCGCCAGAAGCAGCAGAACGATCCCGCCCAGCGGCACGAGGATCTGCCCGATCGAGACGATCATCTCGATCAGCATCCGCGCCCGCATCGAGGATCTGTCCAAAAGCCATTGCGAAAGGTCCTCCATCCAGCGTCGCCCACGCCCCAAGAGCACCAGCGCCACCAAGACAAGCCCGCCTATGACGGGGCCGTTCTCGCGCAGCTGCTCGAAACGCGTCGTGCTTTCGAGCTGAGTGACGCTCTCGTCATAGAGCGCACCGGTCAGAGTGCCCGCAAGCGAAAGCGCAGAGCCCCAGTTGACGGGGTTCAGAGGCGATGGAGAGAGCCGCAGCAGCTTGTCGGTGGAGCGGGTGCGCAATTCGCTATCGATAGAGCGGATCAACCCGTCGGCGCGCGTCGCGGCCTCGGTCGCGGTAATCGAGGGAGCCTGCAATTTCGACAGCTGATCATTGAGGTCACTACGCCGTTTGGCAATCGCCTCGTCTTCGGTCTCGCCTTCGGCAGGCGCTGGACCTAACGCATCAATCTGATCGCGTATCGTCTTGATCTGACCGGAATTCGTGTCACGCGCAGCGGTGAATTTGTCGCGCCATGTCACAAGGCTCGCGCGTAGGTCCTCGAGTTCCCTATCGCCGACCTGCGCCTGCTCCTTGTCGAGCAAAGCCTGTGCGGAGGCGGCCTGCTTTTCCCATGATTTATAATCGGGGGTAGTCTGGTCCTGCGCGCAGGCCATGCCCGCAACCATAAGGAAGAAGACGGTGGCGACTGCGCGCAGAAGGCTTGAGATCATCCCTCGAAGACCTCGGGCATCGCTTTGGGCGCACGGTCCAGCCATTCGGGAACCGGCAGCGATTTCTCTTTGAGGAACTCGGGATTGAAGAGCTTGGACTGGTAGCGGTTGCCATAGTCGCACAGGATCGTCACGATCTTGTGGCCCGGCCCCATTTCCTGCGCCATCCTGATCGCGCCAGCGATATTGATGCCCGACGAGCCCCCCAAGACGAGCCCTTCGTCCTGCAGCAGATCGAACACGATCGGCAAAGCCTCGGCATCATGCACGTTATAGGAAAAGTCCGGTTTGAACCCGTCGAGATTGGCGGTGATCCGACCCTGACCGATGCCTTCAGTGATGGAAGACCCTTCGGCTTTCAGCTCGCCGGTCGTATAATAGCTATGCAACGCCGCGCCATCGGGATCGGCAAGGCCGATCTTCACGCCTTTGGGCTGCAACGCCATACCGGTGCCGGCGAAGGTGCCGCCCGAGCCCACCGAGCAGATGAAACCATCCACTTTGCCGTCTGTCTGTTCCCAGATTTCCGGGCCCGTAGTCTGGATATGGGCCTCGCGGTTGGCGGTATTGTCGAACTGGTTGGCCCAGATCACGCCATTGGGGTCGGTCTTGGCCAGTTCCTCGGCGAGACGGCGCGAGTAATGGACATAGTTATTGGGGTTCTTGTAGGGCGCCGCCGGCACCTGCACCAGTTCGGCGCCTGCCAGACGGATCATGTCCTTTTTCTCCTGAGACTGGGTCTCGGGGATGACGATCACGGTCTTGAAGCCCATCGAGGCGCCAACCAGCGCCAGACCGATGCCGGTATTGCCCGCAGTCCCCTCGACGATCGTCCCGCCAGGCTTCAGCTGCCCGCGCGCGATGGCGTCACGGATGATGAACAATGCCGCGCGGTCTTTCACAGACTGGCCCGGATTAAGGAACTCCGCCTTACCGTAGATGTCGCAGCCGGTCAGCTCGGAGGCTTTCTTAAGCTTGATCAGCGGCGTATTACCAACCGCCTGTGCCAGATCCTCGCATGTTCTCATGGTCTTCCTCCATCGCTTGCCGCGCGTCACGGCCGTTTTCTTGGCACCAGACTTAGGACGCCACCAGAGCGGCCTCAAGTCATATTCTTATCAGGATGGGACGGCACTGCGCCATATCGGCGAACAAACGTATATCGAAACAGCAATACGCGAAACATACGTTCCGTGTATAGGACAGGAACGGGCCGTGATCGGATCAAAGCTCCGACAAACGTGCCAATGTCCTTAGTTTATCCTGCACCCCGCAAGGTGGTCAGGCCGCACCGAACTGCGCACGCAGCGCCTCGCGCTTACGGATCAGGGCCTGCGCACAGATGACGACCATGGAGTTGTTCAGCTCGCCGCTATCGAGCAGCTCGACCATGCGCTCGAAACTGATCATATGCGGGCGGATATCCTCGCCCTCCTCGTCCAGACCACCGGGTGCGGCCGCCTGATCATCCAGATCCGCAATCCCGATATAAGAATAGATATATTCGGTCTTGGCTCCCGGCGAGGAGTAATATTGCGCCACCGGCACCAGCTCTTTGAGCGTCAGATGCGCCTCTTCCTCGGCTTCGCGCAGAGCGGTTTGTTCGGGGCTTTCCAATGCATCGACGCGCCCCGCGATCGCCTCGAGAAGCCACGGATTGCCATCGCCCCGTGCCATAGGTCCGACGCGGAACTGCTCGATCAGTAGCACCCTGTCGCGCAGCGGGTCATAGGGCAGCACAACCGCCGCATCGCAGGATACGAACACCGCCCGCTCCATCGGTGCGGAAAACGCACCGTTGAACTTGCGGAACTGCAGATCACAATCCTCGACCGCGAAGAATTTGGCATAGGGCGAACGGCGTTCGCGCACCACCACATCCGTCAAAGCGGCCTGCCGGCGCAAGGATGCAGGGCTCGTCTCGCGCGCCCGCACACGGGCGGCAGCGCGCACCAGCATCTGGTCACGGCGGTCATAGATCTCGTCGAAACTCAGATCGGCGAGGCTCGCCATAGTGTCTTCGACCGCCTCCGTGGCCAGCTCGCCCCATGTCTCTGCCCATTCGGCAATATCCCACGGCTCGCCAACCTCCCATGCGCCCTCGTCGGGCATAAAGACCTGTGCAGGTGTCGTGCCGCCGGTGCCATCGGCCACCACCTCGACGGCATGCAGCCGGTAGCCCCCCTCATAGGCGGCAAGCCGGTTTTCCTCTGCCGAGGTCTCGGTGTCAATCAGGATGCCGGGCACGCCCAGATCGGAGGGCACGAGGATCGGGAAAGGCTGGTCCTCGCCGTTGCGGCGCGCGGTGCGCGGCTCGTAGCCATCCAGAAAGGCCGGGCGCATATTGGGCATCCGTCCCAGAACGCGCTCCAGAAGCGGCGGGTAACTGAGTGTTCCGTAAAAGAAATAGGTTTTGGTCACGCAATCACCCGATCAGGACTTGGAGGTCATACAAGAACGGTCCACCCTCAGGGCAGACGCCGCTGTGTAAGCCATGTCAAGATAGCAGCCATAACGCAACCCGCAACAACCATACCGGCAATCTCAACAGAAAGTAATTTTTCGGCCGCCCTGATCCCGAAGCCTACACCATCAAGCAATGTGCCCAGAACATTGGTGCTTTTCACCATCTGCGCATGGCGGAACATCTCGGAGCCGCCCAGATAGACTACGGTCATCGCCCCCAGATAGAGGGCCATCCGCAAACCGCCGAGGATCGCGCGGTAGAGCGAGTTCAGCCCTTCGCGCCCGAGCCCGTACCAGCCACACAAAAGCCCCGTGGCTGCCATGACCATGCTATAGCCACTATAGATGGCGGCCCCTGGCAATGCCCTCAGCGCAAGCACCGCCCCGCCACCCGCCACTGCCGCCAGTAGCACTGCCGCAACCGCGCGCGAGGCCGTGGGCATTCGCGCCCGCGGATTGCCATAGCCGATCTTCTGCATATCCTGCCCCATGCCGCCTCAGATAAGAGGCTTGATGCCATAGGAATATGTCGAAAATTGGAAATACTGGCGCAATTCGACGCCCGCTTACCCGTTACGATGGCGCTCATAGGCCGCCAACGCTTTTTCGCGCCCCGCCTTGAGGTCCACCAGCGGATCGGGATAGCGGTCATCGGGCGTCATCTCCCATGATTTCGGGATCGCCTCGAAATAATGCAGCGCGGTCTGCGGTGGGTTTTTCGCCCCTTCCGCGATCCATTTGCGGCGATAGCTGCCCTTGGGGTCGAATTTCTCGGCCTGTGTGGCAGGATTGAAAATGCGGAAATAGGGTGAGGCATCGGGGCCGCACCCTGCCACCCATTGCCAGCCCATCGCGTTGGAGGCCGGATCCCAATCGGTCAGACAGTCCTCGAACCAGCGCAGCCCCACCCGCCAATCGGTCAGCAGATGTTTCGTCAGATAGGAGGCCACAATCATCCGCGCGCGATTATGCATCTGGCCTGTTACGAACATCTCGCGCATGGCGGCATCGACGAAGGGCTCGCCGGTGCGTCCGCGCCGCCAGTCCTCGGCCTCGTTATTATCGCGCCGCCACTCGAACCCGTTCCACTCCTCCCGCCAGTTCGCATGGTCGAGCTTGGGGAAATGATAGAGCAGATGCCACGCGAATTCGCGCCACACCAGTTCCTTGAGGAAGGTCTCGGCCCCTGCACTGCCCGCCTCCATGCGCGACCAACCGGCATGCCAGAGGCTGCGCGGGCTGATCTCGCCATAGGTCAGGTTCTCCGACAGGTTGGAGGTGCCGTTCTGATCGACCTGATCGCGAGCGGTTTTGTATCCATCGATCTTCTGACCAAGAAAGGCGGCCATCCGCCCCTGCGCGGACGCCTCGCCGATACAGGCATATTGTGCCAGAACCGCTGCACCGCGCCGCATTGCAGCCCCCATCTGCCAGTCGTCAAGCGTCTCGCTCTCGGGCCATGTCTGGGGCGGCTCGAGGGCGCTGACCGTGTCGCAGGGCGGCTCGACCCCGCGCCCCTTCACCGCGTTCCAATAGGGTGTGTAGACCTTATAGGGCTCGCCCTTTCCGGTGGCTACATCCCACGGCTCGAACATCAGATGCCCCTTATGGCTCTGTGCCTCGATCCCCTCTTCTTTCAGCGCCGTCTTGACCGCCTTGTCCCGCGCGATCGAGGCCGGATCATAGGCGCGCGACCAATGCACCGCCCCGGCACCGGTTTCCTTGACGAGCGCCTGCAAGACCTCGAGCGCCTCGCCACGGCGTAGGATCAGACGGCTGCCGATTTCCTCGAGGCGGGCAGCGAAGCTGGCGATCGCCTCGCCCCAGCGCCACTTTGCCGCAGCCCCTGTTTGCGCCACGATCTCGTCATGGATGAACACACAGATCACGGGTGCGCCATCTTTTGCGGCCGCGACCATGGCGGGATGGTCATGCAGCCGAAAATCGCGCCGGAGCCATAGAATTACCGGTTTTTTTGCCATGACGGCCTCCCGCATCCAAGCGTCAAACTGTTGATACCGCTAGGTAGCTGGCAAAGGCCCCGCGTCCAGCCCGATCACAATATCACATGCAGGCACGGTGGCGTGAAAATCCCCCTTGCCGGTGAAAGCGGGCCGAATTAGCGTCGTGGGCAGATTAGAAAAAAAACAGGGGTTTTCCATGAAACGCATCTCCTCCTTGCTCGCAGGCGCGGCCTGTCTCTTCGGCCTGCAGGCACAGGCCGAAAGCCCCGACCTGCTGGTCTTCGACTGGTCCGGCTTCGAGATTCCGGGGATCTTCGCGCAATATGCCGAGAAATACGGCGCAGGTCCGCAATATACCTTCTACGGCGATGACGACGAGGCCTACCAGAAGCTCGCCTCCGGCTTCAAAGCCGATGTCGCCCATCCCTGCTCGCAGATGGTGTCGAAATACCGTGACGCCGGCCTGATCGAGCCGTGGGATGTCTCGCGCATTCCCGCCTTCAAGGATATCGACCCGAAATTCCTCGATTCCAAGATCTTCAAGGATGATGAAGGCGTCTGGTATATCCCCACCGACTGGGGTGCGACCGCCATCGCCTATAACCCCGACGAAGTGCCTGCCGAAGATGTGGCCTCGCTCGATGTGTTCCTGAACCCCAAATATGAAGGCCGTATCTCGCTGCCCGACAGCTCGGACGATGTCTGGGCACTGGCCTATCTCGCCACCGGCGTCTCCGACTGGACCAATGTCACCGAAGACCAGTTCCAGGCCGCCGCCGACTGGCTGCGCAAGGCGCATAAGAACGTGCAATCCTACTGGACCGACCCTTCCGAACAGGCCCAGACCATGGCCTCGGGCGAAGTGCTGATCTCGTGGTCGTGGAATGACGGCGTGACCTATCTCAAGGCCGACGGCTATCCGGTGGCCTTCCAGCGCGCGGCCAAGGAAGGCTCCTCGACCTTCTTCTGCGGCTATGTGAACCTCAAGGACGGCCCCGGTTCGGAAGATCAGGCCTATGATTTCATCAACTCGTGGCTGCGCCCCGAAGCCGCCCCCGCGCTCATGGACGAGATCGGCTATGGCCATTCGAACGTGAAGGCGATGGAACAGTTCTCGAAAGAGGATCTGGATGAAGCGGGCCTTGGCCATGTCGACGCACCGATCCTCGCCCAGACGCCGAACGATCCGCAGATGCGCGAACGCCAGCTGGCAGAGTTCGAGAAAATCAAAGCCGGCTTCTAAGGCACCAGCCCCTCTCTGCACCATCAAAGCCACCCCTCGGGGTGGCTTTTTGCGTTCCGAATGCGACATGGAAACGACATATGACGAATAGATTGCAGTTTGGTGATACGACCCTACAGCAAGATCCAGGATGTTAAGATTTGATTAACCATCACGCGCAACAGTTGTTTCATTAGCGAGTTGGCTCCACCGCATGAGGCAGTCGTCTCAGAACAGAAGCAGGCAGTCAGGTGACATACAGATTTGAGATCCCCCATGTCGCACCGCGGCCGGATAGTCTCGTCGGCGGCATCGATCAACCCGGTTTCGGGCAACGCACGCGCCTTGACAGGCTACGCAGCTCCGAGATCCAGACCCGCTCTGTCAGCGCCGTGATCCATGCGGAAACCATCCGTGCCAAAGTGATGCGCGACACTGTCGCCGTGCAAGAGCGCGCCGTCTCCATGTGGAGCAACCATCTCTCCCGCCTGCAGCTGCGCCGCGATCATACAAGGAGCCCCCATATCTGCCCGATCCTCGAGCGCGAGATCCAGACCATCTCCGCCCGTCTGGAAAAAGCCATCATGCGACTGGAACTGGCACGCTCGGCCATTGACGCGCATGGCCCAGACATTGCCGCGCGGATTTCGCATTGGCAGGCCCTCCGGACACGCGACTGACAAAAAGGGCTTTCCATCGGCGCCAGCTCGGCGCAGATAGAGCCTATGATACTCGATATTTCCATTCTCGCTCTTGCCCTCATTATGGGCGCCGTCATGTTCCTGCCGAGCTTGCGCGCGCGTGCCGGGTGGCGAGCCATGATCACCCCTCTCGCCTCGATCATCGGATCGGGGTTTCTGGTGCTCGGGCCAATCCTTCAGGTCCGCTATGGCTGGCTTGCACCTGCGGTTATGGCCGTGCTCTGCCTGACGGCATGGGCCTTTGGCAGCGCGATCCGCTTCAACATCGCCCGGATCGAGACCGAGACCACCCCTCCGCGCCGCATCCGCGGGCTGGAGACGCTCTCCTCGGTGGCACTCGGCCTCGCTTATGTGATCTCAGTTGCCTATTATCTCAATCTTTTCGGGGCCTTCGCGGTCTCTCTTACACCATGGGATAATGGCGCCACCGCCAAGATCGTGACCACCGCCGTCTTTATCATCATTGGCGCCGCAGGCTTGTCTGGCGGGTTCAAACGGCTCGAGAAGATGGAATATGCCAGCGTCTCCCTGAAACTGGCGATCATTGCGGGGCTTCTATTTGGCTTGGCGGTCTATTTCGTCTCCGAAACCTCCAAGGGCACGCTCTATATCCTGCCGCCCGATCTGGGGCCGGTGGAGGCCCTGCGTCTGGGCTTCGGTCTGATCGTCACTGTCCAAGGCTTTGAAACAGCGCGCTATATGAGCCGCGACTATGATGCCGCGACCCGCATTCGCGCGATGAAATGGGCACAATGGCTCTCGGCGGCAATCTATATGGTCTATATTCTGCTGCTGGCTTATGTCTTTCCACCCGGCGAGATGAAGCTGACCGAAACGGCCATTATCGAGATGATGCGTGTGGTTGCGCCGATCCTGCCGGTAATGCTGGTGGCGGCCGCTCTGGCCGCACAATTCTCGGCGGCTGTCGCCGATACGGGTGGTGCCGGCGGGCTGGCGGCGGAACTCAGCCATAACCGTCTGCGTCCCGCACTGGCCTATATTATATTGGTGGGGCTGGGCATCGCGTTGACATGGACCACCGATCTGTTCGCGATCATCTCCTATGCCTCGCGCGCCTTTGCCGCCTATTATGCCCTCCAGTCAGGACTTGCCGCGCTGCGCGCCACCGGCGGACGGCGTCTGCGCTACTGCGGGCTTGCGGCGCTTGGCGCGGCAATCGCCATTTTCGGGATCTCTGCCGAAGGATAAGGCCACATTCGCGTGAGACTGCCCGTGCAGGGGCTGTTTTAGGCCCCGCATCATCCATATGTCGCAAAAAGGCGTTATGCTGCAAGTGCGAGCCGATTTAGGGATGGGACCATGAAGAGATACAGGCTGCCCCATAGCCTGCGCGAACATGTGGCCGATGGTGTGATGCATGTGTTGGGGCTGATCATTGTCATTGCGGGGATCAGCGGGCTGATGGTCTGGGCGGCGATCACCCGACCGCTCGCGCATCTTTGGCCGCTGGGCATCTATGCGGGCGGGCTGGTGGCAAGCTTCGGGTTCTCGGCCGCCTATAACTTGACGCTGCATGAGCCGACCCGTGCGGTGCTGCGCCGTTTCGACCATGCCGCGATCTATCTACTGATCGCTGGCACCTATACGCCGATGGCGCTTCTGGGAATGGGGGGCGCCGCGGGCTGGGCACTGGCCATCAGCGCATGGGTCATCGCCGCCATCGGCATGGTGATGAAACTCGGATTTTTCGACCGCTGGCAACGGCTAGGCTTTGTCATGTATCTGGCGCTCGGCTGGATCGGGCTGATCGCAAGCTACCCCATCGTGACTTCCCTGCCCTTGGCTGCCGTCATCCTGATCCTTGCGGGCGGCCTGATCTATAGCGCGGGCACCATCTTCCATGTCATCGAACGCATCCCCTTCTCGCGCGCGATCTGGCACGGGGCGGTGCTGGCGGGGGCCGTGACGCATTTTATTGCCATTGTGCTGGTGGCAGCCCGCGCCTGAGCGTAAATCCCCGTTGACGTTGCCCGAAGGTTTCGGCATGGCTCGATCATGTTGAAAATTTCAGATATCACCTATGCCATCGAAGGCCGCCCTCTGTTCGAAGGCGCCTCCGCGACCATTCCCGACGGCCATAAAGTGGGGCTTGTTGGCCCCAATGGCGCCGGCAAGACCACACTGTTCCGTCTGATCCGTGGGCAGGCGGTGCTGGAAAAGGGTGATATCTCGCTGCCCTCGCGCGCCAAGATCGGTGGCGTGGCGCAGGAAGTGCCCTCCTCCTCGACGAGCCTTCTGGACACGGTGCTTGCCGCCGATACCGAACGCGCGAGCCTGATGGCCGAGGCCGAGACCGCCACCGACCCCACGCGGATTGCCGAGATCCAGACTCGTCTGGTGGATATCGATGCGTGGTCGGCCGAGGGACGCGCCTCCTCGATCCTGAAGGGCTTGGGCTTTGATGCCGAGCAACAGCTCATGCCCTGTTCCGATTTCTCGGGCGGCTGGCGGATGCGTGTCGCGCTGGCGGGGGTGCTTTTCGCACAGCCCGATCTTCTGCTCCTCGACGAACCGACCAACTATCTCGACCTCGAGGGGGCTTTGTGGCTGGAACAGTATCTGGCCAAATACCCGCATACGGTCATCATCATCAGCCACGATCGTGGGCTTCTCAACCGTGCGGTCGGCTCTATCCTGCATCTGGAGAACAAACAGCTTACGCTCTATACTGGCGGCTATGACAGTTTCGTCCGCCAGCGTGCTGCCAACCGCGAGCAGCAGGCCGCCGCCGCCAAGAAACAGGACGAACGCCGCGCCCATCTGCAGAGCTTCGTCGACCGTTTCAAGGCCAAGGCCAGCAAAGCGAAACAGGCACAGGCCCGCGTGAAGATGCTCGAGAAGATGGAGACGATCACCGCGCCCGAGGATCGCGCCAAGACGGTGTTCACCTTCCCCGAACCCGAGCAGCTTTCGCCGCCGATCGTGGCGATCGAGGGCGGCTCGGTGGGCTATGACGGCAAGGCGATCCTTCAGCGGCTGAACCTGCGCATCGATCAGGATGACCGGATCGCGCTTCTGGGCCGCAATGGCGAGGGCAAATCGACCTTCTCGAAACTTCTGGCCGACAAGCTTCCGGCGATGACCGGATCGATGGTGAAATCCTCGAAACTGCGGGTGGGCTATTTCGCACAGCATCAGGTGGACGAGCTGGATCTGGGCGCCACGCCGCTCCTGCATCTGCAGCGCCTGCGCCCCGACGAGGGTCAATCGAAGCTGCGTGCGCGACTGGCGGGGTTCGGTCTTGGCGCCGATCAGGCCGAGACGGAGGTCGGGCGGCTTTCGGGCGGGCAGAAAGCGCGGCTGTCCCTGCTGTTGTCGACCATCGATGCGCCGCATATGCTGATCCTCGACGAACCGACCAACCACCTCGATATCGAGAGCCGCGAGGCGCTGACCGAAGCGCTCAACGCCTATACCGGCGCCGTGATCCTCGTGAGCCACGACATGCACCTGCTGTCGATGGTCGCGGACCGGCTGTGGCTGGTGAAAGAGGGTCGCGTCGCACCCTATGAGGCCGATCTCGACAGCTACCGGCAGGAACTGCTGACGCCGCCCAAGAAAGAAGCGCCACCCGAGGCCCCCAAACCCAAGCCCAAACGCGCGCCCCGCGAGCAGATCCTTACGCTGCGCTCCGAGGCGCGCAAATGCGAGGAGCGGGTCCAGAAGCTCGAGGAAATGGCCCAAAAGCTTTCCAAGAAACTCGCCGATCCCGCGCTTTACGAGGATGGCAAAGCGGGCGAGCTGGCGACGTGGAATGCCAAATATGCCGAGCTGCGTGAGGCGATGGATAGGGCGGAGACGCTCTGGATGGCCGCCCTCGAGAAGCTGGAGACGGCCGAGGCCGGGTGATCACCCCAGCCGGTAATCGCAGGCCCGATCCTGCGCTTCCCAAGCGGTAATCACCTCCGGACCACCAAGGCGGCTCACAAATGGCGCAAGCTGGCGCTCGAACTTGCGCCATTTCTCGAGCCCCTTGGTATTCACCCCCTGCCGGACCTGATGGACAGAGGCCGTGCGCACCGCGCGCAGCGTCTCCGGATCGGCCTCGGTCTGCATCCGCTCGGGCGCGAGCCCCGCAAAGGCCAGACAGTGCGCAAGCTGGTTCTCCTGATCCTCGACCATTGCGCGATAGGATTGCACCCGCATATCCGCACCCAGAAGACCGGCATTGATATCGCGGACCTGCCATGTGGCGCGTGTCACATCGGCAATCCCGTCGAGAGTCGTATGATAGCCGCGTAAGGTGCCGAAATTGGTGCTGAAATTGGAGAGCGCCACATCCAGCGGATGTCGCTCCATATGCAGCACCTTCAGCTCGGGGATGATCAGCCGTGCCGCCCAGATGCTGAACGCATCGGCAGGCGTCTTGGTGATCAGCACCTTGCCGCGCGGGGCGTTCCGGGGCAGCTGGCTCAGGAATACCGCACGGATCTGGGCGATCTGGGCGGCATCGATGGAGTGCAGATGCGCAATCCAGTCGCGGCGCAGCCCCGAGAACGCGGGCAGTTTCAACGCCTGCACCGCGATCTGCAGCGTCGGCAGCTCGCCCATCGGGTGGGCATCGGGATGTTTGGCAAGCTCGGTCTCGGTGATCGTGGTGCCCGAGCGCGGCATACCGGTGATGAAGAGGAAGCGCGGCATCGCGGCGTCGGTTGCGGCGCGCGGCATCGCGGGCGCAAGGCGACCGATCTCCTTGACCATCTGCAACAGCCCCTCGGTGTCATAATCGAGCTTTCGTAACGCGTTCATCTGCGTCCAGTAATGGAACGCCTTGACCGCACTGCCAGAGCGCGCCTCGGCATTGGCCAGTGCGATCAGGATCTCGATCTTTACCGGATCGGCGATATCGTCTTCCAGATATTTTCGCAGCACCCGTGCCTGCTGGCTGTTGGGGCTGAACGGCTCGTGTTTGGCAAGCTCGGTCCGCGCTGCGATCGATTTCGGCTTCAGTTCCAAAGCTTTCCTGAAACAGGCGACCGCCTGCTCCGTCTCGCCATAGCTGCCCATGCGCAACCCCAACTGCAGCCAGCCGCGATAGTAGTCGGGGAAGCGGGTGACCAGGATATGCAACAGATCAAGCACCTGTTTCTCGTCGCCCATATACCACATCGCCTCGGCGAGATCGGCAATATAGACCGGATCATCCCCATGCATCGGCGCCATCTCCTGCAGCATGGCGAAGGCCTCGTGATACTTGCCGCGCTGCATCAACTGGAGATGGTCGTCACGATGGTCTTGATAACGGATGGCGCGCATGGGGTCTCTCTTTCGCAAACTCGCCTGCAGGTTCGGCGAAATTGGCAAACAAACCCTTTACCATCTCGGAAAAATCACCCCGAAAATGAAAACAGCCCCCTCGCGGGGGGCTGTCTAAGATCGGCTATGGGCGGGCTTACATCGCGCCCAGCGTGAACACGCGCGTCACATCGAAGGACATGCTCCACTGCTCGTCCGATCCGGCCTGCGTGATCGGGCTGTCTTCGGCATCGTTCATCAGCTTGTCGTAGCGCACCGCGCCCTCGACACCCCAACCGCCGTCGAAGCGGTAATTCGCGCCCAGCTCGACACCCGCCGACAGGAAACCGCCATCGGGGTCATAGGCGGCAAGCGATCCACCGGACGCCGCCGATTCCGCCGCCGTCACACCATAGTAGGTGTCAGCATAACGCTCGGTGCCCCAGAAGGCGCGCGGCCCGAAGGTGACGGTCAGACGCTCCGTCGGGTGCATCTTGAGGTCGGCACCGACCTCACCAACCCAGGTGTTATGACCGATAACGCCGTAACGCACGGTGCTGAAGACCTCATAGACAGGGGTGTCATAGGCAAAGCCGAGACCCAGCTCGAGAGAATCCTCCACATCGTCGAGCCCACGCAGCTCGGAATAGTCGCTGGCATCGCGCTCGCCGATATAGCGGAACGACCCCGCAACCGAGAAGCCCGATTTCTCGGCATAGGGGTCGGGATTGCCATAGGTCATCCCGCCATATTGCAGAGCGTGGAAGCGCACGACCATATCGGGACCGACGGTGAAATCATCCGAGCCGGGATATTCGGGAGTGACCGCAACGCCTGCCCCCAGCGTGAATTTCACCCCTGCGCCCGACGACTGGGTGGAGACGCGCGGCGTATCGAAGTGATAACCTTCGGACTGGCTATCCTGGGCAAAGGCGGCACCCGCCACAAGCGGCATCAGGGCAACAGAAGCGGCGGCGATTTTCGCAGTGATCTGGGTCACGGTATGATTCCCTCGTTCTTGAGCGCGGCCCCTGCAGTGATGCAGCACCCCGCCTGTCAATCATTTGCGGTTATCTTAGCGCAGATCACAAAACTTGCTACCTTCCCGCTCAATTTCGCGCGAAACTGTTGCATGGATATGTCACGCCCCTGCGAAACCCGTCGATATGCCGATAAAAAAGATCAGGTATTGACCGGTTTTCACGGAATTGGCATATCGGTTGCGTCCAAATAGGAGGTTTCCATGCGTCTGTTTCCGCTTCTCGCGCCAGCTCTCGCGGCCCTGCCCCTGCCTGCGATGGCCGATGTGAACATCTATTCGCACCGTCAGCCCGAGCTTGTTCAGCCGCTGCTGGATGCTTTCACCAAGGAAACCGGTATCAAGGTCAATGTCGCCTATATCGCGCAGGGTATGGTCGAGCGCCTGCAGGCCGAGGGCCGCCGCTCTCCCGCCGATCTGGTGATGACGGTCGATATCGCGCGGCTGACGCAAGTTGTGGATGGCGGCGTCACGCAAGCGGTCGAGGATCCGGCCCTTGATACCGCGATCCCGGCGGCCTTCCGTGACCCTGCCCATCAGTGGTTCGGACTGACCACACGGGCGCGGATCGTCTATGCCTCCAAGGAGCGCGTGGCCGAGGGCGAGATCACCACCTATGAGGATCTGGCCGACCCCAAATGGAAGGGCCGTATCTGCACCCGCCCCTTCACCTCCGATTACAACGTCGCGCTGACCGCCGCCTATCTGATCCATCACGGCGAGGAGGCCACGCGTGACTGGCTGACAGGGCTCAAGGCCAATCTGGCGCTGAAGCCTTCGGGCAATGACAGCAGTCAGGTGAAATCCATCTGGGCGGGTCAATGCGATATCAGCCTTGGTAACACCTATTATATGGGCCAGATGCTGGCCAATGACGAGAGCGCCGAATGGGCCAATAGCGTGTCGATCCGCTTCCCCGTCTTCGAGGGCGGTGGCACACATATGAACATATCGGGCGTCGCGATGACCAAATCCGCCCCCAACAAGGACGAGGCGCTGAGACTGATGGAGTTCCTCGTCTCCGATGAGGCGCAGCATATCTATGCCGAGACCAATCACGAGTTTCCGGTGAAAGAGGGCGTAGATCCTTCGGATCTGGTCAAAAGCTGGGGCGCCTTCACCCCCGACGGGCTCGATCTTGTGGAGATCGCCAGGATGCGTCCCGAGGCCCTCAAGCTGATCGAGGCGGTGAACTTCGACGGTTGACCCAAGCGTCCGGCGGGCATGACGCCCGCTGGACAAATCCCGCGCCTGCGCTCAACCTGCCCCTCCAAAGGAGAGCAGACATGACGCGCAAAATCATCATCGATACCGATCCCGGCCAGGACGATGCCGTGGCCATTCTGCTGGCGCTGGCCAGCCCCGAGCTGGAGCTGCTGGGCATCACCTGTGTCGCAGGCAATGTGCCGCTGGATCTGACGGTAAGCAATGCGCGCAAGATCTGCGAACTGGCAGGACGCCGCGATGTAAGGATCTTTGCGGGCTGCGACAGACCTATGTCACGCGCATTGGTGACGGCCGAGCATGTCCACGGCAAGACCGGCCTTGACGGGATCGTTCTGCCCGAGCCCACAATGCCCGTGCAGGAGCAACATGCGGTGGATTTCATCATCGAAACGTTGCGGGCCGCCGGGGACCGCTCGATCACTCTGGTCCCGATCGGTCCGCTGACCAATATCGCGACCGTGTTGCACCGCGCCCCCGAACTGGCTGCGAAGATCGAGGAGATCGTGCTGATGGGCGGGGCCTATTTCGAGGTCGGCAACATCACTCCCACCGCCGAGTTCAACATCTATGTCGACCCGGAAGCGGCCAAGATCGTGCTGGACGCGGGGGTGAAGGTGACGATGATGCCGCTCGATGTGACGCATAAGGCCATGACCTCCGCCGCGTGGGTGCAGCAGATGCGCGATCTGGGCACGCCTCTCGGCGAGGCGGTGGCGTCCTGGACCGATTTCTTCGAGCGCTTCGATATGGAGAAATACGGCTCGGGCGGCGCGCCACTGCACGACCCTTGCACTATCGGCTACCTGATCGATCCGACGCTGTTTTCCGGCCGTCTCATCAATGTCGAGATCGAGGTGGACTCGCCCTTGACCCTTGGCATGACGGTGGCGGACTGGTGGCGCGTCAGCAAGCGCGCGCCCAATGCCACCTTCATGGGCGAGGTCGATCGCGACCGTTTCTTCGCGCTGATCAGCGACCGCCTCGCCACGCTCTAACCCTCGAGAAGCGCCAGAAGGCGGGTCTCTGCCACGGTCAGCCCGCGCAGCTTCACGGGCGTGATCTCGGGCAGGCCCTCTTCGGCCAGCGCGATGACCTTGGGGTGGATATAGCTGTTGCGGGCGACGGTGGGCGTGTTGTTCAGCCGCTTGGCTGCAGCCGTGGAGAGCGCCTTGATGGTCTCGCCCCCCGCCTCTGCCGCCTCGAATGCCGCCAGCGACCCCGACCATGTGCGGAAGGTCTTGGCAGTAAAATCTCCCTGACCTAGGTCAGACAGATAGGCATTGAGCTGATCGGAGGCCAACGCATGCGGTGCGCCCGCATCATCGAGCCATGTGATCAGCTCGGCCCCCGGCAGATCGCGCGCCTGGTCGAGCACTTTCAACAGCTTGCGGTCTGTGAGCAGGCGCCGCACCTTCTTGCCGCCCTTGGCCGTGTAGCTCAGTCGCAGCCCCTGATCGCAAAGTCGCATCTGGCGGCGGCGGAGCGTCAGCGCCCCGTAGCTGCCATTGGCCTCGGTATAGGCAGCATTGCCGACCCGCATCGCCAGACGGTCGATCAAGAGCACGGCAGCAGCCAGCGCAAACCCCATCTCGCCCGGCCCCTCGGCCAGATCCCGCGTCACGCCGCGCCGGATCCGTGGCAGCGCATGGCCAAAGGCGGCAAGTGTGCCGAATTTTTCGGCGGCCCGCGCCTCGGACCAGAGTGTGTGATAGCGATATTGCTTGCGCGTGCGCGCATCGAACCCCGTGGCCTGCAGATGCCCGTTCTCGCGCGGAGAAATCCAGACATTCTCATAAGCGGGCGGAATGCCCAGAGCCTCGACGCGGGTCCGCTCGGGGCCACGGGCAAGTGTGGTGCCATCGGGCATCATGTAGCTGAAGCCCCGCCCACAGCGCCTGCGCGCGATCCCCGGACGGCTATCGGGATAGAAGCACAGGCCTTTCGGCAGATCCGCCAGACGCGCGCCGTCCATCACCCCGCCTCCAACTCGGAACCGAGCTTGAGCACCCGCGCCCCGTCCTCCTGATGGATCTCGTAGGCGGGGTTCTCGGCGCTGCCATTGCGGGTGATTTTGGAGCCGTCGATCTGGCGCTCGACACGCTCCTCATGGCGCGCGGCGATCTTGCCTCTGGCCTCGCCCTGCCCCCAGTTCCATGTGACCCATTGTCCGGTCCGGTAAGAATTCCCCATAGCCGCCCCCTTCACGATTAGCTACCGCCCAAACGAATTCGGAGGGTCGGGGTTCCCGTCAGCGGCCATGGGGCCTATATCGGAACCAACAGGAGGCCTCTCATGACCGCACCCATCCGCTTCACCAACAGCTATGCCGCCTTGCCCGAGCGTTTCTTCGCGCCGCAAGCCCCCACACCCGTGGCAGCGCCGCAGCTGATCGCCGTCAATGATGCGCTGGCAGGCAATCTGGGCATCGATCCCGCCTTCCTGCGCAGTCCCGAGGGTGTGGCTATGCTCGCGGGCAACCATGTCCCCGAAGGCGCGGCCCCGATCGCGCAGGCCTATGCCGGTCACCAGTTCGGCGGCTGGGTGCCACAACTGGGCGATGGGCGCGCGGTGCTCCTGGGCGAGGTCACGACCCCCGAGGGCCGGTTCGACCTGCAGCTGAAGGGCTCCGGCCCCACGCCGTTTTCGCGCCGTGGCGACGGGCGGGCATGGGTCGGGCCGGTTATCCGCGAATATGTGGTTTCGGAGGCAATGTATGCGCTTGGCCTGCCCACCACACGCGCACTTGGAGCGGCCTTTACCGGCGAGACCATCCTGCGCGACATGAAACAGCGCCCCGGAGCGGTGCTGGCGCGGGTGGCACGCAGCCATGTGCGGGTCGGCACCTTCCAGTATTTCGCCGCGCGCGGCGATGTGGAGGGGCTGCGGACCCTGACCGATCATGTGATCGCGCGGCTCTATCCCGAATGCGAGAGCCCGCTCGACCTCCTCAAGGCGGTGACCGCGGCGCAGGCGACGCTGATCGCGGGCTGGATGAGCCTCGGCTTCATCCATGGCGTGATGAATACCGACAATATGGCGATCTCCGGCGAGACCATCGATTATGGCCCCTGTGCTTTCAGCGATATCTATCATCCCGAGATGGTGTTCAGCTCGATCGACCAATATGGCCGCTATGCCTATGGCGCGCAGCCGCAGATCGCCACGTGGAATCTGGCGCAATTCGCCACCTGCCTTATCCCGCTGATGGGCGAGCAGGAGAAGGCCATCGAGGACGCCACACTGACCATCAATGCGTTCGGTCCGCTCTACCAGAGCCAGTGGCTGAAGCGTTTCGGGCAGAAGATCGGGATTGCCGATGCAGGGATGGAGGAGCTGGACCTGATCCAGGGGCTCCTGACCGCGATGGCTCAGGGTCAGGCCGATTTCACGCGGGTCTTTGCGGCGATGCGCCGAGGAGAGGATGCGGGGGCGGAGTTCATGGACCCTGCCCTGTGGCAAGCCTGGGCGCCCGACTGGCGGGCACGTCTGGCGCGGGAGACCGATCCGCAGGCGGTGATGGCCGAAGCCAATCCGCTGCGCATCCCGCGCAACCATCGCGTGGAGGAGGCGATCAATGCCGCCGAGGCCGGTGATCTGGCCCCGTTCGAGCGCCTGATGCAAGCGCTGGCCGAGCCCTATGCGGAAGCACCGGGCTTTGCCGCCTACGAGAAGGCGCCCGACCTGGGTGAGCGCGTTATGCGCACCTTCTGCGGGACATAACCCCTAGCGTCGCCCGACCCGATTGCCGATCTTGCGGAAGAACCGGCGGTTGCGGGCGACGAAATCCTCGAAGAAAGCGCGGGTAAAACCGGGACCGCGACCATAGAGATAGGCCCAGCCCGCAAGCGCCCCCAAAGCGCCGCCGATCACATCCACGATCAGATCGCCCATCGTGTCCATCAGGCCGGATTTCTGCATATTGGTGCCGAAGATCTGGTCCATGCCGAACTCGAAGATCTCCCAGACCGCGCCAATGGTGACCGCCACCGAGAACGCCATTAGCGCCATCGCCCAGCGAGGCGCGGCATAGCGGTCGCCTTCAAACAGCATGAAAACGAACATGAAGCCTACCAGGCCGAAGCCGAGTGCCGATCCGCCATGCAGCGCGATGTCCCACCACCAGAAGCGGTTGTAGAAATCGAACGCCTCGCCGAGAAAGATCGTGGCGAAGATAAAGCCGGTGATCGCCACAACCAGCGCCGTGGGCATGGAAATTCCGATGCGCGAGCTAACATAGAGCGGCACGAGTGTCAGCCCGAAGGTAAACAGCGCCACCCCCGCAAGTGGCCATTGCCGTTCGACAAGGGCCAGACATAACTCGATGGCCAGAAGCGACCAGATCACGCGCACCGGCCAGGGCTGGCGCAAAAACGCCGCGAGGGGGAGGAAGTTTTTCATAACTCTCATGATGGGGGCAAATCGCAGTGCGGGGAAGATGCTCACGCTCCGCTCACAAAAAATTCTCGGCGAATATATCGCAATATTGGAATTTTTCGCGACGGCAAGGTGACATCCCGCGCATTAGATCTATATCTCTGCGTGAAATTGACCATGCTGACGACCAATGACTCTCCGAATTGCTTCTTATAACATTCATAAATGCGTAGGGGTGGACCGCCGCCGAGATCCCAACCGGATTATCGAGGTGCTCAACACGCTGGATGCCGATATCGTTGCGCTGCAAGAAGTTGACCGCCGGCGCGGCGCGCGTCCGGCTGCGTTGACTGCGTCCCTTATCGAGGCCGAGACGGATTTCTGCACCATCGAGCAACCCCGCACCGGACCCGATAGTCTGGGCTGGCACGGTCAGGCATTTCTGGTGCGCAAGACCGTCGAGATGATCGATTGCAAGGGGATCGAATTGCCCGGCCTCGAGCCGCGCGGCGCGCTGCATCTACATATCAAGGCCGAGGGCGATCTGCCCTTTTCCATTTTTGCAGCCCATCTGGGGCTACGCCGGGCGGACCGGCGCGCGCAATGGACGCGGATAGCCAAGGAGATGCTGGCAGCCTCTCCCGCGCCCGCCCTCGCCATTGGTGACTTCAACGAATGGTCGGGGCGTTCCGGCTTCGAGGCGCTGAGCGGCTTCTCGGTCCATGCACCTGGCGCCACCTACCCCTCGGTCGCGCCGGTCGGCAAGCTGGATCGAATCGTGACCTGCAACCGTGCGAGCATTGCCAAAATGGCAGTGCTCGACACCCAGCTGACGCGGCGTGCCTCGGACCATCTGCCGATCTGGGCTGATGTGAAAGGTCTGCGGCGCCGGCGCTGATCTACCTGACTATGCGTATGTCATACGAACATTCCACAAATTTCATGAAGTTGTGTCGCTAACACTCGCGTTAGCGGTAACAACGCCCTTTTCACTGGGGCTTGGCGAAGTTATAGCTTTACGCGGCCCATTAAGCACAGCTGTGCAACGACAAGGGAAGAGAGTAATATGAGCACCATCATCGATATCCACGCGCGCGAGATCCTCGATAGCCGCGGCAATCCGACCGTCGAAGTCGACGTGATCCTCGAAGACGGCACCATGGGCCGCGCGGCTGTGCCCTCGGGGGCCTCGACCGGCGCTCATGAAGCGGTCGAGAAGCGTGATGGCGACAAGGCCCGCTATATGGGCAAAGGCGTGCTTGACGCGGTTGCCGCCGTGAATGGCGAGATCGCCGAAGCCCTCGTGGGCGCCGATGTCACCGAGCAGGTCGAAATCGACCGCACGATGATCGAGCTGGACGGCACCGAGAACAAGGGCCGCCTTGGCGCGAATGCGATCCTGGGCGTGTCGCTGGCCTGTGCGAAAGCCGCCGCCGATTACACCACCCAGCCGCTTTACCGCTATGTCGGTGGCACCTCGGCCCGCGTTCTGCCGGTTCCAATGATGAACATCATCAACGGCGGCGAGCATGCCGATAACCCGATCGACATCCAAGAATTCATGATCATGCCCGTCTCGGCCGCGAATATCCGCGAAGCCGTTCGTATGGGCTCGGAAGTGTTCCACACGCTGAAAAAAGAGCTGACCGCGATGGGTCTGTCCACCGGTTTGGGCGATGAGGGTGGCTTTGCGCCGAACCTCTCCTCGACCAAAGAAGCGCTCGACGTGATCCTGAAATCCATCGAGAAAGCCGGCTACAAGCCGGGCGAGGATATCTATCTGGCGATGGATTGCGCCTCGACCGAATATTACAAGAACGGCAAATACGAGATGAAGGGGGAAGGCCTCTCGCTCACCTCGGAAGAGAATGCCGACTATCTTGTGAAACTCTGCGAGCAATACCCGATCATCTCGATCGAAGACGGTATGGCGGAAGATGACTGGGCAGGCTGGAAGATCCTGACCGAGAAACTCGGCGACAAGATCCAGCTGGTGGGCGACGATCTGTTCGTGACCAACCCCAAGCGTCTGGCCGATGGCATCGAGCAAGGCGTGGCAAACTCCATGCTGGTGAAAGTGAACCAGATCGGTTCGCTGACCGAGACGCTCGAGGCCGTCGATATGGCCCACCGCGCTCGCTACACCAATGTGATGTCGCACCGCTCGGGCGAGACCGAGGATGCGACCATCGCGGACCTCGCAGTTGCCACCAATTGCGGCCAGATCAAAACCGGCTCGCTGGCGCGTTCGGACCGGTTGGCAAAATACAACCAGCTGATCCGTATCGAGGAAATGCTTGGCGAGACCGCAATCTATGCGGGCCGTTCGATCCTGAAGAAATAAGACTTCGGTGAATACTTCGGAGAAAGGCGCGGAGATTCTCCGCGCCTTTTTTAGTGGCGATACTTTCCGTATTTGGAAAGCGGTTACGCGTAGTTGAGGGAAGACGGAAAACGAAACCACGCGTAGTTTGCCCCTGCGCTACCGGTCGCGTGATCCCTATCCTGCCCCTCATGGGCCGGATCTTCTCCGAAGGACATCTCATGCAAAGACCGCTTATTCTGGGTGTTGCCGCAACGGCTTTCTGGGCCAGCAATTTCGAGGCGACCCGCATCGCCCTTGGCAGCCTGCCGCCTCTAAGCGTGGCAAGCCTGCGCTTTCTCATCGCGACAATCGCGATCCTCGTGCTCCTTATCTGGCGCGAAGGGTTGGCCATGGCGCCTCTCAGGCGGAACCTGCTCGCCTATATCATTCTGGGCATTCTCGGGGTTGCCGGATTCAATGCGGCGCTTTGCATAGGGCTGCAAAGCACGAACCCGCAAACGGCGGCACTGATCATGGCCACCACCCCGATCACCTCTGCCATCTTCGACGCGGTCCTGTCGCGTAAACGCCCAAGCTGGCGCGCATTATCCGGCATGGTACTCAGCTTTGCGGGCGTCGCACTGGTGCTCGCACAGGGGCACATTGACGATATCTCCCGAAGGCTCAACTCCGGCGATCTGGTCATTCTTGCCGGTTCACTGGCATGGGCGGCCTATGGGGTGGGTTGCACGCGCTTTATACGGGGCTCCTCCCCGCTTGCCACAACAAGCTGGACGATGGTTTTCGGCACCCTCGCCCTGATCGGAACGAGCCTCCATGAGGGCAATCTTGTTGCCTTCACTCTAGCCGCATCGCCCTCCAGCCTGATCGCCTCTCTGTGGATGGGGATCCTCGGCTCAATGCTGGCCTATATCTTCTGGACGGCGGCGATCGCCGCGCGCGGCGTGGCAAAGACCGCCATCCTGTTCAATCTCGTGCCGGTCTTTGCGGTGCTGATCGGCTGGGCGCTCGGACAGACACCTGCCCTCCTGCAGATCATCGGCACGGCTCTGACACTCCTCGGGGTCAGCTTGTCCCAGATCACCAGTCCACACTTGACACTGCGCCGCCAACCAACGCTCAATGCGCCATGAGCACTGCAGATGATATCATCGAAACACTCCAGCTGGCCCCCCATCCCGAAGGGGGCCACTATCGCCAGACATGGATCGCCGAAGGCGAAGGCCGCACAGCGGGCACCTGCATCTATTTCCTTCTGAAAGCAGGTGAAGCCAGCCATTGGCACAAGGTCGATTCGACCGAGATCTGGCTCTGGCATGCCGGCGCGCCGCTGACCCTGTCGCTTGCACCAAGCGATACGGGGCCGGCAAAGGACCACCGGCTCGGCCCCGATATCCTCGCCGGAGAGCGCCCGCAGGTGATCGTGCCGCCCCATCACTGGCAGGCAGCCCTTAGCACGGGGGAGTATAGCCTCGTCAGCTGCACCGTCTCGCCCGGCTTCCGGTTCGAGGGCTTTACCCTTGCACCGGAAGGCTTCGACATTCCGCGCGGCTGATCAGTTACTACAGAAGAAGCGCTGACCGTTTTCGGTTACGCCCCAATATTCAACAAAATCAAAGCCGTGATCCGTGCAGACACCCTGCGCCTGCGCGTAATTACGCCCAGCAGGCGCATCATCATCAAAGGTCGGATCAACCTGCGTGAAAGTAATCATCTGGCCGTTATAGGTGTAATCGGGTGCCTTCTGGCGCATCAGAGCTGCGGGAGAGGGCAGATCCGGGACGAACTGGATCGCAGGCAGCCGTGACGCGATGTCGGGCGTATGACCACAGCCCGCCATCATCAGGGGCAGGACAAGAATAAGCGCTTTCATGATGCTCGGCCTCGTTTTTATCGTTATCGGCATGAGCGAAATTACGCGCACCGCCAGACATCACAAAGTCGCGAGCACCAAAGGATTAACAATTGATTAATGCTGTTGCGGAAAGAGCGCGATGTCAGGCAGGCCGGCTGATCTGACCCCCGCCCACCTGCGCAGCCACACCCGTGGTCGACGGTCCCGAGGTGGGCAATCCACGCGCCACCCGCACCGCCAGATAGGCGAATGCCTGCGCCTCCAGCATATCGCCATCAAGCCCGATATCCTCGACAAGCTCCACGGGGCACGGCACGCGTTTTGCGATCTCGGCCACGAGTGCTGCATTGAGCCGGCCACCCCCACAAAGATAGAGCCTCTCGGGCGGGGTCGCAAAATGCTCGAACCCGCGCGCCACCGACGCCGCCGAACAGGCGGTCAGCGTTGCCGCCGAATCGGCATCTCCCATGCCGGAGACCAGTTCGAGCACCCCGTGGAAATCGTTCCGGTCCAATGATTTGGGCGGCATTTTCAGGAAATAGCGATGCTCCAGAAACCGCGCGACCACAGCCTCGTCGACATTCCCCTGCAACGCCAGCGCGCCTCCCTCATCCTGCGAGAGATTGAACCGCAGACGCATCAGATCGTTGATCGGTGCATTGGCCGGACCTGTGTCAAAGGCCAGAACCGCCCCGTCGGCCTCTGGTCCGGTCAGACGCGGATCGACCCATGTCACATTGCCGACCCCGCCGAGATTGAGAAAAACGCAAGGCGCGGTGAGCCCCGCCCATTTAGCACAGGCGAAATGGAAATAGGGCGCAAGCGGCGCGCCCTGCCCGCCAAGTGCGACATCCGCCGTGCGGAAATCCCAGACCACAGGCTTGCCCAGCACCTCCGCCAGCACCGCGCCATCGCCCGCCTGATGGGTGCCACGCCCGCCCGGATCATGCGCCAGTGTCTGACCATGGAAGCCCACAATCTCGGCCTCGGAAAAGCCCGAGAGGATTTCGGCATGCACCGTCTCGACGACCTCCGCCGCAGGCTCGACCGCAGGCTCGCCCTGCCACAGCCCGAGTGCCGCATGCAGGATACCGCGCTCCTCGTCACTATAGCCACGATAATCCACGCGCCCGAAATCGAGAATCCGCTCACCATCCGTCAGCACGACAGCCGCATCCACGCCATCGAGCGAGGTGCCCGACATCGCGCCAACTGCCCAGACAGGTCCTGCTTTCAACATGGCTTCCCCTTTACCTGACCAAGCGATATACGCATGCCTATCAGAAAGGAACAAGCCAGATGACATACCATCCCAAATCGGATTTCCTGCGCATCATCACCGAGCGCGGATTCCTGGCCGACTGCACCGACCTGCAGGAGCTGGACCAGAAACTCTATTCCGGGACGGTCACTGCCTATATCGGCTATGACGCGACGGCCGCCTCGCTGCATGTGGGTCACCTGCTCAACATCATGCTGCTGCGCTGGTTCCAGAAATGTGGCCATAAGCCGGTCACGCTCATGGGTGGCGGCACGACCAAGGTGGGCGATCCCTCCTTCCGTTCGGATGAGCGCCCGCTTTTGGGACCCGAGCAGATCCAGTCGAATATCGACGGCATGCAGCAAGTCTTCGACCGCTATCTCGACTATAGCGAGGGCGGCAATGGCGCGCTCATGCTCAATAATGCCGAATGGCTCGACAGCCTGAACTATCTCGACTTCCTGCGCGATATCGGGCGGCATTTCTCGGTCAACCGGATGCTCTCCTTCGAGAGCGTGAAATCGCGTCTGGACCGCGAACAGTCGCTGTCCTTCCTCGAATTCAACTACATGATCTTGCAGGCCTATGACTTCCTCGAGCTGAACCGCCGCTATGGCTGTGCGCTCCAGATGGGTGGCTCGGACCAATGGGGCAATATCATCAACGGGATTGACCTGACCCGTCGTGTGCTTGATAACGAGATCTATGGCCTGACCACGCCACTGCTGACCACCTCGGATGGCCGCAAGATGGGCAAGTCCCAAGGCGGCGCGATGTGGCTCAATGCCGAGATGCTCAGCCCCTACGAGTTCTGGCAGTTCTGGCGCAACACCACGGATGCCGATGTAGGCCGCTTCCTCAAACTCTATACCGAACTGCCGGTCGAGGAATGCGACCGCCTTGCAGCCCTTCAGGGCTCGGAGATCAACGAGGGCAAAATCATCCTCGCCCGCGAGGTCACCACGCTTCTGCATGGTGCCGAGGCGGCCGCCGCCGCCGAGGCCACCGCGCGTGAGGTCTTCGAAAAAGGCGGCACCGGCGAGGATCTTCCGACCCTCAGCCTCTCGGCCGAAGAATTGGGCGATGGCATCAGCCTGGCCCAACTCGTAACCCGTTCGGGCCTTGCCAAAACCGGTAAGGATGGCAAACGCCTGATCGGTGAAGGCGGGCTGAAAGTGAATGACGAAACCTGCACCGAAGCGGGCCGTATGTTCACCGCCACCGATTTCGAGACACCGGTCAAACTCTCGGCTGGCAAGAAACGCCACGCGCTCGTGCAACTGGGTTGATCCCCACAACGCCAGATCCGAGCCATATCCATCTTGAAGGGGCGCCCTCACCGGCGCCCTTTTGCAATTCCAGCGTCTCTAAATATCCTCGGGGGTGAATTTGCGCGCAGCGCAAAGAGGGGGCGCGAGCGTCCCCTTACCCCGCATGCCAAAAGGAAAAGGCGGAGCAAACGCCCCGCCTTCCCAACTCAGTTCCGGATACAATCAGGCGGGCTCATGCGCCAGGGACGCCGCATGGATATCGTCGATCGCCTTCGCCAGTGCCGCATCGAATTCCTCGTCCGTCTGCTTGTCCGACATGCCTTCGGTCAGCGCGCGGGAGAAGGAGGCGATCATGCCATCATTCTTTGCCAAGATCGCATTGGCCTCGTCACGCGAGTAGCCGCCCGACAGGGCCACCAGCTTCAGCACACGCGGGTGATCGACCAGCGGCTTGTAGAAATTCGGCACGCTCGGCAGCGAGAGCTTCAGCATCACCTGCTGGTCTTCCGGCAGGGCGTCGAGCTGCTTGAGGATCTCCTCGCGCAGGATCGCTTCAGCCTCGACCTTATCGGCGATCGAGATGGTCACTTCCGGCTCGATGATCGGCATCAGACCGTGCTTGATGACAATCGCGCCCAGCTCGAACTGTTGTGCCACCACGGCGGCAATCCCCTCGGGGTTGGCGGCCGAGACGACCGAGCGCATCTTGGTGCCGAAGATACCTGCTGCCGCCGCGCGGTCCAGAAGATCCTCGAAGCCCGGGATCGGCTTGAGAAGCTGGCAACCGTTCTCCTCGTCGAGCATCCCCTTATCGGTCTTCAGGAAGGGCACCACGCCGCATTTCTCGGCCAGATAGGTGGCGGTCGGGATACCGTCGATCTCGCGATCCATGGTCTGCTCGAACAGGATCGCCCCGATCACCTTGCCGTTGGAGAAGGCCGGCGATTTGATGATCCGCGTCCGCATCTTGTGGATCAGGTCGAACATTTCGGCATCGTTGGAATATTCGCTCTCCTCGATACCGTAAAGGCGCAGCGCCTTCGGAGTCGAACCGCCCGATTGGTCAAGCGCGGCGATAAACCCGTCACCTTTTGAAATCTGTTCGGTTTGTTGCGCGTTCGGCATATGTCTCTCCCTCCAGCACGGAGTATGAATAATGGGCCAAGTCCAGACCTAGCGCGACGGAGGGGCTTAGACAATCTTGATGGCGCTAACCTTTTCGGATTCTTTCATTTTGTCATGAAGCTTGGCGCAATGCTGCCAGTATTCGGGCATCTTTCACGCCAGATGGCAAAAGGGGCAGCCTTCAGGCCGCCCCTTCGCGTCATGTTTACAAGGACCTCTTACGCGCCAAGCGCTGCCACGCCCGGCAGGGTTTTACCTTCCATCCATTCGAGGAAAGCACCACCTGCGGTTGAGATATAGCTGAAGGTCTCTGCAGCGCCCGCCTTGTTGAGCGCCGCAACCGTATCCCCGCCACCGGCGACCGAAATCAACCTGCCCTCGGCCGTCAGTTCGGCGGCCTTGGCGGCGGCGGCATTGGTGGCCGTATCGAACGGCGCGATCTCGAAGGCCCCGAGCGGTCCGTTCCAGATCAGCGTGCGCGAACCCTCGAAGGCCTTGACGATCTGCGCCACGGCCTCGGGACCGGCATCAAGGATCATCGCATCCTCGGGGCAGGCATCCGCCGCCACGGTCTCGCTCTTGGCATTGGCCTTGAACTCGCGCGCCACCACCACATCCGCAGGCAGGATGATGGTGCAGCCTGCCGCTTTTGCCTTCTCGAGAATCTCGAGCGCGGTGTCGGCCATATCCCGTTCCGCGAGCGATTTGCCGACATCGATACCCTGCGCCACGAGGAAGGTATTGGCCATGCCCCCGCCGATCACCAGATTATCGACCTTGCTGACAAGATTGCCCAAGAGGTCCAGCTTGGTCGAGACCTTCGCCCCACCCACGACCGCCGTGACCGGACGTTCAGGCTCGCCAAGTGCCGCCTCGAGCGCCTTCAGTTCGGCCTCCATCAGCCGACCCGCCGCGCAGGGCAACACATGGGCCAGCGCTTCAGTCGAGGCATGGGCACGGTGCGCGGCCGAGAAGGCATCATTGATATAGACAGACCCGAGCGCGCCCATGGCAGCGGCCAGCTCGCGGTCGTTCTTTTCCTCGCCCTCATGGAAGCGGGTGTTCTCCAGCAGCAAAACCTCGCCCTCGGGCAGTGCCGCCACCGCGCGTTTGGCCGGACCGCCGATGCAATCCTCGGCGAAATGCACCGGCACGCCGAAGGCTTCGGCCAATGCGGGCACCAGCGGCTTGAGGCTCATCTCCGGCACGATTTTGCCCTTGGGGCGGCCGAAATGTGCCAACAGAACGGGTTTTCCGCCTTTGGCCAAGATGTCCTTCACGGTCGGCACGATCTTGTCGATGCGCGTGGTATCGGTCACGCGCCCGTCCTCGACGGGGACATTGATGTCGACGCGAACCAGAGCAACCTTGCCCTCCAGGTCCAGATCATCAAGGGTTTTCCAAGCCATAGGGTGTCTCCTCATTCCGGCGCCTTGGCTCATATAGACGGCGCCTCTTTGGCGGCAACTTGCACTGCGGATCGGGGCCCGTCAACAGAGGCGATCACCCGCCCTGAACACCCCGTGACGGGCTGTGACAGGCTGTGAGAGCGAAAAACTCAGGTTTCGGCTTTCCATGGCGGCATGGTCGTGTAGATTGCAGGCCAGATTCAGGAGGACCTTATGGCCGAATATAAAGATCCCGAAAACACCATCATCATCGAGCTGAAGGATGGTCCGGTTGTCATCGAACTGATGCCCGAGATCGCGCCGAAACATGCCGAGCGCATGAAGCAGCTGGCCCGCGACGGAGCCTATGACAACGTGGCCTTCCACCGCGTGATCGACGGTTTCATGGCGCAGACCGGCGACGTGGAAAACGCGAATATGGAAAAAGACTACAATCCGGGCCGCGCAGGCACCGGCGGGTCGCAATATGATGATCTTCCCGCAGAATTCTCGCGCATCCCGCATGATCGCGGCACGCTGGGTGCTGCGCGTTCGATGAACCCGAACTCGGCCAACTCGCAGTTCTTCATCAACTTCTCGGACAACCACTTCCTCAACGGCCAATACACCGTTTATGGCCGCGTGATCGCAGGTATGGACAATGTCGACAAGATCGTGCGTGGCGAGCCCCCGAAAAACCCCGACCGTATGATCAAGGTCACGGTGGCTGCCGATGCGTAATCTTGTTGCGGCAGCCCTGTTTGCAATGGGCGCCGGGGCAATGACCACCGGAGCCTATGCTCAGGACACGGCCCCTGACGGGCCCGGTCCGAATCTTGTGCTCGAGATCGGCGGATCGGTTCAAGGCGAGGTGGTCATCGACCTTCTCCCCGATGTGGCTCCCAAAGCCGCCGAACGTCTGGAAGAGCTGGCCGAGAAAGGCGAGTATAATGACGTGGTCTTCCACCGCGTCATCGACGGATTCATGGCACAGACCGGTGACGTGCAGTTCGGAAAACGCGGATCATCGCAGATTTCGATGGCCGGCATGGGCGGTTCGACCGAACCCGACCTTCCGGCAGAATTCTCGAACCGGAAATTCGTGCGCGGCATCGTCGGCATGGCCCGCTCGCAAAACCCGGATTCGGCCAATTCGCAGTTCTTCATCATGTTTGCCGATGCGCCCCATCTGAATGGCCAATACACCGTTGTGGGTCATGTCGTAAAAGGCATGGACATCGTCGACCAGATCAAGAAGGGCGACAGCGCCAAGAATGGTCTGGTGGATGAGCCCGATTATATCGTCTCGGCCAAGGTCGAGAAGTAATCCGGCCTCTGGCTTCCATAAAAGGCGCCCCCGCGGGCGCCTTTTTCATTTTCGGCCCTCGGCCCCGCCAGAAATAGCTAGGCGTTAAGCTCCCTTCATGCCATAATTCGTCCATTGCCCGACAAGAGGCATCGCGAGTTTCGCACCATATTTGGCAGAGCAGTGAGGCGCGTGTCCCCGCGCCCGACATAGGCAGAACATGCAGCAGAAAAACCGGGCGGTCGGGCCGCTGATCTTCTTTTCCATCGCCTTCGTGCTTGCGGCGTATTTCACCTTTGCGGCTGTGCAGGGGTCTTACGGGATCTTCAAGCGCGTCCAGATCGAGGCGGAGATTGCCGATATGACCCAGAAGCGCGACACGCTGCGCGACGAGGTGACGAGGATGGCGAATCTGACGCACCGGCTTTCGGATGACTATCTCGATCTCGACCTCCTCGACCAGCAGGCCCGCAATATTCTCGGGCTGGTGCGCGGCGACGAGGTCGTCATCCGCTGAGCCCCTCCACAGTGGCGCCACATCCGGACCCGCAGGCAAGGCTTGCGGGTTTTTGCATTACCCTGTCTGACATAATCGTGTCGCTCGCCCTTTTTTCATTGGCAGGCAATGCGGTGATTGTGTTCCTGAAAGCTTTCCGCTAGAAATGGTTTAATACTGAACTATCCGCTTTTAGGGAGGATGCCTATGGCTGCTCGCAAGAGTTCGGGGACTGCACCGAAGGCCGGTGCCAACGTCTCCAAGGACGAGCTACTCAGCTACTACCGTGACATGCTGCTGATCCGCCGCTTCGAAGAGAAGGCAGGCCAGCTTTATGGTATGGGTCTGATCGGTGGTTTCTGCCACCTCTATATTGGTCAGGAGGCTGTTGTTGTCGGTCTCGAGGCCGCCGCGAAAGAGGGCGACAAGCGCGTTACCTCCTATCGCGATCACGGGCATATGCTTGCCTGCGGCATGGACGCCAAAGGCGTGATGGCCGAGCTGACGGGCCGCGAGGGCGGCTATTCGAAAGGTAAAGGCGGCTCCATGCACATGTTCTCGAAAGAGAAACATTTCTATGGTGGCCATGGCATCGTGGGCGCACAGGTGCCGATCGGTGCGGGTCTGGCCTTTGCCGACAAATACAAGGGCAATGACAATGTGACCTTCGCCTATTTCGGCGATGGCGCGGCCAACCAAGGCCAGGTCTATGAGACCTATAACATGGCGCAGCTATGGGATCTTCCGGTCGTCTTCGTGATCGAGAACAACCAGTATGCGATGGGCACGAGCGTCCAGCGTTCGACCAAATCCCCGGCGCTCTGGAAGCGCGGCGAGGCCTATGGCATCGCGGGTGAGGAAGTCGACGGGATGGATGTTCTGGCCGTGAAAGCCGCAGGCGAAAAAGCCGTGGCGCACTGCCGTGCGGGCAAAGGCCCCTATATCCTCGAAGTGAAGACCTATCGTTACCGCGGCCACTCGATGTCGGACCCCGCGAAATACCGGACCCGCGATGAAGTGCAGAAGATGCGCGAAGAGCGTGATGCCATCGAGCATGTGCGCCAGCTCCTGCTGACCGGCGAGCACGCAACCGAAGATGACCTGAAGGCCATCGACAAGGATATCAAGGCGATCGTCAACGAGTCGGCCGAATTCGCGAAAGAAAGCCCCGAGCCCGCGCTCGAAGAGCTCTGGACCGATATCTACGCCGAAGTCGCACCGCAGAACGCCTGAGAGGGAATACACGAATGGCAACTGAAATCCTGATGCCCGCCCTGTCGCCCACCATGGAAGAGGGCACTCTGGCGCGCTGGCTGAAGAAAGAAGGCGATACCGTCTCCGCAGGGGACATTATCGCCGAGATCGAAACCGATAAGGCGACGATGGAGTTCGAAGCGGTCGACGAGGGCACGCTGGGCAAGATCCTGATCGAGGAAGGCACCGAGGGCGTAAAGGTCAACACGCCTATCGCCGTGCTGCTCGAGGAAGGCGAATCCGCCGATGATATCGAGACGGCTTCGGCACCTGCCGCAGAGGCCGCCCCTGCCCCCGCATCGGTTCCTGCAACCGCCAAATCCGATGAGGCCCCCGAGGCACCGCTGGCGCCGAATACCGCCGCAGACTGGCCCGAAGGCACCGAGATGAAGACCCAGACGGTCCGCGAAGCCCTGCGCGACGCGATGGCCGAAGAGATGCGCGGCGACGAGAACGTGTATCTGATGGGTGAGGAAGTGGCCGAATACCAGGGCGCTTACAAGATCTCCCAAGGCCTGCTGGACGAGTTCGGCTCGAAGCGCGTGATCGACACGCCGATCACCGAGCATGGCTTCGCCGGTATCGCGGTCGGCGCGGCCTTTGGCGGCCTGCGTCCGATCGTCGAGTTCATGACCTTCAACTTCGCCATGCAGGCGATCGACCAGATCATCAACTCGGCTGCCAAGACCCTCTACATGTCGGGCGGCCAGATGGGCGCACCGATGGTGTTCCGTGGCCCGAACGGCGCCGCCGCCCGTGTGGGCGCGCAGCACAGCCAGGATTACGCCGCATGGTATGCGCAGATCCCGGGCCTCAAGGTCGTGCAGCCCTACTCGGCAGCCGATGCGAAGGGTCTCTTGAAATCGGCAATCCGTGATCCGAACCCCGTCATCTTCCTCGAAAACGAGATCCTCTACGGGAAATCCTTCGAAGTGCCGGTGATGGACGATTTCACGGTTCCGATCGGCAAGGCAAAAGTCTGGCGCGAAGGCACCGATGTGACCATCGTCTCCTTCGGGATCGGCATGACCTATGCGCTGGAAGCGGCCGAGAAGCTCGCGGCAGATGGCATCTCGGCAGAGGTCATCGACCTGCGCTCAATCCGTCCGCTCGATTATGACACCGTGCTGGCTTCGGTCATGAAGACCAACCGCTGCGTCACCGTCGAAGAAGGCTTCCCCGTCTGTTCCATCGGCAACCACCTCTCTGCTGTCATCATGGAACGCGCCTTCGACTATCTCGACGCGCCCGTGATCAACTGCACCGGTAAAGACGTGCCGATGCCCTATGCCGCCAACCTCGAGAAACTGGCTCTTGTCACCACCGATGAAGTCATCGCTGCGGTGAAAAAAGTCACCTATCGCTAAGGAGATCCAGAGATGGCAACTGAAATCCTGATGCCGGCCCTTTCTCCGACGATGGAAGAAGGCACGCTGGCGCGCTGGCTCAAGAAGGAAGGCGACACCGTCGCCTCCGGCGACATCATCGCGGAAATCGAGACCGATAAGGCGACGATGGAATTCGAGGCGGTGGATGAAGGTGTTCTGGGCAAGATCCTGATCGCCGAAGGCACCGAGGGCGTGAAGGTCAACACGCCCATCGCTGTTATGCTCGAAGAGGGCGAGGATGCCTCGGCCATCGAGACCGCCTCCAATCCGGCAGCGCCCGCGAAATCCGAGGCGCCGGCAGAGGCACCGAAAGCAGAGGCGGCCCCTGCAGCAGCCGCTGCTCCGGCAGCCCCCGCCAAGGATGGCAAGCGTCTCTTCGCCTCGCCGCTGGCCCGCCGTATCGCGGCCCAGAAAGGTCTGGATCTGGCGACCATCGCAGGCTCCGGGCCTCGTGGCCGGATCGTGAAGGCCGATGTCGAAGGTGCAAGCGCAGCTCCCAAAGCCGCGGCTGCAGCTCCGGCCAAAACCGACGCGCCTGTCGCCAAAGCTGCACCTGCTGGCCCTTCGGCCGATGCCGTCATCAAGATGTATGAGGGCCGCGAGTTCGAAGAGGTCAAGCTGGACGGGATGCGCAAGACGATTGCCGCGCGCCTCTCGGAAGCCAAGCAGACGATCCCGCATTTCTACCTGCGCCGCGACATCAAGCTGGATGCGCTGCTGAAGTTCCGCTCGCAGCTGAACAAGCAGCTGGAAGGCCGTGGGGTCAAACTGTCGGTGAACGACTTCATCATCAAGGCCGTGGCGCAAGCGCTGCAGGCCGTGCCGGACGCCAATGCCGTCTGGGCGGGCGACCGGGTGCTGAAGCTGAAACCGTCGGATGTGGCCGTGGCCGTGGCGATCGAGGGCGGCCTCTTCACGCCGGTGTTGAAAGACGCCGATATGAAGTCGCTTTCCGCGCTGTCTTCCGAGATGAAGGATCTGGCCAAACGTGCCCGCGATCGCAAACTCGCGCCGCATGAATATCAGGGCGGCTCCTTCGCAATCTCCAACCTCGGCATGTTCGGTATCGACAATTTCGATGCCATCGTGAACCCGCCCCATGCCGGTATCCTTGCCGTCGGTGGTGGTGTGAAAAAGCCGGTGGTGAATGCCGAAGGCGAAATCGAAGTGGCCACCGTGATGTCGGTCACCATGTCGGTCGATCACCGTGTGATCGACGGGGCGCTTGGTGCGGACCTTCTGAAGGTTATCGTCGAGAACCTCGAGAACCCGATGACCATGCTGGCATAATTGCCTCTCGAACCGGTTTGAAAGGCGCCCGGCACCGGGCGCCTTTTCCTATTTACCCTCGGGAGATAGGTCACGCAGCTTGCTGCGCTTCAAGATTGCTTCATGATTTTTGCACTCGCGCTAACATCCTGCAAAACGCCGTCGGATTCACGTCATTTTGAGGTAAACTCACAAAAGCTCACGGATCTGCGAAACCTTGTCATGCTCTAAGGGTTTAGTTGCATGGGATGGTCTGAAAGGCTGTCCGCTCCATGCAACAACATCTGGAAAAAGATGACACTCTCGAACGACCAGAGCCTGGCTTCCTCCGTTCCCTCGCCCCAAAAACATCGTAAACACCTGCGCGGTGCCATTCCGCCTGCGGCTCGCCATGTGCGCGGCTGGCGCTACTTCGCCGGCCTTTTCGGCGGTGAGCATATCGCCGCGACCGAATTCGTCATCGGCGTCACCTTCGTGATGATGGGGGTCGGCGCCAAGGAAGTCCTGATCGGCCTCCTGATCGGCAACGCGCTGGCGGTGGCCAGCTGGACGCTGGTGACCACGCCGATCGCTGTCGAGACACGCCGCTCTCTCTTCTCCTATCTTGAACATATCGCGGGGCCCTACTTCACCAAGGTCTACAATATTGCGATCTTGCTGTTTTACGGCTCTCTTGCAGCGGCGATGATCACTATCTCTGCCTATGCGGTACGCTTCGCTTTCGGTCTGCCTGTGCAGACGGAATGGTATCCGACCTCCGGAACCTTCGTTCTGATCACGCTTCTGGTGGGCGCGGTCGTTGTGGCCGTGGCGGCCATCGGTTTCGAGGCCATGGCGAATTTTGCAACGATCTGTGCGCCCTGGATGCTGGCCTGTTTCATCTGCGGCGGAGCCATTGCCCTGCCGATCCTTGCCTATAACGCCACCGGTTCGGTGGGCTTCGGCGGTTTCAGCGGCTTCCTGCAAGCAGCACAGGACACGATCTGGACCGGTCGCACCCCTACTGGAGATCCCGGGATCAGCGTTTGGGAAGTGGCAGCCTTTGCCTGGGCGAATGGCGCAATGGTCCATCTGGGCCTCATCGACATGGCGATCTTCCGCTTCGCCAAACACAAGAGCTATGGCCTCTTCTCGGGGATCGGGATGTTCCTCGGCCATTATATCGGCTGGATCTCGGCAGGTCTGATGGGCGCGGGTGCCGCTTTGATTGTCAGCGCCAGCCTGACCAGCCTCGATAGCGCCGATGTGGCCTTCGCGACACTGGGCGTCATCGGCATCCTTGTTGTGGTGTGTGCCGGTTGGACAACGGCCAATGCCTGCCTCTACCGTGCAGGGCTTGCAGCAACCTCCCTTTTCCCGGGCAAATCGCGGGCAAAGGTCACGCTCGGCGTTGGTATCTTCATTGCGATTGCCGCGTGTTTCCCCTTCGTGGCGCAATCCATCATGCCGCTGACCGTGTACGGCGCGATGCTCCTCTCACCGATCGGCGCAATCGTGGTGGCTGAACACTGGTTCTTCCCCAAGTTGGGCCTGACCCGCTACTGGTCACGCTATCTGGGCAAAAAGCTGAACCCTGCCGCGCTGGTGACATGGATGATCGCTCTCGCTTTCGCCATCACCCTGCTGGTGACCGAAGCCATCAGCTTCTACTTCATCTTCCTGCCGGAATATATTCTGGCGCTGGTCTCCTACCCGATCCTCGCCTCCTTCATGGGCGCGAAAGGAAACTGGCCCAAGCGAGAAGCCCAGCAGGCCGAGCGCGAGGAATATCTCGCGGCCTTCGAGGAGCGCCGTGATGCGCAAGCCCAGATGGATGACGAGGAAGAGGATCCATCGAACGAGCACACGGCCAAGATCGCCAAATGGCTGCTGGGCGGTGCAGGAATTATGCTCCTGTCGATGTTGGGACTGGCACTGCAACTGGCCTTTACGGCACCCGATCTCGGGGCCTATGAGCTTTTGCGCACCAATTTCCACTCGATCGCAATGGCGCTGACGCTGTGCTATTTCATCCTTGCCGCGCTTGCGATGCGTGTCACGGATGCCAATCAGAGCAACTGACGACCCGCGATCCGGGAAATGAGCACCAGACCTGCCGCGCCATGCGTGGCGGGTCTTTTTCTGCGCAGATGCCAGACTGTCCCAACACGACGGGGCGCTATTGTCGGAAAACTCCGTCGAAACAGCCGACGTTGATATTCTTTCTCGCCGAGCAGATTCGCTGCATTCGGGCGTTCGCCCATGTCCCCGCCTCAAGAGGATGAGGACGCCGTTCAGCGCGTGGCGGAGCGTCCTTTTGAATAGTTCGCTGTCAATCAGGCGCTGGTTCCGCAGGTCGCTAGGGCTTCGCGTTCACAACGTGACCTTGGCGCTAAAGCTGCCCGGGCGATCACCGCATATATTGGCGGTAAAGTTGACTGATCCGGAAAGCTTCTGTGACAAAGGTTCCGGTGTGTCGCCTTTTCAAATCCTGTGAACTGATCAGCATCGTGGTCAAGTGCACGGTCGGACGCCAGCATCGGAACCCGAACAACCACCGCTCCGACGATCAGCGCCAGACCATCCCGGTCGATACAGCACCAAAATACAAAAAGCCCGCAGTGACGCGGGCTTAGATGTGATTTTCTGCCGGTGGCTACCGGTCGGTTCCAGACCTCAAGTCATTCCCACTCGATCGTGCCCGGGGGCTTCGAGGTGATGTCATAGGTCACACGGTTGATGCCCTTGACCTCGTTGATGATCCGCGTGGCGGTCTCGCCGAGGAACTCGTGGGTGAAGGGGTAGTAATCCGCCGTCATCCCGTCGACCGAAGTAACCGCGCGCAATGCGCAGGCGAAATCATAGGTGCGGCCATCGCCCATCACACCCACGGTGCGCACCGGAAGGATCGCCACGAAAGCCTGCCAGATCTCGTCATAGAGGCCGTGCTTGCGGATCTGGTCGATATAGACCGCATCCGCCTTGCGCAGGATCTCGAGCTTCTCGCGGGTAATCTCGCCGGGGCAGCGGATCGCCAGACCCGGACCGGGGAACGGATGACGCCCGATGAAGCTGTCGGGAAGACCGAGTTCGCGGCCAAGCTCGCGGACCTCGTCCTTGAACAGCTCCCGCAGCGGCTCGACCAGTTTCAGGCCCATTTTCTCCGGCAGACCGCCCACATTGTGGTGCGATTTGATGGTGACCGAAGGACCGCCCGAGAAACTCACGCTCTCGATCACGTCGGGGTAAAGCGTGCCCTGAGCGAGGAATTCGGCGCCCTCGATCTCGTTGGCGTATTTCTGGAATACGTCGATGAAGAGCTTGCCGATGGTCTTGCGCTTGACTTCCGGATCGGAGACGCCTTCCAGCGCACCGATAAAGAGATCGGATTCATCCGCCGCGATCAGTTTGATATTGTAGTTCTCGCGGAACATGGTCTTGACCTGTTCGGCCTCATCGAGGCGCAGGAGGCCGTGATCGACGAAGACGCAGGTCAGCTGGTCACCGATGGCTTCGTGCAGGAGGATCGCGGTGACCGAGCTGTCAACGCCACCCGAAAGACCGCAGATGACCTGTTTGTCGCCCACCTGCTCGCGGATCGTCTTGATCGCTTCCTCGCGATAGGCGGCCATGGTCCAGTCGCCGGTGAAACCTGCCTTGCGCAGGAAGTTCTCGATCAGCGCTTTGCCATTGGGCGTGTGGTGCACCTCGGGGTGGAACTGCACGGCGTAGAACTGGCGGCTTTCATCGGCGGTGATCGCATAGGGCGCGTTGGGCGAGGTCCCAATCACCTCGAAACCCGGAGCCAATGCGGTCACGCGGTCGCCATGGCTCATCCAGACCTGCTCGCGGCCATCATCGAGGAAGAGACCGGCAAGGATGCCGTCGAGCTTGTGGCCATCGGCGGGAGTGACGAAGGCGCGGCCATATTCGGCATGGTGGCCGGCTTCGACGCGGCCGCCGAGCTGTTCCATCATGACCTGCTGACCATAGCAGATGCCGAAGATGGGAAGGCCCATCTCGAAAAGGGCTTGCGGCGCGCGGGGGGAGCCTTCGCGCGTCACGCTGTCAGGACCGCCCGACAGGATCACGGCCAGAGGCGCGATCTCGCGGATCACCTCTTCGGTGACGGACTGGTAGGGACGGATTTCGCAATAGACGTTCAGCTCGCGCAGGCGGCGCGCGATCAGCTGCGTCACCTGGGATCCGAAGTCGATGATAAGGAGGGTCTGATGCTGTGCCATATGCGAGCCTTTAAGGGGGCAGGATTACAAAGGCAATAACTTTGCAGCCCTGCCCGATGCAAGAGTGGAGATGGGGATGGGGGCGCTGCCCCCTCTTGTGCCTCTGGCACAATTCACCCCCGGGATATTTGGGGACACTGGAAGTGGATCTCAGGCTCTGCTGGCCAGCGCATCCTGCAGGAGGGTTTTCAGGGTGTCGGCGGGCACCTCGGAGGTCACGAAGGCCTCGCCGATGCCGCGGGCGAGGATGAAACGCAGCTTGCCGTCGAGCACTTTCTTGTCTTGCGCCATGAGGGCAATGAGACCATCGGCATCGGGCAGATCGCCCGCAATATCGGAGAGGTCGGTTTTCATGCCCATGGCGCGCAGATGCGCGCGCACCCGCGAGGGGGCTTCTTGCGCGCACAGGCCCAGACGCTGGCTGAGCTCGAACGCCAATGCGCAGCCGATCGAGACGCCCTCCCCATGGAGAAGCCGGTCGGAATAGCCGGTTGCGGATTCAAGCGCATGGCCGAAGGTATGGCCGAGATTGAGAAGCGCGCGGTCGCCTTCCTCTGTCTCGTCACGCTCGACGATATCGGCTTTCATCTGTACCGAGCGGCGCACGGCCTCCTGGCGCAGGGCCGTGTCGCCTTGCGCCAGTGCAGGACCATTGCGCTCGAGCCAGTCGAAGAAACTGGCAGATCCGAGAAGCCCGTATTTGGCCACCTCGCCATAGCCTGCCAGAAAATCGCGCGGCGCGAGCGTGCCCAGAAGATCGATATCGGCCAGCACCCGGGTGGGTTGGTGGAAGGCGCCGATCAGGTTCTTGCCCACCACGGAGTTGATCCCCGTCTTGCCGCCGACCGAACTGTCGACCTGTGCCAGAAGCGTCGTCGGGATCTGCACGAAACGTACGCCGCGACGCAGGACCGAGGCCGCGAAGCCCACCAGATCCCCGATCACACCGCCCCCGAAGGCGATGACGATATCCTTACGCTCGACTTTCTGTTCCAGAAGCCATTCGACCGTGCGGGTAAAGTGCGGCCAGCTTTTGGTCGATTCGCCCGCAGGCAGGGTCAGCGAGACCATTTCGATCTGCCCGAGCCCTGCGCGCAGCGCGTCGAGATGCAGCGGGCCCACTGTCTCGTCGGTGACGACCGCCACGCGGGGGCGGCGCAACAAAGGCGCGATCTGGGCCTCGGCACGGGCCAGAAGCCCCGTCCCGATACAGACCTCATAGGATCGCGTACCTAGATTGACGGAAACGATATCATCCATTCTGGCACTCCGTTCTGAACAGTCCCGGCTGTTGGTGAAGCGCGGCGATCACGCGGTCGGTCATCGCATGCACGCCGGTCTGGGGGCCCGCTTCGACATGGACCTGCGCCATGGCATAAACCGGCAGGCGGGTCTCGAGCATGTGACGCAGGGTCGCTTTGGGATCGGCGGTTTTCAGTAACGGACGGTTGCTTTTGGCTTTTACCCGCGTCCAGAGCGTTTCCACATCGGCCTTCAGCCAGACCGACATGCCACGCTCGGCGATCATGCGACGATTGGCCTCGGAGAGAAACGCCCCGCCACCGGTGGAGATGACCGCAGGTGCCCCGCGCAGCAGCCGCTCGATGATCTCGGATTCGCGGGCACGGAAGAACGCCTCGCCATCACGGGCGAAGATTTCCGTCACACTCATCTGCGCGGCCTCCTCGATGGCCTCGTCACTGTCCAGAAACGGCACGCCCAAAGCCTGTGCCAGCGACTGACCGATCGTGGTCTTGCCGCATCCCATCATACCCACCAGCACGATGCTCTTCTGAAGCCGCTCTCTTACTCGTCCGCCCACGCGTTCCTCTTGCCTTTTCCTGCATCACTTCTGTGCGTAATCGCACCAAATGGCGCAATTTTCCAGAGAAGCTGCTTGCTTGGCGCAATCGTGAAGATTTCCCCCCTCAATGGCGTGAACTTCCCAAAAATGCCAGTTATAATGTGCAGGATTTCGCGGGGGCCGTGGGGTTTTGCAGCAAACCGACCGCTTGCACCTTGCATCTGCTTCACGCGCGATCATACGAGCAGAACGAGAAAAACACTAAGCAGACGTGGGGACCCATGGGGCGCATCTTCAAGGTAATTCTGATCCTTCTGGTATTGGGCGCATTGGGCGTGATCGGCTATGCCTATATCGGCGATATGGCACCGCGGCAGGAACCGGCCTCGGTCGAAGTCACCCTGCCCGACCAACCCGCCGCGCAACAGTAACGGGGCGCTGATGGTGGGAGGCGTGGGCGACAAGCGTGTCATCGTGGCGGCCGGTCTGTGGGCTGTCACCGTCTCGGGCGCGCTTGCGCAGGGGGCGGCCCCGATCTCTGCCATCGACTGGCTTTCGAATTCCATTGTCACGCCCTCGGCCATGCCGGCCAATCCGACCTTCGGGACGGCGCGTCCTGTTGTGCCCGGTAGCACGCTCTCGGTGATGCCACCCGTGCCGGGCGAGCCGCCGGTGAGCAAGGGTGTGGGCACGGAAGATATCAGCGTGCTGGATCTGGGCGGTCCGGACCCCAATGGGATCGGGCTCCTGCCTGCCAAGCGTGCGGGCCTTCCGAAAGCGCTTTGGGGCAAAACGCCCGAAACCGAGTTGATCGATCTGCTGCGTCAGGCGCAGGTCGTGAACGCCCTGCCCGCGATCCAGCAACTGATGCAGAAACTGATGCTGGCCGAGCTGGACCCGCCCGAGATCTCGGATCCGAGCCGGACCGACAGCCTGTTTCTGGCGCGGATCGACAAGCTGCTCGATCAAGGCGCGCTGGAACCCGCGCTGGCCATGCTCGAGCAGGACCATAGCGATGATCCGCAGGTCTTCCGCCGCCGTTTCGATGTGGCGCTGCTTTTGGGGGAGGAAGATACCGCCTGCAAGCTGATGGACGAGATGCCGGATGTGGCGCCGTCTTTTGGCGCGCGGATCTTCTGTTTCGCGCGCAATGGTGATTGGGATGCGGCGGCACTTTCACTCGGGAGCGGCGAGGCACTGGGCCAGTTCGACCCCGAGACGGCGACCCTTCTGGAACGGTTCCTCGAACCGGAGCTGGGCGAGGATGCGGATGATCTGCCTCCGCCCACCCGCGTGACACCGCTGAATTTCCGTATGATGGAGGCGATCGGCCAGCCGCTGCCCACAACGGGGCTGCCGTTGGCCTTTGCCCATGCCGATCTGCGCTCGAATAATGGCTGGAAGGCGCAGATCGAGGCGGCCGAGCGGCTGGCCCCGCATGGCGCCATCGACCCCAACCAGTTGCTTGGCCTCTATACCGAGCGGCGCGCCGCCGCCTCGGGCAGCCTGTGGGACAGGGTTTCGGCGGTATCGGCGCTGGATCGGGCAATTACCGATAACGATATCGACACAATCGAGACCGACCTTCCCGAAGCCTATCAGGCCATGGAACGGGCGGAGCTGGAACCGGTTCTGGCAGAGCTTTACGGGCCGGTGCTGGCAGCGATGGATCTCAAGGGGGCGGCCAAGGAGGCCGCTTTCCGGCTGGGGCTGCTATCGCAGGATTACGAGAATGTCGCTCGCAATGCCGATGACGAGGCGCCTGATGACGCGCTGCTCATCGCCATCGCTCTGGGCAATACCGAGGCAGTGCCTGCCCAGGACCAGCTGGGACTGGCGCTTAAACGGGTTTTCGATGCGCCCCAGACAGCGACGCCCGCCCCCTATCGCGAGCTGCTGCCCGACCAGCTGGGTGCGGCGATCCTGCAGGCGGTAAACGATATCGACAATGGCGCGCGAGGAGATTATCCGCGTATGGTGAACGGGTTGAACCTGCTTCGTTTCGTCGGACTGGAAACCGTCGCGCGGCGCACGGCGCTCGAAATGATCATACTGGAGCGGCGCGGATGAACGATCCGGTCCCGAGCGACCCCAACTGGCTGTCCATCTTTCTCGAAGCACAGGCCGCCGAAGCCGGTGCCGCGCGCAATACCGTGCTGAGCTACGGACGGGATCTGAGCGACTTCATGGGCTTTGTCACAGCAAAGAACCTCGCCTTCGGCACGCTTACGCAAGACGATATCGAGACCTATCTCATCCGCTGCGAGGCGGAGGGGCTGGCGCAATCGACCCGCGCGCGCAGGCTCTCGGCGATCCGCCAGCTTTACCGCTTTGCCTATGAGGAAGGCTGGCGCGAGGATAACCCCGCGCTGCGGATCTCGGGCCCCGGCCGTGTGAAGGCGCTCCCCAAAGTGCTGAGCATCGAGGAGGTAGACCGGCTGCTGGCGGTTGCGCCGCATTACGGGCGCACCGCTCTCGATCACGGGCGCAACCGCTGTCTTATGGAGCTGCTTTATGCCACAGGCATGCGCGTGACCGAGTTGGTCACCCTGCCCGTCTCCGGGGCGCGCGGCAATCCGGCGATGCTTCTCGTCAATGGCAAGGGCGGCAAGGACCGGATGGTGCCCTTGTCGGACCATGCCCGTCAGGCATTGGCGGACTGGATCGTGCTGCGGGACGCCGCCGAGGACGAGGCCCATACCAAGAAGCGCAAACCACTCTCGCGCTTCCTGTTTCCCTCCTCGGGCAAGGACGGGCATCTGACGCGGCAGGCTTTCCATCGACTTCTGAAGGAATTCGCGGTCGAGGCGGGGATCAGCCCCGCAAAGGTCACGCCCCATGTGCTGCGCCACGCCTTTGCCACCCATCTGCTGCAAGGGGGCGCGGATTTGCGCGCGATCCAGATGCTTCTTGGCCATGCGGATCTTTCAACGACAGAGATCTATACCCATGTGCTTGACGAGCGGCTGAAAACTCTGGTCATGCAGCACCATCCGCTCGCAAAACGGTCTTGAAGCACGGCGAAAGCGATATAGAACACGGTTATGGACAGCAATTTTCTCGATGCGGCCTTTTTCGGCTCGGCAATCACCATCCTGATCCTTCTGGCCTTCTCGGCCTTTTTCTCGGGCTCCGAAACGGCGCTGACCGGATCGAGCCGCGCCAAGCTGCGCTCGCGAGCCGATAAGGGCGACAAGGGCGCCGATATCGCCCTCGATGTCACCGAGGATAGCGAGAAGCTGATCGGCGCGATCCTTCTGGGCAATAACGTGGTCAATATTCTGGCGACCTCGCTGGCCACCGCCCTGCTCACGCGGGTCTTCGGCGATTCCGGTGTGGCACTGGCAACGCTGGCGATGACCGTCCTGGTGCTGATTTTCTCGGAAGTGCTGCCCAAGACCTATTCGATCAATAATCCCGAAACCGTGGCGAGCAAAGTTGCGCGTCCGATCAAGCTGATCACCATTCTGCTCGCCCCTGTCGTGTCGGTGGTGCGTCTTCTGGTGCGCGGCATCCTGCGGCTTTTCGGCCAGCATACCAATGCAGACACCCATATGTTCTCGATCCACGAGGAGATTGCGGGGGCTCTGGCACTGGGGCAATCGGAAGGCACGGTGGATAAGGAAGACCGCGACCGCCTTCTGGGCGCGCTCGATCTGGGCAACCGCACGGTTGAAGAAATCATGCTCCACCGCAGCCATATCGAGATGATTGATGTGAAGGCGGATCCGAGCGAGATCCTGACCGCCGTGCTCTCCTCTCCCTATACCCGTCTGCCGCTTTATGACGGCGAGCGCGAGAATGTGGTGGGCATCATTCACTCGAAAGACCTGCTGCGCGCGGTGGAGAAACTCCTGCGTCAGGAAGGCTCGACGCTGGAAAGCATCGCCAAGCTGGATGTGACGCAGGTGATGATGAAGCCCTATTTCATCCCCGAGACCTCGCCGCTCGACGAACAGATGCGCGAATTTCTCAAGCGCCGGACCCATTTCGCGCTGGTGGTGGATGAATATGGCGACCTGCGCGGGCTGCTGACACTGGAAGACATCCTCGAGGAAATCGTGGGCGAGATCACCGACGAGCACGATCCGACCGCGCCCTCGCGTCTTCTGCCGAATGCGGCGGGCGATTACATCGTCGATGGTGGCATGACGATCCGCGACCTCAATCGCGAGACGGACTGGCAATTGCCCGATGACGAGGCTCATACGATCGCCGGTCTGGTGATCCACGAGGCCCAGACCATCCCGACCACGGGTCAGGTCTTCAGCTTCCACAACTTCCGCTTCGAGGTTCTGGCGCGCAAGGACAACCGGATCACGCGGCTGAAGATCCGGCAGCTGCGTCCTGTAACAGGCGAAGAGGAATAACAAAAAGCCGGTCGGGCTCTCCCGACCGGCTTTCTTCTGGCAAAGCCTCCGGCGTTCAGAGGCCCGCGATCTCTTTTTTCCGGCGGGCGACAAAGGCCTCGAGCGCCGCGCGGCGTTCGGGCGCAAGGCTCGGCGGCTGGGAAGCGTCGAGCAGCCTGTTCACGCATTGGCGCGCATGCCAGACCGTATCGGGACGATTGGCCGCCTCCCAGGCATCATGGGTCCTGTCCTCCAGCACAGCGCTTTTCCAGAGCCGCGCCTCGCCCTCACGCAGCGTTTCCTCGGCGCCGAGGAAATGCCCTCCCGGCCCAACCTCGCGCAGGCTGGCCAGCGGATCGCCCGAAGCACTTTGAAGGCCGTCATACTGGCGCAGGGTCGCCGAGATCTGGTCGGTATCGAGGACGAATTTCTCGGGCGAGGCCACAAGCCCGCTCTCCAGCCAGCCTGCCCCGTGCAGCATGAAATCGACGCCCGCCAGCTGGCTGGCCCAAAGCGAATTGGCCGCCTCGTATCCGGCATGGGCATCGGCTTCGAATGCCGCCGTCAGACAGCCGCCCGCGCGGTAGGGCAGCCCCATGCGGCGCGCGAGCTGCCCTGCGGCCAGCGTCAGCTGCGTCATCTCGGGAGAGGAAAAGATCGACGCGCCGGTCTTGGTGTCGAGAGCATTGGCGTAGAGCCCGAAGACCACCGGCGCGCCAGGCCGCACGAGCTGGGCGTAGGCCGTGCCCGCCATCACCTCGGCCAGCGCCTGCGCGAGCGTCCCGATCACCGTCACCGGCGCCGTGGCCCCCATGATCGCATAGGCCGAGATCACGCAGGCCTGCCCCGCACCGGCATAGACTTCCAGACATTCGCTCATCGTCGCGTCGAAACTCAGCGGCGAACCGATATTGATTAGCGCGCTCAGCAGCACCGGCAGGTCATCCCCCTCGAGCCCGAAGAGCGTTCTGGCAAAGGCGACGGAGTCGCGGGCACGCTCGGGGTCGGTGGTCGAGCCCATGAACGGCTTGTCCGACAACAGCGCATGCGCCATCAGCATATCCAGATGACGCGTCTCGAGCGGCAGATCGGTCGGCTCGCAGAGCGTGCCACCGGCATGGGAGATGGCCTCGCTCGCCTGCGCCAGCCGCACCAGCATCTGGAAATCGCCAAACCGCGCGGCACGGCGGCCCTCCACCGGATCGAGCACGAAGGGCGGTCCATAGACCGGTGCGATCACGGGTTTGCCACCGCCGATCGTCACGCTACGGGCCGGATTGACGGCCTGCTGCACGAAGGAGGCGGGTGCTGTGGCGCAGAGCCTGCGCGCGAGACCACGCGGGATATAGACCCGCTCGCCCTGCACTTCGGCCCCCGCCTCCTGCCAGCGCGCCAGTGCGGCGGGGTTGTCGGTGAAATTCACACCGATCTCGGCAAGGATGGTTTCTGCCAGCCCCTCGATCTCTGCCGCGCGCGCCTCGCTGAGGATCGTGCAGGGAGGTATCCGCCCTATCGACTGCGCGGCAATCTGATGCGGAAGAACGAATGAAGGCATTTATATCTCCGTGGGTGGGGCATTGGGGGGCGATCTTGCCCCTGATCGGGGCAGGAAGGCAACCACCTGCCCCGAGTTTCACGCCTGCAGGATCAGGATGCTTGCCTGCCACGGCCCCAGATGGAGACTATGATCGGGATCAGGCCGGATCGATCCCAGTTCGCCCGCGATGGTGACCCAGCGCCCCGCAGGCACCGTGACCCGCGCAGGGTGCCCGGAAAGATTGAAGTAGCACTGGATCTGCTCCCCGTTGCCGCTACGCTTGAACGACAGGACCTGTTCGCCCGCCGCGATCTCGTTCATATCCCCCTTGCGCAGGGCAAGATGCGCGCGACGGAAGGCCAGCGCACGGCGATAGTGATGCAATAGCGCGGCAGGATCACGCTCGGCCGCATCCACCGCCAGCCGCGCATGGGCCCGCGGGACCGGAAGCCAGGGCTTGGCCTGTGAGAACCCCGCATAGGGCGCCTCCTCTTCCCAGACCATCGGCGTGCGCGCGCCGTCGCGGCCCTTGAATTCGGGCCAGAATTCGATCCCGTAGGGATCCTGCAGATCCTCGTAATCGAGATCGGCCTCCGGGAGGCCCAACTCCTCCCCCTGATAGAGGCAAAGCGAGCCGCGCAAACAGACCATCAATGTTGTATAGACCCGCGCGGCCTGCGGGCTCAGGCCCCAACGGCTGATATGGCGAGCCACATCATGGTTGGTGAAGGCCCAGCAGGCCCAGCCATCGGCAGCCACTTCGGCCACCTTGTCGAGCACCGTCTTGAAGGTCTGCGGCGAGAGCGGCGCATGCCCTGCCAGAAACTCGAAGGCATAGGACATCTGCACCTTGTCCTCGCCTGAGGTATATTCGCCCAGGAGTTCCAGCCCGCGCTGTGCGTCTCCCACCTCGCCCACCGCGGCGGCATTATAGCCGTTCATCAGGGTGCGCAGCTTGCGCAGGAATTCCAGATTGCGCGGATGGTTCCTGTCATAGAGATGCAGCTGATAGTTATAGGGATTCACCTTGGGCGCGGCGACATCATTGCGATCTGCCAGTGGCAGCGCGGGGTTGTCGCGCAGCTTCTCGTCATGCATGTAGTAGTTGATCACATCCAGCCGGAACCCGTCGACCCCGCGATCGAGCCAGAATTTCGACACATCCAGAAGCGCCTGCTGCACCTCGGCGCTGTGGTGGTTGAGATCGGGCTGCTGGGTCAGGAAGTTGTGCAGGTAATACTGCTCGCGGCGGGTGTCCCATTGCCATGCCGAGCCGCCAAACATTCCCAGCCAGTTATTGGGTGCCGTGCCATCGGGTTTGGGATCGGCCCAGACATACCAGTCGGTTTTCGGATTGTCGCGGCTCGCGCGGCTTTCCTTGAACCACGGATGCTGGTCGGATGTATGGGAGAAGACCAGATCGATCATCACCTTGATCCCCAGCGCATGGGCGGTCTCGATCACCTGATCGAAATCGGCCAGCGTGCCGAACATCGGATCGACATCGCAGTAATCGGCCACATCATAGCCGAAATCCTTCATCGGGCTGGTGAAAAAAGGGGAGATCCAGATGGCATCCGCCCCGAGCCGTGCAATATGGGGGAGCCTGCGCACGATCCCCAGAAGATCGCCCACACCGTCGCCATTGCTGTCCTGATAGCTGCGCGGATAGATCTGGTAGATGACAGCGCCACGCCACCAGTCGGGGTCTTTTCGCATCACGCTCATGCGTCGGTCTCCTTCTGATCGGTATACCCTTTGCCTGCCCCGAGGATAGGAGGGGATACCCCCGAGCGAAACCCCGATGACAAAAAGCTGAAACCGGGGACGGGCGACGCGCGATTGCAACAGCCCGCGCCCCTCGGCCTTTACCCTCTCCGAAATCGGTTTGGAACCGGACCAAAGCGTTCTAGCGTTATCCTTCTATCGCAAAGACTTTCAGGTAGGATCTCAGGTAACCCGATGACGCTCAAAGAACTTGCCCGCCAGCTTGGGCTCTCTCCGACCACCGTCAGCCGTGCATTGAACGGGTTCCCCGAAGTATCCGAAGCCACGCGGATCAAGGTCCGCGAGGCGGCGCAGGCCAGCGGATACCACCCCAATCTGCAGGCCCGCAGGCTGGCGACGGGCCGCGCCATGGCCATCGGGCATATCCTGCCGATGGCGCCTTCCCATGATCTGGTGAACCCGATCTTTGCCGATTTCATTGCCGGTGCGGGCGAGATCTATGCCCTGCGCGGCTACGACCTGATCATGACCTTGGTGAAAGAGGGCGACGAGGATGCCGCTTACCGTGCGATGGCGGCCAAGCGCAATGTAGACGGCGTCATACTGCATGGCGCGCGCGATCTGGATCTGCGCCCCGATCTGTGCCGCGAACTGGGCCTGCCCTTTGTGATCCACGGTCGTGTCGAGACGCCTGCATCGGGGGATCTGTGGATCGACACCAACCACGAGAGCGCCTTCGAACAGCTGGTGCTGCTCTTGATCGATCAGGGGCATCGCGACATCGCGTTGATCAACGGCCCCGAGGGATTGCGCGCCTCGGCCCACCGTCGCGCGGGGTTCGAGAGAGCATTTCTGGCGCGCGGGCTGGAAGTGCCGCGGCTCTACATGGTGTCGGGCGAGGTTTCGGACGAGACGGGGCGCGATGCCGCAGCCGAGATGCTGAGCTGGCGAAGCCGCCCCAGTGCCTTTGTGACCGCCTCACTGATGGGGGCGATGGGCGTGCGTCGGGCCGTCGAGGATACGGGGCTTGCATTGGGGCGCGATATTTCTCTGGTGACATGGGATGACGGGCTGTCCTTCGTGACCAACCGCGGCCTGAACCCGATCTATACCGCAATGAAATCTCCGGTCCGCGAGGCGGGCCAGCGCGCCGCACAGATGCTGATCGACCGGATCGAGACGCCCGATATCGCGCAGACCCCACTTCTTCTGGAGCCCGCCCTGCTCATGGGCCAGTCCCTTGGCCCGCTGAAAATGTGAGAGCGGTCAGGTGTACCCTGCCCTTGCCCAAGCCCTCGGGCCAATCTATCAGGGAGACCGAGCACTGTGGAGGAGACAGAGATGACCATGACCAGCCGCTATACCCTACTGGCCGATATCGGCGGGACCAATACACGGGTCGCTCTGGCACAAGGTGCGCAGCTGGTGCCTGCCTCCATCGCGCGTTTCCCCAATAAAGGGCGCGCCACGCTCGAGGAAATCATTCGCGAATACATGGTGGCCGAACGGATCAGTGATCTGGTGGGTGTCTGCGTGGCCGTGGCAGGTCCGGTGTCCGTTGACGGGACCCATGCGCGGATGACCAATCTCGACTGGACGATCCGTGCGGAGGCGCTGGCCGAGGTGACGGGTGCGGCGCATGTATCGCTGCTCAACGATCTGCAGGCACAGGGCCACGCACTCGCCGGGCTCTCGCCGGAAGTGCTGCGCGAGGTGCAGGCGGGCGAACCCGCGCCTGCCTTGTCGCCCAAGCTGGTGGTCGGTGTCGGGACCGGTTTCAATGCGGCTCCCGTCCATCACGCGCCCGGCGGGCTGATGGTTGTGCCTGCCTCGGAATGCGGCCATATCACCATGCCCGTCCGCTCCGAGATCCACACCGAGGTCAAGCGCTATTTCGAGCGTAAACACCGCTTTGCGAGCGTCGAACATGCCTGTGCGGGTCGGGGCCTCGAGCGAATCTATGCGTTCGTGACCGGGCGCGAGGACGCCACCGTAACCGGCGAAGAGATTCTTTCGCTAATGCACGGTAAAGATGAGGACGCTCTGAAGGCGGCCCAGATCTTCGTAACTCTCCTTGGGGGTGCATTGGGCGATCTGGCCCTAACCCATCTTCCATTTGGCGGAATTTATTTGATCGGGGGGGCGGCGCGCGCGGTCGAGCCTTGGCTCGAACAGATGAATTTCAGGCAAGCCTTTATGGATAAAGGATCTTTCTCTGATTACATGACGAAATTCCCGATCCATGTAGTTGAGGATGACTTCGCCGCACTCGCGGGATGCGCGAATTATATCGCCACCCACAAGCTCGGTCTGTCGTAAACCTCTCACGGCCCCTGCGCCGTCAAGTCTATGTTAATAGACCTGCGCTAAACCCGTTTCATTACCGAATGAAAGGGGAACTAGGTGCAGTTTTCTCACTCAGACATCCCTGGGGGCAGCCAATGACGGTTTTGCCTCTGGACCCGAAGCTGGACCTGACCAAGGTCGCGGCTCTTACAGATACCATCCGCTCCCATAAAGGCAGCGATCTGGTGATTGACGCGACAGAAGTGACCCATCTGGGGGCCCTTGGCCTGCAGGTGCTAGTCTCTGCCGCAAAGAGCTGGCGTGACAGCGGTCACTCGCTGACGATTTCGCCCCGCTCCGAAGCCTTCGATGAAGCGCTTGGGCTCTACGGGGTTTCCCTCGACGATTTACAATCCACGGAGGCCGCATGAGCCTGACAGTTCTGGCCGTCGATGACAGCCGCACCATTCGCGACATGCTCAAACTTGCATTGAAAGACGCGGGCATGGAACTCCACGTTGCCGAAGACGGCGTGCATGGGCTGGAGGTGCTGGAAGGCATCGAACCCGACGCAATCATTTCCGACATCAATATGCCGCGCCTTGACGGTTTCGGCTTCATCGAGGCCGTTCGCGGTCAGGAAAAGCACCGGGCGACCCCGATCCTTGTCCTGACCACCGAATCCGCCCCCGAGCTGAAAGCACGGGCACGTGCCGCAGGGGCCAGCGGCTGGATCGTCAAACCGTTTGATCCGCCGAAGCTGGTCAAGGCATTGCAGATGGTTGCTGGCTAAGGGAGGGATCTATGTCTGATCCGATGGCAGAAATCAGAGCCAGTTTCTTCGTTGAATGCGAGGAATTGCTCGAAAGTCTTCAGGATGCCCTCATCGAAATGGATGAAGGCGCCTATGATAACGAAACGATCAACGTCGTTTTCCGGGCGGTGCATTCCATCAAGGGCGGCGCTGGTGCCTTCGGACTGGACGCGCTCGTCGCTTTTGCACACCGTTACGAAACGGTCATGGACGAGGTCCGCTCCGGAAAATTGCAGCTGTCTCCGGAGGCAGTGAAACAGTTCTTCCAATGCGCCGATTTCCTATCGGATCATGTTCGTGCAGCCCAGGCCGGCGACCCTCCTCCCGAGGGTGCAGAGCAGGCGCTGTGCGAGCTGGAAGCCCTAATGGGAATGGCTCCGGGCGGAGCGACAGAAGAGAGTGAAGAAGTGTCGGCGGACGACTTCCAGCCGATGGGTCTGAGCTTCGATCTGGATCTCGGGACGACCGATGACGTCAGCGAGACCCGCATTGAGATCAAATTCGCGCCCAAAGCGGAACTTTTTGCGTCAGGCAACGAGCCTTTGCATCTCTTCCGTGCGCTTCATGAACTCTGTCCCGAAATCGAAGTCTCTCTCGATCTGGATGCGGTTCCTGCGCTCGATGACCTCAGCCCCGAAATTCCCCACCTTTCGTGGCATGCCGTTCTGACTGGCGATGTAAACGAGATGGATGTTCGCGAGATCTTCGATTTTGTCGAAGATGTTAGCGAGCTCGAGATCCATCAGGACTCTGATGCCGAAAATAGTTTTCTCCCTTTTGCCAATGACGGTGCGGAGGCATCTTCTGACGCCGTCATGAACAGTGATTTCATGGATGCCCCGCACCCCATAGCCGCACCAGCGACTCAGGTCGCACAAGCACCGATGCCGAGCGCCGCGGGCGCGGACATTCCGGCACCGAAGGAAACCGAGGGAGGTGCGGCCAATACAGGCGGCGCGGCCAAACATGGCAGTGATCCATCGCCGACGGTGCGTGTCGATCTCGATCGTATCGACCGGCTGGTGAACCTAGTGGGCGAGCTGGTCATCAACCAGGCCATGCTTGCGCAAAGCGTCGCGGAAGCGGGCCTACCGCCGAACTCGGCAGTCATGACAGGTCTTGAAGCGTTCATGATGCTGACGCGTGATATCCAGGACTCGGTGATGATGATCCGCGCCCAGCCCGTCAAACCGCTCTTCCAGCGGATGGGCCGGATCGTGCGCGAATCCTCCGCCGCGATCGGCAAGGATGTGCGTCTGAAAGTCGAAGGTGAAACGACCGAGGTCGACAAGACCGTGATCGAGCGTCTCGCCGATCCGCTGACGCATATGATCCGGAACTCGGTTGACCATGGCCTGGAGACCCCTGACAAGCGCCGCGCGCTTGGCAAACCGGAAGAAGGTGTTATCACACTTTCGGCGCAGCACCGCTCCGGCCGTGTGGTCATCGAGATCGAGGACGACGGTGCAGGCATCAACCGTCCCAAGGTTCTGGCAAAAGCCATCGAGAAAGGTCTTGTCGCACCCGATGCACAGCTGACCGATGCGGAGATCGATAACCTCCTGTTCCTGCCCGGTTTCTCCACGGCAGATCAGGTCTCCGCTCTGTCGGGCCGAGGTGTCGGAATGGATGTGGTGCGCAGTTCGATCCAGTCTTTGGGCGGGCGTATCACCATCCAGTCCGAACCTGGCAAAGGCACGATTTTCTCAATCTCGCTCCCGCTTACGCTCGCTGTCCTGGACGGAATGGTGGTGACGGTCGCTGGCGAAACGCTCGTTGTTCCGCTGAATGCGATCCTTGAGACGCAGACGCTGACCGCCGAGGATCTCCGCAAGCTTGGACCGACAACGAATGTTATCCATGTTCGTGGTGAGTTTGTACCGCTCTACGACCTGGGTGCAGAGCTCGGATATCGTGGCGCCAAGAGCAACTACGAAGGCTGTATCGTGTTGCTGACAGCCCAGGAAGACGGCCGCCGCAACGCCCTGATCGTCGATCAGATTATGGAGCAACGTCAGGTAGTGATCAAAGGTCTGCAACAAGCCTATGGCCACATTCCCGGCATTGCCGCCGCAACTATCCTTGGTGACGGTCAGATCGCGCTGATTCTCGACCCCGCCGACCTTGTCCAAAACGCAACCGGCCACACCCGGTCCGACTTTGCTCTAGCAGGATGATAAAGATGACTGACGTAGCATCGACCCAAACCTCGTCCGAAATTGAACTTCTGTCTTTCCGCTTGGCAGACGAAGAATATAGCGTCGACATCATGTCGGTTCGTGAGATCCGTGGCTGGACGCGAGCAACCCCGCTCCCGCACGCACCACCCCATGTCCGAGGTGTCATCAACTTGCGCGGCACCGTTCTGCCGGTCGTTGATCTCTCCATCCGCTTAGGTATGGACCCGGTCGAAGGCGACGCGCGTAACGTGATTATCGTTGTACAGTTCGGCAATCAAACTGCAGGACTTCTCGTACATGCTGTGTCGGACATTCTCTCCATTCCGCGCGAAGAGCTTCAGCCTCCGCCGGATCTCGCTGCGGATCTGTCACACAGCTTCATCTCTGCCCTAACGATCGTAGAAGGCCGCATGATCCGTGTGCTGGATCTCGCAACTGTTCTGCCTGAAGACACTGCGGAAGCTGCATGAACGCCCTGACCCCAAATATCTCCCAGATGTCACCAAGTGACCGCGAACTCTCCGAGATTGCTGCGATCCTTATGACACATGCAGGGATCGTTCTGGCACCGGGCAAGGGATCAATGGTCCAGTCCCGCCTCCAGAAACGGCTTCGTGCTTTGGGGCTGAGCTCCTATCGCGCCTATATCGATCTGGTAAACAGCGTTGACGGTCTCCCCGAACGGCAGGAAATGATTTCCGCGCTCACAACCAACGTCACCAACTTCTTCCGGGAGAACCATCACTTCGAGACGCTGCAAAAAGAGGCTCTGCCAAAGCTCATTGCCGCGCGCGGAAAACGGCTGCGGATCTGGTCGGCCGGCTGCTCCAACGGGCAAGAAGCCTACTCGATCCTGATGACGGCCGCAGAAACAGTGCGAGAATTCGATCAGTCCGATATCAAGCTTCTGGCAACCGATATTGATCCGGTCATGATACGTCGCGGCACTCAGGGGGTATACTCAAGCAGTATCCTTGAAGCCGTACCGGCGCCGCTCCAGAAAAAATACTTCCAAGCGGCCGGGGCAGATCAGCAGGTCGTAGATCGCCTACGTAAACGGGCCACGTTTCGCGAACTCAATATTCATTCCGATTGGCCCATGAAGGGCCAGTTCGACATCATCTTCTGCCGGAACATGATGATTTACTTTTCCCCTGAGGCGCAAAACCTCCTGTGGAAGCGCTTTGAGAAAATTCTTGCCCCGGGTGGATGGCTGTTTGTCGGACATTCGGAGCGGGTTCCGCTCGATACCGGTAGTAAACTCGTGCCGGCCGGAATCACCACTTATCGACTCCCCGCAGAGGGACAATGAAGGAGGCCACAAATGGCATTGCGAGACCAACTTAAAGTTTTGGTGGTCGATGACATGTCCACGAGCCGCGGCCTGATTTTGCAGGCGCTGGACGCGATGGGTATTCGCCAAGTCGGATATGCTGTCGACGGTCAAGGCGCGATGGGTATTCTGGAAAAGACGCCGGTTCACCTGGTCATCTCCGACTATAACATGCCTGGCATGGATGGGCTGCAGCTGCTCCATGCGATGCGCAAGAACCCGAAGACGCAACGTAGCGGTTTCATCCTGATTACCGGCCGGGCCGATAAGGAAATCATCGAGAACGGCAAAAAGTTGGGGATGAACAACTTCATCAAAAAGCCGTTCCAACCGCAGGACCTTCGTAACTGCATCGAGGCGGTCGTGGGGCGCCTATGATTGTAAGCACCGCACAGGAAACAATCCCGCCAAAGCATCAAGACCTGCCTCTTGATGCGCTGGCCGCCCGCGTGGGGGACGAGCTCGAGACACTGGCTCGCCTCTCCGCCGACGTCCAGAAAGCGATTTCAGCCTGCGAATTCGCGGAACATACGCAGGCCGAAGCGATCCGTGGTATGCAGGGTATCGACCGGATCACTCAGTCCCTAGAGGATCTAGGCCGCCTCATGGCTGCGGTTTCGGGAGAGATGCCCCAAGGTGTGAAACTGCATGCCGTTCCGATCCTCTCGCGCCTTCGCCTGCATGAACTCATCACGAATTTGAACCCTGCAGAAGAGCGGATAGTGCTGAGCCATGATGAAGCGGATGGGGAGATTGAATGGTTCTAAGCGGGTTACCCCGCTCAGAACCTGACAAATCATCTGGTTTTGTTGAGTGCCTGCGCGAGCGCGGAGCCCAATGCACTATTGGTACCGGACACGGCAGAAGCCCCGGTTCCGCTTTTTTTATGCTGCAATGATTTCGACTGACCTTTTGATGCAGGCCCCCGGCTCGGCTCGGGCCGCTCGGTCTTTCCATCTCGACGCATCGAGAGCCCGATGCGCTTGCGCGGCACATCAACTTCCGTCACCACGACTTTGACCACATCACCCGCTTTGACGACCTCATGCGGGTCCTTGACAAAACGGTCCGCCAATTGGCTCACATGAACAAGCCCATCCTGATGGACGCCGATATCGACAAAGGCCCCGAAAGCCGCGACATTGGTTATGGTTCCCTCAAGACGCATACCGGGACGAAGATCGGATATCTCTTCCACCCCTTCGGTAAAGCTTGCAGTTTTGAAATCAGGGCGCGGATCTCGTCCAGGCTTCTGAAGCTCTGCCAGAATATCACGAATGGTCGGGAGACCGAATCCATCGCGCAGAAAATCCTCCGCCCGTAAATTCTGCAATGCTGTATCATTCCCCATCACCGACCGCAGATCGCGCCCACAGGATTTCACGATATCCCGAGCGATTTCATAGGCCTCCGGGTGGACCGCTGATGCGTCGAGGGGCTCCTTCCCGTCACGGATACGCAGGAATCCAGCGGCTTGCTCGAAGGCGCGCGGACCCAGACGGCTGACCTTTAAGAGCTCCTTGCGGGTCGCGAACGCCCCGTTCGCCTCACGATGGGCCACGATCGCTTCTGCGAGGGCCGGACCGAGGCCCGAGACATGGGACAGTAGCGCCGAAGAGGCTGTGTTGAGATCGACCCCCACCGCATTTACCGCATCCTCGACCACACCCTCGAGGGATCGGCCCAGCTTATGCTGATCGACATCATGCTGATACTGCCCGACGCCGATGCTTTTCGGCTCGATTTTTACCAGTTCCGCCAAGGGGTCCTGCAGACGGCGCGCAATCGACACGGCCCCGCGCAGGCTGACATCCAAATCGGGAAATTCGCGGGCGGCGAGTTCTGACGCGGAATAGACCGAGGCTCCCGCCTCGGAAACGATCACCTTGGTCGGAATGGCAACGCCCTTGGGCAGCCGTTTGAGCACATCCACGACGAGGCGTTCGGTCTCTCGGGACGCGGTGCCATTGCCGATAGCGATCAATTCGATCCGGTGTTTCGCAATCAACGCAAGTAGCGCCGCCTCCGATCCGCGCAGATCGTTCTTGGGCTGGAACGGGTAGATTGTGGTCGTTTCCAGAACCTTCCCAGTCGCGTCGATGGCCGCCACTTTCACACCCGTTCGGATCCCCGGATCGAGACCGAGCGTCGCCCGCGCACCAGCCGGAGCTGCCAGAAGCAGATCCTTCAGATTGCGGGCAAAGACCGCAATCGCCTCCTCCTGCGCGCGCGCGCGTAGATCACCGAGCAGATCGAGCATCATAGACAGCGACAGTTTCACCCGCCACGCCCATGCCGCGGCCTGCCCCAGCCAACGGGCACCCGCACCCTGCCCGCGCAGCCCCAGCGACGCGGCCACGATCTCGGCCGGCCGTCCCGCCATCTCTTCGGCGGGGGCGATATCGAGCGTGATGATCCCTTCATTCGAGGCGCGCAACAATGCCAGCGCCCGATGGGAGGGCGCACTCTGCCACTTTTCGCTATGATCGAAATAATCCGAGAATTTGGCACCTTTTTCGGCCTGCCCCTCGATCAACTTTCCACGCAGGATCGCATTCTGCTGCATCCATTCGCGCAACCGGCCCAGCAAAGCCGCATCCTCGGTGAGGCGCTCGCCCAGGATATCACGCGCGCCGGTCAGCGCATCTTTCTCGGTCGGCACGGCTTCGGAAAGATAGGTGGAGGCCAGCCCTTCAGGATCTGCCCCGTGATCAGCCAGAATCGCTTCGAGGAGCGGTTCCAGCCCGTTCTCGCGCGCGATCATCGCTTTGGTACGCCGCTTTTTCTTGTAGGGGAGATAGAGATCTTCCAGCTCGGCCTTTGTGCCTGCCCTGGTAATCTGCGCCGCAAGGGCGTCAGTCAGCTTGCCCTGCTCCTCGATGGATTTGACAATCGCGCTGCGCCGCGCTTCCAACTCGCGCAGATAGACCAACCGGTCCGAAAGCAGACGCAACTGGCTGTCGTCCAGCCCCCCCGTCGCCTCCTTGCGGTAACGCGCGACGAAAGGAACCGTGGCCCCTTCGTCCAGAAGTTTTACCGCCGCAACCACCTGATCGGTGCGGGCGGAGATATCTGTGGCAATCTGACGGGATATGCGGAGATCGGGGTCCAAGGCTTCCTCCATGCGTCTCGGGCAGTCTTCGGAAACACGGGTCTACCCCTGTTCCCGCAGCCCGCCAAGAGCCTATCTCCGCACAAGCCCTTGAGGCATGTATCACATCGGTCAGCTTCAGCCGATATCAGCCGAAACGGCCCGAGCGCTCCAGCACCTCGATCTGGTAACCATCCGGATCGGCGACAAAAAAGAACCGCGCGATCCTGGTGCCTGCCGGTGCGAATTCGACGATCTTGCGCGGCGCCAGGCCTGCAGCCTCGAAACGGGCATGTTCGGCATCAAGATCGGCGACCGAAACCGCAAGGTGCCCATAACCATTGCCGAGGTCATAGGGCGTCGTCTGCCCCTTGTTCACGGTCAGCTCCAGCTCGAATCCGGTCTCGGAGTTCGAGAGGTAGACAAGCGTGAATTCGGGAAAATCGAGGCGTTCGGCCACCTCGAGACCGAAAGCGGTTTTGTAGAAGGCACAGGCTTTGGTCTCGTCCAGCACACGGATCATCGAATGAATCATCTTGGCCATTAGGCATCCTTTCGCAAATGGAACTCCGGGGCGAAAGGACCATTCCAACGCGAAGGACGCAAGCACCAGACATGAAAAAGCGGCCCCGAAGGGCCGCTTTGATCCACGGTATGTCTGGGGTTCAGGCGTGGCCCAGACGGGTCCGGCGGCGCCAGTCGAGGATTGTCACCCCGAAAATCGCCAGACCGATGATGCTGAGCACCGCGCCGACATGGCCGGAGACCGGATAATCATACCCTGCCCCGATCGCCTTCGCGGCAAGGAACGGCCCCAGCGCATTGGCCACGTTGAAGGCTGCATGATGGAGCGCCGCTGCAAGCTGCTGCGATTCCTTGGCCACATCCATCAGGCGGATCTGAAGCGGCATCGAGACACCGCTGAGAATCCCCAGCAGGAACACCACCGCCGCAAAGGTCACGACATTGGCAGTTGCCCAAGGATAGGCGATGAGCAGGATCGTTCCGACGATCAGCGCAAAGAACGTGGTGGCCGTGTAGCTGCGGTCAGATGCCCAACCGTAAACCATCGTGAAAACAGTCATACCAACGCCTGCAAGCATCAGGATGAAGGGCTCGTAGGACGCCGGCAGGTTCATGGACTTGGTCGAGGTATCCACGAGATAGGTATAGACCGCGAAGAAACCGCCATAGCCGATCGCGCCGGTTGCCAGCGTCAGCCAGACCTGACGGTTCTTCAGCGCACCCAGTTCTTTCAGGGGGCTTGCCGTGGGATCAACCGGCACGCGCGGTGCCGTCAGGAAGACAGAGATCGCCGTCAGAAGCGACATCAGCCCCACCAGCCCGAAGGTCCAGCGCCAGCCCACTGTCTGTCCCAGCACGTTGGCCATCGGCACCCCCAAGGTAGTGGCGATGGTCAGTCCGAGGAACATCTTCGATACCGCCGCCGCGCGTTTCCCCTTGGGCACAGCGGCCGCGATCACAAGCGCACCCACGCCGAAATAGGCACCATGCGGCAGCCCCGACAGGAAACGCATTGCCATGAAGCTGCCGAAGGTCGGGGCGAAGGCCGAAAGGATATTGAAGACCGCAAAGGCGACCATCAGCCAAGTCAGCATCAGCCGACGGCGCACTTTTGCGCCCAGCACGGCAAGTGTCGGCGCACCGATGACCACCCCTAGGGCATAGGCGCTGATCGCATCGGCCGCACGGGCCGAATCAACACCCAGTTCCTGGGAGAAATATGGCAGCACCGCCATAGAGGCGAATTCCGTCGTACCGATCGCGAATCCACCCAGCGCCAGAGCCAGAATGATCAGGCGCGACGAAGCATTGATAACGGGAGGCTCGATGCCTTGCACCGTAGCCCCGTGGGGAGTGTTTTCGATTGTCATAGGGTAGTTCCTAGCGTTCGGGGGGTCGAAACCCCGTTGGCCTCTTTCGCCCAACTAGGGAGAGTTTCCCAAAAGAACAAGCGCCGTAAATCATTTTCTATATGCACTTACTGCAAGCCCGCTTACATCCAAGCGCAGAGCTGTTATTTTTTAATATAAAACGGCGACTTAACAGCCGCCGTTTTTATACTCAGCTACTGCGACACGCCGCCGCAGAGCTATTTAAGCGGCAAATCACACGCCGTCATCGATCGGGAAGAAGCTGTCGGCCCGTGCACGGTGCCAGCGGGCCAGATAGCCGAAGCGGTCCTCTTCCTCGCGCAGCAGGAAACCTATAGGCATATAGGGATAGACCTCGCTGCCCACGACCATCTGACGGTCCTTCTCCCGCATCATCAGATGGTGTGGCAGGAATTTCGAGGGATGATCCAGGCCGGCAGCCCCCGTCATCTCCTTGAGCGCCTTCATCGTGTTTCGGTGGAAATTGGCCACGCGGGTCGCCTTATCCTCGACCACCAGCGCCTTGGAGCGGCGCGGGTCCTGGGTGGCAACGCCCACGGGACAGCGGTTGGTGTGGCAAGCCTGTGCCTGAATGCAGCCAATGGAGAACATGAAGCCGCGCGCCGAATTGCACCAGTCTGCGCCGAGCGCCAGCACCCGCGCGATATCGAAGCTCGAGATGATCTTGGCCGAGGCCCCGATCTTGATCTTCTCGCGCAAGCCCGCCCCCCTAAGCGCATTGTGGACAAAGGTAAGCCCTTCAACAAGCGGCATACCCAGACGGTTGGCAAATTCCAGCGGTGCCGCCCCCGTGCCACCTTCCTTGCCATCAACCACGATAAAATCGGGGGTAATGCCGGTTTCGATCATCGCCTTCAGCATGCACATGAACTCGCGGCGGTGACCGACGCAGAGCTTGAAGCCCACTGGCTTGCCACCCGAAAGATCCCGCAGCTGTTTGATAAAATGGCACAATTCCAGCGGCGTCGAGAAAGCCGAATGCGAGGCGGGCGAGATACAGTCCTGATCCATCGGGATGTCACGCGCCTCGGCGATCTCGGGCGTGATTTTGGCCGCAGGCAGCATGCCCCCATGCCCCGGTTTCGCGCCCTGGCTCAGCTTGATTTCGATCATCTTCACCTGCGGCTCCTGCGCGCGCTGCGCGAAGGTCTCGGGATTGAACGAGCCGTCATGGTTGCGGCAACCGAAATAGCCGGACCCGATCTCCCAGATCAGATCGCCCCCGCCCGCGCGGTGGTAGCGCGAGATGGACCCCTCTCCCGTATCATGGGCAAAGCCGCCCAGTTTGGCACCGGTATTGAGCGCCTGGATTGCATTGGCAGACAGCGCCCCGAAGGACATGGCCGAGATATTGTAGATCGAGGCGGAATACGGCTGTTGGCAATCCGGGCCGCCAATGGTGACGCGGAAATCATGGCTTTCGATATGGCGCGGCTGGACCGAATGGGTCAGCCATTGATAGCCCGAATCATAGACCCGCTGTTTGGTCCCGAAGGCACGCGCATCCTCGACATCCTTGGCGCGCTGATAGACCAGCGTCCGCTCCTCGCGCGAGAAGGGCTCCTCGTCCTGATCGGCCTCGATCAGATATTGCCGGATCTCGGGGCGGATGCTTTCCAGCAGGTAGCGCATATGCCCCATGATCGGATAGTTGCGCAGCACCGCGTGGCGGGTTTGACGGACATCGTAGAAGCCAACAAAGAAGAGTGCACCAAAGATCAGGAATGTGAGCCAGAAGATGCTGTGGAAGATGACACCGAGTAGCGATAACAGCGCCAGCACCCCGCATAGGATCATGGGCATAAAGCGGCTAACATCTTTTGAATGCATGGCTTTCTCCTCTAAAGCGCATTTCGACGGGCTAGTAGCGAGTTTAGCTCCCTAATGTAACCGGAAACTTACCCGACGTATTAAAGACTTGTTCCGGCATCCACGAGCCCGCGCAGCGCGATCAGTTCGCTCAATACATGGGCGCCTGCGATGGCCGTGGCACCCGTCGTGTCATAGGGCGGCGAGACCTCCACCACATCGCCACCGATCAGCGTCACACCGCGCAGGCCGCGCAGGATTTCGGCGGCCTGCCAGCTGGCAAGCCCACCCCAGACCGGTGTGCCCGTCCCTGGCGCGAAGGCCGGATCGAGGCAATCGATATCGAAGGTGATGTAGCAGGGCCGTTTACCGACAAGCTGTTTGACCTTCGTCGCCACCGCATCCACCCCGTTGCGATGCACGGAGGGCGCATCGAGGATAGTGACCCCGAGCGTGTCGGGGTTATCGGTGCGGATACCGATCGAGGCCGAGGCCTTGGGGTCGACGAGCCCTTCCTTGATGGCTTTGTAAAGGAATGTGCCGTGATCGATCCGCGCCGGATCATCATCGGCCCATGTATCGGAATGCGCATCGAACTGGATCAGCGCCACGGGGCCGAACCGCTCGGCCACGGCGCGCAAGATCGGCAACGTAATATAATGATCGCCCCCCATGGAGAGCGGCGTCACGCCGGCCTGTACGATCTGGCGCAAGTGCTCGGTGATCCGCGACGGAGTCTCGGCGACATTGGCGTAATCGAAGGCCAGATCACCGTAGTCTATGATATTGAGTGCCGAGAGCGGATCGTAGCCCCAGCCATAGGGCGCGTCAAATGCCTGAAGGGTCGAGGCCTCGCGGATCGCGCGCGGCCCGAACCGCGCGCCGGGACGGTTGGTGACGGCCTGATCGAAGGGAATACCGGTTACGGCGATATCAGCCCCCACCAGCTCCTTGCTGTAGCGCCTGCGCAGGAAACTGGTCGCGCCGCCAAATGCGTTCTCGTAGCTGAGCCCGCGCCGGTTCTGTCGGGTAAAGGCCTCGTCTACCTGATGTTTTGCATCCTCAAGCGCCATGATCCGCCTCCCATGCGAAACCCCGATACGCAAGCCGTGACGCGAAGGCCGCTAAGCGTCAACCCCCAATTGTGGAGCGGGAAAAGTCCAAACATGGATTTTCGCTACATGATCTATGTCAAATCCCTCTTTTCACAGCAGGCGTAGGATAGCCGAAACGAGGAGATCCCATGCGACTTACCATCCGAACCAATCTCGCCATGCGCAGCCTGATGTTCTGTGCCATCAATGCGGGCCGCACGGTCCGCAAATCCGAGATCGCCGAGAACTGTAATGCGTCGGAAAACCATCTGGCGCAGGTGATCAACACACTTTCCCAGCGTGGATATATCGAGACCCGTCGCGGGCGTGCGGGCGGCATGCAGCTGGCGCGAGCCGCCTCGGAAATCTCGGTGGGCGCGGTATTTCGCGATTTCGAGGGCGGCCTGCCCTTTGCCGAATGTTTCGACGCCGAGGCCAATACCTGCCCTCTGGCGCAGGGCTGCATGTTGCGCACAGCCCTTGCCAAGGCGCTGGAGGCCTTCTTCGGCGAGTTGGACCGCTACAGCCTCGCCGATCTCGTCGACAATAACGACCGGCTTGAAGAGATCCTGCTTCTGCCTGAAGGGATACCGCCTGTCTCGGCCTGTAGCCACCGGATCTCGGCACGCGCCTGATTGCCTATGCGCCAAATTGAAAAAGCCGCCCCCTGAGGGGCGGCTTTTCCATGTTCTGACCTTCCGGAATAACCCGAAATCAGCCGACCAGCTCGAGGCCCGAGAAGAAGAAGGAGATTTCTTCCGCTGCGGTTTCCGGTGCGTCCGAACCGTGGACCGAGTTCTCGCCGACGGACAGAGCGTATTCCTTGCGGATGGTGCCTTCTGCCGCATCTGCGGGGTTGGTTGCGCCCATGACTTCACGGTTTTTCAGGATAGCGCCTTCGCCTTCCAGAACCTGCACGACAACCGGCTCGGAGGCCATGAACTCGCACAGTTCGCCGTAGAAGGGACGCTCTTTGTGGACTTCATAGAACTTACCGGCTTGTTCCATCGACAGTTTGATGCGCTTTTGTGCGACGATGCGGAGACCCGCTTCCTCGAACTTGGCGTTGATCTTACCGGTCAGGTTGCGGCGGGTTGCGTCGGGTTTGATGATCGACAGCGTGCGTTCGGTAGCCATGCTAAGCTCTTTCTTTTGCGTCTTGCCCGCGCGGGTGATCCTGCGGGCACGGGAGAATGAATATCGTTCGCCTGCTAGCATGCGGTCGCGGGGTTGAAAAGCCCCGCGCTGCGTTCTTGCGCCCCATCAGACGGCGTTTTGTAACCTTTTTAGGCGACAGATCGCGTAGAGAGCTTGAAACCCGAAAAATGGCGGCCTATATCCAATCCTGTTCGGGGCTTGCCTCGGACTATGGACATAAACGCGCATGTAATACACGGATCGGACCCGGGGGCGGTACCCGGCGGCTCCACCATATATCCTTTCGTTTGGGATCATGGGGCCGAAATAGGATCGACGAACGTCTAAAGATGTAGCTTTGTCTCGGTGAGATACCACCGTTATCGGTTCAAAAAGTACAATTGCAAACGACAATCGTGCTCCGGTAGCTCTGGCTGCGTAAGCAGCTTAAGCTCCGAAACCTAACTCCTTGCGCTTAGCAGCGTAAGGCGGGGCCCGCAGGAGCCTTGCAACAGAATCCTGCACCTTTTCTCATCCTCTCCGCTCTTTCGGCACGCGGCGCTTGCATGAGGCGACAAAGCCGTGCAGTCTGATCCGAGGTTCTCACGACTGCGTTGTGAAACTGGTTGTTATTCATCGACATAGTGCCATTGACGCAGGCCGAGCCTGCCCAAGACCACCTGTAGCTAAGATAACACCGAGGTCTCATGTCCGATAAGCTCAGCTTCTATAAAGAATTCCTTCAGGAAGTCTGGTCCAATGGTCGGGCCGAATGCTTGTCGCTTTATGTGTCGGACTGTTCCCATGCCACCGGACTGATCAGCGATGTCGAGATGACGCGGGAGGATATAGAAGAGCTCGTCCCCGCCCTGCGTGCCCATCTCGACGATATCCGTCATGACATCCGGCACAGTTACGAGAGCGGGGATATCCTGCATGTGCTGATGACGGTTAGTGGCACGTCGAAAGTATCGGGGAATCACGTCGAATTCAGCGGGCAGTCGCTTCTGCGTTTTCGCGATGGCAAGATCGTGGCCATGCATGACCATTACGATCTTATCGGTCTGTTTAGCCAGCTAGGATTTTTGCCTGTGGATACGGTTGCCCTATGCCTCTCGAGCGAAAAGATTTCGTAACGTTTCTACGATCTAGAAAACCTTCAACAGAAAAGTGCCCCTTTCCAAAGGCATGAAAACCCCTATGGTGAGGGAACACCTGCTAAGGTATGGAAGGACAAGGAATGACCCGCAGCATCGATTACGGAAACCTGATGCATCGCGCGATGCGCAGCCTGATTCAGGATGTGCTCTCAGACGTGGCCGAGAACGGACTTCCCGGCGCGCATCATTTCTTCATAACCTTCGACACGCAGGCAGATGGTGTCGAGATGGCCGACTGGCTGCATTCGCGTTATCCCGAAGAGATGACGGTGGTGATCCAGCACTGGTTCGACAATCTCAATGTCGATGATGACGGCTTCGGCGTGACGCTGAATTTCGGCAACAATCCCGAGCCGCTCTATATCCCCTATGATGCGATCCAGACCTTTGTGGACCCTTCCGTTGAGTTCGGCCTCAGATTCGAGACGCAGGATTCGGACGAGGATGGCGACGATCAAACGGATGATACCGAGAATGATGACGACGATCCGCCCCCCTCGGGCGTGCGGCCCGAGGCCGAAGTTGTCAGTCTCGATAAATTCCGCAAATCCTAACTGTTGCAGCGGCCGCCCCTCGGGGCGGTCTTTTACTGTGTTAGCGCCCGTATACATGCGTATACCGTTTGCATTCCCGCGCCCTACCGCTTAGACAAAAACACGTTCACGGCTGGCCCGATTTTTAGCGGCCAGAGCTGGTTATTACGGAGGCCCACTATGACCGCGACCCGTACCGAGACCGATAGCTTCGGTCCGCTGGAAGTTCCCGCAGACAAATACTGGGGCGCGCAGACGCAGCGCTCGATCCTGAATTTCCCCATCGGCTGGGAAAAGCAGCCGGTGCCGATCATCCGCGCCCTCGGCGTGATCAAGAAAGCCTGCGCGATGGCCAACAAGGCCAATGGCTCGATGGATGCCAAGATCGCTGATGCGATCATCGCGGCAGCAGGCGAAGTGATCGACGGCAAGTTCGATGACAACTTCCCGCTGGTCGTCTGGCAGACGGGTTCGGGCACCCAGTCCAACATGAACGCGAACGAGGTGATCTCGAACCGCGCCATCGAGATGCTGGGCGGCGAGATGGGCTCGAAAAAACCCGTCCACCCCAATGACCACTGCAATATGGGGCAGTCCTCCAACGACACCTTCCCGACCGCGATGCATGTCGGTATCGCCATGTCGGCACGTGATGTGCTGATCCCGGGCCTCACCAAGCTGGCCGAGGCGCTGGAAGCGAAATCGGAAGCCTTCAAGGACATCATCAAGATCGGCCGCACCCATACGCAGGATGCGACCCCTCTGACCCTCGGTCAGGAATTCGGCGGCTATGCGCATCAGGTCCGCAAGGGTATCGCGCGCGTCGAGGCCTGCCTCGGTGACATCTACGAGCTGGCACAGGGCGGCACCGCCGTCGGCACCGGTCTGAACACCAAGAAAGGCTGGGGCGAGGCGGTTGCGGCAAATATGGCCGAGATCACCGGTCTGCCCTTCGTGACGGCTCCGAACAAATTCGAGGCTCTGGCCGCGCATGATGCGATGGTCATGTTCTCGGGCGCACTGAACACGGTTGCGGCCTCTCTGTTCAAGATCGCCAATGACATCCGCCTTCTGGGCTCGGGCCCGCGTTGCGGTCTGGGCGAGCTGATCCTGCCGGAAAACGAGCCGGGCTCCTCGATCATGCCGGGTAAAGTGAACCCGACGCAGGCCGAAGCACTGACCATGGTCTGCGCCCATGTCATGGGCAACAATGCCGCTGTCGGTTTTGCAGGCTCCCAAGGCCATTTCGAGCTGAACGTCTACAACCCGATGATGTCCTATAACGTGCTGCAATCCATGCAGCTTCTGGGCGATAGCGCCTCGGCCTTCACCGATAACATGGTGGTGGGCATCGAGGCCAACGAGCCGCGTATCGAGAAGCTCCTGCACGAGTCGCTCATGCTGGTCACTGCCCTTGCGCCGACCATCGGGTATGACAACGCCACCAAGGTTGCCAAGACCGCGCATAAGAACGGCACCACGCTGAAGCAGGAAGCCATCGCGCTCGGCTTCGTGGACGAAAAGACCTTCGACGAGGTCGTCCGCCCCGAGCTGATGATCGGCCCCAATGACTGATCTGCCCGTCAAAGGGTAACGGAAAGGCCAGCCCTCGGGCTGGCCTTTTTCATGATCCCAAGCGTTTCAAAAGGGCTTTCAGGCCGTCGGGAAAAAGCTTCGGACCACCGTCCTGATCAAGCGTCGCTGGATCGAACCACTGGGCAAAGCACACGACACCGCTATCCTCGTGGAACTGTAGGCGCGTCTCGCCCTCGAACGCGCCCTCCGGCAGAGTGATCTCGTAAAGCGCGAGGATCTCGTGCCCCTGATGGCCTTCATGATGGTAGAGGTTCTCGATGAAAACCGGCGCTCCACGCAGGCCAATCTCGACCCCCAACTCCTCGTGGAATTCGCGCCGGAGCGCGGCCTCGGCCGTCTCGCCAAATTCGACTGTGCCCCCCAAGGGCCGAACACCTTTGACCCGACCGGCATCATCGGGCACCTCGGCGGCCAGAAGCCGCCCGTCGCGCCAATGCAGGCCAAGCACTTTGAACCGGATACGGGGAGCGGGACGCCACTGTGTCATAGCCCACCCTAACCTGCCCCCGAGACCGCCTCAAGACAAAGGGGCGGCATCCCTGCCGCCCCTCGCCCGCACAAGCCGTTTTGGGCCTATGCCTATTTACCGTCGATCCGCTTCTGGTCTTCCTTCAGCTCAAGCCACATCGCGTTCATGACGGCGAAGATGGCGGCCAGCGGAAGACCCAGAATCCATGCGAAATACCACATCTGTCGTTCCTTTCCTCAATAGACCGAATGGGAGTTGCCGGTGATGTCATCCTCGGTGACCTTGCCCCAGAGCACCTTATAGACCCAGCTCGTATAGGCGAGGATGATCGGGACAAAAATCACCGCCGAGACCAGCATGATAAACAGCGTCAGATGCGAGGAGGACGCGTTCCAGACCGCAAGCGAGGAGTTGAGCGCCGTGCTCGAGGGCATGATGAAGGGGAACATCGTCAGCCCGACCGAAGAGATCACGCCGAGCACCGCGACACCCGAGAGGATCATCGTCGAGCCCTCCCGCCCCGCTTTCAGGCCCAGATGGGTCAGGAGCGCGCAGACGATGCCCAAGGCCGGTGCGATCACGATCCACGGGCGGTCAGCATAGGCCGAAAGCCATGTGGCCGAGCGGATCACCGTGAAATGCAGCGGGTTCGAGGGGCCATCGACCGGCACATCACCGCTGAAGGCATAGCCCGGGATGAAGGCCAGCCAGATCCCGGCCAGCACATAGGCCGCCACCGCGATGAGAGCTGCCTTGGCGCCGATAGCACGGGCGCGCGCCGCCACGATCCCTTCGGCCTTCAGGTTCACCCATGCACCACCATGCATGACGAGCATCGAGAGCGAGACCACCCCTGCCAGCAGCGAGAAGGGATCGAGAAGCCCGATGAATTTCATATACCAAGCGCCCTCGTAGACGGTGTGCAAATCATCGGTCAGATGGAAGGGCACGCCCTGGATCACATTGCCCACGGCCACGCCGAAGAGAAGCGCCGGAACCGCCCCCGAGAGGCACAAAGCCCAGTCCCAGTTGCGCCGCCAGACGAGACCCTCGCGTTTGGAGCGGTATTTGAACGCCACCGGACGCACGATGAAGGATGCAAGCACCACGAACATCGCCAGATAGAAGCCGGAGAAGCTGACCGCATAGAGCGGCGGCCAGGCCGCGAAGATCGCGCCACCGCCGAGGATGAACCATACCTGATTGCCTTCCCAGACGGGGCCGACGGTGTTGATCACCACGCGGCGTTCGGTGTCGGTGCGGCCGATGAAGGGCATCAGGGCGGCGGTGCCCATGTCGAACCCGTCGGTCGCGGCGAAGCCGATCAGCAGGATGCCCAGGAGCACCCACCAGATCACCCGCAGCACGTCATAGCTGATAAGGTCATGAAGGATCATAGCAATTTACTCCGCAGGTTCCGCGATGGCATCGGCTGCCGCCTTGCCGCTCAGACGGGTCTTGTGGCTGGCCATCCAGCTTTCGGTTTCCGCCACATCCTCGAACGGGCCCTTGTTGATGTATTTCAGCATCAAACCCATCTCGATAATGAAGAGCACGGTATAGAACAGGATGAAGCCGATGATGGTCATCAGGACTTCGGTGGCCGAGAGCGCGGAGACCGAAAGCGCCGTCGGCAGGATCCCGTCTACCGTCCATGGCTGACGCCCGAATTCCGCCACGAACCACCCCATCTCGGCGGCGATCCACGGCGCAGGCATCATCCAGACCGCCAAGCGCAGCATCGGGCGCGGATAATGCATGCCCTTGAAGGACGAGCGGTAGAACATATAGGCCATCGTGCCGATCATCAGGAAGCCCAGAACCGCCATGATGCGGAAGGCCCAGAAGAGCGGCCAGACCTGCGGCACGGTGTCCGCCGCCGCCTGCTTGATCTGCGCATCGGATGCCTCGCGCGGATCCTCGACATATTTCTTCAGCAAGAACGCATAACCCAGATCGCCGGAATGGTCCTCGAAGGTTTTCATTACCTCGGGCGCGGTGGCTGCACGGTCCTGACGGACGGTCATCAAGGCGTCATAGGCGATCAGACCATTGCGGATACGGGCCTCTGATTCCTCCACCAGATCGTCAATCCCGGGGATCGAGGTGGTCAGAGAGCGCGTACCGATCAGCCCCATCAGATAGGGGATATGGATCGCGTAGCGGTTCTCGCGCGCCTCCTGATCGGGGATGGCGAAAGCGGTGAAGGGCGCAGGCGCGGGCTCGGTCTCCCACATCCCCTCGATGGCGGCAAGTTTCATGCGCTGCGTATGGGTCGCATTATAGCCCGACTCGTCGCCCAGAAGCACCACAGAGAGCGCCGAGGCCAGACCGAAGGCTGCGGCGACGGTGATCGAACGGCGCGCAAGCTCGGTATGACGCCCGCGCAGCAGGAACCATGCCGAGACGCCGATCACGAAGACCGAAGCGGTCACATAGCCTGCCGAAACGGTATGGACGAATTTCGCCTGCGCCACTTCGTTGAAGAGCACCGCGAAGAAATCCACCATCTCCATGCGCATGGTCATCGGGTTGAACTCGGCCCCCACGGGGTTCTGCATCCAGCCATTGGCGATAAGGATCCAGAGCGCCGAGAAGTTCGAGCCGATGGCCACGAGCCACGCCACGACGCAATGCGCGGTCTTCGACATCTTGTCCCAGCCGAAGAAGAACAGCCCCACGAAGGTCGCCTCGAGGAAGAAGGCCATCAGCCCCTCGATGGCCAGAGGCGCGCCAAAGATGTCGCCCACATAATGGCTATAATAGCTCCAGTTCATCCCGAACTGGAATTCCATCGTGATGCCGGTGGCGACCCCGATGGCAAAGTTGATCCCGAACAAAAGGCCCCAGAACTTGGTCATCTGGCGCCAGATGGGGCGGTTGGTCATCACATACACCGTCTCCATGATCGCCACGAGGATCGACAGACCCAGCGTCAGCGGCACGAAGAGGAAGTGATACATCGCAGTCATGGCAAATTGAAACCGTGACAGCTCGACGATACCGAAATCCATATCCTCAGCTCCTAGCGGGAAAGATGAGTTTCCCATTCGCGTTTTCTTATGCGACCCGAGTAAGCCTGCACTCGCGCGGCCTCCTTGATCTGGGTCAAAAAGTAGAAATCAAATGCGCAATTACAGGGTTATCACCATGTCAGATATTTCAACCTCGACGTGTTTGTGCGAGGCGGAAAGAATGGCGGACTGCGGCAGGATGGCACGGATTTCCCTTAGCACATGGAGCGCGGTGGCGTCGTCGAGCCCCTCGGTCGGCTCGTCGAGGAGCAGGAGATCGGGACGGCGCAGGAGTAACCGCGCCAAAGTGACGCGCCTTGCCTCGCCGCCCGAAAGCCCTTCGCCACGCGGACCGATGACCATATCGAGACCACCGCGCAGGCGGATCACCTCCCGCAAAGCACAGGCGTCGATAACCGCGTCCAGATCAGCATCGGTGATCCGGTCATCGCCAAGACAGAGGTTTTCGCGCAGGGTGCCCGCCATCAGGGCGCTGCGCTGGGGCAGATAGGCCACCCTCTCGCGCAGGAACGCCTCGTCGAGCGTGGCGATCGGGATCTGCCCGAGCCTGATCTCGCCGTCAAAGGGCATCAACCCCGCCAGCGCCAGCAGGAGCGTGGATTTGCCCCGCCCGCTCGCTCCGGTCACGGCAAGCCACTGCCCCGGTCCGAGATCGAAGGACAGATCCTCGATAATGGGCTGTGCGGTATCGGGCCGGCAGAGCGACAGATGCGACACCGTCAATTGCGCGCTGCGCGGTGGTATAACGGCGGGGCTGGCCGGTGCCTCGGGACCGGGCAGATGGCCGCGCACCCGCGTGGCCGCCATCCGCATCCGCCCCAGATCGGGCGCAAGGCGGCGCAGCGGCGCGATCGTCTCGGCCAGCCCGAGTGCCGCAAAGAACCCGAGCGCGGCATAGGACGGCGCAAAGCCGCCCGCATTCACCGTGGCAATCCCGAGCCCGAGCGCCCCTGCCGCAACCAGCTGCAGGAGCAGGTTGAGCGCCAGCCCGACCCTGCGTTCGGCCGCATCCTGCCGCTGGCTAAACCCGTCGTGCAAGTCTTGGGCGGCCTGCACCTGCGCGGCCTGCCCCGCAAGACGCCCGTAGACTGCCAGATCACGGCGGGCACGGATCATGTCGATCAGGCCCGTGCGGAAAGACTGGGCCGCCTCCTCGCGCGCACGCGCCACGCGGGCCGAGGCCCGTGCGGCCCAAATCAGGATCAGTGCCCCGCCCAAGGTATAGCCCAATCCGATCCATGCGGCGATCATGCCGCCCAACAACCAGTGAAGCACCAGATAGACCAGCGCATGGGTGCCAAGCGCCGCCATCACCGGCAGGAACAGTCGCAGCGAGACACCGTCCAGCGCATCGACATCGGCCGTCAGCCGATTGAGCGCCTGCGCGCCACGGATGCGGGTTATCGTCCGGTATCCCGCCCCCAGATAGCCGCGCAGAACATCGGCCCGCAGCGCCTCGAGCCCGCGCAGGGTGGCATCATGGGTCAGAAGCCGCTCGCCATAGCGCCCCGCCGCCCGTCCGAGCGCCAAAAAGCGCACCATGGCCGAGGGGCGGAACACATCGAAGACCGAACCCATCCCGATCAGCCCCGCAGCCGCCGCCGCCACGATGAACCACCCCGACAGCCCCAGAAGCGCGGCTCCCATGACCAGCACGGTCAGGCTCAGCGCCCAGCCCCGCGCCATCGCCCAGGAATTGGCCCGCAGAAGACGCAGGAATATCGCGAAAAGATCTCTCATCTTACGCCTCCAGCCGGATGATCCGGTCCATTTTCTCCGCCAGCGCCATGTCATGGGTCGCGATAACCAGCCCCATGCCGCGCCCGTGGGCCGCCAGCAGCCCAGTGGTAACGGCGGCTGCAGTCTCGGTATCCAGATCGGCAGTGGGTTCATCAGCCAGCAGCAGATCGGGGCGGCGCGCCAACGCCCGCGCCAGCATGATCCGCCGCGCCTCGCCCCCCGACAGACCACCTCCCGTCTCGCCTAGAGGCGTCTCGAGCCCTTCGGGCAGCGCGCGCACGACCTGCGCCACACCCGCCTGTGCCAGCGCTGGCCAAGGATCTGCCCCCTCGGGCAACATCAGGCTCTCGCGCAACGTGCCCGAAAGGAAATGCGGGGCCTGTGGCATCCAGCCCAAACGCGCCCGCCACGCATCGGCGGTCTCGGGCACAAGCGGTTGCCCCCCCACACGGACATATCCTGCCTCGGGCGTGAGCCCCCCTGCCAACAGGCGCAAAAGCGTGGTCTTGCCCGCCCCGGAGGGCCCGACCAGCGCGATACTCTCTCCTGCATCGACGCTCACATCCGGCAAGGCACGACCATGGATCACGAGCCCGCTTGCCTGCACAGTGCACAGCCCTGCCAGCGGTGCGGCCTGCGCGCCTTTCCCAACGAGAGGCGCGGCTTGGCCGTTCTGCCAGTCCTCGAATTCGGCGCCCACCGCTTCTGCCGATGCACGGTCATGCCATGCCGCCGACAGATCGCGCAAAGGCTGGTAGAATTCCGGCGCGATCAGCAGAAGGAAAATCCCCGCCTCGGGCGAAAGCCCCGCCCCCCAAGTGCCGAAAGAGATCTCGCCCAGAAGCGAGAAGCCCACGAATACGGCGACCATCGCCACCCCGATGGCCGAGAAGAGTTCCAGCACCGTCGAGGACAGGAACGCCACCCCGAGCACCGCCATCGTACGCTGGCGCAGCCGACCGGTCTGGACGACAAACCCCTCCATCACGCGGCTCTGCGCGCCCAGCACACGGATATCGAGCACCGCCCCCAGCCGCTCGACCAGCATATCGTTGAGTGTGCCGATCTCGCCCAGCTGGCGCATGGAAGCCTCTTTCGCGGCCATCCCCACAAGTGCCATGAAGACCGGAATCAGCGGGCCCGAAACCGCGAAGATCACGGCCACCGCCCAGGACTGCCAGAGCGCCACCCCGAGAAACAGGAGCGGCACCACCCCCACGCGGAACTGTGCGGGGCGGTAGCGGGTGATATAGGGCCGCAACAACTCGGCCTTCTCGCCGGCAAGGGCGGCGATGGCCCCCGCCCCGCCAAAGCGGTTCTCCTCGCCCGACGCGGCTTCCTGCGCCACGATTCGTGCGCGCAAGCACCCGACCGTGCGGTTGGCCGCCCCTTGCGCCAGCCCCTCCGCGCCCCAGTTGAGCGCCGCCCTGAGCCCCCCGAGCAAGCCGAACACGAGCGACGGTATCAGCGCCCCGGCGTTCTGTCCCGCAAGGAGCGCGCCCAGAACATGCGCCACACACCACGCCTGCAAGGGCCAGACCAGTGCCGCGAGAACCGACAGGCCCGAGGCACCGCGCAACCGTCCCGCCTCGGGCGCCATCAGAGAGTTCAGCACCCTGCGCCCGCGTTTTGCGCGCGAGAGCGCCTCGTCCTGCGCCGCTTGGTTTGCGCTGCCATGGCCTGTCATGATGCACCCCGTCCTACTCGTTGCCGTCCCTCCGTAACCGCATTGGCAAAAAGCTCATTTGATCTGCATCATATCGGCGCAGAAAACGCGCAGTCCCGATATATGTTTGCGGGGTCTTTTCAGCCTGCCTCTGTCATGGCAAAATCACGCAATGAGCAATGTGACCAATCTCAACCAGTTCCGCAAAGCCAAGGCCCGCGCCGAGAAGCGCGCGGCGGCTGACGCCAATGCTGTGAAATTCGGTCGCACCAAGGCCGAGCGCGCGCGCGACGAAGCGGACGATCTGGCCGCCAAGCGCCATCTCGACGCTCATCGTCTGGACAAGGATGATGAGGAGCAGAGCGAGACATGAGCCGCCCGCGCAAACATTCCCTGACACTCGGCGGGCACCGCACCTCGGTTACGCTGGAGGACGAGTTCTGGCAGGCCTTCCGCGACATCGCGCGCGAACGCGATCTGGGGATCAATGCGCTGGCCGCGGAAATCGATGTGGCCCGCGGGGTCGAGATGGGGCTGGCCACCGCCATCCGTCTCCATGTGCTGCGCTATTACCGCGCGCAGCTTTTACAGGGCTGAGAAGCCGTCCCTGACTGCCGCCTCACAGGCCGCGGCCAGCGCCTTGCGGTCGCGATGCGCGGCCACGGCCAGAGGCGGATGAAAGACCAGCGTGATCCGTCCCCCGCGTCTTGCCTTCAGAAGCTTCTCGAGATGCGGGGCAAAGGCCATATCGCCCCACCATCCGTAAAAGCGCGGATCCTCGCCTGAAGGGGCATGATAGCGCAGGCTGACCGGCTGGACCCACATCCGCGCGCGCAGATCCTCCGTGAAAAAGGCCTGAAACAGGGTCGATTTGAATGGCAGAACCCGACGCGTATCGCTGGAGGTGCCTTCGGGGAAGAACAGAAGCCTGTGGCCTGCGCGGATCCGGGTCTCGAACAGGCGGGCCTGGGCGGCCGCCTCGCGCGGGTCACGACGGATGAAGACCGTCCCCGCGATGCGTGCCAGAAACCCGATCCCCGGCCAGCCGGCCACCTCGGATTTGGCCACGAAAAACACATTACTCGCGGCATTGAGCGCGAGAATGTCGAACCATGATCCGTGATTGCATACCACCGCCCCCGCATGACGCATCGGTCGGCCCCGGATCGTGACGCCGATCCCCAGGATTGCGACGGTCGCCCGCGAGACCAGCCGCGGGATATGCACCGAAAGCGGCCGGTCGGACCGACGCAGAACGGTCTCGATCAGCCGTGTAACGCCCATCGCCCCGAGCCCGCACAGGAACACGAGCACCACACAGACACACCGAGCGCTTAGCCGGAGCCTGTCGCCCGCACGGGGTGTGGGCGGCGCTGGGGGCGCCTCACCCATCCAAGTGGGCGACGGTACGGGGCGGGTCATACCTCGACCCTGCGGGTATAGAAGCTGCGGTGTTTCGCACTCATGGCGGTCGTGTCCATCATCACCAGCACATCGGTCGTGTTGAAATCATGATCGATAAAAGCACCCTCGCCCACGAAGCCACCGAGCTTGAGGTAGGACTTGATCAGATTGGGCATGGCCGCCATCGCCGCGCGCCGGTCGAGCGCCTCGGGCGGCACCAGATCCATCGGCTGGAAGACGCGTGCCCGCGCCCGCAGCGCGTCTGGGGCGCGGTGATGATGGTGGAGCCACGCAAGAGGCATCTTCAGCGCCTGCAGGTCGGTGCCATGGAAAGAGGCCACCCCGAACAGGATCTCGATCCGGTTCGTGAGCACATAGTCTGCCAGCCCGTTCCAGAGCAGGAACATCGCCGCGCCTCCGCGATGATCGGGATGGACGCAGGAGCGCCCAAGCTCGAGCATCGGGCGGTTCAGGGCCTTGAGCGGCCCGAGATCGTATTCCTCATCGCAATAATAGCGCCCGAAGGCCGCCGCACGATCCGAATGCAGGAGACGATAGACCCCCACCACATGGCTGAGCGTCTCAGGATCGATGGCGGGATCAACCAATAGAAGATGATCGTAAACGGGATCGAAGGCATCGCATTCGAGTTGGGCTGCGTGATTAACCATAGCGCCACCCCCGCCCAGCTCGGTCACGAAGACCTGATAGCGCAGCCGTTGCGAGGCCAGAAGATCTTCCTCGCTCGCCGCAAGACGAACCTCTAAACGACTGGATTCCATGGCATTTCAATCCACTTTTGCAAGCATGTCGCACGCTCTTGCCGAGTTTGTGGCAAGAGAGCGCTCAAAAGGCAAGCAGGTTGGGAGACGCCGATTGACCCGCGTGGCAAAATCAGCGTTAACCTTTCCTCAACTTTAATCTTCAATAACCAGAGTCAACGCGATCACCCGACCGTCAACCACCTGTTTACCCGCCTCGCGGAAATTGACGGTGATCTTGTCGCCCACGCGCGATTGCACCTGACCTACACCCCATTCCGGCGCTTTCGGGTTCCGGACCAACATACCCGGCTCGAGGAATTCGTTCATGACTGCCCTGTCTTCTCAATTGCTTCCTTCTGACGCCAATACCGAGACTTCCGAGGCCGATCTGGTGGCCCTTGTCGGTTCGCGTCTGTGTCATGACCTTATCAGCCCTTTGGGCGCAATCAGCAATGGGGTAGAGCTTTTGGCGATGGCAGGTGGCGCGATGAGCCCCGAGATGCAGTTGATCGCCGAAAGCGTGAACGCGGCCAATGCGCGGGTGAAGTTCTTCCGCGTGGCATTCGGACAATCGAGCACCGAGCAGCGCGTCAGCCAGAACGAGATCCGCAACCTTCTGGCCGAGATGTCCGCGACGGGCCGGATGAAATATGAATGGCAGGCCGAGGGCGATCAGCCCCGTCATTTCGTGAAGATGGCCTATCTGGCGATGCTTTGCATGGAAACCGCGCTGCCCTTCGGCGGGCGGCTGGTGATTACAGAGATCAATGGCGAATGGCATCTGGTGGCCGAGACGCGGCGCACCAAACCCGACGAGGCACTGTGGAATGCGCTGAACGGACAGGCGCCCGAAGACCTCCGTCCGGCGCAGGTCCAGTTTCTGCTGCTACCGCGCGAGGCGGCACTCCACGGACGCCATATCGCATGGGAGATCGGCGAGACCGAAGCCCGTATCGGCTTCTGATCCATGCGCGAGCAGCAAACAGAAAACCGGCGCAAGACGCCGGTTTTTTATTTTTTGCAAATGGTTGGAATACGATCTTAAAGTAGATGCCCAAGACGGCGATGGATGGTGGGGATGATCGCATAGACCATCGACAGCACGACAATGGGACAGACCACGGCAGTCACCGTAAAGAGCGGATGCCCGTCCATCAGCGGCAGCACCACATAGAGGAGCGCCGTGACCAGCGGGTAGATGGCACAAAGGACAAAGAAACTCAGACGCAAATTGCGCGAGAACAGACGGCGGCCGGGGGGGATCTGGGCGGTCATGGGAATTCTCCGGAAGGGCGGTTGGCACGCAGGAAATATAGAAAGCATGCCTATCTTATGTCAAAGACACAAAAAGCCGCAGCACATGCTTTCTGCACTGCGGCCTTTAAATCGGGCGATACTCAGGCGCGGGTCGCGCCATCCCCCGTGACCAGATACTTGAACGAGGTCAGTTGCTCGGCCCCCACGGGGCCCCGCGCATGCATCTTGCCGGTGGCAATCCCGATCTCGGCACCCATCCCGAATTCCCCGCCATCGGCGAATTGGGTCGAGGCGTTATGCATGAGGATCGCGCTATCGAGCCGCTGGAAGAAGCGTGCCACAGGCGCCTTGTCCTCGGCCAGGATCGCTTCGGTATGGTTGGAGCCGTAGCGGCGGATATGGGCAATCGCCTCATCCACCCCCTCTACGATTTTGGCCGCGCAGATCATATCGAGGAATTCACGCCCGTAATCATCCTCGGCGGCCTCGACCACGCCCTCGGTGCCCAGCAGATCACCCTGCCCGCGCACCTCGACGCCCTTGGCCAGAAGATCGCGGATCAGCACATCACCATGCCTGTCCCAGAAAGCGCGGTCGATCAGCAGGCATTCCATTGCCCCGCAGATCCCCGTCCGGCGGGTCTTGGCGTTGATCACGATACGGCGGGCCTTGTCCAGATCGGCGCTGCCATCGACATAGATATGGCAGATCCCTTCCAGATGCGCGAAGACCGGCACGCGCGCCTCGCGCTGGACGAGCCCTACGAGCCCCTTGCCCCCGCGCGGAACGATCACGTCGATATATTCGACCGCCTGCAGCATCGCGGCCACGGCATCACGGTCACGGGTGGGCACCAGCTGGATCGCCGCCTCGGGCAGACCTGCGGCTTTCAACCCCTCGACCAGACAGGCATGGATCGCCCGCGAGGAATGGAAGCTCTCCGAGCCACCACGCAGAATCACCGCATTGCCGGATTTCAGGCAGAGTGCACCGGCATCGGCAGTCACATTGGGACGCGATTCGTAGATCACGCCCACCACACCGAGCGGCGTGCGCACACGCTGAATATGCAGCCCCGTGGGGCGGTCCCATTCGGTGATCACCGCGCCCACAGGATCCTCTTGTGCGGCGATGGTGCGCAGGCCCTTGCAGATCCCCTCGATCCCCGCCTCGTCAAGCTTTAGACGGTCCATCATGGCAGGCGTGAGCCCCTTTGCCTCGCCATAGGCCAGATCCTCGGCATTCGCGGCAATGATCTCGGCGCGCTGCGCCCAGACAGCATCGGCGGCCGCTTCGAGCGCACGGGTTTTCTGAGGCGCTGGTGCGAAGGCCAGCTCTGCTGCTGCCTCGCGGGCAGCGGCACCGAGGGTGTCGATCAGCTGCTTTGCATCCAACGCGTCTTTCATCCGTCTACTCCTTATGTGACAGCCCGCATATAGCGACCCTGCCCGACCAAAAGAAGCCCAAAACGACAAAAGCACCCCATTGGGGTGCTTTCTGACGAGAAGATGGTGGCGCGGTTGACGGGGCTCGAACCCGCGACCCTCGGCGTGACAGGCCGATACTCTAACCAACTGAGCTACAACCGCACAGCATCTTCCAAACTCCAATTCCGAAACAGTGGCGCGGTTGACGGGGCTCGAACCCGCGACCCTCGGCGTGACAGGCCGATACTCTAACCAACTGAGCTACAACCGCGCATATGTTTCGACTAAGGGCGACTAGGTGAGGATGAATGGCGCGGTTGACGGGGCTCGAACCCGCGACCCTCGGCGTGACAGGCCGATACTCTAACCAACTGAGCTACAACCGCTCTTCATCCTCTCCGGCATCGCCCGGAGCGTGGGGTGGGTAATACGGGCCACTAACGCGCCCGTCAAGCATGGTTTCGCATTCTTTTCAAAAAAACCCAAAAACCCTGCCGCGTATTTTAGGAAACCCTTTAAAACAACGCTTCTTCAATTGGTTGGCATCAGCACAGCGGGGGCAACGGAGCGCCGTTATCAGGGGAATCATATCGCCGGAGGGGCCGTGATCCCCGTGGCTTGCCGCTCCATCCTAGCGCGTTCAGTCGGGAAGCGGGATAAACTCGTCGCGATCCGTCGGCGGGAGCTGGAATCGCCCGTGCATCCAATCGCCCGCGCGCCAGGATTCCTTGGCCGCTTCGATACGTTCCTGCGAAGAGGCCACGAAATTCCACCAGATATAGCGCGGCCCTTCAAGCGTGGCCCCACCCAGCACCATCAGACGTGCCCCCTCGGCCCCTGCCTTGACCGAAATCCGGTCACCGGGACGGAAGATCAGCATACGTCCCGCCCCGTAATGCGCCCCGCCCACATTCACCGAGCCGCGCAGCACATAGACGCCGCGATCCTCGTGATTGTCGGGCAGCGGCAGCGCGGCATGGGGCGCCAGATCGGCATCGGCGTAAAACAGCTCCGACGGCATGGCGAGCGGCGCTTTCGCCCCCCAGGCATCCCCCAGAACCAGCGTCACTTTTTTACCCTCGGCCTCCAGAACCGGCAGCGTCCCTGCCCCCGAATGGGCGAATTCCGCCGCATCATCCTCGGCATCTTTGGGCAGCGCGATCCAGGTCTGGATACCAAACATCGTATCGCCCGTCTGGCGCAGATCCTCGTCGGTGCGCTCGGAATGGGTGATGCCATAACCCGCATTCATCCAGTTCACCTCGCCCGGTTTGATCCATTGATCGGTTCCGAGGGAGTCGCGGTGATGCAGCCGTCCCTGAAGCAGATAGGTTACAGTGCCGAGGCCGATATGCGGGTGCGGGCGGATATCGACGCCCTTCTGCCCCGATAGGAACTCGACAGGCCCGATCTCGTCGAAGAAGATGAACGGCCCCACCATCTGGCGCTTGGCCGAAGGCAGCGCACGGCGCACCTCGAACGACCCCAGATCCCGCGCACGCGGCACGATTTCCATATCAACGAGATCAACGGCATCGCCAATCGGGATATCGGCATCGAGAATCGGGTTCCAGCTCATCTTGGCGCTCCATTTTGGCAATTCGGCTTGGGATGAATGTGCCGCGCAAGGGGGGTGATGAAAACAGGCAGGGGCGCGCAGGGTCTGTGCACGCCCACGCCCGCGCGGGCCTATTGCACGCCTGCCTGCGCGGCCAGATCGCCCATCATCGCATCTGCCCGCGCTGTGAGGTCTCCCAGATCGACGCGGGTCAACTTACCGTTCTCCTTATGGATCTCCCCCGCAATCATCACAAAGGACACATCCTCGGGCTCGGCCGCATGGGTCAGCAGGAAATCGGGCGAGGCGGCAGGGCGTGTGTTGAGCCCCTCGGTAGAGATCGCGATCAGATCCGCCGGCCCGCCTTCCGTCAGCGTGCCCACGCCTTCGGGCGCCATGATCGAGCGTGCGCCCTGACGGGTCGCCCAGTCGAACACATCCGCATCGGGCAATGCCTGCTGCTTATGCGCATGACCATCTGCCAGATCGGCGGTCAGGCGCATCACCTCGAACATATTGATCTGCCCCGCCAGCACCGTGTTATCGACCGAGACAGCCATCTCGAGCCCCGCATCCTTCATCATCCCCGGATCAGGCACGCCGTATCCCACCTCCAGCTCGGTCCATGGCGAGATGATCAGCGGGCTACCGCCCTCGGCCAGTTTGCGCAGATCCTCTTCGGGTGCCGAGGTCATATGGACAACATGGATATCCTTCCCCAGCATCTTCTGTTCGGCCAGCGCAGCCACGTTGTGTTTCTCTGCGGCCTCGGGGGCCCCACCCATATGAAAGGTTACCGGCAACCCGAGATCACGCGCCTTGGTGATTTCCTGCGTCCAGATCTCAGGCGTCGAACGGTCCGGCCCGCGCAGCGACACACCGAGCCCGATCAGGCTATCCTCTGGCCAGTCGGACTGCGTCGTCTCCAGATCGGCGAGATCCATCAGAGCGCCCTGCCCCAAAGCCTGCGGATAGCCATAGCTGAACCGTCCGCGCACGCCGGAGGCCGCCATCGCCGCGATCTCGGCATCGGCGAATTCGGGGGCCTTCACGTTATGCGCCCAGTTATTGACATAGGTAATGCCCGAATTGACAGCCAGCGCCATTCCCAGCTCGACCGAGAGCGCCGATGCCTCGGGCGTCCATGCTCCGGAAAGCGGCTTCATCGTGCCCGCGAACCCGCCCTGATCACTGCGCTCATAGCCGCGCGCGATGGTGTTCCACATATGCCAGTGGCTATCGACAAGACCGGGAGTCAGAAGATGGCCGGACAGGTCGATCTCGGTCGCATCGGCTGCCTCTATATCTGCATCGATCCGCGCAATCTTACCGTCTTCAATGAGGATATCCAACGGCGCCGGGGGGGTCCAGCCACCCTGCATCGTGATCACCTGCGCTCCGCTCAGGAGATAGCGGCGGCCGGATGGATCATCGTCTTGCGCGAGGGCCGTCAGTGGCAGGCTCAGGGGAAGGGCCGCGCATCCCGCGACGAGAGAAAGACGTGTCATGGAAATCTCTTTCAGCTAGGAACATCGCATAGAGCTATGCCCCTAACCGCAACGGTCAGCACCTCTCACGCATCCGTGATGTATTAAACGGTGCGCCGTGCATGAAACAGGACCTGCCCGCGCGGCAATTTGCGCGGATCTTCCCACAGCGTCCATCCTGCATCGCGGGCCATCTCATGCACGCTTGAGGCGCGCATATCATAGGGCGCACGGGTGTAATGGGTGACCACGCCATCGCGCTGCCGGTAATGGGCATCCTCGGCCACCTCATCGGGGCGCAGGAAGACGGTGAACAGGAAGAGTTCGAGATTGGGCAGGCGCTGCAGGTTGCGCAGGCACAGACCCAGCATCTCATGCGGGAGATGCGGAAAGAGCCCGAAAGCGATGGCATGGGTGATCCGCAGAGGAATTTGTGGAAATTCGAACGCTTTATCCTCGACCAGTTGCGCAGGATCGAGCCGGGAGCGGTCCGACAGTTCTCGCTCATGCCCCACCAGCATCAGCTCGCGCGAGGCATCGGTGGCCCAGTAATGCCCCGGTTCGAGATAATTGATAACCTTGCAGCCAAGCCGCAACGGCCCCGCCCCGATATCGAGCAGGTGATGATGCGGCAGGATCCCCGCATCCTCGACGATCTCCATCTGGCGCTCGCCGGTCTCTTCCCAGCGCCCGCCGACGATATCACGATGCATCCCGCGGCCGATCATCTCGTCATAGAAACCGGGGCGGGTATAGGGCGCATGCGCGTGGGACATAAAATCGGGTCTCGCATCAGGGGCGCGCGGGCGCGGGTCAGGGAAAAGCCCGCTCTGCACCCCGTGCAGGAGAAGGCCCGCGCTGACCTAATCGGGCTTTTCCCCTATCGCAAGCATTTTCGCACCCGCAACAGGGGGCCTCCGGCGATCACTCGGCAGGGACGGATTGACCGCCTGCCCGCCGCATCGCCCTGAAAGACTGCCAGCGCGCATTCAGCCAGGCCACCGGCCAGAGCGTCGCCGACATTGCCACCACCAGTATCGCGCGGTCCAGCTGGCTTAGCGCTTCGGTCGGCCCGACCGCCAGCGCAAGTAGCCATAGGCCTATGGCATGCCACGCATAAACCTGCAGGCTATGGCGCCCGAGAAAGACCAGCGGACGCCATGTGAAGAGGCGCCTGAACGCATGGGCCACCGTCCTGAGCACGGCATCGCCGTCGCTCAGACCTGCGGTCAGCAGCCATGTCATGATCCCCAGATCGGCGAGGAAATTGGCAACATAGACCGCATCGAGGATATTGCGCTCCTGCTCGGCTTCGAGACCCATGATGGTCTGGAGCAGATCACATCCCGCAAACAGCCCCGCAAGCATCAGGCAGACCATCGCGACGGGACGCCATTTGGGGTCTTTGAACATGGCCGGATCGAAGCGCCCCAGCGCCATATTGGCGCCGATGGCCAGCCCGCCGAAATAAAGTGCCTGCCATGCGAAGCGGTTGAAGAAAATCCCGAGCCTTACGCCGTCCTCGGTCAGGCCCGAGACATCCCCGAGCTTGCGCCAGAAGAACTCGACCACCCCCGTCTGCGCCCCGCCCCAGAGCGCGAAGCAGATTGCCAGTAACAGCATCGTCCTACCCTCGAGCACCAGATAGAGAGCTGCAGGCGTGAAGAGGATGAAGACCAGATACATCGGCAGGATATCGGCATAGGTGATCCGGCCCATGAGAAAGACCCCCGCGAGGACATTCCCGAAAGGTGCCTGCGCGAAATATGTGAACATATCCGTCCGTGTGTCGGCGCCCGCGACCCACAGCGCCACAAAAGCCGCCACCAGCACCAGAAGATGGGCGATATAGATCGTTTTGACGCGCTTGCGCACCAATGCCCAGAGGCCGCGCTCTCCGCTCTTCACCAGCCGTTTCATGAAGACGAGGCCGATCACCAGCCCCGAGAAAAACACGAAGCCCTGCGCATCCTCGACCCAGCCGAGGCTATGGTGCGAGATGTAATGCAGATCGGAATGGAACACCGCAGCCGAGTGCATCCAGACCATGAAAAAGAGGAAAAAGCCGCGAAAGCCGTCAATTATCTGAAATCTCATTGCAAACATCCTATCTGGAATAAGCAGCGCCACATGCCAGATTAAGAGAAGTTTACAAAAGATAAACAACGATAGGTTGCATAACGAAACCCAGCAAAAATAATGGGCATCCAAAACGCCAGAAACACGATCCGGCGAAGAACTGCCCTGAAAACGGGCGGGAGAGAAATGGGAGAAGTGGCGCACCCAAGAGGATTCGAACCTCTGGCCTCTGCCTTCGGAGGGCAGCGCTCTATCCAGCTGAGCTATGGGTGCCTAGCGCCTCCTATACCGGAGGCATAAAAGCTGCGCAACGGGCAAACCGACTGCCCGTCGCAATTATTCGCCTTCAACCAAGCAGATCGTGGCACAGCTCCAGCGCCGAGACCAGCGCATCGGCCTCGGCCCGCGTGTTATACATCGCAAAAGATGCCCGCGCGGTGGCGGTCACCCCCAGATGCTGCATCAAGGGCATCGCGCAATGGCTACCCGCCCGCACGGCCACGCCACGCTTGTCGAGAATCGTCGACATGTCATGGGGATGGGCAGGACCATTGAGCGTCATCGAGAAGATCGCCCCACCCTCGGGCGGAAGGCCCTGCAGGTTGAGCCAATTCAGCCCCTGCAATTTCTCGGCCGTATAGGCGCGCAGGTCCTGCTCATGGGCCTCGATATTCGCCATGCCGATCGACATCATATATTCGAGCGCCACGCCCAGACCATATTGCTGCACGATGCCCGGGGTGCCCGCCTCGAACTTCATCGGCGCGCTATGGTAGGTGACGGTGTCGCGGGTCACGGTGTCGATCATATCGCCACCGCCAAGGAAAGGCCGCATCTCGGCCTGACGCTCCTTGGAGATCCAGATCGCCCCCGACCCCGAGGGCCCGTAGAGCTTATGGCCCGTGATCGCGTAGAAATCGCAGCCGATAGCCGACACATCGACCGGCATATGCACCGCGGCCTGCGAGCCATCGACCAGCACCGGCACGCCCTTCTCGCGTGCACCCTTGGAGATTGCGGCCACATCCACCAGCGTGCCCAGCACATTGGACATATGGGTGACCGCGACGAGTTTGGTTTTCGGGCCGATCGCCTCGAGCACCTTCTCGGCGGGCAGCGAGCCATCGGGCTCGGGCTCGACCCATTTCAGCACGACGCCCTGACGCTCGCGCAGGAAGTGCCACGGCACGATATTGGCATGGTGCTCCAGCACCGAGAGCACGATCTCGTCACCCGCCTGCAGGCGCGGCGCGGCCCAGGCGTAGGAGACGAGATTGATCCCCTCGGTCGAGCCGGTGGTAAAGATGATCTCGTGCTCGTCCGGCGCATTCAGGAAGCGCGCGATGATGCCCCGCACGCCTTCGTATTTCTCGGTCGAGATATTGGAGAGCGTATGCAGCCCGCGATGGACGTTGGAATAGTCTTCCTCATACATCCGCGTCATCGCGTCGATCACCACACGCGGCTTTTGCGCCGAGGCGCCATTGTCCAGATAGACGAGCGGCTTGCCGTTTACCTGACGCGACAGGATCGGAAAATCGGCGCGGATCGTTTCGACATCGAACATATTGGCCCCCAGAGCGCGGGAAGGAAAGAATTGAGGCGGGCCCGAAAGGCCCGCCGGAACGGTCAGGTCAGGCCGAAGGTGACGGCATTACGCCAAGGATCATCAGGATCAGGCCGGCGGCAAACGCCGAGGCGAAGAAGGTGATGATGGTGCCGATGGCCACCACGGCCAGATTGCGGAACCCGTGCAGGGCCGCCGCGAAATTGACCACAAGATAGAACATCAGGAACAGCAGGAGGATCGTTGTCACCCCGAGCGTCGCCGGCGCAACCACAACCAGCACCAGTTGCACGATCTGCAGGATAACCATGACAAATTCGGCCCAGCTCATCAGCAGGAGCGCGTCACGGAAATTGCCCACGCCATTGCCCAGTCGTCCGACAAAGGTCATCGCCGCCGCCGCATAGACGAGGATGATCGCTTGCAGCACGATCAGCGGGATCGGGTTGAAGTTCAGCTCCTCGGTATCGGGGATCATGGCCGAGGCGATCACCTGCCCCGCAAGCCCCAGACAGGCCGAGAGCACCACCACCACAGCAAGTCCCAGCCAGCGCGCCTGCGTCGGCGGGTTCCACTCGATCAGCGCGCGGGCCACGGCCTGCGGCTGGGTCAGCGTGTTCAGGATGGCGGATTTAAGGTTGAACTGTTCCAAGATTAGCTCCGCTTTGCGCCCGTCTCGAAAAAGGCTGCGCGCAATCCCGAGATCCAGAAGATAAGAAAGGCGATGAAGGTCAGCGCACTGATCACATTCGCCTGATGACCCATGCCAATAAAGCCAGTGACCAGCCCGCGCAAGAGAAGGAGCGGTGCCGAGGCAAGAAGTGCCCAGAAGAGGGCGATCCTCGAGCCATAGCCCGTGCCCTGCCCGCCCAGGAGTTTTGCCACGCCCTGTGCGACAAGCGCCACCAGATAGAGGATGGGCGCCGCCAGCAGCAGCCCCAACGCCTGCCCCAGCATCAGCGCCGGAAGCGGCACTTGCGGGTTATGGAAGGCAAAGCGCGACAGTCCGGGCCATTGCGCGATAAACACGAGGATCAGCGCCGAAAGCAGGAAGGTCAGCGCACGCGGTTCGGAGGCCGCATGAGACAGATGATCGCGCACCACCTGACGGGGTGCGCGATAGGTTCTCAGGATATCCGTAAGCGCAGACATCGATCAGGAGGCGTGGCGTGCCAGCCAGCCCTCGAGACGCGACAATACATCGTCGCGCAGTGCCTCATCCTCGATCTCCTCGACAGCATCGGCCATGAAGCTCAGCACCAGCAGGTTCACGGCCGTGCCCTTCGGAACCCCGCGCGAGCGCAGGTAGAAGAGCGCTGTCTCGTCGATCGCGCCGGTGGTCGAGCCATGCGAGCAGGCCACGTCATCGGCATAGATCTCGAGTTCCGGCTTGGCGAGGAACTGGCTGTCGCCGTCCAGAAGCAGCGACTGGCTGATCTGGTAGCCATCGGTCTTCTGCGCGCCTTCCTTCACCAAGATCTTGCCCTGGAAGATGCCTTGCGCGCCGTTTTTCAGCACTTTCTTGAACACCTGACGGCTTTCGCCGTTCAGCGCGCCATGGGTGATGAAGACGGTGTCATCATGATGGAACGGCCCCTTTTGACCATCCCCCACAGCCGCACCGGCGACATGCGCCATCGCGTTATCACCCACGATATCGATCACGCATTCATTGCGCGTCAGCTGACCGTTGGAGGTCATGGTGAAGGACTTGAAGAGCGCCTCCTCCCCCACACGGGTGAAGATATGCGTGTTGGCCAAACGCTCCTGCGAGCGGCCCTGCACACGGATATGGTGGAATTTCGCCCCCTTGGCCACATCGACCTCGGTCACGATATTGAAGCGCGCCGCCGCTGCTCCGCTTTCGAGAAGCGTGATCTCGGCACCTTCCTCGAGTTTCACCACATGATGCAGGATCGCATCCGAGGTGGTGTCCTCGTGGAGATAGTCGATATGCACGGGCTTGGCGGCCTGACCGGTTACCTTGATCAGAAGACCATCCGTTGCCGCCGCCGTATTCAGCGCGGCATAGGGGCGGTCAACGGGTTTCTGGCCGTCGGCTTCCAGCTTGCCATAAAGCGATTGCGCCCAATGGATGTCTGCGGCATCGGCCTCTGCCAGACGCGAGATCTCGACGCCCGTATTGACCAGATCATCCGACAGGTCCTCGCTGAAGACGCCATCGACAAAGACCAGACGCACGCGTTCGAACGTGTCGAAATTTGCGCGCTCGTCCTTGGGGTTGAAGATCGCGGCCTCGGGCGCCTCGGGCGCGTTCAGCGCGGTCGGGTTGGTCCAGCGCCAGTATTCGTCACGGCGCCCCGGAAGGCCCATGGCCTTCAGACGTGCCAAAGCATCGGCACGGGCGGCTGCCGTGAACCCGCCCTTGGGCAGGTCCATCGCGGCCAGACGGGCGTCCAGAGCATCCGCTTTGAGCGCCAGATTGCGTTCTTTTGCGGTTGCCATTACGCCATCACCTCCGAGATCCCGTGCTCTTTCAGCAGGTCGGAATAGCCGTTCTTCTCGACTTCCAGCGCCAGCTCGGGGCCACCGGTCTTGATGATACGGCCCGCCGCCATGATATGCACGACATCGGGTTTGATATGGTCCAGAAGACGCTGGTAGTGGGTGATCACGAGGAAGGACCGGCCTTCCGAACGCAGCGCGTTCACGCCCTCAGACACCAACTTCATCGCGTCCACGTCCAGACCGGAATCGGTCTCGTCGAGGATGCACATCTTGGGCTCGAGCATCGCCATCTGCAGGATCTCGTTGCGCTTTTTCTCACCGCCCGAGAAACCCACATTGACCGGACGCTTAAGCATCTCGGCGTCGATCTTCAGCGATTTCGCCTTCTCACGCACGACCTTCAGGAATTCGCCTGCGGAATATTCGGCCTCGCCGCGCGCTTTACGCTGCGCGTTCACGGCAGTGCGTAGGAAGGTCATGTTCCCCACGCCCGGGATCTCGACCGGATATTGGAAGGCGAGGAACAGGCCTTCGGCGGCGCGCTCTTCGGGTTCCTGCTCCAGCAGGTCGTTGCCATCCAGCGTCGCCGAGCCCTCGGTGACCGCATAGCCGTCACGGCCCGACAGCACATAGGAGAGCGTCGATTTGCCCGAACCGTTCGGACCCATGATCGCATGGACCTTGCCGGTTTCGATGGTCAGGTTCACGCCCTTGAGGATCTTCTTGCCACCCTCTTCCAGTTCCGCGTGCAGGTTCTTGATCTCTAGCATAGTCTTTTTCCTGTTCAGTCGATGGTGACTGCCGTGCCGGAGGCCGACACCATCAACATCGAATCCGCGACGACCTCGTAATCGAGATCGACGCCAACGATTGCGTTTGCGCCCATGGCCAGAGCGCGCTCTTGAAGTTCTTTGAAGGCCACCTCCCGCGCATCGGCGAGCTTGGCCTCATAGGCGCCCGAACGGCCGCCCACGATATCCGTGATCTGGGCGAAGAAATCGCGCACAACATTAGCCCCCATGATCGCCTCGCCCACGACGATGCCGTGATAGCGGGTAATCTTATGGCCCTCGATATTGGCCGTGGTGGTGACAATCATGCGCGTTCTCCCCTGATATTAGCCAACCGAGCCTTCGAGCGAGATCGCCACCAGCGATTGCGCTTCCATGGCGAATTCCATCGGCAGGGCCTGCAGCACCTCGCGGCAGAATCCGTTCACCACCAGAGCGACCGCCTCTTCCTCGTCCATGCCACGGGCGCGGCAGTAGAACAGCTGGTCGTCATCGACCTTGGAGGTGGTGGCCTCGTGCTCGACGCGGCTCGTGTTATTCTTGACCTCGATATAGGGCACGGTATGCGCCCCGCATTCGGAGCCGATCAGCAGGCTGTCACATTGCGTATAGTTGCGCGAATTGGCCGCCTTCGGGTGCATCGACACAAGACCACGATAGGTGTTCTGCGCCTTGCCAGCCGAGATGCCCTTGGACACGATCCGCGAGCGCGTGTTTTTTCCGAGATGGATCATCTTGGTGCCGGTATCGGCCTGCTGGTAGTTATTGGCGATCGCGATCGAGTAGAACTCGCCCGAGGATTCCTCGCCGCGCAGGATGCAGGACGGGTATTTCCAGGTGATCGCGGAGCCGGTTTCAACCTGCGTCCACATGACCTTGGCGCGATCACCACGGCAATCGGCGCGCTTGGTCACGAAGTTATAGATACCGCCACGGCCCTCTTCGTCGCCCGGGAACCAGTTCTGCACGGTCGAATATTTGACCTCGGCATCTTCCTCGATCACGATCTCGACCACAGCCGCGTGCAGCTGGGCAGTATCGCGTTTAGGGGCGGTGCAGCCCTCGAGATAGGACACATAGGACCCTTTATCCGCGATGATCAGCGTCCGTTCGAACTGCCCCGTGTTTTCCGCGTTGATGCGGAAATAGGTCGACAGCTCCATCGGGCAGCGAACCCCCGGCGGGATATAGACGAACGACCCATCCGAGAAGACGGCCGAGTTGAGCGTAGCGTAGTAGTTATCGGTCTGCGGCACGACCGAGCCGATATATTTCTTCACCAGCTCGGGGTGTTCCTTGATCGCTTCCGAGATCGAGCAGAAAATCACGCCCGCTTCGCGCAGCTTCTCCTTGAAGGTGGTGCCCACAGACACGGAGTCGAAGACCGCATCCACGGCAACCTGACGCTTGTTCGGATCGTAGTCTTCGGCACCTTCCACACCCGCGAGGATCATTTGTTCCTTCAGCGGGATGCCGAGTTTCTCATAGGTCGCCAGCAGCTTCGGATCGACCTCGTCGAGCGATTTCGGCTTGGTTTCCATCGACTTCGGACGCGCGTAATAATACTGGTCCTGAAAATCGATTTCCGGCACGTTGAGAAGCGCCCAATCGGGTTCTTCCATCTCTTTCCAGCGCGCGAAGGCCTGAAGACGCCATTCGGTCATCCATTCGGGCTCTTCGTTCTTCTCGGAGATCAGGCGGACGATATCTTCGTTGACGCCCTTGGGGGCGTATTCCATCTCGATCTCAGTATTCCAGCCGTATTTATACGACTCCATGTTCTGGACCGCTTCAACCGTCTCGCGGTCGACGCCTTCGCGGATTTGCAACTCGTCTGCCACGTGTCATTCCCTATAGCTCTGGTCACGTCCGGCGCGACCGTTTCCCGAAGTCCGCAGGATCGTCAGCCGATCCACCGGACGTTTTATAATTATGCGCGAAGCTTCTCACCGTGCTTGCGTCGCGCTTTGGCCCAGGCCTCCACGAAGCGGTCGATTGCCTCGTGCGTGATCCCCGGCCCGAGCGAGAGGCGCATCGCACATCCCGCCAGATCCTCGCCCCACCCCATAGCGCGCAATACGCCCGAGGCCCGGACCTTACCCGATGAACAGGCCGATCCGGCAGAAACCGCAAACCCCGCAAGATCCATCCGCATCACCTGTGTCTCGCCTTTCCAAGCAGGACTGATGACCGAAAGAGTGTTGGGCAATAGCGCCGGAGCCTCTCCTGCCGCCGTGCCTGCGGGGGCTACGTCATAGCCCGGAAAATAGACATCTTCGACGGCCTCTGCCAGTGCCTTTTTTAGAATATTTCTAAATTCGGCCACTTCTTCCCAGACGCCATTGGCCAGATCCCTCATCGCGGCCTCGGATGCAGCAGAAAATCCGGCGATACCGATCAGATTTTCTGTTCCTGCGCGGCGACCCATTTCCTGACCGCCGCCTTTGAGCGCCGAAGACAGATCGGTGCCCTGTTTCAGCACAACAGCACCTATGCCTTTCGGGCCGCCCAGCTTATGCGCCGAGATCAATCCGCAGGTAGCCCCCATCCAGTTGAAAGCCAGAGGGATCTTCCCGAAACCCTGCGTCAGATCGGTGGACCACAGCCCCTCGGGCAAGGTCTGGATCACGCCGGTTTCGGAATTGGCGATTTGCAGGCTGCTGCGTTGAGGGGTCGCAACCGTCACACGGCCATAGCCATCGACCGGACGATCGGGGTCACACCAAGCGGTTACGGCATCATGTTCGATCGCGGCACAATGGATGTCGCGCCCCGCATGGACCAGCGCCGAGGCCTCGGTCGTGCCGGAGGTGAACACGATATCCTGCCCGTCCGCACCGATGGCCGAGGCGATCTGCGCACGGCATTTCTCCATAAGGGATTTCGCCGCGCGGCCCTCCATATGCACCGAGGATGGATTGCCCACGATGTCCATGGCCTCGATCATCGCGGCCTTCGCCTCGGCGCGAAGTGGCGTGGTTGCGTTCCAGTCGAGATAGAGCCGTTGCATCTGATCGTATCCTTCCCCTCCGAACGCCCTTTATCCGGCAGGACGCGGTCTCGCGTCGGGACATAGGCGCAGACTGCCCAAAAGACAATAACCCGAGCGATAGACTCAGGTTACGCGTTTAGTGCACAGAACCGCCAGACTGTCAGTCGTCCACCACCGAGAAGAGCGACGGCACGGCGGGGCAAGGCTTCAGGCCGTTGCCGATCACATCTTGCAGCGTAGTCTGGTGCAGGAAAACGAAGACCTGCGCCGAAAGGCTTTCCCACAGGCGGTTCGACATCGATTGCGCCCGCGTGCCGGATTTGCCGCCAGAGGCACCCGCACCCACATGCATGGCCGAAACCTTCTCGTCCACCGCCTCGAAAATCTCGCTCACGCGGATCTCCGCTGCCGGCCGCGCCAGCTGGTAGCCGCCGCCCGGACCGCGCACCGATTGCACAAGCCCCGCCCGGCGCAGGCGCACGAAGATCTGCTCGAGATAGGCCAGCGAGATATCCTCGGCTTCCGAAAGCTGGGACAGAGAGACCCGACCATTGGCGCCCGACAAAGCCAGAGACGACAATGCCACCATTGCATAACGCCCTTTGGTCGATAGTTTCATGCAGCTTCCTCCAGCTTTTTTCGTGAGCCCGCAGCCGCAGACCCGTTCATGAGACACGACCCTATCACAGGGCGCGCCGAATCGCGGCAAATTTACGCGAAGTTTGCCGGATGTCACCCGCCAATCGAGGGCAAAAACCGCAAGAACCATTGACCTTGCGCCCCGCTCCCCTTACTTCGGTTCCACCCGTAGATCCGGCATTGTGCCGGGATGGCCCTGCCTAAGGGAGATGCAGGTTGCGCGTCAAGCGCTGCCCTCTTCCCGGATAGTGCCCTTGCAAGAGCAGACGAGAACCGATGCCCGAAGTCATATTCCCCGGCCCTGAAGGTCGCCTAGAAGGCCGCTACCACCCGCAGGCCGCCCCTGACGCGCCGATTGCCATTGTCCTGCATCCCGATCCGCAATTCGGCGGCACGATGAACAACCGCGTCGTCTACAACCTGCATTACGCCTTCCACAAGCTGGGCTTCACCGTTCTGCGTTTCAACTTCCGCGGCGTCGGCCGTAGCCAGGGCGAATACGACCAGGGCATCGGCGAGCTGTCGGATGCCGCCTCGGCGCTCGATTACCTGCAATCGCAGAACCCAAATTCCAAGCATTGCTGGGTTGCGGGCTTCAGCTTCGGTGCCTGGATCGGCATGCAGCTGCTGATGCGCCGCCCTGAGATCACCGGCTTTGTCTCGGTGGCCCCGCCCGCGAATATGTATGATTTCAGCTTCCTCGCGCCCTGCCCCTCCTCGGGTCTGATCATCAATGGCACCGCCGACCGCGTGGCGCCGCCGAAAGACACCGCGACTCTGGTTGGCAAGCTTGGCGAGCAGAAGGGCATCACCGTCACCCATGAAGAGATCGCAGGTGCCGATCACTTCTTCAAGGATGACGAGGCGCATATGAAGCCGATGATCGATACGGTCCAGTCCTATGTGAAGCGCCGCCTGACGGAGAATACCCGCTAATGGCGCTGATCGAAGATCTGGCCGAAAAGCTGGCCTTCGATTGCATGCAGGCCCAGAAGGAGATCGGCCCCGCGGCCGATCGCCTCTATCAGGAGGTCGCCGCCCATATCGGCACCTCCTCACCTTCTCTCGAGGAAGCCTTCCTCACCGCCTGCCGCCTACATATGGCGGCCCTGCGCGGCGACGAGTTCCTCGCGCGCCGGATCAAGGCGCTCAAAGACGCAGGCTGACCCCTCGACGTGCTGTGCGGTCGGGCGCGTTGTGCAGCCCTGCGCGTGCCTAGGCTCTGGTCACTTCATCGCAAACCCGTTACGCCTAGACCGAGAGCTGGCTTAGCACCGGCCCCGGCACCCCCATACCCTCTGCGGTATGCCGGCTGATCTCGGCGCAGTCCGGGGTGCCCTTCCTGTCCGCCGGGACGAAAGGAACAGGCTCATGACCCAGACCGCAGACACCGCCTCCACCCAACGGCTCGACCGGCAACTGGCCTTTCTGGCCGAGGCCGAGAAGCTGAAAGGTGTTGTCCGCGCGACCCCTGTCATGGATGATTCCCGTTTCGAGAATTCCGCCGAGCATAGCTGGTCGCTGGCCCTCTGGGCGCTGGTGATGGCCGATCAGGCCGCCCCCGAGGTGGATCCCGTGCGTGCGATCAAGATGCTGCTGCTGCATGATATCGTGGAGATCGATGTGGGTGATGTGCCGATCCACTCGGCGGGCGGCAAGGCCCATGACAGCGCCGAGATCGCCGCGGCAGAAGATCGCGCAGCGGAGCGTATCTTCGGCCTCCTGCCTGCAGATATGGCCGAGGATTTCCTTGCCACATGGCGCGAATTCGAGGCCAATGAGACACCGACGGCGATCTATGCCAAATCGCTCGACCGTGCGCAGCCGGTGATGCTGAATCTGCAATCAGGTGGCGGATCATGGCGCGAATACAAGGTCACATGGACCCAGCTCGAAGACCGCGTGGGCTGCAAGATCAACCGCGGCATTCCCGGTGTCTGGGAAGCGATCAAAGCCCGCATCTTCCCGTGGTTCCAGGATAACCGCCGCGTCTGACCGCTCTGCCGCCTGCTTCTCCCCGGAAGCAGGTTATTTTTTAGCCGACGCCATTTCGAAACCTTATCTTTGCACTCGCCCGCTATTGATCGGCCTATCGCAGGACGCCCTTGCGCGGCATGCTCGTGCCAGACTGCGGCTTTTTGTGAATACCGTCGTATACTACTGCATACAAACTCTGGTCATCACGGGATTTTTGCGCTAGATGAAGCCTGTCCCGACTCAAATATAGCCTAGGAAGGGGTTCATATGTCCAAGATCAAGGTAGAGAATCCGATCGTCGAACTCGACGGCGACGAGATGACCCGGATCATCTGGGATTTCATCAAGAAGAAACTGATCGAACCCTACCTGGATGTCGATCTGCTGTATTACGACCTCGGCATCGAGGAGCGTGACCGCACCGATGACCAGATCACCATCGATGCCGCCAATAAAATCAAAGAGGTGGGCGTTGGCGTGAAATGCGCAACCATCACCCCTGACGAGGCGCGCGTCGAGGAATTCGGCCTCAAGAAAATGTGGAAATCGCCCAATGGCACGATCCGCAACATTCTGGGCGGCGTGGTGTTCCGCCAGCCGATCATCTGCCGCAATGTGCCGCGCCTTGTGCCGGGCTGGACCGACCCGATCGTGGTGGGCCGCCATGCTTTCGGCGACCAGTATAAAGCGACCGATTTCACCTTCCCGGGCAAGGGTCAGCTGACGATGAAATATGTCGGCGATGATGGCACCGTGATCGAGAAGGTCGTCTATGATGCGCCCTCGGCAGGCGTTTATCAGGCGATGTATAACCTCGACAGCTCGATCTACGATTTCGCGCGGGCATCGTTCAACTACGGTCTGTCGCTCAACTGGCCGGTCTATCTGTCGACCAAGAATACCATCCTGAAAGCCTATGACGGCCGCTTCAAGGATATCTTCGCAGAAGTCTACGCCAATGAATTCGAAGAAGAATTCAAGAAGCGCAAGATCTGGTACGAACACCGTCTGATCGACGACATGGTGGCATCGGCCATGAAATGGTCGGGCAAGTTCGTCTGGGCCTGCAAGAACTACGATGGCGACGTGCAATCGGACACCGTGGCACAGGGCTTCGGCTCGCTGGGCCTGATGACCTCGCAACTGATGACGCCGGACGGGAAGATCGTCGAGGCAGAAGCCGCCCACGGCACCGTAACGCGCCACTACCGCCAGCACCAGCGCGGCGAGCAGACCTCGACCAACTCCATCGCCTCGATCTACGCTTGGACCGGCGGCCTGAAGCACCGCGCGAAACTCGACAATAACGCGCAGCTGATGACCTTCGCCGAGACGCTCGAGCGTGTGGTTGTGGAAACCGTCGAGTCGGGCTTCATGACGAAAGACCTCGCCCTGCTGGTCGGTCCCGACCAGAAATGGCTCACCACGATGGGCTTCCTCGAGAAAGTCGACGAGAACCTGAACAAAGCGTTCTGATCCAGCTAAAAAGGCCGGGCATCACGCCCGGCCTTTTTCATGACACAACCTGCAACTGTCAGGCAGCGATAAGTTGCAGATCGTGCCAGTAGTGGCGCATCTCGTTCAGGGCTTCACGGTCCTGACGGCGGGCAAGGAAGCGCAGATAGAGCTGGCTCGGTCCCTCGAAATAGATCACGAAAATCATGATCCGGAGCGCCTCGCGCATATCTTCGCTCAGGTCCTCCCACTGCGGCACAGGCCCCCGCAAATTCACCCCTTGCTCCTCCAGAACCGTCAGAAGCGCGTAATGGCGCAAATAACGCTCTTCCTGTTCGATCTGGATGATCCCGTGCCACGCAAGCGCCCGCTGCGCCTGTGCAAACCTGTGCCTCGTCACGCGGTCCACCAAGGCGAGACGAAACTGGACAATCGTAAATGCAACCGTAAGACAACACATCAATATACCAAGGCAAAACACTGATAAGTCAGACATTAATTCCCCCAGTCACCACTTAATGATTTATTTACTAAAATTAACGCATGGCGAAAATGTGGCACAAAGCAGGATCTGTCAGGGCAGTGCATGGAAAATCTTGCGCCTGACGCAGGCTGCGCTACAGCATATACCATGACCTCTATGACCAATCCCTCCCATACCCCCCTCGATGACGCTCAGGGCATTGCCTATGGCGGGATCGTTGCCGGTTTTGGCCTGCTGATCCTGACCTCGCTGGGCTTCGTAACGGGGCAAACCGCCGGTATGGCGGTGCTGATCTCCTATGCTACCGGATGGTCCTTCGGGGCCGTCTTCTTCCTCATCAATATCCCCTTTTACTGGCTGGGCTGGAAACGTATCGGTCCGGCTTTCGTGTGGAAATCTCTGGCGGCGGTCACGCTGCTGTCGCTGACCACGGCGGTCCTTCCCCATTATGTCCATTTCGACCTTCTGCATCCGGCGGCGGGCGCGATCCTGTTCGGTCTGATCACAGGCTCGGCACTGCTGGCATTGTTCCGGCACGGATCGAGCCTTGGCGGCATCGGGATCGTGGCGCTCTACCTGCAAGACAAGACCGGCTTGCGCGCGGGCTGGACCCAGATGGGGTTCGATGTGGCCGTCTTCGCACTGGCGCTGACGCTGCGCGATCTGGAGACCGTGGCATGGTCCTTCCTTGGCGCTGTCGTGATGAATATGGTGATCGGCATCAACCACCGGCGCGATCGTTATGTCGCGACCTGATGATTTATTAAGCATCCTCAGATAATCTGTCAGGGCCGCCGCGAGCGGCCTTGATTTTTACGCGGATCGGCGCATAATTAGGTCATGTGTGCTGACATTAATGCCGATCTCAAACTGCGTTGCCCCCCGCCGACCGGACGCCGCAAACGTTTGGTTGCTCGCAAGGGCGCACGCCATCCTGATGAAAAACATTATACCCGCTTCGAGGATATCCAGGGGCTGCTGGTGGCCTGCGCGCAGGCCGCGCTTGGCATCCACCTCCTGCGTGCGGCGGGTCTGATGACCGGGGGCACGGCGGGGCTTGCCCTCCTGCTGACCTATATCGCGAAGGATCACGGGCTGGGTCTGACCTTCGGGATGATCTTCTTTGCCATCAACATCCCCTTCTATGCCTTCGCCTACAAGGCGCGGGGTGTGAGCTTCTGCATCAAGAGCCTTGCGTCGGTGACTCTGGTCTCGCTGATGGCGGAGGCACTCAAGCCCTTCCTGCATGTGGACCAGATCCACCCTGCCGTTGCGGGACTTCTCTTCGGGGTGAGCGCGGGTGTCGGGCTGCTGGGGCTATTCCGCCATTCGGGCTCTCTGGGGGGCGTGTCGATCGTGGCGCTGGTGCTGCAGGACCGGTTCGGCTTCAAGGCGGGCTGGACGCAGACCATTCATGACCTGTGCCTGTTCGTGATCGCGCTTTTCGTTCTGCCATGGAGCGCGGTTGCATGGTCGCTTCTGGGCGCCGTGGTCCTCAATGCGGTGATCGCCTTCAATCACCGGCGGGACTGGTATGTTGTCACCTGATCTGTCAGGGTCGGGCCAATAACCATTTCCTGTGAAGCCGGAGCGTTCCCCAGATGAAAACCTATGGTCTGTTGCTGCTGGCCGTATTATTCGAAGTCTTCGGAACGTCCTGTTTACAGGCCAGCCAGCAATTCTCGCGGCTCTGGCCCTCGCTCGGGGTGCTCGCGGGTTTTGCGGGCGCCTTCTTCCTTTTGACACAGGTGCTCAAAACCCTCCCCCTCGGGCTGACCTATGCGCTCTGGTCCGGCATCGGCATCGTGCTGACCAGCATCATCGGCCTCGTGATCTTCAAACAGCGGCTGGATTTTGCAGCGATTTGCGGCATCGGATTGATCATTGCAGGAGTTCTGGTGATCAATCTCCTGTCTAAATCGGCGGTTCATTGACTTGAGGGCTGGATTGACCGGCCCAAATGGACTATGCGCAGGGGCAATCCTCCCTAGCAGGCAAGATTTCTTATGGAACTTCGCAATATCGCGATCATCGCGCACGTTGACCACGGCAAGACAACCCTGGTCGACCAGCTTCTGAAACAATCCGGTGCATTCCGCGAAAACCAGGCCGTTGCAGAACGCGCCATGGACAGCAACGACATCGAACGCGAGCGCGGGATCACCATTCTCGCCAAGGCGACCTCGGTCGAGTGGGAAGGCACCCGCATCAATATCGTCGACACGCCCGGTCACGCCGATTTCGGTGGCGAGGTGGAGCGAATCCTGTCGATGGTCGACGGTGTCTGCCTTCTGGTCGACGCGGCCGAAGGCCCGATGCCGCAAACCAAATTCGTGACCTCGAAGGCCCTCGCCCTCGGTCTGAAGCCGATCGTGGTGCTCAACAAAGTCGACAAGCCGGCCGCCGATCCGGACCGCGCGCTTGACGAGGTCTTCGATCTCTTCGCCAACCTCGGCGCGTCCGAAGAGCAGCTCGACTTCCCCCATGTCTACGCTTCCGGTATCGGCGGCTGGGCCGATGACGAGCTGGACGGGCCGCGCAAAGACCTGAGCGCGCTGTTCAACCTGATCGTGAAGCATGTCGAGGCCCCCAAGCAGGTTGCCAAAAAAGACGAGCCCTTCGCGATGCTGGCCACCACGCTGGCCGCCGATAACTTCATCGGCCGCATCCTGACCGGCCGTATCGAATCCGGCACGCTGAAAGTGGGCGACAGCCTCAAGGCGCTCTCGCGCAAGGGCGACAAGATCGAGCAGTTCCGCTGCACCAAGATCCTCGCCTTCCGCGGCCTGAGCCAGCAGCCGATCGACGAAGCCGTGGCCGGTGATATCGTTACCGTCGCGGGCATGACCAAAGCCACTGTGGCCGACACGCTCTGCGCGCTGGAAGTCGACGAGGCGATCCAGGCCAAGCCGATCGACCCGCCGACCATCTCGGTGACCTTCGGCATCAATGACAGCCCGCTTGCAGGCAAGGACGGCTCCAAGGTCCAGTCGCGCGTCATTCGTGACCGCCTGATGAAAGAGGCCGAGACCAATGTCGCGATCCGCGTCGAGGACACCCCCGGTGGCGAGGCCTTTGTGGTATCGGGCCGTGGCGAACTCCAGATGGGCGTTCTGATCGAGAATATGCGCCGCGAAGGGTTCGAGCTGTCGATCTCGCGTCCGAAGGTCATCTTCCGCGAGGAAGACGGCGTGCGCATGGAGCCGGTCGAAGAAGTCATCATCGACGTGGATGACGAATATTCCGGCGTCGTGATCGAGAAGCTGACCGGCTACCGTAAAGGCGAACTGGTCGAGATGCGTCCTGCCGAAGGTGGCAAGACCCGCATTGTAGCCCACGTTCCCTCGCGCGGGATGATCGGCTATCAGGGCGAGTTCCTGACCGATACCCGTGGCTCGGGCGTGCTCAACCGCCTGTTCCACAGCTGGACCCCCTATAAGGGCGCCATCGAAGGCCGCCGTCAGGGTGTGTTGATCTCGATGGAAAACGGCACCTCGGTGGCATACGCCCTGTGGAACCTCGAAGAACGCGGCAAGCTGTTCATCGGTGCGCAGGAAGCGGTCTATACCGGCATGATCATCGGCGAGCATTCGCGTGATAATGATCTGGAAGTGAACCCGCTGAAGGGCAAGAAGCTGACCAACGTTCGTGCCTCGGGCACCGACGAAGCCGTCCGCCTCACCCCGCCGGTGCGGATGTCGCTCGAAGAGGCAATTGCCTATATCGATGATGACGAGCTGGTCGAAGTGACGCCGAAAGCGATCCGTCTGCGCAAGGTCCATCTGGATCCCCATGAGCGTAAGCGCGCCTCGCGCGAATCCTGATCGGGATTCTAGCGACTGTTTGAGGAAGGGGGGCTCTCTGCCCCCCTTTTTCGTCTGCGCCGAAAAATTCTCCCCGAGGATATTTGGGGACGCTGGAAACGACAAAAGGCGCGCGGGAAGACCCTGCGCGCCTTTTACATCCGGTTATGGGACGCTTACCGGAAAAGGATCAGGGCGCCCTCGTTCCAGGCGATACGCGCGCGGGTTCCAACCTCGAGAACAGGACGGCCGAAGACATTGCGCATCGAGAGACGGATGGTCTGCTCGACCCCGTCGAGGCGCACATCATAATAGGTCATATCACCGTAATAGACGACTTCCTCGATGGTGCCCGGAGCCTCGCGGCCCGACGCTGTCTGGCCATCGAAGAGAACGGTCATGGTTTCGGGGCGGAAGCCAACGGAGACCTGCCCGTCATGGGCAAACGAGACCTGATCGGGCGCCAGCATACAGGTGCCAAGCCCTGCCACCACTGTTTTGAGCTGGCCATTCTCCTCCGTCTCGAGATGGGCGGGCAGGAAATTCATCGCGCCGATGAATTCGGCGACGCGGCGGGATTTGGGGCGGCGATAGAGTTCTTCGGGATCGTCGAGCTGGGCGATCTCGCCTTCGAACATCACTGCGATCCGGTCGGACATGACGAGGGCTTCTTCCTGGTCATGGGTGACGAGGACGAAGGTGATGCCCAGCTCGCGCTGCAGTTTGATCAGCTCGACCTGCATCTGTTCGCGAATCTTGCGATCAAGCGCGGACATGGGCTCATCGAGGAGCAGCACCTTGGGTTTGAGGATCAGGGCACGCGCTAGTGCCACCCGCTGGCGCTGACCGCCCGAGAGCGCGTGAGCGGCCCGTTTTCCATAGCCCTTGAGCCCCACCATGGCGAGCGCTTCCTCGACCAGCCTCGCTTTTTCGAGCTTGGTGCGCGGATCGCGACGCAGCCCGAAAGCCACATTCTCGGCAACCGTCAGATGCGGGAAGATCGCATAGGACTGGAACACCATATTGGTGGGCCGACGGTTGGCGGGCACATCGCCCATATCCTTGGCATCGATCATCACCACGCCCGAAGAGATATCCTCGAAGCCTGCGATGGTGCGCAGGAGCGTGGTCTTGCCGCAGCCCGATGGCCCCAGAAGCGAGAAGAACTCGCCTTCGCGGATGGTCGCATTGATGCCGCGCAGCGCATGGTAATCGCCATAGTATTTCTGGACATCGCGGAACTCGATCATCGGTTTCGCATCGGATTTCAACTTGTTCACAGGAAACCTCCCTGATCCTTGCCACCGGTCTTGGCGATCCCGCGGCGTCGGAAATATTCGGCAATGGTCAGCAGCACGATGGAGGCCGCCACGAGACAGGTGCCGAGCGCCAGAATGACGGGCACCGATTTCGGGAAGCGGAGCTGCGAGAAGATATAGGTGGGCAGAGTGGGCTCGTTACCCGCGAGGAAGAAGGCGATGATGAACTCGTCCATCGAGATGGTGAAGCTGATCAGCATGGAGGAGATGATGCCGGGGAGCACGAGGGGCAATGTCACCAGACGGAAGGTGGACCATCTGCTCTCGCCCAGATCATAGGCGGCTTCCTCATAGGAGGGGTCGAGCGAGGAGAAGGCGGTGGAGAGGATCGTTACCGCATAGGGGGTGGCAATCAGCACATGGCCGAAGATCACGGTCAGGATCGAGAGTTTCACCCCCATCCCCAGAAGCACGATCAGGAGCGAGCCGCCGATCATGATCTCGGGCAGCACAAGCGGCAGCATGATGAAGCCCATCACGGGGCCCTTGCCGCGGAACTTGTAGCGGGTGGTGGCGCGGGCGGCAAAGAGCCCCAGCACCGTCGACAGCACCGCCGTCGACAGCCCGATGACCAGCGAATTCGAGAGCGCGCGGCGCAGCGTGTCATTGGCGGCCATATCGCTGAACCATTGCGTGGTGAAGCCGGTCAGCGGAAAGGCCACGATGGTGCCGTTATTGAAGGCAAAGACCGGCAGCAGCACGATGGGCGCATAGAGAAAGACGAGATAGAGGATCGTATAGAGTTTCAGCCCCGAGACTTTCATTTGGGACCTCGCAGATATTTCCGGTTTGCCAGAACGAAGGCCGCGGCAATCAGCGCCACGACCGCCATGGCCGAGATGGTGATCGCGGAGCCCATCGGCTTGTTATCGAGAGGCAGCATCTGGGCCTGGATGAGATTGGCCACCATCGGAAGCTTCCCCCCCCCGATGAGTTCGGGCGCTACATAATCGCCGATAACGGGGATGAAGACCACCAGCACGGCCCCCACGACGCCGGGCATGGCCAGCGGCAGGGTGATGCGGCGGAAGCTGTTGAAATAGCCCTCGCCCAGATCGCGACCGGCCTCCAGCAGCGAGCGGTCGATCTTTTCGAGCGCCACGAAGATCGGCAGGATGGCGAAAGGCGCATAGGCATGGGCCAAGGCTACGGCGATGGCGGGCACGGTGCCCATCATACGGAACGGATCCTCGAAAAGCCGCCCGTCCCCCATCAGACCCAGCATCTCGAGGCCTGAATTGATCACACCATTATAGCCGATGATGACTTTCCACGCGAAAATCCGGATCAGATAGGAGGTCCAGAACGGAATGGTGATCAGGAAGAGCCAGAAACTCTTGCGCGCGGGCGAGACGTGGAACGAGATGAAATAGGCGATCGGGAACGCTGTGCAAACGGTCAACGCGGTCACGATGAGCGCCACGATGATCGAGCGCAACAGGATCGCACGGAAGATCGGATCCTTCCAGACCGCGATATAGTTCTGCAACGTGAACTCGTGGATGATCGTCAGATAGCCGTCCTTGAAGAAGGAATAGGCAAAGATGGTCAGCAAGGGTGCTGCCAGCATAACCAGCGCATAGATCAGGACGGGGCTGAGGGTGGTATACCCTTGCGCCGTTTCGCTTCGTCGCCATGAGGATGCCGCCATCTCTCCCTCCTGCTGTCTGACGCATTCTAGAGGTGACAAAAGCACAGCAATTGGGCGGATGAAAGGGACAGAGCAGTATTTTGCGCCCGATCCGACAGCAAGCGATTAAATATTAAACACCTAGACAGGTATCTCGTTCGGCTGGCTTTGCAGGATTCCCGTTAGTCGCCCCAAGGCCTGACACATCATATTCTCGGTTACGCCACCGGCCAGTGCGATCCGCACTGCATTGGGCGCATGCCCGTCCTGCAGGACATATTCATCGGCCGAACGCAACAAAACCCCTTCTGCCTCTGCCATACGCACGAAGGTGGAACCGCGCCATCCCAAGGGAAGCCGAAGCCAAAGGAAGGAAAGACCCTCCTGCCACGAGATCTCGTAACCGCCCAATATATTGATCGCGAGCTTGAGCCGCCGGTCCATCTCGGCCTGCGCGGCAAGCCGCAGGCGCAGGGCCTCGCCCGAGTTCAGCAGACGGGTCACAATGTCGGTCACAGGACGCGGAAGACCGAAATAGCTGTGCTGCGCCGTCAGACGCCCTGCCTCGCCCATGCCTTCGGGCGCCACAACGATCCCGAACCGCATGCCCGCCGAGATCGTTTTCGAAAGCGAGGTCACATACCATGCGCGTTCGGGCGCTATGGCACGAAATGCAGGAAGATCGTTGACTGGCGCGGTATAGCAATCATCCTCGACGATCTGCAGGTTATGACGGCGCGCCACCTCGACGATCTCGAGACGCCGTTTGGTGCTCATCCGCACAGCCGTCGGATTTTGCGCATCCGGCGTGATAAAGACGAGCTGCCCGTTATACCGGCGCGCGGCCCGGTCCAGCGCCTCGGGAATCATCCCCTCCTCGTCCAGCGCGATCGGCTGGATCTCGGCACGATGGAGACGCACGGCATGGCGGAAACCGGGATAGGCCAGCTCTTCGGCAAAGACCACCGGCCTGTCACCGCGGAGACAGCATTGCAGCACCAGTGACAGCCCGTTCTGCCCGCCAAGTGTCAGCACGATATTCTCTGGCTGGGCCAGCGGACGCACACTGCAGCCTGCCGGAAACCAGTTAACCACGGCCTCGCGGCAATATTCATCGCGCCGCAAGCCGGGATATTTGAGATACTGATCATCCACCTCTCTTGCCGCCTCGGCCATGGCCTTGGCCAGTGCCGCGACCTGCCCGACATCGGGCAAAATGGGCGAGCGGAAATCGACAATGCCTTCACTATGTTCGTAGGACATGAGTGGATAGACTGATTCTGTTGGCCCCAGACGTCCTGATTGTATCGATACAAAAGTCCCGCGTCCGACCTCAGCCTGTAACAACCCTTCCTGCGTGGCGATCTGATAGCCTCGCGCAACGGTTCCAGGCGTCACACCAAGCCGCCAAGCCAGATCCCGCACCGTTGGTAACTTCTGTCCAGGCAATAACTTTCCTGCACGAATTCCCTCTCGCAATGCCCGAACGAGCGCGAGATATTTCGGCCCTTTCTGATTGGAAAGTTCGGGCTTCCATTGCGTGGTCTGATCGTCCATCCGGCCCTCTTGTAACCGATACAATATATTTCTGGCGGCAGATACAAAGCGTATTGTATCCTTTTTATATCGGAAACCAAAGATTGTATCAATACAAAACGCTCAGGTGCATCATGCAAAGCCTACCTCTCTTCAGACAGCACGCAAAATCGAATGCGAAACCGTCGATCATGAAGCTGGTCACACTCTGGGCGTTCCGTATCCGCACCCGTCGCAACCTCGCGACGCTGCCTGATTATATTTTGAAAGATATTGGCCTTACGGCAGAAGACGCGCAGCAGGAAGCCCAACGCCCCTTCTGGCACTGATGGCACCACCGACCCCAATCCCCAGTAGATGCGGCAACCCCTGTCGGCACTACTGAACTGGCCGAGCAATAACGCTCGGCCTTTTTTTAATGCATTACATCAAGAAACAACTCTAGACGACTGCTGGATCATCATAATTTCAATCCGGTCATCCTCGGCCAAAAGCCCGGTATTGAGATGGGTAGGTCGGAAACTCTCGAGCCAGAGCCCGTCGCAATGGATGAACTGAACCCCCTCGAACAATAGCTGTACAAGGTGGCAGCATGGCGCAGACACCGGCTCGAATTCGATCTCGGTCTTGCTTTCCATAAGAGACACTACATCCGACCCGCCTGTGGCATAGCGTTGATGCTGCATCAATTCGACCGGCTTGTCGGGTAGACCTGCCACCAGCCTTCCCGCAGGGATCTGTTTGGGCCGCAATGCCGGAATCAGCCCCAGAATTTTCCAGTCCAGATGCCGGTGACCAACCCATTTGACGGGCTGCATACCGTTGGAACGGGTCAGCACCAGATCCCCCCGAACAATCTCGTCGGCGCGCAACACGCCCCGCGCGGTCACAACTTGCGTCGAAGCGGTCAGTCCAGTGGCCAAGGCGCAAAGTTCGCGATAGCAGCCCGACAGTGGCGCCTCTTCACCCTCGAACGCGAAAGAGACAGCGCCCTGCTGCTCCTCATAATCCGCAAAGGCGTAGCGCACCTCGCAAGCCCCTGCCAATCCCGAGATCACAAAGCCTGGTCGCCCTCCGCTTTCGGGGTGAACCACGTCTGGGGCATTGGACAGGAGATGGGGCATTGTTGTTCAACCGTTCGGCAAGCGCCAAGGATACAGGCAGTCACCGATCACTATGCAAAATGGGCCTTAATAAATATTGAAGCTGCCCCGGCAAAACCGAGGCAGCTTTGGTGTTCCGGTTTCGCGGAAGATCAGGCGTTGAACAGAAGGGTCGCTTCGTGACGACGCAGGCTCCGGCGCGCGGCCGTGAAATTTGGCTGCGTCGGATCATTGGCCAGCTCGGGGAAGAGCGCGAAGATCTCGCGCTTCTGCGCCACCCCCATCGAGCTGAGCGTCACCTCGCCCGGCTGGAAGCTTTCCGTCCATGCCCCGTCGACCAGCGCGATCTCGTGGCGCTCGCACATGAAATGGATATAGCTCACCTGCGGGACCGCCATCGTCATAACCCCCGGCATTCCCACCAGATATTTGGCAGCCACCAGCACCTCGTATTCCTCGAAATAGAGCTGCGCGCGCTTGCCGGTCAGCAGCATCCGGTGATTGGGCGAGACGCACATATCCCGCTCGGGCAGACCGTTCCCCAAAGCCCCGGCCTGAATGAGGATCGGCGCATGATCCGGGTTGCGGCGCAGCGCTTCCCCGCCCAGATCACATTGACCGGCCCATGCGATCTCCTGCACACCATTGTCGCGGGTCAGGATCTTGTCGCCAGCCCGCAGCCGTTCGACCGCGATTTCACCGGTCGGCGTTGCAATCAGCGAACCGGGCGTGAAGCAGGGAACGACGTTTTCGATATCGCAATAGCTGACAGTGATGCAGCTCTTGGTCTCGCAATTGTAGAACTTCAGAACGCCGGATTCTTTCCATCCGCCACAGGGCTCCTCGGTCTGAAGTGTATAGCCGGCCTTAAGGAGTGCGCCATAATAAAGGGTGTCGTTGTCGTCCCCCCTCGAGCCGCCATCGACATAGATCGTCCCCGAGTGATCGCCCGTAACATAGATCGAATCCGCGTCACTGCCGCCGTTCAGCGTGTCACCGACACTGCCGATCAGCGTATCATTGCCGCGCCCACCCCAGAGAACATCGCGCCCTGCCCCGCCATCAAGCAGGTCATCACCATCCGCCCCGTAAAGAAGGTCGTTGCCACCTAAACCGGTAATCGTGTCATCGCAGCTATCGGAACCGATCAGGATATCGTTGCATTCGGTCCCGGTGATCGGCTCGCAATGTCCATCCTTGTCGCATCCGTTTTCGTCGCGACCGTCGCGGTTATAGCCGTCACAGTCATAACCGTTTTTGTCATAACCGTCGCAATCATAGCCTTCGCGGTCATAACCGTCTTTGTCATAGCCACTGCGGTTATATCCATCGCAGTCATAGCCATCCTTGTTATAACCGTCTTTATCGTAACCGTTTTTATCGTAAAAAATACCGGAAAGGCTAAAGGTCATACCCATCCCCTCACATACGTGATTCGGCCAGGATTCTGCTCAGCCCCGGCTCTAAACGATTAAAAAAATCTTACCGTCGGGGCAGCCAGCGTAAAAGTGAAAGCTCGTGAAAAAATTGAATTAATCTGTTTCCAGAATGGAAATTTCAAAAAACAGGCAAAAAAGGATCGGTCTGCCAAAGAGATGGAACAGCCGCGCCCTATAGGAGGACGCGGCTGACAGGATCATGCCATTTTCAAAAGTTCTGCTTCGAACCGCTTGAGCGATTTACGCGCGGCTTGATAGTCGTCGACACCCTTATGCGTGCGCAGTTCGGGGAACAGCGCAAAGATCTCGTCGCGTTGGGCATTGCCCATGCTGCCGAGCGTCTGGTCACCGGGCTGGAAGCTTTCGGTCCATGCGCCATTCCCCAGAACGACTTCATGACGGTCGAACATGAAGTGGAGATAGCTGGTGCCCAGCGTCTCGACCGTGGAGACACCCGCCATGCCCTGCATATGCTTGGCCGAGACGAAGACCTCGTGCTCTTCGAAGAAGAGGCTTGTCTGCGCGTTGGCCACCAGCATCCGGTGGTTGGGCGACACAATCATGTCGCGCTCGGGCAGATCGGGGCCCAGCGAGCCTGCGCGGATCAGAACCGGCTTGAGATGGGGAGCGGCATTCAGCTCGGCCTTGGTCAGATCGCGACGGCCCGCCCAGCGGATCTCCTGGATCCCGTTATCGCGGGTGATAACCTTGTCGCCCACCTTCAGATCTTCGACCGGCGTCTCGCCATGCGGTGTCGCAATCAGCGTCCCCGGCGTGAAGCACGGCACCAGTTCTTCAATATCGGTGAAGTTGATCGTCTGGCAGGAATTGGTCGAGGCATTGTAGAACTTGATCGTCCCGTCAAAGCCCGGATTACCATTGGTCTCGGCCGTTTTGGTAATGCTGGTGACCGTATAGCCCGCCGAGATCAGCCCCGAATAATCGAGCGTATCCCAGTCATTCCCGCCCGAACCGCCCTCAACGGTCACGGTCGTATTACTGCCGTTGGTCGCATCGGTGTTGCTGATGATAAAGTCATCAGCATCCGCGCCACCGGCGAGGCTGTCCGAATCCCCGCCCAGAATGGTGTCATTCCCGGCACCACCCTTGACCGTGTCGACGCCCGAACCGCCTTCGAGGTAATCGGCCCCTGTGCCCCCCGAGAGGGAGTCGTCGCCGGTGCCACCGAGCAGGGAGTCATTGCCCTGCCCGCCGATCAGGGTGTCATTGCCCTCATCGCCATAGATCGTATCGTCATCGACGCCGCCATCGAGATAATCGTTGCCGGTGCCGCCATAGATGAGATCGTCGTCATCCTCGCCATAGATGACGTCATCGCCAGCGCCGCCCGAGAGCGTGTCCATGCCGTTATCGGTGCCCTTGTCGCCGTTATCATCCGCGATATTGACGTCATAGCCGATCGGGCCGGCACCACCATAAATGGTGTCATTGCCGTCGCCGCCGTCAATGGAATCGCGCCCTTCGCTGCCAACGATGAAATCATTGCCCGCGCCGCCCGTGACGGTGTCATCGTCATAGCCCGCGTCGATGCTGTCATCGCCATCGCCGCCATCGATGCTGTCATTATCATCGCCGGTGAGGATCGTGTCATTGCCCGCGCCGCCCATGACGGTGTCACGGTCGTTATAGGGATCGGTATCCGCGGAATAATAGCCGCTATAGCCGCGATCGGGCAGCGCCGTGGCAGAAGTATCGGCGGTGTTGATGTAATCATCGCCATCGCCGCCATCGACAGAGTCGCTGCCTGCGCCGCCGGTGATGGAATCGTCGCCGGTGCCACCGCTGATCGTGTCGTTACCCGCATCCCCCAGCAGGGTATCGTTTCCGCCGCCCCCGATGATGGAGTCGTCGCCTGCCCCGCCGGAGATATAGTCATCCCCGCCCGCGCTGAGCACACCATCGGGCGTATCCACCACCGCGCCGGAATTCGAGAGATTGACGTTCAGGACGACGTCGTTGAAATCCTCGTCGCCGCCGCCATAGATATCCTCGAAGCCGATATTGTAGGAGCCGTCATCCTCCTGGCCCAAGACCGAGGTATGGCTGATCCCGTCGGGGTTCATACCCACGTTCTCGCCATAGGCAGAGGAATAATAGGTATAGCCAGCCGAGGTGGTGATACCGATCCCGACGATCTCGCCATCGGTCGTGTCGTAGGTATAGGTCGTGCCGACGGAATTGGCCGCATTGGCGGTCAGGGTCGTTGTCGTGATATCGCCGGTATCGGGATCGACGCTATAGACGAAGACCGAGTTCACATAGCCCGCGCTCGTGCTGGTGATGGTCACCGTCAGCGTATTGCCCGCGCTGGTATTGGTCGCGGCGCTATTATCGCCGTAGAGCGTATCGTTACCGTCACCGCCGGTGATGGAATCGTTGCCGTCATTGCCCTCGACGTAATCGTTCCCCGAACCGGCAACGATCGTGTCATCGTCGTCGCCGCCATAGAGCGAGTCGGAACCGCCCGCGCCGTCGATATAATCATTGCCACCATTGCCGTAGAAGACATTGGTATAAGCATCCGAACCGCTGGTGCTTTCGCCGTCGAAGCCGGTCAGCGTATCGTCATATTCCGAGCCATAGGCCCCGTCGACGCCGTCATACTTGTCGCCATCGGCATAGCCGCCGGTGCCCGACATCGAGGACAGGTTGACATTGACCGCCGAGGTCGAGCCGGAATAGTCGACCATGTCGAGACCGGTGCCGCCGGAGAAATAATCCGATTCAGCGCCACCGACGAAGGTATCGTTGCCGGCTCCACCCGAGACATAGTCGCTGCCCGTGCCGCCATCGATATAGTCATTGCCGTCCCCACCCCAGATGGAGTCGTTATCGGCATTGCCGTAAAGAGAGTCGTTACCGGCATCGCCATAGATCTTGTCGGCGCCGTCGCCGCCAGAGATCGCATCCGCATCATCGCCGCCCGACAGGGTATCAGCGCCGGCATTGCCCCAGATATAATCGGTGCCCGCGCCGCCATTGATGACGTCATTACCGTCATTGCCGGCGATCGCATCATTGCCCGCACCGCCCGTGACGCTGTCGTCGCCGGTGCCCGCATCGATCACGTCATTTCCATCGCCACCATCAATGGTGTCGTTGCCATCCTCGCCCCAGATGTAATCGTTGCCCGCACCGCCCGATACATAATCCGCGCCGGTGCCAGCGGCGATGGAGTCGTTCCCCGCCTCGCCCATGAGGCTGTCATTACCCGCCTGCCCCCAGACGTAATCATCACCGTCGCCGGCATAGACGGTATCATTGCCGTTCCCTGCGACGACCGCGTCTTGCGCCGTGCCCGATTTGATCAGGTCATTGCCATCTCCCGCCGAGATGACATCCTGATTGCCGGTGAAGGTGTAGGTGTTGCCGTAGCTGTCGGTATAAGTATACGTTCCCTTGCCGTCATCCACACGATCGCCGTCGCGGTCGACATAGGTGGCGTCGATGGTATCATTCCCGCTGGTGCCGCTGACAACGCCGTCACTGCTTGTCGTCCCGCCTGTGTTGCACGAAGGGGCCGTTTTACTCGTAGTATACGTCATACTTTTCACCTCACCTGAAACCGGCCTTCACTCCGGTAAACAACACAAGCGCTAGGCGCTTTGGAAACGCCGGTCTTCAGCGGGGCAGACTGTGGCGCGAAAGCCTGACCCCTTCGTGATAAAGCGCGATCGAGACACACGTCCAGAGATCTTTCGCCGATCCCCGATAGGGGGCGAGCGAGTCCAGCGTGAGCTTCTCCGCTGGCCGCAGTCAGATGCCTTACCGAAGGGAATACTCAATGGGATTACATAAAAAAAGAGATATTTGAGCGGCACCCCCTTCCGCGCCGTCACCAGCTGAAGCCTTAACCACAACCCACGCGCGAGGCGTCATATCTTTGCCAAAGTTGTGTCTCGGTATTGGCGACAATTCACGCCAAAACGAGATAAAAACCGAGAGATCGGGGCGATTTCTTGTCGATAACCATCTCTCTTGGAAACAATAGACGGCTCTCATCATGCCGATCAGCTTTTTAAAACAGAGGAAAGAATCCGAGAGAGAGGTTAACTCGGCACCAATCATTTTCGCTTTAAATGCCAGTTTTCAGCAACATTGTCGCCTGATCCGAAACACTTTCTCGAATCGCGCCAAGGCCGTCTGTCTGGTAAATCAATCAGCGCCGACCTGACTGTTGGGAGAAGCCTGCCCGGACAACCGCTGCCAGCCCCAGATCGTCTGCAGACGAACAGGCCCCTCATAGACATGGTGGCGAGGGACGCGACAGGCAGACATTGCCCGCCTGCCCGACGATACGATCTCAGCCGATGGCCGGAAGCAGGTTCATAACCAGCACCATCGCGAGACCGACCAGCGCCACGATGGACTGGATGATCGAGATAGACAGCGTAGCTTCTTTCATCGACATGCTGAAGCTTTCCTTCACCAGCCAGAATCCCGCATGGTTGGCATAGTTGAAAAACAGCGACCCCGCCCCGATCGAGAGCGCCAGAAGCGAGGTATTCACATTGCCCGCCCCCGCAAGCGGCGCCAGAAGGCCCGCCGCCCCCACGATCCCGACCGTGGCCGAGCCCGTCGAGACCGAGAGCAGCATGGCAATGATCCAGCCGAGAAGAAGGGGCGAGAGATGGAATTGCTGGCTCAGATGCATGATCGCATCGCCCACATTGGCGGCCGCCAGAACATGCTGGAAGGCACCGCCGCCCGCAATGATCAGCAAGACATTCCCGATCGGACGCAGGCTCGCCGTCATGGAACTGCGCAGAACCTCCGCATCTCCCTGCCGCAGATAGACGAGCACAAGAGCCGCAAACAGCACGCTGAGTAGCATGGCAATCACCGGATTGCCGAGGAAAGCCGTGACCGTCAGCAAGCCCGATCCCCCGGGCAGAGCGAGCTGGGTGAGAGAGTGCAACAGCATCAAAAGCGCAGGCATCAGCGCCGTCAGCAAGGACAGCCCTGCCGAAGGGGGCTGCATCGCGGACCTGTCCTCCCCCGTCTTCTCGGTAAACTGGGAAATCATCTCGCCATCGGGGCGAACGGCGGCAAGCTTCGGTGCGATAAACCGGCCGTAGACCGGTCCGGCCAGAATGATTGCGGGAATTGCCGCGCAGAAACCGTAGATCATGGTCGCACCGACACTGGCGTCAAGCGCCGCAATGGCCGTCAGCGGACCGGGATGGGGCGGAACCATACCGTGCATCGAGGCCAGCGCGGCAATGACGGGAACCCCCACAAACATATAGCTCGAGCCCCTGACCCCCGACGGGGTCTCCGATGCGCTTTCCAGCTTCCGCGCCACGGAGAAGATCAATGGCAGCATGACCACCAGACCGACCTCGAAGAACATCGGGATCCCCACCACGAAGGCGGTCGCCGCCATAGCCCATGGCAGAAGATGTGCGGGCGTCTTGCGGATCAGGGCCTCCGAGATGCTCTCTGTCACGCCGGTATCGGCAAGGATCTTGCCCAGCATTGCGCCAAGCGCGATCACGAGACCGACGCCGCTCAGCGTTTTTCCCGCGCCTCCGGTCATGGTGGAGACGATCTTGTCGACGGGCATTCCCACGGCCAGTCCGACAGCCAGTGCCGTAACCAGAAGCGCCAGAAGTGGATGGAGCCTGATCCGCGAGACGATCAGCCCCACGAGGAATAGAACGCCAGCCAAAGCGATAGCCAGTAATTGGATGTCGGAACTCGTCATATCTCCCCCATACTTGTTACACGACACGCGGCCCGATCAGGGCCGGAAGATGCGGGGCCTCCACCTGCATCTCTCGGGTCCGGCAACATGGCGCAACTGCTTGAAGGGCAAACAGCCATGCATATGTCCGAACGAGCGCATAGCGTCCATCGGGCAAGCATTTGTCAATCTCGCGGGCTTCACGAAGTCGTATACGATCCGTGATCCGTGGAGCGGACCCAGATGCGTCCGGCATCTGCGGCAGAACGCGCAGCTTCACCTGCTCGAGCAGAAAGGCCCGACCCGCCATGCCACTTATCGGCAGAGGCTGATCTCTCCGGCCTCTCGGAAAAGATTATCGGGAGAGGACGCGCAAACCCGCAATAAGCGTGCGCAGGACATCGCGCAGGCGTGTCTCCACCTCTTCGGTATCGGCGTCGAGATAGTCCAGAACCAGCCGCGGATGGTTGAAGCCATACATCGCCTGCTGCACCAGACAGGCTGCATGGATCGGATCTTTCAGACCGGGGATCGCCTGCACCAGAAGCTTGGCAATCTGGTCACGCCAGATGGATTTGTAACGCTGAACAACGTCGCGCAACCGGTCGGAGGCCTCGCAATAGGCCTCGTAAAGCTCGGGATCCTTCACCGCCGCCTCGCGTTTGAGCCGCAGCCGCTGGATCAGCCAGCTTTCAAGTCGCTCTTCAGCGGTGCCGGGACCCGAGACCGCCGCGCGCAACTCCTCATGTGCCAGATCCAACCAATGGCCCACCACCGCATCCAGAATATCCGCCTTTCCCGAAAAATGGGCATAGAGCGCGGCATGACTGACCCCCAGTTCGGCCGCCACATCAGTGACACGGAACTTGCTATATCCCACCGCTTTTATGCGCTGCTGGGCCACCTCGACCGCACGGCATTTCAACGTTTCGGAGGAAAGTCCTGTTCTGGGCATAGGTCCGGCCTCGGGGATTTACTGCACTTGAATATCTACTTCTTACAAGTTACAGAATTTGTAAACTGTAATCCCCTCATTGTCATAGGTGCCTCCCATGGGTTCTTTGCTGAAGGACCGTCGCGCCGTTGCATTGCTGCTCGCCGCCACGCTGACGGTCATGTCCAACGCCATCATCAGCCCCGGCCTTCCAGGCATCGGGGCCTATTTCGCAGGCACCCCGAATGCCGATCTGCTGACCCCTCTGCTGATCACCGCCCCCTCGCTGACCGTCGCGATCATCGCCCCGTTTGCGGGTTTCGTGGTTGACCGTGTGGGGCGCAAGGCCATGCTGATCACCGGTGCCGCTTTGTTCGGGCTTGCGGGCAGTGCCGGGCTCTGGGCCCCCACTCTCCCTGTGCTACTCGGCACCCGCCTCGTTCTGGGGGTGAGCGTCGCCATGCTGATGACGGCGATGACCGCGCTGGTGGCACAATATTTCCATGGCGCCGAACGTGGCAGGTTCATGGGCCTACAGATGACCTTCATCAATTTCGGCGGGTTGATCTTCATCGCTGTGGCCGGACAGCTGGCCAACCATTCCTCCTTCTATCCGTTCGCGCTCTATCTGGCGGGCCTCGTCTATCTGCCGATCCTCTATCTGTGCCTCGACGAGCCAAGGAGCCACGCGCATACGGATGGCAGCCACCCCAGCTCGCAGGGTCAGGACGGCTGGCCCCTGGTTCTGGGGCTCGGACTTCTATTGATGGCGCTGACCTTCGCCACCTTCTATATCCTGCCCACGCAGATCGCCTTCTATCTGCGCCAACTCGGCCATGCCGATCCGAGCACCGCCGCCCTGATGATGGTCTGCGTCACCTTCGCGGCGGGCGCTATCGCAATGGTCTATCCGTTCCTGCGCCGCACGCTCGGGCGCGGCGGAGTACTGGCGGCGGGGTTTGTAATGCTTGCGGCGGGCTTCCTGCTGATGAGCTATGTCCAGCTGGTGCCGATGATCGCCGTCGCCTCGCTCTTCGTTGGCATGGGGCCCGGTCTGATTGTGCCCACGCTCTTCAATTCAACGCTGGATGCGGTGCCGATGCGCCATCACGGCATGGCGTCGGGCGCACTGACCTTCAGCCTGTTCATCGGCCAATTCATCTCGCCGATCCTGACCCAGCCTCTGATCACGGCGGGCGGTTTCCACCTCGCCTTTATGGCCTTCTCCGTGGCCGCTCTGGCAGGTGCACTCCTTGCCGCACTGATCTTCCGCGAGCGCAAAAGCGCCTTTGCGCGCGCCTGAGGATCGACCGGTCCTATGGTAATCCCCCCTGATCCTAAAGGAATGCGGAAGTAGAATTTTCTCGGCAGGATGAACGAGGAGATTCCGATGAAGAACACACGTTTCACCGAGGTCCAGATCATGGGCGTGCTGCGCCAGGTGGAAGGCGGTGTGCCAGCAGCCGAGCTTTGCCGTGAGCACGGGATGAGCAGCGCGACACTGTACAAGTGGCGCGCCAAGTATCGTCAGCGAGATGAAGGCGATGGCGGAGGAGAATCGCCGCCTGAAGCGCATGTATGCTGACGTCAGCATGCAGAATGATCTGCTCAAGAAGGCCTGAAGTCGCCAACTCAACGCCGGGAGTTGGCCGTAAAAGCGGTGGCGATGAAGGGCGTCAGCATTGCGCTAGCGTGTCGGGCCTTCGATGTCAGCGAGACGTGCTTTCGATACAGCCCGAAGCTCGATGACGAGAACGAACAGATTGCCGGTCTGCTGCCCGGACTGACAAAGGCAAAGAAGACCTGGGGCTTCGGCCTGTGTTTTCTCTACATGCGCAACGTCCAAGGGCACGGGTGGAACCACAAGCGCCTATCCCGGATCTACCGCGAGCTGGAGCTGAATCTCAGGATTAAGCCCAGCAAGCGGCTGAAGCGGGACAAGCCAGAGGCGTCGGCGGTTCCAGAGGCCGCGAACGAAGTCTGGTCGATGTATTTCATGGCAGACCGCCTCGGGGACGGTCGCCAGTTCCGGCTGCTGAACGTCCTAGACGACTTCAACCGCGAAGGCCTAGGGATCGAGATCGACTTCTCGCTCCGCGCCGAGCGCGTTGTCCGAGCGTTGAACCAGATCATCGAATGGCGCGGCCCGCCCAAGACGATCAGGGTCGACAATGGCCCGGAATGGTCTGCCCCACTTGAGTGGTCCAGTTTAAAAGTTAGTGCATCGTGGGGCTTTAGTCTACTGGCACGATGCTTTCTGGTGCTGGTGGGCGATATCCCAAAGAGCTATGCGGGCGCACCGTGTTGTAATGCTGGCGCCAGCGTTCGATCAGGATCTGGGCTTCTCTTGAGCCGAATAAAACACCTCCCCATCAAGCAATTCGTCGCGAAGCCTAGCATTAAAGCTCTCCACATACCCTTCGTCGGGCAAACAGTCCCCCAGACTGTTTGCTGATCCTCCTCAGTCCCAGGGCGATCCCGGCTCGATATAGGCCGTTTTAGCCCCCACCGCCTCGATCCAGTTGCGCAGTTTGGTGGCAATGAATTCAGGTCCGTTATCGGACCGAATGAACTCGGGCGGGCCACGGAGGATGAAGAGATCGGTCAGCGCGTCGATGACGTCGACCGAGTTGAGCTTGCGTTTGACGCGGATCACAAGCACCGTCCCTAGGTGAATTCATCGACAATGTTGAGTATGCGGTAGGCTCGCCCGTCCGCGGTCTTGTCTTGGACGAAATCATAGAACCAGACATGGTTCGGACGCTCCGCCCGCAGCCGGACGCAAGAGCCATCCGCCAGCCAGAGCCGTCCACGTTTCTTCTGCTTTTGCGGCACTTTAAGACCTTCGCGTGGCCAGATCCGCTCGACCCGCTTGTGATTGACGCGACCTGCCCGCTTGAACCAACAAGCCAGTGATCTGGCGATAGCCATACCGTCCGTACTGCTTTGCCAGTTCGGTGATATCGGCCGTCAAAAGCGCTTCGTCCTGACGACCGGACGGGATTTTGCGTTGGGTCGACCGGTGCTGTCCTAAAGCCCGACAGGCTCGGCGTTCGGAGATGCCGAGTTCCCGCCGGACATGGTCAATGCACTGACGACATTGCTGCGAGCTCCGAAGGGCTGCGCGTTCGGGCTACAAACCCTCCACTGGAGGGTTTGCTACACGCCCCTCATCTTTGCCCCCTCCGTCAGGATCAGCTTGTCGAGCGTCAGATCCGACACGGCGCGCCTGAGCCGCGTATTCTCTTTCTCGAGTTCCTTCAGTCGCTTGAGCTGATGCGGTTCATCCCGCCAAACTCACGCCGCCAGCGGTAGTAGGTTTGTTGGTTCGGCATGGCCCTCGAACCAGTGGCGGGCACATGCCTCACCGCCAATCTGGCGCACCGCATCTGCCAGTTTCGCGCCTTGGCCCTGCAAAACCTCAACCTGACGCAGCTTCATGACAATATCTTCCGGCTTTTCGCGTTTGCCTGCCATCGAAGTAGTCCTCCATCATACGGGATAAATTATCCCAAAAGGTGGACCACTTCAGTGGGGCAAAACCAGAGATCGGGGCCGAGGATTACGACCTTCACGGTCTGCGCTATACGGCTTGCGCCGAACTCGGGGCGCTCGGCCTTGACGATGATATGATCATGGCCGTTTCGGGCCATACGACCAAAGCGATGGTCGCAAAATATGCAGGCCCCGCCCGGCAGAAAGCGCGCGCCAAAATCGCGCAATCCATGCGGGACAAGAGCGATATTTGAGGCTGGAACAGAACATGCCCGAAACAGGAATGTTGAGAGACTTGTTGAGAGCCACAAAACAAGAGGCATAACGGCCCTGCCGCGCTCTCGAAAACATCAATGTTTTGAATTTGGTACGGGCGGCCGGACTTGAACCGGCACTCCTCTCGGAAGCGGATTTTGAATTATGGCGAAATATATTGAAATCATGCCATTAGGCCATTTCTCCACCAAGAACAAATAGAGTACAAACTGGCAATCTGGGAACAATGACAAAATGGCAAATCAGCTGATTCCTTTTCTCGGTTCCTTGCTGCCTTTTGCAATCGAAACCGCGCTCCTGATCACGTCTCTCCAAGGTGCTCCCGCATCCAGCGCGCTTCCTCTTTCGCGCTACGCCCGAAATATCTGCGGAAGTCGCGGCTGAATTGCGAAGCGCTCTGATAGCCGACCTCGATCGCGACACCGGCAATAGAGCCGTGGTTGCGCGCAATCCTCAGCCGCGCCTCGTGCAGCCGCATCGCCTTGATATACTGGACCGGCGATGTGCCCGTCAGCTGCTTGAAATGGGCATGGTAGGACGGAACACTCATTCCGGCTCCGGCCGCCAGATCAGGCACCGAAAGCCCCGCCATGAAACCCTCCCTTATGCGCCCCAAGCTCTCGACAATCCGGCCGGCTGGCCCCCGCTGGCGCAGTGCCGCGCGCAAAGCACTGCCTTGTTGCCCCACCAGCACACGGTAATGCAGCTCCCGCAAAAGCCCCGTGCCCAGGATCACGCATTCCTGCGGATCCGAAAGCGTGGCCAGAACCCTGCCCAGCAACTCCCGCATCCGCGGCTCCAGCGGGCTCGAGACGAGGCTTCGCGCCTGCGCGGGCATCGGCTCGCCCACCGCCTCCAGCGCGACCGCAATCTCGGCGGCGAGCTGGAGGTCGAATTCCAGATAGAGCGCCAGCAGAGGCTCTTCAGGATCCGCCTGCGAGGCCATCCGGAACGGCACGGGGACCGAGACGGCAAGATAGTGATCGGCATCGTAGCGATAGACATTCCCGTCCAGAAAGCCCTGCTTGGCGCCCTGCAGCACGAAGACCGCACCCGGCCGATAGAGGACCGGCACATCCTCCAGCACGGCTTCCGACCGTAGGATGCGCAGCCCTGGCAAAGCCGTGGGATTATAGCCCGCGCGGGGGGCGAGCCTTGCCCCCTGATCGATAAGGGGATGAGATTTCATAGGATCGGGCAATTCTTGTAGATAATCCGCCGTATTTATCGCGACTGGGTCAGACTATCTGTCACCCCATCAGAATATGCAAGCGAGGACAGCTCATGTCGACCAAGACCTTCTTCATCACTGGCGCCAATTCGGGCTTCGGCTTTGCAATCGCCCGCGCGGCGCGCAATGCGGGACATAACGTGATCGGCACGGTGCGCTCGGAGGCGGCGCGGACCTCCCTTCTCGAGCGCCTTCCGGACGTGCATCCGGTTCTTTGCGACGTCACCGAATTCGACAATATCGACCGGATCGTCGATCAGGCCGAGGCCGATTTCGGGCCGGTCGATGTTCTGGTGAATAATGCCGGCTACGGCCATGAGGGCGTGCTGGAGGAATCCCCTCTCTCCGAGATGCGGCGTCAGTTCGACGTCAATGTCTTCGGGGCCGTGGCGATCGCCAAAGCGTTTCTCCCGAGGTTCCGGACGCGCCGTGCTGGCTTCATCCTCAATATCACCTCGATGGGCGGCCTCATCACCATGCCGGGGATCGCCTATTACTGTGGGAGCAAATTCGCGCTGCAGGGAATCTCCGAGGTCATGCGCAGCGAGATGGCCCCGTTCGGAGTGCATGTCACGACCCTCTGTCCCGGCTCTTTCCGCACCGACTGGGCGGGACGATCCATGATCCGGACCGAGCGCTCGATCCCCGACTACGATAGCCTCTTCGATCCGATCCGCGAGGCGCGCCAGGAGAAACACGGCGCCCAGCTCGGCGACCCCGAGAAGCTGGCTGAAGCCGTCCTCGGTCTCGTAAATTCGGACAACCCTCCCCCGCAGCTCATACTCGGCAGCGATGCGCTCAACCTAGTACGTAATCGCCTCCAGTCGATGCTGCAGGAGATCGAGGACTGGGAGGTGGTAACCTGCTCGACAGACGGCTGAGGGCTTAACATGGTCGGGTCAGGTGATCTCTGCTCGCCCGGCTCGATTGCCGTATTTGCGACAAGATGTATCGACCAACCGCCCCCGAGAGCATCGTGCCCATAGACCAAAGGCCCACGATGCACTAACTTTAAACTGGACCACTCAAGTGGGGCAGACCACCTAAGATCGGGGGATTATCACCTGCTACGGGTCTTTCATCCGGCTGCAACTTCTTACCGGTTGGTGTTTACGCCAATCGACTCAAGATTAGGGACCAGCAGGGGACAGATCAGAGCAACGTTCGAAACACGCGAAAAAGGGAGGGAGCCAGCCTTCGCTGCGCGACTCCCATTTCTACCAATAGATGTGCCGCGAAGCTCCCGGTGCAAGAGTGAGATTCACTTTATCTAGGTACTCAAAACTACTGTTTCTCCACTCTATCTCACCGCCGGCTCCTAAATCTCCGAGTCGCATACCAGCAACTGAGCGTTCGCCATCAATGACAAATCCAATGGGTTTGGGTGTCCCTGTTAGTCCGAGTGTGACCGCTTGCGCAGGCCCACCCGAAAGCTTGTCACCATCTTTACCGATAGCGCACATAAGGGCCGCAAAAACAGCACGTGAGGTGTACCCATATTTCCTAAAGTTTTTGTCTCGTTCAGCCCGAAAGATAGCACCTCCACTTCCTGCAGCCAATGCAAGCTGCGGAAAGATATTTCTGTCGATGTTACGATCATCAATAATCTCAGGGAACTTATGCTCCTTGTCCAACCAAATATCCTTCGTTGGTTCATAGCATGTCCGCCAAAGTCGAAAGGTCACATACTCACGCGGCAATATTTCTTCGTCTTGTGGCGCTTTCATGAGAATCTGCCTTGTACCATGAAATGTAACCATTCGCCGCCGCTGCGTACCGACTTGGGCGGCATATGCTGACTTCAGAAGATCCAAAAATATGGAGTGGCGCGTCTCTGCGTCGCCCTCAGTAGCAATGATCGTGGAGTAATCTACGAGTTCGCATAACTGCGATAGCATGTTACTTTGTGAAACGACATCGCCCGCATATCCAAATATCTCGCTTCCGTTCTTGCTCCAGAATATCTTCCTTCCACAATCCCAGTGTATGGCATCGCTACCCCACGAAAATCTGCTATCGCTTGCAATGTTTAGACAGGAGGGCTTCCGGTTCTGATATGAAACCCAAGCGACGAGCGTTGTCATAATACTCTCTGTACAGGAACTACTTTTGGATAAAGCCTCGCACTCTTAATATATATATGCAAGATTTAGTCTTTCATGCGGCCTAAACGCACCAATTTCGACGCAAGCAGCACCAATTTACGTTCTTAAAACAATAAATTTCAGCAATGCAAACTGCAGCAGTATCGAGATCACCGACCTAGAAAACGATGTGGTGCGGCGGTAACGGCATGGGAACTTAGTCCGCCTAGGCGAAGAGCTTGCTGCCCTCCCGTAAAACCACATCGAGCTTAAAATTAAGAACGTCGAGCTTTAATAAAAGAGTTAGAAGCATGAACCATTCCAAGATTGGTCATGATGGGCGTTGTTGCGCTAATCGACTGATATGACAAGGCACCCCTTTCCCCGCTGGTTTCAGACCACGGCTTCGATCTCGGCCTCTGCAAGGGCCGAGTAGCGGTTCATGATGGCGATGCGTGTCTGGATTTCAGCGGTCTGGCGGTCGGGATCGCGTGACATGATCCGTTCTCCGAAAAGTTTCAGGCGGTTTATTTGAGCCTCGACGCGACTTCGCATGTGATAGCCGACCCATTTCTTCCAGATCGATCGCCCTAACCGGCGTGTCGCCTTGAGGATGTCATTTCTTGAGGTCGCTGCCGGGCAGTCCGGCTTCCAGGCCCTGCCATTGCGGCGGATCGGAATGATCGGCTCCGCTCGGCGTTCGAGGATCGCAGAATGGCATCTTCGTGTATCGTAGGCCCCGTCCGCAGTAACCGCCTCAATGTCCTCCGCTGTCGGGATCTGCGACAGCAGCTCTGGCAGGATCGGGCTGTCGCCATGCTTGCTCGACGTGAATTCGACCGCGCGAATGTCGCCGGTGGCCGTGTCCATGGCCAGATGCACCTTCCGCCATTCGCGTCTACGCGTCGCACCGTGTTTGCGCGCCAGCCATTCTCCATCGCCGCGGAAACGGATGCCGGTGCTGTCGACCAGCAGGTTCAGCGGCTGACCGGAGGATCGATACGGGATCTGCACCTTGATCCGGGCCTGACGCCGGCAAAGCGTCGAGTAGTCAGGTATGGGCCAGTCAAGCACGGCCATTTCGATCAGGCTCGCCACCAGCCCGACGTGAGGTGGTCCCCGAAAACTGGACACACTGCTAAGCTTGCCGCCAACGAAGACGAGGAAGAACAGCGTGGCTAGCAAACGAAAGAATTATGGCGCCGAGTTCAAGGCGAAGGTGGCGCTCGAGGCCATCCGCGGCGAGTTGACGGTCGCCGAGCTGGTGGCGAAGCACGGGGTGCATCAACACCTGGAAGCGGCAGGCGCTCGAAGGCATGTCCGGGATTTTCTCGGGCAAGGCCAAGGCGAAGGCCGCCGAGAAGGACGGCGAGATCGAGAAGCTGCACGCCAAGATCGGCCAACTCGTGGTGGAACGAGATTTTTTAGCCAAAGCCTCCGGACGGTGAGCATGTCACGGAGGCGAGAGATGATCGATCCGCGGCACGTGGTGCTGTCGATCACTCGGCAATGCGCGCTGATCGGGATAAGCCGGTCGGCATGGTATGGGCCGGGCCGGACGGAGGCGCCGCTGAACTTGGCATTGATGAAACTGATCGATGCGCAATTCATGGAAACGCCGTTCTACGGCAGCCGCCAAATGGCGAGGCACCTGCGCAACCAAGGCTATTGCGTCGGGCGCAAGCGCGTCCGGCGGCTGATGGCGCGTATGGGCCTGCGTGCCGTCTACCAGAAACCAAAAACCACGGTGCCCCATCCGGAGCACCGCAAATATCCATACCTGCTCAGAGACTTGGTGATCGAACGACCAAACCACGTTTGGTGTGCAGACATCACGTACATCCCCATGCGGCGTGGGTTCCTCTACTTGGTCGCGATCATGGACTGGGGCACGCGCCGGGTTCTGTCTTGGCGCCTGTCGAACACGATGGACACCGAGTTTTGCATCGAAGCGCTGGAAGATGCCCTCAAGCTGCACGGCCGGCCCGAGATATTCAATACGGACCAGGGCAGCCAGTTCACCAGCCCGCGCTTCACGCAGATCCTGCACGATGCCACGGTGAAGGTCTCGATGGACGGTCGTGGTCGTTGGATGGACAATGTCATGATCGAACGGCTATGGCGGTCCCTGAAATACGAATGCGTCTATCTCCACGCCTTCGAGACCGGGTCGGCAGCCCGGGAGGGCATCGGAAAGTGGATCGAATTCTACAACACCGAGCGCCCTCATTCGGCGCTCGGGGGCAGAACACCGGTCGAGGCCCACCAAGGCCCTGACCTCCTGGCGGCGGCATGATCAACAGGCAAGCTTAGCAGCGCCGCAAAACTGTCCGGGAAATGGGGACCACCTCAGTAGACCAAAGGCCCACGATGCACTAACTTTCAAACCGGACCACTCAGGTGGGGCAGACCAACAGGTCGCTATAGTTGCAACCAACCTTACAAACACAGACAAAATTGACATTTTAGATGCCAGCCACAGTAAGTGTGTGCATTGCTGCTCAAGGCAACCTCTTACGTGGATTGTACGATCCATAAGTACAACACTTGGTCGCGCTCCGCAGTTTGATCGCCCGTCTATACCGCAAAACGAGTTACGGCAAAACGCGGCTGACATCCAATTTCAGGTTATCCTAGGAGTAAACGCTGCTCAACTCTTTCTTTTCAATCATGTTCAGTAGATCGATACCATCCCATCGCACAAACCAATTTTGCTCTTGGATTTCGTCGATTAGCGCTTCAGATTCGGCAACAGTGATACCTTTCGAAACTGTGCCAATTCTGCTCCACGAAGCTCTCAGCAACTCAGCTCTTTTGGCCTTGTCTAGATAAGGACAAGCAAGGGAGTCGAAAAACAGATGCACTGCTTCAGAGTTTCTACCCAAGTACTTCTCGGACGAAATTCGGTCACAGATAGAGGACCAAATTTCGTTTCTCTGTCGTGAGAACGCCGGTCGATCGCCATAGATGAATAGTTTTACGACCAACTCAAAGTAACCTTTGCTCTTTCCGTCCAATTTGGCGAGTGAGATCAATTCGTGTTCCAACTGCCCGTCGCATCCAAATTGCTGAAGGCTAACCAGAATATTAAGAATCTCGATTGGGATCACCGATTTTTTTGAAAACAAGCCTTCAAAACTAGGTGCGCTTGCCAATTGTGATGTCCAACGAAGAGAGGCTTCTTTAAGAATGTCGAAACCTTCAGGATCATGTTCCTGTAAATGCTGCGCAGCGCGCACGATGGCGTGAGACAGACGGAGCGATGAGGCAACCGTAGGGTGAAGCGTGAAAAAGTAAAACCCGACATCAAGCAGGAAAAAGAACATTTGCCGGTAGTTCCGATCGACAACAGGACTGTTTTCTAACGCAATGAGATCATCGTATCCATCTGCTATATCAATGGCTTTACGGCGGACCGCGCCGATCACATAGTTTGCTACTGCGTCGTAACCAAGCTCGGAGGAAAAACATGCTGCTTTAACCTCTCTAGTGAACTTTCCAAACAACGATCGATATTTGTAAATGTACTTCGGCTGCAGAACCCTCTTACCGCTCGCAGCCAAGGAAACGGACTCAAAGAGCTTTTCCCAATGAGCCCCAAGAGATTTATTGATTTCGTCGATTACCAGTGACTTTTTCGTATAAAATGGCCGCTTGTTGAGCTCTCTTTTCCCAATGTTCAGGTGTAAGTTGTACTCTTGTAATGCGAGTGACAGCTCGTGCTCGACTTGCTCGACCGTCACAAGGTCATTGCTAAAGACATAGTAGTTGTCCACGTACCGTCTACATTCGTAATCGACGCCGTCGCGTATCGGCGGGCTTCTCATCTCAAGGTTCTTCCGGGCGTTCTGATCCACCTTTGCAAGAATAATTTCTGCAAAGATACGACTGACCTCCGGACCAATGCAGATACCACTAGTTTCATTGTGATTTAGCCTCTGCATTACCTTGTCGAACTGATTTCCAAAACTCAGAGCATGCGTATTATCTTTCGCTTCTTCTTTACCCCTCGTCGCCCATGCCATGGAATGCGTGTAGATGCTGTCAAAGCATTTACTGATATCCAATGATAACTGATATCGAAATTTTTTTTCCAAGCGGATATGGTCACTTGAAGCGAAAAACTTGTAAAGGCGCTGAAATCCTGAATATGCAAAGTAACTTGCAGGGTTCCGCACCAGTCTATCTAGGTCCACTGTGTCCACGGTAGAGTTCTTGTAATGGTTCTTACCCTGAACAGAGGATGGAACAAAAAACGAACCACCAACTTTTTTCGGCGCTCGTATGGAAAACGGTCCACGCCCCGAGTATTCGCAGATCAACTCCTCATATTTATGATAAAAATCGGCCAACATGACCTGACCTCTTGGATGCAGAAGGCTTAAAGTTCTGACACTTCGAGAGTCTTTAACGATATTGTACCTTAGCGGAATAGTGTAACTTCCGTCGTCAACCAGTAAAAGGGCGTCAAACAACTCCTGAAAGTGCGCCGATTTTGTGGCTACATTATGAAGGTTTTTATAAAAACCATCGTTGCTTATAATTATAGGTACCTCAAAAGGCGACGTATCTGTCAGTACTACACGCCATTTGTCGGCTCGGTTTAATCTAACCCGTGACTTTCCATCGCTACGCATACTTCCAGCACTCCATTAGGTCCGCCAACCGGTCGGCACTGAAACGGAAATGGACTCGATCGGCGACTCCCCTAACAAATGAGTACTTGAGAAGCTCTTTTCTTTGACGATTTGTCAGAGCCAGTGCGAGCCTACCTCCGATCGTACCCGAACGGCATAGAACCATTCCCAAGAAAAATTTATCAAGCTCAACGAGTGCCGGTGCGCTACTATTGATGAGGCTATACGTATGCTGCAGACCTACGCTGCGCTTCTTTTGCTGCCTTTCATCAAAAAACTGATAGCCACAGGTCAAAATACGGACCCGATCTATGAGGTCATCAAAATTTCCATCAGCCAAATACTGGAGTAGGGATTTCACAATTCGAGTCTTATTCTTTTTAACCTTTGACGAAGCGATATCCAATTCGACTTTACGAGCAACAAGCTTTCCTCTCCCAGTCTCGTAGACGTTGAACTTGAAGCCTAGATAATCAAAGCTATGCTCAACGGATGTCGTCTTGTTTTTTGCGTTTCCGAAGACGTAAATCTTCGTCTTGGAGAAGTTCAATTTCAGCCCAGTCGGCAACGCCGCTTCAATTTGCACCTTAAGTAATTTCTGATTACTCAATTCCGGTAGGATTAGAATTATGTCATCAACATACCGGGCAAAGTAGTGAGCGTTTAGCTGCTCACGCATTCTCTTGTCGAAATCTTGCAAATAAAATTCACTGAGTTCCGCACTGATTGCCAAGCCCGGAGGCAAGCCGCTCACCGAATTGAGTCTGAATTGGTCGATTAGCGAGCTGATAACGGACCGCGTGCTTGGAGCAGTCATAAGCCGTTTTCTAAGTTGGCTTGATAGGAATTCTTGATCAACGGATGGATAAAAATTCTTAAGGTCCATCTTTGCGATAGTGAACGGCATCCCTTCTTCGCATAGCAACTTCAGGCGACGCACTATCTCGACACGACTTCCCTGCTTTGATGCTGTGATCCTGCGAATGTTCTGAGCGGCCTTTCGCAACACCAGATCGCTCGCTAGATCATTTATCTGGTATATGGTACGGCCTGCCAAATCATTGCGCGTCAACGGCAGAAAGGAAAAACCATTTTGTGCTGTAATGACTGCCTGATTAAGCAAAGCTTCTTTATACCGCTCGCTCCTCAATGCAGGATACTTTAAAAAATCACTTTTGTTCAGGTGCTTTGAAAGTGCCGCGCTGCCAAATGTGGGATCGTACATCAAATATCACTTTTGCTAACTCACCCCAATCCTATGCCGAACAATGGCTATAAGGGAAGTGTTAGAGAAAGGGCGACGTTCGTTTAGCGAAAAAACATGATGTTTCTTGATAAAAACCGAAGACCGCTTCTCTAGTTGGCTGCCTAGATCAATCCCTTTTAGTCTTAGATAAGATCGTTTCGCCCGATCATGCTTCTCTTCGCAGTCTGTTTGGGCGTTCGAAGGGCGCAGCAGCACGCATGTGTCGTATTGGCATTGGATATTTTCGCGTTCAGGCTGAGCGATGAGCTATCGGATCTTGCTTGACCTCTCACTTGCTCCTGAAGAAGCTCGGCGCCGGCGCTCCGCGTTCACTCTTTAAAGGCATTGGAGGTGGCCTTGTCAGCGACGTATTCTGCCCACCGCGCATTCAGCTTCGCCTCTCTAAGCCTAAAGGCAAATGGAACACTCTCCGGTGCACTCTCAACGGCAGAGTTATAGTCTGTCATCACCAGCAATACATCGATCAAAGATGCGTCGCGTTGTTGTAATGTCGCGAGACGGCTTTTAATTGCCTCCGTTCGCGCTGCCGCTGAAAGGTGCTTAAGAAAGGCGCCAAACACGTCGGACGACATAGCGAACACAAAGGCGGATAGGACGATACGAACAAACGTGATTGATGACGATCGGTCTAGGTTTATCCCCAACGTCAATGCGAGCCCGCCAGCTACTACGACAAAGGCGATTAGGATAAATCCCATTACTTTACTGCTAAAACTCTGTAGATTCGATGTAAAAAAAGCAGATTCTTCCAGCATCTCCGCCAGGCGATGAGCACCCGGCTTCTGCTGTGTAGCATAATATTCGGGATTCTCGTATGCGTTCGCCTGCGCTTCAGTGACGGTGAAACGTTGACGCAATTCCATTAGTTCGTAGGCAGAAAAGGTCTCTCCTAATGCTCCAGAAAGCAAGGACGCCCGGCGAGCGGTCTGCGCTGCTTCACGTGACTTCTCGTATAGCAGGCTTACTACCCACCAAGCCACCAACAACACCGCGCCTAGGATCGCGAGAGAATAGAGCCAAGTATCGTCAACGATAACTACCGAAAGCGCAGCTGGCACGGCGACCAACGACTGAAGAATAAACAAGTAAACACGTAGCTGAGACGACTTCGCAAACTCAGCAAGTTGGTAACCTACAAGACTTTGATGAGTCTTTTCTACGCAGATTCTCACATCTTCAAGAGACGTCATAATGTTTGCCCTCTATTTTATGGCCACGTAGAATGGCTTGCTGTAGCTCACGATTTGATTGTCACTCTGATCTGCCCCACTTGAGTGGTCCAATTTGAAAGTTATTGCATCGCGGGACTCTGGTCTATGGGCGCAATGCTCTCGGGTGCTGGTGGGCGATATCCGAAGAAACTCTGAGGGCGCACGGTGTGGTAATGCTGGCACCAGTGGTCTGCCCCACCTGAGTGGTCGGTTTGAAAGTTAGTACATCGTGGGCCTTTGGTCTACTGGCACGATGCTTTCCGGTGCGGGTGGGCGATAGCCCAAGGCACTATGCGGGCGCACCGTGTTGTAATGCTGGCGCCAGCGTTCGATTAGTATCTGAGCCTCTCTCAGCGAAGAGATCACCTCTCCATCAAGCAACTCGTCGCGAAGCCTGGCGTTGAAGCTCTCCACATACCCGTTCTCCCAGGGCGAACCCGGCTCGATATAAGCCGTTTTGGCGCCCACCGCCTCGATCCAGTTGCGCAGCTTGGTCGCGATGAATTCGGGGCGGTTGTCGGACCGTATGAACTCGGGCGGCCCACGGAGGATGAAGAGATCGGTCAGCGCATCGATGACGTCGACCGAGTTGAGCTTGCGTTTGACACGGATCACCAGCACCTCTCGGGTGAATTCATCGACGATATTGAGCATCCGATAGGCCCGCCCGTCTGCCGTCCGGTCCTGGACGAAATCATAGGACCAGACATGGTTCGGGCGCTCGGCCCGCAGCCGGACGCAGGAGCCATCCGCCAGCCAGAGACGTCCACGTTTCTTCTGCTTCTGCGGCACTTTAAGCCCCTCGCACCGCCAAATCCGCTCGACCCGCTTGTGGTTGACGCACCATCCCGCCTGGTTCAACAAACCGGCGATCTGGCGACAGCCATACCGTCCATATTTGCGCGCCAGTTCGGTGATGTCGGCCGTCAGCAAAGCCTCATCCTGACGACCTGCGGGGATCTTGCGTTGGGTTGATCTGTACTGTCCAAGCGCCCGGCAGGAGCGGCGTTCGGAAACACCCAGTTCCTGCCGGACGTGGTCAATGCATTGGCGGCGGCGCGAAGGGCTTAGAAGTTTCCCCTTGCCGCCTCCGTCAGGATCAGCTTGTCGAGCGTCAGATCCGACACGACCCGCCGGAGCCGCGTGTTTTCCTGTTCCAACTCCTTCAGCCGCTTGAGCTGATTTCGGTTCATCCCGCCAAACTCACGCCGCCAGCGGTAATAGGTCTGCTGGGTCACGCCAATCTGACGAACTGCATCTGCCAGCTTCGCGCCTTGACCCTGCAAGACCTCAACCTGACGCAGCTTCATGACAATGTCTTCCGGCTTCTCGCGTTTGCCTGCCATCCAAGTAGTCCTCCATCATACGGGATAAACTATCCCAAAAGGTGGACCACTTCAGTGGGGCAAGACCAATGGCCGCTGCGAGAAAACATCGTAGCAGCTATACCAGTCCGGCAAACACACGAACGGACTGGGCCGAATACGTCGACACAGAGGCCCGGCCCTTGTGGTGGGGCTGCCGTTTTGTTGCATTGCCGTTCCGAGCCCCTTTTACCTCACCACGCACATGCAGCATTTCGTAGGTGCAGCGTCGGAGCGCAGGACGAGAGTTACCGCTGTTTACTAATGTAATAACATTGTCTTCCCGCCCGTAAAGCAAACAGCACAGGAAGTGAACTATGGAACCGATAGCCGTCATTGCAGCGACAGTTTTTATTGCCCTTGGTTCCTTGGTAAGTGTAGAAATCCTCTGAGCCGCGATTGAGCGTCGCATCGTTATAAGACTTACGATATAGAATTGTTATGGAACGCTTCTTCATAGGCCATTGGCTGACCAATTTAATCATTCCGGGCGACCCTGACCAACTGACAATCAATACGCCCGCCGGGTCCTGGGAGTTGCGGAAGGCTTCGGGATTTAATGATGGTAGGGCCGCGATAGTAAACAATGGCAAGACGACGGAGACCTACTCGATCGAGCTCACCGGCTGCTACACGAGCAGCCGCGCTGTAGCGGTGAACGCAGCGAGTGAAGAACTCATTCCCATATGTTTAGCCGCCAGCTACCTGACTGCTCTGAGTGTAACACCCACCAAAAGTCTTTTCTCCTCGGAAGTGAAGTTTATTACGGTTGGTCACTATTTCCCTCGTCCCCGCTCAATGGGCCCAGGCTTTCCGGTGACTAATGACACGGCCGAATTCGCCGACCTTGTGGAAGCGTTCGTTCGCGCGTATACTATACAGGGTGCGGTTGAAAAGATCCGTCTTATCGCACATCACTTCCTCGATGGATTGGCTTTCTGGTCACTTGAGGATCTCGTTCTGAGCACGACTACCATCCTCGAGGTCATTGCGGCGACGGCCAACTCCCTAGCGCGCCCAAACATACCGACAAACAACTTCAACCTTCGGGTGGACTTTGCTGCGTCGAGGTTCAACCTCCCTACCTTGCCATCCGATTTCCGGAATATGCGAAACGACCTGATCCATCAAGGCACTCTGTCGGGGACAAAGTTCCCGAACAAGGATTTAACGGCGTGCATCGCTGCTGTTACAGAAGCGCTGAACTGGATCGACGGATACATATTCTCGGCAATGCAGCTTGGTCCCATACCGTCGAAGAGGTTCGCTCAGAAAGACTTCCGCGGAGTGAACTGCTTCTCCCTTTAATCGCCAATCGTCTCCGCGCATCTATCTGAGTTTGCGGTGGCTTGTAATTCGTAGACCAGCATAACCCAGGTTTATTCATGGCCGAACTTGATCCTCGCCTCCAGCCTCTTCTCAACGCAGTCATGCGGTGTCCGCTGGCGCCGCTCGGGACCAGCGCGCTCGCGCGTCTCGACGCAGCTGAGGGAGACCGCGCACGCTTCGATGATGATGATGATGATGATCGGGATCCACTTGCGCCGTCGCCGCGAGAAACAGATTGGAAGCGCGCGAACCGTCAGTTGAAGATCCTCGACGCGGTTATCGGCGGGCGATTACGGTTAGACATCGAGCTACTTGAAAGTAGCCAGTCGTTGGCGCGTGAGCTTTCCAGCCTGCTTGACAGACGAGACTTCGACGCCTTCACGGCTGTTCTCGTGATGCCCGACGAGGCCGGCTTCTATTCACAGGAAGGCGTGGGTGAGGAGAATTTGCTGTCCGGTGCTCGACTCGAGCGACTGAAACATACACTTCACGCGTGGGATCGGGCAATCAATGCTGCCGGTGATGCCATCGGTAAACTGAAAGAACGCTGAATGGAGATTGTGGACGTCTTAGATGAGCTGGTCGACTCTGCTAACGCACTCGGCATCATCGCGCCAAGCTTTGGGACATCAAAAGGCAAGGCTTACGAAGTCTGGGTCATGCTAGAGATAGTTGTGAGGCTTCAGAAACGGGGCGTGAACGTATTACCGCTCGACAGCGATGGGAACTTCGAACGGATTTTTCGAGTTAGCGGCTCTCCCTCAAACATGCCTCCTAGCGGAGGTAAAGGCGGTGGGCCCTGCCATTTTGCTCTATATGGTCGCCGCTGCCGGCTCGAACTCCATCTTGGCCTGAATTACGTCGGCGGCAGCACCAGCACACATGAATTTGACTTAAGCGTTGTCTCAAAGCGAGAAGCTAAGGCGCTCAGGGACAAAGGTGGCGGACCGTTTACTGGTCAACCGTTGGTCGGGGTCGAACTCAAAGCCTACACCGAAAAACACAAGCTCGATCATGGCGTCCCTCGCGCATTGATTGGCGTCGCAATCGACCTAGACCCCTGGTTGCCTGCGCAAAGACTGACACTGACGACTACGGGCGGCAGTGATCATTACCTCACGCGGACCCGTCGCATGCGTCTGTCACTTCTGACGACCACGAAGCTTCATCACAGCTCGGCTACCTATCTCAAACACTACGGCGTGGGCGCCCACTCCTCGGTCACGCCGACCAGTAACGTGGTGGCGATCAAGGCGATTGTTTCCGAGATCTACAATCTCTGCGGTGGATTTCGTTGACATCGTTTCTGCAACGGGTGGACTTTCCCACACTCGGCCACTGCGTTGGCAAAGGCCTGCCTAATCGGGCATCTGGCGGTTTTCGCAGCCAGATCAACAGATTATCAGTCTGCAACCGGCCCCGCAGGAGACGTCAGGCACTACAACTGCGAACATTCGTTTCGCGCTCGGTTTGCAGATATTCTTGCGGACGTAACGTGAAACGAGCGCTTGCCGCGAATGACCGTTTCGTCAGCATCAGCGATATTCAACCCAGGATTTTTCTGTACTAAGCCAAGAACGGCAGCTTCGAAGAAGCCACACAGCAACAGAGCCAAACCTGGCGAAGGTCGGAATGGGACTATTCACTTCATTTTACGGCATGATCAAACGCCTCCACCGCCACCCTCCTCCGCCCATCACAAGCGATCAGCTCATCCCCAAGCCGCGTGATGCTCACCGCGTCATCAGCCACCGTCCCGCCTGTCGAGAGAAGGGACGCCGGAGAGGCACATGGGATGCGGGCGGCGGTTGGCAGCACCACCTGCGGGCGCGGCATTTCATCGGCCACCATTTGCCCAGTGGTCGCGGATTGACTGCAGGCGGCCAGCAGGAATGCCGGAGCCGCCAAGATCAGGGTCAGCTTCAATTTCATCGATAAGCCTCCGTTGGGCCGTGTCGCGTTCACCCTGCGCAATGGTCAGGGCGCGTTCTGCCTCGGCCAGCGCCGCATTAGCGGCATTGACCTTCTGGATTGCTTGGGCGGTGCGCTGACGCTCCGCCATCAGCGCTGCGGCTTTCTCCGCATCCCATGCCCCCTGCTTGGCCGCGAGCTGTGCGTCGAGCCGCCAGCCCTGCACGGACCACCCCGCCCCGAAGCTCACCGCCATCATCAGCAGGAGGGCTGCGCCCGCGATCAGAGACCGGACAGGCATAGATCACGCTCCGCCTTGCGCCGGTTGGTCAGGCCGCGCACCACGCGGCCACCGGCCTTGTTCCACATCAGGAGCGCATCGCAGGCGCCGCGCAGATCGCCGGCCAAGGCGCGGCGCGACATGCTCGAGCGGCAGAAGCCACGCGAGCCGATATTATAGGCCGCACTGATGAAAGCTGCGCGGGTCCGCTCCGGCAGGCTTGCGGGCAAGCAGGGCCGGATCTCGGCCTCGAACTGCGCCACGCGCGTGGCGAGCTGCGTCCTGCACTCGGCCTCGGTCGCCACATCGCCCATCTTCACACCTTCGGTCTCGCCAAAACAGATCGTCGGGATGCCGATGATATCACGATAGGCGCGCAGCTCCTTCCCTTCCCAAGGCGCGATCATAGTGATCGCGAGCGCGATGGCCGTCGCCACACTGGCCACGCCCGCCGCATAGCGCTTACGCAGCGCCCCGCTCTCGTCGTTCACAATATCCTCCGACCAGATGCCCGCCTGCTGGACTAGTCGTGCGACCATAGCCGCCACCGAGATTACGCCGGCCAAAGCTGCAAAAGCCCCACGCGGGATACCAAGCGTATCGGCGTCGAGAAGCGAGACCACGACCTCAAGGCCAGAAAGCACCGCCGTCAGCAAAATGAGGCGGATCGACCACGCGCGCAGCAGCACCTCGCGCCAGTCGGGCAAGAGTTTGAACATTCTATTTCTCCATAAAAAAAGGCCCCACCGTTTCGGTAGGGCCTGAGCTGGCAACAAAGCTGCAAGATAAAAGGGCCCTTTAGCCCTTTCGGTAGATCTCTATCGGGGGGTCGTACTGAATGCTGAACGATCCGTCGCCATTGTCCAAAACGGCAGTTCCATCAGCAAGATAGTAGCTTTTAAGACCACCAACACTCAGTACTTTACCTGATGGCAAAACACGCGTTTTACGGGGCCGCTGTGCGTACAAAACATATTGCCGTCCGGCACCGTCTTCGCATGTAAACTGGTATGAATCGTCCATCGTATTCTCGTGATTATTGTATCGCTAATAATAACGATGGATCAAAACACGCTATGTCTTTTTACGTCTTTCTGAACGGAAGTCATAAATTATTTCATTTTGAAATCATCATGAAAACAATTCCTTATCAGACAAGCATAAACAATATCAGATTATATGAATTAACATATCAACTATATTGATCTTTTGAAATTCTTACCTCAACGTGGAGCTGTTAGCGGTAGCTTTGTTGATGTACGGGCGCGGCGTTACTCAGGTGACAGCCGCGCCCACCTACCTCCCCTCCCACTTCCCTGACGCAAACAGGTTCACCTGCACGGTCTTCTCGCGCGGGCACTGGTGATAGGCCCAGAGCTCGTAGCGCTCGGGGATGGCCTTCGCGGCCGGCCAGACGATCTCCCAAGGGCCCCAAGGCTGTTTGAGGCGGTTGGGCGGGCGTGAGCCCAGTGGGCGTAGCTCTTCCTCGGCCGAGGTATCGACCACGGCGCGGTAGCTGGTGCCGCCGATCACCACATAGGCGGCAAGCCCGCGATACTCGCAGCGGCGCTTGACCATATCGCCCATCAGCTGCAGGCCTTCGGGCGTGACGTTCTGCGCGGTCACGGTGACGGCCACGAAGGGCGTCTGGCCGGTGAAGTCGCGCCAGGGCCGCGAGGATTGCGCCTGCCGGATCCACGGCTCGGCCACGGCCAGCACGATAATGGCCGCCAGCACCCAGATCGGCAGGCGGTTGGCGCGGATGGCGGTTTTGATATGGTCACTCATTTACCGCCCCCCAGCTTCTTGCGGATCATCGCCTTCAGGAACTCGCGGTCCTGCACCATGGCGGTGAGCACATCGAGCACGATGAGCCCGACCGACATGATCGCCACGGCCGCCAGCACCTCAGAGCCGCGCACATAGGGCGCGACCGAGGGCGAGAGGCCCACGGTCAGAAAGGCGCTGGCGGCGGTCTTGGCGAGGCGCTTGACGAGCGGCTCGCGCTCGGCGTCGCGGGTGGCGACATAGATCACCATGCCCACCAGCACCGCCCAGTATTCGATAGGTTTGGAGAACATGCGCCCCTCGTTTTCTCATAAAAAATCCCGCCTCTGGGGCGGGTCATCCGGCGTTATAGGCGCTCGAGTCTTCGGTCTCGGGTTCAGGCGGTTCTGGCAATGGTACCGGCCCGCTGGTCACGCTGACCGGCGCGGGGAAGCGCTGCGCCTCGGAGGCATTCTCGGTGAGCGGCAGAAGCAGCGTGACGGTCCATTCGCCATCGGCCTGTATGGCGCTCTGGATATAGCCAGCAAGACCCGTCTCTTCGTCATATTCCAGCGCAGTCAGATCGAAGTCGGTGCCGTTGACGCTCAGCGTGTCGCCATCGACAAGCACGGCGGAAAGAGCCGACAAGAGGCTGCCCCCTTGGGGGGAAAAGAGGATGTTCATATCGATAGTCCTTTACTTCCAACGGCCCCACGCCGAGAGGCGAACGGTAACGTAATCACCCGATGCGAATGCGACCGTCGGGATGCAACGCACCTGCATACGGGCTGTGGTCAGGTTTGCGCCGCTGTTGGCCCACTGCACTGCGCCGATGGATGAGATAGAAGCCGATCCATTAGGTAGCGATGTGCCCCCCGCGTCGATTGTGCCAATGGCATTGTAGAACGTCGAGAAGGCATAGGGGAAAGTCCAATCGCTCACGCAGACCGGCCCGCTAGAATACGCCAGCTTGAACGTGTTGAGATGGCACTCAAGGTCGCCATTGGCATGCTTGACGTAATACCCGTTGGAGTTCGAGCCGCGCTCTGGATACATCGCCGTCCATTCGGTCCATACGTCAAACATGCGATGGCGAAAATATCTCTGCTTGAGAGCAGACGTCGGATAGATCGGCGTGAACTCCTGATAGGCGTTCCCATTATCGATCGCCATCGTCGCCACGATACCGATGGTCGCCGAGCCCGGCAGATTGGTGGTGATCGGATAGCAATTGATCAGAGAGCCAATCGGCGCATCGTCAAGGCTGCTAATTCCGAGCGTTGCGGCATTGACGACGGCCCCGAGAATGCCGTTATCACCGGCCTTCAAAAGGCGACCGGCGGTAGCATCGAACTTGCTTTGCGTGACGCCGGTGCCCGTGAGCAGCCCGCCATTGGCCTTCAGCACCCCGCTCTGCCCGATCAGGCTCCGCCCATCAGCCGTCAGATCCGCCATGGCCATGGCACCCGCCCCCGTGAAGTACGGCAGCTTGTTCGCCGCCCCATTGAGATGCGCGAAGGCCGCGATATTATCGGAAGGCACATCGCCGATCATGGTCTCGATCCAGTCGCCCATATCCTGCATGTACTGGCCCATGACGGGGAACCAACCGAGATAGCCTTGCGCATCGGCGGCGAAGCTCGGACTGCCGAGAACCGGCGGATCGTTTGGCGCCGGTGTGAGAGTTGGTTTTGCCATCAGGCGACTCCTGTCAGTGTAAGGGTTGCAATCGTGCGCCCGCCGCCCGAAAGCGCGGGGAAGAAGTCATCGGCCACGCCATAGACGGCCAATGCAAAGGGCGTCATGCCGTCGCCCGGGTAGAAATAGGCCGGCGCCCCACGCGCCTGTTCGAGCGCGCGCTGGATGCGGCGGTTGGCGCCTGTGTCAAAGGCCAGCTGCCATTCGGCTTTGCGAGCGGTGGGGCGTTTGACGATCGAGACATTGCCATAGTCATCGGTCTCGCGACGCGAGTAATCGGTGAAGCCCGAGCGTGAACCATCGAGCACATCCCCCAGATACTCGCCCCGCCCCATGACGATCTCGGCCACCGAGGCCGTGCCGCCCGGATTGGAGATGGTGATCTCGATGGTGAAGCCCGAGAGCGCGCCTAGATCGACAAAGACCTGCTCGGGGTCGAAACTGTCCTCATAGGTGAAGAAGTCCGCCCAGCTCTGGATCTGGCTGACATCCAGCAGATCGGCGGTCTCGTCATAGACCACGCTCCCGCCACTATCGCGGATCACCACCTGCAGGCTCACCGCCACCAGATCGATGAAGGCGATCGCATCGACCCGCGCGGGCAGCCCCAGCACATAGGTGATGCTTTCGGCCCGCGTAGTGGCCTGCCCCAGCGTGGCATCAAAGGCCCGCCAGCGATTGGTCGAGCCGACCTCCACCCAATAGTCCCCGGCATTCGTGCCCGAGACCGGATGCACGCCCGAGCTGGGCGCCAGCGCCTCATAGATGCGATGGGTGGCGGTGAGGATCACCCGATCGCCCACCGCATAAGAGGTGCCAGACACCCATGCGGCATAGTCATCCTCGGCCACATTCGAGGCCTGCATATTCCCCGCGCCCAAAGGCACGGGGATGATCATCAGAGCTTGTGTCATTGCGCCTCGGCCTCCCGCCGTTCTTCGATCATGCGCAGCTTGCGCATGTCATTGGTCCCGCTCAGCCCCAGCTGGCGCTGTTCGCTGCGCATGCCGGCCAGTTCCTCGCGCAGCGCCTTCACCTCGGCCAGAAGCGCCGTATCAGCGCCCTGCCCGCTGCCACCGCTGCCCGAGAGCATCCGCCGCGTCTGATCGGCCGACCAGATCCGGCTGGCACCCGTGGCCTCGATCTCGGGGCCTTTCTCGCCCACAAGCCTGAGCCCGCCTGTATGCAGCCCGCCGGCCGCGAATTGCGGGATCTCGATATCGACGCCCAGATCGCGCAGCGCACGGGCTGCCTCCTGCAGAGAGGTCTCAAGCGCCTGTTCTTTCAGGTCACTCGCGGCCGCCGCATCATTGAGGCGCGTGGCATAGGCCAGCGCCTGCTCATAGGCGGTGGTGTTGAGCTGGGCGACGATCGCGTTATAGGTCGCCCGATCCTCCTTAGGGTCGAGGCCGAACAGCTGCTTCTGGCTATCCTTGGCGGCAAAGGTTTTGTTGCCCACCTGATAGGAGGCCAGCGAGGCCAGCCCCCCGAAGGACCATGTGGAGAGTTTGCTGGGCGCCCCCACCGCCTGCTCGGGGGTGAAGTTGGCCAGCTGGTCCATCAGGCTGTCATAGGTTGCCTGCGCCGCGGCCACCTGCGCCTGTTTCTGCTGCGTCTTCAAGAGATCGCTCTGCGCCATCACTGCGCTGCGAAGGCTGTTCAGGTTTGCGACCAACCCCAGCATGCTGGACCGCGCGGCCTCCATCGGCACCTTGACCGAATTGGTCATCAGGCTGGCAAAAGCCGCGCTCGGATCAAAGCGGAAGCTGCCTCCCAGAGTGATCTTGCCCGCTGTGCTGCCCGAGACCGCCGCCAGCAGGCTCTGCTGCTGGGCGGTCAGCCCCGAGAGATCGACCGTGCCCTTGAGCGTGCGGGTGAGTGTCCCGTTTGCGGCCCTGAGCATGCGGATCTGGTCGCCCGAGAGCGAGCCAAGCCGCACCGTGCCCGCAATGATACGCGAGACGGTCAGCGCCGCGCTTGAGAGCGCCGCCCGCTGATCGGCCGTGAGGTTCGAGGCAAACGCCGCGCGGATGGTGATTGCCCGCGCAGCCGAGGTGTTGGCGTTCAGAAGGAGCGCCTTGATCTGCGCTGATTGATTGCCCGCCAGCACGCCCGTGATCTGCGCGATATAGCCGCCCTGCCGGGTGAGCAGGATCCGGCGTTGATCGGCGGTCAGCCCTTTCGAGAAGGCCGCCTCGATCATCGCGGCATAGCTGCCCTGCCCCGCAAAGACGAGTTTACGCAGATCGCCGGTGATGCCTTTGCCAAAGCTCGCATTCACCGTCACCGCATAGGCGCCCAAGTTACCAAGCGCGAGCGTGACTGCCCGTACATCGGCTTTCGAGGACAGCGCCACATTCACCACCCGCGCCAGCTCGCTATTGCCGGCCAGTGCCACCCGCATGGTCTCTGCATCGAGCGTGGTTCCTGCGAGGAGGTTCACCGTCTTCTGCAGCTTGGAGGTGGTCGCCAGCGCCAGCGTGGTCAGATCGCGGCCGAGATCATTTTGCGCCAGATAGTCCACCGTCTTCACATGTTCCGAGGCCCCCGTAAGTGCCAGCCATTTCTGGTCGGCCGAGAGGTCCGACCGGGTGATGAAGTCGACATAGCGGGTCACGCCCGCCGCGCTGTCGGAAAGCATCGCCTTCAGATAGTCGGGGATCTTCGCATCCTCGACCACATCAATGGCCAGATCGATCTGCTTTTGCAGGCTCGCATAATTGATCGCGGCCGCAGATTGGATCGCGTCGTCAAGGCTCCCAAGCTGGGTCTCAAGCGTGGTGATCTGCTCCTCGCTCAGCGCATTGCCGGCCGCGAGATAGTCCCGCGCCTCGGTCATCAGGTCGACCTGGGCTTGCGTGAGACTTGCGATGGCCTCGGACTTTGCGCCCTCGATCTGGGCGATGCCTTCTACCTGCCCCAGATCGGAGGCAACGCGCGCCTGGGCACGCGCCACATCGAGCGCGCTGGTGGCCGTGGCCGAGGCCCGATCGAGATAGGTCTGCGCCACGCCGGTCAGCCCGCTCGTGGCATCGAGATCGCCCGCCTTGGCCGAGGCGAGCGTCGACTGGTAGCGCGCAGCCGAGAAAGCCAGTGCCGATTGCGGCGAGGTCAGTGCCGAAGAGGTGCCGCGCATCTCGGCCACGAACTCGGCAATACTATCGGCGGCCTTATACCAGTTGGTCGCCGCCTGCGCCGAGGCCTGTTGCGCCGCCGTATAGGCGGTGATCGCCCCATCAAGCGAGGTCGAGACCTGCCCCGAGAGCGCCTCGATCTGCGCGGTGAAGGCCGAGACCTGCGGCAGGATCTCGTCAAAGACCCCCGCCATGCCGACCAGCGTCGCCCAGAATTCGCGGCCGCCTTCGGTGGTCAGATCCATCGCATCGACCAGCGCACGGTATTGATCGCGCGAGGCTGGCATGGCGAGGCCCATCTCGGCCAGTGCCTCACTGGTCTGGCGGGTCAGCGTGGCGAGCCGCTCGCTCTCGGAATAGACCGCTTGGTAATAGCTGCTGACGGCCGTGCCGAAGGCCTCATCCCCGCCGAAGAGCTGCGTCAGCTGGCTCGCCATATCGGCGCCGACCAGCCCCGTGGCGCGGAAGCTATTACCCAGCGTATCCATCGCGGCATTCACCGTTTGCAGCGCCGAGGCCAGGCGGTTGATAGTCTCCATCGCCCCCTCGCCCGAGGCCGAGAACGCATCGAGCCCTGTGATCTGACCGGCATAGGCATCACCCAGCTCGGTGAGCTTGTCCTGCAGCACCTCAAGCGCCTCGTCTTCCGAGAGCCCCTTGGTGGAGAACTTCAGCTCATAGGCAAAGCCGTCAAAGGCCTCGGCCCCGATATCGAGTGCGGCGGCAGCGGCGGCGACCGAAGCCTGCACGCCATAGACGGCCTGCGTGATCGGGTCGGCCACAGCGCTCGAGGCTGCCGAATACTTCGTCTTCTTCGACTTGGAGAGCCCCCACCATTTAGACTTCTCAATGCGCTTATAGGTCTGCACCGAGACATCGCCGTCCTCGATCAGCGCACGGATACCGGCATCGAGCACTTTGGTCTTGCCGATGAGCCCCGAGATCAGGAAGCCTACGGCGGCCACTGGCAGCGCGATGGCCCCGATCGCGGCCGAGAGACCCGCAATCCCCGAGGTCGCCCCGCCCAGAACGGAGGTGAGATAGGTGCCGGCTGCCGCCAGGCCACCGCCTGCGCCGGTGAGACTGGTGACCAGCCCGCCCGCGCCCGAGATGAAGGCATTGACCGAGGTGCCGATGACACCCGCAAGGCCGAGCCCGCTGGTCGCGATCGAGCCCAGACTGCCGCCGGGCATCACGCCCGTGGCCGCCGCAGAACCCGCGGCCGCGGCCGTGCCGGCCACGTCCGAGACAGAGCCCGTGACGCCCATCGCCACCAGAATGCGGTTCTTGGCCGCCGTGGCGATCATCTGTTTGAGCCAGGATTTGAACATATCGCCAATGCTCCCCAAAGTGGTCCGGAACCCTGTGAAGAGCCCGTCGACCAACGTGTCTGTGAGTTCGCCCACCAGCGGCAGGCTATCGGCCAGATCGGCATTGAGCTGCGCCATGGCCTTTTGGACTTCCTCGGGCGTGAGGAGCCCGTCCTTCGCCAGAGCCGTCAGCTCGCCCAACTCGCGGCGATAGCGGTTCATCGGATCGATCAGATCGCGCCAGCGCTCGGCCTCTTTCGCCTGCGCCTTCTCGAGCTTTTGCGCGGCCTTCAGCCCCGCCGTGCCCGCCTTGGTCGAGGCTTTTTGGGCCGCCGTCAGCTGATCGAGCGTCGCGAGCTTGTCGGACATCGTCTTGATCTGTGCCTGATCGATGGCAAGCCGCGCATCGGCCGCTAGCGCATCCTCGCCCGCGGCCACCGCCGCATCACGCCGCGCCTGGGCTTCCAGCTCGAGCCCTGCGATCCGCGTGGCATTGGCCACGTTCTGCTTGTTGCGCGTGGCCTCGATCTGCACATCGAGCATGGCGATCTGATTGTCGAGATTGGCCGAAAAGCCGGTCGCGGCCGCCATGGCCGAGGCCAGACGCTGCGCGGCATCGGCCGCGCTGTTGAGCCCCACCGGCAGATTAGCCGCGATCTTCTCGGCCTGTTCGGTATAGCCCGCCAGCCGCATCGCCGCCAAACCTGTCTTGATGGTCGCTTCAGCCGCCTCCTGCAGATCGGGCGGGATCCGCCCCGTGGCATCCTTCACCGACATCAGCACCTGCGTCAGATCCTTGGCCCCAGCCGCCACCTGATCGACATCGCCCGAATTGATCTTGGCCATCGCATCGGCCACGCCGCGCGCCTGAATGATGGTCAGCCCGAACTGGCTCTGCAGCTGGCGGATGCTCGTTTGCGCCATCGCCACAAAATCCTCGCGCAGCGCGCCGCCCGCCTGACGGGTCGCCGCGTCAAACTGGTCGACCTGTGCCACCAGATCGGCAAAGCGGGTGCGCAACGCCGCGGTCGAGGCATCGAGATCATTCATCGCCTTCAGCTGCGCTAAATCCAGCATCGCGAGATTCATCTCGCGCGCGGCCTCGGCATTGAGCCCGAACTCCTTGCGCAGGGCCGCCATCGGGATCGCCGCCACATCGAGGGCCGATCGCAGATCGCCGAGCGAGCCTTCGAGGTCATCGACCGCCTCGCCCATATCCTTGGCCTTGCGCCCGAAATCCCCGAGCATCGGCAGAACGACCGCACCCACCGCCACCAGTGTGCCAAGCGCCGAGCCAACCATCGCGAGCTTGCCCGAGAAGCCCAAAGCGCCCAGAAGCTGCGGCGCCTGCATCGCGAAGGCCCGCATCACATCGGTGCCCCCCGCGATCTGCACGAAGAAGTCCTGCACCTGGAAGGAGGCGTTCGAGAAGGCCGAGGACATCCGCCCCGAGATCCCGCCCGTGCGCTGCATCACCCCGCTTGTGGCCGAGAGCTGCTCGCCCAGAAGCCGCAACGTATTGGCCCGCGCGCGGTCATCGACCACCCCCGCCGCCTGCGCCGCATTGAGCACCTCCACCGCCCGCTTGCAGCGCTGCGAGCTGGCAAAGAGCGGATCGACCGAGGCCCGCAGGCTTTCGTAACTCCGCGCAGCATTCTGGGCCGTGCGCGCGGCTTCCGCCTGCGCCGCCTCGCCCGCCCGTGCCGCCTGTGCCGCGCGATCGGACGCACTCGCCACGCCCAGATACTTGGCCGCCGCCTGTTCGAGCACCTGATTGGCCGCCCGCTGGCTCGCCACCCCGCTCTCGACAAACCCCGCCACCTGACGCTGGATATCGGCATAGCGCTGGCTCGCGGCAAAGGCCGGATCGATCGAGGCACGCAGCTGGTCGAACGACCGCGCGGCCTTCACCTCGACCGAATTGCGCACCCCTGCCCAGGCCTGATTGATATTGCCCGCCATCTTCTGCGCCTCGGCACTCGCCGCCCGCGCCCCCGACTGGAACTGGCTCAGGTCCAGCCCGAGCCTCGCCTGCATCGCACCCATCTGGCCCATCGCCATGGCACACCTCTTTTGCATAGAAAAAGGGGCAGACCATGTGGTCCGCCCCTTGGGGTTGGTTGATAATTATCCGAACTGATAGGTGAAACCTAAATATTGTCCGAGATACTCTTTCTCTTTGATCCGGTTACTTGAATCGCATCTACATCGGTAGATAAGTCATCGAACAATTTTGATGTTTGCTTAAAAACCAGGAAGGCATCTCTAAGATTTTGTTTTTTAGAAGGATCTTTCTCATTCAGAACAAGTGAAATTTGCATCATGATCCATCTGCTGAGCTCAGCAGATGATATAGCTTTTCGCAAGTCTTCGCATGTGACTAACTTCACCTTCTTAATATAACGAGTAATTGCCTCGTGGGTATCTTTTGCTTTAGCCTCGTTGACGTAAAAGATCTTGCCGCCTTCAAGCAAAAGTCTGGCTTCTTCTTCCAGTTTTGAAAATAGTACCATCCCACTGAATTGATCAGATGACATCCACTTTTCATGCGCCAGCACATTTCTGAGTTTATAAATGTCTTGGAAGATTGTTTTCGAGTGCTCAAAAACGGTTCCTAATATCGGGTCTTCTGTTCCAAACGGGCAACTTAATAAGAACTCAATACGCCGCCTTGGGCTATCTGACTCGCTTAGTATTCTTTTCGCTTCAAACACCTCAGCGCCATGAGAAACAAAAACTATATTTTGCAAGTGGACCTGTATGTCGCAGCATATTTTAATCAGCAAGCCGCTTAGGGAATAAAAAGCATCAGGAACAGTCAAATCATCTCCACTTGAAACCCGCAGCTTTGAAACGCCTCGTAACTCATGGTAGTATTTCGCCATTAAACCCTAATCCTCATCCTCAGTTGTGCACGCACAATAGAGTTTGATCATTCCTTGAAAAAGCTAGTCATTTAAACACAAAAATAGCCCTAAAGTTTTAGCGCAAATAATAGCCAGCAATCGAAAAATCTCGGATCCGATAATTACGAGCTTTTCAGGTCCCCCACGGCCAACGGATCCTCCCCCGCCTGCCGTGCCGCAAAATACCCCGCGCACATCTCGAAGAGGAGTTCCGCCTCCCAGCCTTCGGTGATCCGCCCTGTGGCCTGCATGAAGGCGCTGATCTCGGGCCAGTCGGTGGCGCGCAGATCGAGGCCGGTGGAGCGGACCGGATCGAGGCGGATCATCGCCTCGACCAGATAGCGTCCGGCATCGAGTTCAGGCAGCCCGAGGGGGCGGCCCATGCGCTCGGCGAAGGCCAGCCGGGTCTCTTTCCACGATTTCGGTGTGGAGTGGAGATGGCCCAGCTGGCGGGCATAGGCGATCAGCGCGCGTTTGCGTTTCCCAGATAGCTCTCGCGCTTGGAGGCAAAGGCCAGCACCTGCTCGGCAAAGCTCTTCTCACCCTCCTGGCCGTTGATCATCTGCAGGTTCAGGAACCAGCGCAGATCGTCCTCGGAGGTGGTCAGTGCCGCTTCCCCCCGCGCGATATTCTCGAAGCCGGTGATCAGGGGCACTGCGCCATCGACCATCTGGGCATGGAGATCCTCGAGGGTGCGGGCCTCCTCGCTTTCCTTCTTCGGCTTGTCCTTCAGCTTGGCGCGCTGGACCGCGCGCAGGGCCGATTGCACGGCGCGGCTCTCGGTGCCGCGCACCAGCACCACGCAGGGTTTGGTCCGCGCCTCATCGGCAAAGAGCTCCTCGCCCGAGGCGGGGTCTTTCAGATGCAGGCGGGCGGGTTTGTCAGCGGCCGAGCGGCTGTCGAATTTGGTGAAGTCCATGGGTTTATCCTTCAGGGTTCGGGTTCAAGCAAAAGGGCGGCTGCGGGTGAACCACGCCCGCAACCGCCCGGCTCCGGCGGCAACCCTTAAGCGCCGGAGATCTCTTCGTGTGGCTTAGGCCGCGACGCGCACGAGCGCCGAGTTGATGCGGAACTGGCCAGTCATGCCCTTGGCGGTTGAGGCCGTGCGCGAGCGGTCGCGGATATTGGCGACCTTGGTGTGGAAGTAGATCACCTCGCCATCGGGATCGGTGATCTTCACCGAGACATCCTCATTGGTGTTAGACTTGGCCTTGAGGATCTCCTGCCCCGCATCCGTGTCGCCGGTCAGCAGGAAGGTGAAGTCGCAGGTCCCGCCATCGAGCGCGCCGTTGACGTGCAGCGTGCGGCCCTTGAGCGTGGTCTCGGTGGTGTCCTCCGAGGTGTCCCCGATCTCGCCGAACTCGGTAATCTCGCCCACTTCGGCAAAGCCGGTGAGGGCGCCAAAGCCCGCCGCATCGAGCGTGGCGGGTTTGCCTTCGGCCACTTCAACGGTGGCGCCAATATAGGTGCGTTGGGTCATGGGTTAGCCTTTCTTCTCGGGGGTGGCGCTGGCGGCTTTCGCCTCCGCCGCTATGATGATCGCGCCCGAGCGGATCCGCCCGCCCAGCACATTGCGGTTATCGATCAGATCGAGCACGGCCTGCGGCAGCTCGGTCTCTTTGCCAGCGGGCAGGATATGCCCGCTCGGCAGGGTCAGATCGCTCGACCCGGTATTCTTGACCTTCGGCATTGCGAAGCTCCTTTGTTGTGAGGAAGGATCCCCGCGCCTTACCGGCGCAGGGGTTTGAGATATTGGAGCGTGAAGCTGACGACGGCGGTGCCGATCACCGACTCGCCCTCGCCATTAAGCGTTGTGGTGACCTCCTCGGGCATGAGGGTCACGCGCTGGCCCCCAAACGCCCCCATCACCGCCGCCTTGATCGCCTCGGCATCACGGTCGAGCTGGTCTTCCAGATCATCGGCCCCGAGCCGCTTGATCACCACCTGCAGGAGCACCTCCCGCTCGAAGGAAGCGAGCGTGCCAGGCTTCCCCCGCTCGCGCGGGGTGGCCACGCCCATCACCGGTAGGTCAGTGGCCGAGAAGTTGCCCGCCCAGGCCGAGACCAGCGTGACGCCCGCAAGGTCGGGGGCGCTCGCGAGCGCGGCTTTGGCCAGCTCGCGGAACTGCGTCCGGCTCATGTCAGACCTCCTTCAGCTCGCAGAGGATCAGCGCATCTGCGGCAGGTGAGCCCGAGGGGTGGATCGTGGCGAGGCGATAGATCTTACCCTGCCCCGGATCGATCCGGTCGTCCCGGGCGAGCTCCGGCACCAGATCGCGGCTGACCCGCCATGTGGGCGCGGCAATCACGATCGGGGTGCCGTCTGCGCCCTCGATCTCGATGGGGGCGGCGCGGAAGATCGACTGGATCTCGCGCGGGGCCCCGCCTTTGGGCATGTAGGTGACCACATCGCCAAAGGCCGCGCTCAGCACCCCTGCCATGCCGGCAAAGACACCCGTCACCGGATCGTGCCATCAAGGAGCACGATGCCGATCTCGGACGGATCATCCGCCGCCTCCAGCGCCACGCCCACAAGGCTATTGCCCGAGGCCACCGTGGTCACCACATCGCCCGCGGCCGCCAGATAGATCTTGGCGCCCACCGTCCATGCCTGCGCCGAGGTCTTGGGCAGTTCGAACACGCCGCGCCGGATCAGCGTGACGGGCTCTCCGGTTGCCGCCTTGCCTTGCGCCACCCCCGTGATGGCCCCGATCTTCACCAGCTGGCCCGAGGCCACTGCGGCCTCCGCCGTCAGCGTGATGTTCTCACCCGCTTGCACATATGTCTTCATCGCGATCTCCTTCTCGCATGGGTCGTAAATGACGACGGGCGCCACAAAGGGCGCCCGTTCGTCAGGTCAGTCTCGTTGCCTCACGCCCGATCAGGCGCCCGCATTCTTATAGGTCCCGCGATACTCGACCGCCGCCGCCCCGAAGATGTGGCGGGCATTCATCGTCACCACATCGGGGTTCATCCCGTCGAGCGTCTCCACCGTCGGGGCCTCATAGCCCTCGAGATAGGCGTGCTGGATCGGCGGCATGTCGGAAGAGACCAGATACCAAGCGGTATCCGAGCCACCGGCCGCGGCGCCCAGATGCCCGACCGTCGAGGGCGTCAGCGAGTTCGAGAACGGGTTCACATCCGCCGTCTTGGCCGGGGTGATCGTGGTGATGAACTGCCCCGCCACCATCTCGAGCGCGGGCGGCACGATCAGCCGGTCGGCCTCGATCGAGAGGAAGTCATCGCTGTCTTTCGAGCCGAACGCCCGCTGCTCCCACATCGCCTTGCGCGCGGCGGCAATCGAAGCGACCGAGATCGCCGCTGCGGTGCCCGCGAGATTGCCGTGATCGGCATGGAAGAGCGCCTTACCATCGGATTTGAGCTTGGCGTTATTGCGGAAGAGCGTCCAGACCATGGAGCTTTCCATCAGCCGCGCGGCAGTGGCGAACTCGGTCGGGATACGCTGGAAGGCGCCCATATCGTCATTGATCACCGATTCAAAGGTGAGGTTGATCGTGCGGCCACGGCGCTCGACCTTCAGCCCCTCGGCCTCATCGACGAGACGGGCCTGTTTATACTCGCCATTCTCGCCCACGGGTTTGAGCTGGAAGTCACCGCCGAAGCGCACCGCATGCAGCTCGCGGAAATCGGCGGCCGAGATCGGCGCACCGGTCACCAGCTGCCAGCTCGCCGCGCGACGCTGATAGGCGGCTAGGAGCGTGCGCTTCATCACCTCGGTGGTGATATAGGCAAAATCGCTGACGCCGAGCGCCCCGCCGGTCATGGTGGTGGCCATCATGCCGCGCTTGACCTGTGCCGCCTCATCATAGCCGCGCGTGGCCCCGCCCAGATCCATCGCCATGCGTTTGATCCGCAGCCCGCGATACTCGGCCGCCGGCCCGTCGGTCTTCTTCATCAGCGCCCCGATCATCCCCTCCATGCGGGTGTCGGTCTCGTCGCGAGTGATACGGGCGGGAGAATGACTGCGCGAGGGCGCTTCAGCGGAGGCCATCTGCGCCATGAAGCGGGTGCCGGCATCAACGAGCGCCGTGCCATCATCGATGAGCGCATCGATATCGGCCTGCATCAGCCGGCCCGAACTCAGGAAGGGCGCGGCCATCTCGCGGATGCCCTTCACCCGCGCCCGCTCGGCCGCCACCGGATCGGGCTGCGGGGTGGCCATCCGGGGGGCCGGTTGCGGTGCTGGTGCGAGCGGCGTTTGCGGCGGGGTGCTCATCAACGGTGCCTGCGGTGCGGGCGGCGCCTGGGTCTGGGTATTCGGGGTCGTCATGGTTGCTTCCTTTACATTGGGCATTTGGGGAACACGGGACAGGAGCTGCTCGAAGCTGGCACCTGCGCTCATGAAGGCCGCTCGCGCGGCCTCCATCGTGGCAAATCTTGTCAGGCTGGAGGTGGCAGCGGTGCTGTCCTCGCCCGCGATCCCGTCGGCAAAGCCCTGCGCCACGGCCTCCTCGGGGCCATACCAGGTCTCGGCCTTCATGATCTCGCGGACCTCGTCAGACGTCTTGCCCGAGGCGCTCGCGTAGACAGCCGCATAGGTATTGGCCGAGGCCCCGATCACATCGGCCTCGCGGCGCATCTCGGCTTCCGTCCCGAACACGAAGCCCGACGGATCATGGATCATCAGCTGCGAGCCTTGCGACATCACCCGCTTGGTCCCCGCCATCAGAAGAAGCGAGGCGGCCGACGCCGCAAGCCCCTCGACCACGATGGTCGCCCCGCCCGGATGGGCCGCGAGGATCGCGCGGATCTGCTCGCCCGCCCAGACATGGCCGCCGCCCGAATTGAGCCGAACGGTCACCGGCCCCTCGCCCATGATCTGCAGGGCCTCGCGGACCATGCGCGGCGCGAAGAAGATATCGCTCTCGAGCATATAGCCCGCATAGTCATCAAGCAGCACCGTCCCGCTCAGGATCAGCTCGCCGCCCACGATCAGGTCACTCGCCTTCATCATCTCTCTCCTGTCTCTGTGTGCCCGAGGCCGTTTTGGGCTGGATCGGATCAAGCCCTGCCGCCGCGTCTGCCGCGTGGTCCTGCGCCCGCTCGGCGCGGATCGTGTCGGGATCGCGCCCCAGCTCGCGCTGGGTGCGCTGGCGCGAGTTCAGCCCCGCCTCGACCTCCTCGATCATCGCGGGGATCTCTTTGGTCGGATCGACGAGGATCCGCCGGGGCGGTGTCCAGTCGATGGTGAAGGCAGGAAGCGCCGCCCCCTTGACCGCCAGCCCCTCGCGGAACCAGCGCTCCATGCCGCGGCAGAACTGCCCGATCATCAGCCCGCGCTGCCACATGCGGATCAGCCGGTCCATCTCCATCCGCCCCATCCGGCCCGAGGAGAAGTTCACCCCTTTCAGATCGCCCGCGAGCGCCTCGTAGCTGATGCCCAGACCCATCGCGACCATGCCAAGGCCGCGGCGCATGAACTCGTCATAGCCGTCGATCCTCGGCGGGGTGGTGAAGTTGGGCTTTGCGCCCGCGGGGAGGTTGACCACCGCCCCCGGGGCCAGCTCCTCGAGCCCCGCGCCCGCATTGGCCGGACGGGTGGCCGCATCCTCCCATTCGATCACCACCGCCATCAGCGCGGCCATCTTCTGCTTGAGGATCTGCGCCTCCTGATAATCGCCCAACTCGCCCAGCGTCATCATCACCGGCGCCAGCCACGGCACACCGCGCAGCTGGCCCGCGCGGTCAAAGCGGCGGATATGCAGGATGTCGGACCAATGCACCCGCGTGGAGCTGAGAGCCTTGCGGTTCTGCACGGCGCCCGGATGCTCGTTATAGAGGTGATAGGCCTCGATCGCGCCGGTGGGACCATACTCGATCCCCTCCACCACGAGGTTCTTACCATGCGACTGCACCGTCATATCGAGGTAATCGGCCTCGATCAGCTCGACCTGATAGGGCAGCCGCAGCTGTGGGTCATGGCGCGGATTGCGCATGCGGCGGCGCACCAGCACCTCGCCATCGGCAAAAACCGTGGACATCACGATCCCCTGCATCTCGAAGAGGTCATACTCGCCAAGCGCATCGATATCGGGCGTCAGGAGATGCTGGAGCGCCGCCTCCACCTGCGTTTTGCTCTGCCCGTTCTCCATGCGGATCGAGGGCGTGATCCCCTCGCCCACCACATTGGCCACCACCACATCGCGGCCCCGCGCCGCATAGGGGCGGTTGCGGATCATATCGCGCGAGAGATTGCGCATCCGCGCGCGATGACCAAAGGCCGCCGCATCGGCCGAAGAGCCCGGGGCTTTCCAGCCATAGGTGCGCCGCCCGCGCGAGGCGGCATCGAAGTTCATCAGCTGCGCGGCCCCCGCTCGGGCGCGCAGCCGTTTATAGCCCGCTTCAGGACTGAAGAAGGACACCATACGGTCGATCGGGTTCATGGGTCTCAGAGCCCCCGCAATGTTCTGGGATAGTTCACCTGGAAGCGGCCCGCGCCTGCGCCCGAGAGCTGGTCTTTCATCATCACCAGCGTAGCGCGCATCTCCTCGAGCGTGCGGTATTCCACCCGCTCGCCATTGATCTGCACCACCCGCGCGCCGGTCGCGATGGCCCGCTCCATGCGGGTGATGTCTGCTGCTGTCCAAGCCATCTCTAGCGTCTCCGAAGATATCTGATGCCCATGCCCGCAGGAGGCGGGCGCGGTGTATAGGGAGGCGCATCGGGATCGCCCGCCGCCTCCGGTTCTGTCTCTTGATCCGGTTCGGGCACCTCGGCCCCTGCCTCTGCCTCTGTCTCGGGCACCAGCCGCACCGCAAAGGGATTGGCCACGCCCAGCACCGCCCAGTCCGGCGGATCCTCCCAGTTGATGCGGCTCAGGCCCTTATGCTCGGCCAGCGCCAGCGCCTGCACCGAGAGATCGAGCGTCTCGTTGCGTTTGACGCCCGCCTTCAGCTCGTAGCCCTTGGGGCCACGGCGCTCGGCCAGCAGTTCGGCCAGATGCTCTTCCTCGAGCCAGTCGGGCGTGTGCTGGGCGCCGGGACCCCGCTCGAAGCGCCCCAGTGCCGCCATCACCGAATCCTTCAGCCGGTCGGTCGCCATATTGAGGAGCCGGACCGCACGGGCCTTGCGGCCCTTTGATCCCCGCGCGGGCGCGGCATACCAGACGCGGTCCGAGAGGTTCGGCCCACCCCGCCCGATCGAGAGGAACCACAGATCCCCCTCGCCCGCCTTGCGCCGGCTGCGCCAGAAGCGCTCGGCATGATCCGACCACCCTGCAGGCCCGTTGAAGTCCACCGCCACCGCGCAAGGCGAAAGCGCCCAAGGCTGGCCCTCCACCGGATAGGACCGCGCGGTGAGGCCCGCCAGCGCCCCCGCATCCTCGGCATAGCGGCCGGGATCGAGGGCGCGGAACTCGCCCTCCTCGTTGCGGGCTTTTGGGGCCCCTTCGGGCGGTTGCGCCAGCGCGAAGCGGTCGATGATCACCCGCTCGCCCTGCGCGCCCCAGGCCATGACCAGCGCCTCGAAGCGGTTGCCCTGCACATCGACCGAAGTGGTGATGAAGCGCGTCCAGCCAGGCGCGGTTTTGCGGTCAAGCCGCACCGCATGTTCACTCAGCATGGTGGTGGTCAGCTCGCCCTCGATCTGCAGCCCGTGCGGCACATAAGGCTCGCCGCGCTCGGTGAAGTAGACGCGGCTCAGCTCGGTATAATCGCCGAACTGCTCGGCCTGCCGGAGCGCGAGTTCATAGGAGGTCACGATCCCTTCCCAGCTGGCAAAGGCCGCCGCCGCCCCGTTGAGCGAATAGCTCGCCACATCGGTGGCGCGCAGATCCGGATCATCGATCGTGACCAGCGCCCGTTTGCCATCCGCGCCAACGGTCGTGCCCTCATGCAGCCAGCCGCCGCGCCCCTTCAGGATCTGGCGGTTCATCTCGTTCTTGTGGCGATGGCTGTAAAGCGTGCCGCACTGCGGGCAGCCCATCTCCGCCCTGGCGCCCGCCACCGCAGGCTCGAGCGTGTTGTCATAGCGCAGGTATTTGAAATGCGGCTCGAAGAGATCACCGCACTCGCGGCATTCCCAATAGAACCGCCCCCGCGTGCCCTCGTTATAGATCCGCACGATGCCCCCCGAGACGGGCGGCAGCTCATGCGGGTTTTGCGGCCCTGCCTTCCAGGTCTCGTCGGTCACCGGAAAGGCCGGTGTGCTCTCCAGAAGTACGCAGCCGCGCGACATGAAGGTCCGGATCCGCTGGCGCGCCATCCCGTAGGGGCTGCCCTCGGGCGCGTCTTTGGGCCCCAGCACCTGCGGCATGTGATCGTAATCGGTCAAGAGCACCAGCCGCTGCGAGCGCGAGGACAGCTGGCGCGCCACCGGATAGCCAATGGTGAGCCGCATCCCCTTGAAGCGCTTGCGCGAGAAGGTGCTGTCATCGCGGGCGCGGCCCAGCCGCTCGCGCACCATCCGGCTATGCTCGATCATCGGGTCGAGCTTCTCCTCCACCCAGGCATCGGCATCGGGCTTCGACATATGGATGATCTGCACCGGTGCCGGGGCGCACATCACCGAATGCACCGCCACCGTGATCAGCATCGTGGTCTTGGCCGATTGCGATGGCCCCACGAAACAGACCGATTTGAACTTGCGCGACTGGGTGATATCGGCGGGCTCGACCATATAGGGCGCGACCGTCCGGTCGAAGAGCGACCAGTCCGTCCCGATCGGCACCTGCATGAACTGCTCGGCCGCATCGGTCACCGAGATCCGCGAGGGCGGATCCAGAAGCGGCAGCGCATCGGCCAATAGCTCGCGCGGCTGCGTCCAGGCGGGCAGCGGCGGGATGTTCAGCACCGACGCCCCGCGATCCATCATCTCGACCATATCCTACAGCCCCATCTCGTCCTGACGGTATTCCGCCAGATCTTCCACCGCGCCCGTGCCAAGGATCGAGCGCTCGATCCGCTCGCGCATCTTCATCACCACCTTGTCGCAGCGCGCCTCGACCTTCGCGACCTCCTCGACCCCGAGGCCAAGATCGCGCTCGAGATGGTCGGGCATCGTGCCCAAGGCCGTGGCCACCACCCCGATCAGATCCTCCAAGAGCTCGGACACCCGCGCCGCGCGCACCAGCTCGCCCCGCTGCTCGGCCACGCGGTTGCGGTGATACTCGGCCTCGGACCATTCGCGCAGCTGCTTGGCGGTCAGCCCGCCCTCTTCCTCTTCCTGCTCCTCATCGAGGTTACGAAAGGCCAGAGACGCCTGCATCGCATGCGCCTCGCGCGAGGCCTTGGTCGCGCGGCTCTGTTCATCCCGCGTCCTACGCCAGGCATAGCAATGCGAGAGCTGGAACTCGTAGGAGACGCCGTTCTGACCCGCTGTCAGCACCGGCATGCCTTGGCCGACCCATTTGGTGACCGAGTTCTCCGAGACATTGAAGGCGATGGCGAGCTGCGCGCGGTTCATCACCCCATCCGACAGCCCGTCGGGCAGCGGATAGAGCGCGGTATCGAGCACGCTCCCGTCCGCCAGCGTGACAAGCGTATCCATGGGATCACCCCTTCGGTGAAGAATAACAACAACAACCCCAACCCCACCTGCGGGAAACGCCAGAACAGGTGAACGTCACGGGGTGCGAATTACCCGCATGCGGGAAAGGGCCTGGAAGGACCCGTGGGCTTGGTCGGCCTTGGGCAGGGCCGATCGGCCTTACCCGAACCGTTTGGCGATCATCTTGGCCAGCGTCCGGCCCAGATGCGCCGGCAGCCGCGTCTCATAGATCCGCTCGGCCTCGGCGAAGAAGCCGAGGCGCTTGTGATAGACCGGCACCTTGTCCGAGAGGATCGCCACCCGCTCGGCAATACCCGACGCATCGCGCTTGTAGATGTCCTGCGTGAGCCCCGCCTTGGGCACGAAGTAGCGCGCCCGTTTGGGTTTGCGTTTGCGCGAGGCCGTGGACGCGTTGGCCGCGCGGTCCCGCTGGGCATTTAGCGCAGAGAGCACCTGATTGCGCTCCCCCGTCGACCAGTTGCCATAGGCATCGAGCCGCGCCCCCTCGGCAGGGATCACCGACTGGATAATGCCTTCAAAGGCGAGGTTTTGCGCCAGAAGCTTCTCGAAGCCCGTCTGGCCCCGCGGCCCGCCCTCTTCCTGCACCTTCAGGTAATGGCGCCGGCCAATCACCGCCCGCTCCTCGACCGCAGCCTCCAGATCGGAACTGCGGGCTTTGCGAACCCTAAACGCGTTTTGCGTGAACCGCGTGGGCCGGTCGAAGACCACCGTCATCCGCTCCGCCACCTGCGCTCGCGCCTCCTCCACCGTATCATTGAGCGCCCAAGTCGAGGCGATCACCACATCGCGCTTGGCCAGCGTGTCGAGTGCCGTGGTGAAGCCCGAGACGTCGAGGATGGGGCTAGGCATCTCGGAACCATTCGGGCGAGTGCGGGAAGATCACCTCCTCGGCCTCTAGCTCGGCATTGGCCGGCAGGAGGCGCGAGACATTGAAGACCGCGCACCCGCCGATCAAGCCGAAGAAGCGCAGGACAAGATAGCCGATCGGTCCCTCCGGCCCGACCATCCGGCAGCACCATTCATTCGTGGTCTCAACCGGCGCGACAGCCGAAGCCTTGAAAGAGAGGCGCATCCGCACCCCTCGCCCATCCTCCGACGGGTCGAACCATACCCGTTCAACCTTATGCATATCGCCACCGATGTCTGGAAATGGAAAACGCCCGCAAGGTCTTTCAACCTTCGGGCGCTCGTGTGGTGACTGCAAAATGTCAAATCGGACTGATGCAGTCAACTCCTATTTCTCCACGGAGAGAGCACAGGCTGGGCGCTGGTAACGATGATGGTGTCAAGATAGCCAGGAACGCGAAGCTGCGAAGCCACCTCAAGAAGCGCACCACACCAATCGAGATAGGCTCGACGGCGCTTTGCTGTCTCCGAACCGCCCCCCACGAAAGAGATCGGGCAGCATCGACTGCCAACCTTCCGCAGGTTGCGCGACCGAGCCGAGCGATAGGACCAGTCATCACCTTTAGCCTCGAGCGCAATCGATGCGCCCTCTTTGTCGAAATCCCAACCAACCGGCACCACATGACGGCGCGCAGATCCCCGCCAATCCGGCGCAGTCCCTGCACGCGCATGGGTCGCCACCAGCACCGCCATCTTGCGCCCGAACATCGGGTTCAGCTCCAGCGCCTCGACCGCTGCCGCGATCATCGCCGCGTCGGGATGCACATGCGGCGCCAGGCCAGCGCCACCGCCATCGACGCGGCAGCCGAGCTTGGCCTGCTGCATCATCCGCCATTCGGGCGAGACGCCCACGCGATCAAACTCATGCGCCCCGCTATGGTCGAAATCCATCCGCGCATTCTCCGGCCCGAAGGCCCATTCCAGCGCCGAGCGCACACTCATCACCCGAGGCCCCGCCGCCACGATCCGGCCCCGCCGCACATCCGTCATCATCATTGCTCTGCCCCTGCCAGCTTCGCGATTTTCTCGCATTGGTTCATCGCAACCCGCCGCCGGTGGCGGAAGGCCATGTCGTCATCGGAGACCTGCCGGCCCGCGGCCATGTTCTCCTCGATCAGCATCAGGCGGCGCAGATTTTCCCGGGCCTTCTCGCGCAGCTGGCTGGCAGCAAAAGCGTTTGGCCAGCGGCGGGTATCCTTGACCGCGCGGCGCAGTTCGGGGGCCCAACCATCGCGCAGGGCCTCGCGCCCCATCGCGCTTGCAAAGACCGCGCGCATCAGCGGACTGCCGGTCTCTTCGGGCGGATCGATCTCGGCGGCTTTCTTCAGGATCTGCGCTCCTGCCCAGATCCGATCACCACGCGCCCCGCCCGGATGCGCGACGATCTCTTCCTTGAGCGCATCGAGATTGATCTCGGACATATAGGCAAGCTTGCCGCTCACCTCCTCGATCATCTCCTCGAAGCCTGCCTTCGTCACGGTCGAGGGCCGCCCGAGCCCCAGCCGCATGAGCGGCTCGAAAAGCACCGCCCGCACACGCTTCTCGCCGGTCGCCTGTTCCACACTGTCCATGTCACCGCTCCTTTCTCAGCAATGGCCGAAAGCCCGCCGCGAGCGGGACGCTCAGGGCGGTGCGATCCGGTATTTCTCTTTTCTTTTCATCTCTTTTCTTCTCCTTTCGGCGGTTACAGAAACCGCGCAAAAAAAGGGAAGACAGCCGGATATTCACGGAAAATTCCGTGTCATTTCCGTTTTGATCCGTGATTTTCCGTAACCGTTCCGGAATATTCTGTAACCGTAACAGAATATCACTGATTACACAGAAACCCCGCATCACCCTTGGGCCTCCATGAACTCGTTGAGAGCCTGCCGCACCAGCGCCTCGCGCCGCTGCTTGCCGGGGTAATGCTCCTCCAGGAATGCGTTGAACCTATCGAGGAACATCGGGTTGTTCATCAGCTGCCCTGCCCCGATCCGCTCCTTGATCATCGCCTCGAGATCCTTGAGCTGCTTGGCCACCTTGCGGTTCTCGGCATCGGCGGCATTGCGGCGCTTCGACTTCAGCGCCTCCTCGGCCACCTCGGTCACCACGTTGTGGGCATAGCGCACCTCGCCATTGTCACAGCGCACCTTGTACCAGCCGTGAAGCGGGGTAATGTCGCGTTCGCAAAGCTGCTGCCAGCGCTCGAGCGTGATCCCCAGCGCCTTGGCCAGCAGCCGCTCATTCGTGGGCAAGGTGCCAACCGGCGTCTCGTCATGCGCCTCGCAGAAGAGCTGGAAGCCATACCAGCCCACATCGGGCTCGGCCAGTTGGCGGAACTCGCTCTTGCGCCAGCGTTTGAGGTTCCACTGGATAAAGAAATGGCTATCGAGCCGCTCTTCGGCGGAGATCGGATAGGATGGCATGCTGTTATCGCCCACCACCGTAAAGCTGCGTTCCGCACCCATCACATTACCCCTTTCGCTTCGACCATGACGGGCACCCCATGCGAGGCGGCCCATTGCACATCGGCCCAGATTTGCGGGCAGCTTGCCCAGCCACGGCAGGCGGGCACCCAGAGCGCGCCAGCCGCATTGCGGAGACCTGCGACCTGTTTGGCCCAGCCGACCGGCTCGTTGATTTTGAGATGCATATCGACCTCGAGCATCGCCGCCCCGAGGATCACGGGCGAGACCGCCCAGATGCCCAGGCGCGACAGCTCGGCACAGGCCCGCGCCGCCGAGAGCGCGTCGGCTTCGGTGACTTGGCAGAGATCGAGGCGGACAGTCGAGGTCACATACACCGGCTTGCCGCCTGAGCGCCCGACAACCTCCGAAGGCCCGACCCCAAAGACGATCGGGCCGGACCAGTCCTGCGGTTTGACCGAATGCGACAGCGCGGCCCATTCATCAAACGGGGCGCCCATCACCTGCCCCCCTTCGTCTGGATCGTCTGCATCAGGATCGCGCGAAGCCCGGTCATCTCGGTGATCGATTCATCGACTTCCGGCAGCGCTATTTGTGCGTCTTCCCACCGGCCAGACCGCGCGGCCTGCAAGGCAAAGAAGATCGCCTCGCCATTTTCCTTGATGGCATCGGCGCAGGCGCTCGTAAGCTCCTCCATCACTGCCACCTCGACCGGCTGGAACACGCCGCCCGCAAGCGCCGCGAAATGGCTTGCAAGAATGGCCGCCGCTGCGGGGTCCATCCGCGCCATGCGGTCGAGGTAGTTCACCCCCAATCCGCCCGGACGATCCTCGCGCATCTCGGTGCCATAGCTCAGGACCGAAGGCGCGAGCCCCGTAGCGGCAGAGGCCTTCCGCACCCCGCCAAACACGTCATAAACGTCCGACACCACATCTTGGATCGAACCGGCCTCAACAGGGCGCATGTGAACCTCCGGAAAAACTGTTCGCTAGGAACTGGACGCGACCCGCGTCACAAGGAGAGCATGGATTGGAAAAATCAGATTTCAGCGGGGAAGCTCGCATCATGCAGCCTCCCCGTTTTTTGGAGAGACCCAAGAGCCCGCCATAACTGCACCTTTAGTGAGGTCTTGTATCTTCACAGCAATGGTCAAAGAGGGAAGTTTTCGACCGCGCAGAAGATCACTCAGGTACCCTTTGGATACCCCCAGACTCCCTGAAAAGTCTGTTTGGGAAATCTGATGTAGAGAGAGATATTCTTTGAGCGTCATCATAAACAACGTTCTCCCACAGAGAACACCGTCAAGTCAACGTGAAGTTTTCTGTCAGCGAACAGTTCGCTCACGGATTATCGATTTTTCAAACCGCATAGATGACAATCAATGCATGAAAATCGACATCAAATCAGCGCTTGAAAAGCGCAACATGAGCCAACAACAGCTCGCCGACGCGATAGATGTCGGAAAAGGCTATCTATCGGAGATAGTGAACGGCAAGAAGAAGCCCTCCTTTGATGTACTCGTACGAATACTAGAGGCTTTGGACGCGGACATATCCGAAATAGCCACCACCCGCCCACCGATCGCGGTGCCCGGATATGCCGGTGCGGGCGACGAAGTCTCGCTAGTAGATGACTACGTCAAGGGCAACGGAATGTATAAAATCCAATGCCCACCACAAATTTCGCCAAAAGGCATAGTCGCCGTTGAGATCAGGGGCGACTCCATGGAGCCAGCATATTCATCAGGCGATATCGTACTATTCTCTAGGGACACCCACGATGGCGTACCGACAGAGGCCATCGGCCGCAAAGTAATTGCGGAGACTTCCGATGGCATGATTTGGCTTAAATATATGAAGGAAGGGACCGAAGCCGGCACATTTAGCCTCCTATCCCTAAACCCAACGGGTCGGAACCTTCACAATGTTCATTTGAAATGGGCAGCACCAGTTCGCTTCCATATTCCAAAAGATCTAGTCAATAAGCAGTAGTCGCAAATCCATCCAGACCACCGGATGCCGCAAGGCCACTACTAAAACACCCCCATTCAATAATTTTTTCAAGATACCCACCCATCCCGCAGAAAGGCCCGCTGATAGCGGGCCTTTCTGCTTAGCCGCGGTACGTCATCCCATACGAATCAATTTGTTCTCTGTTGGAGAACTTTATTGTTGACCGTTAGGTTCTCTGTGTGCGAACTATCTATTTATCGGCAGCGACACATGAGCCTGCCGCCCCTCAGGATGGAGCCGCGCTATGCAGACGTTTTACCAGACCACCAACTCACGGAAGCCCCTCGCGGGCATCGTCTGCGTCTGCGCGGCTCTCCTCCTGCTGCTGATCTATCTCGACCCCATCGCGCAGATGACCTGCGCCCGATGGCAGGCCGAGAACCCCGCTTTCTGAGATCGGTTGCCTGTCTACTGCTCGCAACCCAACTGCCGGGCGGTGCTCTGCCTGACACTGCCCGGCCTTTTCATCCGGAGCCCCCGCAGTGAACGCCATGACGCCGATCCCCCTAGACACCGAGACGCCCGAGCTCCTCGCCCGCACGGCCCATAGCATCAGCCGCACCAATGCGGGCAAGCCGCCGACGAAACCCGATGCGGATTTCAAGGCAGCCGAGGACAAAGCCTATCAGGTGACCGGCGACGAACTGCGCCAGTTCATTGAGCAGTTCGAGAGCCTTGCCGCCGAGAAAGCCGATATCGCCAAGCAGCAGAAGGACGTGATGGCCGAGGCCAAGGCCCGTGGCTACGACACGAAGATCCTCAAAAAGATCATCGCTCTGCGCAAGCGCGACAAGAACGACATCGCCGAAGAAGAGGCGATCATAGACATCTACAAGCAGGCGCTCGGGATGGACTGACGGCATCCGGCCCCACCCCCTTTCCTCCCGGGGCCCGATACGGGGCGGCGCTTAACACCCACCAGCGCCGCCCTAAGATCCCGAGCTTCGGCCAGCGCCCTTTAGGCCCTGCCCCAAGTTCAGGAATTCGGCGTGTCCCACGCGCGCCGGACAGGCGGACGCGGCAACCAGTTCGGAGGCCTGCCGCGTCCGCCGACCATCATGAAAGGAAACGCGATGACCGCATCCACCAGACGCAACCTCGCGGCGGCAGCCGATGCCTATCACGAGCACATCAACCGTAACCGGAGCCTCTACGTCATGGGCTGCCCCTCCGATCAGGACAGGATCGGCGCTTTGCGCGCGATTGCCCGCGAACACGGCCTGACGATGGAGGAGCTCTGCCCGCATGTGGGTGTATGCGCCGGAAACATCTGTGCCGGCCACAGCCCCGCCGCCCGCGCGGCCCTGAGCCTCGGCGCGCCAAAGAAAACGCCCTCATTCTGATCTTTCAGCACCCGCCTCTGCCCCGAGCCGTATATCTTGCGAGAAGACACCATGACCTTTGCATCCTGCGCTTGCTCTGCGCTCACAGCCGTCCCTACGATCGACCCCATCAGTGGAATTGACGCATGACCGAACATTCGGAAGACCTCAGCCTCGAAGAGTTCACGCGCCGGTTCACGATCGCTGCGATCAAGCTTGCAGGATTCGAGACATTCGAGGATGGCAGCACGGTGGCCGCTTACTGCAAGGAAGCCGCTCCGGGCTATTTCAACGACCCGCTTGCCCGACCGGAGGGCCCCGAGGCCTGCGCGCTCGAAGACATGCGCTACTGGGGAGAGGAATAGATGGGCAAACCCGATTTTCCGGCCTTCATGCGCGATGCCACCGCCGCCCGCTTCTGCGACATGAAGACCTCCGAATTCAATGCGCTCGTCGCGCGCGGCGCGCTGCCCGCCCCCGGACCGCTCGGCCGCTGGGATCGCGAGTCACTGGCGGCCGTCCTGCGCGGCGACAATACCAAGCCGAAAGACGAATTCGACCTATGAAGAAGCCCGACCTGCCATATCTCACAGCAAAGAAAATCAGGGGCAAGGAGCGGCTGTTCTACCGCACCACCTGGCTCGAGGGCGGCAAGCGCCGCGAGCGCTATATCGAGATCACAGCCGATCCCAATACGCCGGAATTCATGGTCGAATACTGGTCCATCCGGTCGGGAAAATCCCCGAAGGTCAGACGGCAGCTCGTCAAGACGAGCTGGCGGGTCCTGATCACCGAATACAGGTCGAGCCCGAAATTCCGCAAGCTCGCCCCGCGCACGAAACAATCCTACAATATCTGGCTCGAGAAGATCCTTGCCAAGAATGCCGACAAGGATGTGCGGGACATGGACCGCGCCACCGTGCGGGCGATGCAGCAGAAGTTGAAGGACACGCCGCGGCAGGCCGACTGGTTCGTCCAGATCGTGCGGATCCTGTTCAACTTCGCCGCGAAGCAGCTTGACTGGAATGTCAGAAATCCGGCGGAGGGCATCGACCTATTCGGCAAGCAGCGCGAGTTCGAACCGTGGCCGGAATGGATGGTCGAAAAGGCCAGAGCCGCGCCGGAGAATGTCCGCACGATCATCGAGCTGATCCTCGGCACGGGGCAAAGGCCGAGCGCCGCCATCGCGATGCGCCGCGACCAGTTCGAGGGGGACATCATGACGGTGACCGACGAGAAAGGCGATGAGGCCTATCAAGTCTACTGCCCTGACGGGCTGCGAAGCTATGTCGAGGCCTTGCCGATTCGAGGGCGCCATCTGGTCCCGAAGAACATGAGCCAGGCAATCAGCTACAGCGCGGCCGAGAAAGCTTTAAGCGCCTGGCGCGCGACGCTCGGAGACGAGGCGAAACCCTTCACCCTGCACGGGCTGCGCAAGCTGTCGATCGTCCGGCTGGCCGAAGCCGGCTGCACCGATGCGCAGATCCAGGCCATTACCAACCAGTCGCCCCAGATGGTGGCCTATTACCGCAAGAAAGCCAGCAAAAAACGCCTGTCGAAAGCGGCCCACAAGCTTGCGGAACAGAACAGGGACAGAACATGAAAGTGGGAACCGGATTGGGAACGGCGGGGAGCGCGGCGCTCGACCCTATTGCAAACCAACCTGTTTTTCATTGAATTTCAGATTGGTACGGGCGGCCGGACTTGAACCGGCACTCCTCTCGGAAGCGGATTTTGAATCCGCCGCGTCTACCATTCCACCACGCCCGCAATGCAATGTGCCAAGCCCTCTTACTGGGCTTCACAACCTTAGTCAACGCGGAGATCTTCAAAACGGCTATGGAAATGATTTTTCTGTCGAATACCGGCCAGATACTGCCCTATCACGAAGGTTTCCCCCGCAAGCGCTTGACCACCTGCAGCGGACGGGGCATCCCTTAGCGAGGCTGTATCAGGGGGCATTATGATCCGTCGTCTCTATGACTGGATGATCGCGATAGCGGGGCATCGCCATGCGCTTTGGGCGCTGGCCGCGGTGGCATTCCTCGAAAGCTCGATCTTCCCGATTCCGCCTGACGTGCTGATGATCCCGATGATCATCGCCGCCCCTACCAAAGCCTTCCGGATCGCGCTGGTGGCCACGATCGCCTCGGTGACGGGCGGGCTGGCGGGCTACGGCATCGGTTACGGGCTGATGGACAGTATCGGACAGCCCGTGCTCGAATTCTATGGCAAAGCCGATAAGTTCGACGAGCTGGCCGCGGGTTTCAATGAATACGGTGTCTGGGCGGTGATCATCGCGGGCGTGACCCCTTTCCCGTTCAAGGTGATCACGATCTTCTCGGGTGTCACCCATCTGTCGCTGCCGCTCTTCGTCGCCTCGTCGATCTTCGCCCGCGCGCTGCGCTTCTTCATCGTGGCGGGGCTGTTGTGGAAATTCGGTGAGCCGGTGCGCACCTTCATCGAAAAGCGCCTCGGCCTTGTCTTTACTGTCTTCGTCGTCCTGCTGATTGGCGGGCTCTATCTGGTGAAATATCTATGACCCATTCCCGCCTCTCCATCCTCTTCGCTTCGCTTGGCTCGGCCGCCCTTCTCGCCGGAGCGTTCCTCTTTCAGGCTTCTGGCTTTGCGCCCTGCCATCTGTGCCTGCTGCAGCGCTGGCCCCATGCTGCGGCCATCGTCATAGGGATCGCCATCCTCGCGCTGCGCCTGCCGCGCCAGTTCGCGTGGCTGGGCGCAGTTGCCGCGCTGGCGACCGCAGGCATCGGCGCCTATCACTCACTGGTCGAGCGGCACATTATCCAAGGCCCTACCAGCTGCACCTCGAGCGGCGTCTCGGGTTCGGTCGATGATCTCATGGCGCAGATCAACTCCGCCCCGCTGATCCAGTGCGACCAGATCTCCTGGGAGATGTTCGGCGTGACCATGGCCAATCTGAACGTGATCCTCTCGCTCGTTCTGTGCCTCTTCTGGATTCGCGGTGCACTGGGCGCGAAACGCTGAACCCCACACCGCTTTACCTGACCCGACGGCCCGGACAGGCCGTCGGGTTTTTCTTTGCCCACTCATCGGGGTTTGGAAGTTGCATACCAGCCCTCGGGCGCGCTATAAGAAGGTCCAACAAGATCTAGAAGAATTGAGGCGCGCGTGAACGATACTCCCGATACGCCGGACACCGAGGAAAACGGGGCGGGGCGCCCCTCCTCTGAACAGTTTCCCATAGTCTCCATCGCGTCCGAGATGAAGACGGCCTATCTCGATTACGCGATGAGCGTAATTGTATCGCGCGCGATCCCTGATCTGCGTGACGGCCTCAAGCCCGTGCACCGCCGCATCCTCTATGCGATGCATGAGACGGGCAATACGCATGACAAGCCCTATCGCAAATCGGCGCGTCCGGTGGGCGACGTGATGGGGAAATACCACCCCCATGGCGATGCCGCGATCTATGATGCGTTGGTCCGCATGGCCCAGCCCTTCTCGATGTCGCTGCCGCTTCTGGATGGTCAGGGCAATTTCGGCTCGATGGATGGCGATAGTGCCGCCGCCATGCGCTACACGGAAGTCCGCATGCAGAAGGCCGCGGCCTTCCTGCTGGCCGATATCGAGAAAGACACCGTCGATTTTCAGGACAACTACGATGGCAAGGACCGCGAGCCGGTCGTCCTGCCCGCGCGGTTCCCGAATATGCTGGTCAATGGTGCGGGCGGTATCGCGGTGGGTATGGCCACCAATATCCCGCCGCATAACCTGGGCGAAGTGGTCGATGCGACCCTTGCCCTGATCGACAATCCCGATATGTCGACCGAGGCGATCATGCAGATCGTCCCCGGCCCCGACTTCCCGACCGGCGGTTTGATCCTTGGCCGTAGCGGTGCGCGCAAGGCTTACCTTGAGGGCCGTGGCTCGGTGGTGATCCGCGCCAAGACCCGCATCGAGGAGGTTCGCAAGGACCGTTTCGCCATCGTGGTCGACGAGATCCCCTATCAGGTCAACAAGGCCTCGATGATCGAGAAGATCGCCGAGCTGGTGCGCGACAAGCGCCTCGAAGGCATCTCCAACATTGCCGATGAATCCGACCGTGTCGGTGTGCGCGTGGTGATCGAGCTGAAGCGCGATGCGACGCCGGATGTGGTGCTCAACCAGCTCTACCGCCTGACGCCTTTGCAAACCTCGTTCGGCTGCAACATGCTGGCGCTCAATGGCGGCCGCCCCGAGCAGCTCACCCTGCGCGATTTCCTGTCGCATTTCATCACCTTCCGCGAGGAAGTGGTCGCGCGTCGCACCGCGTTCGAGCTGCGCAAGGCGCGCGAGCGCAGCCATGTGCTCTGCGGTCTCGCCGTGGCGGTTTCGAATGTGGACGAGGTCGTGGCCACGATCCGCTCCTCGGCCGATGCGGCCGAGGCCCGCGAGCGGCTGATGACGCGGCGCTGGCCCGCACATGATATCGTCGAATATCTGAAACTGATCGATGACCCGCTGCATCCGGTCAATGATGACGGCACCTACAACCTCTCCGAGGTGCAGGCCCGCGCGATCCTCGATCTGCGCCTGCAGCGCCTGACCCAGATCGGGGTGAAGGAAGTCACCGACGAGCTGGCGGAACTGGCCGAGAAGATCAAGGATTACCTCGCTATCCTCGCCTCGCGCGAGCGGATCATGGCGATCATCTCTGACGAGCTGCGCGAAGTGCGCGAGCTGTTCGCCGTCCCGCGCCGCACCGAGATTGCCGATTTCATCGGCGATATCGACGACGAGGATCTGATCGAGCGCGAGGATATGGTCGTGACTGTGACGCAGTCGGGCTATATCAAGCGCACGCCGCTGGCCGATTTCCGTTCGCAGAAACGCGGTGGCAAGGGGCTGTCGGGCGGCGGTCTGAAGGATGATGATGCGGTGACCACGATGTTTGTGGCCAATACCCATACGCAGCTACTGTTCTTCACGACCGAAGGCATGGTCTACAAGATGAAGACTTGGCAGCTGCCGGCCGGTTCGCGTGCCTCCAAGGGCAAGGCGATCGTCAATATTCTGCCGATCCCTGCGGGCGTCTCCATAGCCGCCATCACGCCGGTGGACCGCGACGAGGCCGAGTGGGACGATCTGCAGATGGTCTTTGCCACCTCGGCAGGCACCGTCCGCCGCAACCGCCTTTCGGATTTCACCAATGTCATGCGCAACGGCAAGATCGCGATGAAATTCGAGGGCGAGGATGCGGGCATGCGCCTGATCAATGCCCGCATCTGCTCGGAAGATGATGATGTGATGCTGGTCACGGCCAAGGGCCGCGCGATCCGCTTCCCCGTACCGGAAGTGCGGGTGTTCAACTCGCGCGCCTCGACCGGTGTGCGCGGCGTGAAGCTTCTGGGCGATGACGAGGTCGTGTCGATGTCGGTCATCCGGCATTTCGAGGCAGATCCGCAGGAACGTGCGGCCTATCTCAAACAGCGCCGTCTCATGGCGGGTGTCACCGAGGAAGACGGCGTCGAGGCCGACGAGGATGAGGAAGCCGTCGAGGGCGGCCAGCTCTCGCCCGAGCGCTATGCCGAAATGTCGGCGGCCGAGGACCTGATCCTGACGATTACCGCCAAGGGCCTTGGCAAGACCTCCTCGAGCCATGACTACCCCGTGCGCGGGCGTGGGGGCATGGGCGTCACCGCCTTCGAGAAGAAGATGCGCGGCGGCGATCTCGTGGCATCCTTCCCTGTCGAAATGGGAGACCAGATCATGCTGGCCACCTCGACCGGCCAGTCGATCCGCTGTCCGGTGGACGGGATCTCCTTCCGCTCGCGTGGCGCAGGCGGTGTGCGGGTCTTCAATACGGCTGTCGGCGAGACGGTGGTCTCGGTCGCCCGTATCGCCGATCAGGGTGATGAGGATGGCGAGGACCTGCCAATCACGGAAACGTCACAGACTGACGATACGCCACCCGCTGACGGCGCTTCCGAAGACGAGTAAAACCAAGGGCAGGCACAGCGATGTGACCTGCCCTTTCCTTTACGGCTTACCAGAATCTGTGGCGCAAGATCACAGACCAACGAGCAGAGTAGACATATGAAAAAGACAGCCATCCTCGCCCTGCTGGCAGGGTTCGCGCCCATGGCCTCCCATGCGGCCGATATCGTCGGCGCCAATGTCGGCGCTTCACATTTCAATTATCTCGACGCGGATTCGCGCGACCAGTCGCGCACCAACATCGGTGGGCAGATGGAAGTCGGCTTCACGCCGCAATTCTCGCTTCAGGGCGATATGGCGCTCAATCGCTACTGGGATGACAGCTGGGATGGCCATACCACCGCGCTCCATGCCATCTACAATATGAATGGCATGATGAAATTCGGTGCGCGTGCCGGTTTCGAGCGGATCGACGGCGATGATTACACCACGCTGGGCGTCGAGTATAAGGGCGATTATGGCATGTTCTCGGTGGAGAGCGCCTATAATCACGTCAAGAGCGATGATGCCGATATGCAGGGCAACCTCTATAATGTCTCCGCAACCATGCCGCTGAATTCGCAGGTCAAGGTTGGCGGCCGCCTTGATTATTACGACACCGATGATGTTACGGGCCGCCGCTATGCGGCCACCGGTGAATATGATCTGGGCAATGGCTATGCGATGACGGGCGAGCTGGGCTTCAACGATGCCAATCATGATGATGCGGAAAGCTATGTAGGCATCGGCCTGCGTGCGGATCTGGGTCAGGGTGGTGTGAGCTTCAGCGATCACAGCCTGTCGGATCTGATCGTCGGCCACTGAACGGGCGATCTGCGCAAGATCAGGGGCGGCCCTCTTGGGGGTCGCCTTTTCATATGCAGAAACTGGTGATCCCTGTTTCCGCTCTGGCCTATTACAGCCTGCAACCAGCGCGGGTAGAAGGATGCCGTCCCTAGCCTCGAAAGGTTTGTGTAAAAACCGATAGAAAGGTTCTTTTTGAGGGGCTTTTTTTTAATCGAATATCAAAATGTTCCTGCTCTTTTCGAGGCGTGACCGGGAGGGCGGAGATGAATCTCTATCATTGTATGATCGAATTGAATTCGGGCAGTAAGGCGCTGGCTTTTGCTGCGGCAGCCGATGGCTGGTATGGGGCTTTGCAGGAGCGCGGACTGATCCGCTCGTGGCGGCTGATGCGGCGCAAGCTGGGGCTCGGGGCCGATGGTCAGGCCGATTTCCTGCTGGAGATTGAGGTGACGGATATGGCCATGCTCGAGGAGGCGTTCCGCGCCGTGGGGCATGGCGACGATGCGCTGGCTCATAAATATGACCTGATGCATGGTATGATCGCCACAAGCAGCGTGGGGCTCTACCGCGAGTTCCCCGACCCGGAGCGCCGCGAGCGCATCGCGCTGATCTGAGGGTCCCGCGCGGCAAAGCGGCATCGAGCCCCTTCACCGCGCGCGGGATCGGGCCTGTGGCCCGCCCCGAGGGGGCCTTGTGTCTCCTCAACGCTCCAGTTGGCTTGGCCACGAGAATGTCTCTTTTCAAATTACCGGCTTTGGCCTAGACCCGCGCCATGACAGATACACTCCATATCCTTGGCGGCGGCATGGCCGGTTCCGAAGCCGCGTGGCAGGCCGCATCCGCAGGCGTGCGTGTCGTGTTGCACGAGATGCGCCCCACCGTTGAAACCTTTGCCCACCGCACCGGTGATTTCGCCGAGATGGTGTGCTCGAATTCCTTCCGCTCGGATGATGACGAGCAGAACGCCGTGGGGCTCCTGCATTGGGAAATGCGGGCCGCGAACGGTCTGATCATGTCGATGGCCGATCGTCACAGCCTGCCCGCAGGGGGCGCGCTGGCCGTGGACCGCGATGCGTTCTCGGCAGGTGTGACCCGTGCGATCAAGGATCACCCGCTGATCGAGACGCGCTATGGCGAGATTACCGAACTGCCCAAGGACGGGCATTGGATCGTGGCCACCGGCCCGCTGACCTCGGGCGCGCTGGCCGAGAGCATCCGCCTCGAGACCGGTGCCGATGCGCTGGCCTTCTTTGATGCCATCGCCCCGATCATCTATTTCGACACGATCGATATGGACACGGCCTGGCTGCAATCGCGCTATGACAAGGGCGAGACCGAAGAGGAACGCACGGCCTATATCAACTGCCCGATGACCAAGCCCGAATACGAGGCCTTCATCGATGCATTGCTGGCCGCCGACAAGACCGAGTTCCATGATGGCGAGACGGCCAAATATTTCGATGGCTGCCTGCCGATCGAGGTGATGGCCGAGCGCGGACGCGAGACGCTGCGCCATGGTCCGATGAAGCCTATCGGCCTGACCAACAGCCATAAGCCCGAAGAGAAAGCCTATGCCGTCGTGCAGCTGCGCCGCGATAACGCATTGGGCACGCTATATAATATCGTAGGCTTCCAGACCAAGATGAAATATGGCGCACAGACCGAAGTGCTGCGGATGATCCCGGGCCTGCAGAATGCGAGTTTTGCACGGCTGGGCGGCATCCACCGCAATACCTTCATCAACTCGCCCACGCTTCTGGATAATCAGATGCGACTGAAATCGCGCCCCAATATCCGCTTTGCGGGGCAGATCACCGGCGTCGAGGGCTATGTGGAATCCTCGGCCATGGGGCTTCTGGCAGGCCGGATGGCCGCCGCCGAGATCCTTGGCCGCGATCTGCCGCCGCCCTCATACGAGACCGCAATGGGCAGCCTTGTGAACCACATCACTGGTGGCGCGGAGGCCAAGACCTTCCAGCCGATGAATGTGAATTTCGGGCTTTTCCCGCCGGTCGAGGCGCGTGGCGGGCGGCGCGGCCGCAAGGACCGCTACAAACTCTATACCGACCGCGCGAAAGAGCAGTTCACCGCGTGGCTTGACGCCCAGCCCAAGTGAGGGCCGATGCGCACGCGGTTTGCTCCCTCGCCCACGGGGCTTCTGCATCTGGGGCATGCCTATTCCGCGCTTCTTGCGTGGGATAGGGCGCAGGCCGAGGGCGGCGTCTTCCTCCTGCGGATCGAGGATAACGACACGCAGCGCTGCCGCCCCGAATACGAAGCAGTCTGCCACGAGGATCTGCGCTGGTTGGGGCTGTCATGGCCCGAACCCGTGATGCGGCTCTCGGACCGGCGCGAGACCTATCAGGCCGTGATCCATGATCTGATCAACCGCGGGCTGGCCTATCCCTGTGCCTGCACGCGCCGCGATATCCAGGAGGCGCTGTCTGCACCGCAGGAAGGAGTGAGCGCCCCCCATCTCTATCCGGGCACCTGCCGCCACCGCAAAGGCGAATATCCGCAGGAGGGCGATGCGGTGCGGCTGGATATGGCGGCGGCACTTGGCTCGATCCAGCATCCGCTGACATGGGAAGAAACCGGCCTTGGGGCGGGACAGCATGTGCTCGACCCTGCCCGCCTGCTGCAGGACCATGGCGATATCGTCCTGATGCGCAAGGATATCGGCACGGCCGCCTATCATCTGTCGGTGGTGGTCGATGACGCCGAACAAGGCATCACCGATGTCATCCGTGGGGCGGACCTTGCGGAGGCGACGATGCTGCACCGGCTGTTGCAGGCGGTGCTGGAGCTGCCCACGCCGCGCTACCATCACCACCGACTGATCCGCGACGAGAATGGCAAGCGGCTGGCCAAGCGCGATGATGCGCGCGCCATCTCGCTTTACCGCCACGAGGGCGCATCGCCCGCCGAGATACGGGCGATGGTCGGACTTTAGTCGTCCATCGGCTCGGAGGTGATGACCTCGTGGCCATTCTCGACCAATGTATAGAAGCAGCTGCGGCGGTTGGTGTGGCAGGCCGGCCCCTTTTGCGTGACCTTCATCAGCAGACAATCACGGTCGCAATCGATGCGCAGCTCGACCAGATGCTGCATATGCCCCGAGCTCTCGCCCTTGGCCCAGAAGCTCTGGCGCGAACGCGACCAATAGGTCACATGGCCGCTCTCGAGCGTCTTCGCGAGGCTTTCGGCATTCATCCATGCCATCATCAGCACCTCACCATTCTCGGCATCCTGGGCGATGGCGGGGATCAGACCATTGGCATCATATTTCAGGCTGGAAAGATCGAGCGACATAGGGGTTTCCTCTGCAAGGTGAAGGCCCTATCTATCGCAAACGGAAGTAAGGGGAAAGACCATGAGCGACGGCGATCTGTTCAAGCTGTATTCGCAGCGCATACTGGCGCTGGCGGCCGATATTCCCCATACCGCCCCCCTGCCCGCCCCCCACCACACCGCCAAGAAACGGGCCCCTCTGTGTGGCTCGACGGTCGAGGTGGCGCTTGATCTGAAGGATGGACGGATCGCGGGTTACAGCCAGAATGTGCGGGCCTGCGCGCTCGGTCAGGCCTCTGCTGCGATCTTCGGTCAGAATGTTATCGGCCGCTCCCGCGCCGAGGTGCAAAAACTGCGCGACGACCTGGCACTGATGCTGGCTGGCCAAGGGCCGGTGCCAAACACGCCCTTTGGCGACTACGAAGTTCTGACCGCGGCTCAGGACTATCCCAACCGGCATGGATCTATCCTGCTGGCACCCGATGCCACGTTGATGGCCTTCGATCAGGATTAACGGCTTCTCAAAGCTTCTCTGAAAGGCTCCTCCCATAAGTGTGGAGGCGCTTTTTGATGAATGATCTGTCCTTTTCCGCGAGTGAGGCCCGTCCTGCGTCGGATGATCTGAGCCAGATCGGGCGCGAAGCGATTACGCTTGGGCGCGAGATCGTCGAGATCGCAGCCGCACTGGATTTGCTCGCAATGGCGGCCGCAGATCAGAGCACCCATCTGGCTGCCGCCGATCGGGCCGCGCATACTATCCAGTCGGCCAATGAGAGCGTGCTGAGCGGCATCAGCGCCGTGTCCGATGCCGCAGAACGCACACAGAGCAATGTCACAGAGACCGCAGCCCAGATGCGGAAGACGGCGGAGCACGCGCATAAGATCGCTGGCTGGGTTACCTCGGTGGCCACACGCATGGCGGATATCGGCCAGACGCTGGCGCAGGTGACATCACAAAATAGCAGCATCCGGCAGATCGCCACGCAAGTGAACATCCTCGCCATCAATGCCAAGATCGAAGCCGTACGTGCAGGCGATGCGGGGCGTGGCTTTGCCGTGGTGGCCGAGGCCGTGAACGAACTCTCGCGCAAGACAGCCACTACGGCGGACGGGATCAGCAATGCGATCGAGGGCTTGGACCGCGGCATTAAAACCCTGCGTAACGAGGCAGAAGCTATCACCAATGATGCCTCTCAGGTGCTCAGCGGGACCGAAGAAACCGATCGCGCGATGGCGCGCATGACGCAATCAGTCGGCGAGACCCGTCAGGCCATATCGGATATCGCACAACGCACCGCTGAGGTCAGGGAGGCCAATAGCCGCTTCGGACCTGCCTTTGCCGCGATGACCAAGACAATGCGCCAGGGTGCGGATCAGGTGACGCAGGCACAGGGCCGCGCCAATGCGCTGATCACCGTTGGCGAAACCATTGTGCAGCACTCCGTCCGGCTTGGCGGAGCGATTGAAGATGCCGCGCTTATCAGGTTCGTGCAGCACGAGGCAGCACGGGTCAGTGACCTGTTCGCCACGGCGGTGGCCAATGGGCGTATCGATATGGCCGCCCTCTTCGATAGGCAGTATCAGCCCGTCGCGGGTAGCGATCCGCTGCAGGTCATGACGCGCTTCACCGGTTTCACCGATGAGGTTCTGCCGCCCATTCAGGAAGCGGCTCTCGAGATAGACCCGAAGATCGTGTTCTGCGCCGCCGTGGACCAGAACGGTTATCTGCCAACCCATAACCGAAAATTCTCCAAACCACAGGGCCAAGATCCCGTCTGGAACGTGGCCAATTGCCGGAACCGCAGGATCTTCGACGACCGGGTGGGCCTGCGCGCGGGCCGTTCCACCGCGCCCTTTGTTCTGCAGATCTACCGCCGCGACATGGGAGATGGGAACTTTGTTCTGATGAAAGACCTCTCTGCGCCGATCACCGTCAACGGACGCCACTGGGGCGGCTTGCGTATCGCCTATGCGTTCTAGGTGAAGAAAAAGCCGCCATCGGGGAGATGGCGGCAAGTCATGCGCTTTGAAGGCATCCTTGGTGTGATGAGGCATCGTTCAGGCAAACGATAAGGATGCGGCCCGCGGGGACAGTGCGGCCAAAGCGCGAGGCAGAAGAGCTTTAGAAAAGCCCCGGAAGGCACAGAAGACCGAAGAAGGTCACACAAATCGACGCAACACCAAGCACGTCGGACACAAGATTATCGCCCTCAATCATCGAACCGATTTTACGAAGCATTCTGTAACCTCCTTACATCTGTTGCCACTTTGTTCTCACTTAAATGAGAACAAGTAAAGAACATTTTTAGAAAGTTTTAGATTACCCTACGGAAATAAGACGGATGGCACGATCCTGTTCCATCAGCCAGAGCAAGGTGCGCGCTGCGCGCCCGCGCTCACTCTCGAGCGTCGGGTCGCGTTCCAGAAGCGCGCGCGCATCCGTCTGTGCGGTGGCCATCAGCCCTGCCTGACGTTCGAGATCGGCCACACGGAAGCGCGGCAACCCCGATTGCGCCGTGCCGATCATATCGCCCGCGCCCCGCAGCGCGAGGTCTTCCTCGGCAATGCGGAACCCGTCCTCGCTATCGCGAAGCACCTTCAGACGCCGCTCGCCGGTTTCGGTCAGCGGCGCACGATACATCAACAGACAGGTCGAGGCCGCAGCCCCCCGCCCCACGCGCCCGCGTAGCTGGTGCAACTGGGCCAGCCCGAAGCTCTCCGCCCGCTCGATGACCATGATCGAGGCATTGGGGACGTTCACCCCCACCTCGATCACCGTCGTCGCCACCAGAACCCGCTTGGCCCCCGACACGAACTCCGCCATCGCGGCATCTTTGTCGGCAGGGCTCATCTGACCGTGGACCAGCGTCACCACCTCATCGCCAAGCGTCGCGCGCAGATGCTTGAACCGCTCCTCGGCGGATTGCAGATCGGATTTCTCGCTTTCCTCGACCAGCGGGCAGACCCAATAGGCCTGCCGCCCCTCCTCGACCGCGCGCGCCAGATGTGCGGTGACCTCGGCCAGCCGCTCGTCGGCGATCAGCGCGGTCTTGACCGGCGTCCGTCCGGGTGGCTTCTCGTCAAGGATCGAGACATCCATATCGCCATATTGGGTCAGCGCCAGCGAGCGCGGGATCGGCGTTGCGGTCATCACGAGGATATCCACCGCCTGTCCTTTGGCCCCCAATTCCATGCGCTGTGCCACGCCAAAACGGTGCTGTTCATCAATCACCACGAAACGCAGATCGTGGAACTGCACATCTTTCTGGAACACCGCATGGGTGCCGAGCAGAATGTCGATCCGCCCTGCGGCCAGATCCTCGAGCTTGGCCGCGCGATCCGACCCCTTGTCACGCCCAGTCAGCAACTCGACCCGGATGCCCGCCGCACGCGCCATGGGGCCGATCCCCTCCATATGCTGGCGCGCGAGGATCTCGGTGGGCGCCATCATCACGGATTGCCCGCCCGCCTCGACCGCCGTAACCAGTGCGAGCAACGCCACCAGCGTCTTGCCTGCGCCCACATCACCCTGCAAAAGGCGGTTCATCCGCTTGTCCGATGCCATATCGGCGCGGATCTCGGCCACGGCGCGGCTCTGCGCCGCAGTCGGGCTATAGGGCAGCGCCTTCAGGATGCGCGCCGCGATCCTGCCGTCGCCCTGCGTGACACGGCCCGGCTTGCGCTTGGCAGTGCGTCGCGCCAGCGCCAGAGTGAGCTGATGGGCGAAGAGCTCGTCATAGGCCAGCCGCAGCCGCGCGGGCGATTGCGGCATACATTGTGCCAGATCCTCGGGCGCATGCGCCCCGTGCATGGCCTGCGCCCAATCGGGCCAGCCCTCACGCGTTTTCAGATTGGGGTCGATCCATTCGGGCAGCTCCGGCAACAGCTCCAACGCGCCGGCTGAGGCTTTGCCCATCACCTTCTGCGTGATCCCCGCCGAAAGCGGATAGACCGGCTCGAAGCGCGGGATGTCCTTTACCTCATCGGGCAGCAGGATAAAATCGGGATGCACGATCTGCGCGCGGCCCTCATAGATCTCGATCTTGCCCGACACGATCCGGCGCTCGCCCAAGGGCAGCTGCTTCTGGAACCACTGGTCATTGCCACGGAAGAAGACCAGCGTGATCTCGACCTCGGCATCTTCGACAATCACCCGCGAAGGCGCCCCCGCCCGAGATGCCTTGATATGGCGCAGCACGGTGACCTCGGTCGTGACCACCTGCCCATGCGGCATGCCATTCACCGTCGGAACCGGCCGCCGGTCAATGAGGCTGTAGGGCAAAGTCAGCAGCAGATCGCGGGGCTTCTCGATCCCCGCCTGCGCCATGGTCTGCGCGAGCTTCGGGCCGATCCCCGGCAGGCTTTCAAGCTTGCCGAAGAGCGGAAACAGGATCTCGGGACGCCCTGCCATCAGCCCTGTCCGGCAAGCGTGAGCCACTCGTCCTCATCGATCACCCGCACACCCAGATCGGCGGCTTTGGTGGCCTTCGATCCGGCACCAGGCCCCGCCACAAGAATGTCGGTCTTTTTTGAGACCGACCCCGCCACCTTCGCCCCCAGCGCCTCGGCCCGCGCCTTGGCCTCCGAGCGCGTCATCTTCTCGAGCGTGCCGGTAAAGACAATGGTCAGTCCCGCAACCTCGCTATCGGCTTTGGGCTTTTCGGCTTCCTGCACATCCAGCTCGGCAATCAGCCGGTCGATGGAGCCGCGCTCGGCCTCCTGATGGAAAGTGCTCACAACACTTTCGGCCAGAACCTTCCCGACACCGTCGATCCCCATGAGATCCTCCCATGCGGCATTGCCTTCGGCAGCCTGCGTCATCGCCTCCTCGAAAGCGGTCCAATTGCCGTAATGGCGTGCCAGCAGCGTGGCGGTCTGCTCGCCCACATGGCGGATGCCGAGCGCGAAGATCACCCGCGCCAGCGCGATCTCGCGCCGATCGTCGATCGCATCGAACAGCTTGAGCGCGGATTTCTCGCCCCAACCATCGCGGTTTTTCAACTGCCGCACCTGACCCGGCCCGTAATTCGCGCGCAGACGGAAGATGTCGACCGGCTCCCTGACCCAGCCATCCTCGTAGAAAGCCTCGACCTGTTTGGCACCCAGCCCGTCGATATCGAAGGCCGCGCGCGAGACGAAATGCTTGAGCTTCTCGACCTGTTGGGCCGGACAGATCAGGCCGCCCGAACAACGGCGCACCGCATCGCCTTCCTCGCGGATCGCGTCGGACCCGCATTCGGGGCAGTGATGCGGGAAATCATAGGGCTGAGCGTCCTCGCTCCGGCGGCTCAGATCGACATCGGCAATCTTCGGGATCACATCACCGGCGCGATACACCTGCACCCAGTCTCCCTCCCGGATATCACGCCCGCCACGGATTTCCGCCCCCCTGGAATCGCGCCCTGCGATGTAATCCTCGTTATGGAGCGTGGCATTGGACACCACGACACCGCCGACGGTCACCGGCGTCAGACGGGCCACGGGGCTAAGTGCGCCGGTGCGACCGACCTGAATCTCGATTTTCTCGAGTTGGGTCCAGGCCAGTTCGGCAGGGAATTTATGGGCGATCGCCCAACGCGGCGTGGTCGAGCGGAAGCCCAGACGTCCCTGCAATGCAAGCTCGTTCACCTTGTAGACGACGCCGTCGATATCATAGCCCAGAGCGGCGCGATCCGCCTCGATCGCGTGGTAATGCGCGATCATCTCCTTTGATCCGGTGCAGAGCTTCGTAAGCGGATTGGTCGAGAAGCCGAGCTCGGCCAGACGCTCGATGGCGCCTTTCTGCGTCTCGGCCAGCGGGGCCGAGAGCACGCCCCACGCATAGGCGAAGAATTTCAGCGGGCGGCGCGCGGTCACCTTGGGGTCGAGCTGGCGCAGGGAGCCTGCGGCCGCGTTGCGCGGATTGGCAAAGCGCTTGTCGCCACGCTCTTCCTGCGCCTCATTGAGCGCCGCGAAATCGGCATGGCCCATGTAGACCTCGCCGCGCACCTCCAGAATATCGGGCGCGCCCTGCAGGCTCTTCGGGATATCGGGGATGGTTCTGGCATTCTCGGTGACGTTCTCGCCGGTCTCGCCATCACCGCGAGTGGCCGCATAAACCAGTTTTCCCTGCTCGTACCGGAGCGAGAGCGACAACCCGTCGATCTTCGGCTCCGCCGTAAACGGCAGGGGCGCGTCGGCGGCAAGTCCCAGATATTTTCGGATACCACGGACAAAATCCTCGACATCTGCGTCCTCGAAGGCATTGCCGAGGCTCATCATTCGTTGTTCATGGCGGATCTTGGCAAAGCCATCAGCGGGTGCCGCGCCGATTTTTTGCGTCGGGCTATCCGCGCGACGCAACTCCGGAAACGCCTCTTCGAGGGCAAGAAGACGACGCTTGAGCGCATCATAATCCGCGTCGGAAATCTCGGGGGCATCTTCGGTATGATAGGCCTGATTGGCCTGCCCGAGCTTTGCCGAGAGCTCCTCCACCTCCTGCACAGCGGCCTCTTTAGTCAAATCACCGATGGGAGTGGCGGAAGTCGTCATGGGCGGGGTCCTGTGTCTAAGCTCGATCGCGCGCCCCACAGATATGATCTTCTCCTGCCCTCGTCCAGCGCATCGCAGGCACAAAGCCGCACCCTATGACGTCCGCGGCGCTCTTCGTTAATGGCGTTAACCAAAAGAAAAAGCCGCACTTTCGCGCGGCTTCCGATGGCTCTACAAGGAACAGGTGGTTACGAGGCCGGCCTTAAACAGCAACCCGACGCTCCATCTCACCCGGATCGGGATCACGCAGAACATAGCCACGGCCCCAGACGGTCTCGATATAATTCTCGCCGCCAGTTGCATCCGCGAGCTTCTTGCGCAGTTTGCAGATAAACACGTCGATAATCTTCAGCTCGGGCTCGTCCATACCACCATAGAGGTGATTGAGGAACATCTCTTTGGTGAGGGTCGTCCCCTTGCGCAGGCTGAGCAGTTCGAGCATCTGGTACTCTTTGCCCGTGAGATGGACAGGCTTGTTTTCGACCTCGACCGTTTTCGCATCGAGATTGACCGAGACCTTGCCGGTACGGATCACGGATTGCGAATGGCCTTTGGAGCGCCGGATAATCGCATGGATCCGTGCCACAAGCTCTTCACGGTGGAAGGGTTTGGTCATGTAGTCATCGGCACCAAAGCCGAAGCCCTTGATCTTGTTCTCGGTGTCATCGGCACCGGTCAAAATCAGGATCGGCGTGTCGACTTTCGACAGACGTAGCTGACGCAGAACCTCGTGACCGTTCATATCGGGCAGATTGAGATCGAGCAGAATAAGATCGTAATCATACAGCTTGGCGAGATCGATCCCTTCTTCACCAAGATCAGTGCAATAGACGTTTAGATTCGCATGAGTCAGCATCAACTCAATGCTTCTCGACGTCGTGGGATCGTCCTCCACCAACAAAATCCGCATATTCCGTTCTCCGCATTAATTCCTTGGTTATCTGAAACCCTCGCACCAAATGGTTAACACACTCTTACCCCAGAACGTTAATTTTTTCAATTCCCCCTAAGGTTGTCGGAATTTCTGGATTGCCGTCACTTTCAATCCCGCAAGCCCGTGTTTCTGAACCGCCTGGGTCCAGATATCGAGCTCTTCATCGGACAGATCGTACCGTTCAAGGACCTCATTGCGCGTGATGAGGCCGTGGGATACGGCATTCACAATAATTGCCTTACGCGACGCCACCCAACGGCGCGTTTCGGCAGGCGGGAGGTCCGCGCGGGTCAGAATCGTACCATCAGGTAGTGTGATCGACCTCGGACCATCGACTTTTTTAAGATACATGGGCACACCCCTTCACTTCGATGTAAAGCAATGTGACTGACGGGTCTTAACGACGGGTGAAACTAACCCTTGAGAATAGGTAGCATTTTCTGATATTTCTGCCCATCTGGTTAAAGGACGTTTTCCATGAGCAAGGATATGCCACTCAATTCGCTCGGTTTTGCCAAGCGCCCCGAAGACACGCGAGTCGTCGTAGCCATGTCTGGCGGCGTCGATAGCTCTGTCGTTGCGGCAGAACTGGCGGAACAGGGCTATGATGTCGTGGGCGTGACGTTGCAGCTATATGACCACGGTGCGGCACTTGCAAAGAAAGGGGCCTGCTGCGCGGGACGTGACATCCATGATGCGCGCCGTGTTGCGGAAACCATGGGCTTCCCACATTATGTGCTTGATTATGAAAACATCTTTCAGGAGGCGGTGATCGACGAATTCGCCGATGCCTATCTTGGTGGAGCCACGCCCGTACCTTGCATCCGCTGCAACGAACGGGTGAAGTTCAAGGATCTTCTGGAAACTGCCAAAGATCTCGACGCCGATTGCATGGCCACGGGTCATTACATCCAGCGCAAGATGGGCGCCAATGGCCCCGAGCTTCACAGCGCAGCCGATTCGAATCGTGACCAGAGCTATTTCCTGTTCTCGACGACCCCCGAACAGCTCTCCTTCCTGCGTTTTCCCCTCGGACATCTGCATTCCAAAGCCGAAACCCGCGCATTGGCGGCAAAACACGGCCTTCCCGTCGCAGATAAACCCGATAGCCAGGACATCTGTTTCGTGCCTGATGGCAATTATGCCAGCGTGATCGAGAAACTCCGTCCCGGGGCAGCCGATCCCGGGGAAATCGTCGATATGGACGGCAATGTTCTGGGAGAGCATCGCGGTGTGATCCATTATACCATCGGACAGCGGCGCGGTCTGGGCATCGGCGGCATGGCAGATCCGCTCTATGTCGTCAAACTCGACCCCGATAACCGGCGGGTTATCGTCGGCCCGAAAGAGGCACTGGCCACCCGCACCATCCCCGTGCGCGAGATCAACTGGCTCGGTGACGAGCCCTTCACCTCCCGTAAGGAATGGCATGTCTCGGTGAAGGTGCGCTCCACCCGTCCGCCGCGGGCCGCCATTATCCGGCCTCTCTCTGACCGCGAGGCGGAAGTCGAGCTGATCGTGCCGGAAGAAGGCGTCTCGCCGGGCCAGGCCTGCGTCTTCTATTCCAATGACGACAGCCGTATCTTCGGCGGCGGCTGGATCTGGAAGGGACGCTGAGCGAGCCTGTGCAGGACCGCACCAGTGCCAGCATGACATAAATCGCGTATCGAACTGAAACACATAGGCCTGTGCACCCCTGACATGGACAGGCCTACGAGACATATTAGGATCGGGCCATTCTATAAGGCACGATCATGCACAGACTCCGCGAAAATATTCTGCCCCTGACCATCGCCTTTGCTCTGCTGATGGAGCTGATCGACGCGACGATCCTGTCAACCGCCCTTCCCGTGATGGCGCGCGATCTGGATGTCGCCGTGCTCTCGCTAAAGATGGCGATGACCACATATCTCATCGCATTCGCGGCATTCGTGCCGGTGTCGGGCTGGATCGCGGACAGGTTCGGGGCCCGACGGGTGTTTCTCTCCGCGATGAGTGTGTTTATCGGCGCCTCCGCACTTTGCGCGATGCAGTCCGATCTGGGTGGGCTGGTCGCCGCTCGCGCCCTCCAGGGACTGGGGGCTGCAATGATGACACCGGTCGGCCGACTGATCGTACTGCGCAACACCGATCGGAAAGAACTGGTCCGCGCGATGGTGTACCTGACCGCGCCCGCCCTTCTCGGGCCGGCACTGGGTCCGTTCATCGGTGCACTCGTGACGCAATCTCTCGGCTGGCGATGGATCTTCCTCATCAATATCCCGCTCGGGAGCATCGCCCTGATACTGGCCGCGCGACACCTGCCCCGGGATCTGCCCGCAGATCCCGTCCCGTTCGACATCACGGGGTTCATCCTCTCGGCAATAGGTCTTGCGGCGATCATGGCAGGGCTGAGCTCACTCGGAGAACATATCATGCCGATGCCCGCCGCATTGGGCCTGAGTGTAACGGGATTTGGGCTGATGGTCCTCTATACGCTGCGCGCCAGAGGCCGCAGCGACGCATTGCTCGATCCGCGCCTGTTCCGGCACCGGACCTTCTCTATTGGGATATGGGGAGGCACGGCCTTTCGGTTGAGCAACGGAGCCATTGCCTTGTTACTGCCGCTCCTCTTCCAGTTGGGCCTCGGTATGTCCATTCTTGCCTCGGGCGCATTGGCCGGACTGACTGCGATCGGAGCCTTGAGCATCCGGGGATTCTCCGGTCGCGTCGTCGACCGTTTCGGCTTCCGGCCGGTCCTGATATTCGGCACGTTTATTCGGGCGGCTAGCCTGCTCGGCTTCGGGACCATCAGTAGCCCGACCGACTGGTATCTCGTTCCCCTGCTTCTGACCGGAGGCGTGGCGCAAGCGCTGACCTTTACCGCGATCAATGCTATCACTTTCGCAGATCTTCCGCCCGAAGAGATGAGCAAGGGCGCCTCCCTTTCGGCCGTCGCCCAGCAGATGTCCCTGACACTGGGTATTGCCCTAGCCGGAGGCGCGCTCGAACTTTCGGCCTATTCTCTGGATCTGACGATCAGCAACAGTCTGATCCCGCTCCATGCCTTCGCGCTGGCCTTCGCCCTTGTTGCCGTGACCGGCCCGATCGCCATACTGGTTTTCAGCAAATTACGCCCCGAAGACGGCGCTGCCTTGCGCCATAAGGACGTCAAGCCGCGATTGTCGACGCAACATTGATCAGGCAGCGCGATGCGATATCGCATGTGCTGGCGGATCAACCTCGCTCAAGTAGATCGATATATGCGTTCCGGCCACCGAACTGCGCAACGTCAATCCGCCACCCGACTGGCGCGCGAAGCCCAATACCATCGAAAGCCCTAGCCCCGACCCTTTCCCGACCGGTTTGGTAGTGAAGAAGGGCTCGAGCACATGATCCAGCACCGCTTCCGGAATGCCAGTTCCGGTGTCGGCCACAGTCAGTTCAACATAATTCCCGGGTTGGAGAATATGCCCGTCCGCCATCAGTTCGGGGCTGTCGAAATGCCGGTGCATGGCCGAAATTCGAATGCGGCCCCCTTTGGGCATCGCATCGCGTGCATTGACGATCAGGTTGATCAGGGCGGTCATCAGCAGGGTCTCGTCGACCTTGACCCAATTCTGCCGATGCGTGCTGACCACTTCCAACGAGATAGATGCCGGAATGAGCCGTGCACCAAGCACCCTGACCCGCTCGAGCATCACCTCGATATCGCGAGCTTCAGCCTGCAGGTTGGATTTGCGCGAATAGGCCAGAAGCTGTTGGACCAGGGTCGCGGCACGTTCCGCCGCCTCTTTGGCATTGCGCACCATATCATCCCGCTCGGGCCGCTCGTCGGTGAGTTCGTAAAGATCCAGATTGCCGATGATCGCGGTGAGAATATTGTTGAAGTCATGCGCGACCCCGCCCGCAAGCTGCCCTACGGCCTCCATTTTCTGGGCCTGCAGCGTCCGCTCCGATGCGCGCTCGGCATCAAGCCGCATTTTGCGACCTTCGAGCAAGGCATTGGCGAAATAGACAATCAGCGCTACACAACAGACCAGCATCGCAGATTTGGCACTCAACGAGGAAACCTGTGGCAGCACCAGAAAAGCGACCGCGCCCAATGTCACGCCTACCAGCAGGATCTCCCCGTAGATCATCACCATCAACCGGTCACTCCGCCGGATCAGAAAAACCATCAGGCAGCCCAGCCCCGCTGCTGCACTGATACGCAGCGCCGTATCCTGCTCGAGCAGCATCAATGCGGGCAGCCAGATGAACCAAGCGAGCAGAATGAGAAACATCGCGCAGGCGATATAGGTGTCGCGCGCAGTGCAGACTTTGCCGCGCGTGCGCAGGAAGACGAAATAGAGCGCCTGCAGCGCGAAATAGACCGGTGTCCATAACAACGCCGAAGTCCACTGGAGATAGAAATGCAAGGTGAGGCCACCGTTGAACACAGCAAGATAACGCAAGAGCAACTCGCTTCGTGAACCGAATTCAAGCCTCATCAGCCTGTCGATCTCGCGCCTATGATCCATGGGATGGAGGGTATCACGTTGCATTGATTCAGCCGTACTCGGATTAGAAAAGCTCGACATCATTACTCGGCGGCGGCGGCGGCGGCGTCTCGATCACTTGCGCCTCGCCCAGAAGACGCTGTCGTGCCCGCCCTCCATTTGGCCAGAACTCGACACGTCGCGCCTGTGTGCCGCCAAGGCTTTGACCGACACACGCGATGCCCTCACGACGCAGGAAATCCAGAACGAAGCTGCCGTTTTTCGCGCCCACATCCGAAAGCCCGGCAATCATCCGCGCGCCCCCAAAAACCTTCGCCTTCAAGGTCGCACGATTGCCGCCATTCTTGATGATTTCGTTGATAAGAAGTTCCATCGCATTGACGCCGAAACTTGCGGTCGAGCCCGTACCTTCGGGCAGGAGGAAATGGTTCATTCCCCCGACGCCGCTATGTTCGTCATAGAGGCAGGTCGCCACGCAGGAGCCCAGAATGGTTGTGATCGACATACCATCCAGAGTGCCCACCGAGAACTCTCCCTGAGAGATGTGTTTTGGTCGCCCAATACCAAGCGTGTTCATGCAAACCGCCCTCCGCGTGCGACACTGGCTGCCTGACGGCCGCATTGCGCAAGAACCGTCGACGCGATCCGGCCGAGTGGCACGGCCTTCTCGGCGGCACCATTCTCGACCGCAGCCCGCGGCATCCCGTAGACGACGCTGGTGGCCGAATCCTGCGCAAAGCACCGCGCCCCAGCCTGCCGTAACCGCAACATCGCATCGGCGCCATCACGCCCCATACCGGTCAGCATAACGGAGACAACTTTGGAGGCCATCGGTAAGGCCGAGTCGAAGAGCACCTCGACAGAGGGTCGGTGTCCGTTACGTTTTTCTCCTGTATCGAGCCGGCATCTGGCCGGTTCTCCCGGTCTTAGCGCAAGGTGGTGCGCGCCCCCCGGCGCCAGATAGACATTGCCCTGTGCAAGCGGCACCCCGTCTCTAGCCAGCGCCATGTTGGGTGCGATACAGCCTTGGAGACGTCGCGCAAAACTCGCGAGGAAGCTTTCCGGCATATGCTGGGTGATCAATGTCGGCGGACAGTTTACCGGAAAGCCGGACAGCACCGTCTCCAATGCATCCACCCCGCCTGTCGATGATCCGATCAAAATAATCTTGCCGTTCCAGGTAAAACCGCTTGCCGGCTCGATCTTCTTTCGTGGTCCGGAACGAAGGCGGGCATCGGCGGCGGCGACGAGCAGATCCGGCAAAATACCGAACGCCTCGATCGGGTTTCCGTATTTGGGCTTCCCAATACAGTCCACCGCACCGAGCGAAAGCGCTTCCATGGCCTTTGTCGACCCGCGTTGTGTCAAGGTCGAGACCATAATGACCGGCATCGGCCTAAGGCGCATAATCTTTTCTAGAAATTCCAGCCCATTCATACGCGGCATTTCGACGTCAAGCGTTAGAACATCGGGCGCCAAAGCCTTTATTTTTTCTCGTGCATCATATGGGTCAGAAGCCTCACCCACCACCACCAAGCGCGGATCCCCCTGCAACTGGGCGCGGATCAACTGCCGGATAGTAGGAGAGTCATCGACGATCAAAACACGTTTGGCACTCATTTCTTGCCTTTCCTGCCGTCAAAATCGACGTGCTAAGTTTCTTGCTAGTCATGCCGAGGGGATCATGCCCCTCGGACAGGTCTTAAAAGTCTTCCCAGTCGTCATTCACCGGCGGAGGCTCGACCTTTCTCGCCAGATTACCTTCGACTTTAGGTACGGGAGGTGCCTTGAGAGCCGGCGCTTTCGGTTTGGCTGCACTTTTGACCGTTATGCTCGGTTTGACCACAGGCTTGGTTTCCGGCATCGCCGTCGGAACAGCCTTTCTATCGCCGAGAGCAAAACGACGGGTCGTCTCGTTGAGGGCATTCGCGCTCTGGCTCAGAGACTGGCTTGCCGCCGTCGTTTCTTCGAACATTGCCGCGTTATGCTGTGTCACCTGATCGAGTTGGTTCACCGATGTATTGATCTCCGAAAGACCGGAGGCCTGCTCTTTGGCCGAAGTCGCAATTCTTCCGACGCGCTCGGCGATGTCGCTTACGGAGCGAAGGATCGTCTCCAGCGCATTCCCGGCCTGACCGACGAGGCCCACACCACGATTGACCTGATCGGACGAGGCGGTGATCAGACCATCGATTTCGCGGGCCGCCTCTGAGGATCTCTGGGCCAGAGCGCGCACTTCCGAGGCGACCACCGCAAAGCCGCGCCCCGCTTCCCCGGCCCGTGCAGCTTCGACGCCAGCATTCAGAGCGAGGAGGTTCGTCTGGAAGGCAATGTCATCAATGACACTGATGATTTTCGAGATTTTCTGCGAGCTTTCCGAGATTTCGCCCATCGCCTCGACCGCCTGCTGCACGACCTGACCTGAGCTTTCCGCATCCTTGCGGGCCTGCATGACAATCAGATCAGCTTCGTTGATACCGTCGGAGGCGCTGGCAACCGAAGAGGTCAGCTGATCAAGTGCTGCTGCCGTCTCTTCGAGGGTCGCTGCCTGCTGTTCGGTCCGACGGCTCAGATCTTCTGCCGCATTCGAAATCTCGCGCGCCTCATTATCGATAGCTACGGCATTGTCGATAACGATCCGCATCGCGTCGGCAAGACGATCGACGGCTGTGTTGAAATCTCCGCGCAGCTCTTCGTACTCGTCCCCGAGGCGCTCGGAAATTTGCGAAGTCAGATTGCCGTCCGAAAGTGATTTCAGCCCAACGCGCAGCGCTTCGACAACTTTGGTCTGGCGCAATGTCATCTGGCGGCTGGCCTCGGCAGACGCCGCGAGTGCTTTGCGCGCGGCCGTAACGTCGCTACCGATGAAGATGATCTTGACCACTTCCCCCATCTCGTCATGGACCGGCGAAATGATCCCTTCCGAGATGGCCTCTCGACCGTCCTTGGTATAGATCCGCCAGGTGCCGGTGACGGAGACACCGTCGCCCACAACACGCTGTGCCACATCTGCCATGGTCAGCTCGCTATCTACTGTATCGGTGACGTCAACGAAGGGCTGGCCGATAAACTCGTCGGCGCTGATACCTACGGCGTCGCAATAGTTCTGGTTCACATGGGTAATACGCCCATCCAGACCACCCTCGCCCAACATCTGCGCTGAATCGAGTGCTTTGAGGACCGCACGCGAGATACCGATCTCGGTGACATCGCGCCATTCCACCACATAGCCGATCCGTCCCTCGCCGGGCATAATGACTTCGGAAATCCCCAGCGCGAATTGCGCCTGACCGATTTTCAGATTGGCCGAATAAGGCAGGTTCGCGCTATCGGACAGGAAATCTCGGATCCGCTGCGGGTTTTTATGGAAGGTATCGATTGAACGGCCCACCATCGAATCCGCAGTGATCGACGGATCCAGAACGTGGAAATCATCAAGCCTTGTCGCGATCAGCTCGGTCATGGCAGGATTGACATAGCTGATGTTAAAATCGGTGTCAGCCATCATCATCGATGACGAGCCTGCGTTGAACGCTGCTCCCTTTAGGGTAACATCAAGCGATGCAGCCTCGGCCGTGGCAAGTGCGAGCTGGAAGTCCTCGAGCGCAACCGCCATCTTGCCTACCTCGTCCTTGCGGCGGGTAAACGGGACGGTGATATCGAAGTCTTTTGCCGCCAGCTTATCCATAGTCGCCTTCAGCCCGAGCAGCGGCTTGGACAGTCCACGCGCCATCCACCATGCCAGTCCGATCAAGGCCAGAAGGACCAGTCCACCATGCAGGCTCATCGATTCTGCCAGCTTGAGGATGGGTGCGAAAAGTTCGCTATTCCCTTGCTCCACGACCAGAGCCGCTTTGTGGTTGAAAAGATTGATCGGGACATAGGCGGCCGTGACATCACGGTCACTCAGAACCGATTTGATCTCCGACACCCCACTCTGTCCGGCCAATGCACCTTGGATCGCCGCGTTGTCGGGGGCGGTTTTCATGACCGTCGGTCCATCCGCCAGACGCAGATTATTCTGGTATTTCAAATCATCCGTAACGAGATAGCTCTGCCCCGTCTCCTGCAGACCGCGATTATCGGCCAGGATCGCATCCAGACCTGAAAGCGGGATCTCGAAGGCCAGCGCCCCCTTGACCTCTCCCGCACGATCGAGAATCGGCGCCGCCATGAAATAGGACAGCGTGCCGCTGTGGTCGGCGGAATGCATGCTGGCATCGGAAACAAGCGGGTTCTCGGTGCTCGCCTTCAGGGCTTGCTGGAGCAGCATCCCGACATTGCTACCCGCGAAAGGTCCATCGATGATGTTGGTCGCGAAATCGTCGGCTTTCTCGATAGAATAGAGAATGTCGCCTTCGGCGCTGGCCACGAAGATATCGGAGAACCCTGCGCGCTGCGCCATCTGCAGGAGCAGGGGGTGATATTTCTCGTGCCGTTTGGTATAGAGAGAGCCGTCACTGGAGCCGTTCAGCTTCCAGCGGTCCTCGGCACGATAAGCGTTATCGGTGACATAGGCAGAATGGATCTGGTCTGCTGCACCATCCCCGAGCCGGGTCCACGAATTCTGGAAATCGCGCAGGGCTTCCCGGACGATATCGGAACCGATCGTGTTGCGGACTTCGGAGCGGATATTGGCTTCCCACTCCTGCACCCGATCTGACTGGACATCGGCGACATGACTAAGACGTTCGATCGCGGCGTCTTCCAGGAGCGCCCGCGAGTCCCGATAGGCGGTAAATGCCATAACCGACAAAGCGATAAGAGCAATAGTAAACAAGAACAGGGGCAGCTTGACCCCGATCTTCATATTATCAACAACTTTCATCCAGCAGCCTCCACTCGGGCACCAGCAGTACCCAAACCCAATACGGAGCTTTGCCCCCGCGTTAGGTCACGACCATGCTGTGAACTGCTGAAGATTCATTTAAGCTGGAATAGGCTTAGGCTCTCATCGCCGCAAACAGGAAGGAAAACTGTCGCTTCAACCTGTTTTTTATTGGAAAATCTTGGCTAACACTTTCTGGTTCCTGAAGAATATCGCTCAAAATTGCACGACTTTCCCACGCCGGAAGCAATGCGCGCCGTCCAAGACGCGACAAGGACCCTGCATCAAGCCGCATCAGGCCCTCTGCCGCCAGCGCCGCCACGGCCTCCGGCCGTCCGTCAGGCAAGGGGTGACGTCCCCGCCGCACGATCTCGGGCACCGCGCGTAGATAGGCAGCAAGCCCCGCCGCCTGTGCGTGTGGCCGCATGGCCACCTCCGCATCGGAGGCTCCAATGAGCTGCGCCGCCGCGCAATAAAGCGCCCCGGACGTTCCGTCGAGATAGGCCCAGAGCGCCTCCCCATCGGCAAATTCCTCCGGCCAGCAATCACGCCGTCGCGTCTCGGCCAGCGCGACCAGATACCCCGCAACGGGGCGCAACCCTGCCAGTGCCGGACCGATCTCCGATGGCGGCAGCGATCCATCATCGCGCAGCGCCTCCAGCACATCGACCCACCATTGCACGCGCATTTCGGCAATCATCGGCTCCTTAGAGGCCCAGGGCGCACGCGCAAGCTCCAGATTGACCGCATAGAGCGGCCAGAGCCTGCGCCGGTCGGCCGCGGGCGTCGCCATCAGTGCGCGAAACCGTTCGGGATCCCCCTCCTCGACAAGTTTCGCACAATGCGCCTCGGCCTCGGTCAACCCCCTCATAGCGGGCGCACCCCGTCACGCAGGAATTTCCACTGAATCGCTTCCAGAAGCGCCTCGAAGGAAGCGTCCACGAGGTTGGCATTCACGCCCACTGTCGACCAGCGGTTGCCATTGCCATCCTCGCTATCGATGACCACGCGCGTCACGGCCGCCGTCCCGCCGCCGGTGATCCGCACCCGGAAATCGACCAGTTTCATATCCTCGATATGGCACTGATAGGGCCCCAGATCCTTGGCCAGCGCCTGCCATAAAGCGTTGACAGGCCCCTGATCATAGCCCTCGTTATCCCAGCTTTCCGAGACCGAGAGCATCCGCTCCCCGCCCACTTCCAGCACGACGACCGCCTCGGAGGAATTTGCCATCTCGCGCCCGTTATGACGGCGCTCGATCACGACGCGGTAACGTTCGACCTTGAAATAGCGCGGCAATTCCCCCAGTGCGCGGCGCGCCACCAGCTCGAAACTCGCCTGAGCGCCGTCATAGGCATAGCCGTGATCCTCGCGGCGCTTGATCTCGTCGAGAATCTGCCCCAGCCGCTCGTCGCCTTTGGTGATATCGAGCCCCATATCCGCCAGACGCGCGCGCAGGTTCGACTGCCCGGCCTGATTGGACATCGGGATCTGCCGCGTATTGCCCACCGTCTCGGGCGGGATATGCTCGTAGGTCGCCGGATCCTTCAGGATCGCGCTGGCATGAAGCCCTGCCTTATGGGTAAAGGCAGAAGCGCCGACATAGGGGGCCGAGCGCAAAGGCACACGATTGAGAATATCATCGAGTTTGCGCGAGAGCCGCGTGATCCCCGCAAGTTCGGCCTCCGGCACTCCCGTGTCAAAGCGCGAGCGATAGGGCTCTTTCAGAAGGAGCGTCGGGATCAATGCGGTGAGATTGGCATTGCCACAGCGCTCGCCCAACCCGTTCAGGGTGCCCTGGATCTGGCGCACCCCCGCATCCACCGCGGCCAGCGAACAGGCCACAGCCATGCCTGTATCATCATGGCAATGAATGCCCAGACGCTCTCCCGGAATACCCGCCGAAATCACCTCGGCCACGATGGCGGAAATCTCGGCAGGCAGCGTCCCGCCGTTGGTATCACATAGCACGATCCAGCGTGCACCCGCCTCATAGGCCGCCCGCGCGCAGGACAGCGCATAGCCGGGATTCGCCTTGAATCCGTCAAAGAAATGCTCGGCATCAAACAGCGCCTCACGCCCCTCGGACACCATATGGGCAACACTGGCGCTAATGCTTTCGAGATTTTCTTCGAGCGTGATCCCGAGCGCTGTGGACACATGGTAATCATGGGTCTTGCCGACCAGACAGACCGCAGGCGTTTTGGCATTCATCACCCCCGCCAACACCTCGTCATTGGCCGCTGACCGCCCCGCCCGCTTGGTCATGCCAAATGCGGTAAAGGTCGCGCGGGTCTCGGGACGCGCCTCGAAAAAATCGCTATCGGTCGGGTTTGCCCCCGGCCAGCCGCCCTCGATGTAATCCACCCCGATCCGGTCGAGCGCCTGCGCGATCTTGACCTTTTCAGCCACCGAAAATTGCACCCCTTGGGTCTGCTGCCCGTCGCGCAGGGTCGTGTCATAAAGATAAAGACGCTCTTTCACCGTTTCTCTCCCTCTCTGCCGCGCCTCAGAGCGCAGGCAGCTTCTCCGGTGCAAATCCCGCGGCTGGCAAAAGCTCCACCCCCGCCTTCGACATCCGCACTTCGACCCCCGCCGCAACCAGCGCCTGTTTCATCGCATCGACGGGGGCAAAATCCTTGGTCTCCATCGCGCTCGCGCGCAGGGCGGCGAGATGCTCGGCATAGGCCGACAGATCCACCACCGGTGCCTCGGCCCACGCGCCCATATCGTCCAGCAACAGCCCCAGCATCTGTGCCGATGCCTTCAACTCCGCCGGATCGCCCAACGCATGCAATGCCGCAATGGCGCCCGCCGTGTTCAAATCATCCGCAAGCGCGTCGATGACCGAGGGCGCTGCGGCCGGCGCGGGTTCGATGCCCGCAACGGCCGCCCGCCACTTGCGCAGCGTCGCCTCGGCTTGGCGCGCCTTCTCGGCCGTCCAGTCCATCGGCTTCGAATAATGCGTCTGCAGGAACACAAAGCGGATCACCTCGCCCGGAATGCCCTCATCGAGCAGATCGCGCACGGTGAAGAAATTGCCCAGGGATTTGGACATCTTCTTGCCCTCCACCTGCAGCATCTCGTTATGCAGCCAGAAACGGGCAAACTCGCCTTTGGGATGGGCGCAGCAGCTTTGCGCCACCTCGTTCTCGTGGTGCGGGAACTGCAGATCGATGCCACCGCCATGGATATCGAAACTCTCGCCAAAGAGCTCGTAGCTCATTGCCGAACATTCGATATGCCAGCCCGGACGGCCACGGCCCCATGGGCTGTCCCAACCGGGCAGACCGTCATCCGAAGGCTTCCACAAAACGAAATCCATCGGATCTTCCTTATAGGGCGCCACCTCCACCCGTGCGCCCGCGATCATATCATCGACCGAGCGCCCCGAAAGCCTGCCGTAGTCCTTATACGAGCGCACACGGAAGAGCGCATGGCCCTCGGCGGCATAGGCATGACCCTGTTCGATCAGACGCTCGATCATCGCGATCATCGCATTGATGTAATCGGTCGCGCGCGGCTCATGATCAGGGCGTGCGGCTCCCAGGGCGTCCATATCGGCATGATACCACGCGATGGTTTCCTCGGTGCGGGCGCGGATCAGTTCCTCGAGCGTGCCTGCAGCCCCCTCTTCGCGGCGTTTCAAAGCGGTCGCGTTGATCTTGTCATCCACATCCGTGAAGTTGCGGACATAGGTCACCTGTTGCGCCCCGTAAACATGGCGCAGTAGCCGCTGCAGCACATCGAACACCACCACAGGGCGGGCATTGCCCAGATGCGCGCGGTCATAGACCGTCGGCCCGCACAGATAGAGCCGCACATTTGTCGGATCAATCGGCGCGAAATCCTGCACCTGACGGGACATCGTGTTGCGCAAGCGTATCTGGGTCATCTCTAATCTCTCCCCCACAGCATGAAACGGCCACCGCTCGGGCGGGTTCGGGGTGTGAGCTTTGGGAAAGCATGACCGGACCGCCCGACGAATGTCAGCCGATAATGCAGCAGATCGTGATGGTTGCGGTCTGGGTCATGGGCCATCTCTTAGCCTGAGTGCGGACAGATGTGAAGCGCAAACTCAACACATGGGGGCCAATCGGAACGTCAGGACAAACGGCGCGTTACCTTGATGCCTTGCGGGACTATCCTTCCCGCGACAAACAGGAAAGACGCATGAACGAGACCGTGATCCCCGAGCGATCCTTTCGCGCCGTGACCGAGGAGGCCCGTCAATCGGGCGGGTTCTGTCACGAGCTGGCGCATCATGCGCTGGCCTATCTGCCGCAAGGCGGGGCCGAGGGGCGGCATCTGGTGGTCAGCTTCGGCAATCTCACGACAAGCCAGACTGGCGGCGAGCAGCATCCTTGGGGACAACACCTGCTTCAGGGACAAGGCTGGTCGGTGCTCGGCGTCATCAACAACCGCAATGACTGGTATCGCGATGCAGAACTGATCGCGGCGCTCGAGACCCTGCGCGACGAAGGCTTTTTCAAACGCTTCGACCGTGTGAGCTTTTACGGCGCCTCGATGGGCGGGTTCGGGGCGCTGACCTTCTCGCGGCTCGCGCCGGGGGCGCATGTGGTGGCCTTTGCGCCGCAATCGACGCTCGATCCCTCCCGCGTGCCTTTCGAGGACCGGTACGCCGCTGCGGCCCTGAAAGGCGATTGGTCCCTTCCCTATGGTGATGCCGCCTATAGTACGAGAGATCTCGCCTCGGCGGAGATCTTCTACGACCCGTTCATCGCCCAGGATAAAGCCCATGCCGAACGGCTTACCGCCCCGCAGGTCCGGTTTCACCAGCTACGCCATTTCGGCCATAAGCTCCCGTTCGTTCTGCTGAAACTCCGTCTCCTCAAAGAGGTGTCGCTCCACGCGCTGACGGGCGATCTGAGCGACAGATGGCTGGCCCGGGCGCTCCGCGTGCGCCATCAATATGTGTATTACACGACGTTGATGCTGACGAATGCCCACGCGCGCGGGCATGACGCGCTGGCGATGCGCGGGACCGATCTGGCATTGCGGCAGACCGATCACTGGAAACTCAGAAAACTCCGCAAAAGCCTGCGCACTACCACGGGCGACAGTGAGGCCCGCGTCGCGACGCGCCCCTGAAGGCGCCTCGCGCAAGATCTGAGGGTCAGTCCATCGCCTCGACGACGAGCAGTTCGCGCTCGGCTGCGCCTTTGGCATGGGTGAGCGCGGCCTGATAGGACGGACCGTTATAGCAATCCACGGCGGCCTCGAGGCTCGGGAACCAGGCCACTACATTGCGCGGGCGCTCCTTGCCCTCGAGTTGCACGAAACGCGCCCCACGCGCCAGAAACTTACCGCCACTCTCGGCAATTGCAGGGCCTGCCAGCTCGGCATATTTGCCATAGGCCTCGGGGTCGGTCACGGTCACATGGGCAATCCAATAAGCACCCGGCATCGGTTCTCTCCTGTCAGAAAAAAGGGCCGCGGATTTCCCCGCAGCCCCGTTTGGTTATTTGCTTTCGATCAGCGCTTTGACCGCGGCAATGGCCTCATCCGATTTCGACGGATCGGCACCGCCTGCCTGCGCCATATCGGGACGACCACCGCCGCCCTTGCCACCCAGCGCACCGGCCGCCGCACGGACCATATCCACAGCCGACAGACGCGCGGTCAGATCCTCGGTCACACCTGCGGCCACAGCTGCCTTGCCACCGGCATCGGCCACCAGAAGCACCGCGCCCGAACCGAGCTTGGTCTTGTATTCATCCACCAGCGGCGGCAGATCCTTGCCGGTGACACCAGTCAGGAACTGCGCCACAACCTTGATGCCGTTGATCTCTTCGGCCTCGTTACCGCCGGTGGACCCACCCGACATAGCCAGTTCCCGGCGCAGCTGTGCCACTTCATTGGCCAGTGCCTTACGCTCGTCCGAAAGCGCTTTCACACGCTCTGCCAGGTCAACAGGCGCCGCCTTGAGAACATGAGCTGCCTCGACCAGATGCGCTTCCTGCGCCTTGAGATAGTCGATCGCGGCCTGACCGGTCAGCGCCTCGAAGCGGCGCACACCCGCGGAGGAGGCGCTATCGCCAAGCGCCACGAAGGCCCCGATATCACCGGTGCGGGTCACATGGGTGCCGCCGCAAAGCTCCAGCGAATAGACATCACCCGCCGTGCCCTTGCCCGAGCCAGCCAGCTTGCCCATCGAGACCACGCGGACCTCATCGCCATATTTCTCGCCAAAGAGCGCCTGAGCGCCAAGGCCGCGGGCGTCATCGGGGGTCATGATGCGAGTATCAACGGCAGTGTTCTGGCGGATGAACTCGTTCACCTCGGCCTCGACGCGGGCCATTTCCTCAGGCGAAAGCGCCTTGGCATGGCTGAAATCGAACCGCAGACGGTCCTCGGCATTGAGCGAGCCCTTTTGGGCCACATGATCGCCCAACGCACGGCGCAGCGCCTCGTGCAAGAGGTGCGTGGCCGAGTGGTTCGCACGGATCGCCGAGCGGCGCGCATGGTCCACAACCAGACGTGCGCCCTGACCGCGGGCAATCTTTCCCTCGGTCACCTCGGCGATGTGGATGAACACGCCCGCCACCTTCTTGGTGTCGGTAATGCGCGCCTTGCCTGTTTCGGTCTCGATCAGGCCGGTATCGCCAACCTGACCACCGGACTCGCCGTAGAACGGCGTCTGGTTGACCACGATCATGCAGGTGCCGGTGCTATCGGCAATCTCCGCCCCTTCCGCGACAAGCGCGGTGATCTGGCCTTCGGCCACTTCTGAATCGTAGCCCAAGAATTCGGTCACGCCCAGCTTATCGGCCAGCTCGAACCAGATCTTGCCATCTGCCGCCTCACCCGAGCCGGACCATGCGGCACGCGCCTTGGCCTTCTGCTCGGCCATCGCCGCATCGAACCCGTCGGTATCGACGGTCAGTTTCTTCTCGCGCAGCGCGTCCTGCGTCAGATCCAGCGGGAAGCCATAGGTATCATAGAGCTTGAACGCCGCCTCGCCCGGAAGGGCCGCGCCCTCGGGCAGGTTCGCCAGTTCGTCATCGAGCAGCTTCAGACCACGGTCGAGCGTGACCTTGAAGCGGGTCTCTTCCAGCTTCAGCGTCTCCTCGATCAGCGCCTGCGCCTGACCCAGCTCGGGATAGGCCGCGCCCATCTCGCGCACCAACGCCGGCACCAGCTTGAACATCACCGGATCCTTGGCCCCCAGCATATGCGCATGACGCGCGGCGCGGCGCAGGATGCGGCGCAGCACATAGCCGCGCCCGTCATTCGAAGGCATCACGCCATCGGCGATCAGGAACGAGGTCGAGCGCAGGTGATCGGCGATCACGCGGTGATGGACATTGCCCGGACCATCGGCATCGGTCGAGGTGGCATGGGCCGAGGCCTCGATCAGATGGCGCATCAGATCGGTGTCATAATTGTCGTGCTTGCCCTGCAGGAGCGCGCCGATCCGTTCCAGACCCATGCCGGTATCGATCGACTGCATGTCCAACTCGACCATCGAACCGTCTTCGAACTGCTCGTTCTGCATGAAGACGTTGTTCCAGATCTCGATGAAACGGTCGCCATCCTCGTCGGGGCTGCCCGGAGGACCACCTGCAATATGCTCGCCGTGGTCGAAGAAGATCTCGGTGCAGGGGCCGCAAGGGCCGGTCGGCCCCATCTGCCAGAAGTTATCCTTGGTGGGGATGCGGATGATGCGGTGATCCTCGAAACCGGTGACCTTTTTCCAGATCTCGGCGGCCTCGTCATCGGTGTGGTAAACCGTGACCAGAAGCTTGTCCTTCGGGATATCGAAATCCTTCGTCAGAAGCTCCCATGCGTAATTGATCGCACCTTCCTTGAAATAGTCACCGAAGGAAAAATTCCCCATCATTTCAAAGAACGTGTGGTGACGCGCGGTATAGCCCACATTGTCGAGATCGTTATGCTTGCCGCCTGCGCGCACGCATTTCTGCGCGGTGGTCGCGCGGGTATAATCCCGTTTCTCGACACCGGTGAAGCAGTTCTTGAACTGCACCATGCCGGAGTTCGTGAACATCAGGGTGGGGTCGTTGCGCGGCACCAGCGGCGAGCTGGGCACGATCCGGTGCCCGTTCCGCTCGAAGAAGTTGAGGTAGGTGGACCGGATTTCGTTCAGAGAGACCATATCATGCGCCCTTTTTGGGGATTTTCACCCGTTTAGCGCCGCGCGGGCTGGCTGTCCAGCAAAGCGCGGCGAGATCGGGCTGTTGTGGTCTATAATTCCTTGCGGAAGAAATAATCGGCATAGGGGTTATCGTTATAGCGCTCGATCTCGGACCAGCCGGTTTTAAGATAGAAAGCCCGTGCCTCGGGAAGTTTTGCCGAAGTATCGAGCACCAGTTCCCGATGCCCCAAAGCATAGGCGCGTGTCTCGGCCTCGCGCATCAAACGCTGAGCGAGCCGCATCCCACGCGCCGAGGGATCGACCCAGAGCCGTTTGATTTCAGCACGTTCCCCCATATCCTTGAGCGCGACACATCCCATTGCCACCCCTTCGGAAAGGGCCAGAAGGAAGGTCCCACGCGGCGGGCGCATAGCATAGGCCTCGGGCTCGCCGGAGCGCGCGCGGTCGAAGTCCTCGCCAAAACGACGTGACAGCTCGGCCACATAGGCGTTCACACAGGCGATCGCGCGGGCATCATCGGGATCGACCTCGATAATTTCGATCCGCTCGCTTCCGATCACCGAGGCGACAAGATCCACAGCCTTCAGGAACGCGTCGCGATCTTTCACCCGCGCAAGCACGGCCTGCGCCGCCTGATCGGATAGGGCCTCATAAGCCTCGAATTCCCGCTCCCCTTTACGCGTGCGCAAAATGCGCTTGCGGCGGCCGTCTTTCGGATCGGGCGAGAGAACGATCAGCTCCTCGGCCTCGAGCTTGCGCAAAAGCCGGCTCATCAGGCCGGAATCGAGATTCAACCGCTCACGCAGTTCACCGACATCGGAAACTCCCGATCCTACCGAATGCAGCACCCGCGCCTCCAGAAGCGGCCGCCCGCGCCCCAGAAAGCTCGCATCCAGCGCTCCGAGTTCCAGCGTCACCACCCTGTTGAAGCGCCGCAGGCGATCCACGCCTCTTTCGACATCCCGCATAATACCTGACCTATGTTTTACATTATATCTGACTTTAGTCAGCTTAATCTGCCAAGCAATAAAAAACCGGGCCATGACGGTCCGGTTTTCTTACTACGCTTACAAAAGAGGCTTATTCCTCTTCTGTCAGCGCATCATCCTTATCGTCGGAATCGAGGTTCAAACCATGGCTCGAACGGATCTTCGCTTCGATCGCATCCGCAACATCGGGATGATCACGCATGAACTGCTTGGCGTTCTCGCGCCCCTGCCCGATCCGCTCATCTCCGTAGGAATACCACGCGCCCGATTTCTCGACGACACCGGCCTTTACGCCAAGGTCGATCAACTCGCCAACCTTGGAGATGCCTTCGCCATACATGATGTCGAATTCGACCTGTTTGAAGGGCGGCGCCACCTTGTTCTTGACCACCTTCACGCGGGTCGCGTTCCCCACCACCTCGTCACGGTCCTTCACCGCGCCGGTACGGCGGATATCCAGACGCACGGAGGCGTAAAATTTCAACGCGTTACCACCCGATGTGGTTTCGGGGTTACCGAACATGACGCCGATCTTCATACGGATCTGGTTGATGAAGATGACCATGCAGTTGGAACGGCCGATCGATGCGGTCAGCTTGCGCATGGCCTGGCTCATCAGGCGTGCCTGCGCACCGACCGTCGCATCGCCCATGTCGCCCTCGATCTCGGCTTTCGGCGTCAGTGCCGCGACAGAATCGACCACAACAAGGCTCACTGCGCCCGAGCGCACGAGCGTATCGACGATTTCAAGCGCCTGCTCGCCGGTATCGGGCTGCGAGATCAGTAGTTCATCAAGATTAACGCCCAGCTTGCGTGCATAGGACGGATCCAGCGCATGTTCGGCGTCGACGAAGGCACAGACCCCGCCCTTCTTCTGTTCTTCCGCGACCGTGTGAAGCGTTAGCGTGGTCTTGCCCGAGCTTTCGGGCCCGTAGATCTCGACGATCCGGCCCTTCGGCAACCCACCGATACCCAGTGCGATATCCAGCCCCAGAGAGCCTGTCGAGGTCGATTCAATATCGATCTTGGCGCCTTCGCCAAGCTTCATGATCGAGCCTTTGCCAAATTGTCGCTCAATCTGCGAAAGCGCCGATTCCAGTGCTTTCTGCTTATCTGCTTTCATCTTGTCCGCCATATCGAAAAGGCCCGCCGTTACCATTAGGATCATCTCCTTATTTCACAGTGCACGCCGGATCACAATTGCCCGGACATGGTGAATGTTCTAGTAATGTTCGTTAAGCCGAATTTGGGACCAAAACAAGAACAATTCAAGCCATCGGCTTCATAAACCTTGCGCCCGTTTGGTTAATCAATAGTTTATATGCTAATTGCATCGCGGCAGATGCACAGGATCGATAAAATTTTAGGCGGACAATGCTCATATTCTGGGACCAAAAGCTGGTTTTTCTTGCGACACCAAAGGCCGGATCGACAGCGATCGAAACCGCGCTGGAACCCCTCGCCTCTGTTTCGATGCAGCGTCCGGTTCCTCTCAAGCATATGACGGCGCTCGATTTCCACAACCATCTCAAGCCCTATCTGACAGAGAATTCCGACACCCCTTTCACAACCGTCGCCCTGATCCGGCATCCCGTGGAGTGGTTGCGCTCATGGTATCGTTTCCTGCTGCGGGATAGCTTCGATCTACCCGAGAACCCCCTTCAGGGGAAAAGCTTCGAGACCTTTACCCTGGATTTCATGACAGGTTCTCTTCCGGCTTATGCGCAACTCAAAACTCAGGCCCATTATCTGACCGACGGTCAAGGCAAACTGCTTGTGGATCGACTCTACCGCTACGAAAACATTCAGGATTTCGTACATTTTCTCGAAGACCGGTTGATGTTCGAGATATCGCTGCCACGGATCAATGTGCCGCCTATGGTCAACACGGATCTGAGCGCGCCCGTCGAGGCGCGCTTGGTTGCATTCATGGCAGATGATTTCCACCTCTATGAGGAAATGGCTCAGCCTCAGCCAAGCTGATTCTGCACCGTCGCCGTGAGTTCGCTGAGCGAGAAAGGCTTGGGCAGGAAGGCCGAGCCCTTGATCGGCGGTTTGCCATCGAGGAAAACATCCTCGGCATAGCCCGACATGAAGACAACCGCCGTACCGGGACGCTTCTTGAGCGCCTCGACCACCCATGTCGGCCCATCCATTCCCGGCATGATGACATCGGTCACGAAAATATCCACTGTCAGCCCCTCGTCCTCGAGGATTTCCAGCGCTTCTTCGGCATTCTCGGCTTCGAAAACGGTATAGCCGCGCAATTTGAGTGCGCGCGACGCAAAGGCCCGCACCGGGGCCTCGTCCTCGACCAACAATACAGTGGCCGTGCGGTCATTCTGCGCCAGTTCCTGCGTGACGATCGGCTTGGCAACATCCTCCTCATCGGCCTGTGTCTTATCATGCGCGGGAAGCAGGATCGTGAAACAGGTGCCCGAGCCGAGCACCGAGTCGCAGAAGATATAGCCCCCAGTCTGCTTGATGATCCCGTAGGCCGTCGAAAGCCCCAAGCCGGTGCCCTCGCCCGTGCGCTTGGTCGTGTAGAAGGGTTCGAAAATCTTGATCAGCTTGTCGGGCGCAATCCCCATACCCTCGTCGATCACCTTGACGGAGACGTAATCGCCTTTGGGTACCGAGACTCGATCGCGTTTGAAATCTTCCTTGAGATAGAGGTTCTCCGTCTCGATCCGGATCTCTCCGCCTTCCGGCATGGCATCGCGCGAATTCACCACGAGGTTCATAAGAACCTGTTCAAGCTGGCGTTTATCGGCCCTGATCTGGCGCAGATCGAGGGGGTGCTGGAGCGACAGCAAGACCTTCTCCCCAACGAGGCGATTTAGCAGATGGGTCAGATCGGAAAGCGTATCGCGCAGATCCAGCACCTGCGGTTTCAAGGTCTGCTTGCGCGAGAAGGCCAGCAGCTGTCCGACCAGCGACGCCGCACGGTTGGCATTCTGCGAGATCTGGTCGAGATCGGCAAAATCGGGATCGCCCTTATCGTGGCGCAGCATCAGCAGATCGCAATGGCCCGAAATCGCCGTCAGCAGGTTGTTGAAATCATGCGCAACACCGCCAGCCAGCTGGCCGATAGCCTGCATCTTCTGGCTCTGGACGAATTGCGCCTCCAGCGTTTTCAGCTGCGTCGCATCCGAAAGAACCGCAACCAATCCGGGACGCCCCTCCTCGACCACACGGCTGAGCGTGATCTGAAGATAGGTCTCCTTATCGCCGTGACGGGTCCGGAGCACTTCAGGGCGATGTTCGGCACGTCCTGCCAGCGCATCGACGACCCAGTCATTCACCGGCCGCCCCAATCCCTCGAACATATCGACCATCGTCGGATTGGGCGGCAAAAGCCCCAGGAGCGCCCGGCTGGCGCGGTTGGAAGCAATGATGCGCCCCTGCCCGTCCACACGCAAAAGCGCCACGGGAAGCGCCTCGAACGAGGCCGGATCATGCGGAATCGGCCGGTTTTCCGACACCGGGAGCAGATAGATCTCGCGCCGACCCGCGCGAGCCTCGATCTCGGACACAAGGCAGCGGATCGGGCCGTTCGGCGTTCCGATCTCGTGCTCTTCGCCCGAACGCAGAGGCAGGTCATTGAAAATACGGTCGAGCGTGCGATACCGTTCGCCCGTCAGGCGGCGCAGTGCCTCATTCATAAACAGGATCGTGCCGTTTTTAGACGCGGTCAGCATCGGCAGGCTAATGGTCTCGGCCCCGCGCCCGCCAGAGGGGCGCTCGGCCATATCTTCCAGCCGCCAGAGGAAATCACCATCGCCGATCTGATGCACCGACAACCGCACATGGCCGCGACGGGTTACCAGATCCTCGCGCGCAGCGCCCAGAGCCGTAGCCTTTGCCTGCAACCGGTTCAGCACCGATCCGGGATTGGCAAACAACTCGCCCAATGCATGGGTCAGGCTTTGCTGCCCGCGCGAGCCGAACCGTTCCAGCGCCGCGCGGTTCTGATAGCCGATCTCTCCTTCCGCATCGGTCGTGAAGGAGGGCGAGGCATCCTGCGCCACGAAATTCGCGATCTGCAGATGCATCTGTCGCCGCTGCCTGCGCGCCCAGACCTGGGTCAGCTTCATTCCGACCGAGATCGCCACAAAAGTTGTCGCCACCGCAAACAGCGCAATCATCACGATCCGGTCCTGCACCACCAGCCCCGCCACGATCGCCCCCAGCGCCGCCATCAGCAGATAAACGGCACCAGAGCTCGCAACACCGGCATTTCTGCCAATGTTCTCCACGGGCTGATCGGGATGCGCCACCTTATGAACCTCGTTTTTGTCTTTGTTCTCAGGCATGAAGCATCAAATCAGTTAAGGGCAAATTAACAGGCATCAAAGCACAACCTCTAATTGTGTCTCCTGCGGCGGATATATACGAGGCCAGCGACCACAAATCATTCGGCCACACGCTTGAATATCGAATAGAAAAACCCGTCCGAGCCATCCTGAGTGGTCAGCTGGCGATGGTCAATCCATTCCCATTCAGGGTTAACCGAAACTTTCTGAGCCTGCTGGTCATTCTCGCATTTAAGCAGCGAACAGGTCATGTAGACGAGATATCCGCCCGGCCCGACATAGGCCTGAGCCTCGCGCAGGATCCGGTCCTGAAGACGCACCAGCTCATCGAGGCGGGCGGGCGTCAGTGCCCATTTCGCATCGGGTGTCCGCCGCCAGGTGCCCGATCCCGAACAGGGCGCGTCGATCAGCACCATATCCCACTCTCCCGCCACGGTCTCGGGCAGGAGCACATTGATCCGCGCGCCCGCGCGCCCGGCACGGACCGGCAGATCCTTCATCCGTCCTGCATCGATATCATGCGCGTCGATCTTCAGATGCGGTGCATGCGCCGCAAGCGCCAGCGCCTTGCCGCCACCGCCCGCGCAGTAATCGAGCACGCGCGAGACGCCCTCGAGCGGCAGCGCCTCTATGGCGATCTGCGAGGCAAGATCTTGCAGCTCGACCGAACCTTCCTGATAGGCACGGGCATTGCGCAGCTTGCGCGCGCCCCGCGTCACCTTCAGCGCACTCAGCGCCGCCGGATGCGGCTCGGCATCGATATCATCGCAGCGCAGCTGGGCTTGTGCATCCTCGCGCGTGCATTTCGCCAGATTGACCCGTAAGAACACTGGCGCGCGTTCGCGCTGCGCCAGACTGACCGGCCCGAAATCCGCGCCCAGATCGTCCTTGAGCCGGGGAACCAGCCATTCGGGCCAGTCAAGCAGCTCCACCCCCTCGGGAACCGGCCCCAGCAGCGCCTGTTCTTCCTCGGGCGAGAGCGGCGTAGGCGCATGCCCGATGCCGGAAAACACCTCGGCCAGATCCCGCCCCTCGGCGCGGCAGGCCCCGATCATCAGACCCCGTCCGCCCGCGCTCCCGCCCAGACGGGCAAAACTCTCGCGGCAACGCAGCGCATCGAACACATGGTCGCGGATCGCTGCACGGTCTTTCGAGCCTGCAAAGCGGTTATTGCGTGCCCATGTCGTCAGGCACCGCTCCGCCGGATCGCCCGACAGAACCAAATCCAAAATCTCGATCGCTGCTGCGACCCGGGCTGCCGGGGTCATGGGAACCTCTTCCTTTTTCCTATCGCTACGCAAAGATCGGTGACTTTGCCAGTGTTGTTCACGATTTAGCCAGTGCCTTGTGGCAATCAAACTCCCGACGTTGCGTGAGCCCCACACCCCGACCCATTGCCCTTTTCTCGGGATGCACAGCCCCTATGCACGAATCATTACGTTCATGGGGTTGCTTTTCCTGTGAAGTGGTGAAAGGAGGAAGCGTCAAACGAACCCTGCCACGGAGACCCGGTCATGCAGATTCGCGAGGCGCTTACCTTCGACGATGTCCTTCTAGTTCCAGCAGCATCCAGTGTGCTGCCCTCGACGGCCGATGTTTCGACCTTCGTTACCAAATCGATCCGCCTGAATATCCCTCTTCTTTCCTCAGCCATGGATACCGTGACCGAAAGCCGCATGGCGATCGCCATGGCTCAGGCTGGCGGAATGGGCGTGATCCACCGCAACCTGTCGGTGGACCAGCAAGCCGAGGAAGTCAGCCGTGTGAAGCGGTTCGAATCCGGCATCGTCTACAACCCGATCACCCTGCGTGCTGACCAGACGCTGGCCGATGCACAGGATCTGGTGACCCGCTACAATGTCTCGGGCTTCCCCGTGGTGGACGAGAACAACCGCGTGGTCGGCATCGTGACCAATCGCGACATGCGTTTTGCCTCGGATGCCAAAACGCCCGTCTCGGCGATGATGACCCGCGATAATCTCGCCATCCTGCAAGAGCCCGCCGACCGCGACGAGGCCCGCAAGCTGATGAAAGAGCGCCGGATCGAGAAGCTTCTGGTGACCGATGCCAATGGCCATCTGACGGGTCTTCTCACGCTGAAGGATAGCGAGAAGGCTGTTCTGAACCCGCTCGCCTGCAAGGACGAGAAAGGTCGCCTGCGCGTGGCTGCGGCCTCGACCGTCGGCGATGCAGGCTATGAACGTTCGACCGCGCTTGTGGATGCGGGGTGCGATCTGATCGTGATCGATACCGCGCATGGCCACTCTGCGGGTGTTGCCAAGGCTGTCGAGGCGATCAAGGCCTACCGTTCGGATGTGCAGGTTGTTGCAGGCAATGTGGCAACGGCGGCCGCTACCAAGGCGCTGATCGATGCGGGCGCGGATGCTGTGAAGGTCGGCATCGGTCCGGGCTCTATCTGCACCACCCGTATTGTGGCGGGTGTTGGTGTTCCGCAGTTGACCGCGATCATGGATTGTGTGGCCGGCGCAGGTGATACCCCGATCATCGCCGATGGCGGCATCAAGATGTCGGGCGATTTCGCCAAAGCCATCGCGGCAGGTGCCAGCTGTGCCATGGTCGGCTCGGCGATTGCCGGGACCGATGAATCTCCGGGCGAGGTCATCCTCTATCAGGGCCGCTCCTACAAGTCCTATCGTGGGATGGGGTCACTGGGTGCGATGGCACGCGGCTCGGCCGACCGTTACTTCCAGAAGGATGCCGCCTCCGACAAGCTCGTGCCTGAAGGGATCGAGGGTCAGGTTCCCTATAAAGGGGCAGCCGGTGCCGTGATCCACCAGATGGTGGGCGGTCTGCGCGCGGCTATGGGCTATACCGGTTCGGCCACGATCCAGGATATGCGCAAGGGCTGCGAATTTGTCCGTATCACCGGCGCGGGCCTGAAGGAAAGCCATGTGCACGACGTGCAGATCACCCGTGAAAGCCCGAATTACCGCATCGGCTGATTGCGGGCCTTTGGTGACAGAACCCCGATCCGGAGCATGGGAATGCTCCGGATTTTTCTTTGCCCGAAGACGCTCAGGCGGAGGTGCCTAGATCGGCAGCACCAGCATGGTTGCCCCGAGGCGATGCACACTCGCGCCTGTGCCAAGCTTGAAACGCATCAGCCCGGCGCCCTCTTCGGAATTGATATCGCCCAGATCGATATAACGGATACCCTGCGCCCTAAGCGCGATCGAGACCTGCCAGAGCAGGAAGTTATGCGCCCCCGTCTTGCGCCCTTCCTCACCGGACCAGCCCAGTTGATAGGTCGCTGAGCGCCCGTGGCACATCATGACAACCCCTGCCAGCCGCTCTCCCGCATCGGATTGCACCCCAAGAGAGAGCACCGATCCGGGCATCGCCATCTCCCATGCGGTGGTAAAGTCACGCGGCAAGGCCTTGTAACCACGTTTTTTTCTTTGTTGATGCTCGGCATCCAGAAGCCAAGCCGGATCTTCCTCCAGCGTGATCCGCATCCCCTTTCGTTCGGCCGAAGCCAAGCGGTTGCGCCATTTTCCGTCCAGAGAAGACCGCAGATTGGCCACATCCGGGCCCAAGGCCCAGAGCGCCTGATGGCGCGCGGTGACGATGGGGATCAGGCCACGCCCAGCAACCGGTGCCTCGGGCGTTGCGATAAACAGACCCGGCGCAAAACGCCGTGCGAGTGCCCGCAAAGCCCGTGCCCGATCCGCCTCGGAAACCCCCTTGGCAAAGACAGGCCCACGCCCGAGCCACCACAGACCGCGCCGTCCGATCACCTGCGCCAGCGCGATGCGCTCTTCCTTCAGCGAGAGCACCAAACGGGCCACTCGCCGCCCCCCCGCCCGCGCAATCTCGCCATAGGCACCGAATTGCTGATAGGCAGGTGGATATGCAGCATTGAATGCCTGCAGAGCGGCATTCCACCCTTCGGCATCCAAGCGCGATTCTGTAACCGATATCCTGTTCATAGTCTCTGTTAAGCACAAATTCACCTAACGCGTGCTTAATGCCATCCGAACTCTCGAAAAAAGGGACCGGAAATGTCGAGCAAAATGAACCTGCCGGAGATACCGGCCCCGCGATATACGGTCTGGGCCGCAGCTATCATCGCCTGTGCGCTTTCTGCCATATGGTTGATCGGATTCACGATCTTTCATAATTTCTGGTGACTTATAGCGCAAACACACCTAGGGGGCGAGTTGCGCCAGACGTAGCCTCACACGTCCGATTTCTTTGATATTTCCCTTGATGGACCTTTGCCATGCTTGCACCGCTCACGCTGATGACGACTTGTGCCCTCTGCGCTCTTTCGACCGCGCCGGTATTTGCGGGCGGCATCGAGCGCACTGCCTTTTCGACTGGCCTCCTCTTCGAACAGGGGCGTGTCGTGCAATTCGAGCTGGGCGGCTTCCGGCCTGATGTCTCGGGGCGGCTTTCTCCGGCCTTCGGGCCGCTGGCGGGCACAGGATCGGGAGATATGACGACGGATTTCGGTCTCTGGACATTGGGCGCCAAGCTGCCTCTGGGGGACAGAACGGATCTGATGATCAGCTTCGATCATCCCTACGGGGCCGATGTCTCCTATCCGCGGACCGGCTCCGGCTATATTCTCGAGGGCTCCACCGCAACTCTGGATAGCAGCGCCCTGACCGGCGTTCTGCGTTACCGCCTGACCCCTGCCATCTCCACCCTCGCAGGTATTCGCGTGGAACAGATGACAGGGATCGCCAGTCTGAACCTTGCCCCGCCCAGCCTGCCGGGCGTCACCCTCGGCTATGATGTGGACGCCTCGCGCGAGACGGATATGGGGTATATCCTTGGGGTGGCTTGGGAAAAGCCCGAGATCGGCGCGCGCGTGGCGCTCACCTATCTCTCCTCGATCACGCATGACTTCGACGGGCGGGAAACCTATAGCACGCCCTATGGCAGCCAGACCGCCACCACGAGCTGGACGAGCGAGATCCCGCAATCGGTGCTCCTGGAAGCGCAAACCGGTATCGCCCCCGACACGCTTCTCTTCGGCACCATCCGCTGGACCGACTGGAGTGCGTTCTCGGTGGCTCCCGGCCTCTACCGCGCCACCGCCTTCAGCAGCGACGGTAGCAATCTCGTTGATCCGATCGAGGATACGGTGACCTATTCGCTCGGTCTCGGGCATCGTTTCACCGAAAGCTGGTCGGGCGCGGTGATCGCGACCTATGAACCCTCGAGCGGTAATATCGTGGGCAATCTCGGTCCGACCGATGGCTATCGAAGCCTCACGCTTGCCGCGACCTGGACCCATGAGGCCGTGTCGAGCAGCTTTGCACTGCGCTATGTCGAGATTGGCGGCGCCGACACACGCATCGCCGGGTTCGATGACAATTCCGGCTGGGGTGCGGGGATGCGGATCAGCTACCGTTTCTGAGCGCAAAACACCCGTGACCTCCGCCCCATAACCCGATAAAGCTGCAACCAAATGCAGACGGGGTGGGCATGCCGATGAGTTACAGATCACCGATCTACAAAACACAGGCCGAGTGGCTTTCGGCAAAAAACAAGCAGGTTCTGCTGTTTGCCATGTCGGGTCTGGGCAAGACCTATCTTTCGTCGATGCTCCGCGCGGCGGGCGGCTGGTTCCATTACTCCGTCGATTACCGGATCGGCACCCGCTATATGGGCGAGTATATCGCCGACAACTTCAAAAGCGAGGCGATGAAGGTCCCGTTCTTGCGTGAACTGCTGTTGCAGGATGCGGTCTATATCGCCTCCAACATCACATTCGACAATCTGGCGCCTCTCTCGACCTATCTGGGCAAACCCGGATCGCCGCAAAAGGGTGGTCTGCCCTTCGAGGAATACATGCTGCGCCAGAACCAGCATATGCGCGCCGAGACGGCGGCCCTGCTGGACACGACCCATTTCATTCGTCGCGCCCGCAGCATCTATAACATCCCGAATTTCATCTGTGATTCCGGTGGTTCGATCTGCGAGGTGGTCAACCCCGAGGATCCAAAGGACCCGATCCTGTCGGAGCTGTCCACCCACAATCTGATGGTCTGGATCGAGGGCTCTGACGCCCATACCGACGAGCTGGTGCGCCGCTTTGATCGTGCCCCCAAGCCCATGTATTATCAACCCCAGTTCCTCGAACGGAAATGGGTGGAATACCGTGTGGAGCGCGGCCTCAAGGAAGACGAGGTGAACCCTGATGATTTTGTCCGCTGGACCTACCGTCAGGCGCTCGAACACCGCCAGCCGCGCTACGACGCGATGGCGCGGAACTGGGGCATCACGCTGAAGGCCGAACAGGTGGCAACCGTGCGCGATGAACAGGACTTCACGCAGCTGATCGCCTCCGCCCTTCCCAAATAACCTGTTAGCACCTATCTGCTAAATCCCGCCAATACCCCTTTTCAGGATTAGACCAATGCCCATCACCCTCCCCGAAACGCTTCCCGCCTTTGACATCCTGTCGAAGGAAGGCGTCATGGTGATGAGCCCGGGGCGTGCGGCGACGCAGGACATCCGGCCCCTGCGGATCGGGCTCCTGAACCTGATGCCCAAGAAGATCCAGACCGAGAACCAGTTCGCGCGTCTGATCGGTGCGACGCCCCTGCAGATCGATTTCCAGCTGATCCGCATGAGCGAGCACCAGACCAAGAATACGGCGGCCGAACATATGGAGGCCTTCTACCGCCCCTTCGCCGAGGTCGAGGCCGCGGACGAGCGCTTTGACGGGCTGTTGATCACCGGTGCCCCGATAGAACATCTGCCCTTCGAGGAGGTCACCTATTGGGACGAGCTCCGCCGCGTCTTCGACTGGGCGCGGACCCATGTGTTTTCCACCTTCGGCGTCTGCTGGGGCGGCATGGCGATGGCCTATCACAACAACGGTGTTCCCAAACATATCCTGCCCAAGAAACAGTTCGGACTCTACCGCCACGACAATTGTGACCCGACCTCGGTATTCCTGCGCGGATTTTCCGATGACTGTCTGGTGCCCGTCTCGCGCTGGACCGAGATGCGCCGATCGGAGATGGAGGCCGCGGGGCTCAAGATGCTGCTCGACAGCCATGAAACCGGCCCTTGTCTTGTCGAGGACAGCGCTTCGCGCGCACTCTATGTGTTCAACCACTTCGAATATGACAGCACAACGCTGAAAGAAGAATATGATCGTGATCTGGCATCGGGGAAACCGGTTGCCCTTCCCGTGAATTATTATCCTGAGAACGACCCCAGCCGGATGCCTAAAAACCGTTGGCGCAGCCATGCCCATCTTCTTTACGGCAACTGGATCAACCAGATTTATCAGGATACCCCTTATGACCTTCGCGATATCGGCGCTTAAATATCCGCTTTTACTGGCGCTTTGCGCGGGGGTGGTGTCGGGCTGCACCGTGCTGAGGGCTGAACATCGCGAGGCGCGCGCAGAGGCCCGCTATCCGCCTACCGGCACGATGGTGACGCTGGCGGATGGCCCGCATGCCGGCCAGATCGTGCATGTGAAGGTCGAAGGTCCGGAAGATGCGCCCCAGATCGTGCTGATCCACGGCGCATCGGGCAGCCTGCGCGACATGACCTTCCGGCTGGCTCCCGCGCTTGTCGAGGACCACCGTCTCTTCATCGTCGACCGCCCCGGTTTCGGTTATTCGCAGCCGATGGAAGATGACAGCATTTTCCAGCAAGCCGCCGTGCTGCGACAGGCAGTGGACCAACTGGGCGCAAAGACCCCGATGGTTCTGGGCCATTCCTATGGCGGGGCCGTGGCGCTGGCATGGGCCACGCAAGCGCCCGACAGCCTCAGCTCTCTGGTGCTTCTGTCAGCGGCGTCCCAGACATGGGAGGGCGATCTGCCATGGCTTTACAAGCTGACAGCGCCCCCATTGGGCCAGACGCTTGCCGTGCCGCTGATCACCGCCTGGGCCCCCGAGAGCGCTGTGACATCCGCAGTCGAAGAGGTCTTCGAGCCCGAAGCGATGTCCGAAGGCTATATCGCGCATTTCGGCCCCGATATGACCCTGCGCCGCGTCACGATGCGGGCCAATGCACGCCAGCGGGCGCATCTGAAGGCCGAGATTGCTCAGATGGTCCCCGATTATGGCAAGGTGAGCGTGCCGGTCGAGCTGTTGCATGGCGATCAGGACACCACCGTGGGGCTAGAGATCCATTCGCGCCCTACGGCCCGCGCCCTGCCGCATGCGCGTCTGACTGTGCTTAAAGGTGCGGGCCATATGATCGAGCAGACCCGCGTGCCTGATGTGCTAGAGGCCATCAAGCGGCTCGAAAACTGACCCGCTGCTACGTGGGTCAGGAAAACCTCGAGTTTTCATGATCTTCTTTGCGGCCTCTTGCTCCGTCTGCGCCGCTTTTGCATAGTAGGGTAACCCAGAGGAGAGCCCATGAGCGAGATCCCGCAGCCCGGAACGCAGCCAGTGCCCTTTATCGGCCAGATTACCGATTATCTCGAGAATGGCGCACCGCAGGAGATCCGTGACGCGATACGGAGGTGTGGCCCCAAGGATATGCTCAGCCCCTCCTACCCCTATCGGGTGGCGATGAAGGGCAAGGACTATGACAGGCATATGCAGGCGCTGCAGATCGAGCTCGTGAAAATGCATTACGGGCTGAAAGCCTCGGGTAAGCGGATGATGGTGCTTTTCGAGGGCCGCGATGCCGCCGGAAAAGGCAGCACGATCAAACGGGTTCAGGAAAACCTTAACCCGCGCTCGGCCTATGTGGTGGCGCTGCCCAAAGCCAATGACCGCGAGGCCTCGCAATGGTATTTCCAGCGCTATGTCGAGCGCATTCCCGCCAAGGGCGAGATCGCGCTTTTCGACCGCAGCTGGTATAACCGTGGCGTTGTCGAGAAGGTTTTCGATTTCTGCACACAGGCACAGCGCGAACATTTCTTCTACCAGCTTCCCGAATTCGAGAAGATGCTGGTCGATGACGGGATCATCCTTGTGAAGCTCTGGCTCAACGTGGACCGCGCCGAGCAGCTGCGCCGGTTCCTCGACCGCGAGAAAGACCCGCTGAAACAGTGGAAACTGAGCTGGATCGATGTCGAGGGCCTGCGTAAATGGGAGGCTTATTCGCAAGCGATCACCGAAACCCTGACACGCTCGGACAATCTGCATGCGCCCTGGACGATCATCCGCTCCGACGACAAGAAACGCGCGCGTATCGCCGCGATCCAGACGATTCTCAACGCGATCAGCTATCCCGGCAAGGATCGCGATGCTATAGGCGGGATCGATCCAACAATTTGCGGCGGGCTCGACATCCTGAATGTCTAAACAAGGCTATCATCACGGCGATCTGCGCCGAGCACTGGTGGAGGCGGCCCTACGCCTGATCGAGGAAAAAGGCCCCACGGGCTTTACGCTTTCGGAGGCGGCAAAGACCGCAGGTGTGACGCCTGCCGCCGTCTATCGCCATTTCGCCGGACGCGAGGATTTGATCACCGAATGCGCCCGTCAGGGGTTCCTGATTTTCGGGGATCTACTGGAACATGCCTGGAATCGCGGCAAACCATCGGCGCTGACCGCCTTCAGCGCGGTCGGCCGCGCCTATCTGGCTTTCGCCAAGCGCTACCCCGGCCATTATATGGCAATGTTCGAAAGCGGGCTCTCGCCGCAAACCTCCGATGTCGTGGGGCAAGTGGCGCTGAAGGCGCGTCAGGTAATGGATCAGGCAACTGAAGCCCTTTTGGCGCATATCCCTGCCGAGCGCCGCCCACCGGTTGCAATGGTCTCGGCCCATATCGCAGCAATGTCACACGGCGTTATCGAGCTGCATGCCCGTCCGCCCGCTGGCTCTTCAAGCCCCTACAGCCCCGAAGATCTCTTGGAAAGCGGCGTGGGGATCTACCTGCGCGGCTTGGGAATTCTGCCTCCCGACCGCTAATTACCTCACCGCAAGAGAAAAGGCGCGCCTATGGCGCGCCTCCCAAGTCCGATTTCCGGAAAAAATCAGAACTTGTAGGATGCTTTCAGAGCAACCGTGGTGTTGTTGAAGTCTTGATCGGTACCGTCGAAATCGTCGGTATCGGCGTAGGAGACTTCGCCACCCACAACCCAGTTGTCGTTATACATGTAGTCGACGCCTGCGCTGATGGACGGTGCCCAGTCGGAATTGTCGTCTGCGTCGTAATAGGCGCCACCCAGGGTGCCGTAGTACAGCCACTGGCCATTTTTCACACCGGCGAGGGCTTTGATATGGCCCATGTTGTCATAGGTGTTCGCGTCGAGCGCGGAATAGTCGACTTCGCCACCAACGACATATTTGCCGAGGTCGTATTTGTAGCCAGCTTGAACGCCGAGCGAACCGCCACGGTCATCCGAGAAGTCGCCTTCCATGTTGTTGTAGCCAACTTGTGCACCAGCATAGAAGCCGGTCCAGTTTGCTGCCGGCACAACGACCGGAGCGGGGGCTGCAACCGGAGCTGCTTCCACGACGGGTTGCGAATAGCCACCAGCCATTGCTGCGCCGGCGCCTGCGATAAGTGCGGTCGAAACCAGAACCAGAGTTTTCATCGTAACTCTCCTTTATTGTTATCCTGAGGGCTGTCCCTCTCAAGCTCACCCGCCTCACATATACCTGCTGTCCAGAATTGCGAGAGGGGTCGCGTTCACAAGAAACGGCGCAACACGTGAGCGTGAATGGTTCCCGAAGATTACGCAAGGTAAGGAAATATATAAGTATTTTCTTAGACATCCAGAAGTGAACTCATTCGTTCAGATGCTATTTCAGCCTCTTGCTTGATCACGAACGGCATTTTCTGAACGCCGGAAAAAAATTTGGAAAAAGCTGAAAAAAGCTGTTGCGCTCCCTCCGGCTTCTGGGTACATCCCCGCTACCCGATCGAAAGATGATCCAGTGCGGAGAGGTGCCGGAGCGGTCGAACGGGGCGGTCTCGAAAACCGTTGTGGGTGAAAGCCTACCCAGGGTTCGAATCCCTGTCTCTCCGCCATTTATCTCTGTTTTCTTTGCATAATTTCAATGAAAACAGAGTTGGCTCAATATCCGACACATCGAAAGCCGAAGTGCTAGACGTGCTTGCTGTTTCCTTGCTGAGACCTTTTCTCGATACGCATACCAAGGCGTGCGCTTGGCAAAGGCGATAACGGCTTCACCCTTCAGCGCCTTTCGTCCCGTAGCTAGCGCGCCGTGAGGTGCCCAGCGGTTCTTTCACACGACCGCCAGAGTTTGGCACGGTTCGCCTTTCCGGGTCTTTGGCCACATGTGATGCGAGCTTTTTTGACCATCGTCTTTTCAAACGTTTCAGTCTTCCGCAGCATCACCCCCATGCCATGCGCTTGCAGGGCATAGGCAATAGGGCAGAACGAGCCGCATCCGCCCTATTGCCCATGCCCTGCCATCTCTCACGGGCTTACATTTCAAATGGCTGACAGGGTGACACCCGATACCAGCCAATCGGACCAGCGCCGTTTGACTTGGGCCTGTTAGCTTGCGCGGCGCGTCAGGCTAGGCGACCGTGTCCCAGCCAATGGTGTAGTTCCGTGTGATCATAGGATGCCCTGATAAGGTCGCCCCGCGCCTCAACCTTGCGCAAGATGATCGGCTTGGCCGCCGAGCAGCTGATGGGACTGGCGTCTGGTGTCAGGACCGGCACGGACCGTGGCGAGAAGAGAATCGAGTGACTGGCGCAGCGAAATGGCTACAGGGAAGGCGCAGGCAGACACGCGCAGGCGCCATAGCCCCCCTCCATGGATCCCCTCGAGCTCGTGGCATGGCTCATTTGACATGAATGCGGCCGAAGCCGCGTCCCTTTAGACGGGTTGCGCTTTGCGGGATATCTTCGCGGCGTCCCAAGCTTAGACATATGTCGGTTCCAGAAAGTGCAGACCAGCCTCAGGCTCGGCGCTAGCACTTCGAACGCGACAAGGTTCTGCTTGACCGCGCCTTCGCTCCCCCATCAGCAAACTGTCGCGCCCCAGCGTCCCCCTTCCGGCTCTCGTTTTTCAACTGTCATCGCCTTCGCACGGCCACATCAGCTCCCTGACCCGTTCCGGCATTCCCACAGCCAGTCCTCTCTCCTCCGAAAAAGAAATCTGCCAGACGGCCAAGGTCACACGGTGCGTTTTGCCCCATGCTCAGGGGCAGAAATCCAATAATCTCCCGCAAAACGTTTTGGTTCCATGATGAATTTCATCAAGAGCCGAAAGCCCGGAACCGCAGTCCGGTTTTCTGGTCCTACGGGCTCGTATCTGCTTGCACAGCCGAGCTGACCAGGTCTTTGGCGCGCGTATAGCTCCGTCCCAATCCACTGGAAAACATAACACCCGTAACTTTTCCAGTTTTCGGGATGCGCCCCGTTTCAGCCACAATTGCGCCGCCAAGTTTCCTTTGACGCCCCGTAAGCCAATAAACCTACAGAGCCAGAACGGTCTCGCTAAAGCTGAAGAACTCAGCCCCTTTTCGAGCGGAGTCTGCCCCATGCGTCTTGCGTCCACCCTTATCGGCACCACTGCGACCACTCTGCTGGCCGCCCTGCCCTTCAGTCTTCTCGGTGCGCCGCAAGACTCCGCTGACCGCGCAGCGATCCTTCTCTATAGCGATCCCGCGCTACCGACTGTCTTCCGCGAGGCACTGGGATCGGCCCTGAGCCAGCTTGCCAAAGGCGAGAAGGTTCTTTCCGTTCCCATGCAGGACGCGCCGCTCGACGGCGGCCAGATCCTCGTGCGTTACTCCTCGACCACTTTCAACAGCACTGTGATCAGCGGCTTTCTCAGCTGGGAAGACGCCACCGGCCATGGGGCAACCGGCCCTACGATCGGGCTCTCGGCCATGGACCGCGAAATCGGCGATGATTTGCTGCGCGATTTCGCAGCGGATCTTACGCAGAATTTCGACCTGCCTCTCTGAGGTCCATCCCTGACAGGGCCATCACTGGTCCCGCATCATCATGATCGGCTCCCCTGCTGGAGCCCGACCCTTTCCAACCCAGATCCCGCCAGAACATTCGCCCGAGATCGCCAGACCCTGCCAGTGAGGACCAGCCGATGTGTCTCCTTTGCCAATCCCTCAATCCTGCCGTAACCGGATATGACAGCCACGGGCTGACCAATCTCGAGAGCGGCACCGGCAACTCCATGACCTCAGCCTCGCTGCCGACCTATACGCTTGATCAGGCCGCCAAACAGCTGACCAATGATTTCTGGACCTCGGTGGGCGCACAGCAACGCAGCTTCAGTGTCTCGACAGGCGGCCAGCTGACGGTCAACCTGACCAAGCTCACCGGCTTGGCCAAGACGACCGCGCTCGAGGCGCTCGAGGCCTGGGAACAGGTGACGGGGCTGACGTTCGTGCAAACCACAGGCACGGCCAGCATCACCTTCCAGACCTCGGCCTCGGGCGCCTATGCCACCTCCTCGACCAGCGGCAACACGATCCTCAGCTCGGTCGTGAACGTCAATAACAGCTGGCAGAATTACGGCGATTACTACCTTCAGACCTATATCCACGAGATCGGCCACGCGCTGGGTCTGGGCCATGCGGGCAGCTATAACGGCTCGGCCAATTTCGGCACCGATGCGGTCTTTGCCAATGACAGCTGGGCGATCTCGGTGATGTCCTATTTCGACCAGCTCGAAAACCCCAACAGCACCTTCAGCTATGCTTTCGTAGCCACCCCGATGCTGGCCGATATCGTGGCCATCCAGACCCTTTACGGCAGCTCGACCACGGTCAATACCGGCAATACGGTCTATGGCGACAGCACCTCGCTCAGCCAGACGGGGATGGATCTGAAAGATGGCTGGGCGGTCTGCCTCTATGACAATGGTGGCACCGACACGATCAACCTCTCCTCGCGCAGCGCCAACCAGCGCATCGACCTCAATGCAGAGACCTATTCCGATATCGAGGGCAAGACCGGAAACCTGTCCATCGCGCGCGGCACCATCATCGAGAATGCGCTCACGGGTTCGGGCAATGACACGGTAACCGGCAATACGGCCGATAACCTGATCATCACCGGCGCGGGCAATGACGCGATCTATGCCGGAGCGGGCAATGATACGCTGGTAGGTGGCGCGGGCAGCGACACGCTGGTGGGCGGCAGCGGTGCCGATGTGTTTTCCTACACCGCGGTGACGGATGCAGGCGACCGGATCGCAGATTTCTCCGGCACGGATGGCGACCGGATCGATGTCTCCGCCCTTCTTGATTCCGTAGGCTATACCGGCAGCGATGCCGTGGCCGACGGTTTGCTCTATCTCAGCGCGACCTCCGGCGGCTCGAACCTGATCTTCGACCCTTATGGCACAGGCGCGGGCGGCACCGTGACCCTGGCGTTCCTCGCAGGCGTCTCGGCCAGCACCCCTGTTTCGGGCATTCTCGACGGCACTGCAGGCGGTGCGGGCGGCAGCGGGTCGGGGCTCGATACGGTCTATAGCTATACCAATGCCGATGTTCTGGGATGGGCGCGCACCGGCCACACGATCACCGATCTCGATGGCGGTTCCGACACGCTCGATTTCAGCGCCTATACCGGCATAATCAAACTCGACCTCGCCAGCGGTGCCGTCAGCAAGATCGGCGCACGCAGCCTGACGCTGGATGCCAGCGCCCAGATCGAGAATGCGGTTCTCGGCGCAGGACGCGATCAGGCCTATGGAAATGAGGCCGACAACACCATCGACGGGCGTGCGGGCAATGACAAGATCTACGGTATGAGCGGCGATGACAGCCTGCTTGGCGGGGCTGGCAATGACATGCTCTATGGCGGCGAGGGCACGGATTCGCTTCTGGGCGAGACGGGCAACGACCAGCTCTATGGCGAGGCCGGTGACGACCTGATCGATGGCGGCGAGGGCAATAACCGGCTTTATGCAGGGATCGGCAATGACGTGGTCTATGCCGGTGCAGGAAATGATCTCGCCTATGGCGATGCGGGCGACGACTATATCGACGCGGGCGACGGCACAAACCGCCTCTATGCGGGCGACGGCAATGATACCGTCTATGCCGGTGCTGGGGCCGACAAGATCTATGCCGATCTCGGTGATGACCTGATTGACGCAGGCGATGGCAATAACATGATCTATGCCGGTGCAGGCAATGACATCGTGACCGCAGGCGATGGCAATGACCGTATCGATGCCGGTGCGGGAGATGACGTGATCAATGCCGGTGACGGTCGCAACAACATTGCGGGTGGCGCAGGGATCGACATCATCTTCTCGGGCAGCGGCAAGGACCAGCTGAAAGGCGATGCCGGTGACGATCTCCTCGATAGCGGCGCGGAGAGCGATATGCTCAAGGGCGGCGATGGCAATGACATCCTTTTTGCCGGTGACGGCGATGACCGCGCCTATGGCGATAATGATGATGACCAGATCGATGGCGGTGCAGGGAATGACCTGCTCAGCGGCGGCAACGGGCATGACACATTGTCGGGCGGCGAAGGCAATGACCGTGTCAATGGCGATGCGGGCGATGACCTGATCTATGGCGGGGCGGGTGATGACCGCCTGTCCGGACTTGACGGGGCCGACACCATCCTTGGCGATGACGGCGCCGATATCCTGACCGGTCTGCAGGGCAATGACAGCCTCTCGGGTGGGGCGGGTGATGACCGTCTTGATGGCGGCACCGAGGATGATGTGCTTGATGGCGGAGACGGGATCGACAAGCTGGCCGGTGGCACCGGCAATGACACCCTGCTGGGCGGTGCCGGTGCGGATGATCTCAATGGCGGCGCGGGTGATGATATTCTGACCGGCGGTCTGGGGGCAGACATCCTGCGCGGGGGTGCGGGCGCCGATACCTTTGCCTTCACCGATCTCGGCGATGCCGGTGATCTGGTTGCAGATTTTTCGATCCGCTTGGGCGACAAGATCGATATCTCCTATATTCTCGCAGATCTCGGCTTCGGTCTGGACGATGCCGTGTCCGGCGGAGTGGTCTCGCTGACCGCGATCAATGCCAGCACCTGCTATCTCGATATCGACACCGATGGTGCAGCAGGCAGTGGCGATGCGATCCACCTGGCCACGCTGCGCGGTCTCTCGGCAGCAACCGAGATCGACAGCAGCTGGTTCGTCTGAAATCTGAAGTGACGAGGGCGCGCCACAGGAGTGGCCCGCCCCGCCTGCCCTCTTCCGGATGGAGACGCCCCGCATATTGCGCCAAAGATGTCGCGTCTCGCCACCTCCATGCCGCTCATGGCCGCGACAGTATGGCGCAGCCTGAAAGGCTCTCGGAATAGTCCGTCTGTCGCGAGAGGTGCGTGATGTTTTCTGTGCTTGGTAGCATCTGGGCCCTCTTGCTCGGGACCCTTCTCATCATGCTCGGAAACGGCATGCAGTTTACCCTGATCGGCCTGCGCGGGGATCTCGAGGGGTTTACCGCAAGCGCGCTGGCGATCATTACCTCGGGCTATTATGTGGGCTTCCTTCTGGGCGCCTACCAGACACCGCAGCTGATCCGGCGCGTGGGCCATGTGCGGGTCTTTGCCGCTTTGGGCAGCTTCATGTCAGCCGGTCTGATCGCGCTGCCGCTCATCCCCGAGACATGGGCATGGACCGGCCTGCGTCTGGTCATCGGCTTTTGCATGTCGGGGGTCTATGTCTCTGCGGAAAGCTGGCTTAATCACGCTTCTACCAACACCACGCGGGGCAAGGTGCTGTCGGCCTATATGATGGCCCAGACGCTCGGGATCATCGGCGCGCAATGGCTGCTGACCTTGGGCGATGCACAGCAGGCCACGTTGTTTATCGTCGCCTCGATCCTCGTCTCCCTCTCCTTCGGTCCGATCCTGCTCTCGGTCGCCCCGACCCCTGTCGTCACGGTCACGCGGCCGATGTCGCTCAAGGCGCTTTTCCGCCATGCGCCGCTCGCCACGATCGGGATCTTCCTGCTGGGCGGGATCTACGCCACGCAATCGGGGATGGGGGCCGTCTTCGGCGTCCAGATCGGACTTTCAACCGAGCAGATCGCGCTCTTCGTGGCGATGATCTTTGCGGGCGCGTTGCTTCTGCAATATCCGATCGGCTGGCTCTCCGATATGATGGACCGGCGCAAGCTGATCCTTGGCACAGCCCTGCTCGGGGCGGTGGCCTGCGCGCTCGGATTCCTGAGTGGCGGCAGCCAGGCACTGCTGCTTCTGTCGGCTTTCCTTGGTGGCGGGGTGACGACCCCTCTCTACTCGCTGTTTCTTGCCTATACCAACGATGACCTGCCGCCAGATGACATGCCCGCAGCCTCGGGAGGGCTTGTCTTTGTCTTCGGGATCGGCGCGGTGGGCGGGCCGCTGATCAGCGGCTGGACCATGCAGGCAATCGGCCCGCAGGGGTTCTGGCTCTTTCTGTCGGCGACTTTTGCCCTGATCGTGCTCTATGCGCTGTTCCGCATGACACAGCGTCCGCCGATCAGGGTCGAGAACACAGAGAGCTATCTCAACGTCCTGCCCTCCACCTCGCCCGTTGCCGTGGAAGCTGCAACGGCATGGGCAGTCGAGCAGGCCGAGGAGGACGCGCCCGACAAGGCCTAGCCAGGCACTCCCCCCGAACCACGGCGCGAGGACGCACGTGCCTGCAGCCCGTCCAGCGCATCGCTGTTGCGCCGCCCCCAGTCATAGACGGTCTCGACCAGATCCACAAAACGGTGTCCCAGCGGCGTCAGGCTGTAGCTGACGGCGGGCGGCACGACAGCTTCGACACGACGCGCGATCAGGCCGCTCTCTTCCATGTCGCGCAGGGTCTGGATCATCATCTTCTTGGAAATCCCGGGCAGGCTACGCTGCAGCGCACCGCTACGCGCCTGACCGTCATGAACGGCGTGCAGCGTATGCAGGATCATGCTTGTCCATTTGGTCGAGAAGATCTCGAGCACCCGTCTGGGCGCGCAATCCTCACGCCATTCCCGATCTTTGCTGCCCGCCTGCATGGTTACCTCTTGGTGCCTACGTTCCAATTCGGTGCCGTCTAGCGGCGGCACGATCGCGTGTCTAGGTAGCACAAAGTCGAAAGAAAAGGAGAGCAAGATATGACCAGACGCGCCCTCGTCGTCGGAGTGACCGGCATCCAAGGCACTGCAATCGCCGAACAGCTCATGAGGGAGGGGTTCGAGGTGTTCGGCCTCGCCCGTCGCCCGAACACAACAACCGGCGTAACGCCGGTTGCCGCCGATCTGCTTGACCCCGAAGCACTTGCGCACGCACTCGACGGGATCGCCCCCACCCATGTCTTCCTGACCACATGGCTGCGAATGGAGAGCGAAGCCGAGAATATCCGCGTCAATGCTCAGATGCTGAACAATCTCTTTGCGGCTCTCCGGCCCCAGAAAAGTGTCGAGCATGTCGCCCTCGTGACCGGTCTCAAACATTATCTCGGCCCGTTCGAGGCCTATGGACAGGGGACGCTGCCCAAAACGCCCTTCCGCGAGGAACAGGGCCGGCTGGATGTGGAAAACTTTTACTATGCACAGGAAGACGCGCTATTCGAGGCCGCAGAGCGTGATGGGTTCACCTGGAGCGTCCATCGCCCGCATACCGTGATCGGCAAGGCCGTGGGCAATGCCATGAATATGGGCCAGACACTGGCGGTTTATGCCACGATCTGCCGCGAGACCGGGCGTCCGTTCCGCTTCCCCGGCTCGCAGGTCCAATGGGAGGGGCTCACCGATATGACCGATGCCCGCCAGCTTGCGGCTCAAACGATCTGGGCGGCAACGTCCCCGCAGGCGCATGACACGGCGTTCAACATCGTCAACGGAGATGTCTTCCGCTGGAACTGGATGTGGCACCGGATCGCCGAGTGGTTCGGCATCGAGGCGGTGGAGTTCGACGGCACATCCCGTCCGCTGGAAGAGCAGATGGCCGAAGACAGCGAGATCTGGGCAGGGATTGCCGAAAAATACGGTCTTGCGGAGCGCGATCTGGACCGACTCGCCTCGCCTTGGCACACCGATGCCGATCTCGGTCGACCGATCGAGGTCGTCACGGATATGTCCCGAAGCCGCAAACTGGGCTTCACGGGCTACATCGCCACGGATGACGCCTTCTTTGACCTCTTCGAGAGGCTCGTTGCGGAGCGGATCATCCCCGCCAAATAAGGTCGCAGGCGCTTGCGGAAGGGACTCCCTCTCCTGCAGGCGCCTGTCGCATCCAGAGAGTTTGCCGGGGCATGGGCCCGCACCCATGCCCCAGCCTGCCGATATTTCCAAAAATATTTCACATTCTTCTGATTGAATATCAAATACTTATCACCTCCATGCGAGTCTGTGTGAGATTTTGTGAAACTAATTCTTACGGGGGTCGTGACTTCGGCACATTCAACGGAGGAGAAACCCGAAATGAAAACCCTGACCCTCGCAGCTCTCGCCATCGCAACTGCCGGTATCGCCCATGCCGACAACCACATGACGCCGATGGTCATGGCATCGGACCAGTCGGTCGCCAATGGCATCGTGAGCGCAGAGAAGATCATGGCACCCGAAAACGGCTGGCTCGTTGTGCACCGGACCGATGCCGACATGAAGCCCGGTCCCGTTGTCGGCTATGCACCGCTGCGCGCGGGCGAGAACATGGATGTTCCGGCCATCCTGACCGAAGCCGTGGAGCCGGGCGATATGCTGATGCTTATGGTCCATAGCGAAGCCGGTGGCATGCAGACCGGCGCCTTCGAATACACGCTCGGTGCCAAGGAAGACGGCCCGATCAAGGTCGATGACAAGCTGGTAATGCAAACTATCACGGCCCAGTAAGGCATCGCCGGTAACGGCTTTTGAGATGTAGCCAGTGAGCCGCCTTCCGCCATGTGCCGGAGGGCGGCATGTTTACTATGGGCTAGGGACGGTTCAAGCGACAGGCCCGATACAACTCGGTACCGGAAACCATCATCAGCCCGAACGCCGCAACCCAAAAGACCCACATCCCTATTGCGGTAAAGAGCACCGCGCAGACGATACCCCCGAGCGTGAACGCGGCGAGCGTGACGCTGTGCAGACGGAGTTTGGGCAGCGCTGCCTTGCGCGCCTGTGCATCCCCCAATAACGCCGCCAGTTCGATCCCGATATCGGTTGCCATGCCCGAGACATGTGTGCTGCGCACCTTTGCTTTGGAGATCATCGTCGTCACCGCGTTCTGCAGGCCCATGACGAAGCTGAGCAGCAGGATCGTCGCCAGCTGGAGCGGCGTCTGGCCAAAGGCAAGCAAGGCGGCCCCGAGTGCCGCCACAATAATCCCTTCGACTCCGATCCCCAGCGCGTAGATGGATCTCACACCGCGTTTTTCGCCGGCGGCGATCATCAATGCGGCCACCATCGCGCCCGCGATGAAGGCCGACACATAGACCGCCAGCAAGAGGCCGACCCCGGGATGCCCGGTCGCGATCTCGTCCGCCATAGCGGAGACATTGCCAGTCATATTTGCCGTAAACGAGCCCACGATAATGAACCCGACCGCATTCAATCCGCCCGCAACAAACGACAGCACCCCCGCCAGACTGATATCGATCGCTTCCGTGCGTTCCTCACCGACCCGAATAAGCATCGCCCCACCCGTCCTGACTGGCCGCAGCATAGCCGCCCTGTCACGAATGGCAAACCTCTCCCCAAGACTCTCCCCTCGGTGCCACCCCGCCCCATAAAAGAGGGGCAGACCGCGCGGTCCGCCCCCTCTTCCGCATCATGCGGCTATACAACTGATTTCAGAAAGAAATCACCTTATGCGTCCCGATATCGGGCAGATGCTCGTCCTTCATATTGGCCTTTGCGATCTCGATCCCGAATTTGAGCGCGCTACTGCTTGACCCCCAGAGTGCGGCCTCGCGCAGCGTCATCCGCAGCAGCGTGATATTCGGATCCTCCTTGCCCCCCTCGAACCAGGCCGCCGCAATCGGGCTCCACAGTTCTTCGAGCTTCTGCGGCGCATTCACTTCGGAGAGCATACCGCTCAGGCAGGCCTGAAAGTCCTGATCGCCGCCCATCAGACAGAAATGCGCCATCGCATCGGGCGGCAGCTGTTTCACCAGATCCGTTTCCTTCGAGGTGATAAACCAGATCTCGCCCGCATCCCAATCAGGATAATGGGTCATCGGCTGCATGTGCTGGGTGGATCCCTGAACCCCGAGCATCCCTGCCCGAAGCGCTTTGGCCTGTTTGATCAGGGTCTCTTTCGGGTCTTTCTCCAGATCTTTGTAAACGCTCATAACGATCCTCCTCGGTCTGATCTCTTGGTGCCACAACGCATCCTTGGCGGAAGCGTTCCTTGCCACATGATCCGGAAGAGAGATCGCAGAGGTAGACGACGCAGAGATGCCATGCAAAAGGGGCAGACCTGTGGCCTGCCCCTCGTTTGCGAACGGATAGCGAACGGCGGCTGTCGCGCCTGTTCAATCGTCCTTCTTATCGACCGGATGATCGGTCTCGACCGGTTTCGTTTTGCTTGGACCGCTGCGGTAACCGAAGCTTTTCCTGCCAGTATTCTTCTTGCCGGGTTGGCTGAGGAATTCTTTCAAATCAAGCTGCTTTTTGGTGGGCGAATATCCCATCGCGATCCTCCTCGAGAGACCAGAGCGGAGCTGGCCGGTTGGAACAGCCCTGATAAGGACTATTCATTCCCGTCACGCGCCAATCGTGCGGCCTTGAGGCGCGCCGTTTTCTCGGCGCGCTCCTTGGCCTCAGCCTCCTGCATGAGCCTGAACTCGGGGGCGGTCTTTTCCGCGCGCTTTTCAGGCTTGAAAGCCTTCTGCGCCGAAAGTTTCTGCGTCCCGAGGCGCTTCGTCCCGGAGGCCGAATCCCGAGAGATCTGCGTTACGAAATCAGTCAGCAGACGGCTCAAGCAATCGCCAGATTGCTGGCCGATACGCGACCGTCACGACCCTGTTCGGTGTCGAAGGTCACTTTCTGACCATCATCAACGCGGTTGATACCGGCGCGCTCAAGCGCGGAGATATGAAGAAAGATATCGGTCCCGCCATTTTCGGGCTCGATAAAGCCGAAACCCTTAGTTGCGTTGAACCATTTCACGGTGCCATTGGCCATATCCGTAAACTCCTGAATTATGCTGCCCGCGACATGCGACAACCCGGCAAAAATCGATCCAAGTCGATCACCGAGGCCGGACGAGCCGGCGGCAGAAATTCGAAGAGAAAAGCCTAAGCATGCCTTATATGGACCGCCTACAGGTAGATAGCAAGGAATTTCTGGAAAACGCGCGAAAATAAATTTCTATAAGATTGCGGATTTTATAATTTCATTATCGGATCGCTCGTCTAGCGTCCCTCTGCCCGCACGAAACCCTGCCCCCTGTTCCCGATCCGTCATCATAGGAAAACGCCAAAACCGCGCGTTCGCGATTACAGCGCCTGTCCCGGCCATTGATGCGCGGGGCATCCTTTATCCGACCGCGACATCCATCCGCGCGAGGGCATTCGCGAAAGCCTGCATCTGGTCTTCGGCCCAGTAACGGATATCTTGTTTCTCGACCATCATACGGTTGGCCTTCATCCGGCCACGGCGCTCCTCCTCGGGCATCTCGAGAGCAAAATGGATCGCGCTATCCATGGATTTATGCGAGAACGGGTTGGTCGGAACGGCGGCTGCCAGCTCGACGGCAGCGCCCGCGAATTCGGACAGGACCAGCACCCCGTCTCCATCGGTGCGGGCCGCGACATATTCCTTGCACACAAGGTTCATCCCGTCAGCCAGCGGCGTGATCCATGCCACATCCGCCGCGCGGTAATAGGCCACGAGATCCCTGAACGGCACGGGGCGCGAGATCAGGGCAATGGGCTGCCACTCGAACGAGCCGTAGCGCCCGTTGATCCTGCCAGCAATGGCCTCGAGCTGTTCCTGTATCTCGAAATAGGCCGTCATATTGGCATTGGCGGCGACCGAGACATGCATAAGACGCACCTTGCCGCGCAGCTCGGGATGGGTTTCCAGCAGCCGCTCGTAGCTCTCCAGCTGCTCGATCCCGCCCTTGGTATAATCGGTGCGCCCGACCGAGAGCATCAGCTTGGCATCGCCCTTCTCGGCCCTGATCTCCTGCACCTTGGCCTCCGTTTCAGCACTCCGCGCGAGGTCCTGGATATATCCGGTATCGACACCCACGGGGCTTGCCTGCAGACGGATACTGCGCCCCTCGTATTCGAGTTCGGTGACGACTGACTGCTCGGATAGCGCCGAGGTCTGCGCGTTCATCTCGGGCTTTACCTTCTCCCGTTTGACCGGCTCGACCTCCAGAAGCGAGCGCGCGGCGGAAACGAAATTATTCACATAGCGCGGGATATGGAAGCCCACCACATCACAGGCCAGAAGGCTCTCGAGGATTTCCTTGCGCCACGGCAGGACATTGAAAATATCGGCGCTGGGGAATGGCGTGTGATGGAAGAAGCTGATCTTCACATCGGGGCGGAGGGTGCGCAGATAGCCGGGCACGAGCCAGAGATTGTAATCATGCACCCAGACCACGGCACCATGCGCCGCCTCGGCGGCAGCGGCCTCGGCAAAGGCCCAGTTCACCTCGCGGAATGTCGGCCAGTCGACAGGGTCGTAGCTGTAACGCTCCTTGAACCCGTGCAGGATCGGCCAGAACGCCTCTTTCGAGGAGACGTGGTAGAAGCTCGAGACCTGTTCCTTGGTCAGCGGAAGACGCGAGACGGTGTATTTGCCATGCGGATCATCGATCTCGATGATCCGCTCGAAATCGGGCCGCTCCGGATCGACGGCTTCCTTCCATGCAACCCATGCGCCCTTGTCTACACGCCCGAAGAAGCTTTTGAGCGTCGGCACGATCCCGTTGGGTGATTTGTTCTCGCGATATTCGATTTTGCCATCCACCTCGACTTCTTCATAGGGCTGGCGGTGATAGACGATAACAAGATCCGAGGACATATCAGACTCCTTTCGGGGCGTCGTGAAGATCGAGCGCGTTGATGGCTTCCATGATGCCACCCGCGCCATGGGCTTTAGCGGAATAAACGGTCTCGCAGCCGGTCACTCCAGCCATGAGCGCGGCCTCCGAGTTACCGACGGCAACCGCATTCAGGCCGCAGACCAGCATGGACAGGTCGTTGAGCGTATCGCCGGCGCAGAGCACGCGCGCGGGCGGAATGCCGAGATGCTCGACCAGCCGCCGGATCGATGGCCCTTTGGAGATGCCTTTTGGCAGGACGTCGAAATATCTATTGTCGGAAATCAGCCAGTCATGACCCATCCGGCTCACCTTGTCCTTGGCACTTTCGTCAAAGGTCTCAGGGTCGAGATCATAGCTCACACGGTAGCGGAAGGCCGTCGGCTGGAGCGTCAGACCGGGATGGCCCTCCAGTGCCGCACGCACATGCGGCCCCGCATCGTTCCAGATCGCGGCGATATCTTCCTCGAGCACCGGGATCGGCTCGACATGGCCATCCTCGCGCACCCGCGCGATCGTGGTGCCGACATCGCCCACGACATATTCGGGCCAAGGCAGACCGCGCTCGCGACACATCTCCATAATGAATGCCGTATCACGTCCGGTGACGAAAATCAGCCCGACACTGTCACGGTTTTCCTCGATCCATCGGTAGAGCATCGCGCGTTCCTGCTCGGCCCCACCCAGAAAGGTGCCATCCAGATCGGTGGCAAGGGTGAAGCGGCGTGCGGCAATGGACGGGCGGGGGGACATATGTACGTTCATCTCAAACGTCTCCGAATTGTAGCGGCATATCTGGCGAAGGATGGGCGAAGGACAGGTTGAGCGCATTCGGCTCGGCCTCGATCGGGCGGGCCCATAGCTCGGCAAAGGCCTCCCGCAGGTCGGCGCCCTTGTGCAGCACCGCATTCACGGTCTCGCAGATCGGCATCGGCACCCCGATGCGATGTGCCAGATCGGTCACCGAGACGGCGTTCACCTCCCCCTCGACCACGATATCGCGCCCCTCGAAACAGGACGGGCGCGGTATGCCCTGCCCCAATTGGAACCCGAGCGACATATTGCGCGAGGTGGTCGAGCTGCAGGTCAGCGTCAGATCGCCTGCGCCGGACAGCCCTGTCACGGTCTCGCGTTTACCCCCAAGCGCCTCGGCCAGCGCCTTCATTTCGTAAATCCCGCGGGTGATGAGCGCGGCGCGTGTGTTTTCGGCAAAGCCCGCGCCCGACATCATGCCGCAGGCGATCGCGATCACGTTCTTGACCGCGCCGCCCACCTCGACGCCCACCAGATCATCCGAGACATAGGGCCGGAACCCGCCTCCCGAAAGCGACATGGCCAGCCGGACGGCAGGGCTTTTCTCGGGGTTCAGGCGGTCCGCATAGGAGAAGAGAAACGCCACAGTTGCGGCGGTCGGATGGTCGAGCGCGGTCTCCGCAGCAAAGGTCGGGCCGGAGACGGCGCCCACCGGATGGCCGGGAAGCTCCTCACTCACGACCTCGGACAACAGATAGCCACTGCGGCGCTCCACCCCCTTGCAGGCCAGCGCGATCGGCGCCCCCTCGGGCAGGTGCGGGCGCATCGCCTGACACATATTGCGCAGCGTCGAGGAGGGCGTGACCACCAGAACGGTCTCCGCGCCGTCAAGCGCCCGCTCCAGATCGCTTGTGGCCTCGATCCCGCTCGGAAGTATGATGCCCTTGAGATACTGCCTGTTTTCGGATGCGCCGTTGATTTCCTCGGCAAGCTCGGGGCGGCGGGCCCAGAGGCGAACCTGATGGCCGTTGCGGGCGAGGACGGAGGCAAGTGCGGTTCCCCAACTTCCCGCGCCCAGAACGGCAATCCGTTCATAGGGGCGCGAGGGAGGATGTGATGTGGACACCGGTTCGGAATCCTTCATGGACGGAGCTCCTTTCAGGGGGCTCTGGACTGCTTCATACATGGCCATGCGCGCCCACACGCCGAAACCGGCGACCGTGACATAGGGCGGAAGATACTGCAGACAGTATCGCGCTCACGCGGGTCCGCGCGAAAGGCAATCAGGAGAAACTCAACCGACGCCGGCGCGGAACAGGTCTGTCACCAACCCTGTCCTAAATGGTAGGAGCGCAGCGCAGCCTGTCAACCGCGATTGCCGCGCTGCAGAAGAACTTTTTGATCAGAAAGAACAGGAAAGCTCCGGTTTGCAAGGTCTGACAGCGCGTTACAGGAGATGGCCAAGGCGCTTAAAAAGAAGGCATACCGGGCAAGCGTGAGCTGGAAGCTGCGCAGACGCCTTGATTACCCATAACCATGAAACTTCGCCTGGAAAGTTCTGGACGAAGACGCGATGCGCAGGTGCATTTTCCGGAATTGATCAAAGATAGTACCTCGGGCCATCGAGCCTGTCGGAACGCATCCCCATACCGCACGACCGGCAACGAATGGCAGAAAGCGATCACGCCTCCAATTCGGCATCCCAGTAAAGGAAGTCCATCCAGCTCTTGTGAAGATGGCCCGGCGGGAAACGGCGCCCGACGCGAAGCATGTCCTCGGAGCTGGGTCGCTTTGGCAGGCGGCGCAACTTCAGCCCGCAGCGCGAGAGCGGCTTGTTGGCCTTTCTCAGATTACAGGGCGAGCAGGCCGCCACCACGTTTTCCCAGCTGGTCACGCCCCCCCGCGAGCGCGGGATCACATGATCGAAGGTGAGGTGGTCCTTGCAACCGCAATACTGGCACTCGAACTCGTCCCTCAGAAAAAGATTAAAGCGCGTGAAGGCCACGCGCTTTCTGGGTTGGACGAATTCTTTCAGCACCACAACAGAGGGGAGACGTATCTCGGCACGCTGGCTTCGCACCACCTCTTCGTATTCGGCGAGTATGGTCACCCTATCGAGACAGACCGCCTTGATTGCCTCCTGCCACGGCCAGAGGGAAAGCGGATAGTAGCTTAGGGGCCGGAAATCCGCATTGAGCACAAGCGCCGGATGACGGCGCAACGACGCGGCCTCCCGTGTGAAATAATGCCTGAAATCCGTCCTGTCTGCGTGGTCCAGCATAAGTCACTCCATTCTCGCGCGGCGGGGCATGTCCGAAACATGTCCAGGGGCGCAGGGGAGCGCCCCAGCCGATATCCTGACTATATATGGCGTTCGGATTCTGACAAGCCTCTTGATCTGGTCGGAGTTTCACGATGCGCCTCGGTCGTAAGAACCGATAACAGGTCCGCACGACAGAGCCATGACAGCTCGCGACCTGCCTGTTATTTCGGCAGATGCGTGTTCAGGAAGCCCAGTGCGGCCGAAAGACCGTCCGGGGCGATTCCGTGACCGGTGCCTTTCTCGACATGGGCATAGACCTCGAACCCGTTCTCCACGAGCGCCTGCCCTGCCTCGGACATACACGAGAACGGCACGACCTCATCGGCATCGCCATGACACAACAGCACGGGCGGGCGCGAGACCACATCGGCCGCCAGCAGCTCGGGGCGGATCAGGCGGCCCGAAAAGCCCACCACCGCGCCCACCGGCGCAGCGCGGCGCGGCGTGACCTGCAGCGTCATCATCGTGCCCTGGCTGAACCCGATGATCGCCATCGCGCTGGCCGGCAGGCCGGTCTCTTCCAGCACCCCGTCAAGGAAGGCGTTGAGGTCGACCTCGGAGGCCTCCATACCTGCCATCGCCTGTGCCTCGGTCGAGCCATCAAAGCGCGGAATGGGGAACCATTGCCGGCCAAAGGGCGAGGCCGCGCAGCTCTCGGGCGCATCGGGCGCGATGAACAGCGTGTCGGGCAGATGCTCGCCCAAAGGGTCCGCGAGCCCCAGCAGATCGGCACCATCGGCGCCATAGCCATGCAAGAGCACCACCACCGATTTCGTCTCGCCAGATTTCGGACCCTTGCGGCCCTGTTTCAATTCGCGCGTCATGGTGACACCCCTTCCCGTTTTTTCTGATGGGCATAATAGGCCCAGAGCCCGCGGGCCGCCACCGCCCGCCACGGCGCCCAACGGGCGGCCATCTCGCGGAACGGGCGCGGCTTCGGGCGCTCCGGCAGATCAAACAGCATTCGGGCGGCTTCCGCCAGTGCCAGATCATCGGGCGCGAACACATCGGCGCGGCCCATTGCGAACATCAGATAGATCTCCACGGTCCAGCGCCCGATCCCCGGAACCGGCAGGAGCGTCTCGAAAATCGCCTCGTCGGACATGGCACCGAAGGCCTCGAAATCCACATCCGATTGCGCGAGCGCCTGCATGTAGCGGATCTTCGGGCGCGAGAATCCGCAGGCGCGCAGATCCTCGGGCGCGGCCTGCGCAATCGCGCGGCGCCCGCCCAGCCCTGCCGCCTCGAGCTTTGCCCTGATCGCATTGGCCGAGGCCACCGAGACCTGCTGGCCCAGAATGGCATCGCGCAGCGCCTCGAAGCCCGCGAGGCGGCGGCGCAGCGGCCACGGGCCTGTCAGATCAAGCACATGGGCAAAACGCGGCTCGATACGGGCCAGATAGGCAGCCCCTTCGGCCACGTCCTCGGCGGTGGTGATGATCCTCATCTGCATGATCCGAGCTTGACCGAAATGAAGCCCGCTTGCCAGCCCCGAAAACCCGCCTTAACCATAGGCGCATGAACAGCACCCTTCCCCAAGCGCGCGACCGCCGCAACACGCTCATTCTGGTTCTGGCCCAAGCCATTCTTGGCGCGCAGATGCCGATGATCTTCACCATTGGCGGGTTGGCGGGGCAGATGCTCTCGCCCAATGCCTGTCTGGCCACCCTGCCCCTGTCCTTCATCATTCTGGGGTCGGTGCTCACAGCACAGCCGCTGTCACGTTTCATGGGGCGGCACGGGCGCAGGCGAGGCTTCATCCTTGCCAATATCGCGGGGGCTCTGGGCGCTGCGATCTGTGCGGGCGGGCTCTACTGGGGCAGTTTCACGCTATTTACCTTTGGCGCGCTCTTCACCGGCATCTATATGTCCTCGCAGGGCTTCTACCGTTTTGCCGCAACCGATACCGCCTCGCCCGAATTTGCCCCAAAGGCGATCAGCTATGTGATGGCGGGCGGGCTGGTGGCGGCTCTTCTGGGGCCGCAACTGGTCAAGCTGACCGCGCAGGCTACGCTCGTGCCATTCATGGCAACCTATCTGGTGATCATCGCGCTCAACGCGATCGGACCGGTGCTGTTCAGCTTCCTCGATATTCCGCGCCCCGACCAGCACGCCCAAGCCACAGCCCCCAAGGGACGCGGCAAGATGGCACTCCTGCGCGACCCGACGATCACCGTCTCGATCATCTGCGCGATGGTCTCCTATGCGTTGATGAACCTCGTGATGACTTCCTCGCCGCTAGCGGTGGTGGGTTGTGGCTTTACCCCAAATAACGCCGCCGATATCGTTTCGGCGCATGTGCTGGCGATGTATATTCCCTCCTTCTTCACCGGCCATCTGATCGCGCGGTTCGGGGCGAAGATGATCGTGGGCACGGGGCTCGTGATCCTGATCGGTGCAGGGGCTGTAGCGCTGAGCGGAGTGGAGCTGATGAATTTCTTCGGCGCGCTGGTGCTCTTGGGGATCGGCTGGAATTTCGGCTTTATCGGTGGCACTGCGATGCTGGCCAAAAGCTACGCGCCCGAAGAGCGCGCCACCGTGCAGGGGCTCAATGATTCCATCGTCTTCGGCGGCGTGTTCCTCGCGTCGCTCAGCTCGGGCGGGTTGATGAACTGCCTCGAAGGCGGTGATCCGCAGGCAGGCTGGCAGGCGGTCAATCTGGCGATGGTTCCACTGGTCACGCTGGCGGGGGCGGCGCTGATCTGGCTGGCCCTGCGCCCGAAGGAGCGCCTCTGATGCTGGGCTATATCCAATCTCCGATCCGCGGCGAGACCGACCGAATTCTGGCTGAACTGGCACAGCATATGCGCCCTAATGTGGCCGCTCTGGTCAGCCCTGACCCCGAGGATCACCTGCTGGTCCATCTCTGGCCCGCCGATCTGCGCTGGCCGATCCGGCAGGATCTGGGCACGGGGGCAGCCTCATGCACGCTCGATGGTGGCGCGCTGGAAGAGGCGGTATTCCGCCTCTCGCAGGATGTAGCAAAGCTCCCCCCCGCGACCCCGCTGATTCTGAACAAATTCGGCAAGCAGGAAGCCGAAGGACGCGGCGTGCGCCCACTGATTGCGCAGGCAATCGAAGACGGACGCCCCGTGCTCTTGGGCGTCCCTGCCCATACGGAAGCCGCCTTCCATGCGTTTGCGGCCCCCCTTGCACAGAAATTAGAACTGGATATTCATGCACTTGAAGCATTTCTTCGCGGTTGAAGGCAAAAACTTCCGCTCAGAATTTGCGCACATCCCGTTCGGGCACTAGACTTTTGAGTGCTGTTATGGCCAATTGCGGTCCGTTACCGCTAACATCGCCAAGGTAACAGTGATTTACGGAGGATATCATGGTTTCGCGCATCATCCCGGTGGACGCATTCGATCTGGTTATTTTCGGCGCGACCGGTGACCTTGCCAATCGCAAGATCTTTCCGGGTCTGTTCCGGCGCTTTCTTGCGGGCCAGATGCCCGACGAAGCGCGCCTTATCGGTGCGGCCCGGACCGAGCAATCGCGCGAGGAGTTCCAGACCCAGATCCGCGCCGCGATCAAGGAATTCGTGGCTCCTGCCAAACAGGACGCCACCCAGATCGACGCCTTCATCGAACGCCTGCATTATGTCTCGATCGATGCACGCGGCGAGGCGGGCTGGTCCGAGCTGAAATCGCTGATCCGTCCCGAGGTGATCAACGCCTTCTACTTCTCGGTCGCCCCCGCCCTCTTCGGCGATCTGGCCGAACGTCTCAAGACCCATGGCATTGCCGGCAATGACGCCCGTATCGTGGTGGAGAAGCCCTTCGGTCGCGATCTGGCCTCGGCGCGCAAACTCAACGCCGCGCTGGCCGAACATTTCGAAGAACACCAGATCTACCGGATCGACCATTATCTGGGCAAGGAAACCGTCCAGAACCTGATGGCCGTGCGCTTTGCCAATATCCTCTTCGAGCCGATCTGGAACTCGCAATATATCGACCATGTGCAGATCACCGTCGCCGAGACGGTCGGAGTGGGCGGTCGCGGCAGCTATTACGATAAATCGGGTGCGATGCGCGACATGGTGCAGAACCACCTGATGCAGCTTCTGTGCATGATCGCGATGGAACCGCCCTATCACTTCGACCCCAACGCCGTGCGCGACGAGAAACTGAAAGTGATCCGGGCCCTGCAACCGGTGCCGCCGCAGGATATCGTGCGCGGGCAATATCTGGGCTGGCATCGCGACGATCAGGAGAAGCCGATGCCGGGCTATCTCGAGGATTCCGAAGACCCGAACTCCAAGACCGAATCCTATATCGCGATGAAGGTGCATATCGCCAACTGGCGCTGGAAGAACACGCCCTTCTACCTGCGCACCGGCAAGCGCCTGCGCGCCCGCACCAGTGAAATCGCGATCACCTTCAAGGAGCCGCCGCATTCGATTTTTGACGAGGCGGAAGGCAGCTGGCAGCCCAACCAGCTTGTCATCAGATTGCAACCCAATGAGGGTATGAACCTCAAGATGATGATCAAGGAGCCCGGTCCGGGCGGTATGCGCCTCAAACAGGTGCCGCTGGACATGTCCTTCGCCCAGGCACTTGGCGAGGAAGGCACCGATATGCCCGACGCCTACGAGCGCCTCATCATGGATGTCATCCGTGGCAACCAGACGCTCTTCATGCGCGGAGACGAGGTCGAGGCCGCATGGGCATGGACCGATCCGATCATCCAAGGCTGGGAAGAGCGTGGTGACACGCCGAGCCCCTATGATAGCGGAACGACCGGCCCTGATGATGCGCTCATGCTGATGCATCGTGACGGGCGGCGCTGGAGACATATCAAATGATGGAATTCAAAACCTATCCCGACCGCGAGCTGCTGATGGTGTCGCTGGCCGACCAGATCGCTTCGCAGCTGCGTGCAGCACTGGCGCAGGAAGGCCGCGCGACGCTCTCGGTGCCGGGCGGCACCACGCCGGGGCCGATATTCGACATCCTCAGCGAGATCGATCTCGACTGGGCCAATGTTGCGGTGGTGCTCAATGACGAACGCTGGGTGCCGGTCTCCAGCCCGCGCTCGAACACCGCGCTGATCTCGCAGCGGCTCCTGACCAACAGGGCCGCCAAGGCCCGCTTGCTGCCGCTCTATATGAATGCCGACACCCCCGAGGAGCGCCTTGACGCGCTCTCGGACAACCTGCGCCCCAACCTGCCCATCTCGGTGCTGCTGTTGGGGATGGGGGCGGATATGCACACCGCCTCGCTCTTCCCCGGTGCCGACCGTCTGGAAGAGGCGCTCTCGGATGACGCACCCGAGCTGATGGCGCTCAGGGCCGAAGCTGCGGGCGAGCCGCGCATCACCATGACCGCCCGGGTGCTGAAAGATGCGATGCATACCCATGTGTTGATCACCGGCGAAGAAAAGAAGAAGGCTATCGAGGCGGCGCAGAACCTGCCCATCGAACAGGCCCCGATCAAATCCATCCTGCATAACGCCACCGTGCACTGGGCGGCCTGACCCGAGTCAGCGCCACAAAAAACACCAAGATCAGGTCAAATAAAGGAAGATCCATGAGCATTTGGAAGACCCTGCGCAGCCGTGCCGAGGATGTGCGCGATCGTAAGATTCTGGACCTGTTCGACGGGGATCGTGCCGAGAGATACAGCGCCGCGACCGGTCCTTTTGTCTTTGACTACTCGAAAACCAATATCGACACCCCGACCCGCCATCTGCTGATCCAGCTGGCCGAACAATCGGGTCTGGCCGAGAAGCGCGAGGCGATGTTCTCGGGGGCGAAGATCAACGATACCGAGGGTCGCGCGGTGCTGCATACCGCCCTGCGCCATCTGGATACGGATATCGAGATCGATGGCGAGAATGTCATGACCGGTGTCCGCGAGACCTATGACCGGATGGTGCGCTTTGCCGATGACGTGCGCGGCGGCAAATTCCGCGCGGCGGGCGGGCGGATCACAGATGTGGTCAATATCGGTATCGGCGGCTCGGATCTGGGTCCGGCCATGGCCTGTCTGGCGCTTGCCCCCTATCATGACGGGCCGCGCTGCCATTTCGTCTCCAATGTCGATGGCGCGCATATCCATGACACGCTGGCGGGGCTCGACCCCGAGACCACGCTCGTGATCGTAGCCTCCAAGACCTTCACCACCATCGAGACCATGACCAATGCCGAGACGGCCAAGGCATGGATGGCGGCCAAGGTCGAGGATCCGGCAGAGCAATTCGTGGCGCTTTCCACCTCGGCCGAGAAGACGGCAGCCTTCGGCATCACGCCCGAGCGTGTCTTCGGCTTTGCCGATTGGGTGGGTGGGCGTTATTCGATGTGGGGGCCAATCGGGCTCTCGCTGATGATCGCCATCGGCCCGAAGCATTTCCGCGATTTCCTGTCGGGCGCCGCCGCCATGGACGACCACTTCCGCACAGCCGAGCTATCCGAGAACCTGCCCGTGATGCTGGCGCTTGTGGGCATGTGGCACAACCAGTTCTGCGATTTCGCGACCCGCGCCGTGCTGCCCTATGACCAACGCCTGTCGCGGCTTCCGGCCTATCTGCAGCAGCTGGAGATGGAGAGCAACGGCAAGCGCGTCTCGATGGATGGCGAGGCCCTGCCCTATCATTCCGGTCCCGTGGTCTGGGGCGAGCCCGGCACGAATGGCCAGCATGCCTTCTACCAGCTGATCCATCAGGGCACGCGGATCATCCCGTGCGAATTCATGATCGCCACCAAGGGTCACGAGCCCGATTTGGCGCATCAGCACATCCTGCTCGCGGCCAACTGCCTCGCGCAGTCGGAGGCATTGATGCGGGGCCGCTCGATGGAGGAAGCCCGCGCGCTGATGGCGGCCAAGGGCTTCGAGGGTGCGGAACTGGAGCGTCAGGCGGCGCATCGCGTCTTCCCCGGCTCGCGCCCCTCGACCACGCTGATCTACCCGATGCTGACCCCCGAGGTCTTCGGAGGGATCGTGGCGCTTTACGAGCACCGCGTCTTTGTCGAGGGTGTGATCTTGGGCATCAACAGCTTCGATCAATGGGGGGTGGAGCTGGGCAAAGAGCTGGCGCTCGCGCTACAGCCGGTGCTGACTGGCGAGGCCGATGGCGCGGGCAAGGATGGCTCGACGCTAAGGCTCGCGCAGATGGTGCGCGACGCCCAACACTGATCAGAAAGGGGGCCGAACGGCCCCCTTTTTCATGTCAGGCTTTCTGGATGGAAAGACTGGCTGCACGCTTCAGCCAGAGCACCATCACCAGTCCTGCACCCGCGGCACAGGCGCCAATCAGGAAGATCGGGCCATAGCCCGCACGGTCGGCCAGGATCCCCGCCAGTGGCCCCGTCAGCCCGTAGGCCAGATCCTGAAACGCCGCAAATCCGCCCAGGGCCATGCCGCGTTGCTGCGGCGCCACCAGCGCCACCACCTCGCGCCCCATCGACGGGTAGATCATCGAACACCCGAGCCCCGTCATGAACGCCCCCAAGAGCACCAGCGTCGGCATCAGTGCGCCCCAGATCAGAAGTTGCCCCACCACTTCGACCATCAGGGACACCATCGCCACCGGCAGCCCACCGATCCGGTCGGGCAAATGGCCGAACAGCACCCGCACCAGCACGAAGCCCGCGCCAAACGCCGAGAGGCCGAGCCCGGCTCCCTGCCAGCCCTGCGCGATGAAATAGAGCGAGAAGAACGCCCCGATCGCTGCAAAGCCGATGCCCTGCGCCATGATCACAAACCCATGTTTCCAGATCGTGCCGATGACATTCAGGAACGAGCGCCGCAAGGTTGAGGCATGTGGAGCCACGGCGGGCAGTTTGACGATGGCAATCAGGCTGAGCGCGGGCAGCACTGCGCTGAGACACATCACGAGGCTGAAGCCTCCCAGATGATAGAGGCCCAGCCCCAGCGGCGCCCCGACCCCGAGCGCGCCATAGATCGCAGCGCCCATGAAGGCGATCACCCTGCCCGAGCGATGCGTGCCCACAAGCCCGATCCCCCATGAGACCATGCTGACCGAGACATAGCTCTCGCCTATGCCCACCACCGCGCGTCCCAGTAGCAACACGCCCAGCGCCAGCCATGGCTGCGCGGTGAGGAAACCCGCCACGATACAGATGATGGCCCCCGCCAGATAGAACCACAGCCCGCGCGCCATGGCGGGCTTCGCCCCGATCCGGTCCCCAACCCCGCCCGCCCATGCGCGACTGAAGATGGTGGTGATAAAGGCCATACCGGCGGCCAGCCCGCCCCAGGCATTGCTCAGGCCCAGCGCCTGCACGACATGGACCGAGACCACCGGCAGCGGCATCGCGACACAGATATAGGCGAAGAACAGGATGGCACTGAGGACCAGCAGAAGCTGCGTGCCCTTGCGGTCATCATAGGGCGGGTCACTGATGGTTTCGGACAGTCTGTCAGACATATACTCACTCCGATGTTGGCCACATCGGCAGGAGGGGCGTTTGGTCATGCCAGCACCCTCCCCGACCGAGCGGGAAGAAGGTGCGTTGGTTGACGTTAAACGCTTACGACCGGAGATGTGCGATCACGGCTGATCCGTTCCGGTTATTATGAGCTATCTCAGGAAAGGCAAGCCGTCAAGCGGCTTACCCGGCTTCAAGGGCGCGACCCAGACGCGAGAGCCGGATGCGTTTGAGAAGCGCGCGCATCGGTTGGGGCTGGCCCGACAAACGCTCGGCCTCTTGGCGCACGGCCTCCACCACCTGGGCCACCTTCTCCGGATGATCCGACCAGAGCGCCCAGAGCACATCATCGGGGCTCCGGCGGTCGAGCCCCTCGGATTGCAGCACCCCGCGCGGGAAATCGGCGGCATTCATCGTGACAATCGCATCGGCATGTCCGGCAATCGCCGTGGCCAGAACATGGATGTCGTTCTCATCCGGCAGATGCAGACGGTTCTCCAACCCCTCGTGACGGGCAATCATCGCCTGAGGGAAGCGCGCCTTGAGCATCGCGACCTCTCCACGGGCGATTACCTCGTCAGCTTCGTTGCGGCGGGCGGCTGCGCGTGCCCATTCCTCCAGCAATCGTTCCGACCAGAGGGGCTGGTAAAGCCCCTTGGCCGCAATCCCGATCAGGATCTCCCGCAACACGGTCGGGTAGAGAACACAGGCATCAAGAACCAGCTTCATCAGTCAAGCCGGAAGAAAAGCGATTTCAGATAGCCGCTTTCCGCAAGTTGCGGCAGCATCGGGTGGTCAGCCCCCGCAAAGCCCGTATGGAGCAACTGGCTCGAACGCCCTGCCTTGCCGATCCCGCGGGTCGATGCACCACGGAAGCTTGAGAGATCGGCGGCATGCGAGCACGAGCACAGCACCAGATAGCCGCCCTTGGCCACCAGAGGGGCCGCCAGACGCGCGATCCGCTCATAGGCGCGCAGACCGGCCTGAAGCGCGGGCTTTGCGGGCGCAAAGGCGGGCGGGTCACAGATGACCACGTCATATTCCGCCCCTTCTGCCGCCAGAGCTTCGAGCGTGACAAAGGCATCGCCCTTACGGGTGGAGAACCTATCCCCCATCCCCATGGCCTTGGCACCTTGTTCGGCAAGATCCAGCGCCGAAGCCGAGCCATCGACCGATAGCGCCGAGGCCGCACCATTGGCCAGAGCGGCCAATGCAAACCCACCCACATGCGAGAACACATCGAGAACACGCGCATCTTTGGAGAGCTGCGCGGTGAAGGCATGGTTCGGACGCTGGTCATAGAAGAGCCCCGTCTTCTGGCCGCCCATGATATCGGCTATATAGACAGCGCCATTCATCTGCACCGGCACCGGCGCATCGATCCCCCCTTGCAGCGTAACCATCTCCTCGGCCAGCCCCTCGAGATTGCGCGCACGGCCCGAACCGTTCTTGATGACGGTGCTCACGCCCGTCACCTCGACCAGAGCGGCCGAGAGATCTCCGATCATGGCTTCCGCCCATGCCGCATTGGGCTGGATTACCGCCACATCACCGAAGCGGTCGATGATCACGCCCGGAAGGCCATCAGCCTCGGCATGGATCAGACGGTAGAAGGGCGCGCCAAACAGACGGTCGCGCATCTGGGCTGCGCGGGCGATCTTTTCCACAAGCCACGCACGGTCGATGACGGCTTCGGCATTGCGGTCCATCACACGGCAGATGATCTTGGATTTGGGGTTCACCGTCACCAGAGCCAGCGGACGACGCGCGTCATCCTCCAATATGGCGAAGGTGCCGGGCGCGATCGCCTTGGTGCGGCGGTCCAGCACCAGCTCGTCCTCATAGACCCACGGGAAACCATGACGGATGGCGCGTGCCTCCCCTTTGGGGCGCAGACGGACGACGGGCAGATCGGTGGACATGGGAAGTCTCCTCGGACAGGCGCGGAATAGCGGTGTTGGGCCCCTCCTAGCGCCAAGTGCCCCCCTTGCAAAGCCCCTGACGACGGGGATCGCCTTGCCAAAGGGCCGCAAGAGTCCAAATATCGGACATATACCCGTCGGTTGCACTGTTAGCGCTAACCGACTAAAGTCGTCGCAAGCACGGTGCCCGAGTCATTTTCATCGCCTCGGGCTGCGCGTGTCAATTGATCAGGAAAGCCCATCATGACTGATACAGCCACCCCGTTGAACTCCACCATCGCCCGTGTCACCGACCGGATCCGCGAACGGTCGAAGGGTATGCGCGACGACTATCTTGCCCGCATTGGCGAGGCCGCCTCCAAAGGTGTTGCCCGCGCCCATCTGACCTGCGGCAATCAGGCCCATGCCTATGCCGCGATGGGCGATGCCAAGGAAGCACTGGCCGCCGGACGCGCCCCCAATGTCGGTATCGTCACTGCCTATAACGATATGCTCTCGGCCCACCAGCCCTACGAGACCTTCCCGCAGCTGATCAAGAAAGCTGCCGCCGAAGCCGGTGCCACAGCGCAGGTCGCAGGCGGTGTGCCCGCCATGTGCGACGGTGTGACCCAGGGCCAGCCGGGGATGGAGCTGTCGCTCTTTTCCCGTGATGTGATCGCGCTCGCCTCGGGTGTGGCACTCTCGCACAACACCTTCGATGCCGCGATCTATCTGGGTGTGTGCGACAAGATCGTGCCCGGTCTCATAATGGCGGCTGCAACCTTCGGCCATATTCCGGCGATCTTCCTGCCCGCAGGGCCGATGACCTCCGGCCTGCCTAATGACGAGAAATCGCGTATCCGCAACCTCTATGCCACCGGCGAAGTGGGCCGCGAGGAACTGATGAAGGCCGAGATGGCCTCCTATCACGGTCCGGGCACCTGCACCTTCTACGGCACCGCCAATACCAACCAGATGCTTATGGAGTTCATGGGGTTGCACCTGCCGGGCGCGAGCTTCGTCAATCCCAACACGCCCCTGCGCGAGGCGCTGACCATTGCGGGCGCAAAACGCGCCGCCGAGATCACCGCCCTGGGCAATGATTATCGCCCTGCAGGCGAAATCCTTGACGAACGGGCCTTTGTGAACGGTCTGGTGGGGCTGATGGCCACCGGTGGCTCCACCAACCTCGTGCTGCACCTTCCCGCAATGGCCAAGGCCGCAGGCATCGCGCTTGATCTCGAGGATTTCGACGATATCTCGGATGTCGTGCCGCTGATGGCCAAGGTCTATCCCAACGGTCTGGCCGATGTGAACCATTTCCACGCGGCGGGCGGCCTGCAGTTCATGATCCGCGAGCTGCTGAAAGAGGGGCTGATGCATGGCGACGCCAAGACCGTCGCGGGCGATGGCATGGCGCGCTATGCGCAGGAGCCCAAGCTAATCGACGGAAAGCTGACATGGGAGGACGGCGCGGAGGAAAGCCTTAACGACAAGATCCTGCGCCCCGCCTCTTCGGGCTTTGCCAAAACCGGTGGCCTCAAGCAGCTCAATGGCAATCTGGGCCGTGGCGTGATCAAGATCTCGGCGGTGGCCGAGGAGCATCGCGTGGTCGAGGCCAAGGCGCGTATCTTCAAGGACCAGTCCGAGGTCAAGGACGCTTTCACCCGTGGCGAATTCACCGAAGATACGATCGTTGTCGTGCGCTTCCAGGGGCCCAAGGCCAATGGCATGCCCGAGCTGCATTCGCTGACGCCGGTGTTGTCCGTCCTGCAACAGCGCGGGCTTAAGGTGGCGCTGGTGACCGATGGCCGGATGTCGGGTGCCTCGGGCAAGGTGCCCGCCGCGATCCATGTCTCGCCCGAAGCCGCCAATGGTGGGCCGCTGGCCAAGCTGCGCGATGGCGATATCGTCCGGCTCGATGCACCCAAAGGCGAACTGACCTGCCTCTCGGCGGATCTGGACACGCGCGAGGCCGTGGTCGAGGATCTTTCGGCAAATCATGTCGGTCTCGGGCGCGAGCTGTTCGAGGCCTTCCGCAATCAGGTCGGGCCTTCGACCAGCGGCGCAGCCGTTGTCGTCTGATCATCACGAAAGGAGTCTCACATGACCCCCGCAGAACAATCCGCCGCCTCCCGCAAGATTTGCGAACTGGCCCCCATCGTCCCCGTGATCGTCGTCAAGGAGGTCGCCCATGCGGTGCCTCTGGCCAAGGCGCTCGTCAAGGGCGGGCTTCCCGCGCTGGAGGTCACCCTGCGCTCGGATTGCGCGCTGGAGGCGATCCGTGCGATGGCCGATGTGGAGGGTGGCGTGGTCGGCGCAGGCACGCTTCTGACGCCCGCGGATGTGAAGGCCGCAAAGGCGGCAGGCGCCAAATTCGGGGTGAGCCCCGGGATCACCGACACTCTCCTCAAGGCCTGCGCCGATGAGGGGCTGCCGCTCCTGCCCGGCACGGCGACCCCCTCGGATGTCATGAAGCTTCTGGAACTCGGCTATGACATGGTGAAGTTCTTCCCCGCCGAAACCAATGGTGGCGCGCCGGCGCTGAAAAACTTCGGCGGGCCGCTACCGCAGATGAGCTTCTGCCCCACCGGCGGCATCAATATGGGTAATGCCCGCGACTATCTGGCGCTGAAAAACGTGATCTGCTGTGGCGGATCCTGGGTTGCCCCCGACAAGCTGGTGCAATCGGGCGACTGGGCGGGGATCGAGACGCTGGCCCGCGAAGCCGCAGCGCTGCGCGCCTGAGCCCCCGCCCCAGAAGACCAACCGAAAAAGGCCGCGTCACACCGACGCGGCCTTGTTACCCCACCGGGCCGATGCTGTTGAAAAAGTCTTTGTTGCGCTGCGGCAAGTCTTTCGATTCACTCGACTATGAGGAGATTGGAGGATTTCGTCATGATGGGCAGGCAAGAAGCACCGGCGCAGCTGTTTTACGATTTCGATCTGGAGCGGCACGTCCCGGCCAATCACATGCTGCGCGAGATCGACCTGTTCCTGAATGGTGACACTCTGCGCGAGGCGCTGCGCCCATTCTACAGCCATCTTGGTCGCCCCTCGATCGATCCGGAACTGATCATCCGGATGCTGGTGATCGGGTATGTCATGGGGATCCGTTCGGAGCGCCGGCTCTGTGATGAGGTTCACCTGAACTTGGCCTATCGCTGGTTCTGCCGGTTGGGGTTGGAAGGCAATGTCCCGGATCACTCGACCTTCTCCCGCTATCGCCATGGCAAGTTCAGGGAAAGTGGCTTGCTGCGGCAGGTTTTCGAGGCAACCGTTGAACGCTGCCTGAAGGAGGACCTGGTGTCGGGCGAAGGCTTCGCAGTCGATGCCAGCCTTATCCCGGCGGATGCCAATAAGGTCCGGTCCGTCGCGGCGGAAGACTGGAGCCCCGAGGTCGCGCGGGACGCTGGCAACAGGGCGGCACGGGAATATCTGGAGACACTGGATGACGCCGCTTTTGGTGCGGCCTCTCCTGTGCAACCCAAGTTCGTCGCCAAGTCTGATCCGGCAGCGCAATGGACCCGTGCGGAGGAGAGCCGCCCCTACTTCGCCTATGCCACCAACTACCTGATCGACACCAAGAGCTCGGTGATCATGGATGTCGAGGCGACAAGGGCGATCCGCCAGGCCGAGGTCGGAGCTGCGCGCACGATGCTGGACAGGACCGAAAAACGCTTTGGTGTCAAACCGGATTGGCTGGCCGCCGATACCGCCTACGGCAATGCCGAGAACCTGGGCTGGCTGGTCGAGAAGCGCAGCATCATTCCCTTCATCCCGGTGATCGATAAGTCGGAACGGACCGACGGCACGTTCTCCCGCTCGGACTTCCAGTGGGACGAGAAGAATGATCAGTATATCTGCCCTGAAGGCCATGCCCTCAAACAGTTCAGACGCAACTATTCCGATCCGAACCGGGGTCAGGATACCGGCGGACGAAAGAAATACCGGTGCTTGAAGGCAACCTGCCAAGCCTGCCTATCCAAAGAGATCTGTTGCCCGAAAGCCGATGCGCGATATGTCACGCGCGAGCCCCATGAAGAGGCGCGCGAATTCGCCAGAGAATGCCGCAAGACCAAGGCCTACAAAGTGTCGCGCGACAAACGGAAGAAGGTCGAGATGCTCTTCGCGCACCTCAAGCGCATCCTTGGCCTGACACGGCTGCGGCTCCGTGGGCCAAACGGCGCCAAGGACGAATTCCTGCTTGCCGCCATCGCCCAGAACCTCCGAAAACTCGCGAAGCTCCGCCCGCGAAGCGTCCGACAGGAGGCCGCAGCATGAGCTGAGCGGCCATATTACCGCCTTGAGGCGGGTCGACGGGCGATCGCCCGAACGCAATAGCCTTGCCCGGCGGCGGCGAGCCTCAAAATCGGCGATTTCGACCGACTTTTTCAACAACATCCGCCCTTCACTGCCCTACGGATCCTTATGCTGGGGCGGCTCCTCGCTCTGGGCTGCCTGCGCCGGGGCCACGGGATCGGCCAGCACCTTCAGCAACAGCTGATACATCGGATGCGTATCATGCCCGTGATATTCGGCCAGAAGCACCCGCGCCGCCTCGGTCGGTTGCACATCCTGCGGCAAGCGTAACGCCCATTCCAGAATCAGCCTCCGGCAGGTTTCCGCCTCGATCGCCCCGCTCTCGAAGGCGGTCCGGATATAGGCGCGCGGATCGACACGCCCGAGCGGTAATACGGCACGCCCCATCAGGCGCCCAGCACAAGGTCTAAAATCATCGCGGCCTCTCTTGTCAGCGATGCAACCATAGCCTGCAAAGTCTTAATATCGGGTTGGCTTGTCTCGCGCAGAAGGAAGGCCCGGCCGCCCTCGCCGATCGTATCGATATTGAACCCTGTCTCGCTCAGGAGGCGCTTGACCGATTGCAGCTGCCACAGGCTGCGATAAATCGAGGCCAGACGCGCCTCCTGCTCCCGGCTGATCATCCCTTCGCGCGCGCCTGCCCGCAGCTGCTGCTCGACGCGCCGCGCCGGCGCACCGGCCCGCAAGGCGAGGCTCTGCGCGAACAGCTCGATATCCTGCAACCGCCCCGGACCGGTCTTGACCTCCCACGGATCGTCGCTGGGTTTGGCCGCAAAGATCCGCGCCCGCATCTCCCTGAGATCGGGGATCACCCGCGCATCGCGGCCCCGCGCCCGCAGCACCTCGCGGCGCTGGTATTCCAGATCTGCCGCGAGCGAGGGATCGCCCGTGATGGGCCGTGCCCGCGTGAGCGCGAGATGCTCCCAGACCCAGGCCTCTTCCATCTGGTAGATGGTGAACGCCTCGAGCGAGGTTGCCACCGGCCCGGACCGCCCCGACGGGCGCAGCCGCATATCGACCTCGTAGAGCCGTCCCTGCGGCAGTTGCGCCGAGACGGCGGTGATCAGCGCCTGCGTCAAACGGGCGAAATACTGGCGCGATGGCAGGGGTTTGGGTCCCTCCGACATCTCCACCCCCGCCGCATCATAGATCACGATCAGATCCAGATCGGAGGCCGCCGTCAGCCGTTCTGCCCCCAGCGATCCCATCGACATCACACAGGCCCCACGCCCGGGCTGCGGGCCGTATTTGCGGGCGAATTCATCGCACACCACAGGCCAGAGCCGCTCGATCGCCACACCTGCGATGTCGGCGAAATATTTCGACGCTTCGGAGACCTCGATAAGACCACGCAGATGGTGCACCCCGACATGGAAGCGCCACTCCTTGGCCCAGCGCCGCGCCTGATCGAGGGCATTCTCGTAATCGCTGGCCCGTGCCAGGGTGGCGTCCAGATCCGCCTCCAGCCGTGCGATACCGGGCCAGGCCTCGAAGAAACTACCGCCGATCACCGCATCCAGAACACCAGGATTCTGCGAGAGATAATTGGCCAGCATCGGCGAGGTGCCGCAGATATCGACCAGAAGATCGATCAGCTGCGGATTGGCCTCGAAAAGCGAGAAGAGCTGCACCCCCGCCGGCAGGCCCCGCAGGAACGTATCGAACTGGCCCAGCGCCTCCTCGAAATCGGCGGCCCTCTGCAGCTTGCGCAGGATCTCCGGCTCGATCCGAGCGAAAATGCCACGCGCCCGCGCCGAACGCAGGCAGGGATAGGAAGTCCAGCGCGAGACCGTCTGCTCGGCGCGCTCCGAGAGCGCAGGGCGCGGGCTTGCTTCCTGTGTAGGCGCGAAGAAATCGCTTGTCAGCGTCTCCACCTCTTCGAGCCGCTCTTTCAACTGCGTCATCCAGCGCACAGGGTCACCCTCGCCCATCATCGCGGCGATCCGTGCGATCCCTTCGGGGCTTTGCGGCAGGATCTGGGTCTGGGTGTCATTGACCATCTGCAACCGGTGCTCGATCTCGCGATGGGCGCGGTAATGCACCGTCAGCCTGGCGGCCACCTCCCGCGGGATCCAGCCTTTCTGCGCCAATGCCGCCAGCCCGCCCACCGTTGTGGGGTCGCGCAGGTCGGGGTCGCGCCCGCCCGCGATCAGCTGGCGGGTCTGGGTGAAGAACTCGATCTCGCGGATACCGCCGACACCGAGCTTGAGATTATGCCCCTCGACCTTGAGTGGCCCGTTCAGCCCCTTATGGTCGCGGATCTTCAGCCGCATGTCATGCGTGTCCTGAATGGTGGCGAAGTCCAGATGCCTGCGCCAGATGAAGGGCGAGAGACGCTCCAGATATGCAGCCCCCGCCGCCAGATCGCCTGCCGAGGGACGTGCCTTGATATGGGCCGCGCGTTCCCATGTCCGGCCTTCGGCGGCGTAATACAGCTCGGCCGACGCCATCGACAGGCAGACCGGCGTCGCCCCCGCATCGGGGCGCAGCCGCAGATCGGTGCGGAAGACATAGCCATCGGAGGTGATATCGGTGAGCATCTTCGCCATCTTGCGCGTGACCCGCACGAGCCCCGCGCGGATCTCGAGGATATCGTCGGGGTCGAACTGGGTCTGGTCGAAAAGGCAGATCAGATCGATATCGGAGGAATAATTCAGCTCTCCCGCCCCCATCTTGCCCATCGCCAGCGCCACCATCCCGCAGGCCGTCTCCAGCCTGTCGGGCGACACACCGGGCAGCTTGCCACGCCGGATTTCCTCGGACAGAAGCGATTTTAGCGCCAGATCCACCGCCAGATCGGCAAAGGCCGAGAGCGTGCGCGTCACCTCCTCGAGCCCCCAGATCCCCCCCAGATCGGCCAGTGCGATGATCAGTGCCACCCGACGTTTGGCGCGGCGCAGCTCGACGCCCATCTCGGGCGGCGCCACCTCCGGCAGACGGTCGAACTCGGCACGGATCGCATCCTCGGGATTGCGCTCCAGATAGGGCCCGAGCCAGTCGCGCTCGCGTTCGAGAAGCGTGGCAAGGAAGGGGCTTGTCCCCGACACCCCCTCGACCAATGCCATAACCTCGGGCGGAAGCCCCTGATAGAGCGCGACAACCGTATCGGCACGCTCCTGATCCACAACGATGGGAAGACGGGTTAATCTGGATGTAAAACTCATGGCTCGACAGTGGCTTGGCAACCCTCAAGGGTCAATAACAGCTTAGCGGATATTTGACGGGCAGGCGCCGCCAATTACCCTATCCGGTTAATATTTCCTGTGAGGGCCTCCGATGCGCCAAGACGACCCGATCTGCCCCCTCTGTCTGCGACCTATACCACGCGAGGCGCGCCAAAGTCTGCACCATTTGGTTCCCAAGCTGCGCGGCGGCAAGAACGGCCCGACTGTTCTGCTACACCAGATCTGCCATAACGAGATTCACAAGACTTTCAGCGAGACCGAACTGGCGCGCGATCTGAACACGCCCGAGGCGCTGCGTGCCCATCCTGCGATGGCGCCCTTCCTGAACTGGATCGTCAGGCGCCCGCCCACATTCCATGCACGCTCCAGCGGCGGACGGCGCAAGACGCGCTAGAGGCTTCCCTTTCCGGCCCTGCAGTGCAACCAAGGGCACAAGGAAAGGATATCCCATGAGCAAATCCCTGAAACGCGTGAAAGCCGCCCTCGAGACCGCGGGCCTCGAGATCGAGATCATCGAGACCGAGAATGCCCGCACCGCGCAGGACGCGGCAGAGGCGGTCGGCTGCGAGATCGACCAGATCGCGAAATCCATCATCTTCGAGGGGGCCGAGACGGGCGAGATCCTGCTGTTTCTGACGGCGGGCGGCAACCGCGTGGACCAGACCCGCGCCACCGGTCTGGCCGGACAGGCGCTGGCGCGCGCCGATGCCACCAAGGTGCGGGAGGTCACGGGTTTTGCCATTGGCGGTGTCTCGCCCGTGGGGCATCTGACGCCGGTCCGAGCCTATCTCGATCCGCGCCTCTCCGAGTTCGAGACGGTCTGGGCAGCAGCCGGCACTCCGCGCCATCTGTTCCGGATCACGCCTGCCGATCTGGTGCAGGCCACACAGGCGCAAACCGGTTTTTTCACCGAATAGTCCCTCAACCGAAAGGGTATGTAAAAAAGATTTACATGAAGACTTGAACGGCGGGTGGAGGTCTCTTACCTCTGTTCATGTGAAAAGCATTCACATGATCCCAACCCGCTTTCAGGAGCCAAATCCCGATGTCCTATCTCGATGCCTCTGCCGCCCCTCGCCTCGGACCGATCCGCCGTGCTGTCGCATGGATGGACGAGAACGGGCCGATCTCCTGGATCGCGTTGATGGTCGCGGCCTTCATCTTCACCGGCCCGTTCGGCCTTCTGGTGCTGGGTTTCATCCTGTTCACCGGACGGTTCGGAAAGGGCTGCCGCCGCAGGACCGAGGCGCGCCGTTTCGGAGGCGAGCGATTTGCAGGCTATGGCGTGCATATGTCGCGCCCCTCGGGGAATGCCGCCTTCGACAATTACAAAGCCGACACCATTGCCCGCCTCGAACGCGAGCAGAATGACTTCGAGGCCTTCCTCAAGCGCCTGCGTGACGCCCGCGACAAAGCCGAATTCGACCAGTATATGGACGAGCGCGCCCGTGCGGCTAGCGAGAGCGATGCACCAAACGACGCCGCGCTCGATCCGGCACATGCCGAAAAAGGTGACGCTAAGTAAGACATAACTCCATTCCGCCCAAGCTTAAGGCGAATTTAACAACTCCCGGCGTCAAAACGTCGGGAGTTTGCTGTTTCGCCGTCACAACCTCGTTCAGGGGCCTTGGCGCATGGGCGCAAGCTTGCTACCTTGAGGAGATAGACAAAAACCGACGCGAGTTTCATGCGCCATTCCCTCCCGCTTGCACCGCAGTTCTATGTGACCGCTCCGCAGCCCTGTCCCTATCTGGACGGGCGGGCCGAGCGTAAGCTGTTCACCGCCCTTCAGGGTGAGGGAGCGGAAAAGCTGAACAACGCGCTCTCGCGGCAGGGCTTCCGGCGCTCGCAGAACGTGCTTTACCGTCCCTCCTGCGCCGAATGCACAGCCTGCCTGTCGGCGCGTATCCGTGTGGCCGATTTCGTCCCCACCCGCACCCAGAAACGCGTGCTGAAAAAGAATGACTGGCTCAAGCGTAACGCGACCAGTCCCTGGGCCACCGAGGAGCAATTCGCCCTCTTCCGGCGCTATCTCGACAGCCGTCACGCCGATGGCGGCATGGCCGATATGGATATTTTCGAATTCGCCGCGATGATCGAGGAGACGCCCATCAAATCGCGCGTGATCGAATATCGCGAATCCGCCGACCGTCCGGGCTCGACCCGCGATCTGATGGCCGTCTGTCTGACCGATGTGCTCGATGATGGGCTGTCGATGGTCTATTCCTTCTATGATCCGATGCTGCAGAAAAACAGCCTCGGCACCTATCTGATCCTCGATCATGTGGATATCGCGCTGAAGGCGGGGCTTCCTTACGTCTATCTGGGCTATTGGGTGCCCGGCTCGCGCAAGATGGGCTACAAGGCAAAATTCGGGGCTCTCGAAATCTTCAAGGGCGGTAAGTGGATCGATATCGGGGATCCGCAGGAGCATGAGGACCAGATCCACCCGCTCTCGGTCGATCCGATCGCCGAGCAGGTCGCACAGATCAACCTGCCGGACACAACCAAGAAATAACGCTCCTCCAAGATAAGCCTGATTACCTCCGAGAGCTCGCCCTTCCCATCCCGCGCCCGATGGGCCGAAACCGGCCTTTTGCGGCCTGTGCCCTTGTATAAAAGCTTTACAGATCCCTTGCGGCCTGACAGGAATGCGGCCGCAAGACTTAGTAAAACGCTCAGGACACGATCATCATGGACCGCCGCTCCTTCCTTTCATCGGCCGCGATTGGCGCGACCGCATCCGCCATTGCCGCCCCTGCCATCGCGCAGGAAAAGCCGCAGATCACATGGCGTCTGGCTTCGGCCTTCCCGAACTCCCTGCCCGCACTCTATGGCAACAGCCAGGAGCTTGGTAAACGCGTGGCCGAGGCCACCGATGGCGCGTTCCAGATCCAGTCCTTCTCGGCGGGTGAAATCGTGGGCGGCCTGCAATCGGCAGATGCGGCAGCCGCCGGCACCGTCGAGGTCGCGCATTTCCCGACCTATTACAACTGGGGCAAAGACCCGGTCTGGGCGATCCCGACCGCGCTCCCCTTCGGCCTGTCGGCGCGCGGCATGAACGCATGGATGCGCATGGGTGGCGGCAATGACATGTTCAACGAGTTCCTTTCGGACAAAGGCCTGATCGGCTTCCCGGGTGGCAATACCGGTGCGCAGATGGGCGGCTGGTTCCGCAAGGAAATCAATACCGTCGATGACCTCAAGGGCCTCAAATTCCGCGTCGGCGGATTTGCGGGCAAGGTGCTCGAGCGTCTGGGCGTCGTGCCGCAGCAGCTGTCGGGCGGTGACATCTATGCCGCCCTCGAGAAAGGCACCATCGACGCGACCGAATTCGTCGGCCCCTATGACGACCAGAAGCTGGGCTTCGTGAAGGTCGCGCCCTATTACTACTATCCCGGCTGGTGGGAAGGTGGCGCGATGGTGCACTTCCTGTTCAACAAACCCGCCTATGACGCCCTGCCCGAGCAATATAAATCGCTTCTGCAGACCGTTTGCCAGAGCGTGAATGCCAATATGCTCGAGACCTATGACTACGAAAACTCGAAGGCGCTGCGCACCCTCCTGGCAGAAGGCGCCCAGCTGCGTCCGTTCAGCCAAGAGATCCTGCAGGCCTGCTTCGAGACCTCCAAGGCCGTCTATGCCGAGATCTCGGAAACCAACCCGACCTTCAAGAAGATGTATGACTCGATGGTTGCTTTCGAGAAGGAATACTATCTGTGGACGCAGGTCGCCGAGTATAATTACGACACGTTCATGATGGTCCAGCAACGTCAGGGCGCGCTCTGAGCCAGAGCATCCGCTTATAAACCAAGCAGAAAAGAACCCGGGCCGATGGCTCGGGTTTTTTCTTGCGCGAGACAGCCAGAAAGCGCAAGCTTGAAAGGAGGAAGTTCTTTACAAGTCGAATTGGTAAGGCAATATATCCAAACGAGGCGATAAGAGGAGTTATCGCCGAAAGATTTTCTGACGATTGGGAGGAAACATGGATCGTCGTTCGTTTATTCGCAAAGGTGCTTTGGGCGGCATGGCCGCAGCCGGTGCCTCGCTTGCAGCTCCGGCCATCGCGCAGGAAACCCCCGAACTCAACTGGCGTTTGACCTCGTCCTTCCCGAAATCGCTCGACACCATCTATGGCGGCGGTGCGACCATGGCGAAATATGTCGAGCAGATCACCGATGGCAAATTCAAGATCCAGGTCTTCGCTGCAGGCGAGATCGTGGGCGGCCTTCAGGCGGTCGATGCCGTCTCCAACGGCACCGTCGAGGCCTGCCATACCTGTTCCTATTATTTCTGGGGCAAGGATCCGACCTTCGCGCTCGGCACTGCCGTGCCGTTCAACCTCAATGCCCGCCAGCAGAATGCGTGGATGTATTATGGCGGCGGCATCGATCTGATGAACGAATTCTATGCCAATTATAACACGGTGGCCTTCCCCACCGGCAATACCGGCGCCCAGATGGGCGGGTGGTTCCGCAAGGAGATCAACTCGGTCGAGGATCTCAACGGGCTGAAGATGCGCCTGGGCGGCTTTGCCGGCAAGGTCATGGAGAAGCTCGGCGTCGTGCCGCAGCAGATCGCGGGTGGCGATATCTATGCAGCCCTCGAGAAAGGCACGATCGACGCGACCGAATGGGTCGGTCCCTATGATGACGAGAAGCTCGGCTTCGTGAAAGTGGCGCCCTATTATTACTATCCGGGGTGGTGGGAAGGTGGGGCCGTGCTGCATTCCTTCTTCAACAAAGAAAAATATGACGCGCTGCCCGAATCCTACAAGGACGCGATCAAGGTCGCCTGTCAGGCCGCCAATGCCGATGTGCTGGCCTCCTACGATCACAAGAACCCGGCGGCGCTGAAATCGCTGATCGGTCAGGGCGCGCAGTTGCGTCCGTTCTCGGCCGAGGTTCTCAACGCCTGCTTCAAGGCCGCGCAGGATGTCTATACCGAGCTCAACGGCTCCAACGAGAACTTCAAGAAGGTCTATGAGAGCCAGGCCGCCTTCAAGAAGGACGCCTATCTCTGGGCCCAGCTGGCCGAATACAACTACGACACCTTCATGATGATCAAACAGCGCGAAGGCACGCTGTAATCCCCCTGACACGGCTCGAAGGCCCCGCCCTCCGGCGGGGCCTTTTGCAATCTTCACGGCGTAAGGGAATTATCAACCCTTTTACGGATAGCCTGAAAGGGAGTGTAACCTCGGAGGGGATGCCATGCGGCACCGCCCAGCGCCACGCCCTGCATCATCGGGGAATGCCCGATGATCCCCCCGCGCCTCACTGCGGACGGGCTGGCGGGCCTGTTGCGGCTGGCCGCCCAGACCGGTGTCAAGGCGGGCACGCAATCGGCGCAATTCGGCAAGCTCTTGCAGGAAATCGGCAAAACAGGCACGCAGGCCAATGCCGCCCAACAGGTAAGCGAAGCCGTGAAGGATGCCGCAACCCAGTTGGCAAAGACCGCCACCAACGGCACCACGCCCAGCGCAACCACGAATTCCAGCACAACGACGCAGCAGAGCCTGCCCACCCCCACCAACCAGCCCGCATTGGTCCAGCCGCAAGCAACTGCAAATACGGCGCAGAACGCGGCCCAGAATGCCGCGCAGAACCTTGGCCAGAATGTCTCGCAACAAGTGGCCCAGCCCGCCCGCGCCATGACGGACAGCCTGCAGCCCGCGCTGATACAGGCCGCTCTTCTCGCTAGCCGCTCTGCCGCGACCCATTCGGAGAAACGCGCGCAGGACCGCACACCGCTTGCGGGACAGGTCGGGTTCGTATCGCAGGAAAAGCCGTTTTTGGGCGAGCTGGGGCTGCCGTTGAACACTGTCAAACAGGTCTACGGGCGGGATGCGGAATTCATCCGCCCGCTCACTGGCGATCCGGTCATGAATGAACAGGAGAACATCACCAGAACACCGCTCTGGATCGGAGCGATCCCCTCTTTCGCAGGCTGGCTTCTGCCCGAGATCCTGCGCGGGCTGCACGAGATCACGCCGCGGCTTTTGCGCGGAGATCAGCCGCGGCTTCTGCAGGCGCTGGCCGAGGGGCGCATCGAGGTGGCATTGGTCCATGATGCCAATCTCCCCGAGACGCTGGCGCGCGTGCCTCTGGTGCAGCTCTCGGCATGGGTCCTTCTTCCCAAGGATCATCCTCTGACGGCCTTCGAGCGCCTCACGCCGCAGGATCTGGAGGACGCGCCGATGATCGGCCTCTCGCTGCCACCGGCCCGCGATCTCCTTCCCAATATCCTGCGCGCAGAAGGGGTCGAGCCGAATCTTGTCGAGGAATTTCCCGACGAGGTGCAGATCCTCAATGCCGTGGCACAGGGTCAGGGATATTCGCTGCGCGCCGCAAGCCCGCTCAGCCCGCCCGATATTGCCGAACGCCGGATTACCACCCGCCCGCTCGATCTGCGCACCGGAGCCGTCGATCAGTCCGTTCTGGTCTATCGCCGCGATGCCGGCCATTCCGTGGCGGCAGAACATTTCATCCAGCGTGCGAAAACCCTCGCCGGAACGTAACATAATTCTAGTCTTTCCACCGTGGCCGGTTTCGCCATAGTGAAACCGTCGCATATTTTGCGGCCGGAGCCCCTCTCCGGCATAGTCCATTTGGAAGGATCGGGAATGGCCCATCCGTTTTTACACCGGAAGTTCCGGCGGCTCGCCGGATCTGTCCTGCTGGCGCTCGGCACGGTTTGTGGTTCTGGGCTTCACGCACAGCCGCCTGTCGCGGTCGAGATCACCCATCCCCGCCCGCTGCCCGCTGCCCATACCGTGCATTTCATCGGGACGGTCGAAGCGCCAGAAACCTATCCCGCCAGTTTCCGCAGCGGCGGGCGCATAACGGCGCTCCCGGTGGAAACGGGCGACCGGATCGCCAAGGGCGATATCATCGCCGAGCTGGACCAGACGGCCGCCCGGGCCTCGCTCGATGCCGCCGAGGCCGGCGTCACAGCCGCGCAGGCGCAGCTCGATCAGGCGCGTCAGGCGCGCGACCGCGCACAGGGGCTTCTGGATCGCGGTACCGGTACGCAGGATGCTCTCGACGAGGCAATGCAGGCGTTTCTGCAGGCGCGGGCAAGCTCCGATCAGGCGCAGGCCCAGCTGGAGACCGCCCAACAGGGCATGGACGATACCGTGCTGCGCGCGATTGATGATGCCGTTGTCACCGAGCGCCCCGCCGAGATCGACGAGGTGGTCAGCGCCGGTCAGGAAGTGGTGATGCTGGCCAACCGCTCCGCGCGCGAGGCGGTATTTCAAGCCCCCGACATTGCAGGGCTATCCCGCCTTTCCGGACGGCAGATCAGCGTGGAAAGCCCCGATCAGCCGCAGAGCCTCTCCGCACGGATCACCGAGGTCTCGCCCCAGCTGTCCGAGACCGGCACGGTGACCATCAAGGCCCGTCTTGATGCTACGGGCGCGCCCTTGCGGATCGGCACGCTGATCACCGGCACAATCGACCTGTCCCATCCAGAGCGCCTGTCCCTCCCTTGGGATGCGCTGGTGAGCGGGCCACAGGGGCCAGCGATCTGGGTCGTCGATCCCGAGACGCAGTCGGTCTCACTGCTGGCGGTGAAGGTCGCGGCCTATAACACGGCGGGTATCGAGCTGGTCCCCTCGGACAGGATCGGCACCGTATTGCAGGTGGTCGGCAAAGGCGCTGCGGGGCTGTTTTACGGTCAGAAGGTCACCCCGATCGTGGAGGACACACCATGAGAGCCGCGCTCGCCTTCGTGGCGCTCCTTGCCACCCCCGCCCTTGCGCAGGACCTTCCGGCGGCGGATCCCCCCCGCCCCGTGATCACCGAAATCATCGGCGAGATCACCCCGGGCCGACGCGTGTTTTCGGGTATGGTCGAGGCGCGTTACGAAACCTCGCTGGCCTTCCGCACCGGCGGGCGCATCGCGCGGCTCCATGTCGAGGCAGGCGATCGCGTGGAAAAAGGTGCGGTAATCGCCGAGCTGGACCAAATCACGCTGGAACAGGATCTGCGCGAGGCGCGCGCCAGCACCTCGCAGGCACAGGCCGCGCTCGATTATGCGCAGGCAAGTTTCGACCGTGCCGCGACCCTACGGCAGCGCGGTGTAATCGCACAATCCGAATTCGAGACGGCGCAGGCCAGTCTCGCTTCGGCCAAGGCCGATCTCGAGAGTGCGCGCGCGCAGGAACGCCAGAGCGCACAGGCCGCAAGCTATGGCAAACTTACCGCCCCCTCCGACGGGATCATCCTCTCGCGCTCGGTCGAGCCCGGCACGCTGGTCTCGGCGGGCACCGAGGTGGTGAGTTTCGCGCGAGGCGATGCACGGGAGGCGGTCATCGACCTGCCACGGGCGCTGGCCGCCAGCCTGCCCGCGGATCAGGGTTTTCTCATCAACCATCATGCTGATGATATCGCGCCGATCAGGGCGAAGCTGCGCCTGATCGAGCCAGTGACCAATTCCAGCCTCGACACGATGCGCGCCCACCTGACGCTGGAAGCCCCCGCTCCGGATTACCGGATCGGTTCGCTGGTGTCAGCGCGGCTCGATAACGGCGCGGCCGAATTGCTAAGCCTGCCCGAGGCCGCGCTGATGGACGGCCCCTCGGTCTGGATTGTCTCGGGCGATCCGCGCAAAGTGCACCGGCAGAGCGTGAGCACCGGCGCCCGGCTCGGCAACCGCATCACCATCACCGGAGGCCTGAAATCCGGTGACGAGGTGGTATTGCGCGGACGCGAGGTGCTCACCGAGGGCGGGACGGTCGGCGCGGGGCTGACCGTCGCGGGCAAAGCGCGCCCGACTACCCTAAACCAGACGACCCAGGAGAAAGCCCCGAAATGAAGTTCAACCTCTCGGACTGGGCCCTGCATAACCGCTCCGTCATCTGGTTCCTGATGGTCATGTCACTGCTCGCGGGGATCCTCGCCTTCAACTCGATGGGGCGCGAGGAAGACCCGAGCTTCACCATCCGCACGATGGTCGTCTCGGGCAGCCTGCCCGGTGCGACGGCCACCGAGACGATGGATCAGGTGACCGACCGGATCGAACGGAAACTATCGGAGATCGATGCGCTCGATGTGACCCGCTCGATCACCTATCCCGGTCAGGCGGTGGTCTATGTCGATCTGCGCGACGATATTCCCGATGCGCAGATCCAGCCCACATGGACCCGTGTGCGCGAGCTGATGTCCGATATCCGCAGCGATTTCCCTAGCGAATTCCAGGGGTTTTCGTTCAATGACGATTTCGGAGATGTCTATGGCAATGTCTATGCCTTCACCGCCCCCGATTATAACCCCGACGAGCTACGGGCCTGGGTGCGGAAAATCCGCGATGATGTGGAACGCCTCGATCAGGCGGGCAAGGTCGATCTGATCGGCACCCGCGACCGCGTGGTCACGGTCGAGTTCTCGACCCGCCGTCTGGCCGCTCTGGGCCTAGATGCGCAAAGCGTGATCGACACGCTCTCGGCGCAGAACCAGATCACCCAGACCGGCACGATCCAGACCGCGCAGGAACAGATCGGGCTGCGCCTGACAGGCGCCTTCCCAGATGCCGATGCGCTGGCCCATACGCCCTTGCGCGTGGATGACACCTTCTTCACACTTTCGGATGTGGCGCAGGTCAAGGACGGCTATACCGATCCGCCCGCCTCGCTGATCCGCTATGAGGGCGAGCCCGCCATTGGCTTGATCATCGGCATGCGCGAGGGCGGCAATATCCTCGATTTCGGCAAGAACCTCGATGCGCTGATGGCGCATGAGGTCACGCAGCTGCCGGTGGGCATCTCGATCCACAAGATCGCCGACCAGCCGACGGTGGTGCAGGAGTCGGTCGGTCATTTTACCCGCGCACTGGCCGAGGCGCTGGTGATCGTGCTGGCAGTCAGTTTCGTGTCTTTGGGTGTGCGGGCGGGGTTTGTCGTGTCGCTCACCATCCCGCTGGTGCTGGCGGTGACCTTCCTGATCCTCGATCTGATGGGGATCACGCTGCAACGGATCTCGCTTGGGGCGCTCATCATCGCGCTGGGGCTTCTGGTCGATGATGCGATGATCGCCATCGAGACCATGATCTCGCGGCTGGAAAAGGGCGAGAGCCGCACCAAGGCTGCCTCCTATGCCTGGACCTCCATCGCATGGCCCATGCTGACCGGCACGCTGGTCACGGTGGCGGGCTTCATCCCGATCGGGCTCAATGCCAGCCAAGCAGGCGAATACACCCGCTCGCTCTTCTATGTCATCGCCATCTCGCTGGTGATCAGCTGGATCGTAGCGGTGCTCTTTGCGCCCGTGCTGGGCAAGACCTTCCTGCCCGCCAAATGGAAGCACCAGCATGCGCAGGCGGGCCGCCTGCGCCGTGGGTTCCACCGCGTGCTCGAACAGGCGATGCGCCATCGCTGGGTCACCATCCTCGCCACCATCTTCCTCTTCGCGATCTCGGTTGTGGGCCTCGGCCATGTGGAACAGCAGTTCTTCCCCTCTTCCGAGCGGACGGAACTCGTGACCGACGTCACCCTGCGCGACAGTGCGGGGATCGAGGCCACCGATGCCGAGATCGCCCGTTTCGAGACATGGCTGAAAGACCAGCCCGAGGTCTCGTTCTGGACCTCCTATATCGGCACGCCCGCGCCGCGTTTCGTGCTGACACTCGATGTGCAGCCCGCCGTGCCCAATGAGGGTCAGGTGGTGATCGAGACCCATTCTCTGGCAGATCGTGACAGCCTGCGCGCCAAGATCCGCCGCTATTCCGATACCCGCGCCGGTGTCGAGTTCTTCCCCAAACCCATCGAGCTGGGTCCGCCGGTGGGCAAGCCCGTGCAATACCGGATCTCCGGTCCCGATGATACGGTCCTGCTGACCGAGTCGCGCAAACTGGCGGCGCTTCTGGCTGGGGATAACAGGCTCTATGCCATCGATATGGATTGGGGCACGCCCGCGCGGGTGGTGAAACTGGATCTGGATCAGGCGCGGATGCGCCAGCTGGGGCTGACACAGTCTGATGTGGCGCAGGTGCTGAGCACGCTCTATTCCGGCACGACCATCACCAATCTGCGGCAGGGAATCGATCTGATCGAGGTCGAGCTGAAGGGCCGCAAATCCGACCGCGACACGATGGACGGGCTCCGCAGCCTGCAATTCGCCAATGCCAGCGGCGATCCCATCCCGCTGACCTCGATTGCGCGGTTCGAGTATGTGACCGAGCCGCCCGTGATCCATGCGCGTGACCGCGTGCCCACCATCACCGTGCGCGGTGCGATTGACGGAGGGGACCAACCCGCGACTATCGTGGCGGAGCTCGCCCCGAAAATCGAGACCTTTACCAAGGCGCTACCTGCGGGCTACGGACTGGCCTTGGGCGGAGCGGTCGAGGAAAGCGGCAAATCACAGGCACCGATCATTGCCATTGTCCCCTTTATGGTGCTGATCCTGCTGACGCTGATCATGTTCCAGCTGCGCAGCTTCCGCCTGATGGTGGTGGTGCTGGCAGCCGCCCCTCTGGGGCTGATCGGGGTGGTCGCCTCGATGCTGCCGCTGGGGGCGCCCATGGGCTTTGTGGCGCTTTTGGGGGTGCTGGCGCTGATCGGCATCCTGATCCGCAATTCGGTGATCCTGGTCCAGGCCACCGAGGATCTACGCGCCGAGGGCCATGACCGCTGGAGCGCCATCTGGCATGCCTCGGACCAGCGCGCCCGCCCGATCCTGCTGACGGCGGCGGCCGCCTCGCTGGCGCTGATCCCGATCGCCCGCCAGATCTTCTGGGGACCGATGGCCATTGCCATGATGGGGGGCATCATCGCGGGCACGCTGATTACGCTTCTGTTTGTTCCTGCGCTCTATTGCGCCATTTTCCGTGTAAAGGCACCGCAGAAGGCGTGATCCCAAGCGAGGGCTTGGCGAAACAGGTTCCGTCACGCTATAGACATCTGATCGTGGAGGAGGAACCCGATGGCTGGTCCAGCGCTGGTAATCTTTGATTGTGATGGCGTCCTGATCGATTCCGAGGCGCTCTCTGCCAGTGTTTTCATCGCGGAACTGGCCCATCTGGGAATTGCAATCGACCTCGACTATTTCACGCAGCACTGTCTTGGCCGTGCCTTCCCGACCGTGCGCGCAACGCTGGAACGTGATTTCTCGCGTTCTTTGCCCGACACCTTCGAGACGACATTCCGCACCCGTCTGGTCGAGCGGTTCTCGACCGAACTGGTTGTAGTGCCGGGGGTCATCGGGGTGATCAAGGCGCTTGAGGTGCCCTACCATCTGGCCACCTCCTCCGCGCCGGCACGACTTGCACAATCGCTGGCCATCACAGGGCTTGATACACTCTTTGACGGGCGGGCCTCGACCGCCTCCGAGGTCATGCGCGGCAAACCCGCGCCCGATCTGTTCCTCCATGTAGCAGGTATCTATGGTGTGTCGCCCGAGAACTGTCTGGTGATCGAGGATTCCACGGTCGGGATCGCAGGGGCGAAAGCCGCCGGTATGCCGGTCTGGCGGTTTCTGGGTGGTGCGCATCTGGCCGGTCTGGCCCGTGCTCATGCCCTCGCCCCTGATGACCCTGCTTTGCGCGGCGGGGCCGATCTGGCCTTCCGTGATTTTGCACAATTCGACGCGCTTCTCGCGCAATGGCCGGCACCCTATTCCTGCACCGGAGAGGTCTCATGATCCAGCCCGACCGCCCCAACGAGGCCGAAGCCAATCTGCTGGATCTTGCCGCCCGCGCGGCATGGCTGTCTTTTGTAGGGGGCATGACGCAGGACCAGATCGCGCTCGAACTGGGGATCTCGCGCCAGCGGGTTCAGCGGCTCGTGGCGCGCGCCTCTGCAGAAGGGCTGATCCGGGTGCGCATCGATCATCCCATTGCCGAATGTCTGGAGCTGGAGCAGATCCTGCGCAAGCGGTTCGGACTGCAATCGGTGCGCGTGGCCCCCTCGCTCTCGGAAACGGGCGACCCGAATGACACGATCGCGCCATTCGCGGCCCCGATCCTCGAGCGGTTTTTCACCGAGCCTGACGCCAAGCTGATCGCGCTCGGCACGGGACGGACGCTGCGGATGATCGTGGAGCGGATGCAGACCATCGCGGGCGATCATCACAGGCTAGTCTCGCTTATCGGCAATGTGGCGCCTGACGGCTCGGCCTCGCATTACGAGGTGATCGTGCGGCTGGCCGAGAAAGTCTCGGCGCCGCATTTTCCGATGTCGATCCCTGTGGTCGCGGCCACCGAGGCAGAGCGCGATCTGTATCGCTCGCTTCCGCATGTGAAAGCCTCGATCGAGCTGGCGTTACGGGCGGATTTCGCGGTGGTCGGCATGGGCCAGATGGGGCCTGACGCGCCGCTTCTGATGGACGGGTTCATCACGCCCGAAGAACATGCTGACTGGGTCGGGGCCGGCGCCATCGGCGAGATCGGCGGTCACGCGTTCAATGCCGATGGTCAGTTTCTCGACCATCCCATGTCGCGCCGGATCGTGGGCGCGCGCGTGCCGCATGGCAATATGCCGGTGCATTGCTTCGCGGCGGGCCAGAAAAAGCTGCCCGCCCTGCGCGCGGCTCTCCGGGGCGGTTTATTGAGCCATCTGGTCACGGATGAGCGCACCGCGAAAGCACTTCTTAACGCTTGATTCCCATTCTGCATTGATGCGCGCTTTTTACGGCATTTTGCTGTATGATCTGCGCATCCCTGCATGATGGAGATGGGACATGTTACCGCTATCAACTATTTACGCACAATCGCAGGGCGTTTTGCGCATAGCACCCATCTCCAACACGCAATTCACACTTGACTCACGGGCCCGTTCATGAGCATTTGCCCATAGAGCGGATAATTGCTCGTTTGAATTTTGGGAGGAATTCATGACCAAGACAATCCGTGCCCTTCTGGGTGCTTGCGCCTTGGGCGCGCTTGCCACAGCCGCTGCAGCCGAAACCACCATTACTGTTGCCACCGTGAATAACGGCGACATGGTGCGCATGCAGGGCCTGATGGACGACTTCTACGCCAAACATCCCGACATCAAGGTCGAGTGGGTCACGCTGGAGGAAAACATCCTCCGTCAGCGCGTCACGCAGGATATCGCCACCAATGGCGGCCAGTTCGACGTGATGACCATCGGCAATTACGAGGTCCCGATCTGGGGCCAGCGTGACTGGCTGGTGCCGCTGAACGACCTTCCGGCAGACTACGATGCCGATGACCTGCTGCCCGCCATGCGCTCGGCGCTGTCGGTCGATGGCACGCTTTACGCGGTTCCCTTCTATGGCGAATCCGCGATGGTGATGTATCGCAAGGATCTCGCCGAGAAAGCCGGTGTGACCCTTGGTGACAATCCGACCTGGACGCAAGTCAAGGAAGCGGCCGAGAAGATGACCGATAAAGACAACGGCATCTATGGCATCTGCCTGCGCGGCAAGCCGGGCTGGGGCGAGAATATGGCCTTCATCTCGGCAATGGCCAATTCCTATGGCGCGCGCTGGTTCGACATGAACTGGGAGCCGGAATTCGACAGCGAACCGTGGAAGGCTGCCGTCACCGACTATCTCGACCTGATGACCAAATACGGTCCTCCGGGTGCCTCCTCGAACGGCTTCAACGAGAACCTGTCGCTCTTCCAGCAAGGCAAGTGCGGTATGTGGATCGATGCGACCGTGGCAGCAGGCTTCGTGACCGATCCCGAGGAATCCACCGTGGCCGACAAGGTCGGTTATGCGGTCTTCCCCAACAAGGACGGCATCGACAATCACGGCAACTGGCTGTGGTCGTGGAACCTCGCCATTCCGGAAAGCTCGGCACATAAAGACGCGGCAAAAGCCTTTGTCGAATGGGCGACCTCGAAAGAGTATACTCAGGTCGTGGCCGACAAGCAGGGCTGGCGCGCAGCTCCTCCCGGCACCCGGACCTCGCTCTACGAGAACCCCGACTATCTGGCCGCCGCGCCCTTCGCACAGCTGACCATCGACACGATCTCCAAGGCGACGCCCGAGAAACCGTCGGTGCAGGAAGTGCCCTATGTCGGTGCTCAATTCGTCTCGATCCCCGAATTCCAAGGGATCGGCACGGCTGTAGGCCAGATCTTCTCGGCAGCTCTTGCCGGGCAGATGGGTGCGGATCAGGCGCTGCAATCCGCGCAGGCACTGACCGAGCGTGAGATGAAAAAGGCCGGTTACATCAAGTAATCGCTGACGCCGTCACTCACGGTATGCGGGCAGGATCATCGGCCTGTCCGCATTTCCCGTTATCCGGCACTGATACCGCATCCAATGCGCATAACAAATCCGGCCCCGCATCCTGTGGGACCGTATTCACCACTATTGTCCCAACCAAGCGTGCCGAGGTAGCCCATGGCCACGAAGCATTCACGCGCCGCCGCGAGGTTGATGATCTCTCCTGCCGTAATTCTCCTTCTCGGCTGGATGATCGTCCCTCTGGCGATGACGCTCTACTTCTCGTTCCTGCGATACAATCTTCTCATGCCCGGCATGGAAGAGTGGACAGGCTTCCTCAATTACGAGTTCTTTCTGACCGACCCTGCCTTTACCACGGCCCTGATTAACACCCTGTTACTGGTCGTCGGTGTTCTGGTGATTACCATCGTGGGCGGCATCCTGCTGGCGCTGCTGCTAGACCAGCCCTTCTTCGGTCAGGGGATCGTGCGCATCCTCGTCATCGCGCCCTTCTTCGTGATGCCCACCGTCTCGGCGCTGGTGTGGAAGAACATGTTTCTCAATCCGGTGAACGGGCTCTTCGCGCATATCGCGCATTTCTTCGGCCTGCCCGCCTATGATTTTCTGGCGCAGGCACCGCTTCTGTCGATTATCGGCATCGTCTCGTGGCAATGGCTGCCTTTTGCCACGCTGATCCTGCTGACCGCGCTGCAATCGCTCGATCAGGAACAGCTGGAGGCGGCCGAAATGGATGGCGCCTCGAAACTGGCGCGCTTCTTCCACATCATGCTGCCGCACCTGTCGCGGGCGATCACCGTAGTGATCCTGATCCAGACGATCTTCCTGCTGTCGATCTATGCCGAGATCCTCGTGACCACCAGCGGCGGTCCGGGCGTGGCCTCGACCAACCTGACCTATCTCATCTACATCCAGTCGCTTCTGCAATTCGATGTGGGTGGCGGGTCTGCCGGTGGCGTCATCGCGATCATCCTCGCCAATATCGTTGCGATCTTCCTGATGCGGATGATCGGCAAGAATCTGGAGGCCTGATATGGCGCGTGCTGTTACTCCCCGCCGCAAGGCGCTGACCACCGTGCTTGCATGGGCCGTGGGCATCGCGATCTTCTTCCCGATCCTGTGGATCTTCATCCTGTCCTTCAAGACGGAAGGCAACGCGATCGCGACGCCGTTCAAGATGATCTTCTCGGGCTGGACGCTCGAGAGCTACCACACCGTGCTCGAACGCTCGAACTATCCGCTGTTCTTCATGAACTCGGTGATCATCTCGGTAGGCTCGACCCTGCTGGCGCTGGTCATCGCGGTGCCGGCAGCTTGGGCCATGGCCTTTGTGCCGGGGCGCCGCACCAAGGATGTGCTGATGTGGATGCTGTCCACCAAGATGCTGCCGCCGGTGGGTGTTCTGGTGCCGATCTACCTGATCTTCCGTGATCTGGGGCTTCTGGACAGCCGCATCGGTCTGGTCTTCGTCCTGACCATGATCAACCTGCCGATCATCGTCTGGATGCTCTATACCTACTTCAAGGAGATCCCCGGCGAGATCCTCGAGGCCGCCCGTATGGATGGCGCGGGGCTCAAGGAAGAGGTGCTCTATGTGCTGACGCCGATGGCGATCCCCGGCATGGCCTCGACCGTCCTTCTCAACATCATCCTCGCCTGGAACGAGGCCTTCTGGACGCTGAACCTCACGACCGCCAAGGCCGCGCCGCTCACGCAGTTCATCGCCTCCTATTCCTCGCCCGAGGGTCTCTTCTACGCAAAACTCTCTGCCGCCTCGATCATGGCCATCGCGCCTATCCTGATCATGGGCTGGTTCAGCCAGAAACAACTTGTCCGCGGCCTGACCTTCGGCGCGGTGAAATAAGGAACCTAGTCATGGGACAAATCACTCTTAAGGGCGTGCGCAAGACCTTTGGCGAAGTCGAAGTCATTCCGCCGCTGGATCTCGATATCAAGGACGGCGAGTTCGTGGTCTTCGTGGGGCCGTCGGGCTGCGGGAAATCTACCCTTCTGCGCCTGATCGCGGGGCTCGAGGACCTCTCGGGCGGACAGATCATGATCGACGGCACCGACGCCACCGATGCGCCTCCCGCCAAACGCGGTCTGGCAATGGTGTTCCAGTCCTACGCCCTCTACCCGCATATGTCGGTCAAGAAAAACATCGCCTTCCCGATGAAAATGGCGGGTGTGGCGGCCGACGAGCAGGAACGCCGCATCAAAGCCGCAGCCGAGGCGCTCAACCTCACAGATTACCTGCACCGCAAGCCCGGCCAGCTCTCGGGCGGTCAGCGCCAGCGGGTGGCCATCGGGCGTGCCATCGTGCGCGAGCCTTCGGCGTTCCTCTTTGACGAGCCGCTGTCGAACCTCGACGCCGCGCTGCGCGTGAATATGCGCCTCGAGATCTCCGAGCTGCACCAGAAGCTCAAGACCACCATGATCTATGTGACCCATGATCAGGTCGAGGCGATGACCATGGCCGACAAGATCGTGGTGCTCCGCGCAGGCAAGATCGAGCAGGTGGGCTCCCCGCTCGATCTCTACCGCAGCCCCGATAACCGTTTTGTCGCGGGCTTCATCGGCAGCCCCAAGATGAACTTCATCGAAGGCGAGCGGGCCGCGTCGCGCGGCGCCCATGCGATCGGCATCCGCCCCGAGCATATCGATCTGTCGACCACGCCGGTCGAAGGCGCCATCGAGGGCCGCGTGGGCGTGTCCGAGCATCTAGGCTCCGATACCTTCGCGCATGTCCATGTGGATGGCATTGGCCAGTTCAATGTCCGTGTCTCGGGCGATGTCGAGGTTTATGCCGGCGACACCGTCTGGCTGACCCCGCAGGAACACAATATCCACCGCTTCGACCAGAACGGCCTGTCGATCCGCTGAACCCTATCCGGCGGGGGGCCACGGCCCCTCGCCCCACAACGCCCCCCCTTTCAGATAGGTGCCACCATGGTACAGCTTTCCAACGCCACCCTGTCGCAACTGCCCGAGGCCGTGAAGCGCCCGGGCTATGACCGCAGCAAACTGACCCCCGGTATCGTGCATATCGGTCTGGGCAATTTCCACCGCGCGCACCAGTCGTGGTATCTGCACCGGCTGATGGAGGCGGGTCTGGCCCATGACTGGGCGATCCTCGGTGCGGGCGTGCGCGCGCCGGATGCGGCGATGCGCGAACGACTGCTGGCGCAGGACTGCCTGACGACGCTGATCGAGCTGGACCCCAAGGGCCAATCCGCAGAGGTTGTGGGCTCGATGATCGGTTACATCCCGATCGAGGAGGGCAATGGCGCGCTGATCGAGGCCATGGCCCGTCCCGAAATCCGCATCGTGGCCCTGACCGTGACTGAAGGCGGTTACTTCATCGACCCCGCCACCAAGGGCTTTGACGCGAGCCACCCCGATATCGTGCATGACGCCGCCAACCCCGAGAGCCCGAAGACCGCCTTCGGAGCCATCGTGGCCGCGCTGAAAATCCGCCGCGAAAATGGCACCGGCCCCTTCACCGGCCAGTGCTGCGACAACCTGCAGGGCAATGGCGCGATCCTGCGCCAGACCGTGGTCTCGCTCGCGCGCCTCTCCGACCCCGAACTGGCCGAGTGGATCGACGCCAATTGCACTTTCCCCAATGCGATGGTCGATTGCATCGTCCCCGCCACCGGCCCCAAGGAGCTGGAGTTGGTGCGGTCCTTGGGGATCGAGGACAATTGCCCCGTCACCCACGAGAATTTCCGCCAATGGGTGATCGAGGACAATTTCTGCGCAGGCCGCCCCGATTGGGACAAGGCTGGCGCGACCTTCTCCGATGATGTGCACAGTTTCGAGACGATGAAGATCCGCATCCTCAATGGCGGCCATCAGGTGATCTCCGATGTGGGCGAGATCCTCTCGGTAAAGCATATCTCGGAATGCATGGAGCATCCCAAGATCCACGCGCTCTACCGGAAGGTCGAGACCGAAGAGATCATGCCCCATGTCCACGCCGTCCCCGGTATGACGCCCGACGCCTATGTCGATCTGATCGAGGAGCGGTTCTCGAACCCGATGATCGTCGACACCACCCGCCGCGTGGCTTTTGACGGCTCCTCCCGCCATCCGGGGTTCATCCTCCCTTCGGTGCGCGAATGTCTGGCGAAGGATATGCCCGTTGAAGGTCTGGCGCTGGTATCAGCCGCTTGGGCACGCTATTGCACCGGCATCCGCGAGGATGGCACCACGGTCGAGCCCAACGACCCGTTCTGGGCCGATCTGCAGATCCGCGCCTTGGCCGCCAAGGACACGCCGCAGGCATGGCTCGACAACCGCCTGATCTATGGCGATCTGGCCGATGAGCCGCGCTTCGCCGGTCCCTTCTGCACCTGGCTCTCCATGATCCATACGCAGGGGCTCGATGCCGCGCTCGACGCCTATCTGGGGTAAGCCATGTATCTCGGAATTGATCTGGGCACCTCGGGCCTGCGCGCGCTTCTGATCGATGGTCAGGGGCGCAGCCTGGGCGCCGCCGAGGCCCATTATAAAGCCGTCCATCCCCATGCGGGCTGGTCCGAACAGGACCCTGCCGAATGGATCGCGGCCCTCGACAAGGCGGTGGCCACCCTGCGCGCCGCCCATCCCGAATTCACCGCCCTCAAAGGCATCGGCGTGGCGGGCCATATGCATGGCGCAACGCTTCTGGATGCCGGCAATCAGGTGCTGCGCCCCTGTATCCTGTGGAACGATACCCGCAGTCATATCGAGGCGGAAGAGCTGGATGCGCTGGCAGAGATGCGCGCACTCTCGGCCAATATCGTCTTTCCGGGATTCACCGCGCCCAAACTGGTCTGGGTAGCAAAAAACGAGCCGGAAATCTTTGAAAAGGTGAGTAAAGTCCTTCTGCCCGCCGCCTATCTCAACTGGTATCTGACGGGCGAGCATGTCGCGGATATGTCCGATAGCGCGGGCACGAGCTGGCTTGATGTGGGTGCGCGGGACTGGTCGGACACGTTGCTGGCCGCCAGCGGAATGCGGGCCGGTCAGATGCCGCGGCTCGTCGAAGGCTCGGCCCCCGCAGGGCATTTGCGCGCCGATCTCGCGCAGGCTTGGGGTGTGGGCGATGTCACCGTGGCAGGTGGCGCGGGCGACAATGCCGCAAGCGCTTGTGGCATCGGCGCACTTTCCGAGGGTCAGGGCTTTGTCTCGCTCGGCACATCGGGCGTGCTTCTGGCGGCGCGGGACGGCTTTGCCCCCGCCCCCGAGACCGCATTGCATACTTTCTGTCATGCCGTGCCAGACCGCTGGTACCAGATGGGCGTGATGCTCTCGGCGACCGACAGCCTCAACTGGCTCTCGACCATCACGGGCAAATCCCCGCGCGCGCTGGTCGAGCCGCTCGAGGCGACTTGGCACGAAACCCTGCCGCCGCCCGGACGGGTGCGCTTCCTGCCCTATCTCTCGGGCGAGCGCACGCCGCATAATGATGCTGCTATCCGTGGCAGTTTTACCGGGCTTGGCACCGACACCACCGTCGATGACATGGTGCTGGCAGTGCTGACCGGCGTGGCCTTCGGGCTGCGTGACAGCGCCGAGGCCCTGCGGGCCACCGGCGCCGAGCTGGGCCAGTTGTTTGCTATCGGTGGCGGATCGGCCTCGACCCTCTGGCTGAAACTGATCGCGACCGTGCTGGGGGTGCCGCTGGCGAAGCCGCAGGGCGGCGAGTTCGGCGCGGCTCTGGGCGCAGCCCGTCTGGGGCTCTGTGCGGCCACGGGCGCGGACCCCGCGCAAGTTATGACGCCCCCCGCGATCGGCGCGCTGATCGCGCCCGACCCAGCGCTTGCGGGCGCCTACGAGAGCGCCTATCAGGCGTTCCGTGCGGCCTATCCCGCGATCCGATCCATTCAATGAGGACCACGCCATGATCCTATGTGCCGGTGAAGCCCTGATCGATATGATCCCCAAGCCCACCACCCAAGGGCCCGACGGATTTGTGCCCCATAATGGTGGAGCGGTGTTCAACACGGCCATCGCGCTGGGGCGGCTCGGGCAGCCGACCGCGATGCTGACAGGGCTGTCGACTGACCTTTTCGGCACGCAGCTGGAAGCCGGACTGGCCGAGAGCCATGTCGACACCGCGCTCTGCATCCGCAGCCCGCGCCCGACCACGATGGCCTTCGTGAAACTGACCGATGGCCATGCAAGCTATGTCTTCTATGACGAGAACTCCGCCGGACGGATGCTGACCGAGGCCGATCTGCCGCCCCTGCCCGACACGGTGCGCGCGCTCTATTTCGGGGGCATTTCTCTGGCCTGCGAGCCGGGCGCCGAGGCCTATGCCGCCCTTCTGGCACGCGACCATGCGGATCGGGCGGTGATGATCGACCCCAATATCCGCCCCGGATTCATCCGCGACGAGGCGCGCTACCGTGCGCGTCTGGGGGCGATGATTGCCCGTGCCGATATCGTGAAAGTCTCCGACGAGGATCTGCACTGGCTCATTCCCGAGGGCTCCGATCTGGCCCAAAAGGCCCATGCACTGCAGGCGCAGGGGCCGTCCATCGTCATCGTGACGCGCGGCGCCGAAGGGGCCACCGCCTGGTTTACAGAAGGTCAGGAGGTGTCCGTGCCCGCCCAGCGAGCGGAGGTGGTCGATACAGTCGGCGCGGGAGACTGCTTCAACGCGGGTGTGCTGTCCCGGCTTGCGGAGTTGGGGCTTCTCGACAAGGCCAGCCTGCGCGCCATCACGCCCGAGGCGCTTGGCGAGGCGCTCGGTTTCGGGGCGAAAGTAGCGGCGATCGTCGTCGGGCGTGCGGGGGCAAATCCGCCTTGGGCCGCTGAGATAAGTTAAAGTCCTGACAACCGCAGAAAACGGGCGCGTATTCCTTTCCGGATACGCGCCCATTCCATTTGGACAGATCGAATTTTTCCGACTATAACCTTAGGATAAAGAATTAATCCGAAAGCCATTTTGCCTCGGGACCGATTGGCGCAGTCCGCGCAAGGAGAGACACACGTGACAAGCGATGCGAAAACCCCGTCTTTCATCGTCGGGATCGCAGCCTCCGCAGGCGGTCTGGAGGCCACATCCCTGCTGGCGCAGAACCTCCCCCGCACGCTTGATTTGGCCTATGTGCTGGCCCAGCATATGTCGCCCAGCCATAAATCCATGTTGGTTCAATTACTTGGCCGTGAAACCACGCTGGCCGTCGTGGAGATCGAGGAACGGGCCGTGCCTGCGGCGAACACGATCCATATCCCGCCGCCTGGCCATGATGTGGTGCTGGAGAATGGCGAATTTGTGCTGCGCAGCCCCGAAGGCCATCCCGCAGCCCCAAAACCCTCCGCCGACCGTCTGTTCAAGTCGATTGCCTCGGAAGTGGGCGAGCGTTCGGTCGGGATCGTTCTCTCGGGCACGGGGTCCGATGGCAGCTACGGGGTGCAGGCCATCCGCGAGGCCGGCGGTATCACCCTCGCGCAGGAGCCCTCCAGCTCGAAATATGATTCCATGCCGGTCTCGGCGATCCGCACCGGCTGTGTCGACCTCACTCTGACGCCGCAGCAGATGGGCCAGCATCTGGCCATGATCCTTGCCCAGCCGCGCGATCTGCAGAGCCTCAAGGACATCAACGAGCATACCGGCAAGAATGCCGATCTGTTCCAGATCCTGCTGGGCCATACGCTGGTCGATTTCCGCCAGTATAAGGAAAACACGATCAACCGACGCATCCAGCGCCGGATGATTGCCAAGGGGATCGAGAATTATAACGACTATGTCGAGCTGTGCCGCCGCTCGGTCGACGAGGTGGAGGCGCTCTATCGCGACCTGCTGATCTCGGTCACCAATTTCTTCCGCGACCCCGAGCAGTTCATCGCGCTGCGGGATGCGCTCAACAAGAAGATCAATGACGGGGTCGAAGAGCCCCTGCGCGTCTGGATCGCAGGTTGTGCCACGGGCGAGGAAGCCTATTCCATCGCGATCCTGATTGTCGAGGCCATGGGCGGGCTCAGCAAGGTCGAGAAGGATCGGCTACAGATCTTTGCCACCGATATCGACGACCGCGCGCTGGCGATCGGGCGGCGCGGACAATATCCGGCCTCTGCCGTCACCGATATCCCGCAGGAATATCTCGCGCGCTATTTCGAGCTGGCCGAGGACCATGTGGTGGTAAAATCGAAGCTGCGCAGCTTCGTCATGTTCTCGCGGCATAATGTCTTCCAGGACGCGCCCTTCATGTCGATCGATCTCGTGTCGATCCGCAATGTTCTGATCTATTTCGAACCCAAACTGCAGGAACGGGTCCTGACCCGCATCCAATATGCGCTCAAACAGAATGGCTATCTGTTCCTTGGCACCTCCGAGACGACAGGGGCGCTCGAGAGCTTCTTCGTGCCGCTGAGCCAGCATGGCAAGATCCTGCGCAAACGCTCGACACGGCTCAATTCGGCAAGCACCGCGCTCAATGGCTCGCTGCCGCCCACCAATCGCTTGCGCGCCACCTCTCCGGGTGGCTATCGCAGTGCCCCGCCCCCGCCCAATGACTGGTGGCGCTTTGATGCGCTGGCCAAGTCTGTGGTCAAGAACGGTTTCCTGACCAATCGCGACCGTTCGGTGGTGAAGATCTATGGCGACATCGCTCCCTTCGTGGAGATGCGCACGCCGATCCATGGCGGCATGACGCTGGATGTGCTGCAAAAAGCGCTGGCCTATGAGGCCAATTCAATGGTGCTGGTGGCACTCAAGCAGCGCGAGGCGCGCTCGGGGCAATGGCATCAGCTCGAAGGCCGTGATTTCAACACCGTGCGGATGACCGCATGGCCGATCATCGATGACAAGGTCGACGAACCGGTGGTCCTGATCGGGTTCGAGACCGAAATGCGCTCGGCCCCCGATCCGGAAAATGTCGAACGCACCGACTATCTGGATTATCTCGAAACCGAGCTGTCGCGCACCCGTGACACGCTACAGATCACCATAGAGCAGCTGCAGACATCCAATGAGGAACTCCAATCGCTCAACGAGGAGTTGCAATCCTCGAACGAGGAGTTGCAATCCACCAATGAGGAACTCGAGACCTCCAACGAAGAGCTGCAATCGACCAATGAGGAGCTGATCACCGTCAATGAGGAGCTTCTGGTCAATACCGGGCAGCTGGAGCGCACCTCGGCCGAGTTGAACGGACTGATCAAGGGCCTGCCTACGGTGATGATGATGCTCGATCAGGGGCTCCTGATCCGTCATGCCAGCCAGTCGGCCGTCCGCACCTTCGAGGTGCGCGAGCGTGGCCATTCTCTGGGGCATCTTTCGCAATGCTATATGCCGATGGGGTATCCGCCGCTTGTGGATATCTGCTCGCAGGCGCTTCTGGACCGGCGTCCGCATTACCGGCAGTTCGAGATCGACGATCATTGCCATTCGATGACCGTATCGCCTCTGGTCACCGATAACGAGGGGCTGATCGGGTTGATCGTGCTGATCACATCGGTCGATATGACAGTGGATTCCCTTCTCAACCAGACGCTGCGCAAATTCTCCAATATCGGGACATGGCGCGTCAATCTGGCGACCGAGGAGGTGAGCTGGTCGAGCGAGACCTTCGCCATCCACGGCCTCCCCCCCGACAAGACCAAACGCAAGATGTCGGAGGCGGTGAACTTCTACCATCCGGACGATCGCGACATAGTCAAATCGGCGATCGAGACCGCACTGACCCGCAACGAGCCCTTCCATTTCTTCGCCCGCCTCAGGCGCGGCGATGGCACGACAGTGGTCGTGGAAAGCTCCGGCTCGACCGTGCGCAACGAGCTGGGCGAACCCATCGCCCTGATCGGCGTCTGCCGCGATTTCTCGCGCATCCAGAACGAGAACTTGTTGGTGCGCCATTACGACGAGATCACCACCGAACAGCATGTGGGCTTCTTCTCCATCGATATCATCAACAACCTGCATTACTGGAACCCGGTTCTGACAGAGATGCTGAACGGGAAAGATGCGGGAGCGCCCTCGCTCGACGGGCTGATCTCGCATCTGCCCACCGAGCGGCAGACGAGCCTGCGCAAGACCTTGCAGGATGCGATCCAGCAGAAAAAACCGTTCACCATCGAGGAGGTTCTGAATTTGCGTCACGGCGCCCCGCACAGATGCCAGATCCGCGGCAACATCGATTGCAACCAAAGTGGCCAGGTGACCCATGTTTACGGCTCGATACGGGCTATCGATTAGGCGTTTCTTCGACGGATCGGCTAATTTCAGCCATTTGAAAGCGGCGTGATCAAAAGCCCGCTCAGAATTAATCTCTTATTAACAATTACAACCAGATGATGAGTGAAAGAAACAAAATCCATTAGACCGAAAGGATACCCGAGATGGGTGCTGACGGGCAGAAAAGCCATCATGAGTTTGGGGTAGTTACTTTACACCTTCTACGCGACGATGTGACAGGCGCATGGTTTGCAGAACGGGTGGAAATGAACTTGGAGAACATGCGCAACCAGATCACGTTCCGGCAGCCGGAGCCTCTGGAAAGTGCTTTTATCGCCAGTTTCGCGCAGGCACTTGCCACACATCTCCCCACGGGTGGCGAGTTCTCGGTTTCGACCAATTCGCATAACGTGATCGAAGTGCCCGGCGCGATGCTGGGTGGGATGCGGATCATTGCCCAGCGCAGCGTGAACGGCATGCAGCGGGTTGCCGTGCGCTTCCGCAACATGGTGGGACAACTGCAGGCGATCCTGTCGATCCGCCACCGCAGCGAGGGCCAGACGCTGACCACTCTCGAAAAGGGCGCGACGGATGCGCTTTTGTCGCTTCTGATGCCCTGCCTCGATCTGGCCCATGTGGAGATCGACACCTTCTCCGATAGCGACCTTCCCTTCAAGGTCGCGCTCCGGCTTCAGGCACTGACCCAGAAGAAAGAGGATCTCGCCTTCTTCGCCCATATGCTGCGCCGCTATGTCGAAAACACACCACAGATGATGGCGGTCGAACAAACCCAACCGGTGCTCGCGCAAGAGACCCAGACCATCCGGCTCGTCGCCAATAACTGACCTCCCCCCACATTCCCGATCCGGGCCTGTTGTCCAGTTTTTTGTTTCCCAGTATCCGGCCCGTGATCGTTGATCACAGGGCTTTTTTGTTTTCTCACTGCGAGAGCGACCTAGATTTCCTCCCATAAATCGCATGTCCGCGGGGTTTCCTTTCCGACCTCAAGGCGTGAGACTTGGTCAAAGACGAGTTGGTTGACTACGGGCGGAGGAAGCAATGTCTGATACCAATACCATCCTTATCGGTGCGCCGGTCGATTGCGGCAAGCGCGGCAAGGGCTGCCTGATGGGTCCGGATGCCTATCGTGTCGCGGGTCTCCGCGAGATCCTGACCGAACTGGGGCGCGATGTCCGGGATCTCGGCAATCTCGGCCCCGGCCCTCTGCCCGAAGTCACCCCCGACAACGACCGTATCTACAAGATGGCCGAAACGGTCGCGTGGACGCGGACCCTGATGGAGACCGGGCGCGAGGCGGCCAAGCTGGGCTTTCCCATCTTCATGGGCGGGGACCACGCACTGGCGATGGGCTCGGTTGCAGGAATGATCCAGCATGCCGCCGATCTGGGGCGGCCCTTCTATCTCCTCTGGCTTGATGCGCATTCCGATTTCCACAGCCCGCAAAGCTCGGGCTCGGGCAACCTGCATGGCACCCCTGTAGCCTATCTGACGGGGCGCGAGGGCTTCGAGGGGTTCCCCGTGCTCGAGCACCATCTCGAGCCCTCGCATACCTGTATGATCGGGCTGCGCTCGGTGGACCCCGCCGAGAAACACGCGCTGAAAAAGAGCCCGATCCGCCGCTATGATATGCGCGCCATCGACGAGACCGGCATCGCGAAGCCTCTGGGTGACTTTCTGGCCGAGGTCGAGGCCGCGAACGGCATGCTGCATGTCTCGCTCGATGTGGATTTCCTCGACCCTTCGATCGCACCCGCCGTGGGCACCACCGTTCCGGGGGGCGCGACCTTCCGCGAGGCGCATCTGGTGATGGAGATGCTCCATGATAGCGGGTTGGTGACTTCGCTCGATCTGGTCGAGCTGAACCCGTTCATGGACGAGCGCGGCAAGACGGCGCAGCTGATGGTGGATCTGACCGCCTCGCTTTTCGGCCGCTCGGTCTTCGACCGCCCCACCCTCAACCATTCCCGCCGCTACTGACGCAAAACGCCCCGACCGTGCAGTCGGGGCGTTTTCCGGTTCTACCAAAAGGGCTTAACGCAATGCGGCTTCCGGCTCCGCCTCGGCGCAATCATCTGTCATCCGCGACATGATATTGGCGACCAGCGCGCCCGAGATATTGTGCCAGACCGAGAACATGGCCGACGGCACTGCCGCCAAGGGGGAGAAATAGGCGGTCGCAAGTGCCGCCCCCAGACCCGAATTCTGCATCCCCACCTCGATGGCGATCGCTTTGCGGCGTGCAAGGCTCATGCCGGTCATACGCCCTGCCAGATAGCCGATCAGATATCCCAGCAGGTTATGCAGCACAACGACGCCAAAGATCATCACCCCCGATTGGACGATGGCGCCTTTGGAGGCGGCAACGACAGCCGCCACGATCAGCACGATCCCCGTGACCGAGACCAGCGGCAGTGCGGGCACAGCCGCGGTTACCAGCTTGGGCAGGAATCTCTGCGCAAGGATGCCCAGCACGAGCGGGAAAATCACCATTTTCAGGATCGACAGGAACATTGCCATCCCGTCTACCGGCAGGTGGGTCGAGGCGAAGGTGAAGACGAGGAAGGGCGTGACCACCGGTGCCAGAATCGTGGTCACGGAGGTGCAAGCCACCGACAGCGCCAGATCACCCTTGGCAAGATAGGTCATCACGTTCGACGAGGTCCCCCCCGGGCAGCAACCGACAAGGATCACACCGGCCGCCACTTCCGGCGACATCGGCACCACCAGCGTCAGCACCACTGCAATAAGCGGCATGATGACGAATTGCGACACCACACCGACCGCCACCTGCACCGGACGTTTGGCCACTTCCGCAAAATCCTGTGCCGAGATGGTCAGCCCCATGCCGAACATGATGATCCCCAGAAGCGGCACAATAAGCCCTTTGAGCTGCACGAAAACCTCGGGGAAGGCAAAGCCCAGAACGGCAAAGAGCACAGTCCAGAACGCGAAGGTTCGCCCCACGAACTGCGAGAAGGCGGCGATTGATTTCATTTTCTTCCTCGGAATCGTAACAAGATTTCTCATTTCTGATCCTGCGGATAATCACCTTGCTTTTGAAATTCAACCCGTCGTGGGAAAAAATGACAATTTGCCAATCATGCTTGGGAAATCCTCGGTGACATCGCCTGCGATCAGGGGCAGAAAGGGGCAACACGATGAAGGAGATTGCCATGCTCGTCCTCCCCGATGATGCGCAACATGATTACCCCCTGCTGGAGGCTCTGGTCGAAGACGATGATCTGGGCCAGATCGTCCTGACCCTTGCGCGTGCGATGGTGCCGCTTTCGGCACGGCTGGCGGCCGGAAAACTCCCCGGTGACCCGGCGGCTCTTGTGGGCGAGAATGACAGCGGGGATGCGCAGAAAGCGCTGGATGTAGGCGCGCATGACCATGTGATGGCGGCGCTCAAGGGCGCCAATATCCGCCATGTGCTGTCCGAGGAAGCCGCCCTGCCCAGCTGTCTCGATCCGGAAGGCGATTGGGATCTGGTCATCGATCCGATCGACGGTTCGGGCTCCATCGGGATCGGTGCGCCTTTGGGGATGCTGTTTGCGATCTATCCGGCGGGCTCGGGGGATTTCCTGCGTGCGGGCCGCGAGGCGGTGGCGGCGGGCTATGCCTCTTTCGGCCATTCGCTCGATTTCGGCTATAGTCTTGGCGATGGCGTGCATATCGCCACCTATGACGCGCAAAGCAATGCGTTCCATGTGACGCTGGCCAAGGTCATGCTGCCCGATCAGGCCAAGGTGATCGCCTATAACGCCTCGAACGAGCGCCACTGGCCTGCGGGCCTTCAGGCCTATGTCAATGACCTGCGACTGGGCAAGACCGGCCCGCGCGGGCGCGATTTCAACATGCGCTGGCTGGCGGCCGCCGTGGGCGAACTTCACCGTATCATCCTGAAAGGCGGAGCATTTCTCTATCCGCAGGATGCGCGCAAGGGCTACGAGAATGGCCGTCTGCGCCTGACCTATGAGGCGGTGCCGATTGCCTTCCTGATGGAGCAGGCCGGTGGACGGGCGAGCAATGGCGCGAGAGATATCCTCGATCTGGTGCCGAAAGAGGTGCATGAATTTGTGCCGCTGATCTTCGGTGCCTCCGAGGAGGTCGCGCTGATCGAGGACTATCTGGCGAAAAATAACTGACTAAAGTCAGGCACATCTCAGCTTGCGAGTTATGGATAATCACCCCATGATCTCCCATGAAATATGGGGGATCATATGGATCTGGTCGATGAATTACGCGCTTTTGTCGCCACCGCGCAGACCCGTTCATTCACAGCCGCAGCCGATCAGTTGGGTCTGTCGAACCGGCTGACCTCGAAATATGTGGCCGCGCTCGAAACACGTCTGGGCACGCGGCTTTTCCAGCGCACTACCCGCAAGGTGGGGCTGACACCCGCGGGCGAGGATCTGATGGCGCGCGCGCCCGCCCTTCTCGACGATCTGGATCTGATGATCAGCGATATCGCCGACGGCGCGCGTGGGCTGTCGGGGCTGATCCGCATTTCGGCCCCCGTGACCTTTGGCGAGGCCTATCTGGCCGAGATGCTGGCGCGGTTCGGCGAGGCGCATCCGGATCTGAGCATCGATCTGCGGCTGAGCGACCAATTCGCGGATCTGGCGGGGGACGGGATCGACCTTGCCTTCCGGATCGGCCAGTTGGACGCGATGGCGCTGAAATCGCGCAAGATCGGTGTGTTCGGGGTCAAGCTCGCGGCAAGCCCCGCCTATCTGGCCCGCAATGGGACCCCCGCGCGCCTTGCCGATCTGGAGAACCACAACTGCATTATCGACAATAACCGCCGCACCCCGCGCCGCTGGAGGTTTGCGAACGGGACGATCGTCACGGTGAACGGGCGGTTTCAGGTAAACTCGGCGCGCGTGTCCTGCCGTTATGCGGAGATGGGCCTCGGTATCACCTATTGTCCGGATTTCGCGCTGCGTGACGCGCTGGATGCGGGCAGTCTGGTGGAGATTCTTCCCGAAGAGACCGGCGAGAGTTTTCCGGTCAATATCGTCTATCTCGAGGGCCAGCGCCTGCCGACCAAACTGCGCGCGCTGGTCGATTTCGCCCGCGAAGATATGAAACGCTCGGGTCTTCTGACGGTATGAAACGGGGCCGCAACCGGCCCCGTTCCCGCGTTTAATGGGCGGCTTCGACCGCACCGGCCTCGGTCAGCGCCGTCATCTCGTCTGCGGCCAGACGCAGTTCGGCCGCTTTCACGAAACTTGCCAGCTGGCCCTCGCTGGTGGCCGAGGCGATGGGCGCTGTCACGCCATCACGCGCGATCAGCCATGCCAGCGCCACTTCGGCGGGTTTGGCCCCGTGCGCATCGGCCACCTCGGTCAGCGCCTTCACGATCGCCATGCCACGGTCGTTCATATATTTCTCGACCATGCCGCCGCGTTTGGACCCTTTAAGATCCTCGGGGCTGCGATATTTGCCGCTCAGGAAGCCCGCTGCGAGGCTGAAATAGGTCACCACACCGATATTTTCGGCAATGCAGAGATCGCGCAGCTCGCCCTCGAACCCGTCACGGTCATAGAGATTATATTCGGGCTGGAGCACCTGATAGGCCGGAAGCCCCTTCTCCTTGGCCGCTTTCTGTGCCGAAGACAGCAGCGCATAATCATAGTTCGACGCGCCGATGGCGCGGATCTTGCCCGCCTTCAGGAGATCCTGATAGGCGCCCAGCGTCTCTTCATGGGTCACGCTGTCATCGGGCCAGTGCGAGAAATAGAGATCGACATGATCGGTTTTCAACCGGCCCAGCGACAGATCAATTGCCTTGGAAATCCAGTCCTTCGACAGCCCCTTCTCGCCCGGGCCGCCCATATCGGAGCCGACCTTGGTAAAGAGCGTTACCTTCTCGCGCATCCCCGGACGGGCCGCAAACCATTTGCCGAGGATCGTCTCGGATTCGCCGCCTTTATTTCCCTCGACCCATGCGGAATACACATCGGCCGTATCGATGGTGGTGAAACCATGATCGATGAGTGCATCAAGCATGCGGAAACTTGCGGCCTCATCCAGCGTCCAGCCGAATACATTGCCGCCGAACACGATGGGAGAGATCTCGAAACCAGTGGTGCCAAGGGATTTGGTCTTCATGAAAGGCCTCCTTTTTTCAAATTCTCCGGCGCATCCTGCGCGCCTTCGACCCATGACAGTAGGACGGCTGCAGTGCGGGAAAATGCCCGAAGCCCTGCAAACAGTATTCTCCCTCATGAAATAATGGTGAGGCCGTCATGCGCCCCCTGCCATGGTTCCGGCCAGATAACTGTGATTTTCCATGACCAGATCGCGCAGGAAACCGGCAACCGCCCGCACCCGCGGCGATTGCAGCAGATCGGTCTGCGTCACCAGCCAGACCGGCTGATCGATCCCCAGATCGGCGCGCAGGCAGACCAGCCCGCGCGGGCGGGCCAGAAAATGCGGCAGCACGGCCAGCCCCAGCCCCGCGACACAGCCCGCCACCTGCGTGGCAAGCGAGGTGGTCGACAGGACGGGCGGGCGGCCCTGCAGCACCTGTTCCACCCAGATCGCGGCGGCCAGATGCGCGTGCCCCTCGCCCCACATGATGAAACGGTCCCGATCGAAGGCCGCTCCATCCGCCGGCGCCGCGCGCCGCGCCAGATATGTCGGCGCGCCATAAAGACCGTAGCCCAGTCGCCCCAGCCGTTGCAGCGTGACATGACCTCGCTCGGGCTTGACCATGCGCAACGCCAGATCCGCATCGCGCCGATGCAGGTTGACGGAGCGCACATCTGTCACGAGATCGAGGCATAGTTTGGGATGGCGCTCTTGTAACCGACCCAAGGCAGGCAGGATGAGATCGGTGGCGAAATTCTCGGCCGTGGCCAGCCGGACCGTGCCCGTTACCTCGCGCGAGGGCTGCACATGACCTGCAAGGCTGTTGGCGGCAGCCTCCATATCCTCGGCCCGTTCCACCAGCGCCGCGCCATCCTCGGTCACGCGATACCCCGTCTGGGTGCGCAAGAACAAAGGCGCGCCCATCGCCGCTTCCAGCCGCTCGATCCGGCGCGAGACCGTGGCAAGCCCCAGATGCAACTGGGCCGCCGCTCCCGAGAGCGTGCCCGCCCTCACCACCGCCAGAAATACTTTCAGATCATCCCAGACCACTGCCATCGCGCCACCTTTACCGATTATGGAAAACAATTCACCATATGAGTTAATACCCTCCAACTTCGGAAAATGACAAACAGGAGGCTCCAGGACAAGACGAAAGGACGGATCATGCAAAAGCGCCACCTGACAAAGGATCTCGAGGTATCGGCTCTGGGGCTCGGCTGCATGGGGATGAGCGAGTTCTATGGCCCCCGCGATGACGCGCAATCGCTGGAGGTGCTCCATCGCGCGGTGGAGTCGGGTGTCGATTTCTTCGACACCTCGGATATGTATGGCCCCTTCCATAACGAGGAACTGATCGGGCGCTTCCTGAAGGAGACCGGTCAGCCCGTCAAAATCGCTACCAAATTCGGCATCGTCCGGCAGCCCGGCGCCTATGAGCGCCATCTCGACAACAGCCCTGCCTATGCACGCCGCGCGGTAGAGGGCTCCCTCAAGCGCCTCGGCATCGAACGGATCGACCTCTATTATGTGCATCGCGTCAATCCCGACGAGCCGGTCGAGGAGACGATGGCGGGGCTGGCGGGGCTGGTGAAGGAGGGCAAGATCGGCCATATCGGGCTCTGCGAGGTCAGCGCCGCAACACTGCGCCGCGCCCATGCGGTCCATTCGGTGAGCGCGCTGCAGACCGAATACTCGCTCTGGACCCGTGGGGTCGAGGACGAGATCCTGCCCGCCTGCCGCGAGCTGGGCGTGGGATTTGTGCCTTATTCACCGCTGGGGCGCGGCTTCCTGACCGGCGCCTATAGCGACCCGGGCAAACTGGCCGAAGGCGATTTCCGCGCCATGCTGCCGCGGTTCCGTGACGCCGCACTGGCCAGCAATCTGCGCATCGCCGATCTGGTGCGCGAGCGCGCGGCAGCCAAGGGCTGCACCCCCGCGCAGCTCGCACTGGCATGGCTTTTGGCGCAGGGCGAGGATATTGTTCCGATCCCCGGCACGAAGCGACTGCGCTATCTGGAGGATAATCTGGGCGCGCTCGATATCGCGTTCAGCGCCTCCGAGCTGGCCGCTCTGGACTGCGATCTGGCCGCCCTGCCGGTCGCAGGCGCGCGCTACACGGCAGAAGGCATGAAAGGGGTGGAGGTCTGAGGCTTCCCCTGCCCGCGCGGGCGCGCTATTGCTGAGCCTATGAGAGTTCTGCTTGTCGAAGATACCCCCGATCTGGCCCGCAATATCGCCGCCTTCCTGCGGCTACAGGGGCATGCGGTGGATGTGGCCGGGTCGCTTGACGAGGCCGAGGCGGCATGGGCCGTCACCGATTATGCGGGGGTTGTGCTGGATCTGGGGCTGCCCGATGGCTCGGGGCTCGCGCTTTTGCGCAACCGCAGACGCGCGGGAGACCGCACACCGGTGATCATCGCCACGGCGCTCGACCAGATCTCCGACCGGATCGCAGGACTGGATGCGGGAGCCGATGACTATGTGACCAAGCCCTTCGATCTGGGCGAACTGGCGGCGCGGCTGCGCGCCCATGCCCGCCGCTCGGAGGGCCAGCCCGCCGCCGAAACCGTGCTCGGCGATCTGCGTATCGACCGTGCCGCCGCCCGCCTGTGGCGCGATGACGAGGAGCTGCACCTGACATCGCGCGAATATTCGCTTTTTGATGCGCTTCTGGCCGCGCGCGGACGCATCCTCTCGCGTATAGCGCTGGAAGAGACCCTGTTCGCCTATGGCGATAGTGTCGAGAGCAATGCCGTCGAGGTCTACATCTCGCGGCTCAGGGCCAAGCTGGGCGCGGGCGTCATCGTAACGCGGCGGGGCTTGGGATATCTGATCCCGTGAAGGCATGGTCGCTCAAGCGGCGCCTGTTGCGCAATGTGCTGGTGGCGGTGGGCATTGGCTGGGGAGCCACGCTCTGTGTCGGGATTTTCGCGCTCAATCACGAGATGGGCGAGATCCTCGATGACGCACTGAAGGATGATGCGACCTTGATCGCGCGGCTTCTGGCGCAGGACAAGACCCGCACCATCGCCGAATGGGCCGATGCCCATCCTGATGGCGATGACTGGCGGCTGCGCATCCTTCACGGAACCGCCGCCGCCCCCGCCGCGCCTTGGCCGGACCTCACCCGCGACGGCGTCCACACCACCGAGGGCTGGCAGGTGATACGGCGCAGCACCGATGATGGCGTAATCGAGATCGGACAGAGCCTTGCCATGCGCCGGCACGAGCTGATGGAGGCCGCCCGCGCTTTCCTTTTCCTGATCCTGCCGCTCCTGTTACTGGTGACGGCGGCGATCATGCTGACGCTCCGCCAGAGCCTGTCCTCGACAGTGCGCTTTTCCGAAGGGATGCGCCGGCGCAGCGCCGAGGATCTGTCGCCGCTGGTCTCCGAGACCCTGCCACAGGAGATGACGCGCGTGGCCGAGGCCTTCAACATCTATCTCGCCCGCATCCAGAACCTGCGGGAAGCCGAGCGCCATTTCATCGCCAATGCCGCGCATGAGCTGCGCACGCCACTGGCCGTGCTGCGAAGCCGGATCGAGGTGATGGCCGCCGCCCCCGAGCGCCTGCCCGAGGCACAGGCCGATCTGATGGGCACGATCGACCGGCTGTCGCTCAGGGTCGAGCGGCTCTTGCAGCTCGAACGGGCCGAGGCAGGCTTGGGGCTGGCACGCGAAACCATCGATGTGATCGCGCTGATCCGCCTCGTCTGTCATGACATGCGCCCCGTCAATACGGGTCAGATGCCGATCCTTTTTGACGATAGCGATATAGAGGCCCTGCAGATCAAGAGCGATCGCGACGCGCTGGCGATCATCCTGCGCAACCTGCTGGGCAATGCGCGCGAGCACGGCACGGGCGAGATCCGGCTCCGGCTGGCGCCCGATGGCACGCTGACGGTCACCAACCAGACCAGTGGTCAGGCAGGGTTCCAGTTGGACCGGGGCGACAGATCGGCCAGTTCCAAAGGCGCAGGGCTCGGCCTCGATATCACCCGCCGTCTGGCGCAGGATCTGGGGATCGCGGTCACATTTGCCATGCAGGCCGGCCCGCCGCCACAGGCCCGTGTGACCCTGCATCTGCCGTTGGCCCCCGCCGCGCCCCTGCGGGACTGATCAGCTCCGTGCCCCCTTGCCCAACGAAAAGCCCCCCGCAGCCGCAAGGCAACGGGGGGAGGTTCGTCAGTCGGGCTCGTTCTCGTTCACTGCCCTCGTAGCGTCTTTTTTGCCTGGGCCCTCTCGACGTCTAGGGCAAGCGCACCTGCCCCCGAACTCGTTAACCACCACCCTGAAACGGGTCGAATGGGAAATCTCAGTGCAGACCGTAGACGCTGCCCGCCTGCATCAGCGTCACGGTCGAGGATGCACCATGCATCTCGATCTCGGCCACACTCATGGGACGGGCCCCGAGCCCCTCGCCCCAGACCTCGACCGAGGCCTGTCCGCCGAATGTGGCATTCAGCACCGATTTGAGCGCATCGCCAGAAAGCTTGGCGACCATGCCGCCCTCGATCAGCTCCAGCTCTGCCGCGAGCACGCGCGTATTTCCGATAATCAGTTCCAACGTCTTCTCCGCGAAACAGGTGAGAGGTGGTCAGGTCCGGCAGGGTGCCGGACCGCTAGGATCAGCTGCAGCCGGAGGTTCCGCCGCAGGTATTGCATTTCATGCAGGTGCCATTGCGCACGAGCGTGTAGTTGCCGCATTCGCCGCACGCCTCGCCTTCATAGCCCTGCATCTTGGCCTTGGTACGCGCATCCATCGACACGGTCCCCGAAGTGACTGCCGTGGAGGCTTTGGGCGTAAACCCCGCCTGCCCCTCGGCAAACCCGCGGGCGGCCTGCGGGGCCGATTGGAACATCATCAGCTCCTGCGGCAGACGTTTGCGCAGATAGCCCGAAGACGAGATCTGGCGCAGCACCTCGAGCGATTTGGACGCGCCGTCCTCCTCGAGCGGAGCCGCCTCGCCGCCGATATCGAGATCGTCGAATGTGTGCCCCTTGGGCTGCACATGCGCGAGATCCGTGCGGTCGAGATAGGAAATCGCCAGCTCGCGGAAGACATAGTCAAGGATCGAGGTCGCATTCTTGACCGAGTCATTGCCCTGCACCATGCCCGCAGGCTCAAATTTGGTGAAGGTAAAGGCATCGACAAACTCTTCGAGCGGCACGCCATATTGCAGGCCCACCGACACGGCGATGGCGAAGTTATTCATCATCGCACGGAAGCCCGCGCCCTCTTTGTGCATGTCGATGAAGATCTCGCCCAAGGCGCCATCATCATATTCGCCGGTGCGCAGATAGACCTTATGGCCACCGACAATCGCCTTCTGGGTATAGCCCTTGCGCCGCGAGGGCAGTTTCTCGCGATGCGAGCGCACCAGTTCCTTGACGATGACCTTCTCGACGATCTTCTCGGCCAGCACCTGCGCCTTTTCCTGCGGGGTGCCGGAGGTCAGGATCTCCTCGGCCTCCTCGTCATCCTCGATCAGGGCCGAGGCCAAGGGCTGGCTGAGCTTGGAGCCGTCACGGTAGAGCGCATTGGCCTTGATGCCCAGCGACCAAGACAGTTCATAAGCCGCCTTCACATCCTCGATCGAGGCCGAATTGGGCATATTGATCGTTTTCGAAATCGCGCCCGAGATGAAGCTCTGCGCCGCCGCCATCATGCTGATATGGCTCTCGACCGACAGATAGCGCTTGCCCTTCTTGCCGCAGGCATTGGCGCAATCGAAGACGTTCAGATGCGCAGGGTCCAGATGCGGCGCGCCCTCAAGGGTCATGGTGCCGCAGACATGGTCATTGGCGGCCTCGATCTGCGCTTTGGTAAAGCCCAGATGACGGAGCATATCGAAGCTCGGATCATTCAGCTTGGCCGCCGGAATACCCAGCGTCTTGGTGCAGAACTCCTCGCCCAGCGTCCATTGGTTGAACACGAAACGGATATCGAACGCGGTCGGTAGTGCTGCGTTGATCTTCTTGATCTCCGCATCGCCAAAACCGTGGCCGATCAGCGAGGTCGTGTTGATGGCGGGGCAATTGCCAAGGCTGGCATGGCCCACCGCATAGGACACGATCTCTTCGGCCTGCGCGGAGCTATAGCCGAGTTTGGCGAGCGCTGCAGGCACCGAGCGGTTGATGATCTTGAAATAGCCGCCGCCTGCGAGTTTCTTGAATTTCACAAGCGCGAAATCGGGCTCGATACCGGTGGTGTCGCAATCCATCACAAGGCCGATCGTGCCCGTGGGCGCGATCACCGAAACCTGCGCATTACGGAAGCCATGCGCCTCGCCCAAGGCCAATGCCTGATCCCATGCGGCCGTGGCCAGCTCGACAAGCTTCGGGTCGGGGCAATTGGCATGATCCAGCGCCACCGGCTTGACCTCGAGGCCCTCGAACGCGTCGAGCCCATGGGCGGCGGCGCGGTGGTTGCGGATGACCCGCAGCATGTGTTGGGTATTCTTCGCATAGCCCGGGAAGGCACCAAGCTCGGCGGCCATCTGCGCCGAGGTGGCATAGGAGACGCCCGTCATGATCGCGGTCAGCGCACCGGTCAGCGCACGGCCCTCGTCCGAGTCGTAGCCCAGCCCCATATTCATCAGGAGGCCGCCGATATTGGCATAGCCAAGCCCCAGCGTGCGGAAATCATAGGAGCGCTGCGCGATTTCCGCCGAGGGGAATTGCGCCATCATCACCGAGATTTCCAGCGTAACAGTCCAGATCCGGCAGGCATGGATATAGCCTTCCGCGTCGAAACGGCCGTCCTTGTAGAAGGTCAGCAGGTTCATCGAGGCGAGGTTACAGGCCGTATCATCGAGGAACATATATTCCGAGCACGGGTTCGAGCCGCGGATCGGGCCATCCTCGGGGCAGGTATGCCATTCGTTGACGGTATCGTGGAACTGGATGCCCGGATCGGCGCAGGCCCATGCGGCATGGCCCACCTGCTCCCACAGATCGCGCGCCTTGATGGTCTTGGCGACCTTGCCATCGGTGCGGCGCAGAAGTTCCCAATCGGCATCGTCCTTCACCGCCTGCAGGAAGGCATTGGTCACCCGCACCGAATTATTGGAATTCTGACCCGAAACAGAGGCATAGGCATCGCTATCCCAATCGGTGTCGTAGGTCGGGAACTCGATGCTCGAGTAGCCCTGACGCGCATATTGCAGCACGCGGTTGATATAGGTCTCGGGGATCATCACGCCCTTGGCGGATCTGATCGCCGCCTTCAGAGCGGGGTTCCTGGCCGGATCGACCGCGCCCTCATCCGAGCCGTCAAAGGTGCGGATCGCCTCAAAAATCCTGTTCAGCTCACGCTCGTGCAGCTTGGAGCCGGCCACCAGCGAGGCAACCTTCTGCTCCTCGATGACCTTCCAGTTGATGAAATCCTCGATATCGGGATGGTCCATATCGATGATGACCATCTTGGCAGCCCTGCGCGTGGTGCCGCCCGATTTGATGGCCCCCGCCGCACGGTCCCCGATTTTCAGGAACCCCATCAGACCCGAGGATTTGCCACCGCCCGAGAGCGGCTCGCTCTCGCCGCGAAGGCTCGAGAAATTGGTGCCGGTGCCGGAACCGTATTTGAACAGACGCGCCTCACGGACCCACAGGTCCATGATCCCGCCTTCATTGACCAGATCATCCGAGACCGACTGGATGAAACAGGCATGGGGCTGCGGATGCTCGTAGGCCGAGGCCGATTTCACCAGCTTGCCCGATTTCGGGTCAACATAATGGTGCCCCTGGCTCGGTCCGTCGATGCCGTAAGCCCAATGCAGGCCCGTGTTGAACCATTGCGGGGAGTTCGGTGCACCCATCTGGCATGCCAGAGTGTAGCGCATCTCGTCATAATAGGCCCGCGCATCCTCTTCGGTGGTGAAATAGCCGCCCTTCCAGCCCCAATAGGCCCAGGCGCCGGCCAGACGGTCGAAGACCTGCTTGGCCGAGGTCTCGCCACCGAAACGCTGGTCCTCGGGAAGATCCTTCAGCGCGGCCTCATCGGGCACGGAACGCCAGAGAAACTCGGGCACGTCCTTCTCGCGCACGCGCTTGAGCGCGGCAGGCACACCCGCACGGCGGAAATATTTCTGGGCCAGCACATCCGAGGCCACTTGGCTCCAGCCTTCGGGCACCTCAACGCTATCGTTACGGAAGACGATTTTCCCGTCCGGATTACGGATCTCGGACTGCGTGGTGGTGAAGGCGATAGCTCCGTAAGCGCCGCTCTCAGAGGTCGTGAATTTCCGCTCGATCTTCATCTGCTCAATTCCCTGAACAAAGCCAACTCTTACCCACCGACATTTCCGGCATACCAGACCGGAGCCTTGCACCCCCGTACAAGACCGATTCTAAAAGGAATCTGTATATTTGCCTGCGCGGCCTCCGCACCACTACATATGGTGGCTTCACCGGAAGCTCTGCACAAGTTGGCGCAGCTCCGGTGGCGCGTCAACTTATCTTTAACCAGCAAAATCGGCATTTTAGGATTGACGGCGGGTCTCCTCGAAAGGCCGACCGATTCCTCCACAGAGGCATGCGGCAGCCCCACTACCATGCGGCCGCAAGTTTTCCTTGAGTCACGAAGGCTTGGCCCGACAACAGCCCGACTGGCTGAAGCTATCCACAGCCTATCGGTGAGCGGACGCAAAATCGGGCATATCGAAAAAATAACGCCATGCCTGCTCTCCCTCCGTCCGAAAGCGCCGGAGCGCACGGATAAAGCCGTTCCTAACGCAGCGGCATGTAACGCGGCGCCAAGCGAGTGGATCTCATGGTGAAGGAGAGGAAGTGGTCGGGGCGGCGAGATTCGAACTCACGACCTTCTGTACCCAAAACAGACGCGCTACCAGGCTGCGCTACGCCCCGACTGCTGCCCTGATAACCGCTCGGTTCGAAAAGGGGAAGAGGTAAGATGCGAATAAACATCCTCTCCCGCGCCGAACGGGGAAATTAGTCGCTACAGGGGCGCAGCGCCACCTGACGCGCAATCATCGGATGCGACAAAACGGTACCGCGCGATATCCCGTCCGCCCGCGCCCTGCCCCCATTCAGCTCCAGCACGAAACGCGCATCGGCCCCCGAGGAGATCGGAGTCAGATCTCCGGGAATAGCGTTTTCATGCACGGAGACCACCATGCCGGCGGCATCGATAAAGATCATATCCAGAGGAATCAGCGTATTGCGCATCCAGAACGACCGCGGGCCTTCGTCAGGATAGACGAAAAGCATTCCCGCATCTTCCGGCATGGATTCGCGATACATCAGACCGCGCTCCCGCTCCTTGACCGTTGTCGCCAGCTCGATATCAAAGCTATCGAGCTGCTTACCGTTCTCGCTGAAAACGGCACGGTCCAACGCGCAGGAAATCCCAGCGGCCTCAGCCGGCCCGCTATGATAGCAGGCCAGAGCAACCAGCGCGGCGCACAGAGAACCGGGCCGGAAAATCATGCTTGTGCCCGCACACCGTTTTCCCATGCGAGAACCTGCGCCGCCATCCGGCCACGCCGCCCCTCGATCACCTTGAGGCAGACCGCCTCGCCGGGAGCCAGATCGGCAAATCCCGACCGGCGCAGAACCTCGATATGGATGAAGACATCCTCGGACCGACCGAACACATTGGCAAAGCCGAAGCCCTTGACCTTGTCGAACCATTTCACACGAACCGGTTCGAGCGGTAGATTTTCCAGATCCGCCGGCTCGGTGCCATCGAGATCCTCGATCGGCGGCACGTCATCCTCGTTTTCCGGCGGTTCGATCTGTAATACCTCGACCGCCTGACGCCCGCGCGGCGTTTTCTGCACCCTGACAGAAATCAGTGCATTATCGGCGACCGACCCCTGTCCGAAGTTCCGTAATACATTGGCATGGAGAAGGATGTCGGGCCCACCTTCCCCATCAAGAATAAACCCAAAGCCTTTGGCTGGATCGAACCACTTCACTTTACCGCGTAGCTCGCTCAAGTCATGCACACCGTCAATCATGTGTAATAGATCCGTCGAATAAACCAGACACCTCGCTGCATGGCCCAATGCAGCCTGTGCTCCCATACCCTACAGGTAACGTAACTGTTTCCGAAAAAAAACGATTATTTTACCTCATTCGCAATTCACGAAGCGCGAAATTCAAGGATTTAGACGCTGAACGCTCCAATCTGACGTTGCGTCACTTCTTTCCCAGCGAAAACGGTCATGCAAACGGAATGCACCATCCGCCCAAAATTCAATCTCCAGCGGAAGGATACGGAAGCCACCCCAGAACGGCGGGCGCTTGGGGTTCGGCCCTTTCAGGGCGGTGATCTTAGCCACTTCGGCCATCAGCGTCGCGCGGCTATCAAGGGGCTGGCTCTGGCGGCTCGCCCACGCGCCCAGACGGGATTTCAGCGAACGTGAGGCGTAATATTCGTCCGCCTGCGGACCATCCTCGCGCGACACGAGCCCGCGCACCCGGATCTGGCGGCGCAGGGACTTCCAGTGCATCACGAAAGCGGCCTTACCCGCATGATCGAGCTCCTGCGCCTTGCGTGATTCGTAATTGGTGTAGAAGACGAAGGCCCCGCCAGATGCGGCATCTTGTCCTTCGATCTCCTTCAGGAGCACCATCCGCGCATTGGGCAGACCATGCGCATCGACTGTCGAAAGCGCGATCGCGTTGGGATCGTTGATCTCTGTTCCCTCGGCCTCGGCCAGCCATGTTTTTGCAATGGCAAACGGGTCATTGCCCGCAAAAATTCCCTCGCGATCCCCCATCGGGTCATCCTCCGTCCATCTTTATTACCGCTGCAGCGGGCATGAAGCCCCGAGGCGCGGATACCATGCCACAACTTGCGCGCAAGGGCGCGGAATGCAAGCGCTGCACCTTGTTCTTTTGTTGCGTTTCTCTTAATGCAATCCGACATATCAGAGGGAAGCGGGGGAAACCTGACATGACCAATAACCTTATGGCAGGCAAACGCGGCCTGATCATGGGCCTGGCGAACGATAAATCCATCGCCTATGGCATTGCCAAACAACTTCGGGATGCAGGCGCGGAACTCGCCCTCTCCTATCACGGTGAAGCGCTGAAAAAACGCGTCGATCCGCTGGCCGAGCAGCTGGGCTGCGATACGGTCGTCGAGTGCGATGCCTCGAATGGCGAGTCCATCGACCAGCTCTTCGCATCGCTGAAAGAGAAATGGGGCAAGATCGATTTCCTCGTTCACGCCATCGGGTTCTCCGACAAGAACGAGCTGCGCGGCCGTTATGTCGACACCTCGCCCGAGAACTTCCGCGTCACCATGGACGTGTCGGTCTATTCCTTCACCGCTGTGTGCCGTCGTGCCGTCGAGATCATGCCCGATGGCGGCGCGCTCCTGACGCTGACCTATTACGGTGCCGAACAGGTCATGCCGCATTATAACGTGATGGGCGTCGCCAAAGCGGCTCTCGAGGCTTCGGTCAAATATATCGCGGAAGATGTGGGCAAGCTGGGCATCACCTGCAACTCCATTTCGGCCGGTCCGATCAAGACGCTGGCTTCCTCGGGGATCGGCGATTTCCGTTATATCCTGAAATGGAACGAGCTGAACTCGCCGCTGCGCCGCAACGTGACGCAGGATGAGGTCGGCAAGGCCGCACTGTTCCTGCTGTCCGAGCTGGGCACCGCCACCACCGGCGAGACGCTGCATGTGGACGCGGGCTACCATGTCGTCGGGATGAAGGCCGTGGACGCGCCCGATATCGACGTCACCACCAAGCGCAAGGACTGAGCCTTTGCTCGCGGTTCTGGGCGCGATCTATCTGGTCCATCTGGCCGCGGCGATTTCGCCCGGTCCGGCGGTCCTGCTCTGCGCCCGGACCAGCCTGCGTGAAGGCTTCCTGCGCGGCACTTGGCTGGCGGTCGGCATCGGGATCGGTGCCTGCATCTGGGCCATTGCCGCGCTCTTCGGGCTGGCGCTGCTGTTCAAGGTGGCGCCTGCCCTGCTGACCGCGCTGAAATTCGCGGGTGCGGTCTATCTGATCTATCTGGCGATCAAAATGTGGCGCCATGCTTCCGAGCCGCTGGCCGATCTCCCCGAAACCGAAGCCCCGCGCAATGCAGCAGGGCTGGTCTGGCTCGGGATCGCCACACAACTTGCCAATCCCAAACCCGCGGTGTTCTTCGGGACCATATTCCTGACCTTCGTGCCGCCGCAGGCCCCGCCTTGGGTCTATGTCGCGATCATCGGCATCGTGTTTTTCAATGATGCGGGCTGGAATGTGATCGTCTCGCGGATCTTCTCGCTCGAACGCACGCGCCGCGCCTATCTGGGTCTCAAAACCACAATCGACCGCGTCTTTGGCGGTCTCCTTGGCCTTCTCGGCCTCAAACTCGCCATTAGCTGAGAGGATACCCTCATGACCCGCCTGCCCCATGAAAAAGGCTTCCATATCAGCTGGGACCAGATCCACCGCGATGCCCGCGCGCTGGCATGGCGTCTGGATGGCAAGGGCCCGATCGAGGGCAACTGGAAGGCAGTTGTAGGCATCACCCGCGGGGGGCTCGTGCCCGCGATGATCATGGCGCGCGAGCTGGACATCCGCACCGTCGATACGATCTCTGTCAAAAGCTACAACCATCAGGCCCGGACCGAACCGCATGTGATCAAGCCGCCGCAGGCCGATATCATGGGCGCGGATGGTGAAGGCGTTCTGATCGTGGATGATCTCGTCGATACGGGCCGCACGCTGGAGCTGGTGCGCACGCTCTATCCCAAGGCGCATTTCGCCACGATCTACGCAAAACCGATGGGTGTGCCGATGGTCGACAGCTATGTGACCGAGGTCAGCCAGGATACATGGATCTTCTTCCCGTGGGATATGGCGCTGCAATATGTCGAGCCCTATCGCGGCACGGATGCCTGAGACGCTCGACTGAGATTACTTCCTGACTGCAGTCAGGAAATCAGCCCTTCATCTCACGCTGGCGCATTGGCATGGCATCGATCGTCGAAAACAGCTCGCTGACGCCCAGCGGGCTGTTCTGATTGGCCTTGATCCCGCCATCCTTGCCGACCAGCACAACGCGGAATCCCTCGGGGTTGCCGAGCGCGTCCCTCAGCGCGGAGGCTGATCCATCGGCCTCGGACAGAACCACGACGTCCCGATCCTTAAGTTCTGAGGCTGCGGATTTCAGATTGGTCATCTGGATCCTGTAGGCCGGATCGGCAGGATCATCCGCCAGCACGATCACCGGACGGGCCTTCCAGCGCAACCCGTCAAGGCTGTCATTGGTGCTGGTCAGGGTTACAAAATTGCTTGCCTGCTGCGCGTCTGCCCCACCGACAGCGGACATGATCCCCCAAGTCGATGCGGCGACGGCGGCAGCATAGGCAATCGGGCGTGCGGCATTGGGTAGATGAGGCATGGGCAATCTCCGAATTGGCTCCAAATTATCTTCCGTCGAGGCTCTGACCAGCAAGCAGCGGCGACTCACATCATGGCCACTCACGTCTGGTAAGTCTGTCATCACAACGTGACAAAAGCCCGAATTGTTCATTTTCAATTTGAGTTTTCTCGGAAAAACGCGAGGGCGCTACCGACATGGGCAAAAAATGCGCAGAACGGGTGGCACTTGGCCTTGTGCTTACGGGGGCAAGCTGCTCAGGTATGCGCAAGTTTACGAGGATAAGATGACACTCACGCCCCTTGCTCCGCCCATGGCCGCCACTTTCGCTCCGCCGGTGATGGAGGCGCGGCGCTGGCTCGAGGGTGTAACCTTCCCCGCAGATCGCCCTTTGATCAATGTCTCGCAGGCAGCGCCTGTGGCCGCGCCCCCCGAAGGGCTGCGCCTCGCGATTGCCGATGCGGCGATGACGCAGACCGAGGCGCATCTCTACGGCCCCGTGCTGGGGATGCCCGAGCTGCGCACCGAGCTGGCCGCCCAATGGTCCAAAGCCTATGGCGGCACGATCAGGGACAGCAATGTCGCCATCACCCAGGGCTGCAATCAGGCCTTTGCCGCCGCAATGTCGACGCTTGCGGCACCGGGAGACGAGGTGATCCTGCCGACGCCCTGGTATTTCAATCATAAGATGTGGTGCGATATGGCTTCGGTCACAGGCGTGCCCCTGGCCACCGGTGCGGATCTGTTGCCCGACCCCGAGAAAGCCCGCGCCCTGATCACCCCGCGCACCCGTGCCATTATTCTGATCACGCCCAATAATCCGGGCGGGGTGGAATATCCGCCGGCCCTCGTGCAGGCCTTCATGGATCTGGCGCGTGACCACCGGATTGCGCTGATCCTCGACGAGACCTATCGCGATTTCGACAGCCGCGAGACCCGCCCGCATGAGCTGTTCACCGATCCCGATTGGGGCGACACGCTGATCCATCTCTATTCCTTCTCCAAGGCCTACCGCCTGACCGGCCACCGCGTCGGCGCGATGGTGGCCTCCGAGGCGCGTCTGGCCGAGGTCGAGAAATTCCTCGACACCGTCGCCATCTGCGCAGGCCAGCTGGGCCAGATCGGCGCGCTCTGGGGGATGCGCAATCTGGGCGATTGGGTCGCGGGCGAACGCGCCGAGATCCTTGCCCGCCGTCAGGCGATGGTCGAGGGGTTCAAACGGCTCAACGGCTGGCGGCTGATGGGCTGTGGCGCCTATTTCGCCTATGTCGAACATCCGTTCACGCTCGATGCGCCCGATGCGGCCCGCGAGCTGGTCAGACAGGCCGGCGTCCTCCTGCTGCCCGGAACGATGTTCATGCCCGAAACCGATGCCTCGGGCAAACGCCAGTTCCGCATCGCCTTTGCCAATGTCGATGCACAAGGTATTTCGACCCTGATGGACCGGCTGAGCACCGTCTCGCTCTAAGGAAAACTCTGAATTCCCCGCGAGCAGACGGCCTTGCAGGGCCGGAATGCTTGCGGGCTTGATGAGTTGCGCCTAAACACCACCCAACACACTGACAGGCATGCCCCCCGGGCGGAGGAACTGATGGCAAACAAGCTGCGCACCCATGGCAAGAATACCGTGGTCTGGATTCTGCTCGGACTGATCGTGATTGGCCTGATCGGCTTCTCTGCTAGCAATTTCGGCACGAGCACCGGCTCGATCGGCTCGGTGGGCGACACCAAGATCTCGACCAATGATTATGCCCGCGCGCTGCAGCGCGAACAGAACCAGATGCAGCAACAGACCGGCCAGGCGATGAGCTTCCAACAGTTCCAGATGTATGGTCTGGACCGCCGCGTGCAGGGCCAACTGTTCGGTCAGGCCGCCTTCGAGAACGCCGCCGACAAGATCGGCATCTCGATCAGCGATGACGTGCTGGCCAAACAGATCCAGCAGATCCAGGGCTTCCAGAATGCCGCCGGTGATTTCGACCGCAACACCTACCAGATGGCGCTGCGCAATCAGGGCATGAAGGAGCGCGAATTCGAACAGAAACTGCGCGCCGAGGTCTCGCGCTCGATCCTGCAAAGCGCCGTTGTGTCGGGCGTCCATGCACCGGATGCCGAGGTGAATGCCTATGCCGAATATATGGGCCAGACCCGCAGCGTGGCTTGGGCCGAGGTCACCAAATCCGATCTGACCCAGCCTGTGCCCGCCCCCACCGAGGACGCGCTGAAGACATATCACGACGATCATTCGGATGACTTCATGTCGCCCGAGACCAAGAAGATCACCTATGTCTGGATCTCGCCCGACATGCTGGCCGACAAGGTCAAACTGTCTGACGACGACCTGAAAGCCGAATACAATTCCCGCATCGAGGAATTCCAGCAGCCCGAGCGCCGTCTGCTCGACCGTCTGGTCTATCCCGATATGGATGCCGCCAAAGCCGCCCGTGCGGCCTTTGATGATGGCTCCAAGGATTTCGAGGCGCTGGCCAAGGATCGTGGCCTGACGCTGCAGGATACCGATATGGGCGATATGGCCGAGGAGGATCTGGGCGATGCGGGCAAGGAGATCTTTGCCGCCGATAAGGGCGCGGTCATCGGCCCCGTCGAGACCGATCTGGGCCCTGCCCTTTACCGTGTGAACGGGGTTCTGCCCGCCAATAACCGCAGCTTCGACGAGGTGAAGAGCGAGCTGGGCGAGAGCGCCCGCGACGCCGCTGCCCGCAAGATGATCGAGGACGAGCGCAGCAAGCTCGAGGATGAGGTTGCAGGCGGTGCTACGCTCGAGGATATCGCCAAGGATACCAATATGGAGCTTGGCACGATCGAGTATAGCGAGGATAGCTCCGAAGGGATCGCGGGCTATGATGCCTTCCGCACGGCCGCAGCGCAGATCAAATCCGACGATTTCGCCGAACTGACCGAGCTTGATGATGGTGGCCTCTTCGCGATGCGCCTTGATGGCACGACGCCCGCCGCCGTGATCCCCTTCGAAAAATCCCGCGATCAGGTGCAGGCGGCATGGGAAGCAGAGAAGCTTCTCGAGGCCAAACAGGCCCGTGCCGACGAGGCCGTGAAAGCCATCACCGACCATCCCGACACCCAGCTTTCGGCCACTGGCCTCCTGAGCACCGAAAGCGGCAATCTGGCGCGGGGCGCCTATGTCAAAGGCCTCTCGCCTGCCGCCTTGCAACAGGCCTTCACGCTCGATCTGAACGCGGCCGCTAAGGTCACCGATGGCGAGAAGGTCTTCGTTGTGCGCCCCGTCAAGATCACCAAACCCGATCTGAAAGACGATGCGACCGCCAAGATGGTGGAGAACCTGCGCAATCAGGTCTCGCAATCGCTGGCCGGTGACATGGTCGATCTCTATGCCACCGCGATCCAGAACGAGGATGGCATGCAGATGAATTCCACCGCCATCAACGGCGTCAACGCGCAGATGCGCTGAGCCAACCCATTACCCAAAGCCTGAGGAGGTTCGACATGGTTGCCCTATTCCCGTCTTTCGAGGCGTTCGACTCCGGCTGGCAAGACGGTAAGAACCAACTGGTCTATGCGCGTCTGGCGGCAGATCTCGATACGCCCGTCTCGCTGATGCTCAAACTCACCGATGCGTCGAAAAACAGCTTCATGCTGGAATCGGTCACCGGTGGCGAGGTGCGCGGGCGCTATTCCTTTGTCGGTATGAAACCCGATGTGATCTGGGAATGTCGTGGCGAGACCGCGCGGATCAACCGTTCGGCGCGTTTCGAGGAGACCTTCGAGACGCTCGACGGTCACCCGCTCGACAGCCTGCGCGCGCTGATTGCGGAAAGCCGCATCGACATGCCCAAAGACCTGCCTGCAGGGGCCGCCGGCCTTTACGGCTATCTTGGCTACGACATGATCCGTCTGGTCGAGAAACTGCCCGATGTGAACCCCGATCCGCTGGGCGTGCCGGATGCGGTGCTGATGCGCCCGTCGGTGATTGCCGTCCTTGATGGCGTGAAGGGCGAGGTCATCCTCTGTGCGCCCGCATGGACCGGCTCGGGCCTTTCGGCCAAGGCCGCCTATGCGCAGGCCGCCGAACGGGTGATGGACGCGCTGCGCGATCTGGACCGCACGCCCAACCAGCCCCGTGAAATGGGCGAGAACTTTGCCGTGGGCGAGCTGCGCTCGAACTTCACCCGCGAGGGCTACATGGCCGCGGTCGAGAAGGCGAAAGACTATATCCGCGCAGGCGATATCTTCCAATGCGTCCCCGCTCAGCGGTGGTCGGCCGATTTCCCGCTGCCGCCCTTCTCGCTCTATCGCTCGCTGCGCCGCACCAACCCCTCGCCCTTCATGTTCTATCTGAATTTCGGCGGGTTCCAGATCGTGGGCGCCTCGCCCGAGATCCTCGTGCGGGTGCGCGATGGCGAGGTGACGATCCGTCCCATCGCGGGCACCCGTCCGCGGGGTGCGACGCCCGAGGCCGATCGTGCGCTGGAAGCCGATCTCTTGTCAGACAAGAAGGAACTGGCCGAGCATCTGATGCTGCTGGATCTGGGCCGCAACGATGTGGGGCGTGTGTCGAAAATCGGCACTGTCCATCCGACCGAGAAATTCATCATCGAGCGTTACAGCCATGTGATGCATATCGTGTCCAATGTGGTAGGCGAGATCTCGGACGAGCATGACGCGCTCTCGGCGCTGCTGGCAGGGCTGCCTGCGGGCACCGTGTCGGGCGCGCCCAAGGTCCGCGCGATGCAGATCATCGACGAGCTGGAACCCGAGAAGCGCGGGATTTATGGCGGCGGCGTGGGCTATTTCGCGGCCAATGGCGAGATGGATATGTGCATCGCGCTACGCACGGCGGTGGTGAAGGACCAGACGCTCTATATCCAGGCCGGGGGCGGTGTCGTCTATGACAGCGATCCGGCGGCGGAATACGAGGAAACCGTCAATAAATCCAAGGCCCTGCGCAAGGCGGCCGAGGATGCCGGTCTCTTCGCCCATCGCGGCAATTGAACAACGAAAGGCCCGCAGCGCGCGGGCCTTTTTGCTGTCTGGCTTAGTCCTGCGTATCGAATTGCGCCGAGACCGGCGCCAGTGCCACGTCATCATGCGCGCCCGAGGCCCAGTCGCGCAGGCCCGCCACCGATTCCGGCCATGCGCTTAGCATGACCACCGTCTTCCCGTCGCGCTTCGCCTCGAATTCGGCGCGGGTCAGCTCGCGGGCGATATGGCTTGCCCGCTCGCGCCCGTCATCGAGCACCCGCCAGATCTTCGCCTCGGGCCAATCGGCATTATGCGCCAGCTGGGAAGCCGAATTGCTACCGCGGTCCTGCGTGATCAGGGCCAGACCGTCGCGCTCGGCCAGCTCCAGCAGATGCTGCGAGAGTTGGCGGTCGTTCTGCACCACAGGTGCCGCAGGTTCGACCAGCGCCACCGCACCCGGCACGGCCTGCCGCCATGCCTCCATCGCGGTGTCGAGATCCTGCGCCACGGGTGAGGCAGGCAGCCCCGTCATCAGGATAGCGACCTCGTAGCCCGCGCTCCGATACGCCTGCGCCACCGCCCGCGCATCCGACCGCGCGGGGTCGATCGCGATGGTCAGCGGATAGCCGAGGCTGAGAAGCGTGTCCTGATCCAGACCACCTATGGCGATGCCCCTATCGATCAGCACCACCGAGAAGAGCGCGGCGCCCTCGGGCCGCTCGAACGCCGCACGATTGGTTTTCCATGCGCTGGCGTCGGGGGTCGGGGCGGCAGCAGACGGCGCGGCCCCCGCACCGATCTGCGGCAGGCGGTCCGTCGCCACATCGGGATCGGCGCGGAGCCCCGCCCCCTCGCCTGCGGCAAAGACCCGCGGTTTTTCGACCCGCCCATCCGGCAGGACCTGCGAGCCATCGGGCAGCAGCACGATCTCGGAGGCGGTTCCGGACGGGGGCGCGCTGGTGCCGTCATCGCCCTCGGGGGTGATCGCCGGATCGACCGGTTTCTCGGCCATCGGCAGATCGGGGGCCACGGCCTCGCCGGGTGGCGGAACGGGGATCTGCTCGATGCTCCCGGGCATATTGGCGGCCTCATCGCCGGTCGCGGGAGTGCCAGCGGTATCGGGCGCGCTCAGGCCCGCCTCGGGACGCGCGCCCGGATCGGTGAAATCCTCCACCTCCCCCGCATCGGGACCGACGACCTGTGCCAATCGTGTGGCCTGCGGCGCGGGGCGGGGATCGGGCGCGCGCTCCGGTGCCAAGTCAGGCGCTATATCGGGGGCGGCATCCGGCAGGGCAGCGGCAAGTCCGGCGGTAAAACCGGCGGGCGCATCGGTCGAATCATCGAGCGCGGCCAGCGGCGATACGGGCGCGGTATCGGGCGCCATTTCCTCTTCAGGTGCGGCGTTCTCCTTGTCCTGCAGGGCATGGCCCTGAACGGGCGTATCCGCCACGGGTGCTTGTGCGGCCTGTCTGGCAGGGGCATCGTCGGCCTGTAGCCCGTCCAGCGGCAGAATGAGCGACACAAGGCCCAAACCCAGCACCGACACGATCGCGCCAACTGCTACACCGGACAAAAGGCCTCGCACCATAAGGCAAACTCCCTCGTTCTTGCCAATCTCGCGGGCGGGATGCAGGAAATCATGGGTCCTGCCCTTGACCATCGCGCCACGCTGCGGGCATCTATAGCGCGACATCCATCCCGGATCACCCCGGAAATCGGCTCGGACGTGCAAAGCCTGCGCGGACGTGACCCAAAAGCTTCCCCGGTTCCGGCCCGAAGGCGTTAGGCGAGCATATGCTACTTCTCATCGATAACTACGACAGCTTCACCTATAATCTGGTGCATTATTTCGGCGAGGTGGGCGCGGATGTGAAGGTCGTGCGCAATGACGCGCTGAACACGCAAGACGCGATGGGCATGGGAGCCGAGGCACTGGTGCTCTCGCCCGGTCCGGGCACGCCCGCACAATCGGGGATTTGTGTGCCTGTGACGCTGGCAGCCTATGAGGCGGACCTGCCGCTCTTTGGCGTCTGCCTCGGCCAGCAGACCATCGGCGAGGCTTTCGGCGGCGATGTCGTGCGCCATACCGAGATCGTGCATGGCAAGATGGGCACCATCCATCACAACGGCAAAGGCGTGTTCCGCGGGCTGCCCTCGCCGCTTCAGGCCACGCGCTACCATTCACTGGTGGTGGACCGTGCTACCCTGCCCGACTGTCTCGAGGTCACCGCATGGCTGGAAGATGGCACCATCATGGGGCTGCGCCATAAGGAGAAGCTGATCGAGGGGGTGCAGTTCCACCCCGAATCCATTGCCTCCGAACATGGCCACCAGATGATCCGCAACTTCCTCGAGGATGCCGGTGTCACGCTGAAAGACATGAAAGAGGCCTGAGCGATGAGCGATGCGATGAAACCGCTGATCTTTGCGGCCTCCGAGGGGCCGCTTAGCCGTGCGCAGGCCGAACATGCCTTCACGCTCCTGTTCGAGGGCAAGGCCACGCCCGCCCAGATCGCGGGGCTCCTGATGGCGATGCGCGCGCGCGGCGAGAGCGTGAGCGAATATGCCGCGGCCGCGGCCGCCATGCGCGCGGCCTGTGTGCCGATCCATGCGCCCGAGGGCGCGATGGATATCGTGGGCACCGGTGGCGATGGCAAACACACGCTCAATATCTCGACCGCGACGGCCTTTGTGGTGGCGGGAGCCGGCGTGCCGGTGGCCAAACATGGCAACCGCGCGGCCTCGTCCAAATCGGGCACGGCGGATGTGCAGGGCGAGCTGGGCATCAATGTGATGGCCGGCGTGGAGGCGGCGCAGCGCTCGCTGAATGAGGCGGGCATCGGCTTCCTGATGGCGCAGGTCCACCACCCTGCCATGCGCCATGTGGGGCCCGTCCGCTCCGAGCTGGGCTGCAAGACCATCTTCAACATCCTCGGGCCGCTGACCAATCCCGCAGGTGTCAAACGCCAGCTGACAGGTGTTTTTGCTCCCGATCTGATCTGGCCGATGGCCGAGACCCTGCAACTTCTGGGCTCCGAGAAAGCATGGCTCGTCTATGGCTCGGATGGCACAGACGAGATTACCATCACCGGTGTGACCACCGTGGCCGCGCTCGAAAACGACAAGATCCGCGAGTTCGAGATCCATCCCGAGGATGCGGGCCTGCCGGTGCACCGGTTCCGCGATATCGTGGGCGGCACGGCGGCAGAGAACGCCGCAGCCCTCCGCGCGATCTTCAATGGCGAGAAATGCGCCTATCGCGATGCGGTTGTGCTGAATGCGGCCGCAGCGCTCGTGGTGGCGGATCGCGCCACGACCCTGAAAGAGGGCGCCGAACTTGCCGCCCATTCCATCGATAGCGGGGCCGCCCTGCGCGCCCTTGATACGCTTGCCAAGATCACGCAGGAGGCCACGGCATGAGCACCATTCTGGACAAGATCAAGGCCTACAAGCTTGAAGAAATAGCCGCCGCCAAACAGGCCCGCCCGCTGGGGGGGATCGAGGCCGAGGCGCGTGCGCAATCACCCACCCGTGGCTTTGCCAAGGCGCTGGCTGCGAAATCCGAGGCAGGCTATGGCCTGATCGCCGAGATCAAGAAGGCCTCGCCCTCCAAGGGCCTCATCCGCCCCGATTTCGACCCGCCGAGCCTTGCCAAAGCCTATGAGGACGGTGGGGCTGCCTGTCTGTCGGTGCTGACCGATACGCCCTCTTTCCAGGGTGCGCCCGAGTTCCTGATGCAGGCGCGGGGGGCGTGCTCGCTGCCCGCTTTGCGCAAGGATTTCATGTATGACACCTATCAGGTGACCGAGGCCCGCGCCTGGGGGGCCGATTGCATCCTGATCATTCTGGCCTCCGTCGAGGACGGTCAGGCCGCCGAGCTGGAGGCTGCGGCGTTTGACTATGGCATGGATGTGCTCCTCGAGGTGCATAACCGCGAGGAACTGGACCGCGCGCTGAAGCTGAAATCGCCCCTGATGGGGGTGAATAATCGCAACCTCAAAACCTTCGATGTCACGCTGGATGTGACCCGCGAGCTGGCGCCCGTGATCCTTGCCGAAGGCCGCGATCTGGTCTGCGAGAGCGGCATCTTCACCACCGAAGACATGGCCGATATGGCGGGTGTGGGGGCGCGCCGGTTCCTGATCGGCGAAAGCCTGATGCGTCAGGACGATGTGGTGGCTGCCACCAAAGCCCTGCTGGCCCGCGCATGAGCCTGTCGCATTTCGACGCCGCCGGTCAGGCCCATATGGTCGATGTTTCGGACAAGCCCGTCACTGCCCGCGTGGCTGTGGCGCGTGGCCATGTGGTGATGGCGCCCGAGACTCTGGCCTATGTGATCCAGGGCACAGCCAAAAAGGGGGATGTTCTGGGGATCGCGCGGATTGCGGGCATTCAGGCCACCAAACGCACCGCCGATCTGATCCCGCTGTGCCATCCGCTGCCGATCACCAAGGTCGCGGTGGATCTGGTGCCCGATGACACATTGCCCGGTGTGCGGGTCGAAGCCACCGTCAAAACCACGGGCCAGACCGGTGTCGAGATGGAGGCGCTGACCGCCGTTTCGGCAGCCTGCCTGACCGTCTATGACATGCTCAAAGCGGTCGAGAAATCCATGCGGATCGAGGGGATCGAGGTCGTGCTGAAGGATGGCGGCAAATCGGGCCGCTACGAGGTGGGCGCATGAGCCTGCTCCCCGTCGAGGAGGCGCTCGAGCGGGTGCTCGCGCTGGCCTCGCCCCTGCCCCTCGAGACCGTGCCCCTGCGCGCCGCCGCTGGCCGCGTGATGGGCGTGCCGGCCAATGCGGGCCTGACCCAACCGCCGTTCTCGGCCTCGGCGATGGACGGCTACTGGCTGGACGCCGCCGACCATCTGCCCTCGGCACAGCTTGACGTGGTAGGCGAATCCGCCGCCGGTCGCAGCTATCAGGGCGAGATCGCACAGGGTGAGGCGATCCGCATCTTCACCGGCGCGCCCGTGCCGCGCGAGGGCGGCGTGGTGGTCCTGCAGGAAAACACCACCCGTGAGGGAAGCGGGCTCACGCTTGCCGCAGAGCTGTCCACCAATGCCAATATCCGGCCCAAAGGTCAGGATTTCGCGCAGGGCACCCTCTTCCATCCCGAACGCCCGCTGACGCCCCGCGATCTGGGACTTCTGGCGGCGATGAATGTGGCCAATGTCACGGTGCATCGCAAACCGGTGGTCGCGATCATCGCGACAGGCGACGAGCTGGTGATGCCCGGCAATCCTCCGGGCCCAGACCAGATCATTTCCTCCAATAGCTTCATCGTGGCAGCCCAGGTCGAGGCGATGGGGGGCATCGCGCGCATGCTGCCGATCGCTGCGGATGACCGCGAGAGCCTACGCTTGGTCTTCGATCTGGCCAAGGGTGCCGATCTGATCGTCACCTCGGGCGGGGCCTCGGTGGGAGATCATGATCTGGTGGGCGAGGTGGCCGCAGAGTTGGGCCTCGAGCGTAGCTTCTGGAAAATCGCCATGCGTCCGGGCAAGCCGCTGATGGCGGGACGCATGCGTGATGCGGTCCTCCTGGGGCTGCCCGGCAATCCGGTCTCGGCCACGGTCTGCGCCGAGTTGTTCCTGAAACCGATGTTGGCCAAGATGCAGGGCCGTGCACATCGGCAAGAACCGCTGCGCGCCATTCTGGGCTGCGACCTCGGCCCGACCGGTCCGCGCACCCATTACATGCGCGCGACGCTGGAGGAAGCGGACGGCTTGCCCCGCATCACCCCCTTCACCAATCAGGACAGCGCGATGCTGTCCCTTCTGGCGCAGGCAGACGCCTTACTTATTTGTGAACGTGGTGAAGGGCCTTTCAAACAAGGCGATGAAGTCTCCTATCTCCCTTTGATCTAAGCAAAATCCCGTTCCGGAATTGACACGGAACAGGAACACAGGTAGAACTTTAAACGAACATGACTTGACACGCGCTTAGATTTTCGTCGGAGACCCAGATGCTGACTCGCAAACAACTGGAATTGCTCAATTTCATTAATCTGCGTCTGCAGCAGGACGGCGTTCCGCCCTCTTTCGACGAGATGAAAGACGCGCTGGAACTGCGCTCGAAATCGGGGATCCACCGGCTGATCACAGCGCTGGAAGAACGTGGTTTCATCCGCCGTCTGCCGCACCGGGCGCGGGCCATCGAAGTGCTCAAGATGCCGGAGACGCAAGAAAAACAGCGTGATAGCGGCTTTACGCCCGCGGTGATAGACGGTGGCCGCCCCGAACGTCCCGCCAAGGCGATGGATCTCGAGGCGGTGCATGCGCTGGAGCTGCCGGTGATGGGCAGGATAGCGGCGGGTGTGCCGATCGAGGCGATCTCCGAGGTCTCGCATAATGTCGCGGTGCCGGGAAGCATGCTGGCCGGAGCGGGTCGTCATTACGCGCTGGAGGTGCGGGGTGATTCCATGATCGAGGCTGGGATCAATGATGGCGATATCGTCGTGATCCGCGAGCAATCCACCGCCGAGAATGGCGAGATCGTTGTCGCGCTGGTAGATGAGGCGGAGGCAACGCTCAAGCGCTTCTATCGCCGCAGTGGCATGATCGCACTGGAGGCGGCCAATCCCGCCTATGAGACCCGGATGTTGCGTGGTGATCAGGTGCGTGTGCAGGGGCGGCTTGTCGGGCTGATCCGCAACTACTGATAAAGCTCGGGCGTGGTCCAGAGCCTGCGCCCGACCCTTTCGCGGACCGAGGTCAGCGACCCATCCTCGCCCCATGACACCGCCCCCGTTTGCGCCAGCCGCGCCCTGTCCCAGATCCGGCATTGCACGGTATCGCGCGGCAGATCAGGTGGCAGCTCCGCCGCAATAATCACCAGTGCTCCGTCCCGGCAATACTCGGATAGGTGATCGGGCGCGGCCTTACCGGTCAGGTGGACCAGATCCACACTACGCCAATGGCTGTGCCGGATGCCTTTGTCTCCCGCCCATGCCGGACGGGACGCCGCCTCCGAGATCCCCGCCATATCCCCATCGGCCTCGAGCCATATCCCTGCCACGAACCCCGCCCCGTCGCGTGAGAGCGCCCGCCCCGCAGGGGTCATCAATCCGACCTGCTCGGCTTCGGGCGCAACGATCAGGGCCGGACGCGGGGCCTGCCACCATATAAGCGCCGCGAGACACAGAGCGAGCGCCCCGCCCCCCCGCCCGATCCCGCGCGAGAGGATAAAGACCACCGCCCCCGCTCCAAGGAGCGCCACAACCAGTTCGGGCGGCGCCTTGACGGCGGTGACAGAACCGGGCCACCCCGCCACCATCCGCGCCACGCCCAGCAGCCAGCCGGTTCCGAGCCCCAGCAGCCAGAAGGCCGGTCCGCCCAGACCCAGTGGCGCCAGCGCCAGCGCCAGAAGCCCCGCCGGCATGATCACCATCCCCATAGCAGGCACTGCCAGAAGATTGGCGACGAGCCCGTAATCGGCCATGCGATGGAAGGTGGCTGCGGTCAGTGGCGCTGTTGCCAGCCCTGCGATCAGCGAGCTGGAGCCGAACCCGATCGGCACGCGCAGGACATGCGGCAGGCGCGGTGCGAGCCTAACCCATAGCGCAAGGCCCGAAATCAACGCGACGGTCGCCGCAAAGGACAACTGGAACCCCGGATTGAGGAGTGCCTCAGGCGTGGCCATCAGGATGACGATCGCCGCCAGAGCCACATTGCGCAGGCTGAGCGCGCGCCGGTCGAAGATCACGGCGCCCAGCATCACCGCCGCCATCACCCATGCCCTCTGGGTGGAAACCTGCCCGCCCGACAGCCAGAGATAGGCGCTGGCCGCAAGGATCGCGACAACGGCGGCGATCTTGCGGCTCGGCCATAGCAGCGCGGGCCGCCCGAGCCCCGCAAGGCAAAGCCGCACAAAGGCAAAGACGAGCCCCGTCAACAAGCCGACATGCAGACCCGAGATGGCCACGACGTGATAGATATTGGCCGCGCGCATCACCTCGTTCGTGCTCTCCGATAACGCGGACCGGTCACCGGTGAGGATGGCGCTGGCGATGGCCCCGTTCTGTCCCGGCAGATGGGCGAGGATCAGACGTGACAGCCGCTCGCGTAGACGGTTGGCCAGCAATGCGGCCCCTTGCGGCGGATCGATCAGCATCACCGGGGTGCGGGAATAACCCACCGCGCCGATCTGCTGGAAAAAGGCGATCCGGCGGAAGTCGAAGGCATCGGGGGCAGCAGGGGGCGGCGGCGGCATCAGGTAGCCTGTCAGCATCACCCGCTGGCCGGGGCGCAGCGCCAGATGGTCCTGTGTTCCGTGCAGCGAGACCCGCACCTTCGCAGGAAGGCGCTCCGGCGCGACCCTGTCGAGGCGCAGCCGGTCCAGCAGCAGGCGCGGCCTGTCCGAGGCGCTGCGATCCAGCGAGAGCACCCGACCCTCGATTGTGCCGTAATAGCGGAAGTCCAGCACGGGGGCGGCCACCAGATGCGCCCTGAGCCCCGCAAGACAGAAACCGAGCGCCATCACCCCGATCATCGCACAGGGAAACCATAGTGCTACTGGCAATCGTCCGCGCCCGACCCCTGCAAGCGCGACGATGCCCCCTGCCATGAGATAAACCGGCGCGTCCGGCTCGGTTTTCAGCCCGAACCAGAGCCCGATTCCCGTCCCCAACCCCAGCGGCAGCCAGAGCATGAGTTGCAGATAGGCCTGCATCGAGGCATGCCCGAGGACCGTCAGTGCCCTCGCATACCAGCGGCTCTCCCGTTCAGCCATATGATCTTGCGAGAAAACCTCGCTCATCACGCCTCCATGCCCCGTAGAATACCCCGAAAGATTTGGCCGGGCTGCCCCTGCGTGATGGCTCGAACCCTTGTCCTTCCGGGCTGTGCCTCTTATTCATCGACGCAAAGAAACCGGAACCCTACGCCGACCACGGTCAGGCAACATGGTTTCCAAATGCTTAATGCGCGCTAAATGGCGCCTCGAAAGGCCCTCACGATGTCCGACCAGATCGTCACCCGCTTTGCCCCCTCGCCGACCGGCTACCTGCATATCGGGGGCGCGCGCACCGCACTCTTCAACTGGCTCTATGCCCGCCATATGGGGGGCAAGGTGCTGTTGCGGATCGAGGATACCGACCGCGAGCGCTCGACCGATGCGGCCACGGCGGCGATCATGAAAGGGCTCGACTGGCTGGGCCTCGATTTCGACAGCGACCCGATCAGCCAGTTCGAGCGCGCGCCCCGCCATGCCGAAGTGGCCAACGAAATGCTGGCGCGTGGCGAGGCCTATAAGTGCTTCTCGACCCAGGACGAGATCCAAGCCTTCCGCGACACCGCCAAGGCCGAGGGCAAATCCACCCTCTTCCGCAGCCCGTGGCGCGATGCGGACCCCTCGACCCATCCCGACGCGCCTTTCGTGATCCGCGTGAAAGCGCCGCTCGAGGGCAAGACAGTGATCAAGGATGCCGTGCAAGGCGATGTAACCATCCGCAATGACCAGATCGACGACATGATCTGTTTACGTTCTGATGGTACGCCTACCTATATGCTTGCTGTGGTTGTGGATGATCATGATATGGGCGTCACGCATGTGATCCGTGGCGATGACCACCTGACGAATACCGCCCGTCAGATGCTGGTCTATAATGCGATGGGCTGGGATGTGCCCACCTTCGCGCATATTCCGCTGATCCACGGCCCCGATGGCAAAAAGCTTTCCAAACGCCACGGCGCGGTCGGCCTCGAGGAATATCAGGCCATGGGCTATCCGGCGGCCGGCATGCGCAACTATCTGACGCGCCTTGGCTGGAGCCATGGCGATGATGAATTTTTCAGCGACGAGCAGGCGCGCGAATGGTTCGATCTGGGCGGAATCGGCAAATCTCCCGCGCGGCTCGATTTCAAGAAACTCGCCAATATCTGCGGTCAGCATATCGCCGTGATGGATGACGCCGATATTGTTGCTCAAATTGACGGCTATCTTGCAGCTGCTGAACAGGCCCTGCTTTCTGACGCACAAAAAGCCGACCTGGAGCGGGCAATGTATTGCCTGAAAGACCGCGCGAAGACTTTCCCAGAACTCCTTGAAAAAGCGGCATTTGTCCTCAACCAGCGTCCGCTGGAACTAGACGAGAAATCGGAAAAGGCTTTGGATGCGGTATACCGTGGTATCCTGAAAGAATTGACGCCGCAGTTGCAAAATGCTAGCTGGACGCGAGAGGAATTGGAGGCAATTGTACAAACTGTCGCAGAGGCGCATGGACTGGGGCTTGGCAAGCTTGCTGCCCCCTTGCGCTCGGCTCTGGCAGGGCGTTCAGTAAGCCCTAGTGTTTTCGATATGATGCTGATCCTCGGTCGCGACGAGACCGTGGCGAGGCTGAATGATCAGGTGGCCTGAGGCCGGGCCACCTTCCGGCTCGACCGGATAATTACAGACCGGCGCGGCCCAGCCGGCATTACGAAAGGGAACCCAATGGCTGATAGAACGGCGACGCTCACCCTGGACGGGAAGTCCTACGATCTCCCCGTGCTTTCTCCGGCTGCAGGCCCGGATGTCATCGACATCCGCAAGCTCTATGCACAGGCTGACGTCTTTACCTATGATCCGGGCTTTACCTCGACCGCGTCTTGTGAATCCGCAATTACCTTCATCGATGGGGAAAAGGGCGAGCTTCTGCATCGCGGCTACCCCATCGACCAGCTCGCGCAGAACTCGCATTTCCTCGAGACCTGCTATCTGCTTCTCTACGGGGAACTGCCGGACAAGGCGCAGATGGAAGATTTCGAATATCGTGTGACCCGTCACACGATGCTGCACGAGCAGATCAACAACTTCTTCCGTGGTTTCCGTCGCGATGCACACCCGATGGCGACCATGGTCGGTGTCGTGGGTGGCCTGTCTGCCTTCTATCACGACAGCCTCGACATCAACGATCCGTGGCAGCGTGAGGTCGCCGCGATCCGCATGATCGCGAAGCTGCCGACCATCGCCGCGATGGCGTATAAGTATTCGGTCGGCCAGCCGATCGTCTATCCGCGCAACGATCTCGATTACGCGTCGAACTTCCTGCATATGTGCTTCGCGGTTCCGGCTGAGCCCTATCATGTGGAGCCCGCGCTTGCCAAAGCCATGGACCGCATCATGATGCTCCATGCCGATCACGAGCAGAACGCCTCGACCTCGACCGTGCGCCTCGCGGGCTCCTCGGGCGCCAACCCGTTCGCCTGTATCGCTGCCGGCATCGCCTGCCTCTGGGGTCCGGCACATGGTGGCGCCAACCAAGCCTGCCTCGAGATGCTGCGTGAAATCGGCACCGTCGACCGCATTCCGGAATATGTCGCGAAGGCGAAAGACAAGAACGATCCCTTCCGCCTCATGGGCTTCGGTCACCGCGTCTACAAGAACTTCGACCCGCGGGCGAAGGTCATGAAAGAATCGGCGGACGAGGTGCTGGCGTTGCTGGGTATCGAGGATAACCCGCTCCTGCAGGTGGCCAAAGAACTCGAGAAAATCGCCCTCGAGGACCCCTATTTCGTCGAGAAGAAACTCTACCCCAACGTGGACTTCTACTCGGGCATCATCCTCGAAGCGATGGGCTTCCCCACCTCGATGTTCACCCCGATCTTCGCGCTGTCGCGCACCATCGGCTGGATCTCGCAGTGGAAAGAGATGATCGAGGATCCGACCGGCAAGATCGGCCGTCCGCGCCAGCTCTATACCGGCGCGACCGCACGCGATTATGTGCCCGTCGAAGACCGCTGATCAAAGCTGCATTTGATACAGATCATGGAAAGGCCGGGAGATTCCCGGCCTTTTCTCGTAGCTGACAGATGGATGACGCCGGAGGGGCCAGCGGCCCCGACCGGTTTCGCGAGGGCCTCGATGGCCCGAGAGAAACCGGCTCCGGCGCGGAGCACAACATAAGGACGACCCGATGCCGCATGACAGACTCGCCCTCATCACCGGTGCCTCCCGCGGCTTGGGCGCAGGTCTTGCCGAAGCGCTGGCCGCGCGTGGCTATCACATCATGGCCGTCGCCCGCACCGTGGGCGCGCTGGAGGAACTCGATGACCGCATCCAGGCCAAGGGGGGCCGTGCGACGCTCGCGCCGCTTGACCTCAAAGATCCCGCGCAGGTCCAGCATATGGGGCAGGCCATCGCCACCCGCTGGGGCGGTGTGGATCTGTGGTGCCATACGGCGATCCACGGCACCCCGCTCTCGCCCGCCGCGCATATCGCCCAGAAAGATATGGAGGCGGCCATCGCCATCAATCTGACACTGCCGGCCATGCTGATCCCGATGATGGAGCCCCTTCTGCGCGCCCGCACCGGACAGGCCGTCTTTTTCGACGACACCCATGGCGGGGAGAAATTCTTCGGGAGTTACGGCGCCACCAAGGCCGCCCAGATCGCCCTCGCCCGCTCTTGGGCGGCCGAAACCGCCACGATCGGCCCGAAGGTCAGCATCCTCTCGCCGCGCCCCATGCCGACGGGTCTGCGGGCGCGCTTCTTCCCCGGCGAGGACCGCGCCCCCCTCACCCGACCGCGTGACGAGGCACAGCGTCTGATCGACTGCCTGCTGCCCCAGCCTGCCTGATCCAGCAGCGTTCCGGCCCTTGAATGCCCAAGCCTGAGGCAGTCTGCCGCAATGCGGCGCGAAGGACACGCCCTGTGACCTTTGTGCAGCGTCCTGCCGCAGCGCGGGGGCTTCGGCGCTTTACCGCTCGCGGAGGCCGCGTTATCACCTAGCTCAAGCACAAAGGGGCGCGTGCGTAGCCGCATCGCCCCATCATCTTCAGCTAAGAGGTTCGGGGCAGATATGCGCATTCTCATCACCAATGACGACGGGATCAATGCACCGGGCCTGAGCGTCCTTGAAGAGATCGCCAAAAGTCTTGCCGGACCCGCAGGAGAGGTCTGGACCGTCGCCCCCGCCTTCGAGCAATCGGGCGTCGGCCATTGCATCAGCTATTCGCGTCCGATGCTGACCGCCGAGCTGGGACCGCGCCGGTTTGCCGTCGAGGGCAGCCCTGCCGATTGCGTGCTGGCCGGCATCTACGACATCCTGTCGGACGCCCGCCCCGATCTGATCCTCTCGGGCGTCAATCGCGGCAATAATTCCGCCGAGAACGCACTTTATTCCGGCACGTTGGGCGGCGCTATGGAAGGCGCTTTGCAGGGCATCCCCGCCATCGGTTTGAGCCAGTTCATGGGCCCGCGCACCTCTGTGCTTGATGACCCCTTTGAAGCCGCGCGCCAGCATGGCCCGGCACTTGTCCGCAAGCTTTGGGAAAACGGCATCTGGGATGATGGCCCCTATCGCGTCTTCTACAGCATCAATTTCCCGCCTGTCCCGGGCGCCGATGTCAAAGGCAGCAAGGCCGCACCTCTGGGCTACCGCACCGATAGTTTCTTCACCACCGAGGCCACCTTCTCGCCCTCGGGCAAGAAATTCCTCTGGGTAAAGGGCGGCCCGCAACACACAGCCACAGCGCCAGGCACCGATGCCGCTCTCAATCTCGATGGCTATATCTCGGTCACGCCGATGCGCGCCGATCTGACCGCCCACGATGTGCTGGGCAAACTGAAAACGGTCCTTGAATGAGCACGCCCGACGACGATGCCGAGCGCAAGATGCGCTTCCTGTTCCAGATCCGCTCGCGCGGTGTGACCGATGCTGCCGTGCTCAAGGTGATGGAACGGATCGACCGCGGGAAGTTCGTTCGCGGCATCTTTGCGGGACGCGCCTATGAGGACATGCCGCTGCCGATCAGCTGCGGCCAGACCATCAGCCAGCCCTCCATCGTCGGGTTGATGACACAGGCGCTCGAGATCGGGCCGCGCGACACGGTACTGGAGGTCGGCACAGGCTCGGGCTATCAGGCCGCGATCCTCTCGGGTCTGGCGCGCCGCGTCTATACGGTCGACCGCTACAAACAGCTGATCCGCGATGCCGAGGATGTGTTCCGCGCGCTCGATCTGTCCAATATCGTGGCCTTGGCGGGTGATGGCAGCTTCGGTCTGCCCGATCAGGCCCCGTTCGACCGCATCATCGTGACGGCCGCCGCTGAAGACCCTCCGGGTCCGCTCTTGTCGCAGCTGAAACCGGGCGGTATCATGGTGTTACCCGTGGGCCAGTCCGACACCGTGCAGAGCCTGATCCGTGTGCGCCGCCTCGAAACCGGCTTCGATTACGAGGAGCTACGCTCGGTCCGCTTCGTGCCGCTGGTCGAAGGGCTGGCAAACGAGTGATGCCGGAACGGGTTGCGGTTCCCGCCCCAGTGTCTACAACAGCTAAAAAGGGCCCGACAGGGGCAGGAACCAAAGAGGAAAGAGCGCCGATGACTTCTTACAGACGCCCCCGTCTTGCAACCTTCCTGATGATGGGCTGTGCTGCGGCCGCGCTGTCTGCCTGTATGCCATCGGGCTTCGATCCCGACCTGCGTAAATATTCCCAGATCGGCTTCGACACCACCGATGCGGCCCAACGGGCCACGGCACCGCGCCCGCAATCGGACAATCGCGGTATCATCTCCTATCCGACCTATCAGGTGGCCGTCGCCAGCCGCGGTGATACCGTGGCAAGCGTGGCCGCCCGCGTGGGTGTGAACGCCAATGATCTGGCCCGCTACAACGCCATCGGCACCTCCACCACGCTCAATCAGGGCGCGGTTCTCGTGCTACCGAGCCGCGTGCAGGAACCGGTCGGGACCGGCTCCTACACCGGTGCCACCACCGCAAGCGGTGCCGAGAATATCGACATCACATCGTTGGCCTCCAATGCCATCGATCGCTCGCAAGCGTCTGGCGCGACCACTCCGGCGGCCGCCCCCGCAGCCAGCAAACCGGTTGCAGGCAAACCCGCAGGCCCCGAACCCGTCCGTCACCGCGTGGCCCGTGGCGAGACCGCCTATTCCATCGCGCGCTATTACGACATCCCTGTCAAATCATTGGCCGACTGGAACGGGTTGCCCTCGGATATGAGCGTGCATGAGGGCCAGTATCTGCTGATCCCGACCGCCCTTCCCTCGTCGGGCAAGGTCACGACCAGCCAGCCCGGTCAGGGCAGCGCCACGCCCACGCCGCCTTCGGCGGCAGAGCCGCTGCCGCAGCAGAGCACAAAACCGGCATCGGCGCCGGTAGATACCTCCTCCGTGCCCAATCTGAGCAAGCAGGTCAGCGCCTCCAATTCGGCGAAACTGCTGATGCCGGTCAGCGGCTCGATCATCCGCCCCTATGTGAAGAAGAAGAACGACGGGGTCGATATCTCGGCGGCAGCCGGCACCCCCGTGAAAGCCGCAGCCGATGGCACGGTGGCCGCAATCACCAAAGATACCGATCAGGTGCCGATCCTTGTGCTGCGCCATGCGGACGGCCTGCTGACCGTCTATGCCAATATCGACAATATCTCCGTCCAGAAAGATGGCACCGTCAAGCGCGGCCAGACCATCGCTAAAGTCCGCAACAGCAATCCGGGCTTTGTGCATTTCGAGGTCAGGCAAGGCTATGAGAGCGTCGATCCGATGCCGTATCTGCAATAAGAAAAGGGGCCAAGAGGCCCCTTTTCCATATTCACCCGCTACCGCCTACCCCTTGCGGCAAAGGCCAGCCGCTCGAAGAGATGCACATCCTGTTCGTTCTTCAGAAGCGCCCCATGCAGTTTGGGCAGCAGGTTTACCCCGTCCGATTTCAGATCCTCCGGCGCAAGATCCTCGATCAGCAGGAGCTTGATCCAGTCGAGCACCTCCGAGGTGGAGGGCTTCTTCTTCAGACCGGGCGTCTCGCGGATCTCGTAGAACCGCGTCAGCGCCTCGGCCAGAAGCTTGGGCTTGATCTGCGGGAAATGCACCTCGACGATTCTGGCCAGCACTTCGGGCTCGGGAAAGCGGATATAGTGGAAGAAACAGCGCCTCAGGAAAGCGTCGGGCAGCTCCTTCTCGTTATTGGAGGTAATGATGACCACGGGGCGGTGGGTCGCGCGAATGGTCTCGCCCGTCTCGTAGACATGGAACTCCATCCGGTCGAGCTCCTGCAGGAGGTCGTTCGGGAACTCGATATCAGCCTTGTCGATCTCGTCGATCAGCAGCACGCAGCGCTCGGACGCGGTGAAAGCCTGCCAGATCTTGCCGCGGCGGATGTAATGGCCGATCTCGCTGACCTTGGGATCGCCCAGCTGGCTATCACGCAACCGCGAGACCGCATCGTATTCATAAAGCCCCTGCTGCGCCCGGGTCGTGGATTTGATCCCCCACTCGATCATCTCCATCCCCAGCGCCTGCGCCACCTGTCGCGCCAGTTCGGTCTTGCCGGTGCCGGGCTCGCCCTTGACCAGCAATGGCCGCTCCAGCGCCACCGCCGCATTGACCGCCACCGTCAGGTCGGTCGGCGCGATATAGCTGTCGGTCGATTGGAATTGCATGACAAATCTCCCTTTGCCTGCGCCCATTAAGCCTCAAACGGCTACCTTTACGCCATAGCGAAAAGAGCCGTTGCATAAAAATCAGGCACCGCCCCTAAACTAAGCATCGAACCCCGCTAGAACGTGACAAACTGTCTCGGGTCGGGTATTCGGGCGGCGTGGAATCGTGCATCCAGCAGGGCACGAACACACAACTACCCAAAGGGTCAGGCACCATAGAAAGGCCAGTCATGAAACCCGAAATCTTTCTTCCGGATGATTACCGCCCGGCTGAAGACGAGCCGTTCATGAACGATCGTCAACTGGAATATTTCCGTCGCAAACTCAACGATTGGAAGCACGAGCTTTTGGCACAATCCGCCGAAACGCTTGAAGGTCTCTCGGAATCCGCAAGATCCGTTCCCGATGTCGCGGACCGCGCCTCGGAAGAAACCGACCGCGCCCTTGAGCTGCGCACCCGTGACCGTCAGCGCAAGCTGGTGGTGAAGATCGACGCGGCGCTGCGCCGTATCGATGAAGGTGAATTCGGCTATTGCGAGAAAACCGGCGAGCCGATCTCGCTGCGTCGTCTGGATGCGCGACCGATCGCCACCATGACGCTGGAAGCGCAGGAGCGCCACGAGCGCCGTGAGCGGGTTCATCGCGACGACTGATTGACGTAGGCTCTGCCTGCGTTTTTTTGTGTTTTTCATTCGCATGCCACTGGCTGTGGTTTTTGGCATTGCGGGTCTTTGGTTAATGTTGTCTGAGTATATGCACCCCGGCATGGATCCTCCATGCCGGTGGTCGCATTTTTACGGGCGAGGTTTCCATGCTGGTCGGCAGAGAGTTCACCATTCTCGGGGCGGGTATCTCCGGCTTGGCGCTTGCACGCGCGCTTGCCATGCATGGTGCGCGGGTCACCGTGCTCGAACAATCGCCCGAGCTGGGTGAGGTCGGTGCGGGCATCCAGATCTCTCCCAACGGAATGAAGGTGCTGGACGCGCTGGGGCTCGGAACGGAGCTGGCGGCCACGAGCCCCCGTCTGAAGGCGGTCGAGCTGCTGAATGGCGAAACCGGCGAGCCGGTGACGCGGCTCGATATGGCCATGCGCCGCCCCAATGCGCCCTATTATTTCGTCCGTCGTCCCGAGCTGATTGCGCTTTTGGCCGGAGGCGCGCGCGATGCAGGGGTCGAGATCCGGCTGGACCAAAGGATCGAGGCCGTCGAGATCACCGATGATGGTCCGGTCCTGACCTTTGAAGGTGGCGCCACCTCCCGCCCCGGCACGGTGCTGGGCGCGGATGGGCTGCATTCCAAGCTGCGCGGGGCGCTCAATGGCGAGGTCAAACCCTTCTTCACCAATCAGGTCGCATGGCGCGCCATGGTCCCGATGCCCCGTGCCGAGCCACCCGTGGCCCGCGTGTTCATGGGGGCCAAAAAACATATCGTCAGCTACCCACTCTCGAATGGCATGCGCAATATCGTGGCTGTCGAGGAGCGCAGTCGCTGGGCCGAGGAAGGCTGGCATATCCGCGATGATGCGATGACGCTACGTGTTGCTTTCGAGGAGTTCTGCCCCGAGGTGCGCGGCTGGCTCGAACAGGTCGAGGACCCCTATCTCTGGGGACTGTTCCGCCATCCCGTGGCCCGCCGCTGGTTCGGCCCGAATTGCGCGATCCTTGGCGATGCCGCCCATCCGACCCTGCCCTTCCTGGCCCAGGGCGCGAATATGGCGCTGGAGGATGCGTGGATCCTGGCACAGGCGCTGGCGCTGCATGGCGAGGACGAGGTGGGCTTTGCCGCCTACCAGACCGCCCGCCGCGAGCGCAGCAGCGAGATCGTGGAGGCCGCCAACAAGAACGCGCGCAACTACCATCTCTCGGGTCTGCCGCGTGTGGTGGGCCATCTGGGGATGCGCGCGCTCTCGAAATTCGCGCCCGATCTGCTGATCGGAAAATATGACTGGATCTACAATTACGATGCCCGCACCATCCTGCAGACCGATTGAAAAGCGCGGCGTTGCAGGCCCACTTTGGCGGCCATGCACCCGCGCGCTCTTTCCAAAGCCGATCTGCGGAGCTAAAGACAAAGTGACAGCGGGATGACCCCGCGCAACTTGACAAGGCCTGCTATGGATATGATTACGACCACCGAAGCGCTTGCGGTCATCTGCGAGAAGGCGAAGGCGGAACCCTATGTGACGCTGGATACCGAATTTCTGCGCGAGCGCACCTATTGGTCGAAGCTCTGCCTTGTCCAGATGGCGTTGCCAAGTCATGACGGTGTCGAGGGCGAGGCGGTCCTGATCGATCCATTGGCCAAGGGCATCTCGCTCGAGCCGCTCTATGACCTCTTCCGCCACAAGGAAACCGTGAAGGTCTTCCATGCTGCGCGTCAGGATCTGGAGATCTTCTTCACCGATGCGCAGGTCTTCCCCGATCCGCTCTTCGATACGCAGGTTGCGGCAATGGTCTGCGGCTTTGGCGAACAGGTGGGTTACGAGACGCTGGTGCGCAAGATCGCCAAGCAATCGCTCGACAAGACCTCGCGCTTCACCGACTGGTCGCGCCGCCCGCTCACTCCCGCACAGCAGAAATACGCGATTGCCGATGTTACCCATCTGCGCGTGATCTACGAATATCTGGCCAAGCAGCTGAAGAAATCGGGACGCGCCCCTTGGGTCGAGGAAGAGGTGGGCATTCTCCTTAACCCCGAGACCTATATCACCCGCCCCGAGGAAGCCTGGCTGCGCGTGAAGACCCGCACCCATTCTGGTAAATTCCTCTCGGTCGTACGCGAGCTGGCACGTTTCCGGGAAGGGTTCGCGCAGAACCGCAATATTCCGCGCTCGCGTATCTTCAAGGACGACGCCTTGCTGGAGCTGGCCTCCACCAAGCCCGTGAGCCTCGACGATCTGGGCAAATCGCGGCTCCTGCTGCGCGAGGCCCGCAAGGGCGAGATCGCCGAGGGGATCATCACCGCCGTGAAGGAAGGGCTGGCCGTGCCCGCCGACAAAATGCCCAAGGTGCAGAGCGACAGCGACCATCTGCAGGTCGACTCGGCGCTGGCCGATCTGTTGCGCGTGCTTTTGAAGGCGAAATCCAATCAGACGGGCGTCGCGCCCAAGCTGATCGCCTCCTCGCATGATCTGGATGCGATCGCCGCCGGCAAGCGTGATGTGCCCGCCCTCTCGGGCTGGCGTCGCGAGGTCTTTGGCGAGGACGCGATCCGTTTGTCCGAGGGCAAGATCGCGCTCTCGGCAGAGAATGGCGATATCAAGCTGATCACGCTGTAACGCGTCACATTGTGATACAGACGGGCGCGGCCACTGGCTGCGCCTTTTTCATGCGGTTAGCCGCGCGATAGGATCAGATGCAGGCCGGCGGCAGCAAATACGGCCGCGAGGCTGCGCTCGATCCAGCGCCGCGCGCGCAGATAGGTCCGCGCGACGGCCCCCTGCGAGAAGCCCCAAGCATAGCCGAAATTCACGCAGATACCGATGGCCGCGCAGCCTGCAAACAGCGCGGCCATCTCGGCCCCGCCTGCCCCTTCGGGCAGCCCGAGGGCAAAAGTCGCGGCCCAGCCGAGGATCGCTTTGGGATTGGTCAGATGCAGCAACAGCCCGCGCCGATAGGCGGCCGCGGGGGACTGTCCGCGACCCGCTGCTGGCGGCGGACACGAGGCCGAGCGCAGAGATTTCCATGCCAGATACATCAGATAGAGCCCGCCTGCGAGTTTGAGCAGCCAGATGAGCTGGACGAGAGACAAAAGCAGCGCCCCCATCCCGAGCGCGGTCAGCCCCGCCCAGATCAGGCTGCCACTGACCACCCCTGACGCCAGGGCCAGCGCGGGTCTGCGCCCCGAAGCCATTGCGGTGCCCAAGATGGCAAGCGTGCTGGGACCGGGGCTGGCGACGGCCAGAAAATAGGCGAGATAGGCGATCAAGAGATGCGACATGAAAAAGCCTCCTGCGGATTACAGGAGGCTAATCGCAACCGTTGCGTCTGGCAAAGGTTATCGGCTGGCGCTGCGGCTATTGGTGGCGGCCACCACGGTCACCTTGCGCACATCGGCCAGTTTGAAATTGTCGATATAGGCGGCGGCGGTCACCTGACGCGAGCTGACCGTGCCTGCGCGGGTCGCCTCGGGGCTGCCAGCGGCCGGCGGGAAGCCCACCAGCGTATAACGCACCTCTCCGTTTACAGGGCGTCCGTCATTCTCGGCGATCAGACCGATATTCCACCAGCCTTGGGTCGGCGGCAGGGCCGTTACTTCAACAATGGCTCCACCGGAGGTTTTCCGGATGGACAATGCGGTGACTTCCGCAATCACACTACGATTATCCGCAAGAGCGGCCTCATAGCCCCCCTTGGGCGCGAGCGTAGGCGTGGTTTTCTCTTCGGTCGAAGACCCGAACCAGTTCCACGGATTCATGCGGCTTTCGCGGAGGCTGCCACAGGCAGAAAGCGCCAGCACAATGGCAAGCGAAGCAAGGAACGGTTTTCTCATGGTCTCTCCGGCACTTGATCTTCTTTTCCCTAGCCTATTGCACCGGCTTTGAAAAGGCGGCTCTGGACCCTTGGCAGGCTTGGGTCTAGGTATTGGCCAAGAAACAAGCCGCGGAGTGGAAAAATGGCCAGCGAAGCATTCGAGGAAATCGCCGATACATTCGAATTTCTGGACGATTGGGAAGATCGCTACCGCCATGTGATCGAATTGGGCAAGGAATTGCCGCCACTTGACGATGCCGTGAAGGTGCCTGCCACCAAGGTCGAGGGCTGTGCCAGCCAGGTGTGGCTCCTGCCGCGGATCGAGGGGACCGGCCCGCAGGCGCGCTTTGCTTTTGATGGCGAGTCGGATGCGATGATCGTGCAGGGCCTGATCGCAATCCTGCATGCGCTCTATTCCGGTCTGACCGTGACCGAAGTCACGGCAACCGATGCCGAGGCCGAACTGGCGCGGCTGGGCCTGAACGACCACCTCTCGGCGCAACGCTCGAACGGACTGCGGGCGATGGTCGAACGTATCCGCCTGCTGGCGGCAGAAGCGGCGGCCGCATAAGGCCGCCGCAAGGCACAGGCGGTTACTTGACCGCCGCCACCACGATCACCTCGACCAGATATTCCGGCGCGGCCAGTTTCGATTCGCCGGTTGCACGCGCGGGTGTATGGCCCTGGGCAACCCAGGCATCCCAAACGCTATTCATCTCGGCGAAATCGGCCATATCGGCCAGCCAGATCTGCGTCGAGAGGATATGTTCCTTATCCGAGCCCGCTTCGGCCAGAAGGCGGTCCACCTCGGCCAGCGCATCGCGCGTCTGGTCTGCGACGGATTTGCCCGGCGTGCCGACCTGCCCCGCCAGATAGACGGTGCCGTTATGCACCACGGCTTCGCTCATACGCGCGCCGGTGCCGATACGTTTGATAGTCATGGGGAAGCCTCTTCCACTGTTGTCACGAGGCAGGGTGCGGCCCTGCCCTCGCACGCTCTATGAGTGGGATTGGCGCGCCCGTCTAGCGTTTATGGATCACCGCCACCTGATCGGCGCGTTTTTTGTGATAGCGTGCGGTAAACATGAAGCAGCCGGAAATCTGCGGTGCGAGACGGGTGAATTCTGCCTCGATCTGCGGATCGTTATGCTCGAATTTGCGGCCCTCGGAGAAGCCACGGAACAGAGCCGCCGTCTTGGTGATCCCGTCCTTTTCATAGGGTGGCGGCTGCCAGCGTAGATCCTCGATGATATAGAGCCCACCGGAGGCCAATTTGGGAAAGAGCTCCAGAAAGGCGTTCTGCTGGTGATGGGACGCGTGGCTCGCATCGTCGATGATGATGTCGAGTTCCGGCAAGAGATCTCCAGCCCTACGGATGTTCTCGCGCAAATCCATATCACAGCGATGGAAATGGAAGCGCGGATCCTCGAACCAGCCGAAATCCGACACATCCAGCCCGTGGATCTGCGCCATCGAGAAGAACTCGAGCCACATCCGGATCGACGGGAGATCGGTGGTCGTCCGGTCCGCGCTCTTGCCATGTTCCGGCCCACCGATCTGCAAGCCCATCTCGAGGAAATTGATCGGCCGGTCGCGATAGGGGTGGAAGAGCATGTGGTAGAGTTCGCTATAGCGATGCTTTATCGTGCCCTTATCCGACCCGAACCTGTCTGCAAGATCGGTTAGGTTTGCGGGATTGAGCGTCACCGCCCCGATCCGCGAAATAAATCCCATTTCCATTCGGCTCTCCCCGCTTGGCGCAAATGCGTTCCGCATCTGCAGCGAAGCTAGCAGCCATGGGGTGTAATTATCGTAAACGATCTTCTTTTTCGCCGGAAAGACATAAAGGGCTTGTCTACCATGGCTTCGCGGGCCTGTTCTGCAGGCATAGGGCGCAAGCCGGACCGCAAGCGGCACTTGGCGTATATCGATAGGGATGGGGGGTAATGGAGCGGGTGAAGGGAATCGAACCCTCGTATGCAGCTTGGGAAGCTGCCGTTCTACCATTGAACTACACCCGCGAAGGTGTGGGCGGAGAAATAGCCACTCCGCCCGAGCACGTCAAGCGCCCAAAGCACCTGACGCGCTGCATTTTATCACGAGAGCGTCGCAAGATCCTTGGCGTCGAAACCGGTCAGCTCGTCGCTGCGGCCCTCTTTGACCTTGGTCACCCATTGCGCATCCGACAGAAGCGCACGACCCACAGCGATCAGGTCGAACTCGTCTTTCGACATACGCTCGACGAGATTATCGAGAGGAGTCACTTTCGACCCTTCGCCACCAAAGGCCGCCAGAAACTCTCCCGAAAGCCCGACCGAGCCCACCGAAATCGTTGGCGCACCGGTGATTTTCTTGGCCCAGCCTGCGAAGTTGAGGCCGCCCTCGCCATCGATTTCGGGAAATTCCGGCTCCCAGAAACGACGCTGCGAGCAGTGGAAGATATCGACCCCCGCCTCCTTGAGCGGCATCAGCCATGCCTCCATCTCGGCAGGGGTCTTTGCCAGTTTGGCGGTGTAATCCTGCTGCTTCCACTGGCTCAGGCGCATGATCACCGGAAAATCGGGGCCAACCGCCGCGCGCACGGCCTTCACCACCTCGACGGCAAAGCGGGACCGCTCGGGCAGGGTCGCACCTCCCCAACCATCGGTGCGTTTATTGGTGCCCTCCCAGAAGAACTGGTCAATCAGATAGCCATGTGCACCATGGATCTCGACCGTGTCGAACCCGTTCGCCTTGGCATCGGCCGCGGCCTGACCGAAGGCCTTGATGGTCGCCTCGATATCAGCCTCGGACATTTCCACACCGCGCGGGTCATCGGGGCCAACGAGCGCCGAGGGGCTCTCGACGGGCGTCTCCGGTTCCCAGTCGCCACCACGGGTCGAGCCGGTATGCCAGATCTGGGGCGCGATCTTGCCTCCCTGCTCGTGCACGGCCTCGGCCACGGCCTTCCAGCCTGCCAATGCCTCTTTGCCATGGAAGAAGGGGATATTGGGCAGGTTACGCGAGGCGGGACGGTCGATGACCGTGCCTTCGGTCAGAATCAGCCCTACATCCTGTGCCGCGCGGCGGGCATAATAGGCCGCGTTGTCGCCATTGGGCACACCCGCGGGGGCCATATTGCGCGTCATCGGTGCCATCACGATACGGTTCTTGAGCGTCAGGCCCTTATAGGAGAACGGACGGAAAAGGGTTTCGGTGCTCGTCATGATGTCTTTCCTGTTTGAGGTTGGAAGGGCCTTCACAGACCCGACCTTCGCCAGAGCAGATATGCAGGAACGTCGCCCAGACAACCCCTGCCCGCTTGCACAATCGCGCATCCGCCTGCGCGGGCCTGCACGGCGGGCCGGCACAGCCATGCAATACCGTCCGGAACGCAAAAACCCGACCAGAGGCCGGGTTTTTCTCAAAGCTGGAGGAAGCTGCGATCCTCTGCGACATAGCGTTCGAGCACTGCCGGATAGAGCTTGTGTTCCTGCACCAGAACCCGCGCCGCAAGCGTATCGGCCGTATCCCCCGCGAGCACAGGGACACTGGCCTGACCGAGGATAGGGCCATCATCGAGAACGGGCGTCACCTCATGCACGGTGCAGCCGGCTTCCGTATCGCCCGCATCCAGCGCGCGCTGATGCGTGTGCAATCCCGGATAGTTCGGCAGGAGCGAGGGATGGATATTCAGCATCCGTCCTGCGAAACGCTCGACAAATTCCGGCGTCAGCACGCGCATGAAGCCCGCAAGACAGAGGATATCGGGCTTGGACGCCAGGATCGGCTTGAGAAGCTCCGCCTCGAAGGCCGCACGGTCACGGCCGAACGGACGGTGGTCTATCGCGGCCGTGGGCACGCCCATCGCCGCAGCCTTCAGCAGCCCCCCCGCCTGCGCGTCATTCGACGCGACCAGAACGGGTTCGGCAAAGCCTCTGGCCTGCATGGCCTCGACGAGGCGGACCATATTGGATCCGCCCCCCGAAATCAGGATTGCAACACGTTTCACAGGAGCTTGCCCTTATAGGCAACCCCCTCGCCTGCGGTGATCGTGCCGATCTGCGTCACGGTTTCGCCCTCGGCGCGCAGAAGCTCGGTCAGGGCTTCGGCACGGTCTTTGGCCACCACGACGATCATGCCGATACCGGAGTTGAAGGTCTTCAGGAGTTCCGGCTCTTCCATCTTGGCGGTCTCTGCCAGCCAGCGGAACACACCCGGCAACTCCCAGGTGTCGAGATCGATCTCGGCCCCCAGCCCCTCGGGCAGGACGCGCGGCAGATTCTCGGTCAGGCCACCACCGGTGATATGGGCCAGTGCATGAACGCCGCCTGCACGGAAGGCCTTGAGACATTGCGTGACATAGAGGCGAGTCGGCGCAAGCAGCGCCTCGCCGAGCGAGCCCTCGCCCCAAGGGCAACCAGCATCCCAGCCAAGACCCGACATCTCGACAACCTTACGCACGAAGGAATAGCCGTTGGAATGCACGCCATTGGAGCCGAGGCCCAGAAGCACATCCCCCTCTTCAACACCCTCGGGCAGAAGCGTGCCACGCTCCATCGCGCCCACGGCAAAGCCCGCAAGGTCGAAATCACCCTTGTGATACATGCCCGGCATCTCGGCGGTCTCGCCCCCGATCAGCGCACAGCCCGACTGCGAACAGCCCTCGGCAATGCCGTTGATGATGCGGGTCGCAGAGTCCAGCTCGAGTTTGCCCGTCGCGAAATAATCAAGGAAGAACAGCGGCTCGGCGCCTTGGCACACGAGGTCATTCACGCACATCGCGACGAGGTCGATGCCGATCGTATCGACATTTCCGGTGTCGATCGCAATGCGCAGCTTCGTGCCCACACCATCGGTCGCGGCCACCAGCACCGGATCATTATATCCCGCGGCCTTCAGATCGAACAGCGCGCCGAACCCACCAAGCCCCGATACGGTGCCCGAACGCGCGGTCCGCTTGGCCGCAGGTTTGATGCGTTCGACCAGCTCATTGCCGGCATCGATATCGACGCCTGCATCGGCATAGGTCAGACCATTCGTTTTGTCGCTCGTCTTTTCGCTCATGGGCCCACGCGCTCCTTGGGAAATAAAGTTGTGTTGCCATTAGCGCATGCGGGGCGTACGGGCAATCGGCGGCTGAGGATTTGCCCCAAGATTTCTTGACCCCGCCCTTATTTATGCTACTGACCATTCTCAATGGTGGGCCTGTAGCTCAACGGTTAGAGCAGGGCGCTCATAACGCCTTGGTTGGGGGTTCAAATCCCTCCGGGCCTACCAGTTTGATGTTAGGACGCGGAAGACCTGAACCGCGCCGGGTTTACCGGGGGCTCCAACTCTTGAGTGGGATGGCGCACTATGAGCAAAACAACGAACAAATATTCTCCTGAACTCCGCGAACGAGCGGTTCGGATGGTTCTCGACAATGCGGGTCAGCATGGATCTCGCTGGCAGTCCGTTGTCTCGATTGCCGCGGAGATCGGCTGATCGACAAATACGTTGCACGAGTGAGTTAAGAAGGCCGAGCTTGATAGCGGCAAGCGTGCAGGCGTCCCCAGCGAGATGACCGAGCGCATGAAGGCGCCGGAGCGGGAGAACCGCGAACTGCGCCAGGCCAATGAGATCTCGCGCAAGGGTGAGCCAATGGTCCGCGAGACATTGGCGAACGCATATTTTGCGATGGCGGAGCTCGACCGCCGGTCGAAGTTATGGCGGATTTGATCGAGGCGCATCGTGATGCGCATGAGGTCGAGCCAATCTGCACGGTGCTGCCGATTGCCCCTTCCACATTCCAAGATCATCTTGCCAAGCGGGCCAATCCAGCCCGGTTGTGGGACCGTGCCCGTCGTGATGCCGCCCTGCGGCCCGATCGAACGCGTCTGGGAGGAGAATTACAAGGTCTACGGCGTCCGTAAGGTCTGGCGGCAGCTTTTCCGGGAAGGCTTCGCTATCGCGCGTTGCACGGTAGCACGGCTCATGCGGGACATGGACATCCAGGGTATCATCCGCGGCAAACCGCATCGGACAACGATCCCGGACAAAAAGGCCACATACCCGTTGGACAAGGTAAAACGCGAGTTTCGGGTTCCGGCGCCCAACATGCTCTGGGTGAGCGATTTTACTTACGTCCCGACTTGGAAAGGGTTCGTCTATGTGGCCTTCGTCATCGAAGCCTATGCGCGCAAGATCGTCGGCTGGCGCGCCAGCACCTCGGCGTAGACTGGTTTTGTCCTAGATGCACTGGAGCAGGCCGTCCATGATCGAAGGCCGACAAAGGCCATGGGGCCGGTCCATCGAGGTTTTGGGAACGGGCTTTGCCTTCCAGCGGGTCCGTTGCGGGAGCCTGTATCTGCGGGTCTTTCGCGGGCTGATCTTGTTGTTTCGATCGGGGAGGCTGCGGCGCAAGAGCGTTTTGCGTCGCGTTGGGGCGCTTATCTTCCCTGCCCTCATTTTACTGGCCATCTGGCCCCGTTGCCGACGGGTATGGACTGGCGTGGATTGCGGTGTTTGGCGTTTGCGGGGATTGGTTATCCAGAGAAGTTTTTCGATACGCTACGAGGCTTGGGTGCGTCGGTTGTTCGGACGGAGTCACTTGGTGACCACCAGCCTTTCACGGCTGCGCTGTTGTCGCGTCTTTTGCATGATGCGCAGGCGGATGGTTTACAGCTTGTGACGACGGAGAAGGACGCTGCGCGTTTGCCTTCATCCTTGCGTGGTGAGGTGCTGACATTGCCTGTGCGTCTGGAGATTTTGCAGGCGGAGGCTCTTGATGCCCGTCTTCATTCGCTCTTCTGAGCGGATTTTCCGTTCTATTTTTGCTGTGTCAAGAATGCGCGAAGCCGCCTCTGATGAGACGGCTTTTTATTTGGTTGCGGGAGTAGGATTTGAACCTACGACCTTCAGGTTATGAGCCTGACGAGCTACCGGGCTGCTCCATCCCGCGTAAGGATGTGTCTGATTGGGGGGGTATCGTTATAGAGATGATTGACGCTCTTTATTAGGTTTGGCGGTGACCTACTCTCCCACGTCTTGAGACGCAGTACCATTGGCGTGTTGGCCCTTAACGGCCGGGTTCGGAATGGGACCGGGTGTATAGCCAGCGCTATGACCACCAAACCGAATAAAGAGCGTCCAAGTCAAGTTGTGTTCGTATGCATGATTTTGATCTGTAGGAGTGTCTGTCTACTACTGGATCAAATCAAGCCAATCGGGCAATTAGTACTGGTCAACTGAATGCATTACTGCACTTACATCTCCAGCCTATCGACGTGGTGGTCTTCCACGGCCCTCAAGGGATACCTAGTTTTGAAGGGGGCTTCCCGCTTAGATGCTTTCAGCGGTTATCCTGTCCGGACATAGCTACCCAGCACTACCGTTGGCACGATAACTGGTCCACCAGTGGTCCGTTCACCCCGGTCCTCTCGTACTAGGGGCAACTCTTCTCAAGTATCCTACACCCACGGCAGATAGGGACCGAACTGTCTCACGACGTTCTAAACCCAGCTCACGTACCTCTTTAAACGGCGAACAGCCGTACCCTTGGGACCTGCTCCAGCCCCAGGATGAGATGAGCCGACATCGAGGTGCCAAACGGTGCCGTCGATATGGACTCTTGGGCACCATCAGCCTGTTATCCCCAGAGTACCTTTTATCCGTTGAGCGATGGCCCTCCCACTTGGGACCACCGGATCACTATGGCCGACTTTCGTCTCTGCTCGACTTGTCAGTCTCGCAGTCAGGCAGGCTTTTGCCATTGCACTCAACGACCGATTTCCGACCGGTCTGAGCCCACCTTCGCGCGCCTCCGTTACTCTTTGGGAGGCGACCGCCCCAGTCAAACTACCCGCCACACAGGGTCCCGGATCCGGATAACGGACCGCGGTTAGACATCAAGAGTGCGAAGGGTGGTATCTCAAGGATGCCTCCACCGGAACTAGCGTTCCGGCTTCAAAGGCTACCACCTATCCTGCACATCACAATCCTGATGCCAGTGTGAAGCTGTAGTAAAGGTTCATGGGGTCTTTCCGTCTAACCGCGGGTAGTGTGCATCTTGACACACAGTTCAATTTCGCTGAGTCCACGTTTGAGACAGCGGGGAGATCGTTACGCCATTCGTGCAGGTCGGAACTTACCCGACAAGGAATTTCGCTACCTTAGGACCGTTATAGTTACGGCCGCCGTTTACCGGGGCTTCAATTCAGAGCTTGCACCCCTCCTTTTAACCTTCCGGCACCGGGCAGGCGTCAGACTGTATACGTCGCCTTACGGCTTCGCACAGCCCTGTGTTTTAAGTAAACAGTCGCCACCCCCTAGTTTGTGCCCCCCACCTATAGTTGCCTACAGATGGGGCCTCCTTCTCGCGAACTTACGGAGGCATTTTGCCGAGTTCCTTAAACGTGGTTCTCTCAAGCGCCTTGGTATTCTCTACCAGTCCACCTGTGTCGGTTTCGGGTACGGTCTTATAGAGAGGCTATTTCCAGGGACCTGTAGGCTGCCCGACCAATCCGATAAGGTCGAACAACGGTTCAGATCCGTCACCATCTCACGGCCCAGGAATATTAACCTGGTTCCCATCGACTACGCCTTTCGGCCTCGCCTTAGGGGCCGGCTTACCCTGCTCAGATTAGCTTTAAGCAGGAACCCTTGGACTTTCGGCGACAGGGTCTCTCACCCTGTTTGTCGCTACTCATGTCAACATTCTCACTTCTGATCACTCCACCGGATGCCTTACAGCCCGGCTTCACAGTCAGAACATTGCCTCCAATACTCCCGAAGGAGATAAGGAGGCAGCGTTCTATATCACAGAACGCTCCGCTACCACGCACTTCACAGTGCATCCAAAGCTTCGGCTCGTGGCTTGAGCCCCGTTACATCTTCGCCGCAGGACCTCTTAACTAGACCAGTGAGCTGTTACGCTATCTTTAAAGGATGGCTGCTTCTAAGCCAACCTCCTGGTTGTTTTGGAAGTCCCACATGCTTTCCCACTTAGCCACGAATTGGGGGCCTTAGCTGTTGGTCAGGGTTGTTTCCCTCTCCACGACGGACGTTAGCACCCGCCGTGTGTCTGCCGATCAGTTCTTCCCGGTATTCGGAGTTTGCTTAGACTCAGTAAGGCTGTGGGCCCCCATCATCCATGCAGTGCTCTACCCCCGGGAGAATACAATCGACGCGCTACCTAAATAGCTTTCGCGGAGAACCAGCTATCTCCGAGTTTGATTGGCCTTTCACCCCTAGCCACACGTCATCCGGACCCTTTTCAACGGGTGTCGGTTCGGACCTCCAGTTGGTGTTACCCAACCTTCATCCTGCACATGGCTAGATCACTCGGTTTCGGGTCTGATCCCACGAACTCGACGCCCTGTTAAGACTCGCTTTCGCTGCGCCTACACCTATCGGCTTAAGCTTGCTCGTAAGACCAAGTCGTTGACCCATTATACAAAAGGTACGCCGTCAGAGCTCGAGGCTCCTCCGACTGCTTGTAGGCGTCCGGTTTCAGAAACTGTTTCACTCCCCTCGTCGGGGTGCTTTTCACCTTTCCCTCACGGTACTGGTTCGCTATCGGTCAGTAAGGAGTACTTAGCCTTCGAAGGTGGTCCTCCGATCTTCAGACAGGATTTCACGTGTCCCGCCCTACTTAATTCGTCCCGTTGAGCTTCGTATACGGGGCTATCACCCATATTGCTGGACATTCCAGACCATTCTACTCACTCTCAAGGCTCGGCTGATCCGCGTTCGCTCGCCACTACTAGCGGAGTATCATATTGATTTCCTTTCCTCCGGGTACTTAGATGTTTCAGTTCCCCGGGTTCGCTCTTAAAACCCTATGTATTCAGGTAATAAGTCCCTGGTTATGCAAGTTGTAAGCTACCGAAGTAATTACAACGAACATTCAGGTGGGTTTCCCCATTCGGAGATCCATGGATCAAAGCTTATTCTCAGCTCCCCATGGCTTATCGCAGAGTATCACGTCCTTCATCGCCTCTTACTGCCAAGGCATCCACCAAACGCCCTTCTCGCGCTTGATTTGATCCAGAAGAAGATAGACTTCTTCCTGTATCAAAAGCATGCATACTATATCCCGCTGACGATCCCGAAAGATCATCAACATTGGTTAGTGTACTTGACTTGAACAACATCGTTGCTTGCAGATCAAACTGCTGTCACCCGTACTTGGGCGACCCACGATGCTGATGTTTAATTTCATCTCTATATACGATATCAAACCGTCCAATCGGACGAGCAAACCGTTCAAACTGAACGTCTTGCTGATCTGATTGGATCTAGGCCATTTTCTGGTTTCTTGCGTCGGAAGTTATGGTGGAGCCTAGGAGGATCGAACTCCTGACCTCCTGAATGCAAATCAGGCGCTCTCCCAGCTGAGCTAAGGCCCCATAAACTGTGGAAAGTGGTGGGTCGAGGAGGACTTGAACCTCCGACCTCACGCTTATCAGGCGTGCGCTCTAACCACCTGAGCTACCGACCCATTCCTGGACCGAAGCCCTTGGCATTTTTCCGACTACTGAAGAGATATGAGGACGGCCTGGCCGTATTTTGCGAGGCTCTGACTGAGCCTCATGCTAAGTGTTTCACGAGCAAGGCAAGCCAAGCTACTAGAAACATCCTTAGAAAGGAGGTGATCCAGCCGCAGGTTCCCCTACGGCTACCTTGTTACGACTTCACCCCAGTCGCTGAGCCTACCGTGGTCCGCTGCCTCCATTGCTGGTTGGCGCACGGCCGTCGGGTAGACCCAACTCCCATGGTGTGACGGGCGGTGTGTACAAGGCCCGGGAACGTATTCACCGCGTCATGCTGTTACGCGATTACTAGCGATTCCGACTTCATGGGGTCGAGTTGCAGACCCCAATCCGAACTGAGACGACTTTTTGGGATTAGCCCATTGTCATCGCCATTGTAGCACGTGTGTAGCCCAACCCGTAAGGGCCATGAGGACTTGACGTCATCCACACCTTCCTCCGACTTATCATCGGCAGTTTCCCTAGAGTGCCCAGCCGAACTGATGGCAACTAAGGACGTGGGTTGCGCTCGTTGCCGGACTTAACCGAACATCTCACGACACGAGCTGACGACAGCCATGCAGCACCTGTCACTGATCCAGCCGAACTGAAGGAAAGTGTCTCCACTAACCGCGATCAGGATGTCAAGGGTTGGTAAGGTTCTGCGCGTTGCTTCGAATTAAACCACATGCTCCACCGCTTGTGCGGGCCCCCGTCAATTCCTTTGAGTTTTAATCTTGCGACCGTACTCCCCAGGCGGAATGCTTAATCCGTTAGGTGTGTCACCGACAAGCATGCTTGCCGACGACTGGCATTCATCGTTTACGGTGTGGACTACCAGGGTATCTAATCCTGTTTGCTCCCCACACTTTCGCACCTCAGCGTCAGTATCGAGCCAGTAAGCCGCCTTCGCCACTGGTGTTCCTCCGAATATCTACGAATTTCACCTCTACACTCGGAATTCCACTTACCTCTCTCGAACTCAAGACTACCAGTATCAGAGGCCGTTCCGGGGTTGAGCCCCGGGATTTCACCCCTGACTTAATAGTCCGCCTACGTGCGCTTTACGCCCAGTAATTCCGAACAACGCTAGCCCCCTCCGTATTACCGCGGCTGCTGGCACGGAGTTAGCCGGGGCTTCTTCTGTCGCTACCGTCATTATCTTCACGACTGAAAGAGCTTTACAACCCTAAGGCCTTCATCGCTCACGCGGCATGGCTAGATCAGGCTTGCGCCCATTGTCTAAGATTCCCCACTGCTGCCTCCCGTAGGAGTCTGGGCCGTGTCTCAGTCCCAGTGTTGCTGATCATCCTCTCAAACCAGCTATAGATCGTAGACTTGGTAGGCCATTACCCCACCAACTATCTAATCTAACGCGGGCCGATCCTTTGCCGATAAATCTTTCCCCCGAAGGGCGTATACGGTATTAAACCCAGTTTCCCGGGACTATTCCGTAGCAAAGGGTACGTTCCCACGCGTTACTAACCCGTCCGCCGCTAGATCCGAAGATCTCGCTCGACTTGCATGTGTTAGGCCTGCCGCCAGCGTTCGTTCTGAGCCAGGATCAAACTCTCAAGTTGAAAGCGATTTGCATCGCTAACCTTGACGTATGAACCACTGCACATCGTCTATCCATAAAGAATAAACGCTTCTGCTTATCGTTCCACTTGCGTGATACCGACAAACAGTGAAGCTGACACTCACATCATCGGGCCTAAACCCTAGTGAGCCGATATACAGACGTTCATTTAGTCGATCATAGACCAAACCGCCCGCATATCTCTTCAGTAAAACCATCAATGTCAAAGAGCCGAAGACAAAAATCAACAGCAGCACCCAATCCCTCAGGTGCGAACCGCAAACCTCATCTTCCGAATGTCTATCGCTTCAACCGCCCCAAACCGTCTCTCTCGATCCCGTCTGCCGCGGCCTCCGCGCCCCGCTGCGTCGTCTGCCGCTGCGGTGAAGCGGTATTTACGGACAACACCCAAACACCGCAACCCCTTTTTCAACGAAAATCATAAATTCATACAAAAATTCAAATAACATACTGATATGTATATAGTTATTTTCCAGACCAATACTGCCCATATTTTAACCACCGCTCCAGAAAGAGGAGTTCAGGGCGTGCTTTTCCCTAATAAGGCGGCAGAATCGCATTCATTCACACCTTTTGCACCCTCCGGCATAAGGCCGGATATGGAAAAAGCCTGCCACTATCTGGCAGGCTTTTCGAATTCTCCCGTTCTGGCGGCAAGTCAGAAGAGACGCCCCTTTGCCCGGAATATCGGCGGCACAAGCAGCACGATATAGATACAGCCACAGATAACCGTCAGTAGCCAGAAACGGGTGAAAATCATCCCCATCATCACGACCATCGCCATAAAGAGGAAGATGGTGAGCCCTTTCGGGATACGGATGGCCTTGGGCGAGATCGTCTTGATCCGCGAAATCATCAGAAGCCCCACGATCCCGACCCAGATCGCGACCGCCACCGGCATCTGGCGCGCATCGGCGATCCCCGAAAGTGTCAGGAAAACCGGCATGAGGCAGAGCCCCGCACCAGCCGGAGCGGGAACTCCGGTGAAATGGCGCATCGATTCCGGCTCGGAGCGCATCACGTTGAAGCGCGCGAGGCGCAGGCACCCTGCCCCCGCGAAGGCCAGCACAAAGACCCAACCGAGAGAATTGGTCTCGCCTAGCGCAAACTGATAGACCAGCAGCGCCGGCGCGACCCCGAAGCAGAGAAAATCGGACAGGCTGTCCAGCTCGGCCCCGAATTCGGAGGTTGCCCGTAAACGGCGGGCCAGCAGCCCGTCCATGCCATCGATCACCGCCGCCAGCACGATCAGGACTACCGCCGTCTCGAATTTGCCCGTCATTGTGAACCGGATCGAGGTCAGCCCAAGGCACATGCCCGAGATTGTGACCAAATTGGGGATCAACTGCAGGAATGGTAGCCTGTCTTCGCGCTCGGCCATCTTGCCCTCCTTAACGCTGGCCGCCCAGTCGCGGCTCTTCTGTCGATGTGAGATCAGCTAGCACGGTTTCCCCCGCAATCATCGTCTGACCGATCACAACCTGCGGCGAGACGCCTTCGGGGAGATAGATATCGAGGCGCGAGCCGAAGCGGATCAGACCGAAACGCTCGCCGGTCAGCAGGCTCTGCCCCTCCTTGGCCTCGCACAGGATGCGGCGCGCCACGAGACCCGCGATCTGCACCACACCATAGGACCGTCCGTCCTGCATCTGCACGGCCAGACCGTTGCGCTCGTTCTCGGAGCTTGCCTTGTCGAGCGACGCATTCAGGAACTTGCCCGGATGGTAGGCGACGCGGGTGATCTTGCCCTCATAGGGAAGACGGTTCACATGGCAGTTGAACACGCTCATGAAAACCGAGATGCGGGTCAGCGGCTGATCCCCCAGCCCCAGTTCGACCGGCGGCACTGCGGGCTCCAGCAGAGAGACGATCCCGTCGGCGGGCGAAACCATCAGGCCGTCCCGCAGCGGCGTGACCCGCTCGGGATCGCGGAAGAAATAATAGCACCACACGGTGAGGCCGACACCGATCCAGCCCAGAGGCTCGCAGATCAGGAACAGGACCACCGTCACAGCGGCGAAGATCGCGACGAACTTGCGCCCCTCGCGGTGCATCGGCTTGATGAAGGTAGAAAGCATTGAGACGGACATAGTGGCCCTTTCTGGTGTTTTTCCGACAGCTAGGAAAATCCGGGCGGATATGCAAACCGTATCATGCCTTTGTCGCCGCGCCCAGAGCTCTGCCGGTTGCTCTGCCCGTTGCTCTGCCCACCGCTTCAGCCGGGCGCGGGAGCGGCGCTCGTGGCCGGATATCAGGCGAGCGCGGGCCGGTCTTCCTCGGTCACGTAGCGTTCGGCGGCCTTGGCACGGCGCCGCGCCTGCACCACCAGCCCCTCGATCGGCATGCCGCGATCAAGACGCAGCCAGTCCTTTTCGATCACCGCATCAAATCCCGCAAGTTCCAACAGCTCTGCCAGATGCGCCTCGGAATGGGCATAGCGGCGCGATGGGCGCAGCAGATAGGCTTCGGCGCCATCATGGCACTCGACGGTAAACGCCAGCCGCCCATCCTCGCGAATCGCCCCCGAACACCAACCGATGATCTGCTCGAGCGCGCCAAGATAGGCAAAGACATCGGCTGCCGTGACCAGATCCCACGCATCCCGCACCGGCGCGAGTGTCCCCAGATCGCGCTTTTCAAGCACCTGATAGCACCCTTTGGCTTCGGCCTCGCGCAGCATCTCTGACGAGATATCCCAGCCTTCCAGCCACTCGACACGATCCGCAAGCGCCAGCCCCATAAGCCCCGTGCCGCAGCCCAGATCGAGCCCACGGCTATAAGTGCCCGCAAGACCTGCCGCGATCAGCTCCGGCGCGCGGTATTCGAGCTTCTCGACAAGCGATTCCTCGAAACCCGCCGCATATTGGTCGAACAGTGCCTCGACAAAAGCGACCGGCATCGCGTTGGAGAGCGAGCGTGGCATCAGCAGGTCGAGCTTCAGACTGGCGCCAAGCGTATCCGCCGGATCGAGTTCCAGAACCTGCTCGAATGCCTGCTGCGCCTGTGGCAGCCCCGCATCGGCACGGATCTCGCCCAACCGGAACCATCCCGCCACCCAGCCGGGCGCTCGCTCAAGCGCCTGCTCGTAAAGCTCGGCTGCCGCTTGAGGATCATCGGGAAGATAGGATTCGGCATAATCGGCACGGCGATCTGCCAAGAGATCGCCTGACGTCATCGCAAAGGGAATCATGTCGGTAAAACGCCTTGAGACGGAGCCAATTCTCCGTCAGCGCGCTTTATTCGACCCGTAGGACAAGTCAAGAAAATATGTGCCACCAGAGAGACGCGCTTACTTGCGCCGCACGAGATAGGTGAGCACCTCGCCCCTCTCCTCTGCGCGGATCATCTCATGGCCCGTTTGCGCGCAGAAATGTGGAACATCCACCCATGAGGCGCCATCGGTTGCTTCCAGAAGCGCCACGGCCCCCGAGGGTAGCCCCTCGAGAACCTTACGCAACCGCAGCACCGGCAGCGGGCACAAAAGCCCCTTGGCATCGATCCATGTCGTATCATCATCCATGCCGCGAAGATGGGGATGTAGGCGAGGGTTGTCTACCGCTCTTTTATCCGCGTGAACATCTTCGTGACCGTCGCCGATAAGAGAAGTGACCGACACAGAAATCTAATGTATGCGGTCTTGCATGTTAGATGCACAGCTTGTCCTTGATGCCGCCTTCCTCCCTGCCCTGCTTGTTGCGGTGCTGGCAGGAGTTTTGTCCTTCCTCAGCCCCTGCGTGCTGCCGATCGTCCCACCTTATCTGGCCTTCATGGGCGGAGTATCGGTCTCGGATATGCAGGGCGGCCAATCGAGCGCGCGCGGCAAGGTGCTGCTGGCGGCGGTGTTCTTTGTTCTGGGATTGTCGACGGTATTCCTGCTCATGGGTATTTCGGCCTCTGCGGTCGGTCGCGCGCTTGGTCCCTACCAGGAATGGCTCACGAAAGGCGCAGCCATCATCGTGATGGTCTTTGGCGCGCATTTTATCGGCGTATTCCGCATCGGGTTCATGGATCGCGAGGCACGTTTCAACACCGGCGATACGGGTGGCTCGGCACTGGGGGCCTATGTGCTGGGGCTTGCCTTTGCGTTCGGGTGGACCCCCTGCCTCGGCCCGATCCTCGGGGCGATCCTCAGCGTGGCAGCCTCCGGCAGCGATGTAACACGCGGGGCCGGGTTGCTGGCTGCCTATGCGGTGGGTCTGGGCATTCCCTTCCTGCTGGTCGCCGCCTTCTTTCCCAAGCTTCAGGGAGTGATGCGCTGGATGAAACGGCATATGGGCCGGATCGAGAAGATCTCGGGGCTTCTTCTATGGACCGTCGGTCTGATGATGCTGACCGGCCAGTTCACCGATTTCAGCTTCTGGCTGCTCGACACCTTCCCCTTCCTCGCGGTGATCGGCTGACCTCCCCCGATCATATGGATTCTACGGCCTGCCCCCGAATAACCCGTCAAATATTGGGGTATTTTAATACCTAAATTGTAAGACTTTGTTTTATCTGGCTTTTATAGCAATCAATGGGCTTGCTTTTAATCTGAAGATCGTGGAAAAGCCCCCAATCTGAATTCACAACCCGTCAAGGGACGATCTTATGAACACCTATACCGCAAAACCGGCGGAGATCGAAAAGAAGTGGATCCTGATCGACGCTGAAGGCGTCGTTCTGGGCCGCCTCGCGTCGATCGTCGCAATGCGTCTGCGTGGCAAGCACAAAGCCACCTTCACGCCGCACATGGACATGGGCGACAATGTCATCATCATCAACGCCGACAAGGTGCAGATGACTGGCAAGAAGCGCGAAGACAAGACCTACTACTGGCACACCAACCACCCGGGCGGGATCAAGTCGCGCACCGCGCGCCAGATCCTCGAGGGCAACCACCCCGAGCGCGTCGTGATCAAAGCCGTCGAGCGTATGATCTCGCGTAACCGTCTGGGCCGCGCCCAGATGTCGAACCTGCGCGTCTATGCCGGTGCCGCGCACCCGCATGAAGCACAGTCGCCCGAAGTTCTCGACGTCAAGTCGCTGAACAAAAAGAACACCCGGAGCTGATCATGGCTGAAGAACTCAAATCCCTCGACGATCTGAAGTCGGCCGTATCGGGCGTTGAAAATGCTGGCGAAACCACTGTTTCGATCCACCGCGAGCCCGTCCGTGATGCGCAAGGCCGCTCCTACGCGACCGGTAAGCGTAAAGACGCAGTTGCACGCGTGTGGGTCAAGCCGGGCACCGGCAAGGTCACCGTGAACGGCAAAGAGATGAAGGAATACTTCGCTCGCCCCGTTCTGCAGCTGATCGTGAACCAGCCTTTCGGCATCGCAGGCGTGGAAGGCGAATTCGACGTCTACGCGACTGTTGTTGGCGGCGGTCTGTCGGGTCAAGCAGGTGCCGTGAAGCACGGTATCTCGAAAGCCCTTCAGGTATACGAACCCGCTCTGCGCCCGGCGCTGAAAGCCGCAGGCTTCCTGACCCGCGACTCGCGCGTTGTTGAACGTAAGAAGTTCGGTAAGCGCAAAGCACGCCGTTCGTTCCAGTTCTCGAAGCGCTAATCTTCGCGACAATACTTTCCGGAAAGGGCCTGCCGCCGCGCAGGCCCTTTTCTTATGTCCGGACCCACACGGTCATATTTCTCACAAAGAGCGTAATTTTAGGCCGCCTGACCTTCCGATAAACCTTTGTTAACCATTCGTTGACGAAAAACAGATTGTGTTTTCCACAAGGCAACGTCTATTGTCGTAATTATGTTGGTGTATCGTCACGCGATGTGACCCACACCCACGGATTTCGCTGACTTCCGGTCGGAAGGTCTGCGCGGCACTCGCGCGGCCCCGTCCAGGATCAACCGATTGGCCGCAAGGCCGTAGCCACGCCGGGCAACCCGCTCATGGGAAGAACGGCAACAGTTTGGGGGCAGATCTTAGGGTCCTACCCCGCTTTTAGGATGAAACGCGATGACGCGAGTGGATAGACCAAGGAAGATGTCGGGCAGGCCAAACGCCGCCGCCTTCCCTCTGGCACCTCGCGCTCACGCCCCAAAAACAGACCACAGACCCCGCCCGCCCGGCTTATGCCGCGTGCGGGTGCCTCTGTGGGAAAGCAGGATAAATGGCAAAGAAGATGCTGATCGATGCCACGCACGCGGAAGAAACCCGCGTGGTGGTTGTGGACGGGAATAAAGTCGAGGAATTCGATTTCGAGACGATAAACAAGCGCCAACTCGCGGGAAATATCTACCTCGCGAAAGTGACGCGGGTCGAGCCCTCGCTTCAGGCAGCGTTCGTTGATTACGGCGGAAACCGCCACGGATTCCTCGCATTCGCCGAGATCCACCCCGATTACTACCAGATTCCCTCCGCTGACCGCGAGGCGCTCCTGGCCGAAGAACAGGCCATGGCGCAATCCGATGACGAGGAAGAGGACAAACCACAGCGTTCGCGCCGCCGTCGCCGCTCTTCCCGCAAGGATGACAGCCCCGCAGCTCAGGCCGAAGCCGCTGCCGCAGATGAAACTCTGCGTTCGGAAGACATTCCGGGCATGGGTGTTGCCGATCCGACCGACGAGGACGACCAGCACGAGGATCAGGGCTCGCTTGACGATCTCTCGGATGATCAGGATGACGATAACGCCTCCGAGAGCGATGACGATATCGAGTCGGTTGCCGAAGAAGATGTAACCGAAGAGATCCGCCGTCCGCGCAAGCCCCGCGCACGCCGCTTCAAGATTCAGGAAGTCATCAAGGTCCGCCAGATCATGCTGGTCCAGGTCGTCAAGGAAGAGCGCGGAAACAAAGGCGCGGCCCTGACCACCTATCTCTCGCTTGCAGGCCGTTACTGCGTTCTGATGCCCAACACCGCGCGTGGTGGCGGCATCTCGCGCAAGATCACTAATGCACCCGACCGCAAGAAACTCAAGGAAATCGCCTCGGAACTGTCAGTTCCGCAGGGCGCGGGCCTCATCATCCGCACGGCCGGCGCTCAGCGCACCAAGACCGAGATCCGCCGCGATTACGAATACCTTATCCGCATGTGGCAGCAGATCCGCGAACTGACGATGAAATCGGTCGCCCCTGCCCCCATCTATGAGGAAGGCGATCTGATCAAACGCTCGATCCGCGATCTCTACTCCAAGGATATCGACGAGGTTCTGGTCGAGGGCGAGCGCGGCTACCGTGCGGCCAAAGACTTCATGCGGATGATCATGCCCTCGCATGCGAAGAACGTGAAGCACTATGCCGAGGCGCTGCCGCTTTTCGCGCGCTATCAGGTCGAGGGCTATCTGGCCTCGATGTTCAACCCCGTAGTGCAGCTGAAATCCGGCGGTTATCTGGTGATCGGCGTGACCGAGGCCCTCGTGGCCATCGACGTCAACTCTGGCCGTGCCACCAAAGAAGGCTCGATCGAGGAGACTGCGCTCAAGACCAATCTCGAGGCCGCGGAAGAGGTCGCCCGTCAGGTGCGCCTGCGCGACCTTGCCGGTCTGATCGTCATCGACTTCATCGATATGGACGAGCGCAAGAACAACACCGCCGTCGAAAAGCGGATGAAAGACAAGCTCAAGACCGACCGCGCCCGCATCCAGGTGGGCCGTATCTCGGGCTTTGGCCTGATGGAAATGTCGCGCCAGCGTCTGCGCCCGGGGATGATCGAATCCACGACGCAGCCCTGCTCGCATTGCCACGGCACGGGCCTCATCCGCTCGGATGACAGTATGGCGCTGCAGGTCCTGCGCGCAATCGAGGAAGAAGCCACCCGCAAACGCGCCCGCGAGGTGCTGGTGCGTGTGCCGGTCGCCGTGGCCAACTTCTTGATCAACCAGAAGCGAGAGCATATCGCGCTGATTGAGAGCCGCTATGGTCTGTCTGTGCGTATCGAGGCGGATCCGGCGCTTGTCTCGCCCGATTACACGCTCGAGAAGTTCAAGACGGCCACGCGTGTGGTGGCGGAAGTGACCTCGAATGTGGTCCATGCCAGTGCCGAATTCATGACCGAGCTCGAGGAGTTCGACGCCGCCATCGACGCGGAAACGGCGGATGCGGAAGACGAGGACGCACCGGAGACCCTGACAGACACTCCGAGCGATACGACCAGCGAAGAAGGCCCGAAGAAAAAGAAACGCCGCCGTCGTCGCCGCCGGAAGTCCAACGGTGAGCAGAACGGTATCGAGGGTGAGTCGGATGACGAGAGCGCCGAGGATGCGGACGACCTCTCCGAAGAGAGCGCGGAAGACGAGACGGTAGACACCGAAGAGGCCTCCAAACCGAAACGTTCGCGTTCCCGCTCGCGCCGCCGCTCGAAATCGGATGCGGACACCGATGCCGAAGCGGATGCCGAGCCTCAAAAGGCGGAAGAGGCAGCGGAGCAACCGGCTGAAGAGACTGCACCGGAAGATTCACCCAAGCCGAAGCGCACTCGCTCGCGGAGCCGGAGCCGCTCGCGCAAAGACGAGACCGAGGCCGCATCAGAGGCATCGGCGAATACGGTGGAGAACGCGCCTGTTCAGGCAGAAGAGGCGCCCGTCGCAGAGGCCGCGCCCGCGCCCGCCGAGCAACCTGCCGCCGAGCCCGTTGCCGAGGCTTCAGCTGATGAGGGGCTGGCCGAGATCGCCGCGCCTGCCGCGCCGGTCGCGCAAGCCGAGACCACGCCGGAGCCTGCACCCGAACCGGCAATGGCGGAAGATCAGCCCGACGCGCCCACCGCTCCCAAGCGTCGCGGCTGGTGGAACGCAGGAAATTAACTTACGGAGGCCGGGCTCAGTCCCGGCCTCTTTCCTATCCGGTGCGTGCATCATTCGGGTCCCGCGCCTGCAACCACCCGATATTAAAAAAGGCGGGGTAGCCCCCGCCTTTTTGCCAGTCGAAAAGTCCTTGCCCGAACGGGGTCAGAGGTAGTCCTGACGGGCCAACCCGTATTTGGCCATCTTCTCGTTCAGCGTCCGGCGCGGTAGGCACAGCTCGTCCATCACGCTGGCAATCGAGCCCTTATGGCGGCGCATCGTATTATCGATGAGCATCTTCTCGAAATTCTCGACATATTCCTTGAGCGGCTTGCCCTCGGTGGTGATGGCCGGAATCGAGCTGTCATTGTCATCGGTCATCAGAAGCGAGGCGATCGAGCCCGACCCCCTACGAGACTGCAGCACGGCACGCTCGGCCACATTGATCAGCTGGCGCACATTGCCCGGCCACGGCGCCTGCAGAAGCTGGGCAGCTTCCTGTGCCGTCAGCTCGGGCGTGTCGCAGCCATATTCATCGGCGAACTGCTCGGCCAGACGCGCGAAGATGGTCAGCACATCCTCGCCACGGTTGCGCAGCGGCGGCAACGTGATCTTCAGCGCGGCCAGACGGAAATAGAGATCGGGACGCAGCACATCCTCAAGCGTCATCCCCTCGCCATGCTGGTTACAGATCGCCACGATCCGTGTCTCGGCAGGCACCCCCTGATCGGAGATGAAGGTCAGAAGGCGCGCTTGCAGTGATTGTGACAGCGCCTCGATATCCTCGAGGCAGAGCGTGCCACCACGGGCCTTCTCCACCAGCGGCAGGCCGCTTTCGACGGGGCCGAATAGCATCGACGCAAGATCTTCCTCGGAATAGGCCGCGCAGGAGACCGTCACCATCGCCTTGCCCGCGCGCGAGCCCGTGGCATGGAGCGCATGGGCCACCAGCGTCTTGCCGGTGCCGGTCTCGCCATCGATCAGCACATGGCCATCGGCTTGGCTCAGATCCAGAATATCCTCGCGCAGACGCTCCATCGGCTCGGACGTGCCGATCAGCTTGCCGATCATCTGCTCGCCATTGGCCAGATCCTTGCGGATCGCACGGTTCTCGAGCGTCTGGCGGCGTGCTTGGGTCGCGCGCTTGGCCAGTTCGTTCATCCGGTCCGGATCGAAGGGTTTCTCGAGGAAGTCCATCGCGCCCAAGCGCATCGCCTCCACGGCCATCGGCACATCGCCGTGGCCGGTGATCATGATCACCGGCAGACCGCTATCCACGCCCATCAGACGCTTGAGGAATTCCATGCCGTCCATTCCCGGCATCCGGATATCGGAGATCACCACACCGGGCCAATCTGCCCCGATTTCCTTCAGCGCGGCCTCGGCGCAGTCATAGCTGACCGTGTCAAAGCCGGACAGCGCGAGCCATTGGCTGACGGATTGGCGCATGTCTTCTTCATCATCGACAATCGCAATCTTCATCATTCGTGACATATCGTTCTCCGTGGCGCGTTCAGGTCAAGCACGCTCTTCATCTGTTATTGTTTCATCCGAAAGCAAAGGCAGGCGCAATTCGAATACGGCGCCCCCCGCTTCGGCATTCCGGGCCGTTAGACGGCCGCCAAGGTCGCTGGCGATCGAAGACGAAATCGCCAGCCCCAATCCGGTTCCCTCTCCAGGCTTCTTCGTCGTCCAGAAAGGCTCGAAGAGTTTCTCGAGATCCGCGATCCCCGGCCCGTTATCACGCACCGTGAGAACCGCCTGCGCCCCGTCGGAGAGCAGGATCTCGATCTGCGGTTCGGGAGTTGACTTCGTGGCATCCAATGCGTTGCGCAGGAGGTTGATGATCACCTGCTCCAGCCGTATCCGGTCGGCGGTGACCATGACTGCATTGCGCGGTAGCGTGCGCGTAATCTGCACCGTGCGTGATTTCAGCTGCGGCTCCATCATCGAAAGCGCCGACGAGACCGCGTCGCGCAGATCCACCGGCTCGAAGGCCGTCCCGCCCTTGCGGGCATAGGATTTCAGCTGGCGGGTGATCGCGCCCATCCGGTCGATCAGATCGTCGATCCGCTGGAAGCTGGTCATCGCCTCCTCGCCACGCTTGCGCTGCAGCAGGAGCCGCGCGCCCGCCAGATAGGTCTTCATCGCGGCCAGCGGCTGGTTCAACTCGTGACTGACCGAGGCCGACATCTCGCCCAGAGCCGCCAGTTTGGAGCTCTGTGCCAGTGTCTGCTCGGCCACGGCGAGTTCCTTCTGCGCCTTCTCGCGTTCGGCGATCTCGCGTGTCAGGCGAGCATTGAGCGCGCGCAGTTCCTTCGATTCCTGTCGCAGCGCCAGAGACTGCATCCGCGCCCTGCGCGAGAGCCAGTAAAAAGCCAGCGCGAGGAAAATGGCAAAGCCCATGATCTCGAGCGCCAGCACAGCATTCACCCGCTCGCGGACCGAATCATAAGAGGTGAAAGCGATCATCTTCCAGCCGCGGAACGGGATGCGGGTATCGGTCTGCATCACCCCCGCACCGCCCAGATAGGCATCTGGCGGTTCATTGGCAAAATCGGCGGTGGCCTGCAGCGCGCGCTGGATGGCGGTGGGCGCATCCCGCGCCTCCAGCGCCTCGGCCATCGTCAATCCGCGCCAACGGGGTTCGGTCGTCAGGATAATCTTGTTATCATTATTGGTGACGGCCACCGCATCCGAAATCCCGGCCCAGGCCCGCTCGAATTTCGCGAGATCCGCCTCGACCACGATCACGCCCAAGGGGGTGCCATTGGCAGTAAGGAGCCGCGAATAGTTGAACTCGGTGCCGGTGCTCTCCATGGAATCGGTGGTGAAGACCGTATCGCGCGAGCGTTGCGCCTCCACGAAGAAGGGCGCCGAGGCATAGCTCGTGCCGATCAGGTTTCGGTTGGTGGCCGCGACCACCCGCCCCGACAGATCCAGAAGCCGCACCGAGGCGGCCGAGACGTCATCGCGAGCGGAGATCAGAGCCGCCGAGGTCTCCGAGAAATCACCGCTCGAGAGCGAGCGCGTCAGCGCCGGATCGCGCGCCAGCAGCAGCGGCACGATCGACATACGCTGCAATTCCGAGATCAGGTTCCCTGAATAGAGCGCCAGGCGCAGCTCTGTGCGCACGCGGGTCGTCTCGGTAAAACGCTGGGTAAGCCACGCATTGGTGAACCACATGGCCCCGGCAGCAAGGCACAGAATGCCCAGAACTGCCAAGCGCACAAGAATACGCCCGCGTCGTGTCCGATCGCGGGGCGCAGGTCTTGTCTCGAGGGTCAAGGTGCTCGCCATGGGCCAAATTTAGGCGATGGCCCAAGGCGCAACAAGTGTCAAAGCTTCACGCGGTGACGAGGCCGTCCAGCAGAGAGCGGAAAAGCGCCGCCCCGTCGGTTCCGCCATGATTGGCATCCACGGCCCGCTCGGGGTGCGGCATCATCCCCAGCACGCGGCGGTTTTCGGACAGGACACCGGCAATATCATCAACCGATCCATTGGGATTGGCGCCATAGCGGAAGGCCACACGGTCCTCGCCCTGCAGCGCCTTCAGCCCTTCGGCGTCGATCTGGTAATTGCCGTCATGATGGGCGATCGGAATCAGGATCTCCTGACCTTTGGAATAGCCCGCCGTAAAGGCGCTCTCCTGGGTGGAGACCACCAGCGGCACCGGCTTCGAGATGTATTTCAGCCCGCCATTGCGCATCAAAGCACCCGGCAGAAGGCGCATCTCGGTCAAGACCTGGAAACCGTTGCAGATGCCGATGACATAGCCGCCCTTGCCCGCATACTCCACCAGCGCACGCCCGATCGGCGATTGAGCGGCGATCGCGCCACAGCGCAGATAATCGCCATAGGAGAACCCGCCGGGGACGCCCACGACGTCCACCCCTGCCGGCAATTCGGTTTCTTTGTGCCAGACACGAATGACCTCGGCACCGGCTTTCTCGAAACCGACGATCAGATCACGGTCGCAATTCGACCCGGGAAAGGTGATGACGGCTGCCTTCATGGCGGGGCTCCTGTCTTCCAGCTGCGCTAAACATTGCGGAGGAGAGCGCTGCGCTCTCCCCGATCTCGTCTCAGACGATTTCGACCGTGTATTGCTCGATCACGGTATTGGCCAGAAGCTTCTCGCACATGGCCTGCACTTCGGCTTCGGCAGCGGCCTTGTCGGCGGCGTTCAGATCAAGCTCGATCACCTTGCCCTGACGGACGCCTTCGACGCCCGCAAAACCGAGCGCGCCAAGCGCGTGGCGAACAGCTTCACCTTGCGGGTCCAGAACCCCATCCTTGAGCATCACGTGAACGCGGGCTTTCATCGGTGTCATCCTCTGCAAGTCTTGAGGGCAGCGCGCTGCCTTTTGGTCTGTCGGGACCGGGCCTGCCGGTCCCTGTTCAATTTGTGTCGGTCCCGCCCACAAGGACAAGACCGCGGTTTGGTCAATTGATCAGCGTCGGCGCTGCGCCATTGCCCTGCTCGGGCAGCACGCCAAGACGTTTGGCCACTTCGCTATAGGCGTCTGTCAGGCTGCCCAGATCGCGGCGGAACACGTCCTTGTCGAGCTTCTGGCCGGTTTTCACATCCCAAAGGCGGCAGCTGTCGGGGCTGATCTCGTCAGCCACGATAAGGCGCATGAAATCGCCTTCCCAGATGCGGCCGATCTCGATCTTGAAGTCGACCAGCTTGATGCCCACGCCAAAGAAAATGCCCGACAGGAAGTCGTTCACGCGCAGCGCCAGCGCCACGATGTCGTCGAGATCCTGCTGACTCGCCCAGCCGAAGGCCACGATGTATTCTTCCGGAACCAGCGGATCGCCGAGCGCGTCGTTCTTGTAGCTGTATTCCACGATCGGACGCGGCAGCGGCGTGCCCTCTTCCAGACCCAGACGCTTCGCGATGGAGCCTGCGGCGAAGTTGCGCACGATGACTTCAAGCGGCACAACCTCGACCTGACGGATCAGCTGCTCGCGCATGTTCAGACGGCGAATGAAGTGGTTCGGGATACCGACATTGGTCAGACCGTTCATGAAGAATTCGGACAGGCGGTTGTTGAGCACGCCCTTACCGTCGATCACGTCCTTCTTCTGCGCGTTGAATGCCGTGGCATCGTCCTTGAAATACTGCACCAAGGTACCCGGCTCCGGGCCTTCGAACAGGATCTTCGCTTTACCTTCGTAAATCTTCTTGCGCCGGGGTGCCATGTGCTCTCCACTCGGATGATGACCCGGGCACGCCCCATGCGCGCCGATCGGACAGTCGGGCCAATCATGCCCTTTCCCGCCCCTATAGGCCAAGCCCTCTTTCCCCGCAAGCCTGCAACGCAGTCCAAAGGTTCCCGACAAGGCATTTCGCAGGGTTTGCGGTCTGTCGCACGGCAAACCGGCACAACCTCCGCCTGCCTGTCGAATGCTCTGCTCAGGATTATTAAGCTCGTGTAAGGGCATTGTGCCTAATCTTGCCGGCAAGACATGGACGGAGAATGTGATGCGGCATTACGGCAAGGTTACCGGAGACGATGCAGCCCGAGCAAAGGCCTGGCCGGAGCGGCCCGCGACCACGGCGCGCGAGGCGGTTCTGCCTGCACAGAGCCCCCCGAAAGCCGAGATCATAGCCGAAACGGCGCGCCTTCTGGATTACGAAGGGGCGGAGCACCTTGCCGATGACCCGCAACAGATCGCGCCCAGAACCCAGTCGTTGGCATGGGGCAAGGCGATCCGGCGCCAGATTGCGGCTATCGTCATGCTGGCCTGCTTTGCGTGGATCCTGCGCGACCGTGTCACGGGGCTCGATTATGCCGCGATTCTCGCCTCTCTCGGGCAGGTCTCGGCATGGCAATGGCTGGGCGCCGCACTGGCGACGCTGGCCTCGTTTGCCGCACTGGCCAATTACGATGCCCTGATCCACAAGATCATGGATACGGGCCAGAACGAGGGCCAGAGCAAACGCGCAGGCTGGGTGTCCATCGCCATCTCGCAGACCGTGGGCTTCGGCCTGATTTCGGGCGCGCTCGTGCGCTGGCGCATGTTACCCGGTTTCTCGATGATCGAGGCCTCCAAACTGACCGCCATGGTAGCCGCGACCTTTCTGGCGGGGTGGGCCGTCGTCACGGCGATGGTCGTGATCGTCACCCCCGTGCAGCTGCCGGGCCTGCCGATCTTCGCACTTCAGGGTTTCGCCCTTTTGGGGCTTCTCTTAGGCGGCGCGGTCGCGGCCCTCGCTCTATGGAATCCGGTGGTCAAAATCGGCAAATGGCAGCCGCGCCTGCCAAGCTTGCCGGTCATGGGACGCATCCTGTGGCTTACCATCGCCGATACCGCCTTCGCTGCGCTAGCGCTTTGGGTGCTGATGCCTCCCGATACCGTCCACCCGCTGATCGCGCTCTATCCTGCCTTCCTGCTGGCGCTGGGTGCAGGGTTCATTTCCGGCACACCGGGCGGCGTCGGGCCGTTCGAGGTCACGCTGCTCATGCTTCTGCCGGGCGCCGAACAGGCTCCGCTTCTGGCCGCGATCGTTGCATGGCGGGCCGTCTATTACGGCGCGCCTGCCGCGCTGGCGCTGGCGGTACTGGCACTGGGGGCGCCTGTGCGGCACATTCCGCCGCGTGGCCGTCTCGTGCCTGCCGCGCCTGAATATACTCCCCGAATCGCGGAGCTCGCCCGCCTGAGCCCCCATGCCGAATTCGGTATCTTGCGCCAGGGTGAGCATTTCGTGCTGCTGGGCGAGAATATGCGCTCGGGCTGGATGGTCGGACAGACGCAGCAGGCGCTTGTGGGAATGCGCGACCCGGTGGGGGAGACGGACCTGCGCGAGATGCTTCGCGCGCTGCGGATCGAGGCACGCGCGCAGGGCCGTCTGGCCTGCCTCTACAAGGTCCATGCACGCACCGCACTCGAGGCGCGCAGGCTTGGCTGGTCGGTGGTGCCGGTGGCACAGGAATGCTGGATCCGGCCCGACCGGTTCACGCTTGACGCCCCCGCCATGTCGGGACTGCGGCGCAAGCTGCGCAAGGCGGCCAAGGCGGGCCTCACCTGCGAGCATTGCATGACCCAGATGCCGATGGCGCAGATGTCCGAGGTCGCCGCCGAATGGACCACCGCACGCGGCGGCGAGAGAGGCTTTTCCATGGGCCGTTTCACCCCCGATTATGTCAGCGAGCACGAGGTTGTTCTGGCATGGTTCGATGGACGGCTCGTGGGATTTGCCAGTTTCCATGCCAATGATCATGAATGGGCGCTGGATCTGATGCGCACCAGTGATGACGCCCCCGATGGCACGATGCACCAGCTCATCGTCACCGCCATCGCGGCCGCCCGTGAGACGGGTTGTCCACGGCTCTCGCTTGCGGCTCTTCCTCCCCGTCCCGACCAGATCGAGGGACCCGCCGCCATGATCTGGCGGCGCGCCGAGAGGGGTCATGGCGCGGCGGGGCTACGCCAGTTCAAGATGGGTTTTGCTCCGCATCTCACCACGCTCTATGTCGCAGCCCCCTCGGCTTCGGCACTTGCGCTGGCCTGTGCGGATATCGCCCGTATCATCCGCAAACCGCCCGCCCTCCGACCGGCGCGCGATCCGGATGGATCGGGCGTGTGGACACATGAGATCACCGATCGCGGCGGAGAACATTAGACTCGCGGTAGGGCCTCCTGCGAGTCTTCGGCTCTGACAGGGCCGGACGTATCGCAACCGCCAAACTGCCCGCGCTTTCACAGGCCTGCATAATCAACAGGCAGATGTCGCAAGGATGTGATGGTTTTCACGGTTTCCGGAAGAGGGAAGATCTTTTCTTAATTCTTCGCCGCCCCATAATAGGAAAGTAAGGAGATTATCATGCCGTTGCCGACCTTTCTCTTATTCCTCGTCGCTGTCATTACTGCAGCAGGGGTCGCGCTTTGTCTGGCAGTCTCGCTCGGGGTGCCGGCGCCCGCCCTTGCGCTCGCGCTTTTATGCTGTGTGGGGGTTGCGCGCATGATGGAGCGGGTCGAGTAGACATCGGCATATCGGCTTCCGCGGGGCCGCAAGGACCGGACCCCGCGTAATCCTCAGATCGCTAGACCCTGACGACCGGCAAGATCGGTGACGAACTGCCATGCAACGCGCCCCGAGCGCGACCCGCGCGTGGCCTGCCATTCGATCGCTTCGGCACGGAGCATCTCGTCGGAAATCTCGATCCCGTAGGTATCGCAGTAGGCACGGATCATCTTGAGATAATCATCCTGCGAACAGGGATGGAAGCCCAGCCAGAGGCCGAACCGGTCAGAAAGCGAAACCTTTTCCTCCACCGCCTCACCCGGATTGATCGCTGTCGAGCGCTCGTTCTCGATCATATCGCGCGGCATCAGATGGCGACGGTTCGATGTGGCGTAGAGGATGACATTGGCAGGCCGCCCTTCGATCCCGCCATCGAGAATGGCCTTCAGCGATTTGTAATGGCGGTCATCGTGATCGAAGGACAGATCATCGCAGAACAGGATGAAGCGGACATCCGGCGCCGCGCGGAGATGCGCCAGCAGCCGCCCGACAGATGGCAGATCATCGCGCGACAGTTCCACCAGCTTCAGCGGCAGCCCCTGCGCCACAGCCTGCGCATGCGCCGCCTTCACGAGCGAGGATTTCCCCATCCCCCGCGCGCCCCAGAGCAGCGCGTTATTGGCGGCCCCACCGCGGGCAAATTGCAGCGTATTGGCCAGAAGCGTGTCGCGCGAGCGTTCGATCCCCTGCAACAGCTCGAAGGCCACGCCATTCACCTGGGCCACCGGATCCAGCCGGTCCGGCGCCGTGCGCCATGCAAAGGCGGTGGCCGCGGTAAAATCGGGCGCGGGCATCGGCGCGGGCGACATCCGCTCCAGCGCATCGGCGATCCGCCCCAGTGCGTCAGTGCGACTGACGCGGGGCGAGACAGTGGCAAGATAGTCCAGAATCCGGCCCTCCTCCGCGTCGCCGAGTGGCCGCTGACCATCAAGAAACTGCACAAGGACATCCTCGCGCAGCCCCGTGGCCGTCCCCAGATCCTGATTGGTCAGATTGCGCCGTGCCAGCTCGTGTTTCAGATCTTGGCGATGCATCGGGCTCCTCCTTCGAAATCGGCCCCGGACATGCAGAGCATCTCCGGGGCCTCGTCATTCATCGTGTCGGACGGTCAGGACGATCTGGTCTCGTCGTCCCCATCGTCTTCCTCGTCTTCCTCGACCCATGTGCCATCGGCCCGCATCCGCGCTTCGCGGTTCCGTTCGATCCGCCGCACTAGGAAGATCGACACCTCATAGAGCCCATAGACTACCACGAAAAGGATCACCTGCGAGATCACATCCGGCGGTGTGGCAATGGCGGCAACGATCAGGATCGCGACCACCGCATATTTGCGCACACTGGCAAGCCCTGCAGCCGAAACCAGCCCCGCCTTTCCCATCAGCGACAAAAGCACAGGCAGCTGGAAACAGATTCCGAAGGCCATGACGAATTTCACGGTCAGCGAGAGATATTCCTGCACCGAACCCTGGAAACCGATGGCCGCCATGTCATTGGCCGCCTTGCCCTCCGGCGTGAAGTTGCCCTGCTGGAACCCCAGGAAGAACTGGAAGGCCAGCGGAAGAATGACGTAATAGGCAAAGGCCGCACCGAGGAAGAACATCACCGGCGAAGCGATCAGGAAGGGCAAAAAGGCATTCTTTTCGGTCTTGTAGAGGCCAGGCGCAACAAACCGCCACATCTGATAGGCGATCACCGGGAAGGACAGTGCGAAACCGCCCATGAAGGAGATCGTCACCGCAACAAAGAAACCTTCCTGCAGCTTGATGAGATACAGCCCGCATTCCTGCCCGCGATCGGCAAGCGCGCCGCAGATCGGGTGGGTCAGGAAGTTGAAAATCGGGTTCCAGACCGTGTAGCAGGCCACCATCGCAACGATGAAAGCGGCCAGTGAATACAGGATACGGGTGCGCAGCTCGGCAAGATGCTCGATCAGCGGCGCGGCGCTATCTTCAATATCATCCTCGGCGCTCATGGCGTCTCTTTTCTTTTCTCGTCAGCGCTTGCCGCCCTGGTGACGGGCTCCGGAGCCTCGGCCTCGGAGACGGTGACCGGCAGATCCGGCTCGTCCTCGATCTCGTGGGGCGCGACATCACTTGCCGTGCTTGCGGGATCGGGGCTCTCGAGATTGGGATCGGGCTGGGCAACAGGGGCGCTGGTCTTTTCGACCTTCTCGGCCTTTTTGGGCATCGAAGGCTGCCACTTTTCGAACTTGTCCGTGGCACGTTCCAGAGCATCAAGGCCAAGCGCCTTTTTCGAGGTCATCCCCTTGAGCTCTTTTGTTGTCTCGGCGATGCCGGCCTGATCGGCCGCATCCTCCATCGCCCGCGAAAATTCGCGCGCCATGGCTTTGGCCTTACCCGTCAAACGGCCAAGGGTCCGAAACATTACAGGCAAATCCTTCGGCCCGACGACGATCAATGCGACCACGCCGATGACCAGAAGTTCGCTCCAACCGATATCAAACATTCAGGGCCTCCAGCCGCTGGCTCGCAGCTCAGACCTTGTCTTTCTTGTCCTCGGGGGTCACGTCACGAGCGTCAGTTTTCGAGGGCTCGTTGCTGGCATCCTCGATCTCGTTCGAGCTGTCCTTCACGCCTTTCTTGAAGGCCGTGATCCCCTTGCCGACTTCGCCCATCAGCGACGAGATCTTGCCGCGTCCGAACAGGACGAGAACCACAACAGCGATCAGAAGAAGGCCCGGAAGGCCGATATTGTTCAGCATAGTCTACTCCACACGCGCGGCCGGAGCACACAAGGCTTTGCGGCTCAGACCAAATCGGAGACAACGTTTATGGCCTCGGGCCCCGCAATCAACCCCCCAATCGTGCCAGTTGACATGAATTTTAAGCAACAGCTCCGGATTCGCCCAATATCTAGGCAACCATTTTTCGCTCCGACGGAATCGACACTGGCCCCAAAAGACCGGCTATGGCACAAACAGTGTAAGTTGAATTTTCGGGGATCAGATGCCAGCCACCGACTATCTTACCGCTTTCGTGACGCTTTTCGTCGTGATCGACCCGATCGGTCTGGCGCCCGTCTTCATCGCATTGACCAGCGGCGTGCCCGCGGCCAAGCGCCGGAGCATCGGGTTTCGGGCCGTAACCATCGGCGCGGGGTTGCTGACCCTATTCGGCCTGTTCGGACAGAATATTCTCGATGGAATCGGCATTTCCATGCCCGCTTTTCGCATTGCGGGCGGTGTCTTGCTGTTCCTGACCGCGCTCGACATGCTGTTTGAACGCCGCACCAAACGCCGCGAGGGACAGGGCGAGGAGCATGTGCAGGACCCCGATCATGATGACCCCTCGGTCTTCCCGCTTGCCACACCGCTAATCGCCGGACCCGGCGCTATGGCGTCGATGATCCTGCTGATGGGGCAAGGCGATGGCAGCACGTTGCATATCCTCGCCATTCTGGGCGTGATGCTGGCCGTGCTGGCCTGTGTAATGGCGCTTTTCGCCATCGCCGCGCCGGTGGAGCGGCTTCTTGGCCGGACGGGCGTGATGGTGGTCACGCGGCTTCTGGGCATGCTGCTTGCCGCGCTTGCCATCCAGTTCATCCTCGACGGCCTGCACCGTGCAGGCGTCACCGGCGTGCTCTAGCGCATTGTTTCCGATTTCTGGATAGCGGACATACGATGACAGGCGACGATATCGGTCAATTTGTCTATCTGATCCTTCTGCTGACGGTGGTTGGCGGCTATGTCATGTTCGATTTCCGCCGCAACCTCTCGCGCAGGCTCCAGCAACTGGCGGTCTGGGCCCTGCTCCTGCTGGGGCTTCTTGCCGCGATGGGACTGTGGAGCGACATCCGCAAAACGGTACTTCCCGCACAGGAGATCGTGGGCGAGAACCGGATCGAGGTCCCCAAATCCGCTGACGGCCATTTCTACCTCGTCGCCAAAATCAACGGCACGCCGGTGCGCTTCGTCGTGGATACGGGGGCCACCAATATCGTGCTGTCGCTCGCGGATGCCCGCAAGGTCGGCATCGACCCCGACCGGCTTGCCTTCATCGGCCGTGCCAGCACTGCCAATGGAGTGATTCGAACCGCTTCCGTCCGGCTCGACAGCATCGAAGTGGGGCCGATCCATGACACCGACGTCCCAGCCAGCATTAATGGGGGCGAAATGGACGGATCGTTGCTCGGAATGACCTATTTGAGCAAATTCGCGCGCATCGAGTTCAATCGTGATAAGCTTATCCTTGAGCGCTAAGGCTTTATTTGCGATCAAACGAAATAAACATTATATTAAAACATATTATCTGATGAATCTTCTTCCGGCCATGTATTTGTGCAGCGGCCCGATCTGGCAGGATGCCAGCCACCAAACACGAAAGGATCGCTACAATGGTTCCGGCCTCGGATGTGGCGCAAAATGATGAAGTGACAACCCTGTCGCCCGAGGAGATGACCCATCGCGCGCGCGAGGCTGCATGTCTTCTCAAGGCGCTGTCCCATGAGGGGCGCCTGATGATCCTGTGCCACCTGACCGCAGGCGAACGCTCGGTCAGCGACCTGGAGGTGCTATTGAATGCCCGTCAGGCCGCCGTTAGCCAGCAACTGGCGCGTCTGCGTCAGGACGGGCTGGTCTCGACCCGCCGCGATGGCAAGACCGTCTATTATTCGATCCGCGACGAACGGGTAAAACGTCTGCTGACCACCATGTACGAGTTGTTCTGCGTCTGACGGGGCGTGTTTTCCGGTCACGCACCTGCATTGAGCACGATCGTGATCTTTTCCCTATGACCAAATAGGGATAAAGCCTGTGACGCAATCACAGCGATTTAGAGGACCGTCATGCACGATATTCGCGCGATCCGTGAAAACCCCGAAACCTTCGATGCCGCTCTGGCACGCCGCGGGCTGGAGCCGATGTCGGCCACGATCCTCTCGATCGATGAAGCCCGCCGCCGTGCAATCCAGACCGCCGAGGAAGCCAAAGCCGAGCAGAACGCCGCCTCCAAGAAGGTCGGTGCCGCCAAAGCCGCTGGTGATGACGCAGAATTCGAGCGTCTGCGCGGGCTTGTGGCCGAGAAAAAGGCCGAAGTGGCCGCCATGCAGACCGAAGCCGGTGCAAAAGATGCCGAGCTGCGCGATCTGCTGCTGACCATCCCCAATCTCGTGCTTGACGAGGTGCCTGAAGGCGCGGATGAGGATGATAACGTCGAGATCCATAAGTGGGGCGAGGTTCCGAGCTTCAGCTTCAAGCCGAAAGAGCATTTCGAGCTGGCGGGCGTTGGCACCAATATGGACTTTGAAACCGCGGCCAAACTCTCCGGCTCGCGCTTTGTGGCGCTGCGTGGCGGTGTGGCCCGTGTGCACCGCGCCTTGGCGCAATATATGCTCGACCTGCATGTCGACAGCCATGATCTTGTCGAAAACATCACCCCCGTTCTGGTGCGTGACGAGGCGATGCTGGGCACCGGCCAGCTGCCGAAATTCTCGGAAGACAGCTACCAGACGACCAATGGCTGGTGGCTGATCCCCACCGCAGAGGTCACGCTGACCAATTTCGCCAGCGGTGAGGTCTGGGACGAATCCACCCTGCCGCGCCGCTATGTGGCCCATACCAACTGCTTCCGCTCCGAGGCAGGCTCGGCTGGTAAGGACACCTCGGGCATGCTGCGCCAGCACCAGTTCGAGAAGGTCGAGATGGTGACCATATGCCATCCCGAAAAAGCCATCGAAGAACACGAGCGTATGGTGAAATGTGCCGAGGCCGTGCTCGAAGGGCTGAACCTGCCCTACCGCCGCATCATCCTGTGCACCGGCGATATCGGCTTTGGTGCGCAGAAGACCTATGACCTCGAGGTCTGGCTGCCCGGTCAGGACACCTATCGAGAGATCTCCTCTGTTTCCACCTGCGGCCAGTTCCAGGCCCGCCGGATGAATGGCCGCTTCAAGCCCGCAGATGGCGGCAAGCCGGAATTCATGGCCACGCTGAACGGATCGGGTCTGGCGGTGGGCCGGTGCCTGATTGCCGTGCTGGAAAACGGCCAGCGCGAGGATGGCTCGGTGGTTCTCCCCGAGGTCTTGCATCCCTATCTGGGTGGCAAAACGATGCTTGTCGACGGGCGTCTCGTTTAAGCGTCACGACATCCGCATGACAGTTATATGAAATCTCTGCGCTCCCATGACATGGATCATGGGAGCGTTCTGCATTTTGTGTTAATCTCGGGGCCAGTCAAAGCCAAGGGAGTGCCCTGATGGACCGGACGTTTCTCGACATCCAAGCCACCGCGCGCAAGATTTGCGCGCTCGACAACCAGGCGGTGGCCGAATTCATCTGGCAGCTGCGGCAGGACCGCAAGCTGACGACACTGGTGCATGCGCTGAACGAGGCCGCTTACGAAAGCCGCCCAGACGCCCGCGCGGCGCTCGATCATCTCGGTTTCGTCTGAGGAGCGGGAACCCGTCGCGGATCGGGCGCGTTAAGCCCTGTTAGAAGCCGTTTAGGACAACCGCACATGGTCCGCCCCTCCTCCCCGCCGTCATTCCGTCTGAAAGCCGTTCTGGTTCTCGTGGCGGTTGTGGCCTTTGTCGTCTCTCCGATCTGGTCGCCCTCGTTCAAAGGGTATGACCCGACACAATTCCCCAATCCGGTCGACGCTCCCGCGATCCAGCCCGCCGGATGGGCTTTCTCCATCTGGTCGCTGATCTATCTCTGGCTCGTGGCCCATGCCCTTTGGGGGCTTTTGCGCCATAAAGATGATGCGGGGTGGGACCGTACGCGGCTTCCGCTCCTGCTCTCCACCGGATTAGGTGCCAGCTGGCTGGTCGTTGCGACATCCATGCCGTGGCTGGCAACGCTGCAGATCTGGCTTATGTGGGCGCTCGCGCTCTGGGCAATGATGCGCGCACGCGATGCCGGCCAACCCGCCCTCTGTGCTGGACCCATCGGGCTCTATACGGGCTGGCTCACCGCCGCCTCCGCCGTGGGCACCGGCGTTGTGCTGATCGGCTATAATATCGGCTCCGAGATTACGGTGACGCTGCTGATGCTTTGCGTTGTTGCCGCAATCAGCCTTGCCATCGTGCTGCTTGCCCGCCCTCCGCGCACATTCGCGGTCGCCGTAATCTGGGCCTTGATCGGTGTGATCGCGGCAAACTGGGGCGATGGCGTGGTCATGCTGCCGGCATCGATCTTCGCGCTGGCACTCGCAGCGGTGGCTTGGCGCGACCTGCTGCCCAAAGCCCAAGCCGTCGGGCGGTAGAGGGGGCCGCGACCCGACGCGAGGCAGCCCCTTCCATGTCTGCGTCAGGCGGCGGCCATCGCGGGACCACTGCGCCGGCGTCGCGCAAGCCCCAGAAGCGCCAGAGCCGAGCCGAAGAGCCACATCGCGGCAGGAACCGGCACGGCCGAGAGGTTGGTCGTCGCGCCTGTCAGCGGGTCCATGGCATAGCTGTCGCCCGCTGCGGTCTCGGTGGTCGTAACGCCGAACAAGATACTCTCGAAACCCGAGAACATGATCGAGAACCCGTCCTCGAAGACATAGGTCATGATGAGGCTCACGGTATCGAATGTCGAAGTGAAGGCGTCATCGGCATAGCCTTCGAACCAGAGTGTATCGGTATCATCGGCGCTATCGCCACCGTAGAAGATGCTATCGAGCCACCCTGTCGCACTGGTGCCGGTGATCGTTAGCGTATCGGCCCCGTCACCGAGGTAAAAATCCCCGACAAGCGTCGCGCCCGCCCCAATCGTCACCTCATCATCACCACCGAACAGTTCGACAGCCGTGCCGGACAGGCCAGTAATAGACACATCGCTCGTGAAGTTGAGGCTGTCCATGCCGGAGGCCCCGCCCGAAATCGCAACCTGACCAGTGATACTTCCCGAGAAACCTGCGGAATTATAGTAACTGTCATCAACCGTGACCGCGCCGGTGCTGGTAGATGTCGCCTTAATCGCTGTGCCATTGGCGCTGGAAATATCCAGATTGTCGCCACGCACAGCGACCGCATTACCGACGACCGCATCGCCGGAACTCTCCATGCTTGAATCATAGCCATAGACATAGGCTGTGCCATCCGTGTCGACGATCCCGCCATTGGTGGCACTCACACCGGAGTTATAAAGCGTCAGAGTTGCGTAACTATTGGTGTCGATGACATCTCCCGAGGTTACGGAGACATCCGTGCTCCGGCTAATCGTAAGACTACCGTTTCCTCCCCCCGTGAGCAGCGGCGCCGAATAGCTCGATCCACCCATATTTGCGAGGTAAAGCGAAAGATACCCCCCTGTCTCGACAACACCGAGCGACTGGTTTGAAGATGCCGTGAAATCGGTAAACACGGCGGAAAGGCTGTCTCCCTCCTCTGCTACGGCGAGATGATCGGAGACGGTTACCGGACCGTAAAAGTCGGCATAGCCGGAACCGGTTACTGCAACATCCGCAGAGACATCGCCATAGCTATACACTTCCCCGCCATAGCTATTTCCGCCGCCAAGATCGAATGCGTAGATGCCGCCGGAAATCGTGCCGTAGCTGTGCATGATGCCGCGCGCCATTGTCACGGCGGTATCGCCCGCAATCTCGCTTCCGTCGCGCGTGAAGACGTAGCTATACCCCTCTGTCGTCAGGCCGCCATCCACCGTGCCATTCACGACCACGATGGCGTCCTCGCCCGCGTCAATCGCCCCCGTCGTCGCGGCTGCGGATACCAGCACCGACGTGTCGCTATAGCCGCTCAGATCGAAACCCGAAAAGACACCGCTCCCGCAATAGGCGGAGGTGTTCGTGCCGTAAATGAAACTGCATGTTGCCGCTTGGGCGAAACTTGGCGCGACCAGAATTGCGGCGCCGACAGGTAGAAATAGTCTGATCATGGGGTCCCCCAATAAGAAAATCTACTTCCTTGGGTGTATCCCTGATCATTCTATATCGCGCACAGGTTGTTCCAAATTCGTGTAATAAATTGACGCTACGTTATGTGTGGCTATGGATTAGGCACGATTGACGCAGCGTTAGGCATAAACAAAACCCCGCTTTCGCGGGGTTTGCTATCAGTCTTCCGATTTGCTGGCGCGTTTTGCGGCAGCATTGGCTTTGTGGGTAGCCTTTTTCTTGGCGTCCACGTGCTTCTTGAGCCGCGAGGGAATGGACTTCTTTCTGTCCTTATAGGGGTTTTCCTTGCCCTGATCGCGGAAATAGATCCGGATCGGCGTGCCGCCCATATCAAAGGTCTCGCGCAGGCCGTTGACCAGATACCGGCCATAGGCTTCGGGGATCTTGTCGGTATGGGTTGCCTTTACCACAAATCCCGGCGGACGGGTCTTGGCCTGGGTCATGTAGCGCAGCTTGATACGGCGACCGCCCGGAGCGGGTGGCGGGTGCGCTTCGGTCATGGCCGAGAGCCAGTTGTTCAGCTTGGCGGTCGGCACACGGCGGTTCCAGACCTCATGCGCCTTCAGGATCGCGGCGTGCAGACGGTCGAGCCCCTTGCCGGTCTTGGCCGAGACGGTCACCAGCGGCGCGCCTTTCAGCTGCGGCAGCAGGCGCTCGAAGGCCTCGCGGAGCTCCAGAAGCTTGGCGGGCTTGTCATCCTCGAGGTCCCACTTGTTCGCTGCGACCACAACAGCACGGCCTTCGGTTTCCGCGAAATCCGCGATGCGCAGATCCTGCGTCTCGAAGGGGATATTCACATCCAGCAGAACAACCACGACCTCGGCAAAGCGCACGGCGCGCAGGCCATCGGCAACCGAGAGCTTCTCGAGCTTCTCGTTCACACGCGCCTTCTTGCGCATACCTGCCGTGTCCCAGATGCGCATGGGCGTGCCCATATAATCGGTCTTCACCGAGATCGCATCGCGGGTAATGCCCGCCTCGGGGCCGGTCAGCAGGCGGTCCTCGTTGAGGATCTTGTTGATCAGCGTCGATTTACCGGCATTCGGACGGCCGATCACGGCCAGCTGCAGGGGCTTGGCGGCAGAGGGCGGGATATAGGCGGGAATATCATCCTCACCGAGTTCCTCGTCGATCACCACATCGGTCTCGGGGATCGCAGCCACGTTGCGCGCGGCGAACTCGTCGGCCATCGGACGCAGAACGTGATAGAGCTCGTCCATGCCCAGACCGTGTTCGGCAGAGATCTGCATGGGCTCGCCCAGACCGAGGCTCCAAGCCTCGAGCGCACCGGCCTCACCCGCCGAGCCTTCGGCCTTGTTGGCCGCCAGAATCACATTGGCATTCTTGCGGCGCAGAATATCGGCAAAGATCTCGTCGGCAGGGGTCACCCCTACACGCGCATCCACGACGAAGAGGCAGATATCGGCCTCCTCGACGGCGCGTTCAGTCAGGCGGCGCATACGTCCCTGAAGGCTGTCATCCTCGGCCAGTTCCAGACCGGCGCTGTCGATCACGATGAACCGCAGGTCGCCAAGGCGCGCATCGCCCTCGCGCAGGTCACGGGTCACGCCGGGTGTGTCATCGACAAGCGCCAGACGCTTGCCGACCAGACGGTTGAACAGGGTCGACTTGCCGACATTGGGGCGACCGACGATCGCGAGGGTAAAGCTCATAAGGCCCTCCTTGGGCGGCGCAGCCCCGGGCGGGATACGCAGATTCGAACGCGTCTCCTACACGGGACGCGGGCGCGGGTCAAATCCTCATACAGGAAAACTGCGGCGGGGAAAAGAAAACCGGGCATTTGCCCGGCTTTCCTTTTGACTTAGCGATAGGCCAGAAGCTTGCCGTCGCGGGAGACGACATAGAGCGTGCCGCCCGCCACCACCGGCGCCGAGGCCGCGCCCCCCGGAAGTGGTGCTTCCGAGATCAGCTTGCCCGTTGCCGGATCGAAAACCCGCAGACGCTCGTCCGAGGACGCCACAAACAACTTGTTGCCCGCCAGAACCGGCCCGTAATGGACATAGATCGCCTGCTGCTTCTTGGCTTTTTCCTTGATGTAATAGGGCATCGGCACCGAATAGATCTCGGCGCCCGTGGCGGCATCGAGCCGCGTGAGCTTGGCCTCGTCGGACACGAGGAAGACCGAACCGCCGGCCACGACCAGCGGCGAGTTCGCCCCCGTCTTGGCGACCCATTTCTGCTTGCCCGACGCCAGATCGAAGGCTGCGGACCGGCCAGCCGAGGTGCCGGCATAAACCACATCGCCCGCGATGACCGGATCGCCCGTCAGGTCGACGACCGATCCGAAAGCGCGGCCCAAACGACGGCCCGGCACACGCGCCTGCCACATATCGAAGCCACCTTTGGGCAGCGTGGCCATCAGATCGCCCGAGGGGAACGGGAAGACGACCGTGTTACCGCCCACTGCGGGGGCCGAGACTCCGGTCATCGCCGAGGGCGAGGCGCCCCCCTGCATCTGCCATTCGACCTTGCCGTCGCTCTCGCGAATGGCCCAGGCGGAGCCGTCACGCGCCACGACATAGACGAGACCGCCCGAAACGGTCGGTGCGCCGCCAAGGGAGACGCCGAAATCCTGCCGCCAGCGGATAGTGCCCGAGGCCGCATCCACGGCCACCAGTTCGCCATAGCCCGTGGTGACAAACAGCGTATTGCCATCAGCCGCCAGACCGCCGCCCGAGGCCGAGCCTGCGGTCTCGTTGGCGGGGAGCAGATTGGCGCGCCAGAGGGTCTGGCCGGAGGTCGAGGTCGCTGTTACATCGGTATGGCTGTCAAGAGTAAAGATCCGTCCGCCCGAGACCACCGGATCGGCGGTGATGCGGTAGCGTTTCGCATCGCCCTGACCGATACCGGCCTGCCACAGAAGCGTGGTGCCCTGCCCGATCGCCGCATTGGGTGCATGATGCGAAGCATTGCCCGCCCGCTGGGCCCAGTCGGCATTGGAGGTCACGGCAGGCAGGTTGAGCGCGGTCGAGGTTACGGGCGCGGGGCCCGACGCGCTATCGGAAAGCACATCCCGCGGATCGAGCCTGTCACCCTGCAGGATCACTTCCTTTTCGCAGGCGGATACCGCCAGCATCATGCCAAGGGCCGCCATTTTGTGAATAAGCTTCACCGCGCTACTCCTGCCGTCAATGTTACATCGCAATGGCGCGGGCAACCTGCCCGCGCGAGGGGTTTACCCCTGCTTCGTCTCACCACCTAGGGCGGTAATCAGCTGTGTCAGGCGCTGTTGCACGCCAGAGGTCAGACCGGCCTCCTGCAGCATCTCCTGCGCGCGCTTGATCGCCTCGTCGGTCTTGCCGGCCTCGACCAGCACCAGAACCTGCTGTTCCTGTGCCAGTTCCGAATAGGGCGCGCCGGGCTTGGCCAGATCGGCCAGCATCGCATCGCGCTCGGAAGCGGGCATGTCTGCCCCCTGCGCAAGGATCAGCTTGAGCCGCGCCATATCGCGCAGGCTTGCAGGCAATGCCTGATTGTCGGCGGCTGCCTGAAAATGGGTCACGGCCGCGTCGCGCTTGCCGTCATCGATAGCCTGCGAGCCTGCCATCAGATCCAGCACGCCGGCGCGCGCGCCATCGGCTTCGATCCCCTTGAGCGCCGCCAGCGGCTCCTTGCCCTGCACGGCGGCCATCACGCTATCGCCAAAGCTCTCGGCTGCGGCATCATGCTTGCTGGTCTGGATCTCGTTCCATGCCGCCCCGCCTACGATGGCGATCACGGCAACCACGCCCAGCCAGCCCCAGCGCTTGAGCACGCGGTAAAGACGGTCGCGACGCACCTCTTCGGTGACTTCGTCGATAAAGCTGTCGGTCTCGCTCACAGGCGGGCCTCCTTCGTCTTTGTCTGCGGAAATGCAAGATTCCCGCCGCTCGGGCATCGCTGCCCGCATCTGTCCGGCACTACTTATACGCAAGCCGGAGGTCGCGGCAAGGGCAGCTGCTCACGCGCTCAGGCCTGCGGGCCGTCTTCGTGATCGATTTCCGCCGATTGTCGCGCCCACATCTGGGCATAGCGCCCCCCTTGGGCAAGCAGCGCCTCGTGACGGCCCTGCTCGACGATGCGTCCCGCCTCCATCACGACAATCTGATCCGCATCGACGATAGTCGACAGGCGGTGGGCGATGGTGATCACCGTGCGCCCCTGCCCCGCCTCGGCCAGCGAGGCCTGAATATCGCGCTCGGTCTGGGTGTCGAGCGCCGAGGTCGCCTCGTCGAGAAGCAGGATCGGCGGGTTCTTCAGGATGGTGCGGGCGATCCCCACGCGCTGCTTCTCGCCGCCCGAGAGTTTGAGCCCGCGCTCGCCCACCTGCGTGTCATAGCCCTCGGGCAGGCTTTCGATGAAGTCATGGATGCGGGCGGCCTTGGCGGCGGCAATGACCTCCTCGCGCGTGGCCTGCGGGCGCGCATAGGCAATGTTGTAACCCACCGTGTCGTTGAACAGCACCGTATCCTGCGGAACGACCCCGATCGCATCATGGACCGATCCCTGCGTCACATCGCGCAGATCCTGCCCGTCGATGGTGATCGCCCCGCCCGTCACATCGTAGAACCGGAACATCAACCGCCCGATGGTGGATTTTCCAGACCCCGACGGCCCGACCAGCGCCACAGTCTGCCCTGCGGCGATATCAAGGCTAATCCCCTTCAGAATGGGGCGTTCGGGGCTATAGTGGAAGTGCACATCGTGGAAGGAGATCCGCCCGCCTTGCCCCTGCAGATCCGTGGCCCCTGCCTTGTCCTGCACCTCGGGTTTCTGCTCCAGGAGATCATGCATCTCGCCCATATCGGTCAGGCCCTGCCGGATATTGCGATAGACGGATCCAAGGAAATTCAGCGGTGTGGTGATCTGGATCATGTAGGCCTGCACCATCACAAAATCCCCCACGCTGAGGGTGCCGCGCATGGTTTCAATCGCCGCCATCACCATCACCGCGCAGAGCCCCGCCGAGATGATCAGCGCCTGACCGGCATTGAGGAAGGCCAGCGAGCGGTCGGTGCGGATCGCGGCCTTCGCATACTGATCCATCGAGACGTCATAGCGGTCGGTTTCCCAACGGTCGGCATTGAAATATTTCACCGTCTCGAAATTCAGCAGGCTGTCGATGGCCTTCTGGTTGGCCTCCTGATCGGCGGCATTCATCTCGCGGCGCACCTGCACCCGCCATTCGGTGATTTTCAGCGTGAAGCTCACATAGGCGGCGATCGTGACCAACAGCACCAGCGCATAGCGCCAGTCGAAGGCCAGCGCGAAAATCACCAGCACGAAGACCAGCTCGATGATCAGCGGCACGATGTTGAACAAAAGGAACGAGAGCACGAACTCGATGGCCTTCACCCCGCGCTCGATAATGCGCGAGAGCGCCCCTGTGCGCCGCCCGATATGGAAGCGCAGCGACATCGCATGCATATGGCGGAAGGTCTGGATCGCCATCCCCTGCAGCGCGCGCATCCTGACCGGCGCGAAGATGGCATTGCGCAGCTCGTTCACCCCCGAGGAGAGAAACCGCGCCACGCCATAGGCCACGGTCAGCGATACCGCTCCCAGAGGCAGCAGAAGTGCCGGATCGCGGGCATCGCCGGACAGGGCATCAACCGCTAGCTTGTAAAGATAGGGCGTACCCAGCGTCACCGCCTTGGCCCCCACCAGCAAAAGCATCGCCCAGACCACAGTGCGCTTCACCCATGCCGCATCCGAGGGCCAGAGATAGGGCAGGATGAAGCGGATCAGCTTCATCCCACGCTTGCGGTCGGCTCTGGCGGCATCGGAAGGCAGGGAGGTATCGGGCGGCATATCTGGCGTCTTTCGGCTGGATGGCGAAGCGCGACCCTAAAGAACGCCACGCACATTGCCAAGCACCCCCGCGTCAGACACCCCGCTATCGCCCGCTCAGCGCGGCAGGTTGAAGACCTGTCCGGGATAGATCAGATCGGGATTGCGGATCTGGTCGCGATTGGCGTCGAACACCCGCACATAGAGGAACCCGTCGCCATAGGTCTCGCGCGCAATCGCCCAGAGCGTATTGCCGGGCTGGACGGTCAGGATCCTGGTGCCCTCTCCCGATCTGTCTGCCACCGCATTGGCGAGGCTTTCGGGCGTCTCGCGCAGGAAGGGGGTCTCGGCGCGCGAGACGACCTTGCCATCCGCATCCACCGCATCGACGCGCAGCTGATAGGTGCCGGGCGCGATATCGGGCAGGCTCAGTTGCCAGCCCGTCTTGTCACGCGCGGCAGGCGTCGAGAGCGCCACCTGTTTGTTATCGAGATAGATGACGAGCTGGGCATCCTCGGCCAGACCTCGCCCCGCGATCACCACCTCGCCCTGTGGATCATAGGAGAGCGTATCGATTGCCAGATGGTCGAGCGCCGGACCCAGCACGCGGGCACTGGTCGCGTCGGTCACGATGGAGCGCGGCGGCTCGGTGACCGCGCTTACCGGCGCGGCGGCCATATCCGCCTCCGGAGCGGATGCCACGGAGGATGCGGGCTGGGCGATGTTCGCAGGCATCGTGGCATCGGATGTCGCTGACGCAAGCGCCTGCGGTTCCAAGGGCGCGATCTGCAGACTCTCGGGGCTCTCCACCGGCGCCTGTCCTGCCGGCGTTATCCGCAGGCCCACCGATTGTGGCTCGCCGGAGGGCACCACATCGAACTGGGTGGCAAAGGCTCCATCGGCATCGCTCCGGGCTTCGGCCATGACCTCGCCATCGACCAGAATCTCGACCCTCGCATCGGGGGCGGCCCGACCGGCCAGCGTCACTGCCCCGTCAGAGGCGACATGGAGATTGTCGAACCGGCCCATATCGGGGTCCTCCGACATTTCGGGGGTCTGCGGTGCGGGCATATCCTGCGAAGAGGCCGCCTGTGTCACCCCATCCACCGCCCGGACCTCTTTGGCGGGCTCGGGGCTCGCTCCGCTCTCCTGCACCGGATCGACGGAACGCTGCGTCCCCAGCAGCACCAGAAGAACGGCCACAGCGGCAACGCCTGCGCCGATAACGGTCCGTGTCGTGGAAATGTTACTCATGGCATGCGAACTCCTCGGGACCCGCACCCCGCGCTCTTCCCTTGCGAGAGCCTAGCGGCGCGCGTATGACCATACAACACGTTATTACGGGCAATTTACGCTCAAAGACGCTGATATTCCGTGAAAAAAGGAAAGAGACCCCATGACCCAGCCCCAAATCTCCGTCTGCGTCTTCTGTGGATCGCGTCTTGGCGCGAAGGAAAGCTATGCGGAGGCGGCCACCAAGACAGGCGAGATGCTGGCCAAGCGCGGCTGGCGACTGGTCTATGGCGCGGGTGATGTGGGGTTGATGGGCACGGTGGCGCGCGCGGCCCAAGAGGTAGGCGGTGCCACCTTCGGCGTGATCCCCGAGCATCTCTTCTCGCGCGAGGTCGGAAAGCGCGATCTGACCACCTATATCGTCACCGAGACCATGCACGAGCGCAAAAAGGTCATGTTCATGAACTCGGATGCGATCGTGCTCCTGCCGGGGGGGGCTGGGTCGCTCGACGAGATCTTCGAGGTGCTCACTTGGCGCCAGATCGGGCTGCATGGCAAGCCGATCCTGATCCTCAATACCGACGGCTACTGGGAGCCCCTGCGCGCCCTGATTGATCAGTTCATCAACGAGGGGTTTGCCGATCCGAGCATTGGCGAGTTCCTGATCTGGGCCGATACCGTGCCCGAGCTGGAAGCCGCACTGGCCGGAACATTCGACGCCTGATCCCGGCCCTCAGGGCGCGGGCGCGGATTTGCGCGCCCCTGCCCTGAACCCTGCCACCGAATAGAGCGCCAGCGCCACCCAGATCAGAGGCAGCACCACCATCTGCACCTGCGAGAGCGGGTCCTGTAGCACCAGCACCGCAACGAAAAGCTGCAGACTGGGGTTGAGATATTGCATCAGCCCGACCGTCGCCAGCCGCAGGCGTTGGGCGGCGTAGGAAAACAGCATCAGCGGCACGGCGGTCATGCCCGCAGACAGGAGCAAAAACGCCGTCTCGGTCGCATCGCGCCCGAAATGGCCCGAATGGGCGGGTCCGCACCAGCCCAGTTCCAGCCCCAGCAGATAGACTGCTGAAATGGGCGCCAGCACCAGCACCTCGACCGTCACGGTGACCAGAGGCTCGGTGCGAAGTTGCTTCTTTATCAGCCCGTAAAGCCCGAATGTCACCGCGATCACCAGCGGGATCACCGGCGCATGTCCCTCGGCAATGCCCATATAGAGCACCGCCAGCGTGACCAGCGCGATCGCGGCCAGCTGCAACCGCCCTAGCCTCTCGCGCAATACGAGCACCCCCAGAAGCACGGACAGGAGCGGGAAGATATAATAGCCGAAGCTGGCCTCTACCGCGTGATTATGCTGGATCGCCCAGACATAGGTGAACCAGTTGCCGCTGATAAAGATCGCGGCCAGGGCGATAATCATCAAAGAGCGCGGACGCAGCGCCTCGCGCAGCGCCGCCAGCCGTCCCGTCAGGGCGAGGATAATCAGGAACAGGATCGCCGACCAGAGCGTGCGATGCGCCAGAACCTCGATCACCGGCACCTCGCGCAGCACGGCAAAAAAGAGCCCCGACAGGCCCCACATCGTGCAGCAGACGACCATCGCGATCACACCTTTTCCTGCCTCGCTCATCATTTCCCGCTCCACTATCACTCGCGTTCCTAGGACCGGCTCTTGCGCTTTTCGCCCGTCATTGACAACCCATGATGATAAGCCTGCTTGATACCGGACGCCAATAAACAACGCCGCCCCTCGAGGGACGGCGTCAGGTCAACCAGTGGATAGGCCGCGCTCAGGCCGCGAGATCGGCGCAAAGCCAGCGTTCGATCTGGTCGCGCGGAGCGTTGGTATAGGTTTTGGGGATCTCGGCCACCAGCTTGTCGGTGACCTCCTTATGCAGCGCAGGCCTCAATACACCCAGCACCTTGGGGCTGGCGGCGATCACGAGGCGCTTGAAGGCGCCTTTATGGGCGAGCTTGTAGAGTTGCTCGGCCAGATCCTCGGCGAAACGGTCCTTGGCAAGCTGGTGCCAGTCGGTCTCGTCAAAGGCGGATTTCTGGCCCGGCCCGTTATCTGCCATCCGCCCCGGTCGGTCGGTGCCTTGTGCACTGTCGGGCGGGTTGTCCTGCGTCTTTACCTCTCGGACCTCGAGATTGGGGTCTTTGGAATCGGTGATGTTCTCCAGAAACAGCGCCTTCTCGCCATCGGCGATCACCACCCATGTTCCGGTCTCGAGTTTCTTGGTGTCAAACTTGGCCATGAGGGGCCTCCTTCTCTCCATATTCGGTGAGAGGAAAACGCGCGCAGTGGCGGGCCGTTCCGACACGCGCGTTCACGGCTGAGTGGGAACCCGTGCCGCAAAAGAAAAGGCGCCCCGAAGGACGCCTTTCCCGAAAACCTGCCGCTCGCGATTACAGGCGCGAGGCAACGTTTTCCCAGTTGACCAGCTTGTCGAGGAAGTTCGACAGATAGGCCGGACGCTTGTTGCGGAAATCGATGTAGTAGGAATGTTCCCACACGTCGCAGCCTAGAAGTGCGGTCTGGCCGAAGCAGAGCGGGTTGACGCCATTCTCGGTCTTGGTCACCTTCAGCGCGCCATCGGTGTCTTTCACGAGCCACGCCCAGCCCGAACCGAACTGGCCTGCGCCAGCGGCTGCGAACTCTTCCTTGAACTTGTCGACCGACCCGAAGGACTCGGTGATCGCTTTTTCCAGCTCGGAAGGCATGGATTTGCCGGTCGGGCCCATCATTTCCCAGAACTGGGTGTGGTTCCAGTGCTGCGAGGCGTTGTTGAAGATACCGTTTTGCGCGACAGCCGACGCGTTATAGGTGCCCTTGATGATCTCTTCGACCGATTTGCCTTCCCATTCGGTGCCAGCGATCAGCTTGTTGCCGTTATCGACATAAGCTTTGTGGTGGATATCATGGTGATATTCCATCGTCTCCTTCGACATGCCCAGATCGGCAAGTGCGTCATGAGCATAGGGAAGTGCGGGAAGTTCGAAAGCCATGGGTAAACCCCTTCTTGACAGATAGTGAATGTCTTCGCGCTCAATAGAAGCCCGCTAACCGAGGAGGTCAAGGGGGGTCATCCGGCGATCAGGGGCTTATTGCAGTGTTTCCCTCAACTATTTCAGGGCATTGCGCATCAGTTTGAAAGGTTTGCCTACCGTGGTGCAACCCTGCACAGTTTCTGTCCCGAAATGGAAGATTGCCGGAAGATGGGCCCAGGCCTAGCTTTGGATCAAACGGGCCTGATGCCCGACAACTGGAGATCGAGATGTCTAAGAAAATTGCTATTCTTGTCGGGTCTTTGCGCAAAGGCTCTTTCAACCGGATGATCGCGCAGACGCTGGTGGAGCAGGCCCCCGAAGGCTACGAGTTCGCCTTTGTCGAACTCGGCGATCTGCCGCTCTACAACCCCGATCTGGACGAGGGCGATGTGCCCGCCGCATGGACCCGCCTGCGCGGCGACATCAAATCCGCCGATGCCGTGATGTTCGTGACGCCCGAATATAACCGCTCGGTTCCGGCCTCGATCAAGAACGCGCTCGATGTGGGCTCGCGCCCCTATGGCGAGAGCGTCTGGGCCGGCAAACCGGCGCTTGTGGTCTCGGGCTCGATGGGCGGCATCGCGGGATTCGGCGCCAACCACCATCTGCGCCAGTCGCTCGTCTTCCTCGATATGCCGGTGCTGCAACAGCCCGAAGCCTATATCGGCGGCATCCATACGCTGTTCGACGAGGCGGGGAACATGACCAATGACGGCACGAAAGACTTCATGGGGACGATCATGAAAGCCTTCGATGCCTGGATCAAAAAGCTGGCCTGATCGCGTTGGCCCGATCGCGTTGGCCCGATCGCGTTGGCCCGATCGCGTTGGCCCGATCGCGTTGGCCCGATCGCGTTGGCCCGATCGCGTTGGCCCGATCGCGTTGGCAAGACAGAAAAAGGGCGCCCCGCGGGGCGCCCTTCCTGTTTGCGTGTGGTGGCTCAGCTCTCGGGCCGCATCATCCGCGCCATGAGACCGTCCTTCAGGACATAGTGGTGGAAAAGCCCCATCGCGGCATGCGCCCCCGCAAGGATCAGCAGAGCGTCGGCGCAGAGCTTGTGGATATCGCCCGCCGCATCGATCCCCGCAAACCACATGGCCATCCCAAGAAGCGGCACGGCAAAGAGCAGGACATACAGAAGGCGATGCCCCCAGACGCCCGCCACATGCAAAAGCCCCTGCCCCGGAACGTCAGGAACCCCGCGGGCCTTGCGCAGACCAAAACGCACCACGACCAGCACCAGAACGGCGACGCCCACCCAGACATGGATCTGCGGGTTGAGCTCGAGCGGGCCCGTGCTGCCGTCAAGGCGGTTATCGACCGCACGTCCCATGCCCTCGCTATAGAACCAGTTGAACACCACCAACACCGCCACAGCCCAATGCAGCAGGATCTGGATCCCTGAATATCCCGTTCTTCGTGCCATCACAGCCTTTTCCCTTCGACAGACGCGGAGCGATCTTCCGCAACCATCGCAGACTGCAACCCGAGGCTTACAGGAGGCTTACGGTAGAACCGGAAACGCAAAACGCGCCGGGAAGGCCCCCCGGCGCGTTTTCTTCCGTCATCGGAACGGATTTCAGAAAAGTTCGCCACCCTTGCGCGCGCTGACTTCCAGCAAGCCCATCAGATAGGTGGCGTAGGAGCGGAAGCAGACGAGCGAGAGCTGCTCCTCGCCCGACCACCAGACCGCCGCCGCCGTCTGGGCAGTGCGGGTGCGGCGCACCTCGTCCTTTGCCATCATCGCGAAATCGATGGGCGAGATCTTCATCACCACCTGAGCGGCCAGCGGCCCCGTGACGGTAAAGATCGAGCGCGCCTCGGAGACATTGGCCACGAGGAAATGCTCGCCCTTGAGCGCGGTCTCCATCGCCTGCGCCACAGAGACGGCATCGGCGTAGGGCACGAGGATCAGAAGCTCGTCGGGGCTCATCCACAGCACCGATTTCGCGCCCTTCGAGATCACCTTGCGCGGCTCGGGCAGCGACAGACCCAGCCACTCCAGCGCATCGGCAAGTGCTTTTGACCCGAAATCGGCGCGCAGGGTGATCATCCCCTGCAGGCCCCCTTCCGCCACGGTGCAGAAACCGGACACCGTCTTGCCATTCAGCGCACTTACAGCGGTCATTGCCTCAGACATCCTGTTTTGCTCCTTCTTTGTCGAAGAACACCGGATCGACGATCCGACATTTCACGAGACCGGTTTCGTTCTGGAACTCGATCTCCTCGCCCATCCGCTCGGGACCACGATGGACAAGCGCCATCGCGATGCCCTTCTTGAGGGTCGGCGAGTAATAGGTCGAGGTCACGCGGCCTTGGGTGTTGCGCTGGCCCATATCGTTATTGCCGGGCGCGGGTGCATAGACGCCATCAGGCAGAACCGAGCCGTCCAGCGTCTCGAGCCCCACCAGACGCCAGCGATCGGGGCTGGCCATGGCCTTACGGGCATGGGCGCGTTTGCCGAGGAAATCGTCCTTCTTCTTGGAGATCGCCCAATGCAGACCCAGATCCTGCGGGATCACGGTGCCATCAGTCTCGTCGCCGATCATGATGAAGCCCTTCTCGGCGCGCATGACGTGCAGCGCCTCGGTGCCATAGGGCATCACGCCGAATTCCTGACCGGCTTCATAGAGCTTCTCCCAAAGCGCCAGACCCATATTGGCAGGGGCAGCGATCTCGTAGGACAACTCGCCCGAGAAGGAGATACGGAAGATGCGCACCGGAATACCGCCCAGCTCGCCCTCTTTCCATTCCATGAAGGGCAGCGTCTCTTTGGACACATCCATGCCGCCGAGTTTCTCCAGAAGCTTGCGGGCTTTGGGCCCGACCACGGCGATCTGGGCGTAGTTCTCGGTCACGTTGGCGGTATAGACCTTCCAGTCCCACCACTCGCATTGCAGCCAGTCTTCCATCCAGTCGTGGATATGCGCCACACCGCCCGAGGTAGTGTGCACGAGGAAGGTGTCCTCCGACAGGCGCGCCACCACACCGTCATCCATCAGGAAGCCGTTCTCGTTACACATCAGGCCATAGCGGCATTTGCCGACCTTCAGCGTGGACATCATGTTGGTGTAGAGCATATCGAGGAATTTCCCCGCATCCGGCCCTTTGACCAAGATCTTGCCCAGCGTCGAGGCATCGAGCATCCCCACATTCTCGCGGGTATTCAGGATCTCGCGGTTGACCGACTGGCGGTGAGTCTCGCCCGCTTTGGCATAGGTATAGGGGCGGCGCCACTGGCCGACCGGTTCCCAATGCGCCCCCATCTTCTCGTGCCAGTCCTGAATGGGCGTGCGGCGCAGCGGCTGGAACAGATCGCCGCGGGCTTCTGCCGTCACCACACCGAAGGAGATCGGTGTATAGGGCGGACGGAAAGTGGTGGTGCCGGTGGCAGGGATCGCCTGACCCAGCGCATCCGACAGAACCGCCAGACCGTTGATATTGGAGAGTTTGCCCTGATCGGTGGCCATGCCGAGCGTGGTATAGCGCTTGGTATGTTCGACCGATTCATAGCCCTCACGCGCGGCCAGCTGCACGTCCGAGACCTTCACATCATTCTGGAAATCGAGGAAGGACTTGAATTTGAGTGCCTCGGGCGCCCCCGCAGGCATCTGCCAGACCGCCATCATCGGTGCCTCGGGTTCGCATTGCATATCAACGCCCGCCTCGGTGCCGATATCCGCGAGCGACAGCTTGCCATTGGCCGCACCGACCGGCTCGCAGAGCGCCGCGCCATCATGGCTGAGCGGCGGCGCCGCGAGGTTCGGCACGAACATCGCCTGCGCCTCGTCCCAGTTCAGCTTGCCCCCCACATGCGACCACAGGTGTACGACCGGCGACCAGCCGCCTGACATGGCGACACAGTCACAGGCGATGGTCTCGATAACGCCACCCTCGCCGTTCTGGGCGCAGATCTCGACGCCGGTCACGGCTTTCGAGCCGAGCACCTTGGTGATGCCACGGCCCTCGAGGATACGCACGCCGCGCGCCTTCAGCTCCGCCGCCAATGCGCCGGTTGCCGCAGGGCGGGCATCCACGATCGCAGGCACCGAAAGGCCCGCATCCAGAAGCACCTTGGCGGTGCGGTAGGCATCGTCGTTATTGGTGACCACAACGGTGCGGTCGCCCGGGCTTACGGCCCAGTTCACGACATAGTCGCGCACCGCGGAGGCCAGCATCACGCCCGGCACATCGTTGCAGGCAAAGGACAGCGGGCGCTCGATCGCGCCGGTCGCGGTCACGACCTTGCCCACGCGCATCCGCCACAACCGGTGACGCGGCTTGCCGGAGCCCGGCTCGCTATCGCCCGCGGTATCATAGCCCAGAGCGTAACCGTGGTTATAGAGCCCCGAAATCATGAAGCGGGTGCGCAGGGTGACATTGTCCATCGCTTCCAGCTTGGCGATGGAGGCATCGATCCAGGCCTGCGGCTCCATGCCCTCGATCAGGCCGCCATCGACCGGCGCACGACCGCCCCAGGCGGCGGTCTGTTCGACCAGCCAGACGCGCTTGCCCTCGCCCGCAGCCTTCAGCGCCGCCGCGATACCGGCCACGCCACCGCCCGCAACCAGCACGTCGCAATAGGCATAGATCTGTTCGTAGCGGTCGACATCGGCCTCTTTGGGCGCATCGCCCAGACCCGCCGCACGGCGGATGATCGGCTCGTAGAGATGCTTCCATGCGGCTTTCGGACCCATGAAGGTCTTGTAGTAGAAGCCTGCGGGGAAGAACTTGTAGAGCTTGTCGTTGATGATGCCCACATCGATCTCGAGGCTCGGCCAGTGGTTCTGGGTCTTCACCTCGGCCTGATCGAAGAGGAGCGTGGTGGTGGTGCGCTGGTCGGGCTCGAAACGGGCATTGCGGCCCAGACCCACAAGCGCGTTGGGCTCTTCGGCACCGGAGCCCACGAGGCCGCGGGGACGGTGATATTTGAACGAGCGGCCGAGCAGCGTCTGGCCATTACCGAGAATGGCCGAGGCCAGCGTATCGCCCGCATAGCCGCGCATCGGACGGCCGTTGAAGGTGAAGGTCAGGGATTTCGCGCGGTCGATCAGGCGACCGCCTTTGGACAGACGGGTGCTCATTTGCTGTAACCTTCGAAGTCGGGGCGTTTGGCGCGGATGGCGTCGATGACGTCTTGCGGCGGCTCTTTGGTCTGGGCCGAATAGGTCGCAAAGACTTCCAGCGTCACGGTGCAGCGCGCCGCCAAAAACCACTTGCCGCAGCCTGCGGAATGGCGCCAGCGTTCGAAATGGACGCCCTTGGGGTTCTTGCGCGTGAAGAGATAGTTCTCGAACTCGGCATCGCTGGAGCCCGGCCCGAAGCGCGTCAGATGCGCCTCGCCGCCATAATGCAGTTCGGTTTCCTCGGCTTTGATGCCACAGCAGGGGCATTGAAGGATCAGCATATGCGCGCTCCCTGAAGACGGGGGCGCGCCTGGGTGCTGCGCCCGTTAGTTGTTGTTGTCACCCGGCAGATCGATCTGGATCTCGGGCTCATCCTTTTGCGGGACATCGCCGCCCGACCAGATATACCAGCCAAGGCCCGCGACGATGACGATGAGCGCCCCGATGAGGAAGCTCTTGGTGTTGCCGCTACCGTTACCTTCGGACATGTGTCGTATTCCTTCTGAAGCATGTTCAGAGGCGTAACAGAGCCGTGAGCGGAATGGTTCCGCCCGCAAATATCTTTTTCTGCCGTGGCGGGCAGATGCCCTGCCCAGACCGACACCGTGCCCATCAGTGTGCCACCCCTGCGGCCACGGATTCGTCCACGAAACGGCCTTCGGTGAAGCGGTCGAGGCCGAAGCCCTTGGCCAGCGGTCCCGGCTCGCCCTTGGCGATCAGCTCGGCCATCGCCCAGCCCGACCCCGGAATGGCCTTGAAGCCACCCGTGCCCCAGCCGCAATTGACGAAGATGTTCTTGACCGGCGTTTTCGACAAGATCGGCGAGTGGTCACCCGTAATATCCACGATCCCGCCCCATTGGCGCAGCATCTTGAGGCGCGAGATGATCGGATAGGTCTCGACAAGCGAGCGCACGGTTTCCTCGATGGTATACCACGAGCCGCGCTGCGAATAGTTGTTGGGGTGATCGATGCCACCGCCCAGAACCAGCTCGCCCTTGTCGGACTGGCTGATATAGCAGTGCACGAGGTTCGCCATCACGACAACGTCGATACAGGGTTTGATCGGTTCAGACACCCAAGCCTGCAGCGCCACCGATTCGAGCGGCAGACGGAAGCCCGCCATATTGGCCACGGTGCCCGCATGCCCTGCGGTGACAATCGACAGCTTCTCGCAGTCAATCGCGCCCTTGGTGGTGTCGATGCCGCGCACCTCGCCATTTTCGGTGCGGATGCCGGTGACTTCGCATTTCTGGATGATATCCATGCCCATATTCGAGCAGGCCCGTGCCAGACCCCATGCGACCGCATCGTGGCGCGCGGTGCCGCCGCGCTCCTGATAGAGCGCGCCCAGCACCGGATAGCGCGGCCCGTCGATATTGAGAATCGGCACGAGGCTCTTGACCTCTTCGCGCCCGATCCACTTGGTCTCGATGCCCTGCAGCTGGTTGGCATAGACGGTGCGCTTGTAGCCGCGCATCTCGTGCTCGGATTGCGCCAGCATCAGAAGGCCGCGCGGCGAGAACATGATATTGTAGTTGAGGTCCTGGCTCAGGCCCTCGTAGAGCTGGAGCGCCTTGTCGAAGATGCCGGCCGAAGGGTCCTGCAGGTAGTTCGAGCGGATGATCGTGGTGTTACGGCCCGTGTTGCCGCCGCCGAGCCAGCCTTTCTCGATGATCGCGACATCCTTGATGCCATGGACCTTGCCCAGGTAATAGGCGGTCGCCAGACCATGTCCGCCCGCGCCGATCACGATGACCTTGTATTTGCGCTTGGGCTCTGGGCTGCGCCAGGCTTTTTCCCATCCGGCGTGATAGCGCATCGCCTCGCGCGCAACGGCAAAGATGGAATATTTCCGCATGCCCCGGCTCTCCTGTCCTGAAATCGTCCAACACGGGTCACCGCCCGCCTTCTCCTTTTTGATGGACCCGAGCGCCCGAGGAAACCCCGCCAGTCGCGGCATTTTTCGTCTAAATGCGACACGCGTTTAAAATGACGCGATTTCGCGACACATGGCAGGCATTCGCCGTGCGAATACCGCAGTCGCAGACCCGCTCCGGAAGGGCTGCGGATCACGGTCTCGTTCCCGCCATCAGCGCTATAAGGCTTCCTTCACTCCGTGATTTTCCCTAAGGGAGACAGGAATGAAGGGGATTGGGTTATGCTGTTCTGGATTGTTGTCGCAATTGTCTTGCTGCTCGTGGCGTTGGTCTTTCTGTCGGCGCTCTGGCGCCTGCGCATGGAAGGGGATGAAAACGACATCACCGAGAGCGCGGATATGCGCGTCTATCGCGATCAGCTGAGCGAGGTCGATCGTGACCGCGCCCGTGGCACCCTCTCCGAAGACGATGCCGAACGCGCGCGGATCGAGATCTCGCGCAAGCTCCTCGAGGCCGATCGCGCAGCCCGCGCAGCCGCCGCACCGCCGCGCTCCCCGAAAACGGCGCGGATCGCGGCGAGCGTGGTGATTCTGGGCTGTCTGGGCGGGGCCGTGGCGCTTTATGCCTATCTGGGCGACGACGGTTATGCCGACCAGCCTATCGGCACCCGTCTGGCACTGGCCGACGAGAGCTATCTGGGCCGCCCCCATCAGGATCAGGCCGAGGCCGATTTTGCCAAGACCTTCAAGAAGCCTCAGGTCGATGCGCAATTCGCAGCCCTTATGGACAAGCTGCGTCAGGCCGTGAAGGACCGCCCCGATGATCCGCAGGGCCTGCGTCTTCTGGCGCGCAACGAGATCACGATGGGCAATTTCGCCGATGGTGTCGCGGCTCAGCAACAGCTGATCAAGGTGCTGGGCGACAAGGTCACAGCCGATGATCAGGCCGATCTGGGCGAGTATATGGTGATCGCGGCGGGTGGTCTGGTGACCCCCGAGGCCGAGGCCGCCTTCGGTCAGGCCGTGCAGCTTGACAAGACCAACGGGCGGGCGCGGTATTATATCGGGCTGATGATGGCCCAGAACGGCCGCCCCGACCGGACCTTCCGCATCTGGGATGCGCTTCTGACCGATAGCAAGGCCTCGGATGACTGGGTGAAACCGATGCTCGCCAATATGCCTACCATCGCGTGGCTCGCAGGCCAGCCCGATTACCAGCCGCCCGAATTAGGCCGCGACGGCCCGAGCCTGAGCGATCTGGTCGCCGCCCAGAAACTGCCGCAGGCCCAACGCGCGGGCGCGATTGGCGACAAGGTGGATGCGCTTCAGGCCCGCATGGCCAATCAGGGCGGTAGCGCCGAGGATTGGGCGACGCTGCTGGCGGGGCTGCGGCTTCTGGGGCGCGATGATCAGGTCACCGCGATCCTCTCGGAGGCGCGTGGCACCTTCGCCAAGGCCCCCGAGGCGCTAAAGCTCCTGGATCAGGCCGCCAAGGGCACATGGCCAGCAGATGTCACCGCCGATCTGCCCGGTCCCTCGGCAGAGGATGTGAAAAACGCCGAGAGCCTGTCGGCGCAGGATCGCCAGCAGATGATTCAGGGCATGGTCGACGGGCTGGTCTCGCGGCTGGAAATCGATGGCGGCTCGGCCGCCGAATGGACCCGCGCCCTGCGCGCCCTGATGACCCTCAACCAGAAAGACCGTGCGCACGATCTTCTGGCCAAGGCACAAACCGCTTTGGCCGCGGATCAATCCGCGCTAGAGGAGGTGACCGCCACCGCCAAGGAGCTCGGGCTCGACCAATGATCCACGAAGATATCGCCGAATTCGCAGCAGCCCTCCCCCGTATGGGGTCGATCCTCGGGCTCGATCTGGGCACCAAGACCATCGGGGTCGCGGGCTCCGATATGCTGCGCTCGGTCGCAAGCCCGATCCTGACGATCAAGCGCACCAAGTTCACCGCCGATGCCGAGGCGCTGTTCAAGATCGTGGCCGAGCGCGAGACCTGCGCCATCATCCTCGGCCTGCCGCGCAATATGGACGGCTCCGAAGGCCCGCGCGCGCAATCGACGCGCGCCTTTGCCCGCAATATCGCCCGCATGTGCGAACTGCCCATCGGCTATTGGGACGAACGCCTGTCTACCGTGGCCGCCGAACGCGCCATGCTGGAGGCAGATCTCTCGCGCGCCAAACGCGCCGAGCGGATCGACAATGTGGCGGCGAGTTTCATCCTGCAGGGCGCGCTCGACCGGCTGGCCAATCTGCGGGGCTGATATGGCGCGCATCAAGAGCCCCTGCCGCAATATCTGCAGCTTCGACCAGCCGAGCCAGACCTGCCTCGACTGTCACCGCAAGATCGACGAGATCGCGCGCTGGGGAACCATGTCGCATATGGAACGCCAGAAGATCCTCAAGGACCTGCCGCGCCGCCGCAAGGAAGCGGCCCGTAACTAGGGCTCCGCGATCAACCGACCGGATAGACGAAACAGCGGTCGCGGCGGATCATCAGCCACATCGGCGTGCCCGCTTTGGGCAGGAAGACATTGGGCACGGTGGCCTTGAGCACCGAGCCGTCATAATCCATCCGGAACTCCACAAGGCTCTCGCGCCCCATGAACCGGGCACGCTCCACCACGCCGCGCGCGGCCGTGCCATCCTGCGGCGTGGGCAGTGGCCCGTGGCCGGCACGGTCGAAATCGATCTTCAGATGCTGCGGGCGGATCACGATGTCCACCTCGGACCCGTCGGCCCGACCGGGGGCCAGAAACTCGCCAAAGGCGGTGCGGGTCAGCGCGCCCTGCACACGGGCGCGGATCACATTGATATCCGAGAAGAACGCCGCCGCCGCCCGATCCACCGGCGCATTATAAAGGTTATAGGGCGCCCCGCCCTGCACGATCCGCCCGCCGCGCATCAGAAGGATCTCGTCGGCCATGCGCATGGCCTCCTGCGGCTCGTGGGTGACCAGCAGAACGGCGGTGCCTTCCTCCTTCAGAAGCGAGAGCGTCTCGTCGCGGATATCGTCGCGCAGCCGTTCGTCGAGCCCCGAGAAAGGCTCGTCCATCAACAGGATACGCGGACGCGGCGCAAGCGCACGGGCCAGTGCCACACGCTGCTGCTCGCCCCCCGACAGCTCGTGCGGAAAATGGTCGATATGATGGGCCAGATGGACGCGCGCCAGAAGATCCTCGACCCGTGCCCGTTTCTCGCGCGCAGGGCCGGAGAGCCCGAAGGCCACGTTATCGGCCACCGACAGATGCGGGAACAGCGCGAAATCCTGAAACATCAACCCGATGGCGCGGCGCTCCGGCGGCACGCGGAACACGGTATCGCAGATCAGCTGGCCATCGACAAAGATCTTGCCGCGATCTTGCATATCAACGCCGGCGATCATCCGCAGCGTCGTGGATTTGCCACAGCCTGACGGACCCAGCAGGCAGGTCACCTGCCCCGCCTGAATGGAGAAGGACACATCGCGCACCACCTCCCGCCCTTCGAACGAACGGAAAAGCCCCTGCACTTCGAGGCGCGGGGTCACGTCGAGGCGCGGGGTCGGGGCGGTTGCAGTCATCTCGGTCCTGTCGCGTGGCACATCGTGAGGCAATCCATAGAGAAAAGCTCAAGCTTTGCCAATATTGCGAACGGGGCAAGGCGACCGCCCTGCCCCGACGCGATCACACCGAGATATTGGCCGCCCCGCCATCGAGCGAGATATTCTGGCCCACGATGAAGCCCGCATGCTGCGAGCACAGGAACGCGCACATCGAACCGAACTCGGTCGAGGTGCCGTAGCGCCCTGCCGGAATGGTCCTGGCACGGCGCGCCTGTGCCTCCTCCATGCTGATGCCCTCGGCCTTCATCACGCCGCTATCGAGCGAGATCGCGCGGTCGGTCGCGTGGATACCGGGCAGCATGTTGTTGATCGTGACGCCATAGCCTGCCACCTGCCGCGAGGTTCCCGCCACAAAACCCGTCAGCCCCGAACGCGCCGAATTCGACAGGCCCAGCTGCGCGATGGGCGCCTTAACCGATTGCGAGGTGATGTTCACGATCCGGCCCCAGCCGCGATCGATCATGGTCGGCAGAACCGCCTGCATCATCGCGATCGGCGCCAGCATATTGGCATCGAGCGCCTTGATGAAATCGTCGCGGTTCCAGTCCGACCAGAGGCCGGGGGGCGGGCCGCCCGCGTTATTGACAAGGATATCGGCCCCCTCGCCGGCCGCCAGAACCGCTTTGCGGCCATCTTCGGTCGTGATATCGGCCGCAACCGGAGTGACCTTCACGCCATATTTTCCGGCGATCTCCCGCGCCGTCGCCTCGAGCACATCCGCTGATCGCGCATTCAGCACGATCTCGACGCCCGCCTCCGCCAGCGCCTCGGCACAGCCGCGCCCGAGCCCCTTGGAGCCTGCACATACGATTGCCTTTTTATCCCGAATTCCCAGATCCATCGGCCCCTCCTGTCATCAAATCCTCCAACAGCTATCACCTGCAGTCCCCGCCGCAAGCCCAGGATTGACACAGTCACGCCTTTCTTAAGTCATCGTCAGGGAATATAGGTTAACATCAAGGCCCAAAGCCAAGATACTGCCATTCCATGAGCCAAGCGACATTGCAAACGACCCAAACCGTTCACGTCTTCGATGCCAGCCTTTTCTGGGTGACAGCCGGTGCCAATCAGGGCGACGGGCTGGATCTGGCCGAATATTGTGTGCCGGGCGATATCTACCAACTCGACCGCGAGGCCGTGCCGATGAAACTGATGGTCGAGATCGAGGGTGACGCGCAACTGATCGCCTCGGGCTCCGAGGTCGGGCAAGAAGGCGACGCGCTCGAACTGGTCTCGCGCCATGTGCTGATGGCCCCCGAAGGCGATAGCGTCGATATCCTGCTTCTGATCAATCGCGCGGATAATACGCTTTACGCGCTGCCCATGTCGCCGATTGCCGCGCGGGTCGATTATACGCTGCTGGAGGCACATGAGGATGCCGGCTCGGCGCGGCTGACCGATCTGATCTGCGTGGCCTTTACCGCAGGCACCATGATTACCATCGCGGGCGGCGCGCAGCGTCCGATCGAGGCGCTGAAAACCGGTGATCGCATCCTGACCCGCGACAACGGCCCGCAGCCCCTGCGCCTTGTGACCAAATCCACCATGCGTGCCTTTGGCAGCTTCGCCCCCGTCGTGATCTCGCGCGGGACGCTGGGCAACGAAGGCGATCTGGTGGTCAGTCCGCATCATCGGCTGTTTCTCTATCGCCGTGGCCAAGCCCGCATCGGCACGACCGCCGAACTACTGGTGCAGGCCAAACACCTCGTCGATGACGAGCATGTCTGGCGGCGCGAGGGCGGTTATGTCGATTACTACGCGCTGATTTTCGACCGGCACGAGATCATCTATGCCGAAGGAATTCCGATCGAGAGCCTGATGGTGACCAAGGCAAGCCTCTCGCAGATGCCCGACCAGCTGACCGCCGATATCCGCGCGCGCCTGCCCGATCTGGCGCATAAGCCGCATTTCGGCACGGAGGCGGGGCGCGATCTCCTTGAGAAGGTCGGGCGCGACAAGCTGTTCAGCCGCAAGAAGAGCTGAGATGTGGCGCCCCTAATGGGTGCGCAGCGCGTCGATCAGCTCCGGTTTCGACATTTTCGAGCGGCCATCGATGCCGATCTCCTGCGCACGGGCGTAGAGGTCGGCTTTGGTCCAGTCCTCATAGGGCGGGGCTTTGCCACCTTTTTGCGACGGGTGCATGTCCGGGTTGGCCTTCGCATTCGAGATACGCGCCGCCTTTTCCTTCGACATTCCCTCCTCGCGCAGGGTCTGGTAGAGATCTTCGTCCTTCAGACTGGGATTGGCCATGATGTCCTCCTTTGGGGACAAAACCGTCATCGGGCCCCTCCGGTTCCCGCTGCGGATGAGGGCCCTCATACCCTGCCCCGACCCTGCGCTTCACAATTGCCATAGGTGCCGCGCCATTGTATGAGGCGCATCATGAGCAACCGTCCCGCACTCCCGCCCGAAATCGCCCGCCGCCGGACCTTCGCGATCATCTCGCACCCCGACGCTGGTAAGACCACACTCACCGAAAAGTTCCTGCTTTTCGGCGGCGCCATCCAGATGGCCGGACAGGTCCGCGCCAAGGGCGAGGCACGCCGGACGCGCTCGGACTTCATGCAGATGGAAAAAGATCGCGGCATCTCGGTCTCGGCATCGGCAATGTCCTTCGATTACAAGAACTTCCGTTATAATCTGGTCGATACTCCCGGCCACTCGGATTTCTCGGAAGACACCTACCGGACCCTGACGGCGGTGGATGCGGCGATCATGGTGATCGACGGGGCCAAAGGCGTGGAGAGCCAGACCCAGAAGCTCTTCGAGGTCTGCCGGTTGCGCGACCTGCCGATCCTGACCTTCTGTAACAAGATGGACCGCGAATCCCGCGAGGTCTTCGAGATCATCGACGAGATCCAGGAAAACCTCGCCATCGATGTGGCACCGGCCTCCTGGCCGATCGGTGTTGGCCGCGATTTCCTTGGCGCCTACGATATGCTCAATGACCGTCTCGAGCTGATGGACCGAGCGGACCGGAACAAGGTGGCGGAATCCATCAAGCTGGACGGGCTCGACGACCCGAAACTGGCCGACCATATTCCCACAGATCTGCTGGCCAAGCTGCGTGAGGAGATCGAGATGGCGCGCGAGCTGCTGCCGGCCTTCGACCGCCAGTCCTTCCTCGAGGGCCATATGACCCCGATCTGGTTCGGCTCGGCCATCAACAGCTTCGGCGTGAAGGAACTGATGGACGGGATCGGCAATTACGGCCCCGAGCCGCAATTCGCCAATGCCGCCGAACGCCAGATCGCGCCCGACGAGAAGAAGGTGCAGGGCTTCGTGTTCAAGGTGCAGGCTAATATGGACCCCAAGCACCGCGACCGCGTGGCCTTCGTGCGGCTGATCTCGGGGCATTTCGAACGCGGCATGAAACTGACCCATGTACGCTCGAAAAAGCCGATGGCGATCTCGAACCCCGTGCTCTTCCTCGCCGCCGACCGCGAACTGGCCGAGGAGGCCTGGGGTGGCGATATCATCGGCATCCCCAACCACGGCCAGCTGCGCATCGGCGATGCGCTGACCGAGGGCGAGATGCTGCATATCACCGGCATCCCCTCCTTTGCGCCGGAACTCCTGCAATCGGTGCGGGCGACCGACCCGATGAAGGGCAAGCATCTGGAAAAAGCACTGATGCAGTTTGCCGAGGAAGGCGCCGCCAAGGTCTTCAAGCCGATGATCGGCTCGGGCTTCATCGTGGGCGTCGTGGGCGCGCTGCAATTCGAGGTTCTGGCAAGCCGGATCGAGCTGGAATACGGCATTCCGGTGCGGTTCGAGCCCTCGCAATTCACCTCGGCCCGCTGGGTCTTGGGCAAGGAAGAGGCGACAGAGAAGCTGGTCAATGCCAACAAGCAGCATATGGCCACCGATAATGACGGCGATCCGGTCTTCCTGACCCGCCTGCAATGGGACATCGACCGCGTTGTGCGCGACTATCCCGATGTCACGCTTTCGGCGACCAAAGAGCTGATGCAATAACGCGCCCGCCCCCGTTCAGCGGGGGCGTTTGCGTTATCTTGCCCCTCCCCCGACGGTCGGCCCGAATATGGCGCTCCACCGCGCCAATGGCCGTTCCCGAAAGAAAGAACCGCGAATGACGACGCCTCTCCCCCCCGATCTGGTCACTCGCCTCTGCGATGCCGCAACCGCGCCGGACGATATCGTGACACTCGAGGCGCTGCTGGCCTGCTGGCTCGAGGATCTGCGCAAGCCTCTGGCGGAGACCGAGGAGGCCAGCTGGGCCGAACTGTGTGTCTTCGAGCTGACCGATTACCCCGAGCATATCCTGCAGTTCATCGAGCTGGCCCTGCCCCGCCTGTCGGCCCCTGCCGAGGCAGTGATGCTGGCTGCAGGGCCGTTGGAGGATGTGATCAACGCCCATGGCCTTTTGGTGATCGAGCGGCTCGAGGCACTGGCCGCGCAGTCCCCGCGCTTGCGTTTCGTGCTGACGGGAGTCGAGTTTGCCGAGACAGCGGATGCCGCCCAGAGCCATGTGATCGAGCGGATCGCCAGCCTGCGGGCCGAGGCGATGGCGCAGGGTCTGACCAGAGGCGGGCCGTTGCCACCGCCGGATCCGCGCCCCGCCTGATCCCCCATCTGATCCACACATAGAAAAACGCCCGCCAATCCGGCGGGCGTTCTGCATCTCTCGGGCGGGACGGATCAGTTGACCGTCAGATCCAGAGAGATCTCGCAATTGAAAAGTTTCGAAATCGGGCAACCGGCCTTTGCCGCCTCTGCCGCCGCGCGGATCTTTTCGGCATCGCCCGCCGAGGTGACCTTGCAGGTCAGCTCCGAGGATTTCACGGCAAAGCCGTCACCTTCCTTATCCATCGAGATTTTCGAGGTGGTCTCGATCACCGCATCGGTAATCTCCGCACCGGTCAGCTGGCCAGAAAGCGCCATCGAGAAACAGGCCGCATGGGCCGCACCGATCAGCTCTTCGGGATTGGTGCCGGGCTTGTCCTCGAAACGGGTGTTGAAGCCGTAGGGCTGGGCATCGAGGGCTTTCGACTGCGTCGAAACGGTGCCTTTGCCCTCTTTGATGGTGCCTTCCCAATGGGCGGAGCCGCGTTTGACGATCATATCTGTCTCCTTCAGAACTTGTGTAACTTGCATGGATAACGCCGCCGCCTGCCCTCCTGTTCCATCCCCGGCTAAAGGATAAGGATTGCCCTGAAGTCATTTACATTGGTCAGCGTCGGGCCCGGCACGACCTGCTGCCCAAGAGCGGCGAAGAACCCGTGGCTGTCATGCACGGCCATCGCCTCCGGGGCGCTCACACCCAGCCTATGGGCAAGGGTCAGCGTGCCGGGGCCCACCCATGCGCCCGCCACCTCCGCCGAGCCATCCACCCCATCGGTATCGCAGGCCATCGCCCAGATCCGCGGTGCGCCCGCAAGCGTCAGCGCCAGCCCCAGCATATATTCGGCATTCGGCCCGCCACTGGCCGTGGCCGATTTGCCTCTCTGGGTCACGGTGCATTCGCCGCCCGACAGCAACAGAAGCGGCTTGGTGCCCTTGGCCGAGAGATCCATCGCCAGACGGGCCTGTTTCGCGGCCAGATCGCGGGCCTCGCCTTCGAGCGCATCGCCCAGGATCTCGACACCGATCCCTTCGGCTTGCGCAAGCTCGGCCGCGGCCTCGAGCGAAACGCTAGGCGCGGCGATAATCTCGGTCGTGGCACGCGAAAGGCGCGGATCGCCCGGAGCCACCACACCGGTGGGCCCGTCCAGCACCGCCCGCACAGATGCGGGCAGATCCAGCTTGAACATATCGGCAATCGCGCGTGCATCGGCGGAGGTCGTGGCATCGCCCACGGTCGGCCCCGAGGCGATGAAGGCCGGATCATCTCCGGGCACATCCGAGATCATCAGCGTGCGCATCCGGGCCGGATAGGCCGCAGCCGCCAGCTGCCCGCCCTTCACGCGGCTCAGGTGTTTGCGCAGCACATTCATCCGGTCGATCGTGGCACCCGATTCCAGCAAGGCCCGGTTCACGGCCTGTTTCTCGGCCAGAGTAATCTCCCCCGCAGGCGCACATAAAAGCGCCGACCCACCGCCCGAGATGAGCGCGATGACCGTATCATCCTCGCCCAGCCCCTCCAGCAGATCCAGCATCCGGCGCGTGGCCTCGACGCCCGCCTGATCGGGAACCGGATGCGCAGCCTCGACGATCTCGATCCCCTTGGTCGGGCGGCCATAGCCGTAACGGGTGATCACCAGCCCCTCACAGGGCCCCCAGACCGATTCCACCGCTTCGGCCATCCGCGCCGAGGCCTTCCCCGCCCCCACGATCACCACGCGGCCGTCGGGTTTGGGGCCCAGCGCTTCGGGCACGCAGATCATCGGATCGGCGGCGGCGACGGCGGCGTTGAACAGTCTGTGCAACAGGGCGACGGGTTCGGGCATCGGTATTTTCGGAACCAAGGAAACCTCCTGCAATATAAAAGGGGGCAGTCACCTGCCCCCCGTTATGTCACTCGGCAACCGTGATACGGCCATCGGTATAGGGTTTCACCGGCCCGTTTGCAGCCATGTATTCGGCCAGCACATCTGCCAGATCGGGGCCATAGTCGTAGACATTGGTCGCATCGGTCCCGAACATGGCATAGCCATCACCGCCCGCGCGGACATAGTTGTTGGTCACTACGCCATAGGTGGCCTCGGGGTCGATCGGCGCCCAGTCTCCATCCTTCATGACCATCACATCCGAGATACGCGATCCGGCCTCGGCCGACGGCGTCACGGTATATTTCAGCCCGCCCACCTGCGAGAAGCGCCCTGCGACCTCCTCCATCTGGCTCGCGCCATTTTCCAGCGCGGCCACGATGACCGAGCCTTTCGCGTCAAATGTGGCAAGCGTATTCTGGAACGGCAATACCGTCAGCACATCGCCCATCGTTACATCCCCCGCCGGCAACGAGGCCCGGAGCCCCCCCCCATTGGTGATCGCGATGGTGATGCCCTGATCCTTCACACGGTCAATCATCGCATCGGTCATCAGATCGCCCATCGGGCATTCCTTCAGGCGGCAGACATCGCGCGAGCCGTCAATGGCATCGGTGGATTGCGCCACCACCTTCTGGCGGATCTCCTCGAGCGGTTTGGCAAGCTCGGTCAGACGCGCCTTGGCCTCAGGGTCTTCGGCGACCGAGGCATCGAGCAGGATCGGCTGACCTTCGGTCGATTTGACCACACCGGCATCATCGAAGGTGACCGTAAGATCGCCCAGATATTTGCTATGCGCCGAGGCCGTGACAATCGCCGTCTTGCCAACCATGGTCGGATAGGGCCCCTCTGCCCCCTCCATATCGCCCAGAAGCGTATGGGTATGGCCGCCCACGATCACATCCAAATCCGGCACCGCCTTGGCGGTTTCCTGATCCACATAATAGCCCGAATGCGACAGCAGGATGATCTTGTCCACGCCTTCGGCCTTGAGCTTTTCCACCTCTTCCTTGATGACAGGCACCGGCTCCGAGAAGGTGATGTTCTTGCCCGGGCTCGACAGGATCGCGTTATCCTGCGCGGTAGTCCCGATCAGGCCGATCTTCTGCCCGCCCACCTCAAGCACCACCGATTTCTTGATCTTGCCATCGAGCGCGGGCTCTTTCGACACATCGCCATTGGCCATCAGCATCGGAAAATCGAGCGCGTCGATATATTTGCCCAGCACCTCCGGCCCGTCATCGAACTCGTGATTGCCCACGACCATCGCCTGATAGCCCATCATATCCATGAACTCGGCCGACGCCTTGCCCTTGTAATAGGTATAGAACAGCGTGCCCTGGAACTGGTCGCCCGCATCCACGAGGATCGAGTTCTCGGCCTTGGCACGCGCCTCCCTGATCGCCGTCACCTGACGCGCGGTGCCGCCAAAGCACTCCCCCGCGTCATTATCCTCGGTGGAACAGGTCGAATCATATTTGTTGATCGGTTCGAAGCGTGCATGGAAATCATTCGTGTGCAGAATGGTCAGCGTATAATCGGCATGGGCAGCACCTGCGGCCGTAAGCCCCGCCATCAGCGCAATTCCCGCCACGCGCGTTTTCAGAAATCCTGTAGACATCAAAATCCTCCACTCAGGTCATCGCCAGTCTCGCAAATTTGACCGGACTGTCAAAACTCTGTGTGACATTGCCCCGAGGTGAAGCCGATTTTCGCCGCTTTCGTGAAAGAGATTGATTATTTCCGCGCCATTGGGCATGTGAAACCCATGCTTATATACAAGATCTTCCGCCCCGCCGAATGGCAGGCTCTCCAATCGCAGGGATCGACCTCGGGCGCGCCCATCGATCTCGCCGACGGCTATATCCATATCTCGACCGCCGAGCAGGTGCGCGAGACCGCTGCCAAGCATTTCGCCCAAGCCGGTGATCTGGTGCTGGTCAGCCTTGAGGCCGACACTCTCGGTAACGCCCTCCGATGGGAGGTCTCGCGTGGCGGGGCGCTCTTCCCGCATCTTTACCGCGATATGACCATGGCGGATGTGATCGCCCATATGCCCCTGCCCCAAGGCCCCGAGGGCCATATCTTTCCGGAGACCCTGTAAATGCCCTTGATCGAGAGCCTCGGCCTGCGCGCGCTGCACCAGTTGAACCCCGAAACCGCCCATGGCCTCTCGATCAAGGCCCTCGCCGCCGGCCTCGTGCCGATGAAAGGCGTCTGGACCAGTCCGCGCGTTGCCACGCAGGTGGCGGGTCTCGATCTTCCCAATCCGGTGGGGCTTGCCGCAGGTTTCGACAAGAATGCCGAGGCCGTGGCCCCCCTCATGCGGGCGGGCTTCGGCTTCATCGAGGTGGGCGCTGCCACGCCCCGCGCCCAGCCCGGAAACCCCAAGCCCCGCCTCTTCCGCCTGACCGAGGACCGCGCGGTCATCAACCGTTTCGGCTTCAACAACGAAGGCATGGAACCCATCTCGCACCGCCTTGCCGCCCGCCCCACGGGCATTCCGGTGGGCCTCAATCTGGGCGCCAACAAGGATAGCGAGGACCGCGCCGCCGATTTCGCCAAGGTGCTGGCCCATGCAGGCCCCTGGCTCGATTTCGCCACCGTCAATGTCTCCTCGCCCAATACTGAGAAGCTGCGCGACCTGCAGGGCGCCGAGGCCCTGACGGCGCTCCTTTCGGGGGTGATCGCGACCCGCAACACGCTGACCCGCCCGATCCCCGTCTTCCTCAAGATCGCCCCCGATCTGACGGATGCCGAGATTGACGATATCGCACAGGTCGCCAGAACCACCGGTATCGACGCGATCATCGCCACCAACACCACCCTCTCGCGTGAGGGGCTGCAAAGCCCCTATGCACCGGAAAAGGGCGGCATGTCCGGTGCGCCTCTCTTCGAGACATCCACCCGCGTGCTGGCGAAACTCTCGCAGGCGACCGATGGGCAGATCCCGCTGATCGGCGTGGGCGGCATTTCCTCCGCCGAGGACGCCTATCAGAAGATCCTCGCAGGTGCCTCCGCGGTGCAGCTCTACTCGGCGCTCGTCTATCACGGGCTCTCGCTCGCGGACCGGATCGCCCGCGGTCTCGACACACTTCTCGAACGCGACGGCTATGCCAATATCGCGGACGCCACCGGCAAGGGGCGCGACGCATGGCTCTGACACTCTGGCACAATCCGCGCTGCTCCAAATCCCGCGAGACCCTCGCGCTGCTGCAGGCGCGGGGCCATAGCCCCGAGATCCGTCTCTACCTGACAGATGCTCCCAGCCGCACCGAATTGGAGGCCGTCATCTCCAAGCTCGGCCAGAGCGCAGACACCCTTGTCCGCTGGAAAGACGCGAAGGGCCTGATCGAACGCGACGCGGATCACGACACGATCCTCGCCACGCTTGCCGAAAACCCGAAACTCATCGAGCGCCCGATCCTGATCACCGGTCAATCCGCGCGCCTCGGCCGCCCGCCCGAACAGGTGCTGGAAATCCTCTGATCTTCCAGCGTCCCTAAATATCCCGGGGTGAATGGCCCGGAACGGGCCAGAGGGGCAGCGCCCCTGTTCGACCCGATCGAACAAAACATCCGGATCATTCAATTGGACCGATAAGCCAGTCTCCCCCATGATCAGGGCATCCCAGACGGAGGATGCCCCATGATCGCGCAGAACCGCCCCACCCTTATACCGGGCCTTGCCCTCTGTGTCGCTGTTGCCGCAGTGGCGTTCGGGCTCCACACGCTGCCCGCCCTCTCGGCCTTCTCGCCCCTGATCCTTGCCATCATGCTGGGCATGGCCTTCAATACGCTGCGCCCGCTCTCTCCCTCCTGCGCGGAAGGCATCGGGTTCAGCCTACGCTATATCCTGCGCGCGGGCATCGTGCTTCTGGGCCTGCAGCTGACCTTCGGACAGGTGGCCGAGATAGGGGCCGGCGGGCTCGCAACCATCCTCCTCACATTGCTTGCGACCTTTTTCTTCACACGCTGGCTCGGGCGAGTGATGGGCGTCCCGCGCGGGCTCACCGATCTTATCGCAGCTGGCACGTCGATCTGCGGGGCTTCGGCGGTGATTGCCGTCAATACTGTCACCCGCGCGCGCGAGGAGGATGTGGCCTATGCCATCGCCTGCGTGACGGTCTTCGGCTCGGCCTCGATGCTGCTCATGCCGCTGCTCGCCCCGCTTACACCCCTCGGACCCAAAGCCTTCGGCATGTGGACAGGCGCCTCCATCCATGAGGTCGCGCAGGTCGTGGCGGCAAGCTTTCAGGGGGGCGATACAGCAGGGCATTTCGGGACTATTTCCAAGCTGACCCGCGTCATGATGCTGGCGCCGATGGTGCTTCTCCTCGGGATCGGCACGAGAAACAGAAATACCGGGCAGACAACCACCCCCGCAGGCGCTCCGGTGCCGTGGTTCGTTATGGGCTTTGTAGCGATGGTCGCCATTTCTTCCACTGGCTGGCTGCCCCTGCCCGCCGTCGAAGCCAGCAAAACGATCGACCAGATCCTGCTGACCATCGCCCTAGCAGGAATGGGACTTTCGACCGATCTGCGCAAACTGGCGGCAGCCGGTCCCCGCCCCGCGCTGCTGGGGGGCGCCGCATGGCTCTTCATCTCGGGCGTCAGCCTGTTATTGATAACGCTCATCCAGTGACAGAAAGGCATGCGCCATGACCCTCGACCAGCTTCGGATCTTTCTGGCGGTGGCCGAACGCGAGCATATCACCCGTGCGGCAGAGGCGCTCAACTTGACCCCGAGCGCCACCAGTTCGGCGATCTCGGCGCTCGAAACCCGCCATGCGGTGAGGCTCTTCGACAGGATTGGGCGGCGCATTGTGCTCAGCGATGCCGGACGCCATTTCCTGCCCGAGGCCCGCAGGCTGCTGGCTCATGCCGCCCGGACCGAGCGGGTGCTGGAGGATCTGGCGGGGCTTGCGCAAGGCCATCTGCGGCTCATCGCCAGCCAGACAGCGGGCACATACTGGCTGCCGCCGCTGCTGGCACGCTACCGGCAGGCCTATCCGGGGATCACGCTCGATATCCGGCTGAGCAATTCCGAGACCGCGGCGCGGGCCGTGCGCGATCTCGAGGCGGATCTGGCGGTGATCGAGGACGCGTGCCATGACGATCTGCTTCTCGTCGAGCCGCTGGTGCGCGACCGGATGATGCTGGTGCGCGCCAAGGCGCAAGCGGGCCAACCTCTGGACCCGCGGACGCAGGACTGGGTGCTGCGCGAGCACGGCTCCGGCACACGCGCCATCTTCGACCGCTGGCTCGAGAGCCAGAACATCGCCCCCGCCGATCTGAGCCCCTCGCTGGAGCTGCCCTCCAACGAGGCCGTGCGGGCAGCGGTCGAGGCGGATGCTGGCGCGAGTATCCTCTCCGAGATGGTGGTAGCCTCTTCGGTGGCGGCAGGACGGCTTGACTGCGTGGCGCTCGATCTGGCCCCACGCCCCTTTTCGCTCCTGCGTCACCGCGAACGTCCCTTTACCCGCGCCGAGGCCGCCCTTGCTGCCATTCTGCGCGGCAAAACAGGTGGTGGAACAGCAACGCGGAGCTAGAATCCCCGTGAAATCCAGCATGTTCCTGCCCATTCACAGGATCTTCTGTTGCGCTTTGCCGAAATCGCCGCACTTATCGGGCTGAGCACGATATCCGGAGCATTTGATGACATATTCTCACCCCTCCCGCCGTCAGGTCCTCGCCTCCGCCCTCGGGACCGGCGCCTTTTTCCTTCTGCCCGAGCTGGCGCGCGCCCAGAGCGACGAAATTGCCCACGGCATGGCGCTCGGTCAAGCCGAGCCCTTCTCCTATGACATGCTGCGCGACATGGCCCGCGACCTCTCCAAAGGGCCCTATAACGCGATGAAGGTGGCCGACCCCGAGATCATCCAAGCCATCGATTATGACGCGCATGGCAAGATCAAGTTCCGCAAGGATCATGCGCTCTGGGGCAATGGCGATGATTACCCCGTGCATTTCTTCTTCCCCGGCAAGTATTTCCCCGATCCGGTCCACATCTATTCGGTGAACGGCAACATGGCACGCGAGGTGCCGTTCTCCAAAGACTACTTCACCATTCCCCAAGACAGCCCTGCGCAGAACCTGCATAACACCGAAGGCTTTGCGGGCTTCTCGGTGCAGGACCGCAAACATAATGCCGACTGGATGGCCTTCCTTGGGGCCTCCTACTGGCGCACGGCGGGCTACTCGGGACAGTTCGGCCTGTCCGTGCGGGGCCTTGCGCTCGATACGGCGGTGGCCCAGGGCCCCGAGGAATTCCCCCGTTTCACCCGGTTCTGGCTCGAAGAGCCGGAAGATGGCAGCTTTGTCACCTATGCGCTTCTCGAAAGCCTGCGTGCGACCGGTGCCTACCGGATCGTCTCGCGTCTGGGCGGCGGGGTCGTGCAGGATGTCTCGGCCGATATCTTCCTGCGCGGCGATGTGAACCGGCTCGGGATCGCGCCGCTGACCTCGATGTACTGGTTTGGCAAACATGACCGTCAGGTGTCCCCCGACTGGCGCCCCGAGGTGCATGACAGCGACGGGCTGGAAATCCATACCGGCAGCGGCGAGAAGATCTGGCGACCGCTGAACAACCCGCCGCGCGTGATGGCCAACAGCTTCCATTCGCCCAATGTCAAAGGCTTCGGCCTTGCACAGCGCGAACGCGATTTCGCGCAATATCAGGATGATGGTGTTTTCTACGAGAAACGGGCCACCGCATGGATCGAGCCGAAAGAGGGTTGGGGCGAAGGGGCTGTGACCCTCATCGAGATCCCGACCGATGACGAGACCATGGATAATATCGTGGCCTTCTGGACCCCCTCGGACGCAGCCACCACCGGCACCGAGTTCAACGTGAATTACACGCTGAGCTGGGTGAAGGATGTGCCGGTGCCGCGCGAGAAGGCGCAGTTCACTGCGATCCGGATCGGCACTGGTGGTGTGCCCGGACAGGACCGCCCCGCCAACACGGTGAAGATCGTCTGCGATCTGGACAGCACCGGCCTGCAGGGGCTGAGCCGCGCCGACGGGCTGGAACCCAATGTCACCACCTCGGCGGGCGAGATCTCGATGCAGACCGCCTTCCCCGTGGTGGGTGCCGATTATTGGCGCGCGATCTTCGATCTCGATTTCTCGGCTATCGCGGCGGATAATAACGATCCGATCGACCTGCGCGTCTATGTGGACAACAAAGGCGAGGCGATGACCGAGACGCTGATTTTGCAGCTCTTCCCCTCGCAGCTGCGCGAATTGCTGGCCAGCCACGGCTGAGCCACGCCGATCAGGACACACCACCACATAAAGGGAGGCGAAGGCCTTCCTTTTTCTATGCCCGACATGTCAGACGGGGCGGGCCTGCGCCGCAAAACACCCCGCCTTGGCGTAATGCAGATGGACATAGGCGACAGCATCATTGCCCGCAAAGATCCCTGCAAGAGCCGTATGAAGATCAGCGCCTGAAACCAGATCGGGCTCCAGCATCATATCACCATGATCGAAGGGCCGGATGGAAATCAGCCGGTGGCGCAGCGCCTGTGGCACCTCCCCCACCTGCGGCTGGGCACGCGCCACGCCCTCACGCACGAAGATCGCGTGAGAAGCGCGATAAGGGGTCTGGGCCGGTTGATGTTCGTAATTGAGCAAAAGGACCGTCTCGCCTGCCCGCGCATCCTCAAGGCTGACACGGCACGGGAGGGCGTCGCGCTCGGTCACCCGCATCCGGCAGATCCGGCGCGCGGCAAGCGCCTCATCGGTCAGCTGGAACAGTTCGACAAAGGGTTCGACGGGAAGGGCATGGATCTGGAAAGGCATCGGGGTCTCCGTGGATATGACACGAAGATCCTAGCCCCTATGCCCGCAGCTGGCCGACCCGAAACCTGTGCAAAGACCTCATGCGTCAAGAGCTCTCGTAAAGCTCCAATGGCAGCCCGTCGGGGTCCTGGAAGAAGGTGAAGCGCGCATTGGTGAACTCGTCTACACGGACGGGTTCGACCTCGACCCCGTGCTCCTGAAGGCGGGCACACCACGCATCCAGATCATCGACGGCAAAGGCCAGATGGCGCAGACCCTGCGCCTCGGGGCGCGTGGGACGCGCAGGAGCATTCGGGAAGGTAAACAGCTCGATCTGCACGCCCCCTTCCATAGCAAGATCAAGCTTCCAGCTTTGGCGCGCCTCGCGATAGGTCTCGGCGATGACGGACATTCCAAGCACTTCCGTATAGAAGTGCTTGGAACGCGGATAGTCCGAGGCGATCACCGCCACATGGTGCGGACGCAGCCGGTCGCTCATGCGGCGCCCTTCTTCGAGAAGAGGCCAAAGACCGGCTTGATGACGAAGGTCGCCAGCGGGATCATCAGCACCAGCCCGAAGACCAGACCGAAGATACCGTCGAAGAAGGCGGTCACCGCCCAGGACACCAGGCCTTTCAGGCTCTCGCCCACATGTTCGGACACCGTCTCGGCCTGATGGTGGATCCAGTCATAGGGGGCCGGGAAGCCCAGCTCGGCGATCCCGTGCAACAGGATATTGCCGCCAACCCAGATCATCGCCGCCGTGCCCACGATCAGCAATGCCTTCATGAACACCGGCATGAAATGAAGGATACCGCGGCCAAAGGCACGGGTGCCCGAGAGTTTCGCGTTTTCGGCAAGCCAGAGCCCCACATCATCGGCCTTCACGATGATCGCGACGCCGCCATAGACAAGCGCCGTGATCCCCACCGCCACAAGCGCCAGCGTGATCGCCTCCATCCAGATCGGATCGCCCTCAGGCAGCGCCGAAAGCGCGATGGTCATAATCTCGGCGGAGAGGATGAAATCGGTTTTCACCGCGCCTTTCACCTTTTTCTCCTCGAGATGGGCGCTGTTCTGTTTGCCACCTGCTGTCTCCTCGGAGCCGTGATCCTCGGAGGGGTGGAACAGATGCCAGATCTTTTCCGCACCCTCGAAGCACAGATAGGCCCCCCCCAGCATCAGAAGCGGCGTGATCGCCCAAGGCGCGAAGCTCGACAGGATCAGCGCCAGAGGCAGCAGGATCAGAAGCTTGTTGCGGATCGACCCGAGCGCGATCTTGCCCACGATCGGCAATTCCCGCGCAGGCGCGAAGCCATGGACATATTTCGGCGTCACCGCCGCATCATCGATCAGCGCGCCTGCGGCTTTCGCACCCGCCTTGGTTGCCTGAGCGGCCACGTCATCGACGGAGGCCGCCGCCACCTTGGCGATACCCGCCACATCATCCAGAAGCGCCAGAAGGCCGCTCATATGTCTCTCCACTCTCATTATCCGCCATGCGGGCCTCAAACCATCAGAGTATGGTCTCACCCGCGCAGGCGCAACGCGCTAAACCCGTATGCGGGTCCACAATTCATCCTTGCCCTTGCAGCGCCCCGCGATATGTTCCACAACTCGATCTGACATGCTGTGCGCCGCAAAGCAGCAAGACAGCGGCGACCAAAAGAAAGGTGCCCGAAATGCTCGATATGAATGCAAAACCCACCGAAGAGATCGATGTCCGCGAGGTCTTCGGAATTGACAGCGATATGAAGGTCAAGGGATTTGCCGAGCGCACCGACCGCGTGCCGGAAATCGACCCGACCTACAAATTCGACCGCGATACCACGCTGGCCGTGTTGGCAGGCTTTGCCTATAACCGCCGCGTCATGATTCAAGGCTATCACGGCACGGGAAAATCCACCCATATCGAGCAGATCGCCGCGCGGCTGAACTGGCCCTGTGTGCGGGTCAACCTCGACAGCCATGTCAGCCGGATCGACCTGATCGGGAAAGATGCGATCAAGCTGGTGGATGGCAAGCAGGTTACCGTGTTCCACGAGGGCATCCTGCCGTGGTCGCTGCGCAATCCGACCGCGATCATTTTCGACGAATATGATGCAGGCCGCGCCGATGTGATGTTCGTGATCCAGCGTATTCTGGAAGCAGAGGGCAAGCTGACCCTGCTGGACCAGAACGAGGTAATCACGCCGAATCCCTATTTCCGCCTCTTCGCCACCGCGAATACCGTGGGTCTGGGCGACACGACCGGCCTCTATCACGGCACCCAGCAGATCAACCAGGGCCAGATGGACCGCTGGTCGCTGGTGGCCACGCTGAACTATCTCAGCCACGATGCCGAGGCCGCGATCGTTCTGTCGAAGAACCCCAATTACAACAACGAGGCAGGCCGCAAGACCATCAGCCAGATGGTGCATGTGGCCGACCTCACCCGCACGGCCTTCATGAATGGCGACCTGTCCACCGTCATGAGCCCGCGGACCGTCATCGCATGGGCGCAGAATGCGCGCATCTTCAACGACGTGGGCTATGCGTTCCGCCTGACCTTCCTCAATAAATGCGACGAACTCGAGCGCCAGACCGTGGCCGAGTTCTACCAGCGCCTGTTCGATGAGGAACTGCCCGAGAGCGCGGCCTCGATCGCGATCTGATCGCCTTGAGCGCGGCCCTCACAGGGCCTGAAAATCTGGAAAGCCGGAGCCTCTGCTCCGGCTTTTTTTACGGTTTGGAAAGCAAAACCGGCGAAGCTCTGCGCATGATGATTTACATGCGCCTTGCCCTCAGTCTCTCTATCGCCGGTCTTCTGGCCGCCTGCGAGCCACAATATGCGGCCCGCGATGTTCTGCGCGAATGCCAGACACTCTATCTCGAAAACGATCGGTTTACCGATGCCAATCTGGCCTCCGAAGCCATGAATGGCTATCGCGGTCCGCATGTGCCCTCGATGCATGCGATGCTGATCCCGCAGAAAAGCTACAAGCCCCGCAAGGTCGAGCAATGTGACGAGATCCTTGTGCTGGAACGTCGCCTGCCCGGACGCTAACGCGCATTGAAAAAGGGTCCGGAAGCACCGGACCCTTTCCCGTTGACTGCGGCGCTCGGCCTCAGCCCTGAAGCGCGGGCTTCGTCAGGTTGCCCCAGAACTCCATATCGCCCAGCAGCTCGTCCAGCGTGGGGTCGATATGATCGGGGAAGGCTTTGGCGTCCCGCTCGGTCATATTGGCAAAGAAATCCGCCCCCGCGATATGGACCGCGCCGCGCACCGGCACCATGCCGAAATTGATCGCGATCACACGCAGATGCTCGGCGGCGCGCATCGCCCCCGACGGACCGTAGCCCACGATCCCCAGCGGCTTGCGGCGCCAGCCGGTATAGGCGTAATCGAAGGCGTTTTTCAGAACACCCGGGATCGAGTGGTTATATTCGGGCGTGACCACGATGAACCCGTCATAGCCCTTCAGAAGATCGTTCCATTTACCCTTCGCGCCCCCTTCGGGCTCGGAATAGGCCGGCGCCATCGATTCCTCGAAATGCGGCAGCACATGATCGCGCAGATCGATCAGCTCAAACTGGAACGCCTGGCGGTTGGCGGTTTTGTCCATGAACCATTCGGTCACGACATCTGCAAAGCGGCCTTCGCGGGTGGTGCCGACGATAACGCCGATTTTCAACGGATCTGCCATTGGTATCTCCTATATATGCCGGGGCATATCCGCCCCCGTTGCTGGCCAAGTTAACGTGCAGAAATGTGGCGGCAACCCCCAGTTCGGTGCAGAGCCGCACGAAGCTTGCGCAGGCCTGGCACCTGCCCATCCGACCTGCGGCACACAGGCCGCGCTTCTCCTCTTGCGAAGGGCCAGACGTGGTGCTTTATCTTGGGCATGAGCAAGCCAATCGACAACCCCGCCGATCCGTTCAAGAAAGCCCTCGCCGAGGCGACCAAAACCATGGCCGACCGCCCTGAGTTGACGGTCAGCTACACGGTCGACCCTTCCGGCTCGACGGGCGATACGATGCGCCTGCCGCAGGTCTCGCGCAGGATGACGCGCGACGAGGTCCTGCTGGCCCGCGGCACCGCCGACCAGCTGGCGCTGCGTCTGCGCCATCACGATGCGGGCACCCACGGGCGCTACCGCCCCTCGGGCGATATGGCCGCGGCGCTGTATGAAGAGATGGAATTTGCCCGCTGCGAGGCCTTGGGCGCGCGCGACATGCCGGGCACGCTCTCCAATATCGACGTCAAGATCTCGCATGAGGCGCTGCGCAAGGGCTATAACCAGATTCGCAACCAGTCCGAAGCGCCCTTGCATGTGGCCGCGGGCTATATGATCCGCGAGATGGCCACGGGACGCCCCCTTCCCCCCGGCGCCTCGAATATCCTCGACCTGTGGAAACCCTTCATGGAGCAACAGGGGATCAATCTCGACAAGCTGCAGGATGTGCTGGCCGACCAGACGGCATTCGCTAAATTCTCGCGTCAGCTGATCTCGGATCTGGGCTATGGCGACCAGCTGGGCGATGACCCGGATGACGAGATGGGCGATGACGGGGATGATGCCGAGGAGGCCGCCCCCGAGAATGATCGCGGCGAGATGGAAGAACAGGAGCAGCAGGATCAGGAAGATGCTGACGCCTCTCCCGAGCGTGCGCAGGAAGAAACGCAGGACCAGCAGCAGGCCGCAACGTCGACCGAGGAACTGGCCGACCCTGCCGATGGCGAAGAGGTCGAAATGCCCGACCCCGACGCCGCCCTTGAGCCTCCACCACCCCCTGCCGCCTCCGATGCTGACCCGAATTATACGGTCTTCCGCACCGAGTTCGACGAAGAGATCATGGCCGAGGATCTGGCAGAAGTGGCCGAATTGGAACGCCTGCGCGCCTATCTGGACCAGCAGCTGGAACCGCTCAAAGGTGCCGTCTCGCGGCTGGCCAACAAGCTGCAGCGCCGTCTGCAGGCCCAGCAGAACCGCTCGTGGGAATTCGACCGCGAGGAAGGCATGCTCGATGCGGGCCGTCTTGCGCGCGTCGTGGCCAACCCGACCACGCCTTTGTCCTTCAAGATCGAGCATGACACCGAATTCCGCGACACGGTGGTGACGCTCCTGCTGGATAATTCGGGCTCCATGCGCGGGCGCCCGATCTCGATTGCCGCGATCTGTGCCGATGTTCTGGCGCGCACGCTGGAGCGCTGCAATGTGAAGGTGGAGATCTTAGGCTTTACCACGCGGGCGTGGAAAGGCGGCCAGAGCCGCGAGGAGTGGCTCAATGCGGGCCGTCCGCAGCAACCGGGCCGTCTGAACGACCTGCGCCATATCATCTACAAACGCGCCGACACGCCGTGGCGCCGTGCGCGGCCCAATCTGGGTCTGATGATGAAAGAGGGTCTGCTGAAGGAGAATATCGATGGCGAGGCGCTCGAATGGGCGCATAAGCGCATCGCCAAACGCTCCGAGGCGCGCAAGATCCTGATGGTGATTTCGGATGGGGCGCCAGTGGATGATTCCACGCTCTCGGTGAACCCTGCCAATTTTCTCGACAAGCATCTGCATGATGTGATCGCCATGATCGAGAAACGCCGCGCGGTCGAGCTGCTGGCCATCGGGATCGGCCATGACGTGACCAAATATTACAACCGCGCCGTCAAGATCTCAGATGCCGAGGAACTGGCCGGCGCCATGACCGAACAGCTGGCGGGCCTCTTTGACGCCGATCCGCGCAAGCGCGCGCGTGTTCTGGGCATGCGGAAGGTCGGCTGATGTTTCAGGATTTCACGGTCAAGACGAACCCCGAAACAGGGGCACCCCGTCTGGCGGCCCTGCGCGATGTGCTGGCCTCACGCGGACTTGCGGGCTTCATCGTGCCGCGCGCCGATATCCATCAGGGCGAATATGTGGCTGATCGCGATGCACGGCTTGGCTGGCTGACAGGCTTTACCGGCTCGGCGGGCTTCTGTGTGGTGCTGCCCGAGATTGCGGGCGTGTTTATCGACGGGCGCTACCGTGTCCAGGTGCGTTCCGAGGTGGATCTGGCCGTTTATACGCCGGTCAACTGGCCACAGACACAGGCAGGCGCGTGGATTGCCGAGCATCTGGCCGAGGGCCAGATCGGCTTTGATCCGTGGCTGCATACCCATAGCGAGATCGAGGCGATCCGTAAGGCGCTGGCCAAGACGCGCGTGACGCTGGTGCCTGTGGATAACCCTATCGACGAGATCTGGACGGACCGCCCTGCCCCGCCGCAGGCCCCTGCCCGCCAGCATCCGCCGGAATTTGCGGGCGAATCTTCGGCCGACAAGCGCGCGCGCTTGGGTGCGGCTCTGGAGGATGCCGGCGACACGGCGGCCGTTCTGACTCAACCCGATTCCATCTGCTGGCTCCTCAATATCCGCGGTGATGACATTGCCCGCAATCCGCTGGTGCAATGCCTTGCAATCCTGCAAGCGGATGGCAGGGTGGATCTCTTTGCCGAGCCTGCCAAATTCTCGCCCGAGCTGCTGGCCGGACTGGGCCGGGATGTAACGCTCTGCCCACCCGATCAATTCGGCGCGGCGCTTTGCGCGCAATCGGGATCGGTGCTGGTTGATCCGGCCACCGCGCCCTATGCGGTCGGACCGATCCTGTCGGAAGCCGGCGCCACGCCGCATTATGCTTCCGATCCCTGCGTTCTGCCCAAAGCGCGCAAGAATGCCGCCGAGATCGCGGGCATGAAAGCCGCCCATCACCGCGATGCCTGTGCAATGGCCGAGTTTCTGGCATGGCTCGATGCGGAGGCCCCCAAGGGCAATCTGACCGAGATCGACGTGGTGACCGCGCTGGAAAACTCCCGCCGCGCCACCAATGCCCTGACCGAGATCAGTTTCGATACGATCTGCGGCGCGGGACCCGACGGGGCCATCGTCCATTACCGTGTGACCGAAAAGACGGACCGTCCCGTGAATACGGGCGAGTTGCTTCTGGTGGATTCGGGCGGGCAATATGTGGATGGCACCACCGATATCACACGCACCATTGCCGTGGGTCCGGTCCCCGAGGAGGCCCGCGCACCCTATACACGCGTGCTCAAAGGCATGATTGCGCTCTCGATGGCGCAATGGCCCGAGGGCGTGGCCGGCAGCCATCTGGATGCGCTGGCGCGGATGCCGCTCTGGCAGGCCGGTCAGGATTATGACCACGGCACCGGCCATGGTGTGGGCGCGGCGCTGTGTGTGCATGAGGGGCCGGTGCGGATTTCGCGCGCCTCGACCCTGCCCATTGAAACGGGCATGATTCTTTCAAACGAGCCGGGCTATTACCGCGATGGCGCGTTCGGCATCCGGATCGAGAATCTGGTTCTGGCCACTCAGGCCGCAAAATCCCCCGAGGCCGACGAGAGCCGCCGGATGCTGGCCTTCGAGACCCTCACATGGGTGCCGATCGACACCCGTCCCGTGCTGGTCGATCTGCTGGACCCGCCCGAGCGCGACTGGCTCAATGCCTATCACGCGGACTGTCTGGAGAGGATCGGGCCGCATGTCTCGCCCGCGACGCGGGATTGGATGGAGAAGGCCTGCGCGCCGATCTGACCCTATATCACGCGGCCTTCGGGCCGCGTTTTTCTTTGCCCCGTTTTTTACGTTGCGAGGCCGCCTATCGGGACTGGACATACCGAAACCCGGAAAAGCAAAAAGCCCCACGAAGGGGCTTTTGCTTCTCCATCCGGAGAATGGTGCGGTCGAGAAGACTCGAACTTCCACGGGAGTTACCCCACAGCGACCTCAACGCTGCGCGTCTACCAATTCCGCCACGACCGCACTGTCTCTGGCTTGGTGAGGGCTATCTAGCGGGTGGCGCGGGCGTTGAAAAGAGGAAAAATGCACTTTGATGATTTTTTCTTTGATCTCCGCCCGTTCCCCCTTTTTTATAAGGGTTTGCGGGCTTGCATCCTTGCCCCGAAAGCGCGACATCAGGGGAAATTCCGGAGGATGCCATGGTAGAGTGGATACATTCAGACAGGCCCGTCGCTTATGAGGAGGCCTTGGCCTTCATGGAAGCCCGTGTGGCCGCGATTCATGCCGGCGAGGCCGAGGAAGCCATCTGGCTTCTCGAACATCCGCCCCTCTATACGGCGGGCACCTCGGCACAGCGCGAGGATCTGGTCGATCCCGACCGCTTCCCCGTCTATGAGGCCGGTCGGGGCGGGCAATACACCTATCACGGGCCGGGCCAGCGCATCGCCTATGTGATGCTCGATCTCAACCGCCGTGGCCGCGATGTGCGCGGCTTCGTGCAGAAGCTCGAGAACTGGGTCATCGCGGCGCTTGCCGATTTCAACGTGAAGGGCGAGATCCGCGAGGGCCGTGTGGGGGTCTGGGTCGAGCGCCCCGACCGTCCGCGCGGCATCGACGGGTCGCTGGCCGAGGACAAGATCGCCGCGATCGGGGTGAAGCTGCGCAAATGGGTCAGCTTCCACGGCATCTCGATCAATGTCGAACCGGATCTGGAGCATTTCACGGGAATCGTGCCCTGCGGGATCAAGGATCACGGGGTCACCAGCCTTGTCGATCTGGGCCTGCCGGTGGAACTTGGCGATATCGACGCCGCCCTTATGGAGCATTTCCCCGAGATCTTCGACCCTAGCGAAATTGATGCCCGCTAAGTGAATACCTATATCGGGACTGATTGTGTTATCATACCGACCATGTCCGGTGGCCCGCCTACCGGCCAGAGGACTGACCTAAGGACCCTTGCGATGAAGATCAGCCGTTATGCCACACTCGCCGCCATCGGTACAACTCTGGCCTGCGCCACCCCCGTTTTCGCGCAGGATGCCGCGAAGGGCGAGAGTGATTTCCGCACCTGCCGCTCCTGCCATGCGATCACCGCCCCCGACGGATCGGCGATCGTCAAAGGCGGAAAGGTCGGCCCCAATCTCTATGGCGTGATCGGGCGCAAGGTCGGCAGCCTCGCAGGGTTCCGCTACAAGGACGGGCTGAAATCTCTGGGTGATCAGGGTCTGGTCTGGACCAAGGCCGAGCTTGAAGCCTATATCACCGACCCGACCGGCTGGCTGCGCGAGAAAACCGGCGACAGCTCGGCGCGCTCGGGAATGACCTACAAAGCCAAAAGCGGTCAGGCCGATATCGCCGTCTATCTGGAATCGGTCGCGAAATAAGCGCGACCCGAACCCGCCTTCCGATGCCCGCCCCGTCCGGCGGGCATTTCCTTTCGAGCGGTTTGACTGTATTGCGGGCTCGATTCCGCCCTTCAGGAGACCCGACATGCCGCAAGAGACCGCCAGCCCACAGCCCGCGACCATCGGCTCGGCGCGGTTTTCCGACCACAAGACGCTCGGCATCCTGTATCTCCTGACGGCGCTGGTGGTCGGGCTGATCTCGGTGCTGTTCACGGTCTATATGCGGCTCGAGCTGATGGAACCGGGGGTGCAGTATCTGTGCTCGGAAGGCACACGGCTCTGGCCCGGCACGGCGCCCTGTTCGCCCAATACCGCCTTGTGGGAAATGCTGGCCGCCTCGCACGGGGTGCTGATGATGTTTTTCGTGGCGATCCCCGGACTTTTTGCGGGCTTCGGCTCCTATATCCTGCCACTTCATCTGCGCGCACCCGAGCTGGCCTTCCCGCGGATGAACCGCAGCGCCTACCAGCTCTATGTGCTGGCCTGCCTGATGGGCGTGGGCGCGCTCTTCTCGGCCCATACTGCTCCTATCGCCATTGCGGCCCTCTTCGTCATGGGACTTTCGACGATTCTGACCGCGATCAATATGGTCACGAGCGTGCTGAACATGCGCGGCGCGGGCATCACCTTGCACAACGCCTCGCCCTTCGCATGGTCGATCCTTGTGACGGGGGCAATGGTGCTCTGCGCGCTACCGGTGCTGGCGGGTGCGATCACCATGATGCTCGACCCAGCCTACCGCCGGATCATCCATAGTGACGACCCCGAACTTTACCGCCAGATCCTGTGGTTCTTCAGCCATCCGCAAATCTATATCATCATCCTGCCGGGCTTCGGGATCGTCTCGCAGATCGTCACCACCTGCGCAGGGCGCCCCCTGTTTGCCCAGAAAGCGGTGATCTATGCGATGCTGGCGATCGGCCTTCTGGGCTTTGCCACATGGGCGCATTACATGTTCACCCGCGGGCTGATGGCGGGATCCGAAAGCGGCTTCACGCTGGCGGCCACGATCGTGGGGCTTCCCACGCTGGTGATCCTGTTCTCCTGGGTGATGACACTGGTGCAGGCGCGGCCCCTGTGGCGCACGCCGTTGCTATGGGCTCTCGGTTTCATCTTCCTCTTTGTCGTGGGCGGGCTGAGCGGGTTGCTGCTAAGCGGCGCGCCGCTCGATATCGACCATGCCAGCACCTATTTCGTGGTGGCACATTCGCATTATGTCATGAGCCTCGGTGCGATCTTCGCCCTCTTTGCGGGGATCTATTTCTGGATCGGCAAGATGACGGGGCGCGCCTATCCCGAATGGATGGGACAGCTGCATTTCTGGCTGATGTTCCTTGGCACCAACCTGACCTTCTTCCCGCAGCAGATTCTCGGGCAGGAAGGCATGCCGCGCCGGATACTGGACTATCCGCAGCAATTCGCTCTGCTCAACCAGCTTTCCTCTCTAGGCACCTTCCTGTCCTTCGCGTCTTTCCTGCTGTTCATCGCAACGATCCTCTGGACCCTTCTGGCAGGCCGCAGGGAGGCGATGCCCGTCTGGGTTCACGCGCAGATGAGCCCTGAATGGACGCTGCCCTCACCGCCGCCTGCGGATTGTTTCGAGACGCGGCTCTAGCCTCCACTCAGGCAGGGCCAATTGGCAGACAGCGGTATTGGCGCTCGACTGTCAGCGCCGCAGAGCGTGCCCATTCGTCGGATTTGCGGTTCACGCTGGCTTCGAGCGATCCACCGCTCGATACACCTGCCTTGAGCACTGAGATCAGCGTCTTGGCAAAGACCGGACCATAGGAAGCGATCTCGTGTTCATAGGCCTGATGGGCCTTCTGTGCACGGGCACGTGTCTCCCGCTCGTCCGCTCCCTTGCTGCAGGCATAGGCAAGTTTGCCACCGCTCTGGCTCGAGAAGGACAGGATCTCGCGATCCGGCATGGCCGACTGCACCTGCCCCGTCGGATTGGTGCAGGCTGCCACTGCGCCAAGCATCATAACCCCCACAATCGGCTTCCACTGTATCATGCCAGACATACGACCCCTTCCGCTGAGTTAACGGGGAAGGGGTGTGAAGATCATGGGCTTCAAATGCAAGTCACGGCTTCGCAAGGTGGCGGGGATCGGCCTGCCGCTCAATGTCCGCCGAGCATATGCGGGAGCACGGAATGCGCGAGCTCTTCCAGTTCGCCAATCGTCAACTGGTCAAACATATCGCGCGACATGCCCCGCAGGTCGCGTTCTTTACGCAGGCCCTTGCGGGCCGCCAGAGCCACCTGCGCTGCGCGGGCATTTAAAACCGAAATCATATCCATCCTTCAACCCTTTCTTACACGTCACTAAAGAATGCCAATGAAGGGATTAAAGATGGGTTCCGACACAACCTGAAGATTAGGCAGATTTGTGCCGGATACGGCGTGATACGCATAAAAAATGGCGGCAAAAGCCGCCATCTCCATCCGCCCCATACGCCTGTCAGGCCGAGAGCCGGTCCTTCACGCGCGGACCGACAGACGCGAAATCCATCTGGCCGGTATATTTGCCCTTCAGCACGCCCATGACACGGCCCATATCACGGATCGAGCTGGCCTCGATCTCGGCGATTGCCGCATCGATGGCCGCCTTGACCTCGTCATCATTGAGCTGGCGCGGCAGGAAGGTCTCGAGGATCTTGATCTCGGAAAGCTCTTGCTCCGCCAGCTCCAGCCGCCCGCCCTCTTCATAGGCCCGCGCGCTTTCATGGCGCTGCTTCACCATCTTGCCCAGAATCTGCATCACGTCGGCATCGGTGATCTCGTGTTCCTCACTGGTGCCGCGCATCGCGATCTCGCGATCCTTGATGGCCGCATTCACCAGACGGAGCGTCGACAGACGCGCCTGATCCTTGTCGCGCATCGCCTCTTTCAAGGCGGCGTTAATTTTTGCGCGCATGTCCACGGCAAAACCCCTCTTCATGTTCAAGAGGGCAGGATACTCCGATCGTCACAAAGGCACAATACAGCTAAGCCATTGTATTTAATGCATATCATGTTTTCTCTTTGAGGTCTTGACCATTGGGGCCTACGCTCGTAGGTTCCGGCAGATTTTGCCCCGGGGAGTCGCGCCATGTCTGCAAACCACCAGTCATCCGAAAAACCCACCGCGCTGATCGCGCTGGCGGACGGACAATTGTTCTACGGGAAAGGCTTCGGTGCCACCGGTGAAACCGTCGCGGAACTCGTGTTCAACACCGCCATGACGGGTTATCAGGAGATCATGACCGATCCGTCCTATGCAGGTCAGGTCGTTACCTTCACCTTCCCGCATATCGGCAATGTCGGTGTGAACGCGGAAGATGACGAGACCCAGGATCCGGTTGCCGCCGGCATGGTCGTGAAATGGGACCCGACGGAGCCGTCAAGCTGGCGTGCGACCTCGAACCTCGTGGACTGGCTCGAGAAGCGTAACCGGATCGGTGTGGGTGGCATCGATACCCGCCGCCTGACCCGCGCGATTCGCCAGCTGGGCGCCCCGAATGTGGCCATTGCCCATAATCCCGACGGTGTTTTCGACATCGAGGCGCTGGTCAAGAAGGCCCGTGACTGGTCCGGTCTGGTCGGCCTCGACCTCGCCAAGGACGTGACTTGTGCACAATCCTACCGCTGGAACGAGATGCGTTGGGCATGGCCGGATGGCTACGCGCCGCGCACCGAGGAAGGCAAGAAGGTCGTCGCCATCGATTTCGGTGCCAAGCGCAACATCCTGCGCTGCCTGGCCTCCGCCGGCGCCGATGTGACCGTGCTTCCCGCGACCGCGACCGCCGAGGAGATCCTCGCGCTTAACCCCGATGGGGTCTTCCTGTCGAACGGTCCGGGCGACCCTGCCGCGACCGGTGAATATGCCGTGCCGATGATCAAGGACATCCTTAAGACCGACCTACCGGTCTTCGGGATTTGCCTTGGACACCAGATGCTTGCGCTGGCTCTGGGTGCCAAGACCATCAAGATGAACCACGGCCATCACGGCGCGAACCACCCCGTGAAGGATCTCACCACCAACAAGGTGGAGATCACCTCGATGAACCACGGTTTCGCCGTGGACAGCCAGACGCTGCCTGAAGGTGTGACCGAAACCCATGTGTCGCTGTTTGATGGCTCGAACTGCGGGATCGCTATGGAAGGCCGTCCGGTCTTCTCCGTGCAATACCACCCCGAAGCCAGCCCGGGCCCGATGGACAGCTACTATCTGTTCGACCGTTTCATCGCCGCGATGAAATAATCCCCACAGAGTTATCCACAGCTTGGAGGGCGTTTTCCCGTGATGGAAAACGCCCTTTTCATTTGTAGTTAACGATTGATTCAACTTTTAGGCGAAATCTTGTCCTCAGTTTTAGCCTGGGGGCGAACGCATGAAAACGACTCTCTACGGTCAGAAGGCCGTATCCTCGGACAATCTGTCCGACCTGACCGCGCGGCTGGCCAAGCCCAAGCGGCGCGTGCCACCGCCGAGGCGGGCACAGATCGGCCGCACGCCACTTGGCCAGATCCTTGTCGATATGGGCTATCTCAGCCCGGGGGATCTACTGAAAGCGGTATCGCTGCGCGGGCGCGAGGAGGCGCGGCTCGGCGATATCCTGATCGCCCATGGCTGGATCACCGAGACCCAGCTGATGGACGCCTTGGCCCAGCAATGGAACGCCAGCCCCTATGATCTGGCGCAGGATCCGCCCGATCCACGGCTGATCGACGCAATCGGGGCCGAGCTGTGCTGCACCAAGGTCATCGCGCCGGTCAAACGGGTGGGTGGCGTGACGCTCGTGGCCTCCGCCCATCCCGATCTCTTTGACGAGATCCGCAAGGAACTGCCCGAAGCCTATGGTCCCTACCGGATGGTGATCTCGACCGAGCGCGCCATCACCGACAGTCTGCTGGCGCGCAGACAGACCCATATGATCCGCCGCGCCGAATCGCGCGTCGCCTCGGAAATGAGCTGCCGCCTGCGCGACGAGCGCCGCGCCGCGGTTTTCCTCTTCGGCCTCCTGTTCAGCACGGCATTGGGGCTGATCGCGATGCCGCTGGTGGTGTTTTCCATCATCACCGCCTGGGCGATCCTTACCCTTCTCCTGACCACGGGGCTCAAACTCTGGGCCGGCATCACCCAGATCCGCCACAAGGACAGCCTGCCCACGACGGGAGTGGCAGCCCCCGACCGCTTGCCGGTGATCTCCATCATGGTGCCGATGTTCCGCGAGCCCGATATCGCGCCGCGGCTGGTGGCACGGATGTCGCGCCTGCATTATCCGCGCGAGCTCCTTGATCTGGTGCTGGTCGTCGAGGAGGACGACCATATGACACGCGATGCGCTGGCCCGCGCCGATCTACCGCGCTGGATGCGCGTCCTTCCGGTGCCCGACGGGCCGATCAGGACCAAACCGCGTGCGCTGAACTATGCACTCAATTTCTGCCGCGGGAGCATCATCGGCGTCTATGATGCCGAGGACGCCCCCCATCCCGACCAGCTGCACACCATCGCGCGGCGCTTTGCCCATGCACCCGCCGATGTCGCCTGCCTGCAGGGCGTGCTCGATTATTACAATCCCTCGACGAACTGGCTCTCGCGCTGTTTCACTATCGAATATGCGACATGGTTCCGGATGATCCTGCCCGGTGTGGCAAAAGCCGGATTCGTGGTGCCGCTGGGCGGCACGACACTGTTTTTCCGCCGTAAGGTGCTGGAGGATCTGGGCTGCTGGGATGCGCATAACGTGACCGAGGATGCCGATCTGGGAGTCCGGCTGGCCCGCAAGGGCTATCGCACCGAACTGGTGTCAACGGTTACACAGGAAGAGGCCAATTGCCGGATGCTGCCATGGATCAAGCAGCGCTCACGCTGGCTCAAAGGCTATGCCATCACATGGGCCGTGCATATGCGCGACCCCAAGCGCCTGATGCGCGATCTCGGGCCCCGTCGGTTCTGGGCGTTTCAGGTGATGTTTCTGGGATCACTCTCGCAATATGTGCTGGCGCCGTTTCTGTGGAGTTTCTGGCTGATGGTCTTCGGGCTGCCGCATCCGATCGAGATGTTGCTGAGCCCGTTCCAGATCAAACTACTGGTGGCGGGGTTCATCACCGCCGAGCTGGTCAATATATGCCTCGCGGTCTGGGCGGTCCGCGGCGAAAGCCACCGGTTTCTGATCCCATGGGTGCCGACGATGCAGCTCTATTTTCCGCTCGGCGCGCTTGCGGCATGGAAGGCGATCTACGAACTCATCGAGAAGCCGTTCTACTGGGACAAGACGACCCACGGGATTTTCGATCTCCATATCACGCTTCCGGGCACCACCAACGAGCAGGCTCCGGCCATGCAGGCCAGCCCTCCACGTCCGAAACGCGCGCCGTGGATCAACTGAGTGCGATCAGGAGGGTTGACCACCGTGAGCGCGGGCATCGCTCTGGAGCCGGGTGACGAAGGCCTCCGAGATATGGGCCCGCAATGCGGCCCCCGCCTCGTCCTCGTCGCCTGCCGCTATCGCATCGACGATTCGCTGATGCTCGGCCAGAGCGACCTCGCCACGGCCCTCCGCCGCCAGCGACGTGGTCGCCAGAAGCGCCATGGACCGGTGCACGAGATCGAGCTGCTGCACCAGATAGCGGTTATGCGAGGCCAGATGGATCTGCCGGTGGAACCGCTTGTTGGCACGGCTCAGCGCGATCGGATCGCCCAGCTTCTGATGATCTTCCTCGATCATCGACTGCATCACCCGCACTTCTTCGGGCGCGGCATGGCGGGCGGCCAGACGGGCGGCCAGTGCCTCCAGCTCGGCGCGCACAGTATAGAGCTCGGCCAACTGGTTGTGATCGAGCGAGGCCACGATCAGCGAGCGCCCGTCGCGCGCCAACATGGATTGCGTCTCGAGCCGCTGCAGCGCCTCGCGCACCGGCGTGCGCGATACGCCCAGCCGCTCGGCGAGTTCCGATTCCACCAGCCGGTCGCCCGGCTTGTAGGTTCCGGCGTCGATCGCTTCGAGGATCAGCGTGTAGGCGTCTTTTTGCATTATCTGGCTCGCATATCTGGTCGGGAGACCTTAGGAGCCAGCGCCCGCTGTGACAAGCACAAGAAGTGCGACATTTACACTCCGTCCCGAACCGCGCTAAGCATCGGCTATGAGCCACGCATCCCCCCTCCCCGCCGCCATCGACACCAGTGCCTTCGGCCATGTCACCGACTGGGTCTTCGATCTCGACAACACGCTTTACCCGCCCGAAGCTGCGCTCTTCGCGCAGATCGAGGTGAAGATGGCGGATTATGTGATGCGCACCCTGAAGGTCGATGCGGCCCGCGCCAATCATCTGCGCAGCCATTACTGGGCCCTTTACGGCACCACGCTTGCGGGGCTGATGCACGAGCATGGTATCGATCCGGTGCCTTTCCTGCACGAGGTCCATGATATCTCCTTCGACGCGCTTCTGCCCGATCCGGCGCTGGCCGCAGGCATCCGCGCCCTGCCCGGACGCAAGATCATCTATACCAACGGCTCGGCCCCCTATGCCGAACAGGTGCTGGCCGCACGCGGGTTGAGCGGGCTGTTTGACGGGATCTACGGCGTCGAACATGCCGATTTCCATCCCAAACCCCGCGCCGAGGCCTTCGAGATGGTCTTTGCCAAGGCCGGCATCACCCCCGCGAAAGGCGCGATGTTCGAGGATGATGCCCGCAATCTCGAGGTGCCGCATGGTCTGGGAATGCAGACGGTCCATGTCGCTCCCGAGGCGCTTGAGGCAGATCATATCGGCCATCACACAAATGACCTAAGCGGCTTCCTGACGGCGCTTGCAAAGGCCGGCGGATCTGGCCTTTGACGACCGCCGCGCTATAATTGCGCCAAGACCGCTTCACAGAAAGATCCTTGCCATGACCGCAGAACCGACCCAGACCGACATCCTGATTTCGGGTGGTGGCGTGGCGGGCCTGACCGCCGCCTGCGCGTTCGGTTCGGCGGGCTTGCATGTCATCTGCGTCGATCCTGCGCCGCCCGTGACCGATGGTGCGGCGGCAGGGGCCGATATGCGTTCGACCGCCTTCCTCCAGCCCGCCGTCGAGGTGCTCGAGGAGGCGGGGCTCTGGGCGCGGCTTGCCCCCCATGCCGCCGCATTGCAGATCATGCGCATTGTCGATGCCGGTGGCGACACCCCCGTGGCGCGGCTTACGCGTGATTTCGATGCCGCCGACATCTCGGATCAGCCCTTCGGCTGGAACCTGCCCAACTGGCTCTTGCGCCGCGAGATGGTCGCCCGTCTCGAAGAGCTGCCCAATGTCGATTTCCGCGCGGGCGTGGCCACCACCGGCCTCGTGACCCGCCGCAACGAGGCGCGCGTCACCCTGTCGGATGGCACCCATGTTCAGGCGAAGCTGGTGATCGGCGCTGACGGGCGTGACAGCTTCATCCGGCAGGCGGCGGGCATTCCGGCCAAGATCCACCGCTATGGTCAGAAGGCACTGGCCTTTGCCGTAACCCATCCCATCCCGCATGAGAATGTCTCGACCGAAGTCCACCGCTCGGGCGGGCCGTTCACGCTGGTGCCGCTCCCCGACCGCGACGGGCAGCACTGCTCGGCAATCGTCTGGATGGAACGTGGTGCGGAGGCCGACCGCCTGGCCACGCTCGAGAAAGACGCGTTCGAGGCGGAGATGTTCGAGCGTTCGACCGGTATCCTCGGCCCGCTGACGCTGGTCACCCGCCGTGCGGTCTGGCCGATGCGGATGCAGCATGCCGAGCGGCTGGCTGGCGAGCGCGTGGCGCTGATTGCCGAAGCCGCCCATGTTATGCCGCCCATCGGTGCGCAGGGGCTGAATATGAGCCTCGCCGATATCCGCTGCCTGCTGGATCTGTGCCGCAAATACGAGGCCGATCTGGGCAGCACCGAGATGCTGACCGCCTATCACCGCGCCCGCTGGCCCGAAATCCGGGCGCGGATTGCGGGGATCGACCTGCTGAACCGCGCCTCCATGCTGGCCCCGCGCCCGCTGCGCGATCTGCGGGCGGGCGCGCTCGGCGCGATTTACGGGCTCAAACCCGTGCGCCGTCTGATGATGCGCGCGGGTCTGGGCCTGAAATGATCAGGCGGGTTCGCTGAGCGCGAGCCCCCCTTCCTCTTCGAGAAACGCCACGATCTCGGGCACGCCCTTACCCGCCTTCAGCTGCGCCATCACATAGGGCCGCGCGCCGCGGGCCTTTTGCGTGTCGCTTTCCAGAAGCACCGGATCGACACTCACATAGGGCGCGAGGTCGGTCTTGTTGACCACCAGCATATCCGAACGCGTCACCCCCGGCCCCCGCTTGCGCGGAATATCCTGCCCCGCCGCCGTGTCGATCACATAGATCGTCAGATCGGCCAGCTCGGGGCTGAAGGTCGCGGCCAGATTGTCCCCGCCCGATTCGATCAGCACCAGATCCAGATCGGGGAAGGCCTTGTTGAGATCGGCGATCGCGGCCAGATTGATCGAGGCATCCTCACGGATCGCCGTGTGCGGGCAGCCCCCCGTCTCGACGCCGCGGATACGCTCGGCGGGCAGAACCTGCGCCCGCATCAGCGCCTCGGCATCCTCGCGGGTATAGATGTCATTGGTCACCACCGCCATCGAGCAGCGCCCCGCCAGCGCGCGGCAGAGCTGTTCGGTCAGGGTCGTCTTGCCCACGCCCACTGGGCCGCCAATGCCGACGCGCAAAGGTCCGTTTGCCATGGTTCTCTCCTTTTTCAGGTCTTGAAGATGCGCACATCCAGCGTTTCGTGCAGCATCGATCCCAGATCGGCGCGGAACGCGGCTCCTGCCAGATCATCCAGACCGGCATGGGCCGCGCGGGCACTGATCCGTGAAATATCGTCATGCAGGGCCGCAAGCACCCGCTGCCCCTGCGCCTGCCCGAGCGGCACGAAGCGAACCGCGCAGGACACAAGATTCGAGGCGAAGCCATGCAGGAAAACCGCGATAATCTCCTCGCGCGGCAGATCCAATGCGCGCGCCGCCTGCGCCACCGCAACCGGCAGCGCGATCTCCTCCGGATCCTCCCCACCCATCATCTGCGCCTGCGCACGGGCAAAGGCCGTGCCCTGATCGAGCGTCTCGCGCAGGCGTTCGGCACTGGCCGCAAGCGCGCGCGCCGTGGCATCCAGATCGTCCGCGTCCTGCCCCGCCAGCCCGCGGGCCAGCAGGACGGCATCATTCCACCCCGCCCCATGTGAGAGGATATCGGAAAGCCACAGGCGCAGCCCCACCTCGTCACGGACCTCACCTGCAGAAATCGCCTGCTCGAGCCCGTGGCTATAGGCGAAGGCACCGGTCGGAAAGGCCGGAGACATCCACTGGACGAGCGACAGAAGAGCGGAGGCGGTCATACAGGCCTACCCGTGGCTGTGGTCGTGATGGTGGTGACCATGACTATGCCCGTGATCGTGGCCGTGATCGTGGTCATGGGAATGCCCATGGTCGTGGCTATGGCCATGCTCGTGCCCCATCGTCCGGCCCATACCATAGGCACCACTTTCGGGGGCAAAGGGAGCAACGGCCTGCACGACATCCGCCCCGAGTTGTTTCAGCATCGCCTCGAGCACATGATCCTGCCGGATCACCAGACGGTCTGCCTCGATCTGGCAGGGCGTGTGACGGTTACCGATATGCCATGCCAGCCGCGCGAGATCGCCGGTGACCACCAGCACCGGCTCCTCGGCGCAGGTCACCTCGATCCGGCGACCATCCGAGAGGACAAATGCCTCGCCACCGCGCAGATTGGTGACCTCGGGCAGATCGACCAGAAAGCCCTCGCCCGTCACCGTCACCAGTTTCTTGCGGCGCAGGAAGCGGCCCTCGTAATCGAGCGCCACCTGTCCATCGGCTTTGTCCCAGTGGCCTGCGGGCTCGATGGTGGAAGAGATGATTTTTTCGCTCATATTCGCCTCGTTATTAGATAGGTCTTTACCATTATCGGGAGATGCTCGCCTTAAGGATGAAACAGAGAGAGCCATCATGCCCGACCCCCGCGCCCCGATGTCGCCTGCAGACGAGCTTGCGCAGATCCGGATCCAGATCCAGCGGCTGCGCCAGCGCGAGGCCGAGTTGCGCGAGGCATGGCTGGCGCAGGCCGATATGCCGCGCATCGGCCAATGGCACAAGGTCGAGCTGTTCACCTGCCGCGAGCGGATCTTCGATCCGCGGCTTCTGCCCGACGAGATCCGCAAGAACCCGTCCTATACCCGCGAGAAGATTACCCGCTCGATCCGCCTGCGTCGCAAATCCAAGGTGGATGCGCTCAGCCATCTGCCCGAACTCGCCAAGATAGAGCCGCCCGCACCCCAGAAGATCCTGTTCCGGCGCCATAACGCCAGTTGAGGGCCGCGGGCGGATCATCTCAATACAGGAAGTAGCGCTGTGCCAGCGGCAGCTCGGAGGCCGGCTCGCAGGTCAGCAACTCGCCATCCGCCCGCACCTCGTAGGTTTCGGGATGCACCTCGATCTTGGGACGTGCGGCATTGTGGATCATATCCGCCTTGCCGATCCCGCGCGTGCCTTTTACCGCCAGAACCTGCTTCTGCAGCCCCAGCTTGGCCGCCACACCATTGGCCTCGGCCGCCTGAGAGACAAACGTCACAGCCGACGCCCCGAGCGCGCCGCCATAGGCGCCGAACATGTTGCGGGTGTAGAAGGGCTGCGCGGGGATCGAGCCGTTCGGGTCGCCCATCTGCGCCGAAACGATCATGCCGCCCATCAGCACCATCTCGGGTTTCGCCCCGAAGAAGGCGGGGTTCCACAGCACAAGATCGGCGCGTTTGCCGACCTCGATCGAGCCGATATGTTGCGAGATCCCGTGGCAGATCGCAGGGTTGATCGTGTATTTCGCAATGAAGCGTTTGACGCGGGCATTGTCGTTATCGCCGGTTTCCTCGGCCAGACGGCCGCGCTGTTTCTTCATCTTGTCGGCGGTCTGCCAGCAGCGGATGATGACCTCGCCCACACGGCCCATCGCCTGACTGTCCGAGCTGATGATCGACATCGCGCCCATGTCATGCAGGATATCTTCCGCCGCGATCGTCTCCTTGCGGATACGGCTTTCGGCAAAGGCCACATCCTCGGGCACCTTGTTATCGAGGTGGTGGCAGACCATCAGCATATCCAGATGCTCTTCCACCGTATTGCCGGTATAGGGCCGCGTCGGGTTGGTGGAGGACGGGATCACGTTCTCCTCGCCCACCACGCGCAGGATATCGGGCGCGTGGCCACCGCCCGCGCCCTCGGTATGGAAGGCGTGGATCGTGCGGCCATTGATCGCGGCCAAGGTGTTCTCGACAAAGCCTGACTCGTTGAGCGTATCGGTATGGATCATCACCTGCACATCCATATCGTCGGCCACCGAAAGGCAGCAGTCGATGGCGGCGGGCGTTGTGCCCCAATCCTCATGCAGCTTCATGGCCGAAGCACCGGCATTGACCATCTCGACCAGCGCCTCGGGGCGCGAGGCATTGCCCTTACCCGAGAGCGCGAGATTCATCGGGAAGGCGTCAAAGGACTGCAGCATCCGCGAGATATGCCACGGGCCGGGCGTGCAGGTGGTGGCCAGCGTCCCATGTGCGGGGCCAGTGCCGCCGCCCAGCATGGTGGTGATGCCCGAGGCCAGCGCATCCTCGATCTGCTGGGGACAGATGAAATGGATATGCGCATCCATGCCGCCTGCGGTCAGGATACGCCCCTCGCCCGCGATCACCTCGGTGCCCGGACCGATGATGATATCCACGCCCGGCTGGGTGTCGGGGTTCCCGGCCTTGCCAATCGCATGGATACGGCCATCGCGCAGCGCGACATCGGCCTTGTAGATGCCGGAATGGTCAACGATCAGCGCATTGGTGATCACGGTATCGACTGCCCCGCCTGCGCGGGTGATCTGGCTCTGGCCCATACCGTCGCGGATCACCTTGCCGCCACCGAATTTGACCTCCTCGCCATAGGTGGTCAGGTCGCGTTCGACCTCGATGATCAGATCGGTATCGGCAAGGCGCACGCGGTCGCCGGTGGTCGGGCCGAACATATCGGCATAGGTCGCGCGGGAAATCTTGGCGGGCATCTCGGGCCTCCCCTCACATAGCGTTGTAAAGGCGGCGCAGGTCCTCGCTGCGACGCTTGGTCAGTTCTGTCTTGCACATGGCCACGGCCATCGGCTGCATCGAGCCACCGTCATATTCCAGCCCCTCGGCCATGCAGGCGGCATCGCGATAGGCGATCCATGCCCGCTGCGCCTGTAACAGCGCCTCGGCCTGAGCCGCGCCACGCTCGTGCGCGCGCGTGCGAGCCTCGGCATAGGCGGCGTTCAGCTCCGCATCGGCGGCCGCGTAGTCCTGCCCTGCGCAAGCGGTCATCTCGGCCTGCGTCCCGGGGGCATCGCAGTCGAGCGCCCAGACCGGCGCTCCCCCGAAGCCCGCAAGCGAAAGGCCGAGAACCACCGGAAGAACAAGTTTCATCTTTTCTTCCCCGGAACAGAGGGGCCACGCTTGGCCAGACGTTTCACATTGGCCCGTGTGCGCCGCGCCACAGGGCGCAAGGCGGCATGGACGACGGTCTCGGGCGGCTTGCCCGATGCCGCGGCCTGCGTGGCCTTGGTCAGGCTTTCCACGGCAGCCTTCTGTTTCTCGGCCACCATGCGGGTCATCTCGGAGGGCGCCATCGACCAGAAACCGGCCATTCCGGCCACGCGCATGGCGATCACCATCTGCGCCTCGCCCACCATACGGGCATATTCGAACCACAAACGATAGGCGGTAACTGGCGACATGGCGTCCTCCTTCGGGGGGGTTACAGTTTGCCCATGACCTTCTGGTTGAAGCCCCAGACCTCGCGCGCACCGCGATAGGGCACCAGCGTGACCTCGCGCGACTGGCCCGGCTCGAAGCGCACGGCGGTGCCCGCCGCGATATCCAGCCGGTAGCCGCGCGCAGCCTCGCGGTCGAATTGCAGACCCGGATTGGTCTCGGCAAAATGGTAATGGCTACCGACCTGGATCGGACGGTCGCCGGTATTGGCCACCAGGAGGGTGACAGGGGTCAGCCCCTCATTCAGCGTGATCTCGCCAGCGGCGGGAAGGATTTCACCGGGGATCATGTGCTTACCCCGCGAAAGCCAGCGCGAGACCGGCCGCAGCCGTCGCCACTCCCAGACCGCGCAGCGCGAAGCGGTGGATCACACGGCCGAAGACCATCCCCGCCACATGCAGACCGGCAGTGGCGAGCGTAAAGCCCGCGAAATAGGCCGCCATCCCATGCGCCGGACCTTCCGCCCCATGTGCCCAGCCATGCGCCATGCCAAAGAGCGCCACCATCGGCACCAGTGCGGCCACCGGCAGACGTGCCGAGAGCGCCACGATCGCGCCCAGAACGATGATCGAGGCAAGGATCAGCGGCTCGACCGAGAAGAACGGCACGCCATGCGCGCCCATGGTGGCACCGACCAGCATGGAGCCCACAAAGCCCGCAGGCACAGCCCAGAGCGCACGGCCACCCAGTTGCACGGCCATCAGACCAATGGCCACCATCGCCAGAATATGGTCAGCCCCGCTCAGCGGGTGCGCGATACCAGCCATAACGGTGCCGGCCTCATGGCCCGGATGCGCCATGGCAACGCTCGGCAGAAGGGCGGCGGCGGCGATGGTTTTCTTGAGATGTTTCATGGGAGTTCCTCGGTATCAGCGAATAGGGTGGTGGACGGTCACGAGTTTCGTGCCATCGGGGAATGTTGCCTCGACCTGAATGGAATGGATCATCTCGGGGATGCCCTCCATACATTGTTCACGGGTGATCACCTCGGCGCCGGTTTCCATCAGCTCGGCCACCGACCGGCCCGCGCGCGCGCCCTCGATCACGAAATCCGAAATGATCGCGATCGCCTCGGGATGGTTGAGCTTCACACCACGCTCCAGCCGCCCGCGCGCCACCATGGCGGCAAGGCTGACCATCAGCTTTTCCTTTTCCCTCGGGGTCAGGTTCATCTTATCCCTCTTCCTAAATCTGCCAGACGCGCGGTGCGGGCACATTGCCCCGCAATACCGCCATCACCCGCAGCAATTGTTTGCGTAGCGGCCAGCCATCTCTGGCGATACACCGCATGATCACCTTGCCATCAAAACCGGAGGCTGCCGCTTCGACGCCCTCCTCGTCAAGCACATCCCGCACGCGGCTAACCGCATCCTCGGCGCCCTGACAGCACATCACCATCGTGGCAAAGGCACGGGCATCGCCCAGTAACGCGCCACGGTGTCCGAGCTCGGCGGTGCCCATCACAAAGGGCTCGATCATCACAGGCCTTCCCGCACGGCGGATCTCGCGCCGGTCGCGTAGGCCCAACGTGCCGACGATCTCGCCCATCGCATGGCGCCCCAGCACCACGGCCTCCAGCATCAGGCAGCCCGCATCAGGCGCCAGATCGATCACCGTGTGCCGGTCGATATGGGAGCGGTCGAACAGGATTGTCTCCTGCGGCACCCAATCAAGCCAGCTGCCCGCCCCCACCCTGTGCGTTACCCGCACGGTGGCCGCACCGTCATCGGCACGGTAGGCGCGCTCGGCCGCCTGGGTGGTGGCCACCACGCGGCCTCCTTCGATATCAAGCGCATAGGATAAGGTATCGCCCGAGGTCAGACCACCCGAGGTATTGAGAAACACCACCTCCGGCACCGCCCCCACACGCGGCAGCTGCGCCTTGGCCGAGCCGCGCTGGCGCAGCCCTTTCAGCCGACCGGCCTCAAAGCGCACGGCGGCATCGCCATGGCTGCGCTGCATCTGCGGGGAATTCTTGTGATCAAACATCATGCGTCCTTTCCCCGCCTCTTCTCGGTATTTATGCCCGAGGTCCATGCTGCCCCCAAGCCAAGAGCCTGATTTTCCCTATCATTGAGGCGGAATGTTCATAAAGTAACCAAACGGCGTATTTTTGGGCACTACCCGAGCGGTCCGAGACGGCGCTCCTCGGAGAGCATCACATTCGCTTCGACATGACCAACCGCCGGAAGCGTCATGATCCGCCGCCGGAGCACCCGCTCGAAATCGGGAATGTCACGGGCGGTCACCTGCAACCGGTAATCGAACTGGCCCAGAACGTGCTGGATCACCTGCACCTCCGGAATCGCCCCTGCCGCGCGCTCGAAATCCTCGAGGCTAACGCGGCCTCGCGTGGCGAGCTTGATTCCCAGAAACACCGTCACGCCAAAGCCCACCGCCGCACGGTCGATCACCGCCCGCGTGCCCGCCAGCACGCCGGCATCCTGCAACCGCTTCACCCGCCGCCATGCGGAGGGCTGCGACATCCCGAGCCGCCGCCCCAGAGCACCTGCATTCAACGTTCCATCCTCGGCCAGCGCGCGCAGGATCTGACGATCGATATCGTCGAGCGCGATCATAGCGGCAACTCCGTGCTATCCTTCACCTTGGAAATCAGCATCAGCGCGTCGGTCTCCTGGATATGCGGCAGGGACAGGATCTGGGAGCGGTAGATCTGCTGGTAATGCGCCATGTCACGGGCAATCACATTGAGCCGCACATCGGTCTGGCCAAGAAAGGTCTGGATCTCGATCACCTCGGGCACCTTACGGGCGGCCTCCAGAAACTGGTCGAAAGCCCGCGGATTTGTCTTGTCGAGCGTGAAGCGCAAGGACACTTCGACCTCCCACCCCAAGGCCCGCCAGTTGATGATCGCCTGCCGCCCCTGCAACACCCCCTCGGCCTGCATCTTCTCGATCCGGCGCCAACAGGTGGCCGTGGTCAGCCCCGCCCGCTCGGCCAGATCGGCATTGCTCTGCGCCGGATCGGCCATCAGATGGCGCAAGATCCGCCGATCCACATCATCAAGTTGCATGAATATTTCATCCAGATCGAAAATTACGAATTACAATTTCGATATTGCGCATATTTTATTCCGATCGTCATGGGAATTTTTGTCTGAGCCTGTATTGTGGCCCTAACCGCAAGTGGAGGAAAGAACATGCGTGTATTCTATGATCGCGACTGCGATGTGAACCTGATCAAGGATCTCAAAGTTGCTATTCTCGGCTATGGCAGCCAGGGCCACGCCCATGCGCTGAACCTGCGCGACTCGGGCGCAAAAAACCTTGCCATCGCGCTGCGCGAAGGCTCGCCCTCGGCCAAGAAAGCCGAAGCAGAAGGTCTGGCCGTCATGGGCATCGCCGAAGCCGCTGCTTGGGCCGATGTTATCATGTTCGCCATGCCCGACGAACTGCAGGCCGAAACCTACAAGAAATATGTGCATGACAACCTGCGCGAAGGTGCAGCGATTGCCTTTGCCCACGGCCTGAACGTGCATTTCGGCCTGATCGAGCCGAAAGCCGGCGTCGATGTCATCATGATGGCGCCCAAAGGTCCGGGCCACACCGTGCGTGGCGAATACGTCAAAGGCGGCGGCGTGCCCTGCCTCTTCGCAGTCGAAACCGACGCAACCGGCCGCGCGCAAGACATCGCGCTGTCCTATTGCTCGGCCATCGGTGGCGGCCGCTCGGGCATCATCGAGACCAATTTCCGTCAGGAATGCGAAACCGACCTCTTCGGCGAGCAAGCCGTTCTCTGCGGCGGTCTGGTCGAACTGATCCGTTGCGGCTTCGAGACCCTCGTCGAGGCAGGCTACGAGCCGGAAATGGCCTATTTCGAGTGCCTGCACGAAGTGAAACTGATCGTCGACCTGATCTATGAGGGCGGTATCGCCACCATGGATTACTCGATCTCGAACACCGCCGAATACGGCCAATATGTCTCGGGCCCGCGCATCCTCCCCTACGAGGAAACCAAAGCCCGCATGAAAGCCGTCCTCACGGACATCCAGACCGGCAAATTCGTGCGTGACTTCATGCTCGAAAACTCGGTCGGTCAACCGACCCTCAAAGCGTCGCGCCGCGCCAATGACGAGCACCCGATCGAACAGACCGGTGCGAAACTGCGCGAGATGATGCCCTGGATCGGCAAAGGCAAGCTGGTCGACAAAGCGCGCAACTGATCGCGTCCGACCCGACCTGAAGGAAGGCACCCTCCGGGGTGCCTTTTTCCTTTCCGCCTTCCAGCGTCTCCAAATATCCCGGGGTGAATTGGCGCGAAGCGCCAAGAGGGGCAGCGCCCCTGCGACCGCGCCACAAATAAGCCCCCTATCGGGACGCGCTCCGCAAGCATTCGCTTGCCCAGCCCCTCCGGCCCGCCTATAAGGCCCCCATGACATTTTGTGACCACATCCTGCGAATTACCGGCCCGGCGCTCTGACGCGTCAGGGTAGCCGGGTGATGTGTGCCAGATGACGGGCAGGCACTGCGCCGCCCGACCGATCCCCTTCCAAGGATATGCTCCCTATGTGTGCCGACACGACCGACAAATCCGTCGATTACCACGATACCGTCTTCCTGCCCGAAACCGATTTCCCGATGCGCGCGGGCCTACCCCTGCGCGAGCCCGAATGGCTCGAGCGTTGGGCGAAGATCGGCATCTATGACCGGCTGCGCGAAAAAGCCCGGGGCCGCACCCCCTTCACGCTGCATGACGGCCCTCCCTATGCCAACGGGCATCTCCATATCGGCCACGCGCTGAACAAGGTGATCAAGGACATCATCACCCGTTCGCACCAGATGATGGGCCATGACGCGCGCTATGTTCCGGGCTGGGATTGCCACGGCCTGCCGATCGAATGGAAGATCGAGGAGCAATACCGCAAGGCCGGCAAGGACAAGGACGAGGTTCCGGTCATCGACTTCCGTCAGGAATGCCGCAAGTTTGCCGAAGGCTGGGTCGATATCCAGCGCGAGGAATTCAAGCGCCTTGGCGTTTACGGGAATTGGGACGACCCCTACCTGACCATGAATTTCCACGCCGAGCGCGTGATCGCGGAAGAGTTCATGACCTTCCTGATGAATGGCACGCTCTATCAGGGCTCGAAACCCGTGATGTGGTCGCCGGTCGAGAAGACCGCGCTGGCCGAGGCAGAGGTCGAATATCACGACCACACGAGCCACATGATCTGGGTCCGCTTCAAGCCCAAGGCCGATGTGCTGGACGGCGCTTCGGTCGTGATCTGGACCACCACGCCCTGGACCATCCCGCAAAACCGCGCAGTGGCCTATGGCCCGTCCATGTCCTACGGCCTCTACCGTGTGGATATTCCCGCCGAAAAATCCACGGCGGAAGCGGGCGAGCTGATCGTGCTGGCCGACAAGCTGGCCGATGATGTGATGAATTCCGCCAAGGTCGAGGGCTATTCGCGCATCCGCGATGTGGCGACTTCGGAATTCGAGGGCGTAATCCTCAACCACCCCTATGCGGGTGTCGAAGGCGCCAATGGCGAGTGGGATTACGATGTCCCCATGCTGCCGGGCGATCATGTGACCGATGATGCGGGCACGGGCTTTGTCCATACCGCGCCGTCGCATGGTGATGACGACTATCAGCTGGGCCTGAAATTCGGCCTCAAGATGACCTATAACATCGAGGCCGATGGCTCCTATCGCTCTGATCTGCCGCTCTTTGCCGGCATGAAGATCGTGGCCGATGATGGCAAGGACGGGCCCGCCAATGTGGAAAACATCAAGCAGCTGGCCTATGCTGGTGCGCTGCTGTCCAAGGGCAAGCTGAAGCACAGCTATCCGCATAGCTGGCGCTCGAAAGCGCCGCTGATCTATCGCAACACGCCGCAATGGTTTGCCGCGATCGATGCGAAGATGGAGGACGGCATGGGCACCTATGGTGACACCATCCGTCAGCGCGCGCTGAAATCCATCGAGGAACTGGTGACCTTCACCCCCGAGCGCGGCAAAAACCGCCTGCATTCGATGATCGAGACGCGCCCCGACTGGGTTCTGTCGCGTCAGCGCGCCTGGGGCGTGCCGCTCACCTGCTTCACCAAGGTCGGCGCCAAACCCGATGCCGAGGACTTCCTGCTGCGCAATGCGGAAGTGAATGCCCGCATCACCGCAGCCTTCGAGGAAAAAGGCGCCGATGTCTGGTATGAAGAGGGCTTCAAAGCCCGCGTGCTCGATGGCATCGTGAACCCCGAGGACTACAATCAGGTCTTCGACGTGCTGGATGTATGGTTCGACTCTGGGTCCACCCATGCCTTCGTGCTGCGCGACCGCGAGGATGGCACCCCCGATGGCATCGCGGATGTCTATCTGGAAGGCACCGACCAGCACCGTGGCTGGTTCCATTCCTCGCTCCTGCAGGCCTCGGCCACCAAGGGCCGTGCGCCCTATCGCAATGTGGTCACCCATGGGTTCACGCTGGATGAGAAGGGCATGAAAATGTCCAAATCCATCGGCAACACCGTCGCGCCGCAAGAGGTAATCTCGGAATATGGCGCCGATATCCTGCGTCTGTGGGTGGCACAGGCCGATTACACCGCCGACCAGCGGATCGGTCCGAAAATCCTCAAGGGCGTGGCTGATAGCTATCGCCGCCTGCGCAACACGCTGCGCTATATGCTCGGCGCGCTGAAGGATTTCGACGAGAGCGAGCGTCTGGATGTTTCGGAAATGCCCGAGCTCGAGCGCTTCATCCTGCACCGTCTGGCGGAGCTCGACACGGAAATCCAGGCAGATTACCGCGCCTTCAACTTCCAGTCCGTGTTCCAGAAGCTCTTCACCTTCTGCACGATCGAGCTGTCGGCCTTCCATTTCGACATCCGCAAGGACGCGCTCTATTGCGACCCGGCAGACAGCACCCGCCGCCGTGCCGCCCGCACGGTGATGGATATCCTGTTCCATCGCCTGACCACATGGCTCGCGCCGATCCTGCCATTTACGATGGAAGATGTCTGGCTGTCGCGCTTTGAGGGTGCGGAGGCCTCGGTCCATCTCGAGGACTTCCCCGAGACGCCTGCCGAGTGGCGCAATGCCGCACTGGCCCAGAAATGGGAGGCGATCCGCCGTGCCCGCCGTGCCGTGACCGCAGCCCTCGAGGTGCAGCGCCGCGACAAGGTGATCGGTGCCTCGCTCGAGGCGGCACCCGTTGTGCATGTGGAGGATGCGGAGCTTTTGGACGTGCTGAAAACAGTGCCCTTCGAGGATCTGTGCATCACCTCCGGCATCACGCTGACGGCGGATGCGGCCCCTGCCGAGGCCTTCCGCCTGCCCGATGTGGCGGGTGTGGCCGTGGTCTTCGAGATGGCCGAGGGCGAGAAATGCGAACGTTGCTGGCGCATCCTGCCGGATGTCGGCACGCACCAGCACGCCCATACCTGCAAACGCTGCAACGATGCGCTCGGCTAAATCGGGCTGTATGGCAAAACAAAACGGCGCCCCGATCGGGGCGCCGTTTTTCGTTGCTGCCTTGGAACAGGCCCGATCAGCTCCGGCTCACGCCCGCCAGAATCGCGGCAGGAACAGCACCAGCACCGACAGAAGCTCCAGCCGACCGAGAAACATGCCAAAGGACATCAGCCATTTGGCAGTTTCGGGGAAGCTTACGATTGAACCGTTGGCCGACACCTCCGGCCCCCAACATGGCCCGACATTGGCGATCGCCGTCCATGCAGCGGTAACCGCCGTGCGTGTTTCGAGCCCGGTCAGTGCCAGTGCAACGATCAGCAGGCCGAAGCTGAGAATGAAGAAGGAGAAGAACGCCATCACCGAGTTGACCACATCTTCCGTCACGGGATGCCCGTCATAGCGGATCAGCGTCACCCGATGCGGACTATAGAGGCGGCGCACCTGTGCCTTGATCGACTCGATCAGGATCAGATAGCGGAAGACCTTGACCGAACAGCCCGTCGAGGCGGTGCAGCCCCCAATCAGCCCGACAACGATCAGGATGACAAAAGCCAGATGCCCCCATTGGGTAACATCGACCGAGGAATAGCCCGTGCCGGTGAAGGTCGAGACGACGTTGAAAATCGTCTCGCGCAGCGTCGGCCAGAACGGATCCTCGTGGCGGAACAGGCGGTAGATGACGATGATCAGGATCGCGTAGAGATGCCAGCGAAGGAAGGCGCGCACCTGAGGATCACGCCAGATCGGACCGGCATCGCCTTTCACCAGCTGCACGAAACGGATGAACGGCATCGCCGCCAGTAGCATGAAGACCGAGGCCACATATTCGGGTGCCCCGAGGAACGCACCGAAGCTCTTGTCCTCGCTGGAAAAACCGCCTGTGGAGATGGTGGTCAGCGAATGCAGGATGGCATCATAGAAGCTCATCCCCGACAGCATGAACGCCCCGCAGCAGAGCACCGACAGCCCCAGATAGATACGGATCAGCGCGCGGGAAATCTCGCGGGCGCGCGGCAGCACCTTTCCCAGCGTATCGAAACCCTCGGAGCGGAAGAACTGCATGCCCCCGACCTTCATCACCGGCAAGAAGATCATCGCGACGATGATGATCCCGAGCCCCCCGAGCCATTGTAGGATCGCCCGCCAGAGATTGGCCGAATGGGGCAGATCGTCGAGCTTTGGGATAACCGTGGTGCCTGTCGTCGTCATCCCCGACATCGCCTCGAAATAGGCATCTGTGAACGAGAGATGCGGCGCCCCGATCATGAAAGGCAGCGCCCCCATTGCCGGCAGCGCCACCCAGACACCGCTGGTCAGCACGAAGCTCTGCCGCAGATCCAGCACCTGCCCCAGACTGTCATGGGCCGCCAGCGCCAGTAGCCCGCCGACGATCACACAGATCATCGCGCTCTCGGTGAAGGCCTGCCAGTTGGGGTCGCCGCGATACAGATCCAGCGCAGCCGGAATCAGCATGAAGATGCCCAGCGCGGTAATCAGAAGACCAATGATATAGCCCACCGGGCGCAAATCCGTCATGGCCTCTGCTTTGCCCGAAGCGCGCGTGCTGTCAATAGGCTGGCCGCTCCCGCCATGAGACGCGGTGTTTTGGATGCAAATTTCGGCAGTTCACGCCAGGCCTGCAAAAACTGGTCGTTTTGGTAAATAAAACTCTCCGGTTTTGCATATTCTCAAAGCCTCCACACTTGCGCCGCAGCGCGGCACCGCTAGGCTAGCCATAAGGAAGAGTAGGAGGAGTAAGGCGCTATGTTCGAGAAGATCCTTGTCGCCAACCGTGGCGAGATTGCCATTCGTGTTATGCGTGCAGCCAATGAGCTCGGCAAGAAGACGGTCGCCGTCTATGCCGAGGAGGACAAGCTGGGCCTGCACCGGTTCAAAGCCGATGAGGCCTATCAGATCGGCCGCGGCCTCAGCCCTGTGGGTGCCTATCTCGCCATCGACGAGATCATCCGTGTGGCAAAGCTGTCGGGGGCGGATGCGATCCATCCGGGCTACGGCCTTCTCTCCGAGAATCCCGATTTCGTCGAGGCCTGTGCGAAGAACGGCATCACCTTCATCGGCCCCAAGGCCGAGACGATGCGTGCGCTGGGCGACAAGGCCTCCGCACGCCGCGTGGCGATCAAGGCCGGTGTGCCGGTCATCCCCGCGACCGAGGTGCTGGGCGATGATTTCGATGCGATCAAGGCAGAGGCCGCCGAAATCGGCTATCCGTTGATGCTCAAAGCCTCGTGGGGCGGTGGCGGGCGCGGCATGCGTCCGATCAATGGCCCCGAGGAACTGGTCGAGAAGGTCCGCGAGGGCCGTCGTGAGGCCGAGGCCGCCTTCGGTAATGGCGAGGGATATCTCGAGAAGATGATCCTGCGCGCGCGCCATGTCGAGGTGCAGCTTCTGGGCGATACCCATGGCGGGCTCTATCACCTCTATGAACGCGACTGCACCGTGCAGCGCCGCAACCAGAAGGTCGTCGAGCGCGCCCCTGCCCCCTATCTCTCGGACGCCCAGCGCGAGGAGGTCTGCCAGCTGGCCCTGAAGATCGGTCAGGCGGTGGGCTACCAGAATGCGGGCACGGTCGAGTTCCTGATGGATATGGACAGCCAGGAGTTCTACTTTATCGAGGTCAATCCGCGCGTGCAGGTGGAACATACCGTCACCGAGGAGGTGACCGGCATCGATATCGTGCAGAGCCAGATCCGCATCGCCGAAGGCGCGACGCTGGCGGAAGCGACCGGCGTGGCGGCGCAGGAGGGCGTGCACCTTCTGGGCCATGCGATGCAGTGCCGCGTGACCACCGAGGATCCGCAGAACAACTTCATCCCCGATTATGGCCGCATTCAGGCCTATCGTTCGGCCACCGGTAACGGCATCCGTCTGGATGGCGGCACGGCCTATGCGGGTGGCGTGATCACCCGCTATTATGACAGCCTTCTGGTGAAGGTCACCGCACGCGCCGCGACGCCCGAACAGGCAATCGCGCGGATGGACCGTGCCCTGCGCGAATTCCGCGTGCGCGGTGTGTCCACCAATATCGATTTCGTCATCAACCTGCTCAAACATCCGACCTTCCTGGATATGAGCTACACGACGAAATTCATCGATACGACGCCGGACCTGTTCGATTTCAAATCCCGCGCCGACCGTGGCACCAAGATCCTGAACTACATTGCCGATATCACCGTCAACGGCCATCCCGAGACGGCAGGCCGCGCCAAGCCGCCAGCCGATGCCAAGCCCCCTGTCGTGCCGCAGCTTGACGGCACGGTAAAGCCCGGCACCCGTAATCTGCTGGAGGACCAAGGCCCGCAGGCCGTGGCGGACTGGATGAAGGCGCAGACGAAGCTGCTGCTGACCGATACCACCATGCGCGATGGCCACCAGTCGCTGCTGGCGACGCGCATGCGCTCGATCGATATGATCAAGGCGGCCCCCGTCTATGCGGCCAATCTGGGCGACCTCTTCTCGGTCGAATGCTGGGGCGGTGCGACGTTTGACGTGGCCTATCGGTTCTTGCAGGAATGCCCGTGGCAACGCCTGCGCGACATCCGTGCCGCCATGCCCAACGTGATGACGCAGATGCTGCTGCGCGCCTCTAACGGTGTGGGCTATACCAACTACCCCGATAATGTCGTGCAGTTCTTCGTGAAACAGGCCGCCACCTCGGGCGTGGATGTCTTCCGCGTCTTCGACAGCCTCAACTGGGTCGAGAATATGCGCGTCGCGATGGATGCGGTGATCGAGGCGAACAAGGTCTGCGAAGGCACGATCTGCTATACCGGCGATCTGCTGGATCCGGCGCGCTCGAAATATGACCTGAAATACTATGTCGGCATGGCCAAACAGCTTGAGGCCGCTGGTGCCCATGTTCTGGGGCTCAAGGATATGGCGGGGCTTCTCAAGCCCACACAGGCCGGAATGCTGGTGAAGGCACTGAAGGAAGAGGTCGGCCTGCCGATCCACTTCCACACCCATGACACCTCGGGCGTTGCCGGTGCGACCATTCTGGCGGCGGCAGAGGCCGGAGTGGATGCGGTCGATGCGGCGATGGATGCCTTCTCGGGCGGCACATCGCAGCCCTGTCTGGGCTCGATCGTGGAGGCTCTGCGCCATACCCCGCGCGACACGGGCCTGGATATCGAGACCATCCGCCGGATGTCGAACTATTGGGAAGCCGTGCGCACCCAGTATGCGGCTTTTGAATCAGGCATGCAGGCCCCCGCATCGGAGGTCTATCTGCACGAGATGCCCGGCGGCCAGTTCACCAACCTCAAGGCGCAGGCCCGTTCGCTCGGCCTCGAGGAACGCTGGCACGAGGTGGCGCAGGCCTATGCCGATGCCAACCAGATCTTCGGCGATATCGTGAAGGTGACCCCCTCCTCCAAGGTCGTGGGCGATATGGCGCTGATGATGGTGGCGCAGGGGCTGACCAAGTCCGATGTGCTCGATCCCAAGCGCGAGATGTCCTTCCCCGATTCTGTGGTGGACATGCTGCGCGGCAATCTGGGCCAGCCGCCCGGAGGCTGGCCGGAAGCGATCTCGAAAAAAGTGCTCAAGGACGAGCGCGCCTCGACGGAGCGTCCCGGTGCGCATCTGCCCGCGGTCGATCTCGAGGACACCCGCGCCAAGGTTTCCGAGGAGCTGGATGGCAAGGAGATTGATGACGAGGATCTCGCCGCCTATCTGATGTATCCCAAGGTCTTCACCGATTATGCCCGCCGCCACGAGACCTATGGTCCCGTGCGCGCGCTGCCCACGCCCGTCTTCTTCTACGGGATGGAACCCGCCGACGAGATCTCGGTCGAGATCGGCGCGGGCAAGACGATGGAGATCCGCTATCAGACGGCCAGCGAAACCGACGAGAAAGGCGATGTAAAGGTCTTCTTCGAACTCAACGGCCAGCCGCGTGCGGTGCGCGTGCCCAACCGTGCCGTGAAAGCGGCCACCAAGGCCGCGCCCAAGGCCGATGCGGGTAATCCGAACCATATCGGCGCACCCATGCCGGGGGTTGTCGCCTCCATTGCGGTCAGCGCGGGCCAGAAGGTCAATCCGGGTGACCAGCTGCTGACCATCGAGGCGATGAAGATGGAGACAGGTCTATCGGCCGATCGTGCGGCCACGGTGAAGGCCGTGCATGTCACACCCGGCGCGCAGATTGACGCCAAGGACCTGCTGATCGAGCTGGAATAACAAAAAGGGCGCCGCAAGGCGCCCTTCTTCATTTTCTCTCGCAAAACAGCGGGGAAGCGATACTCAGAGCTTGTCGAAGAACTTGTCGACTTCGGTTTTCGCTTCCTCTTTGGTCTTGCCGTATTTCTGCTGGATCAGCCCTTCGAGCTTCTCACGGTCGCCTTCGGCCTGCGTGATCTCGTCGTCGGTCAGCTTGCCCCACTGGGCCTTGACCGATCCGGAAAGCTCTTTCCATTTGCCTTGGATCATATCGGTATTCATAGCAGTACCTCCGTAATCTCGCGCATCTTGCGCGGTTCACTGGGATAACGTCGAAGCCGTGATACGGTTCCGCCGGGGCCTGCCCACTTCTGATGCGCCACCCTGATCAGGGCGCTGCGGGATCACCGCACGATTCGGCGCGCAAACACGAATTTCCCCGCCCGATCCGGCGGGCAGCGGTGGCTGCACGATGTAACCCCCCCGGCCTTCTGGTGTATTTCCCTGTCTGGCTTCACCCGAGCGATAGGCATCGGAAAGAAAAATCATAATTCCGGTTTTTTCCTCTTGCAGGGTCCAGCTCTATCCCTTAAATCGCCCCTCACCGAAACGGTGCGGGCGTAGCTCAGGGGTAGAGCATAACCTTGCCAAGGTTAGGGTCGGGCGTTCGAATCGCCTCGCCCGCTCCAATTCGGTGAATACCCAGCCTCGTAAGAGGTTTTGTCGTGAAGTGCGGGCGTAGCTCAGGGGTAGAGCATAACCTTGCCAAGGTTAGGGTCGGGCGTTCGAATCGCCTCGCCCGCTCCACGACAACAACATAGCTCGGTGCGGGCGTAGCTCAGGGGTAGAGCATAACCTTGCCAAGGTTAGGGTCGGGCGTTCGAATCGCCTCGCCCGCTCCAATCAAAAGACCTCCCTCGCGGGAGGTTTTTTGTTTTTGCGCCATTCCTATCCGCCATGGTTCCGCTCGCCCCTTGGCAAGGACCGATCCCCCGCCCTATAAGGCCCCCAAGACAACAAGGGACAGGCCCATGCGCAAGGCGACCATCACCCGCAAGACCCATGAGACCGCGATCGAGGTCACCGTCGATCTGGACGGCACCGGTGTCTATGACAACCAGACCGGCGTCGGCTTCTTCGACCATATGCTGGACCAGCTTTCGCGGCACTCGCTGATCGACATGACGATCCGCGCCAAGGGCGATTATCACATCGATGATCACCACACGGTCGAGGATGTGGGGATAGCATTGGGTCAGGCGCTGACGCAGGCTCTGGGCGACAAGAAGGGCATCAACCGCTACGGCCATTTCGCGCTGGCAATGGATGACACGCAGGTGCGTGCGGCGCTCGATCTCTCGGCCCGCCCCTATCTGGTGTGGAACCTGCCCTTCCCGACCGCCAAGATCGGCACATTCGACACCGAGTTGGTGCGCGAGTTCTTCCAAGGGCTCTCGACCCATGGCGGGGTCACGCTGCATGTCGATCTGGTGCATGGTATCAACAGCCACCATATCGCCGAAGCCGCCTTCAAATCGGTCGCGCGCGCCCTGCGCATGGCGGTCGAAACCGACCCGCGCATGGCAAGCTCTCTGCCCTCGACCAAAGGGGCGCTGTGATGACCCTGACCGCACTTGTCGATTACGATAGCGGCAACCTGCATTCGGCGCAGAAAGCCTTCGAGCGGATGGCGCGCGAGACCGATGCGGGCACGATCGTCGTGACTTCGGACCCCGATGTGGTGGCCAAAGCCGACCGTATCGTGCTGCCGGGTGACGGGGCGTTTCCGTCCTGCCGCGCGGCGCTGAGCCATTTCACGGGGCTTTACGAGGTGATCTCGGAGGGCGTTACCGCTGGCAAACCCTTCATGGGGATCTGTATCGGCATGCAGATGCTGGCGACCCGCGGGCTGGAATTCAGCGAGACCCAAGGCTTTGGCTGGATCCCGGGCGAGGTGGTGAAGATCACCCCTGCAGATACCGCGCTGAAGGTGCCGCATATGGGCTGGAACGATCTGGTGATCGATCATGCGCATCCTGTCTTCGACGGCGTGAAGACCGGCGATCACGCCTATTTCGTCCATAGCTACCATTTCCGCGTCGAGGATCCGGCACACCGGCTGGCACATGTGGATTATGCGGGCGATGTGACGGCGATCGTTGGGCGCGACAATATCATCGGCACCCAGTTCCATCCCGAGAAAAGCCAGGCCACCGGCCTGCGTATCATTGCCAATTTCCTCGGCTGGAAGCCGTAACTACCGGAGACGACCATGATCCTCTATCCCGCCATCGACCTCAAAGACGGCCAATGCGTGCGCCTTCTTCATGGTGACATGGACAAGGCCACCGTCTTTGGCGATGACCCGGCCGCACAGGCCGCGAAATTCGAGGCCGCAGGCTGCGAATGGGTGCATCTGGTGGACCTCAACGGCGCCTTTGCCGGCGAGCCGGTGAATGCTGCAGCCGTCGAGGCGATCCTTGCGCGTATCAAGGTCCCCGCCCAGCTGGGTGGGGGTATCCGCGATATGGCCACCATCGAGCGCTGGCTGTCGAAGGGCCTCTCGCGCGTGATCCTCGGCACCGTGGCGGTGGAAAACCCCGATCTGGTGCGCGAGGCGGCAAAAGCCTTCCCCGGCCAGGTGGCTGTGGGGATCGATGCGCGCAATGGCCGCGTGGCGACAAAGGGCTGGGCCGAGGAGACCGATGTGATGGTCACCGATCTGGCGAAGAGCTTCGAGGATGCGGGGGTGGCCGCGATCATCTATACCGATATCATGCGCGATGGCGCGATGGGCGGCCCGAATATCGAGGCGACCGAGGCGCTGGCGCGCGCTGTGTCGATCCCCGTGATCGCATCCGGCGGCGTCTCGTCGCTGGCGGATCTTGTCGCGCTGCGCGATACCGGCGTGATCTCGGGTGCGATCTCGGGGCGGGCGATCTATGATGGTGCGCTGGATCTCTCGAGTGCGCTTTCGGCCCTGAAAGGCTAAGGGGCTCTGCCCCCTCTTGGGCCCCGGAAAGGGGCCCAATTCACCCCCGGGATATTTCCGGACGCTGGAAATCCGAGGGGCTGCAAGATGGCGCGAAAGGAGCGCGAGACATGCTGAAGACGCGGATTATTCCCTGTTTGGACGTGGCCGACGGGCGCGTGGTGAAGGGCGTCAATTTCGTCAATCTGGTGGATGCGGGCGACCCTGTGGAGGCGGCCAAAGCCTATGATGCGGCGGGCGCGGACGAGCTGTGCTTTCTGGATATCCATGCCACCCACGAGAACCGTGGCACGATGTATGATCTGGTGCGTCGCACCGCCGAGCAGTGTTTCATGCCGCTGACCGTGGGCGGCGGCGTGCGCAGCCATGAGGATGTGCGTAAGCTGCTGCTCGCAGGGGCCGATAAGGTCTCGTTCAACTCGGCCGCCGTCAATGATCCGGATGTTATCGCGGCCTCGGCCGACCGCTTCGGCAGCCAGTGCATCGTCTGCGCCATTGACGCCAAGACGGTAGAGCCCGGCCGCTGGGAAATTTTCACCCATGGAGGGCGCAAGCCCACCGGTATCGATGCGGTGGAATTTGCCCGCACGGTGGCGGCCAAGGGCGCGGGCGAGATTCTCCTGACCTCGATGGATCGGGACGGCACGCGGGCGGGGTTCAATCTACCGCTTACGAAGGCCATTTCCGATGCGGTGGATGTGCCGGTGATCGCCTCGGGCGGGGTGGGCACTCTGGACCATCTGGTGGAAGGGGTGACCAAGGGCGGCGCGAGTGCGGTGCTGGCGGCCTCGATCTTCCATTTTGGCGATTATACGATTGGCGAGGCCAAAGAGCATATGGCGCGCGCCGGTATTCCGATGAGGCTTGCATGAACACGCTCGAGAAACTTTACGACACCGTTGCCTCACGCAAGGGCGCCGATCCGGAAACCTCCTGGACGGCAAAACTGTTTGCCAAAGGTCCCGAGAAATGCGCCGAGAAATTCGGCGAGGAAGCCGTAGAGGCAATCATCGAGGCGGTAAAGGGCGACAAGGCGCGGCTGACCTCGGAGGCGGCCGATACGCTCTACCATCTGATGGTGATGCTGGCCGCGCGCGATGTAACGCTGGCCGATGTGTTTGCCGAGCTGGAGCGCCGCGAAGGCACCTCTGGCATTGCCGAAAAGGCCGCGCGCCCCAAATGAGCCTGACGGGGGCGTGATTTGCCCCTTGGCGCAACCGGTATAGGATCAGACCCATGTTCAAATCGCTTCTCGCGGCCCTGTCCGCCCCCGAACCCGATCCGCTGAATACCGATGATTGCGAGCTGGCGCTGGCCGCGCTTCTGGTGCGGCTCGCCCGTGCAGATGAGGCCTATACCGAGGAAGAGCGCGAACGGATCGGGCGTGTGCTCGTCGGGCGCGGGTTCTCGGCGGAAGACGCCCGGGCTTTGCGCAAGGATGCCGAGGAGCTGGAGGCGCAGGCGCCCGATACCGTGCGCTTCACCCGCGCGCTCAAGGAAAAAGTTCCCTATGGCGACCGTGCTTCGATTCTCGAGGCACTGTGGGAGGTTGCGCTGGCTGATGGAGAACGCGACGCCGATGAGGACGCGCTGATCCGCCTGACGTCCAAACTTCTGGGCATCACCGATGTTGATTCCGCCCTCGCCCGTCAGCGGGTGGAAGAGCGGCACGCGGCCCTGTCGGAGAACGCCCCCTCTACAGGCCAAACCAAAGGCCCCTGGGGCGCGTGATTGGCGCGTAAATCTTGAGCGCTTGGCTGACCGGCCGGTAAAATTCGACCAATCGGTCGATACGGGATTGCCTCATGGGGCCTCTTTGCTACATTTTAGGGCAAAGATGCTACCCAAAGAAGGTCTCCGTGACAGTTCCTACCCGTTCCTCCAGTGCCGAACCCGTGATCGAAATCCGTGATCTCTACAAGAGTTACGGCGAGCTGGAAGTTCTCAAGGGCGTTTCAATCAAGGCACACCAGGGCGATGTCGTCTCCCTGATCGGATCCTCGGGCTCGGGCAAATCCACTCTCCTGCGGTGCTGCAACCTTCTGGAAGACAGCCAGAAGGGCGAAATCCTGTTCAAGGGTGAAAGCGTAGGGTGGCGCGGCACGGGCCTTGCGCGGCGTCCATCGGACCGCGCCCAGGTCACGCGGCTGCGCACGAATCTCTCGATGGTGTTTCAGCAGTTTAATCTGTGGTCCCATATGAGCGTCCTGCAGAATGTCATGGAAGCGCCGGTCACCGTGCTCGGGCGCGACCCCAAGGAGGTCGAGCCGCTGGCGCGGGACTATCTGGCCAAGGTCGGCATTGGCGATAAATGCGACGCATGGCCCGCCCAGCTGTCGGGGGGCCAGCAGCAACGCGCGGCGATCGCGCGGGCGCTGTGCATGCAGCCCGAGGCGCTTCTGCTCGACGAGCCGACCTCCGCGCTCGACCCCGAATTGCAGCAGGAAGTGGTGAAGGTCATCAAGGAACTGGCCTCCGAGCACCGCACGATGATTCTGGTGACCCATGATATGCGGCTGGCCCGCGATGTGTCCGACCATGTCGTGTTCCTGCATCAGGGCAAATTGCTGGAGGAAGGACCGCCCGAGGAGATCTTCGGCGCGCCCAGATCCGAGCGGCTGCAACAGTTCCTGTCGGCCACCGCGCCGGCATAACCACCCAAAACAGATCAACAAACAGAACTCACAGGGGAATTCTCATGAAAAAACTGCTTATGGCTGCCAGCGCAATGACGCTTTGTGCCACGGCTGCTCTGGCACAGGATGTCGTGCGTATGGGGACCGAGGGCGCCTACCCTCCCTATAACTATATCGACGATAACGGTCAGGTTGCGGGCTACGAGCGCGAGCTGGGCGACGAACTGTGCGCACGCGCCGAGCTGACCTGCGAATGGGTCACCAATGACTGGGATTCGATCATCCCGAACCTTCTGTCGGGCAACTATGACACCATCATGGCCGGCATGAACATCACCAAAGAACGTGCCGAGACCATCGCTTTCACCGAGAACTACACCCCGCCGGCGGCCTCCAAATATATGGCGCTCGATGAGGGCGTGGATCTGAAAGGCGCGATCGTGGCTGCGCAGGTGAACACGCTGCAATCGGAATATGTGGCCGGTGCAGGCGAGACGCTGGCCGAATACGCCACCCTCGACGATGCGGTTGCTGCCGTGCGCAATGGCGAAGCCGATGCGGTGTTTGCCGATTATGATGCGCTCAAGCCCTTTGCCGAGGAAGGCGATCTGAAATGGGTCGGTGATGACGTGCAGCTGGGTGATGGCGTCGGCATGGGGCTGCGCCAGTCCGATACCGAGCTGAAAGACAAGTTCAACAAGGCCATTGAATCGATGAAAGCCGATGGCACGCTGAATGACCTGATCACCAAATATTTCGGCGAAGACGCCCAACACTACTAAGGAGCAGCGGGCGGGTCTATCCCGCCCCTCTTATTCCCGATGTTCGACAGCTGCACCGACCCTTCCGCACTTTCCGGCCTTGGCTGGCTTCTGTGCTATCTGACCACCGGCAAACACCTGATGTTCTATGCCTCGTTCGGCACGGTTCTGGCATTGCTGGTCATTACCGCTCCCCTCGCCCTTGCCTTCGGCTTCGGCGGTGCGCTGGCGGCGCGCTCGAACATCTTGCCGCTGAGGATCTTTGGCAAGGCCTATACCGCGATGGTGCGCGGTGTGCCCGATATCATCTTCTTCCTCTTCGTTCCGATCGCCCTCGATCAGGGGCTGGAATATATCCGCCACGTCACGCTCTGCCCTGACTGGACAGAGCCCGTGCGGCAGAACATGAACTTCCTCGTCTGTCCCGCCGCCAAACTGCCGCCCAATTCCGCGCCTCAGATCTGGCACGAGATCTACGGCTTCATCCTTGCCGTGGTGGCCTTCGCGGTGGTGTTCGGGGCCTTTGCCTCGAATGTGCTCTTTGGCGCGATGAAGGCCGTGCCGCGCGCGCAGCTTGAAACCGGTGAGGCCTATGGTATGAGCCCGCGCCAGATCACGCGGCGTATCCTGATCCCGCAGATGTGGGTCTATGCGATGCCGGGCCTGTCAAACCTGTGGATGATCCTGATCAAGGCGACGCCCCTCCTGTTCCTGCTGGGTGTCGAGGATATCGTCTATTGGGCGCGCGAGCTGGGCGCCACCAAATCCGGTATCTATGACTATCCCCATCCCGACTGGCGCATCTGGTATTTCCTCGCCCTTCTGGTCTTCTACCTGCTGATGACGAAAATCTCCGAATGGGCATTCGCCCGCATCAATGCGCGGCTTTCGCGCGGTCAGGCCACACTGGCAGGCGAAAAAATGCGAAAGGCCGCAGCATGAGCGACAGCTGCATTCAGATCATCCAGGATTACGGGCTGCGTTCCATCGGGCTGGGCGAGCGTGCCCTGCCCCGCACCGATTTCACCCTGTGCCACGAATTCACCCTGATCGGCTCCGGCATGATCTGGAATATCTATTTCGGGGTGTTGGCGCTGGCTTTCGGTTTCCTGTTTTCCACAGCCCTCGCGCTTGGCAAGAATTCGGAAACACTGTGGCTGCGCAAACCGGCAGACTGGTTCGTCTTCCTGTTTCGCGGCTCGCCCTTGTTCATCCAGTTCTTTCTGGCCTATGAGCTGCTCAGCGCCCTGCCCCGCAGCGGGTTCGACGTGCTGGGGATCACCATCGAGACCTCGTGGGTGACGCGCGCCTGGGCAGGGGCGACCTTGGTGCTGTTTCTCAACACCTCCGCCTATGCCGCCGAGATCTTCTACGGCGCGCTCCGCTCGGTGCCCAAGGGCGATATGGAGGCGGCCGATGCCTATGGGTTCTCGGGCTGGAAGAAATTCCGCAAGATCACATGGCCTACGATGCTGCGGCTTGCATGGCCCTCCTATACCAACGAGGCGATCTTCCTGTTCCATTCGACGGCGCTGGTGTTCTTCTCGGGCTTCCCGGCCTTCCGTCAGGAAGGTGATGCGCTCTATTATGCAAGCTACATTGCCGACAAGACTTTCAATCCCTTCGTGGCCTATCCGATTGCGGCGTTCTATTTCGTCTGCCTGACCCTGATCGTGATCTCGGTCTTCGGACTGATCAATCGCCGGCTGAACCGCCATATGCCGGGTGCGGTGGGCAAATTGAAGATTCGTCCGAATCTCATCCGGTAATCACAATATATAAAACACAACCTGCGGCTTTTGCGCTGCATTAAACAGGACCGTAGCCCATGGCGGCTGCGGTTTCGAATTCGTGGCATCTGATTAAATAGCAACCAGGAAACGGTGGGATTCGATTAATATATACGCCAAAAGAAAACAAAATAATTTAAGCAGGCTCAAATAAGACAGAATATATGCGGATATATGCTGTGTAGTGTTTAATATATTTGTGTCACAAAAGCGTGCATGTTAGCCAATCCCTGTTCACGGCCCGAGGGCCCTCAACAGGGGAAAACAATATGTCGATCAAGACCATTCTTCGCGCAACCACTGCCGCCGCTTTCTGCGCTGTGGCAGGTTTCGCGCCCGCCCATGCCAAAGACAGCTTCATGCTCGCGCATGCGATGAACACCGAGCATGTCTTCCATTCGATCTCCGAGGAATTCATTGCCGATATGGGCGATGATGTGAGCATCGATTACCACCCTGCAGGCGATCTCGGCGACTGGACCTCGCTCTTCGAGCAGACCATGCAGGGCGTGGTGCCGATGACCCTGACCTGGGGCGCGTCCGAATTCGACCAGCGTCTTGATCTCAGCTGGCTGGGCTACGTCGTCGACAACTGGGACGATGCAAAGCGCGTCTATGGTCCGGGTTCGGAGATGCTGGAGGTCTATAACGACATCCTGCATGACATGGACCTGCACGCGATCGGCCTGATCCCGACCGATTTCGGCTCGGTCGTCATCCGCAAGGGCGTCAAAGCCCGCCCCGTGAACTTCCCCGCCGATGGTGCCGGCGTGAAGATCCGCGTGCCCGGGGTGGCGATTGCCGTCGACCGCTTCAGCAATCTGGGCTTCTCGGCCGTGCCGATCCCGCTGGCCGAAGTCTATACTGCACTGCAGCTGGGCACCGTCGATGCGCGCGCCTTCTCGACCGCCGTCGAGACCTATGACATGCGCGACGTGCTCGATGCCAATATCCTGACCAATGACTATTTCGAAACCGCCTTCTGGCTGGTGAACAAGGACTGGTGGGACAACCTCCCCGAGGACGAGCGCAACGAGATCCAGGCCAATGCCGACAAGGTCATCGATCACGCATGGGCCGATGCCCAGTCCAAGAGCGAGGACTTCCTCCAGAAATCCGCAGATGCGGGGGTCGAGATCGTCCACCTGAACGATGACCAGATGGCCGCGGCCAAGGAGATCGTCTACGCGACCGAATGGCCCGAGATGGAAAAGATCGTGGGTCCTGAAATCATGGGCAAGCTGCGCAAAGCGGCAGGGATCGAGTAACCCCGCCCCTGCCCGGCACCGCAACCCCGGTGCCGGGCCTTTCCTTTCCTCTTTCCCCGCTAGGCTTTCATGACCCGATCATCCAAGCAGCATCCGCACGAACCGGTCGGTGCGGATAGCTATATCTATGTCGCAGAAGTCGACGCGACCGACATTCCCGACCAGCTGACCGCCATCCCCGAATGGCAGCCCACGGGCTTCTATGGCGCCGTGATGCGGGCCGAGACGTTGCTGGCGGGGCTGATCTTCACGCTCCTCTTTGTCTTCGGCCTCGCACTGGCCGGGCTGATGTTCGCGCAGGTGCTGCTGCGCTATGTCTTCCACTCGCCCTTCGTAGGCATCGAGGAGATCGCCCTTCTCTTCGGCGTCTGGATCTATTTCCTCGGCATGGCCTATGTGACGCGCAATGGCGAGCATATCCATGGCGGCATTCTCACACTGGTGGTCAAGACGCCGCGCACCATTCAGGCCGTCCGGATGTTGATGACCGTGCTCTCGCTGATCGCGGCGAGCGTCTTTGCCTATTACGCCATCCGCTATGCGATGTTCGAGATCGACAAGAACCGCATGAGTTCCTACATGCGCTGGCCGCGCTGGCTATGGTCCTCGTCGCTGATCGCGGGCTTTGGTGGCATGGTGCTGTATCTGGTGCTGCAATTCATCAATCAGTTCTGCGTGTTCCGCAACCCCGCCCTCGCGGCGAAAGGGGGTGATCAATGACGATCTTCTTCCTCTCCATGGCCCTGATCGTGGTGCTGCTGCTGGCCGAGATGCCGATTGCACTGGCCTTCGGCTCGGGGGCGCTGGTCTTCGGGCTGGCGAGCGGCTCGGATGTCTCGTTCCTTCTGCCCTATGCCTACCAGACCACCTCCAGCTTCGCGCTGCTGGCGCTGCCGCTCTTCGTTCTGGCAGGCACATTGATGGCCGAAGGCGGGATTTCCGAACGCCTTCTCAACTTCGTCAACTCGCTGGTTGGCCGCGTGAAGGGCGGTCTGGGGGCCGTGACCGTCATCACCTGTGCGCTGTTTGGCGCGATCTCGGGCTCGTCCTCGGCAGCGATTGCAGCCATCGGCCAGATCATGATCCCGCGCATGATCCGTGAGGGCTACCCCGCAGGACATGCGACGGCGCTTGTGGCCTGCTCGTCGGTTCTGGCGCTGATGATCCCGCCCTCGATCCCAATGATCGTCTTCGCCATCACCGGCGGCATCTCGGTGGGCGCGGCGTTCCTGTCGACCCTGATCCCCGGCATCCTGCTGGCCGTCATCTATGTCGTGCTGAACTTCATCTTCCTGCGCAATGTCGACACCATCAAGGTCGAGGAGAAGCTGACCTTCGACCAGTCGGTAAAGACTATCGGCCGCTCGGGGGTAAAGGCGTTCTGGGCGCTCCTGATGCCGGTCCTCATCCTCGGCGTGATCTATTCGGGCATCGCCACCCCTACCGAGGCCGCGGCCATCGCGCTGGTCTATGCGATCCCCGTGGGCTTCTTCATCTACAAGGGCCTGACACTGCGCAGCTTTGCGACCTCCTTCGTGCGTTCGGCCATCACCACCGGCTCGATCATCTCGGTGCTGTTCTTCCTCTTCATGATGAGCCGCGCGATGATCCTGCAGCAGATCCCCAAAGAGGTGGCCGAGGCGATGCTGTCGCTGTCGGACAACAAATATGTCATCCTGATCCTCATCAATATCGTGCTTCTTTTCATCGGCATGATCGTGGATGACATCTCGGGCTCGGTTCTGGCCGCGATCATCTTCCTGCCGGTCATCAACGAACTGGGCATCCACCCGATCCATTTCGCGGCCATCGTGGGCACCAATCTGGGCCTTGGCAACGTCTCCCCACCCTGTGCACCGATGCTCTACATGGCTGGCGGCGTCTCCAAGCTGACGCTCGACAAATATCTCAAACCAACGCTGAAATTCCTGATCTTCGGGCATTTGCCGATGACGATGATCGTGACCTTCTGTCCCGATCTGTCGCTCTGGCTGCCGCGCCTGTTGATGGGCATCCAGTAAAAGAAAGGCCCGAGGGATCACCTCGGGCCTTTTTCTATCCGCTTGGGGACAACGTCTCAGAATGCGTAGGTCTCAGAAGGTTGGCGGTGTGCAGGCACTGATCACAACACAGCGCACAGAGCCGATATTGCGGAAACGGTGCGGTTTGGTCGACGCGAATTTATAGCCATCCCCCACTTGCAGCACCTCGACCTCGCCATCGACCTCCAAAAGCAGCTCGCCCTCGATTACGAACCCCGCCTCCTCGCCCTCATGGGTATAGGGCTCGCCGGTATCAGCGCCCGGCTCGTAGGTTTCGTAGAGCATCAGAAGCGAGCTGCCTTGGGAATAGCCCAGACGCTGCAACTTGGCCGCAGGAGACAGCGGGTTGATGCCCGAGCCATCCACCTGTTCGGGGGTGATGCGCTCCAGTTCGTCATGTCGGAACACGAACTTATCCACAACCGCCGCATCGCTTTCGAAAAACTCGGACAGGGTTAGATCGAGCGCTTCGAGGATTTTCTTGAGCGACGAAATCGACGGGCTCGTTTTGTTGCCCTCGATCAGCGAGATCATCCCGTTGGTGATGCCTGATTTCGCGGCCATTTCCCGCTGTGACATCTTGCGCGCCTTGCGCACGGCCTTGAGCCGTGCACCCACATCAAATTCCATCGCCTGTCCCGTTTGTATCCTTACGTCCGGAACATTTTCTTAGCAGGGCAACGGATTAATGACGAGAAAATCACGCAAATCCGAGCATTTACCGTAGTTTTATTCGGGATATGCAAAAATATTAAGCAACCCTGCACGATCACCCCGGTTTACAGCCCGAGACGGGGCATCTCGATCTTCGGGCAGCGGTCCTGCACCACGGTCTTTCCTGCCTGCTCCGCAAGCTCCGCGGCCTCGGCATTCGCCACCCCGATCTGCATCCAGACCGTGCGCAGCGACGGCAGATGCTCCAGCGCCTCGCGGGTGATCTCGGGCACCGCGTCGGAGCGGCGGAAGATATCCACCATATCCACCGCGATCCCGTCGGGGATCGAAGCGAGATCGGCATAGACGGTCTCGCCCAACTCGCTCTGCCCCGCCAGCCCCGGATTGACGGGAATCACCCGATAGCCTTTGCCTTGCAGGAATTTCGCGACCATATGCGACGGCCGGTCCGTGTTGGCAGAATAGCCGACCACGGCAATCACCTTGGTGGCTGTAAATATTTCGCGCAGGGTGGTGTCGGTCGTCATCGGCTTTACTCCCTTTTTCACTCCCTTGCGGGAATCCTTCAAAAAAAAGCGCCCCGACCATAAGGCCCGGGCGCGAGTGCGGAACGAGGGACAGTGAACAAGGCGCAGCGGTTCCGAGTCTGCGCCTCCTGCCTATCAAGTTAGAAACGACGGCGGCCATTTAAAGGCCCCGTCGCTATTCTCTCGACTATGTGATCCGTAAGATCGATTTTTTCGCGCGCCGTGGCAGTTCTGTCACGATTGCGCAGGGAGGCGACTGACAGCCGCATAAAGCGAAATCGCCGCGGCATTCGAGACATTGAGCGATCCGAAATCCGCTGCGAAGGGGATTTTCACCAGATGATCACACAGCTCGCGGGTGCGCTCGCGTAGCCCCGGCCCCTCGGCGCCCATCACCAGCGCGATCGGCAGATCGGAGGAGTTCGACAGACCCTCGGCCAGCGTCATCTCCGCCTCACCCGCGAGACCATAGACCACATAGCCGATCTTCTGGAGCTGCTCGATGGCATCGCCAAGGTTCTGGATGCGCAGATAGGGCTGCCGCTCCAGCGCGCCGGAGGCGGTTTTCGCCAAGGCGCCGGTCTCGGGCGCCGAATGGCGATGCGGTGCCACAACGGCCCGCGCGCCGAACACCTCCGCCGAGCGCAGGATCGCACCCACGTTATGGGGATCGGTCACGCGGTCGAGAAGCACCACCACCGGAGAGCCCTGCCCCGGTTCGCAGACATCCACCAGCTTGCCCCAGTCGAGAGGCTTCACCTCGAGTGCCGCCCCCTGATGGACCGAATCCTCGGAGATCGGCACGTCCTTGGTAAAGCGGCGCACATCGACGATCTCCGGTTCCATGCCCGATTGTGCGATGGCCTCGGCCAGTTTGTCGGCGGCATTCTTGGACAGGACCAGACGCAGTCGCGTGCGGTTGGGATTAAGCAGCGCATCACGCACCGCATGAATACCGAACAGCCATACGGTTTCCGCCGCCGCTGCGCGTTTCGAACGTTCTTTGTCGATGACCCAAGACGGCTTCTTCATCGGATTCCCCTTATATACTTGATCTTCTTCCTGCGCATTTGCGCGCCAATTGGCAAGCCCGAGAAAGAGTTGCAAGAAAAATCGAAAAAGGTGCTTGACGGTCCCCGCCACTCTCCGTAAAAGCCGCCACACAGCGTCGGGTGACGTGCTGCAAGGTGCGGCAGCGGACTGTAACTCCGCCGGGGAGACCCACGCCTGGTTCGATTCCAGGGTCACCCACCACTACCCCTCAGGGGTTCTGGTGATACGCTGTAAGCTCCTGAAAAATATGTGATTAGGAAAAGACATAGCTCTGTCTTTTCTGGCAGCGTTGCGCTTAGTATACTCGCAACATTCGATCCGGAGCCCTTCATGTCGCAACAATCGTCAGAAGAAAACTTCATCGTGCTCTGCATCGCCCAGCGGGGGCGTCTCGAGCATGAGGCCGTGGTCTTTACACGCTCTTTCCGCGCGACAAACCCCGAGTTCAAGGGACGGCTTATCGTGGCCGAACCCACAGGTGCGCGCTGGCGCGAGCCCACCACCCTCACGCCGGAGATCCGGGCCATTCTCGAAGAGGACGGCGCCGAGATCCTGCCCTTCGAGAATCGCCATTTCGGCGAAGACTATCCCTATGGCAACAAGATCGAGGCGCTGGCCGCCCTTCCGGCCCAACCTTTCATCTTCTTCGATACCGATACCGTTTTCACCGCGCCCCTGCCTCCGCTCGATTTCAGCTACCCGACCGCCTCCATGCGCCGCGAGGGCACATGGCCCGAACCGCCGCTTTATGGACCGGGCTATCACGAAATCTGGAAATGCCTCTATGACCGGTTCGGCATCGCCTTCGAGCCGACGCTCGATCTGAGCCAGCCCGAGGAATTCTGGAAACGCTTTCTCTATTTCAACGCGGGCTGGTTCATGGGCGCTGATGCGCAGGAATTCGGCGCGCGCTTCCTGCGCTTTGCGCTTTCCATCCGTGACGAGACGCCCGATGAGCTGGCCTGCCAGTCGCTCGACCCCTGGCTCGATCAGATCGCGCTGCCGCTGGTCATCGCCTCGCTCGGCGGCGGCCGTCCGCCCGCAAGCCTCGACGCGCTCGATGGGGCGTCAAGCTGCCATTACCGCACGCTTCCCCTTCTCTATGCCCGAGAGAGCGAAAGCGCCATCGCGATGGTCGAAGAGGTCTGCACGCCCAACCGGATCAAAAAAGTGATCAAGGCCTATGAGCCGATCCGCAAACTCGTGCTACAAGGGAAAGGCAAGAAGATCCGCGCGCTCTTCGACCAGAACGACCTGCCGCGCCGCGAGAAGGTCATGCGCAACCGGATCAAGCGCGAAGGGCTCTGGCTACGATAGCTTTGCGCGCCCTACAACCGGCCCTTCCGGCAGGAGCGCTCCGGCTCGGGCACCCCGTGCAAGCTCCTGCCGATATGGGCAGCGCTTTGCCGAAGTCTCCGGTAAAATCACCCATCAGGGTGGTTCGCCGCTTTCCTTGAAAGCCGTTCTCGGCTACCAGTAACAAAACACCAAAACGGTGCCTTTAGGCCCCGATGAGACGCACCGAGCCAAACCATGAAACCTCAATTCGCCCTGAATTTCGCGGACGAAACCGTCAGCCTCCTTGCACGCCACAGCTATGGCTGGATGGCGCATGGGCAGGTCCGGCTCGATGACGAGGCGGGGCTCGAGGCAGGGATGGCCGCGCTGCGCGCCAAGGTGATCGAGCTGGGCGGGGCGGAGTTTGCCACCAAGCTCGTCATTCCCGCCTCGCAAATCCTCTATACCGCAGTGCATGCCCCCGGCCCGACCATCGCCGAGCGCCGCCGCCAGATCGAGGCCGCTCTGGTTGGCATGACACCCTATCCGGTGGAAGATCTGGTCTTCGACTGGTCCGGTCCCGGAAAGACGGTGCATGTGGCGGTGATCGCACGCGACACGCTGCGCGAGGCCGAGGATTTTGCCGAAAGCCACGGAATGCGGCCTGTCTCCTTCGTTGCACTGCCGCAGGGCGAGGAGTTCATGGGCGAGCCGTGGTTTGGCCTGACCACCTATGCGCCCGAATATCTGGCGCAGGGCGATTATGTGCAACCCGACCACAAGGCCATCGTGATCTGCACCCCCGAGGAAGGTGCCGCGGCCATCGCCGCAGCCCAAGCCGCCTCCGAGGCCGCGGAAGCCGAGGCGCGCGCCGCCGAAGCGGCCCGCGTTGAGGAAGAACGGCTGGAATATGAGCGCCTCGAAGCTGAACGGCTCGAACAGGAACGGCTGGAACACGAGCGCCTCGAAGCCGAGCGGCTCGAACAGGAACGGCTGGAACACGAGCGCCTCGAAGCCGAACGGCTCGAACAGGAACGGCTGGAACACGAGCGCCTCGAAGCCGAGCGGCTCGAACAGGAACGGCTGGAGCGCGAGCGCCTCGAAGCCGAACGGCTCGAACAGGAACGGCTGGAGCGCGAGGAGGCCGAGCAAGAGGCCGCGCGGGCGACATATGCCCGTTCCGCGCAGGACTACGAGCCTGCCGAAGCGGAGCCCGCTCAATCCTATGGCGCTCCTGCCGCTTATGACACCGGCAGATATGTTATGGACCCGCCGCAATGGCAGGACGAAATTGACGACATGCCCGAGGATATGCACGACACCCTGCATGCCCGGACGCCGCGCAGCTCGCTGGCCGAGGAACTGGCGGTCTATGGTCAGGAGCCGAGTGAGGAAGAGCGCCGTGAAGCCGAATATGGCAGCGATTTCGGCGCCGAAAGCGGCCCCTATACCGAGGACGAGTTCGCTGAAAGCCCGCAGGCCGCCTCCGCGACGATCGGGGCTGCCGACCGCGCCAGCGCCCAGGCACAGAGCTGGCAGAATGGCGGCTCGGACCGGATCTCGATCCCCGAGAGCGATCTCGACCGGCTGCGTGCCGAATTCGGCGTCGAACGGCCCGAAGATATGCCCGGCAAGAACGCCTCGCTCGCCGCGCAGAAAGCCGATGCCGAACAGGCTGCGGCAACGCCCAAATTGAGCGGGGCGCGCCGCGACCTGCCCGCCATCGGCAAGGGCCCTGCCCTGCATGCCGAACGTGGGAACGAAAAAGAGGCTACGGCCAGATCCACGCCCGAACGCAAGGCAGGCGAGCTTCGCAAACCGGTGATCGCCCCTGTCACGGAGGGCCCCCCCCTGTCGCGCAAACCGGTCGCGGCAGAGGATGCAACCAACCCGCAGGGACGTGTCTCGATCACTGCCCGCGTCAGCCGCGCGGCAGACGAGGAAGATGATGCCCCCGCAGGGGATCTGTCGGAGCGTATCGGTGGCAAGCCGAAATATCTCGGGCTGATGCTGACTGGCGTGCTGATCCTCGTCCTGGCCATTCTGGCGATGCTCATGGGCAACGGCTCCGAGAGCGAGGACCTGCCCGCGGCTCAGGAGCAATCCGCACTCTCGCCGGACGCTGCCCGGACGGAAAGCGCACAGACTGACAGTGCTCAGGCCGACGCTGGTCAGGCCGACGCTGGTCAGGCCGACACTGCGCAAACAGATACCACACAGACCGAAAGCCCTACCGCTACAGAACCGGCCACTGCCGAGGCGACCGCCAGCGATACGGCCTCGGCAACCGCCGAAGCGCAGCCCGTCGCTGCAACCGGCAGTGTCGATATGCTCGACACCCCTGCAAAGCGCGACCCCGAACCGACAGTGCCTGACGCCCCCCCACCCTATAACCAGCTGGCCCGCATCCAGCCTGACGGCACGGTGACCCCCACCACCGAAGGCGTGTTGATGCCTGGCAATTACATGCTGGTGGCGGGCGAACCGCCCAAGACCCCGCGCGCGCGTCCGCAGGATGTGGCCTTTGCCTATACCGAAGCGACCGGCAAGCCGATGCCCTATCAGGCGCCATCGCTGAAGGGCAAAACACCGCGGCTACGGCCCGAGAGCGTGGTTAAGGCGGCTGAGGCCGCCGCTAATGCCCCCATCCCCGTGGCAGCCGCCCTGCCCGAGACGCAGGGCCCCGCCGCCAAGCCTGCCGCGAAACCCGAGGAGCCGCAGGCCGCAACGCAGAGCGCCCAGACAGATAACGTCACAGAAGCGGCCCCGCAGACCAGCGATCCGCGTCTCTCGAGCGCCTCTCCCCTGCGCGCCCGTCCGGCAACGGTTGCCTCAGCGGCACAGGCGGAAGCGGAGCGGCGCGCCGCCGAGCAAGAGGCAGCCGCGCAGGCCGCAGCCGCGCAAGCCACGGCCACCGACCAGGCGGTGACCGTATCGCGCCGCCCCCTCGGCCGGCCACAGAATTTCTCGAACGCGGTGCAATCGGCTCTTGCGGCGGCGATGGCCAGCACACCTGTAGCGGCAGCCCCTGCTCCCGCTCCACGGCAAACCGCCCGCACCGCGACTCCTGCACCGCAACCGCAGCGACAGTCGCAACCTGAAGCCGAAGCCGATGACGAGCCGGAGGCCAGTTCCGCGCCCACTCTGCCGACCTCGGCCTCGGTGGCCAAAGCCGCCACCAGCGATAACGCCATCAAGCTCAATCAGGTTAATCTGATCGGCGTCTATGGCGGCACGACCAGCCGGCGCGCCCTCTTGCGCATGCCCAATGGCCGTTTCGTCAAGGTGCAGATCGGCGACAAGTTCGATGGCGGACGCATCACGGCGATCAATGACAATTCCCTGACCTACCAGAAGGGCTCGCGCGCCTACCGCATCAACCTGATCGACGGCTGATCTTCGCCACTCCCGATCCGGCCTGCGGCAATTGCACTTGCCCCACACGAAAATTCGAGTTTTTTCGCGCCAGTATCTGGACTAGCCTTGCAGCACATCCTGCTTGGTCATCCGCGCATGACCCCTCGCGCGTCTCCCGCGCCGAATTGAAAGACGATCGCACAAATGGAAGCTTTTCTGCTTCAGGCCACCCTGTATCTGTTCGCCATGATCATTGCGGTGCCGCTGGCGACACGGGCCAAGCTCGGGTCGGTTCTGGGCTATCTGATCGCGGGGTTGATGATCGGGCCGGTGCTGGGCCTGACCGGTTCGGAAATGGACGATCTCCAGCATTTTGCCGAATTCGGTGTGGTGATGATGCTGTTCCTGATCGGGCTCGAACTGGAACCCCGCGCGCTCTGGGCGATGCGCGACAAGCTGGTGGGCTTGGGCGGGCTGCAGGTGGTAATCACGCTGGTGGCGGTCACGGCCTTTGCCATGGCCTTCGGGCAGCCACTCTCGGTGGCGCTTGCACTGGGCATGATCTTCTCGCTCAGCTCGACCGCCATCGTTCTGCAGACCCTGAACGAGCGCAAACTGATGCAGACCCCGGGCGGGCGATCCACCTTTGCCGTGCTGCTGACGCAAGATATCGCAGTGATCCCGATGCTCGCGATCCTGCCCCTGCTGGCACAACCCGGCGCGCGGGCGCTGGCCAAGGCCGAGGCGCAGGCGCATAATCCGGTCTCGGCCTTTATCGCGACCCTGCCCGGCTGGGGCGTAACACTATTGACGCTGGCCGCCGTGGCGCTGGTCGTGCTGGCGGGCCATTATCTTGTGCGCCCGATGTTCCGCTTCGTGCAAAGCACCCGCCTGCCTGAAATGAACACCGCCACCGCCCTGCTGATCGTGGTGGGGATCGCCACGCTGATGAATATGGTGGGGCTCTCGCCCGCACTCGGCACGTTCCTTGCGGGCGTAGTTCTGGCCGATAGCGAATTCCGCCACGAACTGGAAGCCTCCATCGAGCCATTCAAGGGCCTGCTGATGGGGCTCTTCTTCATCACCGTGGGCGCTGGCATCAATTTCGCCGTCTTCTTTGCGGCCCCGTTCGAAATCACCGGGATCGTCATCGGGGTGGTCGCGTTGAAGATCGCTGTCCTCTACGGCCTCGCGCGCCTCTTCAAGATGCAGGGGCGCGACAGGTCGCTATTCACACTCGGGCTGGCACAGGCGGGGGAATTCGGCTTTGTGCTCGTGTCCTTCGCGGTCAGCCAGCGGATCTTTCCCAATGATCTGGCCGAGAAGATCCTGCTGGTTATCGCGCTCTCCATGCTGATCACACCGCTCCTGTTCATCCTGCAAGGCGCCTTGGCTTCGCGACTGCGCGAGGAGACACCAAAGCCCGACGAGATCGACGAGCAGCAACCGATCATCATCGCCGGCATCGGCCGCTTCGGGCAGGTGGTGAACCAGCTGGTCACCATGTCGGGCTTCCGCACCACCATGCTCGATAACGACCTCAAGATGATCCAGTTGATGCGCACTTTCGGCTATAAGGGCTATTTCGGCGACCCGACTCGACCCGAACTGCTGGCCGCCGCAGGCATCATGAAAGCGCAGGTGCTGGTGGCCGTGCTGGATGACAAGGATGCGGTGACGCGGCTTGTGACCTACGCCCGAAAACTCCGCCCCGATCTGCATATCATCGCTCGTGCCCGCGACCGCGTGCATGTCTACGAGCTGTATAAAGCCGGTGCGAATGACATCGTGCGCGAGATGTATGACAGCTCGTTGCGCGTCGGGCGCTATGTGCTGGAGAATGTGGGGCTGTCGGATTACGAGGCTGCAGAACTGGAGAAAATCTTCTTCAAGATGGACCGTGCCATGGTGCGCGATCTTGCGGAGGTCTGGAAACCGGGTGTGCCGATCGAACAGAACCACGAGTATATCGCAAGAACCAAGGAGAAGAATGCGGGCCTGCAGGCGGCCATCGCGCAGCGGTTCGCGATGCGTGGGGACAACGCCCCGCCCCCCAAGGTGGATACCGACCGGCCTGCCAGCGTGGGTGAGCTGGACGACTGATCCCGACACCAGAAATACAAAAAGCGGGCCACTCGGGGCCCGCTTTTCTATCAGGAAAGCGATATGGTCAGGCGGCGGCGCGGCTGTCGAGCACTTCGTCGACTTTCTTTGCCGCACCGGCCTCGTCAGTGCCCGAGACAGCCGCGATCTCGCGGGTCAGACGCTCGAGCGCGGCTTCATAGAGCTGACGCTCCGAGTAGGACTGCTCGCGCTGGTCATCGGCGCGGTGCAGGTCGCGCACAACTTCCGCAATGGACAGCAGATCGCCGGAATTGATCTTCTGTTCGTATTCCTGCGCACGACGCGACCACATGGCGCGCTTCACCTTGGCCTTACCCTTGAGCGTGTTCAGCGCGCGGGTCACCTCGTCTTCGGAGGCAAGACCACGCAGACCGGCCTCGGTCGCTTTGGCGGTCGGCACGCGGAGGGTCATTTTATCTTTTTCGAAGGAGATAACAAAAAGCTCGAGCTTCAGGCCCGCAATCTCTTGCTCTTCGATCGACATGATCTTGCCGACACCATGAGCGGGATACACAACGTAATCGTCAGGGCGGAATTCCGATTTCTTCTTGGTCATTCAGTCGCTTCCTTGCAGGCAATCCGTTCGGCCCGTTCCCACAGCGAAAAAGACACCCTCCGGCTGCCGAAGCGCCGCGCGGGTGCCATATATCTGTGAGATCACTGAGACGGTGAGCATGCCGTAACAGAGGGGTCCGGATCTATTATGGCCTGACCATACCATAAAAACGACGATCAGAAAAGCACGGCGTCAATACCGCGCCATGACAAGATTAACAAATCCTTTACGCCGGAAACCATGTTGCGGCGGATACTGCCCGCTCAACAGTCATGACAAAGCCGGGAAGGCGCGTTGCACATCCCGGCTTCGTTCAAAAAACCAGTGAGGCAGCAAAGGCTTACTGATCGCCCTCGCCCGGCGCCTCGGAGAAATATTTCTCCATCTTGCCGGTTTCGCCGTCATATTTCTCGTGATCGGGCATCGGATCTTTTTTCTGAGTCAGAACCGGCCACAGTTCGGAATATTTGCGGTTCATCTCGACCCAGTCTTCCATTCCCGGCTCGGTATCGGGACGAATCGCGTCCGCGGGGCATTCCGGTTCACACACACCACAATCGATACATTCGTCGGGATGGATCACCAGCGTGTTCTCGCCCTCGTAGAAGCAATCCACCGGGCAGACTTCGACGCAATCCGTGTATTTGCAGTTGATGCAGTTGTCGGTAACGACATAGGTCATGGCACGAATCCGGACATTATTGGACGTTTCAGGCTTGGTAGCCCCATGAGAGCCGTGATGCAAGACGGCGCTGGCGCATAAGACGGGACTTGTGGAAAACGCAAACAGATCAGGCGCGCTGTTCTTCCCCATCCGGACCCGACGAAACATCCGTTCCATCCAGATCGCGGTAGAGCAGACGGGCTTCCGGCGCAGGGCCGCGGCGTTCGCCGCATTCGAGCACTTCGAGCACCCGCACCCCGCCCCCCAGTGACAGGGTCAGAATAGTGCCCGGGCCGATGGACCGCCCGGGCTTGGTGATTTTCTGACCGTTGATCCGCAGTTTCCCCCCCGACACCAGAGCGGCGGCCAGCGTGCGCGTCTTTACGAACCGCGCCTGCCAGAGCCATTTGTCGATGCGGATCTGCGGACCCTCGGACATCGGACTTATTTCTTGTCCTTGAGGCTTGCGAGAATCGCGAAGGGGCTATCGGGATCCATCGGCTTTTCTTTCTTCGGCGGGCGTGCCTCGAATTTCTGGCCACCTTTGGGGGCACCTTTGCCCTTGTTACCTGGCTTGCCGCCACGGCGTTGCTCGCCATCGTTGCGACGATTGCCTTCGGAGCGGCGCTTGCCACCTTGATTGCCACGTCCTTCACCCTCACCGGCCTCGCGGCGCGATGCACGGTTACGGGCCCGCGGCACCCATTTGAAGGTATAGAACACCTCCATCTCGGGGCCTTCGGAGGCAGAGGCTTCGGTCTCTTCGGCGACAACACTCTGTTCTTCGGGGATCGGGTTGATGGCTTCGCCCTCGGGCTTGACCTGCGGCGCGGGTGCCGCCTTGGCTTTCTCGCGCTCGCCCTTCTCCGCCTCGTAGCCCAGACCCTGCATCAGGTCCGAGAACTGCTCGAGCGTCATGCCGGTGATCGACAGCATGTCGGGATTGGCCTCGAAACCGCCACGGCTATCCTGGCTGCGCAGAAGATCGGCCAGACGTTCCAGCATGTCGATACGGATCGCGCGTGCCCCTGCGGGGCGATAGCCCGCGCGGATATAGGCGGTGCGGTCGACCGTCTCCACATTGGGGATCGTCACCAGACCCGGGGGCGGGCTTTCGGGGAAATCATCCAGACCGTCGAAGAGCGAGGCCAGAACCAGACGCAGACGCGTCGGCGCAGGCTTTAGCAGTTGGGTCTGGAAGATGGTGTATTGGCCGAAGCGCACGCCATGTTTGCGCAGGAGGCCACGCGCCTCCTGATCCAGATCCTTGACCTCGTTGGCCACATCCTCGCGCGGGAGGATGCCCATGCCCTCGACCAGACGGAACGCGAAGCCACGGGCAAGACCGGTCACACCCTCATCGCGCGACATCGACAGCAGCGGCTCGAAGAGCGCTGCCACCTTGCGGTCGATGAAATGCTGCAGGCGGCGCGTGACCTTCTCGGCCACATCGGCACCGGCCTCGTCATCGACGAAGGCCTGCACGGAGGGCTTGAGGGGATCATCGCTTTTCACCAGCTTGCCGACCGCAGTCGTGCCCCACATCAGGCCACCCTGTTCGGTGAAATCCATTTCTGTGTCGGGGGCATTATAGAACCGGTCCGCCCGCAGGCTGAATTCCGGCTTGAGTGCCTCATAGGCCGCGCGGGCCAGCATTTTCGCCTCGTCGGGGCTGGACGTGCCATCCTGCTGGAAGCGGAACCCATCCAGACGGCCGGCGAATTCGCCTTCGACCGTCACTTCACCCTTGTCGTTCACCTCGGCCACGAGGGTCTCCTTCTGCTTGAGCCGCCGCAGCAACACACTGGTGCGCCGGTCCACAAATCGTTGGGTCAGCGCGCTATGCAACGCATCTGACAATCGGTCTTCTACAGCGCGCGTCTCCTCGCGCCAATGCAATTCGTCTTCGACCCAGCCTTTTCGCTGCGCGACATAGGTCCATGTGCGGATAAACGCCAATCGGCGCGATATGGCATCGATATCGCCATGCACCCGATCAATCCTTTCGACCTGACGTGCCAGCCAGTCGCCGGGCACACCTTTTCCGGTCTGCAAGAACTCGAAAATCCGCGCCAGAAGCGTTGCATGTTCCATTTCGGAAATCGAGCGGAAATCCGGAATACGGCAAACATCCCACAATAGCCGCACATCTTTTGGGCTGGTGACGCGGTCGATCACCTCGGGCATCGCGGTCAGCGTTTTGAGCGCGCGCAGGTCATCCGCCTCGCGGCCCCGTGTCAGGCGCTCGTGCTGGGGCTGCATCTCGAGCGAGGCGATCAGCCAGTCGGTCGTGCCGAATTCCAGCTTGGAATTGCGCCATTGCAGCCGGTCGAGCGGCGCGAAACGGTGGTTTTCCACCGCCTCGACCACGCCCTCCTCGAAAGGCCGCGCCTCACCGGTCACACCGAAAGTGCCATCGGTCTTGTAGCGCCCTGCCCTTCCTGCGATCTGGCCGATCTCGTAGGGAAAGAGCGAGCGCATCCGGCGGCCATCGAATTTCACCGTCGAGGAAAAGGCCACATGGTCGATATCGAGGTTCAGACCCATGCCGATCGCATCGGTCGCCACCAGATAATCGACATCGCCATTTTGATACATGGCAACCTGCGCGTTACGGGTGCGCGGGCTCAGCGCCCCCATCACCACCGCACAGCCGCCCTTCTGGCGACGCAGCAGTTCGGCGATGGCATAGACGTTATCTACCGAAAAACCCACGATCGCCGAGCGCGGCGGCATCCGCGAGGTCTTCTTGGAGCCCGAATAGGTCAGGTTCGAAAATCGCTCGCGGCGGGTGAACTGCACCCGGTCCACCAGCGCGGCAATCGCGCCCTTCATGGTCTCCGAGCCCAGCAGAAGCGTCTCGTGCAGACCCCGCGCATTCAGCAGCCGGTCGGTAAAGACATGCCCCCGCTCCGGATCGCCACAAAGCTGGATCTCGTCGAGCGCCAGAAAATCCACGCCCATATTGTCGGGCATGGCCTCAGTCGTGCAGACCCAATACTGGGTGCGCTCGGGCACGATGCGCTCCTCGCCTGTCACCAGCGCCACAACGGAGGGGCCGCGCATGGCCACGATCCGGTCATAGACCTCGCGCGCCAGAAGGCGCAAAGGCAGACCTATCATGCCGGTGCGGTGGCCCAGCATACGTTCGATGGCATAATGCGTTTTGCCGGTATTGGTCGGCCCAAGGACCGCGGTCACTCGCCCAGACATAGTTCCTTTCGCGCAGGGGGCAGCTTCAAAGAGGCGTGCCACCCAGCATTTTTTCAAGCCGGTCGATTGCGTCTTTCACATCCTGCTGATGCGGATTCAAGCCGAAAGAGGCCTGATAGGCCTTCAGCGCACGCTTATTATCACCGGTTTCCTCGAGGATCATGCCGATTCCCGCCAAAGCGACCCATTGGCGCGGCTCGAGCCGCAATGTCTGCGCCAGATCGGAGATTGCCGGACCATAGAGCCCCGCCATGTAATAGGCCTGCGCGCGCGTATTCCAGCCCTCGGCGAAATCGGGCGCATGGTCGGTCAGCGCGGTCAGATGTTCGATCGCGGCCTCGGTATCGCCCTGATCGAGCGCATCCTCGCCGCGCTTCAGCAGCAGATCCATCGCCGCCGATCCCGAACGCGACCACGCCCGCTCTATATCGGATTGCGCACGCGCCCATGCGGCATTGTCAGGATCGGCCAGCTCGCTGAAAGCGCCATCCACCGACGAATCGGCATGCTGCTGGGCGGGTTGGCTGGCCGATTGCGCCCAGACACTCCCCGAAATCAGGCAAATAGCCGCCGCGCCGCCAAAAAGCCGCCGCGAAGAAACAAAAAATTTGTCTGTCCATTGGATCATGCTCATGGTGAAAGAGTACCTGAAACGCGTTCGAAATCGAGCCTGAAAATATCACAATTCGGAGCACCCTATGAGCAAAGTCATTGCCGCCGCCGTCGAAGCCCTTGAAAAGCGTCTTCCCGAAGGGTTTCCACAGGTCGCGAAATTCGTGATCCATGACGAAGGCGCGATCATTGTGGACCCGAATGGCGTGCGCGCAGGCGGGATCGACACGCCGTCCGAGGTGACCCTGAGCGCCACGCGTGACACGTTCGAAGGCCTGCTGGGCGGCACCGTGAACCCGATGAGCGCCTATATGACCGGCAAGCTGAAGCTCGACGGACCGATGGGGCTGGCGATGCAGTTGGGGCAGGCCTTAGCGAAATGATCCCTGCCCCCTTCCATGCCGATCTGGCCCGCGGGCCCGAAGGCGGACAGGCCTTCTGGCTGGAGACGGCGGACGGAGTGCGCATCCGGCTCGGCCTGTGGCGCGGCCCGCAGCATCCGCGCGGCACCGTTTTCCTGTTGCCCGGCCGGACCGAATATATCGAGAAATACGGACCTGCCGCAGGTGATTTCGAGGCGCGCGGCTTTGCCATGCTGACCGTGGACTGGCGCGGACAGGGGCTGGCCGACCGCGCACTGGACAACCGGATGAAGGGCCATGTGACGCATTTCGACGCCTTCCAGACCGATCTCGACGAGGTTCTCGAGGCCGCGCATGCGCTGGACCTGCCGCGCCCCTGGTTCGTGGTCGGACATTCGATGGGCGGCACCATCGCGCTGCGCCGGTTGCTCGATGGCAGCCCCTTCGCGGCCTGCGCCTTCTCGGGGCCGATGTTCGGCATCAAACTCCCGCCACCCGTGGCGCTGATCCGCAAACCGCTGGCCAATCTGATCCGCCAGCTCAGGATCACCGGCCTGTTCCCTCCCGGAATGGGACCTGCCTGCTATGTGCTGAACACGGAATTCGAGGATAACCTACTGACCAAGGACCGCGACATGTGGGCGTTTCTGGTCGATCATGCCACCCGCGTGCCCGAACTGTCCCTCGGAGGACCGACCCTTGGCTGGGCGGCGGAAGGCGTGCTGGAATGCGACCGTCTGGCCCAACGCCCCTCGCCCGATCTGCATTGCTACTGTTCGGTCGGCACCGACGAGCGCGTCATCGATATCGCGGCGGTCGATCACCGCATGCGTGGCTGGCGCAAGGGCACGCTCGACTGGATCGACGGGGCCGAGCACGAGGTCATGATGGATACGCCCGAGCGGCGCAAGCGGTTCTTTGACGGCTGTGTCGGGGCGTTCGGGAAAGCCCTTTAGATCTTGATCTCGGAAAACCCGTCACGCAGCACATCCGACCATGCCTGCGACATGGCCATGAACTGCGGGTCCTGTGCCTCGATACGGGTAGTCTCGCTCACCGCGAGATCGCCATCGCGGATAACGGCAAGATCAAGCGGCATCCCCACCGACAGATTCGAGCGCAGGGTCGAATCCATCGACAGCAGAACCGCCTTCTTGGCATCTTCCAGCGGTGTGGTTTTCTGCACCACACGGTCGAGGATCGGCTTGCCATATTTATGCTCGCCGATCTGCAGGAACGGCGTGTCCTCCGTCGCCTCGATAAAATTGCCCTCGGGATAGACGAGGAACATCCGCATCGCGCCGTTCTGACGCTGCCCTGCCACGATCATCGACGCCGAGGTCGACACCTGGCTCATTTCCATCTTGGCATTGATCGAGCTGCGCACCCGCGCCAGCGTCGCCCCGATGATCTCGGCAACTTTCAGCATGGTGGGCGCCAGCATGATCGAGGTCTCGGCGGTGGCCTCGGGGTCTTCGATCGCTTCGCGCAGCTGGGCGATCGTGGTCTGGGTGACCGACAGCGAGCCCGCCGTCATGACCGTTATGACCCGTTCGCCCTTCGCCTCGAAGGTGAACATCTTCTTATAGGTCGAGATGTTATCCAGTCCGGCATTGGTCCGCGTATCGGACAACAATACCATTCCGGCATCCAGCAACAGTCCGACGCAATAGGTCATTCTTATCCTCGGGCGATTCGTTGAGCACTCATTACATCGCCGATTTATTGCTGGACGCTTTCCAGAGCAACGGAAACCTTCATGCGCTCCTCGCCCATACCCTGTGCAATCCCGCGGATCGGTGCCGCATCCTGCGCGTCAAGCCCCGAACCGATACGAATATAGCGCGCATCCGGACAGCAGCGATTGGCCGGATCGAACCCGACCCAGCCGTAATTCTCCACAAACAGCTCGGCCCATGCGTGGCTGGCCTCGTCGCGCTCGCCCTCACCCTCGCCAAAGAGATAGCCCGTCACATAGCGCGCGGGCACATCCAGCGCGCGCGCCATGGTGATCAGCACATGCGCCTGATCCTGACATACGCCCTTCTTGCGATGCAGCGCCTCGGAGGCGGTGGTTCTGGCTTCGGTCTCGCCGGACTGGTATTCGACCTCGTCGGCCGTCAGACGGCACAGGCGGTGCGCCTGCTCCAGAGGCTCTTCCTTGCCCGTCACGCCCTTGGCGGCCAGCGCCGAGAGCGTGCCGTCGTCATGGGTCAGAGCGGTCTCGCGCAGATAGGCCAGAGGGTTGATCGTTTCGCGATGGCCGCGCAGCATGCCCGCAGTATCGGCCGTCTCGACACGGCCCCGCACGGTGATGCGCAGCTGCTCGAGAGGCCCGCGCACGGACCAGCCCTCGATCCTGTCACCCGCGCCGTCACGGAAGGCGCCGCCAAGGACGCCCCCCTGCACGGCCACATCCCAGTCGATGACCCGCTGCCCGTCATGGCGCGAGGCAAAGAGCCTGAGCGACTGAACGGAGCTGCGCATGGGCGCATCGTAATCGTAAATCGTTACATGGTTGACGGTCAGGATCATCTTGCCTCACCCGATAGATAGGTCTCGAACACGGTCGAGGTCAGGCCGGAGACCTCGCCGATGAAGCGGGTCAGGAACTCGTGCAGCCCCTCGTCGAAAATATCCTCGACCTCGGCTTTCTGCAACTCGCCCAGAAGCGCGCGGGCCCGCATCTGCGGCAGCCCCGATTTGCGGTAATCGCGGGCAAGGCATTCCAGATGGTAGGTCACCTTCTCGGCGGCCGTGATCAGCGAGCGCGGGCTCTGCGGGTTGAGGATCAGGAAATGCGCGATCTTGCGCGCCGTCAGCTCGCCGCCATAGGCGAAATGGAAGGCGCGATGCGCCTGCAGCGTGCGCAGCAGTGTGTGCCACTGATAACTATCGAGCTCAGATCCCACAAAATCGAGCGACGGCAGCAGAACGTAATATTTCACATCCAGAAGCCGCGCGGTGTTATCGGCCCGCTCCAGCGCGAAACCGATATTGAGGAAATGGTAGCCGTCATTATGCAGAAGCGTCGAATCAATGGCCCCACGCACCATGGTCGATTGGCGCGAGACCCATTCGGTCAGATCGGTCAGTTCCAGCTCGGAGCGCGGTCGGCGTTCAAGCTGGCGCAACTCCTGAAAGGCCATGTTCAGCACGTCCCAGAGCTGGCCCGAGATCGCGGTGCGCACGATCCGCGCATTTTCGCGGGCCCGCTCGATACAGGAAATCACGGAAGACGGGTTGTCACGATCGAAGAACATATAGCTCTCGATATTGCGCTGCACCGGATCGCCATATTTATCGGCAAAGCCGTCAGCGGTGCCCGAGGCCTGTAAAAGGCTCTCCCACTCGCTGCGATAGCCATCGCCATTGGCCTGCGGGATCATGGTGATCCGCGCGCCCACTTCCAACAGGCGGGCCATGGTCTCCGCCCGCTCGATATAGCGGGCAATCCAGAACAGGTTTTCGGCGGTCCGGCTCAGCATGCCACCTCTCCTCTCGAAACGGGTGGCAATTCCGGCGTAATTGTCTCTCGGCATGGCTTCCCCCTCATTCCGCCAGAACCCAAGTGTCTTTAACGCCCCCGCCTTGCGAGGAATTCACCACCAAAGAGCCTTCGGTCAGCGCAACGCGCGTCAGACCTCCGGGAACAAGTTCAATCTTCTCACCCACCAGACAGTAGGGCCGCAGATCCACATGGCGCGGAGCCACGCCCTCGTTGACAAAGGTCGGCGTCGTCGAGAGCGCCAGCGTCGGCTGGGCAATGTAATTCTCGGGATCTTCCTCGATCTTGCGACGGAAGATCTCGATCTGCTCCTTCGTGGATTTCGGGCCGACCAGCATGCCGTAACCGCCCGAGCCATGGACCTCTTTGACCACCAGTTCCGGCAGGTTGGAGAGCACATATTTCAGATCGTCCGTTTTGGCGCATTGCCATGTGGGCACGTTCTGCAGGATCGGCTCCTCGCCCAGATAGAAGCGGATCATCTCGGGCACGAATGTATAGACGGCCTTGTCATCGGCCACACCTGCACCGGGCGCCGAGCAGATACTGACACCGCCCGAACGGTAGCAATCCATCAGGCCGGGCACGCCCAGCATGGAATCGGGACGGAAGCAGAGCGGATCAAGGAAAGCATCATCGATCCGGCGGTAGATTACATCCACCTTCTTGGGGCCCTCGGTCGTGCGCATCCACACGAACCCGCCCTCGCAGAAGAGATCGGGCCCCTCGACCAGTTCGACCCCCATCAGATCGGCAAGGAAGCTATGCTCGTAATAGGCCGAGTTGTAATGGCCGGGCGTCAGGATCGCGATGGTCGGGTCCTTGTCACATTTGGCAGGCGCCACGGAGGCCAGCGTGCGCCTGAGCGCCTCGGCATAGCCATCGACCGGCTCGATCCGGTTCTCGTGGAACAGCTTGGGGAACATCCGCATCATGATCTCGCGGTTCTCCAGCATGTAGCTGACCCCCGAGGGCGTGCGGCAGTTATCCTCCAGAACGTAGAAATCCTCGGGGCCGGTGCGCACTAGATCGATGCCCACGATATGGCTGTAGATCCCCATGGCGGGTGTGAAGCCCATCACCGCGCGCTCGAAGGCCTCGTTCTGATAGACAAGCTTGGCAGGGATCTTGCCCGCCTTCACGATCTCGGCCTTGTTATAGACATCCTTGAGAAAGGCGTTCAGCGCACGGGCGCGCTGCTTGATGCCGGCCTCCAGCTTGCGCCATTCCTTCTGCGTAAAGACACGCGGGAACATATCGAAAGGGATCAGCCGGTCGGGGTCGCCGCCTTCACCATAAACGGCGAAGGTAATGCCGATGCGGCGGAAGAGCTGCTCGGCTTCGGCCTGCTTCATCTGGCGCAACTCGGCAGGCATGGAATTGGTCCATCCCTCTAGCCGCGCATAGGGCTCTCGCACCGAGCCTCCGTCATACATCTCATTGAAATGTTGGATCATTGCGCCTCGACTCCTTCACCTCTTAAGGGAAGATTAGGCAACGCATTCACCAAGGGGAAGCGAACCAGTCCCTGCGGCCGTCTTTCTGCTTTGAAAAATGTCGTAAAATTAGACCTATGCTTATAATTTAAGCAATCCCTCCGGGTTCCCCCCGACGCCCATCGCCGAAGCAACATCGCACACTCCCCAGCGCAAAACTCGACATCTTGCACTTATTTTTTGATCGTTATGAATATAATAATTTGGGCATTTCCGCAGAATGGCAAGCGCGGCGCATAAAAAATTGTAGGAAGTATGACATTGTGGTCAATTCCCCGATGTCCCGCCGCTGCCCCTTCCCCTCGCTGCCCATGCAGCCTATCTCTTGGGAGACACGGAAAAGAGGACATGATGACACTTCATCTCAAAACCCCCGTCATGGATGCGAATGCCACCGCAGGGACCGGCAAGTTCGGCGCCCTGCCCGAATGGGACCTGAGCGACCTCTATCCCGCACCGGATAGCCCCGAATATGCCGCCGATATGGCCAAGGTCGAAAAGGACTGCGCGAGTTTCGCCGCCGATTATGAGGGCAAACTGGCCGCACTTTCGGGCGCGGAAATGGCCGAGTGTATCCGCCGCTACGAAGAGATCGAGACCACTGCCGGACGTATCATGTCCTATGTCGGCCTACGCTATTACCAGAACACGGTCGATCCCGATCGCGCCAAGATGATGTCGGACGCGCAGGACAAGATCACTGCCTACACCACGCCTCTGGTGTTCTTCAGCCTCGAGTTCAACCGCATCGAGGACGAGACCTACAAGGCACAATTCGCCGATGCCGGCGCCGCGCGCTATAAGCCGGTTTTTGACCGTATGCGGGCGATGAAACCCTATCAGCTCTCGGACGAGCTGGAGAAATTCCTGCATGACCAGTCGGTTGTGGGATCGGCTGCGTGGAACCGCCTGTTTGACGAGACCACCGCCGCGCTGGAATTCACGGTGAATGGTGAGGCGCTGAACCTCGAATCGACCACCACGCTTCTGGCCGATCATGATCGGGCCACCCGCGAGGCGGCCGCGCGCGAGCTGGCGCGTGTGTTCGGTGCCAATATCAAGCTCTTCGCCCGTGTGCACAACACGCTGGCCAAAGAGAAGGAGATCGAGGACCGCTGGCGCAAGATGCCGTCGGCCCAGGCCGCGCGTCATCTCTCCAACCATGTCGAACCCGAGGTCGTCGAGGCGCTGCGTAACGCGGTTGTGGCCGCCTATCCCAAGCTCTCGCACCGTTATTATGCGCTCAAGGCCAAATGGATGGGCCTCGACAAACTGCAGGTCTGGGACCGTAACGCGCCCTTGCCGATCGAGGCTCCGCGCGATGTGCAATGGTCCGAGGCCCGCGCGATTGTCGATGAGGCCTACGGCGCCTTCGACCCGCGCATGGCCGAGCTCGCCAAGCCCTTCTTCGAGCGCGGCTGGATTGATGCCGGCGTCAAACCGGGCAAGGCTCCGGGGGCGTTCGCGCATCCGACGGTGACCACCGTCCACCCCTATGTGATGCTCAACTACCTCGGCAAACCGCGCGATGTGATGACGCTGGCCCATGAGCTGGGCCATGGCGTGCACCAATGTCTGGCCGCCGGTCAGGGCGAGATGCTGGCTTCGACGCCGCTCACATTGGCCGAGACGGCCTCGGTCTTCGGCGAGATGCTGACCTTCCGCAAGATGCTCGAAAAGGCCAAAACGCCTGCCGAGCGCAAAGTGCTGCTGGCTGGCAAGGTCGAGGACATGATCAACACGGTCGTGCGCCAGATCGCCTTCTATGATTTCGAGTGCAAGCTCCACGCCGCGCGGCGCGAGGGCGAGATGACGCCCGACCAGATCAACGCGCTGTGGATGTCGGTGCAGGGCGAGTCGCTCGGTCCGGCCTTCGAGTTCATGGACGGATACGAGACCTTCTGGACCTATATCCCCCATTTCGTCCACTCGCCCTTCTATGTCTATGCCTATGCCTTTGGCGACGGGCTGGTGAACGCGCTTTACGCCACCTATGAGGGCGGGCTTGACGGCTTCCAGGAGAAATATTTCGACATGCTCAAGGCGGGCGGCTCGAAACATCACAAGGAGCTGCTGGCCCCCTTCGGCCTCGACGCCTCGGACCCTGCCTTCTGGGACAAGGGCCTGTCGATGATCGCGGGCTTCATCGACGAGCTGGAAGCGATGGAAGAAGCCTGAAACTCAAAAGCCGCCCCAAGGGGCGGCTTTTTCTTTGAGCCTGCAAACGGTTACAGGCGGATCGTCGAGATAAGCCGCCCGTAATCGGCCTCTTTGGCATGGGTGGTGCGGCGGAAGGAATAGAAGCGGTCCGGCTCGGCATAGGTGCAGCGCCCGATCCATTCGGCCTGCCCCACGCCCGCGTCGCGCAGCCGCTGAAGCCCGAAGGACGGCAGATCGAACATCGGGCGGCCATTGGGACCACCGGCGAAGAAGCGGCTATAGGCAGGATCTTTCATCAGGAAGGTCTCCATGAACTCCTCGCCCACCTCATAGGCCGCCTGGCTGATGCAGGGCCCGATCACCGCGCAGATGCGTCCGCGCTCGGCGCCAAGGGTCTCCATCGCCTCTACGGTCGCCTCCAGCACCCCGCCCAAAGCGCCTTTCCAACCCGCATGGGCGGCGCCGATCACGCCGGCCTCGGGGTCGGAAAACAGCACAGGCTGGCAATCCGCCGTCAACACCGACAGCACCACACCGGGCGTTTTTGTCACCAGCCCGTCAGCTTCCGGTGCGGGCTGCGCGGGATCTTCAACCACGGCAGCCAGTGCCGAATGGACCTGCCGCATCGAAGCGAGCTGGGCGGGCTCGGCCTCCATTGCCTCGGCCACACGCGCACGATTGACCTCGACCGCCGAACTCAGATCGCTCGAGGCCACACCACAATTGAGCCCCGAGAAAATCCCCGAGGACGCCCCGCCCTTTCGGGTAAAGAAGCCATGCCGGACGGGGCGCAGCAATGGGGACGTCAGGATTTCGAGCGTGGTGGCCATCGTATCTGTCATCTTCTTCAGCTTCTATTGGAACTCGGACATACAAACCCCGCCCTCGGGCGGCAGGCTTTACCGGCAGATCATCCGGCGGGCGCAAATCCCGGCGGCATCGGCGCGCCCTGCGGGACAAAGGCAAGCGCCTTGAACAGCTGACCCATTTCAGAGGGGTGGGTCAAGCGGCGATGCGCGGCAATATGGACCTCGAGCGCCGCGTCACTCAGCTTCCCCGCCAAGGCCTGTGCCCGCTGGGTGATGCCGAGCCGTTCCAGCAGCACGCCCTGCGCCGTCATCTCGCTGACCGCCAAACCTGCCGCAACCGCCGCCTGTGCCAGAGGCTCGAAATCCACATGCGCGGTCAGATCCGCCTGACCCGGACAGGCGAAGGGATCAACCGGCTCATGCTTCTCAAGCGCTTGGAATGTATCGCCCAAACTGCGCCAGCCGCCGTAATCGACAAAGATCGCCATGCCGCCATGCCGCACCCGCGCGGCCACCGCCTCGACCACGGGCACGGCCTGCGGACAGATCTCGACGATATCGCCCGGACGGGTCAGGGCAAAACGCGGCTCGAGCAGCGCAAGGCGGGTCGGGGGCGAAAGCCCTGCGCGCAGGGTCTCGTCCTCGGCCCCGACCTGCGTCTCGGCCCAGCCCGTCTCGGTGCGCGTAAACTGCCGGATCGGCAGGGCATCGATGAATTCATTGGCCACGAAAAAGAGAGGCGCCGTTTCGGGAAGGTCTTCGACCCTCTCGCACCACGTCACCTGATGATGCCCGAGCGTTTTCGCCTGCACCTCGCGCAGGGTGGGTGAGGCCTCGACCAGATGGATATCGGCCGCCTCCAGCATCCCGGGCACACGCGCCGCGACCCGCAGGATATCGGCCATCAGTGTGCCGCGTCCCGGTCCCGCCTCGGCCAGCGTGAAGCACGCAGGCGCCCCCTGATCCATCCAGGCCTGCGCCAGACACAGGCCCAGCATCTCGCCGAACAGCTGGCTGATCTCGGGAGCGGTAATGAAATCGCCCGCCTGCCCGAAAGGATCACGGGTCCCGTAATAGCCCGCCTGCGGGTCCAGAAGACAGGCCGCCATATAGTGATCGAGCCGCATCGGACCATCCGCACGGATCGCCGCAAGCAGCCGCGATTTCAGATCCCCGCTCACGCGGCCCCCACCTTGGGCCTGCGCAGCGCCCGTATCAGGATCGCGAGCCCGATCACGATCATCGGCAGCGACAGAACCTGCCCCATCGACAGACCGAACGAGCCCAGTTGCACCACATAGCCCATCGGGTTAGTGGCGGTCACGAATTGCGGATCGGCCTGACGAAACAGTTCGACAAAGGCACGCGAAAGGCCATAGCCCATCAGGAAGATCCCGAAAGCCGCCCCCGGCCGGCGCAAGAGCCCGCGCGAGACCAGCACCCACAAAAGCAGTCCCAACACGATCCCTTCAAGGCCGCCTTCATACAGTTGCGAGGGGTGGCGGGCGCATAGGCCGTCCACCTGTCCCGCGATCCCCAGACAGGTCTGCGCGGCCTCCCCCGGAAAGATCACGCCCCATGGCACATCGGTCGGATGCCCCCAGAGTTCGGGCTTGATGAAATTGGCGATCCGGCCCAACAGAAGCCCAATCGGTGCCACCACCGCGGCGGCATCCCCCACCGACCAGACTGGCAGGTTATGGCGGCGACAATAGAACCAGACCGCGATCACGGTGCCGAGGAACCCGCCGTGGAAGGACATGCCCCCCTTCCACACCATCACGATTTCAAGCGGGTGGCTCAGATACCATGCGGGTTCGTAAAACAGCACAAAGCCCAGCCGTCCACCGAGAATGACCCCCACGATCACCCATGTCAGAAGGTCTTCCACCTGTTTGGCGGGCATCGGCGCCTGACCGCCCCAGAGGGTTGGCGCCTTCATCAGACGCATGATGATGAACCACCCCGCCAACAGCCCCGCGATATAGGCCAGCGCATACCAGCGGATAGGCAGATCCAGTACCGGTATGACAAAGGCATTCGGGTCGATCTGCGGAAATGCAATCGCCAGTGGCAGCATCGGGCTGTCTCCTTGGAAGGGCCGCGAACGGGGCCGTGAAATCGTTGTCGCGCGATGGCCGGAGAAAGCCTTCCCCGCCACCGGAAGTCAAGCCGTGGAGGCGGCAATCTGGCGGCCCACACTTGCTTGTCAGGGAGCGGGCCGCACTGCGGCGCCGCGCTCGGGACTTGTCAGCGGGGGTGCAAACCCTCATATATGAGGCAACTGAAAGCCCTAGCCCGAGGATGGGAAGAGATCATGACCGCGCCCAACAAACTCTTTGACGAGATGTCCAAGCTGATGACCAATGCAATGGGTGTTGCTCAAGGCGCCCGCACCGAGGCCGAGACGGCGATGAAATCGTGGATGGACCGCTGGCTGGCCGAACGCGACTTCGTGACCCGTGAGGAATTCGATGCTGTCAAAGCGATGGCCACCAAGGCCCGTGAGGAGAACGAGGCACTCAAAGCCCGTCTGGACGCGCTCGAAACCAAGGGCTGAGCCACGCGCTGCATGAGTCAAAAAGGGGGGCCATGTGCCCCCTTTTTCATGGCCGTGTTTCATCCCCGTGCGGCCCGCGCCTTTTGCAAAAGCGTGGCCACGCCCGCGCTCATCGCCAATGCACCGGCCTCGATCTCGGCAAAAGGCACCATCCGCGCCTCCATCGCATCATCGCCCGCCACGGGTTGCGGGTCGTCGGCATGGCAGGCGATCGCCACCAGATAGTAATGCCATGCCACCGCGCCCGCCGCGTCCCGCGTGATGAAATCACCCGCATCGATTTGTGACCCTGCCCGCGCCACAACGCCGGTTTCCTCTCGAAGCTCGCGCGTTGCTGCCTGAGCCACCGTCTCGCCCCAATCGACCTTCCCGCCCGGAAACCCCCAGAGCCCCGCATCGGGCGGGTTACGGCGGCGCACCAGAAGCGCATGGGTCTGGGTGAGACAGACCGCGAGAACGCCCAGCCGCGGCTCGGTCATGGGGCGCTCAGCCGCGTCTGGCCGGTGAGGCGCCCCGATACCGAATAGACCAGCACACGACCATCCTCGGTCACCACGATGATCCGGTCGGGCTGCATCGTGACCGAGGCCGCCTTGGTCCCTTCGGGCAGTGAAATCGTCTCTGGCAGGGTCAGCTTATTCTCGCTCGGTTGATTGAAGCGGATGACAAGCAGCGTCACGATGGTTAGAAGGCCCGCAATCATGGTGACGGCAAGGGCTGTCACCAGCCATTTGAGAAAGCGCAGCTCTGGCAAGGGCGCGTCGGGATCGGAGATCGGATCGGACATGGAACAGCGTATCCTTCGCATCGAAATCGGGGAAGAGCCCCCTGCCGACCGTCTTGATAAGGCTTTGAGCGCACTTGTGCCAGAAGAAGAAAACCTCTCGCGCTCGCGGTTGGCGAAACTGATCGCCGATGGCGCGGTCACCCGCGAGGGCGTGGCGGTGACCGAACAGAAGACCAAGGTCGCGGCAGGCGAGGTCTACGAGATCACCGTGGAGGCCTCGCGCGACGTCGAGACCGTGGCGCAGAAGATCGATCTGGAGATCTTGTGGGAAGATGACGATCTGATCGTCATCAACAAGCCCGCCGGCATGGTGGTCCACCCCGCCCCCGGCACGCCCGATGGCACGCTGGTCAATGCGCTTTTGCACCATTTCGGTGGCAATCTGTCGGGGATCGGCGGCGAGAAGCGTCCGGGTATCGTGCACCGGATCGATAAGGAGACCTCGGGCCTCCTCGTGGTGGCGAAATCGGATGCCGCCCATCACGGGCTCGCCAAGCAGTTCGAGAAGCATACCGTGCACCGCCACTATATGGCCGTGTGTCACGGGGTGCCCTCGGCGGCCGATCCGCGCCTGCGCGGCACCAAGGGTGTTAATTTCGAACAGGGCGGCGTGCTCAAGATCACCTCCCAGCTCGCGCGGCACAAAACCGACCGCCAGAAACAGGCTGTATGCTTTGACGGCGGGCGCCATGCGGTAACGCGGGCACGCACGGTCGAGGACCTGCAGGGCGTTGCCGCGCTGATCGATTGCTGGCTCGAGACGGGGCGCACCCACCAGATCCGTGTGCATATGGCGCATGCGGGCCACGGGCTAATCGGCGATCCGGTCTATGGCGGGCGGCGCAAGCTGCCGAAATCGCTGGGCGAGGCAGCCATCGATGCGGCGGCGAATTTCCCGCGTCAGGCGCTGCATGCCGCCACCTTGGGCTTTGTCCATCCGGTGACGGGCGAGGAGCTGGAATTTTCTTCGCCGCTGCCCGATGACATGGAACAGCTACTGACCGCGCTCCGCGGAAATGTTTCAATCTGAACCGATTAGTTCACTTAAACGTCACATGATGCGCCTTTCGCTTGCAAGCGGCGGGCGCATGTTCTTTTCTATTCCCCAGCCAAAGGTCATTTCGGACCCATCGCCGCCTTTACGCGTTAAGGTTTCTGAAACGACATCTTGTAACAGATGGCCCGCCTTCCCATATCGGGCCGTCAAGACGGAAAGAAAGGGGTTCACATGTCGAGTTATACCAACCTTCCAGCCCCAAGCCCTGAACAGGGGCTGAACCGCTATCTTCAGGAAATCCGCAAATTCCCCCTGCTGGAGCCCGAAGAAGAATATATGCTGGCCAAACGCTGGGTCGATCATCAGGACGCGGAATCCGCGCACAGGATGGTCACTTCACACCTGCGTCTGGCCGCCAAGATCGCTATGGGCTATCGCGGCTATGGTCTGCCGCAGGCCGAGGTGATCTCGGAGGCGAATGTGGGCCTGATGCAGGCCGTGAAGCGCTTCGATCCCGAGAAGGGCTTCCGCCTTGCCACCTATGCAATGTGGTGGATCCGTGCGGCCATTCAGGAATATATCCTGCGGTCGTGGTCGCTGGTGAAGCTGGGCACGACCTCGGCGCAGAAGAAGCTGTTCTTCAACCTGCGCAAGGCCAAGTCCCGTATTGGTGCCTATGAGGATGGCGATATGCGGCCCGAGAATGTGGCCCAGATCGCCCATGACCTGAATGTGACCGAGGATGAGGTTATCTCGATGAACCGGCGTCTATCGGGCTCGGATGCCTCGCTCAATGCACAGGTCGGCGCCTCGGAAGAGGGGGCCGCGCAATGGCAGGACTGGCTCGAGGACGAGGATGCCGATCAGGCCGAGGCCTATGCGGAAAGCGACGAGCTGAATACCCGCCGCGAGATGCTGATGGGCGCCATGGATGTGCTCAACGACCGCGAGAAGGATATTCTCATGGAGCGCCGACTGCGCGAGGATCCGGTGACGCTCGAGGATCTCTCCGCGAAATACGACGTCTCGCGGGAACGTATCCGCCAGATCGAGGTGCGCGCTTTCGAGAAGCTGCAAAAGCGCATGCGCGAACTGGCCGCCGAAAAGGGTATGAGCATTCCCGCCTGATCCGGCCTGATCCGGCCTGATCCGGCCTGATCCGGCACGGGGCTTTCATTAAGCCGCGGCAGTCCCCTGCCGCGGCTTTTGTATTAGAGTTCGATGGGCTTAAGCACTTCGGGCTCGATCACATCCACCCCCGGCAGGCCCTTGACCATTTCTTCCGCCGATTGCTCCAGAAGCGGGAAGGTCTTGTAATGGCACGGGATCACCGTCTTGAAATCGAAGTATTTCCTGGCCGCCCAAGTGGCCGCTTTCATATCCATCGTAAAATGGCCGCCCGCGCAGAGAATACCGATATCGGGGGCGTGGTATTCGCCCATCCAGGCCATATCGGCCATGATGTCGGTGTCGCCCGAGAAATAGATGCAGCGCCCCTCGCCCTTGATCATGAAGCCCGATTCGGTGCCGGTATAGATCGGGCCGTTCGGGCCATCCATGCTCGAGGAATGCGACGCATTGACCATGGTGACCTTGGCGCCGCCCAGATCGACGGTGCCGCCCTTGTTGAAGCCCATCGTCTCGATCCCCTCGGCCTCGGCCCAGTAGCTCGCAATATCGGCAATGCACACCACCGGAATGCCCAGCTCGCGCGCGATGGCCACGGTATCGGCGGAATGGTCCCCATGGCCGTGGCTCAGAAGGATATGGGTCGCCCCCGAGATGGCCTCGGCGCGACTGCTTTCGGGGAAGGTCGGATTGCCCGCAAGCCAAGGGTCGATCAGCAGGGTCGCGCCCTCGATCTCGAGACGGAAGCCGGAATGGCCGAGCCATGTGAGTTTCATGGTTTTCTCTCCTTTTCATGGGTCATCAGGAAGATTTCCTCCCAGACTGTAGGCGGCAGGGCGAGAAAGGGAAGAGCAAGCGCCCGATCGTGACCGCTTCTCCTTGAACGCGCGGGGTCTTGCCGCTAAACCCGTGCCAAATCCAGCGGAGAAACATATGTCCATCGACATCGATACCGCCCGCAAGGTGGCGCATCTGGCCCGCATCAAAGTGGCCGAAGACAATCTGCCCGAGCTGGCCTCGGATCTTTCCAACATGCTCAACCTCATGGAGCAGCTCACCGAGGTGGACGTCGAGGGCGTCGAGCCCATGACCTCCGTCAGCCCGCAGCGCCTCAAGCGCCGCGTCGACGAGGTGACCGATGGCAATTATCAGGACAAGATCCTCAAGAACGCCCCCGATGCCCGCGAGGGCTTCTTTGCCGTGCCGAAGGTGGTGGAATGACCCTCAATACGCTGAAAATCTCCGAAGCCCGTGACGCGCTGCGCAAGGGCGAGACGACCTCTGTCGAACTGACCGAAAGCTGCCTGAAGGCTATCGAGGGCGCGGATGCGCTCAACGCATGGTCGGCCAAGACCCCCGAGATGGCGCTGGATATGGCCAAGGCCGCCGATGCCCGCCTCAAGTCAGGCGATGCGCCTGCCATGTGCGGCATCCCGCTGGGGATCAAGGATCTCTTCGCGGTCAAGGGCGTGCCCACGCAGGCAGGCTCGAACATCCTCAAAGGCTTCAAGCCCGAATACGAATCCACCGTCACCCAGAACCTCTGGGATGCGGGCGCAGTCATGCTGGGCAAGCTCTCGATGGATGAATTCGCGATGGGCTCGTCCAACGAAACCGCCTGCTACGGCCCCGCGATCAACCCCTGGAAGGTCGATGACAAAGCCCGCACGCCGGGTGGCTCCTCGGGTGGCTCGGCGGCGGCCGTGGCGGCAGACCTCTGCCTGGCGGCGACCGGCACCGATACCGGCGGCTCGATCCGCCAGCCTGCGGCCTTCACCGGCATCACCGGCATCAAGCCGACCTATGGCCGCTGCTCGCGCTGGGGTGTTGTGGCCTATGCCTCTTCGCTCGATCAGGCGGGCCCGATGACCAAGGACGTGCGCGATGCGGCGATCATGCTGCAGGCGATGTGCTCGCATGACCCGAAGGATTCGACCTCGACCGAAATCGCGGTGCCGGATTTCGAAGCAGCCCTGACTGGCGATATCCGTGGCAAGAAAATCGGCATCCCGCGCGAATACCGTCTAGATGGTATGCCCGAAGAGATCGCGGCGCTCTGGGATAACGGTATGGCGATGCTGCGCGATGCCGGCGCCGAGATCGTGGATATCTCGCTGCCGCATTCCAAATACGCCCTGCCCGCCTATTACGTCATCGCGCCGGCGGAAGCCTCGTCCAACCTCGCGCGCTATGACGGGGTGCGCTATGGCCACCGCGCGACATTGGGCAAGGGCGACGGCATCGACGACATGTATGCCAAGACCCGCGCCGAGGGCTTCGGCCCCGAGGTGCAGCGCCGCATCATGATCGGCACCTATGTGCTCTCGGCTGGCTTCTATGACGCCTATTACAACCGCGCCCGCAAGGTGCGCGCGCTGATCAAGCGCGATTTCGAGCAAGCCTTCGCCGCAGGGATCGACGCCATCCTCGCGCCGACCACACCCTCCTCGGCCTTCGCCATCGGCGAGATGAAGGATGCCGATCCGGTCAAGATGTATCTCAATGACGTGTTCACCGTCACACTCAACCTTGCCGGTCTGCCGGGCGTTTCGGTGCCGGTCGGCCTTGATAAACAGGGGCTTCCGCTCGGCCTGCAGCTGATCGGCCGTCCGTGGGAAGAGGGCGAGCTGCTCAACCATGCTCTTGTGCTCGAACGTGCGGCAGGCTTCAATGCCAAGCCGAACCAATGGTGGTAATGGAGTAACCGCATGCGCGCGCCAGTTCTTGGACTTTCACTGACCCTCTCCGTGCTGGCGCTTGCCGCCTGCCAGCCGAGCGTGCCGAATTCGGCCGCCGGTGTGGGCGCACCCGCCTTGGGGGGCAATGAAAGCTATCGCGATTATCTGGCGCAGCGCGAGTCGCAGCTTCAGGGCAGCACCGCCGGTTCCACGACCACCGCGGCATCGGGTCAGCCGATGTCGGCCATGGGCACGACCGCTGCGGCGGCCGCCCCCGCCAATGACCCCAACGCACAACTGGGGGCCGACACGCTGGCGGCCCTCAACGCGACAGCCCCGCAATCGGGCGGGCAGCAGGTCACCGATTACGCCCCTGCCTCCTCGCCCTATTCGAGCACCGCAACAGCGGCCGAGCGCGCAGAGGACACGTTCACCGCCCCTGCCCCCGCGCAGAAGACCGCGGGCGACACCTATAGTGCAGCCTCGGGCTCCGGCGGCCCCAACCTTGCCGCCTATGCGCTCTCGGTCAATAACCAGCCGGGCCAGTCGGTCTATACGCGCGGCGGGATCAAGTTCAATTCCACGACAAAGGCCTGCGCGAAATATGTCTCGCCCGACAAGGCGCAGATCGCCTTCCTGGCTAATGGCGGTCCCGAGAAGGATCCGGGCAATCTGGATCCCGATGGCGACGGGTTCGCCTGTGGCTGGGATCCGCGCCCGTTCCAGGCCGCCCGTAACTGATGACAGAGCCCTTCCCCTCGCCCAACCATGGAGAGCGACGGGAAGGTGCGCGGCCTGACCATGTCGTCCTGCATTTCACAGCCATGAAAGACATGGACACGGCCCGGGAGCGCCTGTGCGATCCGGCAGCCGAGGTCTCCGCCCATTGGCTCATCGGCAATGATGGCACGATGATGCAGCTGGTCGACGAGGCGCGCCGCGCATGGCATGCCGGTGTCGGACACTGGGGCGAGTGTAGCGATCTGAACTCCCGCTCCATCGGGATCGAGCTCGACAATCCCGGTACACGGCCGTTTGCCCATGCACAGATGGCGGCGCTCGAAGGGCTGCTGGCCCGTATCTTGCGCCAATGGCAGATCCCGCCGCAGAATGTGATTGCCCATTCCGACATGGCACCCGCCCGCAAATTCGATCCCGGTCCGCGATTTGACTGGGCACGTCTGGCCCGACAGGGGCTGGCGGTCATGCCCTCGCAACCGGTAGACGGTCTGGCACCGGATATGGCGCAATTCCTGACGCTGGCGCAGCTCTTCGGCTATACCTCGCCCGATCACGATCGTATCCTGCCTGCTGTCCGTCTGCGTTTCCGCCCCTTCCATGACGGACCGCTCGACAGCACCGATATGGGCCTGATCGCCGCCCTCGCCCGCGATTACGGGCAGGATGGCGACCAGTGGCGAGCCTGCTAGCGCGGCGCCCCTAGCCGCGCTGCGCCTCGAGGATCTGCAGGATCTCCTTGGCGGCGGTCGGGATGTTGGTGCCCGGACCGAAGATCGCCTTGACCCCCGCCTTTTTCAAGAAGTCATAATCCTGCTGCGGGATGACGCCGCCGCAGATCACGATGATGTCCCCGGCATCCTTGGCTTTCAACGCCTCGATCAGCTGGGGCGCAAGCGTCTTGTGACCGGCTGCCTGCGACGAGATCCCCACCACATGGACATCATTATCCACCGCATCCTGCGCCGCCTCTTCCGGCGTCTGGAACAGCGGCCCCACATCCACGTCGAAGCCGATATCGGCGAAAGCCGTGGCGATGACCTTGGCACCGCGGTCGTGGCCGTCCTGCCCCATCTTCACCACCAGCATCCGCGGACGGCGGCCCTCGGCCTCGGCAAAGGCCTCCACGTCACGCTGGATCTGGGCAAAGCCCTCATCCCCCTCATAGGCCGACCCATAAACCCCCGCGAGGGTCTTCACCTCGGCGCGGTGACGCCCGAATTCCTTCTCCATCGCCATCGAGATCTCCCCCACCGAGGCCCGCGCCCGCGCGGCCTCGACCGCGGCCTCGAGCAGGTTGCCACCCTCTTTCGCGCGGCGGGACAGTTCGGCCAGCGCCGCTTGACAGGCCGCCTCGTCGCGGCTCGCCCGCATCTGCGTCAGCCGCGCGATCTGGCTCTCGCGCACCTTGACGTTGTCGATATCGAGAATATCGATCGGCTCTTCCTGCGCCAGACGGTATTTGTTGACCCCCACAATGACATCCTGACCACGGTCGATCAGCGCCTGACGTCTGGCCGCCGTCTCCTCGATCCGCAGCTTGGGCATGCCCGAGGCCACGGCCTTGGTCATGCCGCCCATCGCCTCGACCTCCTCGATCAGCTTCCATGCCTCCTCGATCAGGTTGGCCGTCAGGCTCTCGACATAATAGCTGCCCGCAAGCGGATCGATCACATTGGTGATGCCGGTTTCTTCCTGCAAGATCAGCTGGGTATTGCGCGCAATCCGCGCCGAGAAATCGGTGGGCAGCGCGATCGCCTCGTCGAGGGCATTGGTATGGAGCGATTGTGTGCCCCCCAAGGCCGCCGCCATTGCCTCATAGGCGGTGCGGATGACGTTGTTATAGGGGTCCTGCTCCTGCAAAGACACGCCCGAGGTCTGGCAATGGGTGCGCAGGATGCTCGATTGCGGGTTCTGGGGCGAAAATTCCGCCATGATCCGCGACCAGAGCGTGCGGGCCGCGCGCAGCTTGGCCGCCTCCATGAAGAAATTCATCCCGATCGCGAAGAAGAAGGACAAACGACCGGCGAATTTATCCACATCCATACCGGCGGCAATGGCCGTGCGCACATATTCGCGTCCGTCGGCCAGCGTATAGGCCAACTCCTGCACGAGATTCGCGCCTGCCTCCTGCATATGATAGCCGGAAATCGATATCGAATTGAACTTCGGCATCTCGTTCGCGGTATACTCGATAATATCCGCGATGATCCGCATCGAGGGTTCGGGCGGATAGATATAGGTATTCCGCACCATGAATTCCTTGAGAATATCGTTCTGGATCGTGCCCGAAAGCACGGCCTTGTCATGGCCCTGCTCCTGCCCCACCACGATGAAATTCGCCAGAATCGGGATGACCGCGCCATTCATCGTCATCGAGACCGAGACCTTATCCAGCGGAATGCCATCGAACAGGATCTTCATATCCTCGACCGAGTCGATCGCCACACCGGCCTTGCCGACATCGCCCACCACTCGGGGATGGTCACTGTCATAGCCGCGATGGGTCGCCAGATCGAAGGCGACCGAGATCCCCTGCTGGCCCGCCGCCAGCGCACGGCGATAGAAGGCATTCGATTCCTCGGCCGTGGAGAAGCCCGCATATTGCCGGATTGTCCAGGGGCGGCCCGCATACATGGTGGCCTTGGGGCCACGGGTATAGGGCGCGATCCCGGGCATCGTGCCCAGATGGTCCAGCCCTTCGGTATCGGCCGCCGTATAGAGCGGCTTCACACGGATGCCCTCCAGCGTCTCCCAGTCGAGACTGTCCAGAGGCTTGCCGCGCAGCTCCTTCGCCGCGAGTTCAGCCCATTCCGCTTGCTTGTCGGCCTCGGTTTTGCTGGTCATCGACCCATCCTTCCTCCGTGAGAGGCATGGCCGAATATCCTCCCGGCGCGGCACCTCCCGTTTCCATGATTGCCAGATCCCTACGACCACGGCGCAGGGTTTCCAGCTCTGCCTGATAACGCGCGGTCATCTGACCCCGCTGCATAATGCTGAACGGCATATAGCCCCGGCCCAATTGCCCCTGAACGGCGGCGGCGGCATTCGCGCGCTCGACCGCAACTGTGAGGCCCGGCGTCAGACTGAGTTTCGGCGCCAACCGTCGCAGAAGAATCTCGTGACGGCCCGCCATCGCCTCATGTGTCCAGACCTGAGGGCGCACCCCGAAAGCGCCCTCGACCGCATCGATCACACAGGGCCAGCCACGCCCGTTCTGCGCCAGCATCCGCAGCCGCTGGGGCGTTGCCGCCTCGCCGCCACGCACCCGCTCGACCGCCAGCATCGAGGCCCACCACGCATCATAGCGCCGGATCCCCATTGCGACGCCCGTCAGATGCGGGCCGAGCACCATTGCCACCCGTTCCAGCCGTCCGCGCGCATCGGGGTAGAGCATCCCGTGGCTCAGGCAATGCGGGATCGACCCGATCAGGTTCTCCTCGCTGATGATCAGGGTGTGGAAGCCCTGATCCTCGATCCTGTCGATCTCCATCCGGATCCGCGTGGCCGAGCGCCGCGCCGAGAGGATATCCTGCGCCGAGACCAGATCGGCGCGCTTGATCAAGCCCGAGAACAGCCCCGCCCGCGTGCGCTCCGGTCCCCAGAAAGCCACCCCCTGACGCGACAGGATGCCCGAATTCGCAAGCATCCAGTTCTGAAACGAGGTTGTGGCCGTGCGGTGGACCCCTAAATGTAGTATAACGTCCAAGAGAAAGCTCTTTCCAGAAAGCGCGTCTGGCAATGTGCCGCGACTCCACGCGGGGACAGGCCCCGAGGCCGAGTATGCGCCGCGATCTCTGGAAAACTGCTTAACGGGAGGATTTGAATTGAGTTTTAATAACGAAATCAGGGGCCGACGGGTCGCTAAACAATCTGTCGCCGGAATGACGACAATGGCACCATTCTGGTTAGCGGCATTTTTTCTTGCCTTTCCAATACACAGCGCTCTTGCGCAGGATCCGGCGCAACCGAAGGATGAACCACGTCTGGCGCAGGCCCAGCCAGTAGCCCCTTTCGCTCCGATCCCCGCAGATATGGCGAATTTGAATGATTTCGTCTGGCAGAAACGCCCCGTCGTGGTCTTTGCCGACAGCCCCGCAGACCCCGCGTTTGCCGACCAGATCGCCGAGCTGGAAGACCGCTGGCCCGAACTTGCGGCCCGAGATGTGGTGGTGATCACCGATACCGACCCCGCCACGCCCAGCGAGATCCGCCGCAAGCTGCGCCCCACGGGGTTCGCGCTGGTGATCCTCGCCAAAGACGGCACAGTGGCGCTGCGCAAGCCGCTACCATGGACGGGGCGCGAGGTGATCCGGTCGATCGACAAGATGCCGCTGCGCCGCGAGCAGATCCGCCGCGGCGCCCTCAGCGCGGAGAGCCCCCCGCGCCTCGCAGGCATTCTATGATCGACCGTGGCGCTCATTCGAACTCCATGATCACGTCATCCACCTTTAGCGAGGCACCCGCTTCGGCATTGACCGATTTCACCACGCCGCGGCGCTCCGCGCGCAGGATATTCTCCATCTTCATCGCCTCGACGGTGGCCAGCGCCTGACCTTCCTGCACTTCCTCGCCCGCCGCGACATTGATCTTCACGACCAGTCCCGGCATCGGGCACAGAAGCAGTTTCGAGGTGTCGGGCGGCAGCTTCTCGGGCATCAGCTGATAGAGTTCGTGCTGACGGGGCGTCTGCACCAGAACCTTCAGATCCGCGCCACGCAGCCGGATACGATAGCCCATCGAGACCTTGCCGACCTTCAGCACCAGAGGCGCCCCGTCCACCAGCAGCTCGGCCAGCTGGTCCCCGGGCGTCCAGTCCGAGCTGACACGCAGCGTGGTGCCATCGTCGAAGCCGACATCGGCCCCCGCACGATCGGCATGGATCGTCACGCGATAGGTCTCGCCCTGAAGCGTCACCACCCAGTCATCGCCCACCTTGCGCTCGTGATTGCCCAGCGTTCCGGAAATCCGCGTGCGCCGGATCTCGGCGACCCGCTCCATCGCCGCAACCGAGGCCGCCACCTGCTTGAGCATATCCGCCCCGAGCGTCACCCCCTCGAACCCTTCGGGATATTCCTCGGCAATGAAGGCGGTGGTGATATTGCCCGAGATGAATCGCTCATGGTCCATCACGGCGGCGCAGAACGGCAGGTTATGCCCGATGCCTTCCACCTCGAACCGGTCGAGCGCCACGCGCATCTCCTCGATCGCATCGGCGCGGGTCGGGCCCCATGTGCAAAGCTTGGCGATCATCGGGTCGTAGAACATCGAGATCTCGCCACCCTCGTAGACGCCGGTATCGTTGCGCACGATCCCGCCAGAGGCGGTCTGCCCCTGAACCGGCGGACGGTACCGCGTCAACCGGCCGATAGAGGGCAGGAAGTTGCGATAAGGATCCTCGGCATAAAGCCGGCTCTCCATCGCCCAGCCATTGATCTTCATATCATCTTGGCGGATCGACAAAGGCTCGCCATTGGCCACGCGGATCATCTGCTCGACCAGATCGATACCGGTGATCAGCTCGGTCACCGGATGTTCGACCTGCAGGCGGGTATTCATCTCGAGGAAATAGAAGTTCTTGTCACCATCGACAATAAACTCGACCGTCCCAGCCGAAGTATAGCCCACCGCCTTGGCCAGAGCGACGGATTGCTCGCCCATAGCCCTGCGGGTCTCGGCATCGAGGAAGGGCGAGGGCGCCTCCTCGATCACCTTCTGGTTCCGCCGCTGGATCGAGCACTCGCGCTCGTTCAGCCAGATACCATTGCCATGCGCATCACAGAGCACCTGGATCTCGATATGGCGCGGCTGGGTGACGAATTTCTCGATAAAGATCCGGTCATCGCCGAAAGAACTGGCCGCCTCGTTCTTGGAGGACTGGAACCCCTCTCGGGCCTCCTGCGCGTTCCACGCGATCCGCATCCCCTTGCCACCGCCACCGGCAGAGGCCTTGATCATCACCGGATAGCCGATCTCTTCCGAGATCCTCACCGCCTCCTCGGCATCCCCGATCAGTCCCATATAGCCCGGAACCGTATTGACCCCCGCCTCCTGCGCGATCTTTTTCGAGGTAATCTTGTCGCCCATCGCCTCGATCGCCTTCACCGGCGGGCCGATAAAGGCCACGCCAGCCGCCTCCAGTGCCTCGGCAAACTTGGAGTTCTCCGACAGGAAGCCATAGCCCGGATGCACGGCCTCGGCGCCGGTCTTGGCGATCGCCTCCATGATCCTGTCGATCACGATATAGGACTGGTTGGCGGGTGGCGGGCCGATATGCACCGCCTCATCGGCCATTTGCACATGCAACGCCTGCGCATCGGCATCCGAATAGACGGCCACCGTCTGGATGCCCATCTCGCGTGCGGTCTTCATCACGCGACAGGCGATCTCGCCACGGTTGGCAATCAGGATCTTCTTGAACATCGGCTTTCCTCCCTCGGGGGGAAGGCAAGCCCGCGGGCCCGAAGGTCAGCCGCGGCCTTCCCTCCATCCCACTCTGTTCCTTCTGTCATCCGGCACGAAAAACGCCACCGGAGCGCATGGCACCGATGGCGTTTCCCGAATAGTCCTACGGCACGGACGGCGAGCGTCCGTGTCGCGAAACTCAGTAGCTGCGCGAGCAGACACCCGCGTCGTCGCAGAGCGCACCTGCGCCCGCGCCAAGTGCGGCACCTGCAACAACGTTATTGTCGGTCGCGTCGGCAACGAGCGCGCCTGCACCTGCGCCCACGAGCGCGCGGCCACCATCGCTGTTGAGGAAGCCGCCATTGCCATAACCGTTACCCGACTGGCAGCCTGCGAGTGCTGCGGTTGCGCCGAGGATCGCGACGAGAATTGCCGATTTACGCATAGGATTTCTACTCCGTGAAAAACTGTGTTCCGATGTGAACCTAGTGCGGAATACGAAGAAGAAAAGCGGATTCGTGCACAGCTGCGCGCAGGCGCGCGCCCCTCGGCAAAGCCTTGCCGAAGCTGAGAAAAAATCCGCTTAGAAAAACCGGAGGAAGACACGCTGACGCTGCGGAAAAAATCCGACCTGACATGGGCAGGATGCACCATGAGGTCAGGTCGGCAAGTTCCAACAGGGAGTTTCCTCTCGAGAGAGGCATCAGTCCAGATAGCTCCGGGCTGATAGAAATCAACCTGCGCGCGATGGGCGTCTCTTGCAACCCCCGACGCGGAGGCAGCAGCAAGAAATTGCCGTTTTCTATCAGACCCGTGTCGCATCAGTCCCAATCGTCCTCGTCATTCTCGTCCCAGTCGAACGCGCCGGGATCGGCGAAGACCTCGGGGAAGGAACTTTCGGCCCGACGCCGGTCGATCTTCAGAAGCGCCTCATAGGACTCGGGATCGAACGGATCTTCCGCGGCCACGACCTCACGGCCGAACAGCCAGCTGATGCGGCCCGCATCCAGATTTCCGCGCTCGAAAGGCTCCTCGCCGAAATAATTCCACAAAGCGGCCATGAAGCCTTCATCGGCCTTACGGTCCATCGCCGCACGGTCCTTGAACCGCTCACGGCGGATGATCTTCGTCGCGCCCTTTTTGTTGGCACGGCGGATGACGAATTGGTAATCGGTGCTGGGCAAACGCCCGGGGAAACCACGGTGTTTCAGCATTTGGCGCCTCTCTTCTCCGGAGCGGTCTCCGGTCTAGTGTTCGTCACGCGGCAGGGGATGCCCCATGCCGGATGCGGGATCATGGCCAGACGCGTCTGCGCTGGCATAGTCCTCATAAACACTTCTGAAGGCGCTGTCCGTCCCAGATTAGCGCAATCGGCCATAAGTTGGGAGCGGATCAAAGGTTTTTCGGGGGTGCAGGCAGGGGATGCCCCCTGCCCGCGAATAAGGTCAGAGCTTGCTGTGGTAAACCGGCTCTGCGGTGACCGGCTCGGCCGGCATCGGCGCCGGAGCGGGCTTGGGCGCGCAGGCAGCCATGAAACCAACGAGGCCAAGCGCGAGAATGAGTTTGGTCGACATGTTCTTCTCCTTTTCACACCCTGGGAACGCATCCCGAACGGGGTGAGCATGATTGGGAAGGACGCCGTTAAGACACAGGTGAAACCCCCTGTGGCCAACGACCCCAAGCCGGTACGGCTCACGCAGATCCTAGCAGATTCTAAAGGCTTGCACAGAGCCATCACATTCCCATTATCATTTTCCCGCCGATGGCGCATCAGAACATCTCTTCTTCGCAGCGCTCGCCGGAAATCGCATATCCTGCAATAAGTTGCGTGGCTTCGGGGTCGGATGTGCCGAACACCACGGGACGGTCGGCAAGCGAGATCACAATCTGTTGGGGCTGCGGTCCGACAGCGGACAGATGTGGAAGCGCGAAGCTCTCGCACAGCGCCAGCATATCCCCCATCGCGGTGTCGTCATCCTCGGTCAGATCGCGCATGAGGAAGAAATGCCGGATCGTCAGCCCCTCGGGTCCGCTGGCATCGGTCTGGCTGGTCAGCCATTCGACATGGCGCCCCGAGGGAACAGCGACCGCCACCCCCGACGCCGGCATATCCGCCGCCGCGACCTGCCCCGCACCAATAACAGCCACCAGAGCCAACACCCTCCGGCACAGCGTTATGGGCAGACACCCCCAAACCCTCATCCTGACCTCTTACAGCGGAATATTATCGTGCTTCTTCATCGGCATACTGCGTTTCTTGGAGCGCAGCGACGCAAAGGCCCGCGCCACACGGCGGCGCGTCGAGCGGGGCTGGATCACCTCGTCTATGAACCCCTTCTCGGCCGCAACGAATGGATTGGCGAAGCGGTCCTCGTAGTTTTTCACCCGCGCGGCGATCTTCTCGGGCTCGCCCAGCTCGGACCGGTAGAGGATTTCCACCGCTCCTTTGGCGCCCATCACCGCAATCTCTGCCGTGGGCCATGCGTAGTTGAAATCGCCCTTCAGATGTTTCGAGCTCATCACGTCATAGGCGCCGCCATAGGCCTTGCGGGTAATCACCGTGACCTTGGGCACCGTCGCCTCGCCATAGGCGAACAGGAGTTTTGCCCCGTGTTTGATAACTCCGTTATATTCCTGCGCCGTCCCCGGCAGGAAGCCGGGCACATCGACAAAGGTCAGGATCGGAATCTCGAAACAGTCGCAGAAGCGCACGAAGCGCGCGGCCTTGCGCGAGCTGTCGATATCGAGACATCCTGCCAGCACTGTCGGCTGGTTGGCCACCACCCCCACGGTCTGCCCTTCGAGCCGGATGAAACCAGTGATGATATTGCCCGCGAAATCGCGCTGGATCTCGTAAAAATCGCCTTCATCCGCAACCTTGGTGATCAGCTCTTTCATATCATAGGGCATGTTCGGATTGGCGGGGATCAGCGTGTCGAGGCTGTCCTCAACCCGCGCCACGTCATCGAAGAAGGGCCGCACGGGCGCTTTCTCACGGTTTGACAGCGGCAGGAAATCCACCAGACGGCGGACCTCGTAAAGTGCTTCGACATCATTCTCGAAGGCCCCATCCGCCACCGAGGATTTCTTGGTATGTGTCAGCGCGCCGCCCAGCTCTTCTGCGGTCACCACCTCGTTGGTGACCGTCTTCACCACATCGGGGCCGGTCACGAACATATAGGAGCTGTCCTTCACCATGAAGATGAAGTCGGTCATCGCGGGGCTGTAGACCGCGCCGCCCGCACAGGGCCCCATGATCACCGAGATCTGCGGGATCACGCCAGACGCCTCGACATTGCGCTGGAACACATCGGCATAGCCCGCAAGCGAGGCCACACCCTCCTGGATCCGCGCCCCGCCCGAGTCGTTCAGCCCGATCACCGGCGCGCCATTCTGCATCGCCATGTCCATGATCTTGCAGATCTTCTCGGCATGAGTCTCGGAAAGCGAGCCACCGAAGACGGTGAAATCCTGCGAGAACACATAAACCATACGGCCATTGATCGTGCCCCAGCCGGTCACCACCCCATCGCCATAGGGTTTGTCGGCCTGCATGTCGAAATCCACGCAGCGATGGGTCTTGAACATGTCGAATTCTTCAAAGGAGCCCTCATCGAGCAACAGCTCGATCCGCTCGCGCGCCGTCAGCTTGCCCTTCTTGTGCTGCGCGGCAATGCGGCGCTCCCCTCCGCCCAGACGGGCCTGTGCACGACGGTCCTCAAGCTCTTGCAGAATATCTCTCATGAAACTCCCCTCTCCTTGCCCCGACAGTATGCAGGCGCAGGGTAATATCAAAGCGGAATTCGGAAAATTTGCAAACTATTGGCAAAGCCTGCGTTGCTAATTGCATAATCTGCTAATAAACCGAAGGAAATAAGGCTATTCGTCACGCAACAAGCCGATGGTCGCCGGCACATTCTACTGGCCAGCCTTACGCGGAGCGCGGCGCGGGTCAAGCGCGCAATAGGTCAGCGGCCCAAAATCAACACCGCTTTCGCCGCAAATGCGAAATACTTAATCCAGTGACTCGATCCAGCGGCGGGTTGCCCCCGCCGGCACCGGCGCGATCCGGTGGCCGCGTTTGAAAGCCTCGCGCTCCAGCGGGGTCGCGTAGCCCCCGAGCACAAGCTCCTGCGTCAGATATTCGCGCGTGAAGGCCTCGCGCCCGCCAAGACGCTCGTATTGCGCCACATGTACCAGCTCATGCGCGATCAGATACGGGTCCTCCTGACGCGCCGCGATCCCGTAGCCGAAGGTGATCGCCAGCGCGTTTCCGGGCTTATAGACCCTGGCAAGGGCCTTATCCTTCGGCGCGGGGAACCTCCCCTGCCATGCGAGAACACGCACCCGCTCGGGGTGATGCACACCGGCCTTTAGCGCATAACCCGTCTCGACCGCGTTCAGCGGACGCCCCTCGGAGAGGATACGCGCCTCCATCGGGTCCAGCTCCGCCATCGCGGCGGGCGTCAGCGCCTCCACTTGCGCACGGATCTGTGCGGAAGGATGCGCCATCTGCGCCAGATCGGCCTGCGTCAGAGGCTCGGGCGCACAGCCTGCCAGACCGGACCCAAGCCCGCAGGCCATCAGCACAACCAGACCGAATTGACGCATATCCACCCCCGAAAACTGGCGGCAGCTAAACCGAAACCGCACGCAAAGGCAATTGACCAAACGGGGTTTGCATATGTATCAGCGGGTTTGCAAAGGAGATCAGGCATGGCGACACCCAAACTCTATGCAGGCATCAAACTGCGCGAGACCCGCACCCGTCTGAGCCTGACCCAGAAGGTCTTTGCCGACAGGCTGGGCGTGTCCCTGCCCTATCTCAACCAGATGGAAAACAACCATCGCCCCGTCTCGGCACAGGTGGTGCTGGCGCTCGCCTCCGAATTCGGGCTGGATGTGACCGAGCTTTCTGCAGGCGATGCCGAACGTCTGGTCTCGGACATGACCGAGGCTCTGGCCGACCCGATCTTCGCCGACGCCTCGACACCGATGGCCGATCTGCGGCTTGCGGCCTCCAATGCACCGGCACTGGCGCGATCCTTCCTCGAACTCCACAGCGCCTATCGCCGCACCCACGAGAAACTCGCCTCGCTGAATGCCGCTCTCGGTCAGGATGCCAGCACCGTGCAGAGCCCTTGGGAAGAGGTGCGCGATTTCTTCCATTACTGCGACAATTACATCGATGCGGTCGACCGTGCAGCCGAACATTTCGCTCGCCCCGATGGCACACGCGCCGAGCCGATCCCGCGGGCGATCGAGGCGCTGGAGGCCCGTGGCATCCGCGTGCAATTCGCCGATATCTCGGGCGTGCGCGAGCGCGACGGGCGCATCATCACCATTGCCCGCCATGCCAAGAAATCCACTCAGGCCTTCCAGCTGATGCATCAGGTGGCGCTGATCACCCAGAACGAGCTTCTGGAGGCCACTCTGGATCTGGCGCGCTTCCAGTCGGAAACCGCACGTTCCATCGCCAAGATCGGGCTGGCCAACTATTTCGCGGGCGCGGCCGTGATGCCCTATGTCGAGTTTCTGGAATCCGCGCAGGACAACCGCCACGATCTGGAAATCCTCGCCGAGCTGTTCGGTGCCTCCATCGAGCAGGTCGCCCATAGGCTTTCCACGCTCCAGCGACCCGGCGCCAAGGGGCTCCCCTTCTTCTTCATGCGCCTCGATCAGGCAGGCACCATTACCAAGCGCCACTCGGCCACACGGCTGCAATTCGCGCGGTTCGGGGGCTCCTGCCCGCTCTGGATCGCGCATCAGGCGTTTGAAACCCCCACCCGCTTCCTGCGCCAGCTGGCGGAGACGCCGGACGGCGCGCGTTATCTGTGTATCGCGAAGGACGTGTCCAAGCAGGGTGGCAGCTTCCATGCCCCCGTGCGGCGCTATTCGCTCTGTCTGGGCTGCGAGGTCAGCCATGCCAAGGATGTGGTCTATGCCGATGATATGGAGCTGGGCAATCCCCGCGCCTATGAGCCGATCGGCATCTCCTGCCGCATCTGCGAGCGCCGCAATTGCCACCAACGCTCGGTACCGCCGCTCGAGCGCAAGCTGACCGTCGATCTCGACCGGCGGGGCCTCCTGCCCTACGATATCGCCTGACATGACGAAGCCTCCGGCCCGAGGACCGGAGGCTTCAGGATCTCGATGGTGGACACCTCAGGCCGCTGTCACTTCCTGCGCCAGAGCCCGTGCGATCTGGTCCTTGAGCATCGCGCGTTTCTTGCGCAGATCCACCTCGGCCAGCGCTTCTATTGGCTGCACTCCCTCCATCGCGCGCTGGACCTGCTCGTTGATGGCCTCGTATTCCTCCATCAGACGCGCGGCATGCGGATCGGCCGCCTTCAACTCGCGCAGCTGGACACGATATGCGGGGAATTCGACACTCAGGGTATGAAGATGTTCAGTCATTCCGGACCTCCGCCTTTCTGGTTTGCGAGGTCATGATACCAAAGGCGCGGGTGACGCTCTTTGATACGGATCAAGGCGGTGTCAATGCGCGCGGACCCAACCGGCCTTCCGGGCCTCGGCCTCGCTGCAGAACCATCGCTCCCCCTTGGCCGTGCTGATCTTGGTGGCGGCATAGGAGGCCGAGCCCGGCATGTGGTAGAGCTTGCCGTTTTTCGAGATATTGCCCTTGATCGTGCAGCCTGCCGAGGCCCTGCTGTCGGGGGCGTCGTTCTTATGCGCGCGGTATTCGGCGGGGGTCTGGAATGTCCCAGCCCAGAGGCCGCGCTTGGCGATCATCGCGGATTTCTCCTGCGAGACATAGGCTTTGGAATAGGTCTGATAGGCCATCGCATAGCCCTGCACGACCATCTGCGCGCCGATATCCTGCCCTTTGGCCTTGCAGACCGCAATCAACCGGCCATAGCGATCCGAACTGCCGCCCGTGCAGGCCACTTTGCCTGCGGCGAGTTTACGCATGAGACCTGTCGCCTCGCGTCCACACGCCCAGCCACGACCATCCGCTCGGGTGCAGTTCTGGCTGCTTTCGGGCGCGTCGATCCCGGAGATACGGATCTTGCGATGGTTGATCTCCAGCGTATCGCCATCGACGACACGCGCCTTGCCGGACACGGTTTCGGCCAGCACGGGCGGGGCGCAGGCGATCAAAGCGATCAGCAGAACATAAACAAAACGAAACATGCCCCACATATCGCGGGGCATGCCGGTATTGTCCAGAGATATCGCAGTTAACCCAAGGGGCTAGCGGCGGATTAACGCTGGGAGTTCTCCCAGTCGGGGTGGAACCACGGCTCGCTATTCTCGGCAGGCAAACGGCGGCCAAGGATATGGTCGGCGATCTTCTCGCCCACCATGATTGACGGACCGTTCAGGTTGCCGTTGGTCACGCGCGGGAAGATCGAACTATCGGCCACGCGCAGCCCCTCGACCCCGATCACACGGCCATCGGGATCGACCACCGCATTGATGTCATCGGCACGGCCCATACGCGCAGTGCCACAGGGATGATAGGCGCTCTCGGCATGCTCGCGCACGAAATCATCCAGCGCCTCATCCGAGGTCACATCCGAGCCCGGCTGGATCTCGCGCGCCACATGGCGGGCCATCGAGGGCTGATCGAAGATCTCGCGCGTCAGACGCAGGGTCTTGCGCCAATCCACCCAGTCCTGATCCTCGCTCATATAATTGAAGAAGATCCTTGGCTTGTCGCGCACATCGCCTGAACGCAGCGAGACACGGCCGCGCGAGGCCGCCCGCATCGGCCCGACATGGACCTGGAAGCCATGCCCCTCGGCCGAAGCCTTGCCGTCATAACGCACGGCCAGCGGCAGGAAGTGATACTGGATATCAGGATAGCGCACGCCCTTGTCCGAACGGATAAACCCGCAGGCCTCGAACTGGTTCGACGCGCCCAGACCGGTCTTGGTAAAGAGCCATTGCGCCCCCACCCAAGCCTTGCCGAAGATATTCCAGTATTTGTAGAGCGTGATCGGCTCCTTCGCGGCATATTGGAAATAGACCTCGAGATGGTCCTGCAGGTTGCCGCCCACACCGGGACGGTCGGCCAGAACCTCGATCCCATGCTCGCGCAGATGGGCCGCAGGCCCCACGCCCGAGAGCATCAGGATCTTGGGCGTATTGATCGAGCTTGCTGCCACGATCACCTCGGCGCGGGCAGAAATGACCTGCTTCTTGCCCGCCTTCTCGACCTCGACACCGATCGCACGCTTGCCGTCAAAGACCACCCGCAACGCAAGCGCCTTGACCACAGCCAGACGGTCCCCGAACGCCTTCTGGCCGGGGCGCAGATAGGCATTGGCCACGGACCAGCGACGGCCTTTATAGATGGTGGCCTCCATCGGGCCGAAGCCTTCCTGACGCTCGCCGTTGTAATCGGCGGTATAGGCATAGCCCGCCTCCTGCCCCGCCTGCACGAAGGCATCGAAGAGAGGGTTCTTGCGCGGGCCACGGCTGACATGCAACGGACCGGACGTGCCGCGCCAGTCACGGTCACCGCCATCTCCGGCGCCATGCCATGTTTCCTGCCGTTTGAAATAGGGCAGCACATCGGCATAGCTCCAGCCCTCGGCGCCTTGCTCGGCCCAGTGCTCGTAATCCCCTGCATGGCCACGCACATAGACCATCCCGTTGATCGAGGACGACCCGCCGATCACCTTGCCGCGCGGGGTCGCCAGCACGCGCCCGCCCAGACCCGGCTCGGGTTCGGACTGGAAGCCCCAGTCATACATGCCCATATTCATCGGATAGGACAGAGCGCCCGGCATCTGGATGAAGGGGCCGGCATCCGACCCCCCATGCTCGATGATCACCACGCGCTTTCCGGCCTCGGCCAGACGGTAGGCCAAAGCCGTGCCGCCGGAGCCTGCACCAATCACAACATAATCAGCTTCTACGCTCATATTCCAATCGCTCCATCACTCGGGCCATCACTCGGGGACCATTGCCTTTCAGGCCGTCACGCACGGGGGAAAACAGGACGCCGGTTCAGGGGGGCGCGCACGCCCCCCGCTTCAATTGTTACCAAGGGCTGTCGACAGGATTCAGGCCGACATAGACGCCTTTGACCTGCGTATAGGCCTCGATCGCATGGCGCGAATTCTCGCGCCCGAAACCGGAAGCTTTCACCGGACCGAAGGGCATCTCCACCGGCGTCAGGTTATAGGCATTGATCCATGTGGTGCCGGCTTCCAGATTGGCGACCACGCGATGGGCGCGCGCCAGATCACGGGTAAAGACACCCGCCGCCAGACCGAATTGCGTGTCATTGGCCCGTGCCACGACCTCGTCCTCGGTCTCGAAATCGAGCACCGACATGACGGGGCCGAAGATCTCCTCGCAGGCGATGGACATATCGTCCTTCACATCGGCAAAGACGGTCGGCTCGACGAATTGGCCGTCGAGCGCAGTGCCGCCACAGACCAGCCGCGCGCCTTCGGCCTTGGCTTTCTCGAGATAGCCCGCCACCTGCTCGTATTGGCGCTTGGTGATCAGCGGGCCGAAATCGGTCGCCATATCCATCGGATCGCCCATACGGATCTTGGCGGTGCGCTCGGCCAGCTCCTTGAGGAACTGCTCCTTGATCGACTTATGCACGAAAACGCGGGTGCCGTTCGAGCAGATCTGCCCCGAGGAATAGAAATTCCCCAGCATCGCAGCGCCAACCGCGTCCTTGATCGAGGCATCCTCGAACACGATCAGGGGCGATTTACCGCCCAGTTCCATCGTCACATGTTTCATATGCGGCGCGGCTGCGGCATAGACCTTGGCCCCTGTCGGCACCGAGCCCGTCAGCGAGACCTTGGCGATGCGCGGATCGGTGGCGAGCTGTGCGCCCACGGCACCAAAGCCCTGCACGACGTTATAGACGCCCGCAGGCACACCCGCCTCGATGAAGATCTCGGCCAGTTTCAGCGCGCCGAGCGGCGTCACCTCGGAGGGCTTGAACACCATCGCATTGCCGGTCGAGAGTGCGGGCGCGGCTTTCCAGCAGGCGATCTGGCTGGGGTAGTTCCACGCACCGATCCCGCCGCAAACGCCCAGAGGCTCGCGCAGCGTATAGGCGAAATCCCCGCCCAGCGGCATGGTCTCGCCGGTCAGCGTCGCCGCAAGACCCGCGAAATACTCGAGCGAATCCGCCCCCGACGGCCAGTCCGCCACCAGCGTTTCCTGCAGCGGCTTGCCGGTATCGAGCGTCTCCAATGCGGCCAGCTCGTCATTGCGCGCGCGGATGATTGCCACGGCGCGGTTGAGGATGCGCCCGCGCTCGGCCGGTGCCAGTGCGGCCCATTCCTTCTGCGCGCGCACGGCAGACGTAATAACCTTTTCCATGACCGCAGACGTTGCGGCATGAAGTTTCGCGATAACCTCGCCCGTATAGGCATAGGTGACCTCGATCACCTCGCCTGCGGTATCCTCGATATAGTCGCCATCAACAAAGTGGCTTGCTTTGGGTTGTGCCTTCACCGGTGACCCTCCAACTCTCGATCCAGATATTCCATGATGATTCCGACCGCGCGTTTGGGGTCGGCAGGCCCGTCGACCAGAGCGGCACGAATATAGACGCCGTCGATCAACGCCCCCAGCCCCTCGGCCACAGCCATCGCGTGGCGGCCCACCAGAGGCCGCAACGCGTAGAGAAGATTCGATTGCAGACGGCGCTGGTAGATGGCCAGCAGCCTGCGTGCATTCTCGTTTTTCTGCGCCAGAACATAGAAGTTCAGCCATGCCGAGATCGCTTCAGTCTGGAAGCTGCCTTCGGCAAAATTGCCCCGCACGATCGCCCGAAGCCGTTCTTCCGGATCGGTTTTTCCGCGCAGCGCGTCGCGCACCTCCTGCCCGTAGGTGCTCAGGATATGCTGCATCGCGGCCAGAAAGATCTGGTCTTTCGATCCGAAATAGTGATGCGCCAGCGCCGAGGACATCCCTGCACGTTTGGCGATCTGCGCCACCGTTACCTCCAGCGAACGGGCCTCGCCGACACAGGCGATGGTGGCGTCGATCAACGCTGCTTTTCTAATCGGTTGCGCGCCGACTTTGGGCATTAGCTCTATTCCTGACTCAGAAATTACTTGCATTCCTTGGCTACAAGATAGTTTATTGACTCGTCAATCAAGAAAAATCTTAGAAAAAATCTGGAGTGCTTATGACCTATCGTTCCCTTCTTATCGCGACTGCTGCCTCGATGACCTTTGCGGTTTCGGCGCAGGCGAAAGGATGCGACGAAGTGGTATTTTCCGATGTCGGCTGGACCGATATCACCGCGACAACCGCTGTAACGACCAAACTACTCGAAACGCTGGGCTACCGGACCGAAACCCGCGTTCTTTCCGTCCCCGTCACCTATACCGCCCTTGCAAATGGCGATGTTGATGTATTCTTGGGCAACTGGATGCCCACCATGCAGGCCGATATCGCCCCCTATGTGGAGGCAGGCACCGTCGATACCGTGCGCACGAATCTCACCGGTGCGAAATATACGCTGGCCACCAATGCCGCCGGCGCCGCGCTCGGCATCAAGGATTTCTCCGATATCGCCAAACATGCCGACGAGCTGGGAAATCAGATCTATGGCATCGAGCCGGGCAATGACGGAAACCGGCTTATTGAAGACATGATTGACGCAAACGCGTTCAATCTTGCCGATTTTAACGTAGTCGAAAGTTCAGAACAGGGGATGCTGGCGCAAGTTGGTCGTGCAACCAACCGTGATAAGCCCATCGTTTTTCTGGGCTGGGCACCGCATCCGATGAATGCCAATTACACGCTGACCTATCTTTCGGGCGGCGATGACTGGTTCGGGCCGGATTACGGTGGCGCGGAAGTGCGCACCAATACCACCGCAGGCTATGTCGATGCCTGCCCCAATGTCGGGAAATTGCTGCAGAACCTCGAATTCTCGCTCGATGCGGAAAATACACTGATGGGGGCCATTCTCGATGAGGGCGAGGACCCCGAAGACGCGGCCACAAACTGGCTGGAAGCGCATCAGGACGCGGTCGCGCCGTGGCTCGAGGGCGTGACCACCCGTGACGGCAAGGACGCTTTCACCGCCTTTCAGGCTGCGATGAACAAGTAATAACAGAGAGCGGTAGAATATCTGCCGCTCCACCTTGCTCCGGGAGGCCGGAGCAAGAACCAGGGAATGACGGAGTACACTCATTATGGAATGGTTCTCAGGGATCGACTGGAAGATCCCCGTAGGTGACGCCGCCGAAACGGTGGTCGACTGGCTCAAGGACAATGCGGCAGGCTTCTTCGACTGGCTGTCGATGGTGATGGAAAACCTGATCGACGCGGTGCTGTGGCTCTTGCAGACGCCTCCGCCGCTGGTGCTGATCCTCGTCTTCGTGGCGCTGACATGGGGCCTGCAGCGCAGCTGGAAGAAATGCCTGATCGTTGCACTGGGGATGTTGTTCATCCTCAATCAGGATTACTGGAAAGACACGACCGAGACGCTGTCGCTGATCCTTGTCAGCTGTATCGTCTGTATGGGCATCGGCGTGCCTCTGGGCATTCTGGCCGCGCGCAAACGCTGGATCTATTCCGGCATGGAGCCCGTGCTCGATCTGATGCAGACGCTGCCGACCTTCGTCTATCTGATCCCCGCCGTGATCTTCTTCGGCCTCGGCATGGTGCCCGGCCTGATCGCGACAGTGATCTTCTCGCTGCCCGCCTCCATCCGCCTCACCTATCTGGGCATCTCCTCGACCCCCACCGCGCTGACCGAAGCCGCCGAAGCCTTCGGTGCGACCTCGTTCCAGAAGCTGTGGAAGGTCGAGCTTCCTGCCGCCTTCCCGCAGATCATGGTGGGCCTCAACCAGACCATCATGCTCTCGCTGTCGATGGTGGTGATCGCCACGCTCGTGGGCGCGGGTGGCCTCGGCACGCCGGTGATGAACGGGCTCAACCGCATGAAACCCGATCTGGGCTTTGAATCGGGCTTTGTCATCGTGGCGCTGGCGACCGTGCTTCGCCTGATGCTCGAAGTGCGTAAGGAGAAGTAAGATGGCGAAACCTGCAATCGAATTCGACAATGTTTCCATCGTCTTCGGCGAAGCTCCCCTGTCGGCCCTGCCCTTGATGGACGAAGGAAAAACCCGCGCCGAGGTGAAGGACGCCACCGGCCAGGTGCTGGGTGTGCATAACTGCTCGCTCAAAGTGGCCGAGGGCGAGATCCTCGTGCTGATGGGGCTCTCGGGCTCGGGCAAATCGACGCTCCTGCGCGCGGTCAATGCGCTCAACCCCGTCTGCCGCGGCTCGGTTCTGGTGAACACGCCCAAAGGCCGTGTGGATGTCAGCCATGCCAAGGGCAAGGACCTTCTCAATGTCCGCCGCCACCATATCGCGATGGTCTTCCAGCAATTCGGCCTGCTTCCCTGGCGCTCGGTGCGCGAGAATGTGGGCCTCGGTCTGGAGCTTGGCGGCATGTCCAAGGCGGAACGTCGTGCGAAGGTCGAGCACCAGCTGGAGCTGGTGGGTCTTGCGCAATGGGCGGATGTCCGTGTGGGCGAGCTGTCGGGCGGCATGCAGCAGCGTGTGGGTCTGGCGCGTGCCTTTGCCACTGACGCACCGATCCTGCTGATGGACGAGCCCTTTTCCGCGCTCGACCCGCTGATCCGCGCCAAGCTGCAGGACGAGCTTCTGGAGCTGCAGGCCAAGCTGAAACGCACGATCATCTTCGTGAGCCACGATCTCGACGAGGCCTTCAAGATCGGCAACCGCATCGCGCTGATGGAAGGCGGGCGTATCGTTCAGGTGGGCACCGCCCGCGAGATCATCGCCAACCCGATCGACGAATATGTGCAGGATTTCGTCGCGCATATGAACCCGATGGGCGTGCTGACCGCCGAGGATCTGGCCGAGGATGGCCCCGCCGAGGGACCGGTTCTGGCCGCGCATGCACCGGTCAAGGACGTGATGCAGCTCCTGCGCACGCATCCTGTCGTCGCGCTTGACGACGGGCGCAAGATCACCCGCGAAGGGGTGATCGGCAAGCTGATCGACCCACAGGGATCAGCGGCATAAGCCATAGCACCGACAAACGAGAACGCGCCCCGAGGGGCGCGTTTTTCAGATCTGCTTGGTGGCACCGGCCAAGGGCGTCACACGCCGCTTCAGCCGCGCCTCGCGCCACGCCATATAGCTGACCGACGACACGATGATCGCCCCGCCAGCGATCACATAGGGGTCGACCGCCTCGCCGAAGATGAACCAGCCCGCAGCCGACGCCCAGACCAGCTGCAGGAAGACCACCGGCTGGGTCGCACTGATGGGGGCCGCCGCAAAGGCCCGTGTCATGGCATAATGGGCCAACGTTGCCAGCACCGCCACCAGCCCCAGAAGCCCCGCTTCCTTGAGCGTGACCGGCTGCCATTGCGCAATCGCCAATGGCGCGAGGCAGACCGCCACAACCAGCGTCAGCATCCCGACGATCTCGGTCGGCGCGGCGATGCCCGTCAGGCGCTTGGCCAAAAGGTAGGAGCCGCCGAACATCACCGCCGCCGCCAGCTGCGAATAATGGCCCGGCGTGATCTCGCGCAGACCCGGACGCAGGATGATCAGAGCGCCGACCAGCGCCACGACGATCGCAAGTATCCGCCGCCATGCGATCCCCTCGCCCAGCAGAAGCGCCGCGCCGAGCGTGACCACGATCGGGTTGAGATATCCGATGGCGGTGACATCGGCGATCGGGATCCGCGCCATCGCGTAGAACCACAGCAGCACCCCCGCCGCGTTAAAAGCCCCGCGCAGCCCGAAAAGCCCCCATGTCCTGGCCGGGTAGCCCTTGCGCAGGATCCGCCACAGCACCGGCGCCATGAACACGATCCCCCACGCATAGCGGATGAACCCCGATTGCGCGGCAGGCAGTTCGGCCCCCAGATAATGCACGATGATATTGACCATGGTGAAGCACAGCGTCATGGCCAGCATCCACAGTATGGCGATTGTGGGCGCATTGCCCGCGATTTGGGTCTTGTGTTCCATGGCGCGAGTTTTGGCACAGCCCTTGGGGAACACAAGCGTTCACATGTATGCTTACATTTCCATCACAGCCAAGCGCCATGCCACCGACAGCAAGAGACAGCCGACGCCAAGATCGAGGATCTGCCACGCCCGCGGCTTGGCGAAAACCGGCGCGAACAGGCGCGCCCCATAGGCCAGCGCAAAGAAGAAGCTGAACGAGGCCACCACCGCGCCGAAGCCGAACTGCAGGCCCTGCGCGGGAAACTGCGCCGACACTGCCCCCAGCAGCAGAACCGTATCGATCCAGACATGCGGATTGGCCCATGTGAGCACCACCATCACCCCCAGAACCTTTGGCAGGGGCTCGGCCGGACCGTAGGCCGGGTTCAGATGCGCCCCGCCCCGCCATGCGGACCCGAAAGCGCGCAGGGCATAATAGGTCAGGAATACCACGCCCCCCCAGCGCAGGAGCGGCGCAAGCCATGGCAGCCCAGAGGTCAGCGCCCCGAAGCCCGACACGCCAAGCGCGATCAGCGCCGCATCCGAGACGGCACAGAACAGCGCCACCGCAAAGACATGCTCGCCCCTGAGCCCCTGCCGCAGCACATAGGCGTTCTGCGCCCCGATCGCCACGATCAACCCCAGCCCGATCCGGAACCCTGCAAATGCCGCATCCATAGTCCGTCCTTTCCGTTTTGCGCTCTATCGCATAGGCGGTGCTTCAGACATACTGAATTGAATTACATCTAATTAAGGCAGGCTAATGCTGGACTATCCCGCCCTTCAGGCGCTGGCCATGGTCATCGAGACCGGCAGTTTCGAGGCCGCGGCACAGGCGCTGCGCGTCACGCCATCAGCGGTCTCGCAGCGGATCAGATCGCTGGAGGACCGGATGGGCGCGGTTCTGGTGATCCGCGGCCAGCCCTGCACCGGCACCGCCGAGGGTCTGCGGCTGGCGCATCATCTGGCGCAGGTCCGGCTGCTGGAACAGGGGCTTACCGGGCAAGGCGTGGCGCGGCTGCGGGTGGCCATCAATGCCGACAGCCTTGCCAGCTGGGCGCTTCCGGCGCTGGCGGGCCTCGGCGCGCTTTTCGATCTGGTGATCGAGGATGAAACGCAATCCGAAGGCTGGCTTAGGCGCGGCGAGGTGATGGCGGCGGTCACCACCAATCCGGTTGCGGTGGCGGGCTGCGATCTGAGCCCCTTGGGCAGGATGCGCTATATCGCCTGTGCAACGCCCGGTTTCATCGCCCGCCATTTCCCGCAGGGCGTCACGGCACAGGCGCTGGAAACGGCCCCCGCGCTGGTCTTTTCGGCCAAGGACGGGCTACAGGCGCTCTGGGCGCGCGAGCGTCACGCGACGACCCGCCCCCTGCCCGCGCATCACATCGGATCGACGCATGATTTTGTGCGGGCGGGATGTCTGGGGATGGGCTGGGCGCTCCATCCCGAAGCATTGGTGCGCGACCATCTGGCCTCCGGCGCGCTTGTCGTGCTGGACGAGAAACCGATGGAGGTCGCGCTTTACTGGCAATCGCTGCGTAACCTCAAAGACGCGCTGGCGCCGCTGTCACAGGCGCTGCGCCATGCGGCACGGGGCGCGCTGAGCCCGATGGTTTAGCTGGTGCAGGCCCTCCGGGCGCGTTAGGGAAAGCCCGCGCGGGAGATCGCGGGCGAGAAGGAGATAGGCAATGGGCTGGCAGATTACCGGTGGGGAGGTTCTGACGCAGGATGGGCTGGCAGAGGGTAGATTGACGCTCGAGCACGGGGTGATCGGTACGGGCCCCGGCGCCCGCCATCTGGATGCGACGGGCTTCTGGGTGCTGCCGGGCATTGTCGATCTGCATGGTGATGCCTTCGAGCGCCATCTGGCTCCGCGTCGCGGCATGGTGGCGGATCTGGGCGCCAATCTGGACTTTGTCGAAGGCGAGCTGGCCGCCTGTGGCATCACTACGGCGTGGCTTGCGCAATTCTGGTCTTGGGAGGGCGGCATGCGTGGCCCCGAATTTGCCACCCGTCTGGCACGAGCCCTGCAGGCCGCCGACCTGCGCCTCGATATGCGGATGCAGCTCAGGCTCGAGACCCATATGACCCACGATCTCGGGCCCGTTTGCGACCTGATCCGCGAGACGGGGATCGATTATCTCGTGTTCAACGACCATCTGCCGCATAAGGCGCTGGAAACCGGACGGAAGCCGCCACGGCTGAATGGCTCGGCGCTCAAGGCGGGGCGCTCCCCCGAGGCACATCACGAGATGATGCTGGCCCTCAAAACCCGCGACCCAGAGGTCGACAGCTTCGTGCGCGCCATCCTGCGCGCCCTACCCACCTTGCGTTTCGGGTCGCATGATGATGACGCGGATCTGCGCGACATCTGGGCGGGTCGCGGAGTCCGGATCTCGGAATTTCCCGTGTCGCATGCTGCAGCCAGCAAGGCGCAGGATCAGGCGGTGATTATGGGCGCGCCCAATGTGCTACGGGGCGGCTCGCATAACCGCGGCTCGGTCAGTGCCTCCGATCTGGTAGCCGAAGGTCTAGTGGATGCGCTGGCCTCGGATTACCACTATCCGGCGATGATCGGTGCGGTCTTCGCGCTGATCGAGCGGGGCATCTGCGATCTGGCCCAGGCATGGCGATTGGTCTCGGCAGGGCCTGCACGGGTGATGGGGCTCGAGGATCGTGGCCGGCTGGAGATGGGCCTGCGCGGCGATGTAGTGATCCTGTGCCCCGAGCGCCGGCGGGTGATGGGCTGTTTTGCGGCCGGACGTCCGGTATTCCTGTCGGGCGAGCTGGCGGAGCGGCTGAACTGAAAAGGTCGGGGAAATCCCCGACCTTCTGAGTGTTTCCCGCGGGCCTCAGGCCTTGAGGTTCGGGATGATCTGTTTCTTGCGCGACATGATGCCCGGTAACACGACGGTATCGCCCGATACCGAGCACCCGAAGGACGCTTCGGCGATCTGCTTTACGGTGTCATTGGGCACCAAGAGCGTGGCTTCCTCGTTGAGGATATCGATGATGAACAGCAGAACCTCATCGGCGTCGTCTTCCTTGGCCACTGCGGGCATCGTCGCCATCAGCGCATCCTTGCGGTCCAGAAGAACCTTCGGTGCGGTGGTTTCCAGAACCGAGACGCGCAGACCGGTCGAGCCCACGGTATATTCCTTGGAATCCATACGCAGCAGCTCGGCTTCGGAGAATTCCGACACATCGGATTTCGCCTCGAACATCTTGGTCGCCAGATCATTGATCGAGATACCGAGATCGGCGGCCAGCTTCTCGCAGACGGCGCGGTCATGATCGGTCGTGGTGGGCGAGCGGAATTCGAGCGTATCCGACAGGATGCAGGCCAGCATTGCGCCCTTGATCCCCGCAGGCGCCTTGGCCAGATCCTCGCCGATCAGATCATGCATGATGGTTGCCGTGCAGGCCAGCGGACGGATCGTGATATCGATCGGACCTTTGGTTTCCAGACCGCCGACCAGCTTGTGGTGATCGATGATCGCGGTGATATCGGCGGCGTTGATATCAGCGGGCAGTTCGGCGGGGTTGTTGGTGTCGACGATGACGACCTTCTCGCCGGCCTCGACGCCCGAGATGATCTCGGGCTTGTCCAGACCGAAATGCTCGAGCACGAAGGCGGCTTCGGTGTTGGGCTCGCCCAGAAGGCAGGGCTTGGCGTCGATGCCCTTCACTTCGTTGAGATACCACGCCCAGATAATGGGCGAACCGGTCGAGTCGGTGTCGGGCGATTTATGGCCAAAAACCTTGGTGGTCATCGGATTCCTCGGATTTGAATGACTTTGGACAATGTCTTAGACGCTGCGCGCGGGATTGTCACCTAGCGCCGCCGCTCAGAAGGTCAGCTTCCGCATCACCGGCGAAATCTGCCAGCCTTCCTGCGCAAGCAGCGTCAGAAGGCCGTCCCCGCCCACCATGTGCAGCGCCCCTGCCGCCACCATGATCGGCCCTTTGGCTGCCGCCTTCTCAATGACGGGCATCCAGTTGCGGTTGCGGGTGGTGATCAGAAGATCATGGGTGATCGCCAGCTGGTGGGTCACCGCGGCCGGATCCTCCCCGCGATCAAGCGCCTGCTGACGTTCGAACTCCCAGATCAGCTGGATCTCGCCGCGGGCATAGAGATCGGCCATGGTCGCCATCGTGGCATCGCCATCCTCCGTCGCCTCCATCGCCGATTTCAGCATGGCGATCTCGTCCTCTTGCGGGACGCCCTCCATCAGGGTGAACAGCGTGTCAAAGGGTTCGAGCGGCATGATTGGCACGTTGCGGGCCTGCGCCTCGGCCATCATACGCTTGTCCACCCCGCCCTGCCCCGCCTGCAGACTGCCAAGCATACAGCGCGGCATCGACAGGGTAATCATCACGAAGGAGGGCTGCATCTTGGCCAGCAGCGGCGCGGGAATACCGCGATCGGCCCCAAGCTGTCGCAACGCCTGCCAATCACGCTGCGACATCATATCGGGCAGCGTCTTGTCCGCCATGAACATCAGATCGGACCGCTCACCCATCGCCTTCTGAAGCGCGGCTTCCTCATCCGGCCCCGCTTCGACCAGCAACGCGGAGATCTTGTCGAATTCGGGCAGAAGAGCCTGTTGCAGTGCCAGATGGCGCGGATCGGGCACATGGTTGGTTCCGACCAGAATGATGGACTGCGTGCCCTTGGTCGCGCGCCAGACAACACCCTGCCCGTAAGCCGTCTGACGGGCCTTCTCGGTGAGCGCCATCCGCGTGGCGCGGGGCATCGCATCAAAGAGATTACGCCCCGTACAGGCCGCCTCCGCGGCTATGGGCGCAAGAACTCCGCCCAGAACCAGCACCGCCTGCAACAGACGTGACTTCAGGTGTTTGCGCAGCATCCGACCCCTCCCGTGATGACCTTCCCCACTCTAGCGCGCGCGCCCCTCAATGCCATCCCCCCAATAGGAACCGATCTGGGCGAGCGCGGCGAAAATCGCAAAATCCGCCCCTGTCGAGGCACATGTCAGGCGTTATGAAATTTGTCGCAAAAAATCTGGGGCGGGGTGTTGACACGAAGGGGGGGCAATGCCTAACTCCGGCATCGTTAGCACTCAGCAACAACGAGTGCTAAAAGCAACAACTCAGTTTTGGGAGTGACCCAGATGGCATTCAAACCGCTTCATGACCGTGTTCTGGTCAAGCGCGTCGAGAGCGAAGAAAAGACCAAGGGCGGCCTGATCATCCCCGACAGCGCGAAAGAGAAGCCGGCAGAAGGCGAAATCGTTTCGGTGGGCGAAGGCGCACGTAAAGATTCGGGCGAGCTGATCGCACCCTCCGTCAAAGCAGGCGATCGCGTTCTGTTCGGCAAATGGTCGGGCACCGAGATCACGCTGGAAGGCGTCGAGTATCTGATCATGAAAGAATCCGACATCATGGGCATCATCGCGTAAGCCACCCGCTTACCTGATCCCTGATTTCAAGAAATTCCAGTCAAGGAGCCAAAGATATGGCAGCCAAGGACGTAAAATTCGGCACCGACGCACGCAACCGCATGCTCAAGGGTGTCAACATCCTCGCAGACGCAGTCAAAGTGACGCTGGGCCCCAAAGGCCGTAACGTCGTTCTCGACAAATCCTTCGGCGCACCGCGCATCACCAAAGACGGTGTCTCGGTCGCGAAAGAGATCGAACTCGAAGACAAGTTCGAGAACATGGGCGCGCAAATGGTGAAGGAAGTCGCTTCCCGCACCAATGACGAAGCCGGCGACGGCACCACCACCGCAACCGTTCTCGCTCAAGCCATCGTTCGCGAAGGCATGAAATCGGTCGCAGCGGGCATGAACCCGATGGACCTGAAGCGCGGCATCGATCTGGCCACCACCAAGGTTGTCGAAGCGATCAAAGCGGCTTCGCGTCCGGTCAACGACACCAACGAAGTGGCTCAGGTCGGCACCATCTCGGCAAACGGCGAAGCCTCGATCGGCACGCAGATCGCGGAAGCGATGCAGCGCGTCGGCAATGACGGCGTGATCACTGTCGAAGAAAACAAAGGCATGGAGACCGAAGTCGAAGTCGTCGAAGGCATGCAGTTCGACCGCGGCTACCTCTCGCCCTACTTCGCCACCAACCACGACAAGATGACCGCAGAGCTCGAAGACTGCCTCATCCTGCTCCACGAGAAAAAACTCTCGTCGCTGCAGCCGATGGTCCCGCTTCTCGAGCAAGTGATCCAGTCGCAAAAGCCGCTGCTGATCATCGCGGAAGACGTTGAAGGCGAAGCGCTGGCGACCCTCGTTGTCAACAAACTGCGCGGCGGCCTGAAAATTGCTGCGGTCAAGGCACCGGGCTTCGGCGATCGCCGTAAGGCCATGCTGCAGGACATCGCGATCCTGACCGGCGGTCAGGTGATCTCGGAAGATCTGGGCATGAAGCTGGAAAGCGTCGGCATGGACATGCTGGGCACCGCGAAAAAAGTCTCGATCACCAAAGACAACACCACCATCGTGGACGGTGCTGGCGACAAGGCCGAGATCGAAGCACGCGTTTCGCAGATCCGCACCCAGATCGAGGAAACCACCTCGGATTACGACCGCGAGAAGCTGCAAGAGCGCGTTGCCAAACTGGCAGGCGGTGTTGCTGTCATCCGCGTGGGCGGCCTGACCGAAGTCGAAGTGAAAGAGCGTAAAGACCGCGTTGATGACGCGCTGAACGCAACCCGCGCCGCTGTCCAAGAGGGCATCGTTGTGGGTGGTGGTGTTGCTCTGGTTCAGGGTGCGAAAGCGCTTGAAGGCCTGACTGGCGCCAATAGCGACGTGAACGCAGGTATCGCCATCGTGCGCCGCGCGCTGGAAGCGCCGCTGCGCCAGATCGCGGAAAACGCAGGTGTTGACGGCGCGGTTGTCGCTGGCAAGATCCGTGAATCGACCGATCTGAAGTTCGGCTTCAACGCGCAGACCGAAGAATATGGCGACATGTTCGCATTTGGCGTCATCGACCCCGCCAAAGTGACCCGCACCGCGCTGGAAGACGCAGCCTCGATCGCAGGCCTGCTGATCACCACCGAGGCGATGGTTGCCGACAAGCCCGCTAAAGAAGGCGCAGGCGCGCCGGATATGGGCGGCATGGGCGGCATGGGTGGCATGGGCGGCATGATGTAATCAGCCCCCTTCCATTTGTGGAAGCTTCGGGAAAGGGTGCCTTCAGGCACCCTTTTTCTTTGCGCGATGCCCCGGACAGCAACGAAAGATGAACAAATGTCCACGGGGTGAACTATTATGCAACGCAATCAGAATTTCGGATAATACAACCTGATTTTTCACAATCAGCGGTTGCTCGCCGAAACTTCCTCGAATACGAATCATTAACTAAGTTTTGTGCGTAAATAGTCTGTGGTGGCCTCGGAAGCGGGTCTGAAATGAATGCTGATTTCTCTTCGGCCCTGAGCCGACCCAAACATGCCGATCTGCGGAATGCCGTCATCGAATCCCTCAAGGAATCGCTCTCGGCCTTGCGTGACTTTCTTGGCATGGAAACGATCTTCGTTTCCGAAATAGAGGACGGGCAGCTTTGGTTCCTCGCCGTCGATGAAGCGTCGCCCTTTCTGACGCCGCTGATCCCCGATAACTGCATGAAGCTCGACCGGACATTGTGCTACTGGGTCTGCAATGACATCCTGCCTCAGGTCATTCAGGGGAATGATCCGGTCATGCAGACCGTCCGTCGCCTCCGCGAGGACGAGAATTTCCAGATCGGCCTGCACATGTCGGTGCCGATCACCATCCATCCAGGACTACCCTTCGGAACGATCTGCTGCTTCTCGATGAAAGAGCGCGCGCCGCTCAGCGATCAGGAAATCCGCATATTCCGCACGATGGCCGATATGATCTCGACCAACCTGCGGCTTCAGGCGAAGATATCGGGCTTTGTCGAACCGATCGGGGAAGACCTTGCTCGCATGCTCAGCGCCCCGAGCATCCGGCCCGTATTCCAACCCATCCTCCATTTTGCCTCGGGCAGGACCTATGGCTTCGAGGGGCTGTCGCGCTTTACAGATATGCCGCACTACAGCCCGCAGGACATGTTCAGGCTGGCTACCCAATATGGAATGGGGCCCAAGCTGGAGCTGAACGCCACCAACAGCATTCTTGACGAGGCAGAGCGCATGCAGTGCCGCTCGCTCGTCTTCCTCAACCACTCCCCTGACAGCCTTCTGGCCCCTTCCCTACAGGCACGGCTCGAGAGCTACCTGAAGAGTGATCGGCAGCGTGGCCTTGCGATCGAGATTTCGGAACAGGCTGTCATACAGGATTTCAGCAGGCTCGAGCATCGCCTCTCGGCGCTCCGCGAGATCGGCGTCAAGATCGCGCTGGATGATGTCGGTCAGGGCAATGCGGGCCTAGCACATATCCTCGCCCTCAAACCCGATCTCATCAAGCTGGACCGTGTCGTGGTTGCGGGTCTCGAGGCGCATCGCGAGAACCGCGCGATGGTGCGCGCCCTTCTGCGGTTTGCCAAGGATATCGGCTGTGAACTGATTGCCGAAGGCATCGAGCGAGAGACCGAGCGCGCGATCCTGATGGAGCTGGGTGTCGAGCTGGGTCAGGGCTTCCATCTGGGCCGTCCGGCCCCCCTCCCCCTCCTGCATTAGGGCGTAATCTTTTAATACACGTCCCAGTCGTCGTCATGGCGCACAGGACCGATAGCCAGCCAGTCCGAACGCACGCGCGCGATCTTGGAATCTCCCCATGTGCGGAACACGATGACGAAGCCTTCCGTGGTAATCATATCGGCGGAGATATCCATCCGCGGATTATGTTGCTGGTCAATATCCCACATGGATAGCGTGACCTGCACCTTGGGCACGGCTGCATAGGGCTCGTCGAACGTGACGATGCGGCGCAGCTCGCGCGGGCCGGTGCCCGTCCACATCTGGCCACCATCCTGATAATCGGAAAAGAGCACGAGTGTTCCTTGGCTAATGCCAACAATCTGTGCATCTATCTTCAGCATCAAGGCGCTCCGTCTGCAAACACTACTACTCTGGACCCATTAAGTAAAAAAAAGCCCCACAACATTGCGGGGCTTTTTCTGAAAAGGTTGCTGTCTCAGCCGAGCATATGCGACCCGAGAGCCTCCATGTCCGCGAGCATTTTCGCGGTCATTTCGGCCACCGACGGGCTGGCTTCGTCATTGGCCTTACGCGCTTCCGCCACCAGTTCGGCGGCAATCTCTGCCGTGAACTCGGAGGCAGGAAGGGCGCGCTCGGCCAGAACGGAGATCCCCTCTTCGGAGATCTCGGCAAAGCCGCCTGTTACGGCATAGCTTTCCTCGCCCTTCTCGGACACGATCGTCAGCTTGCCGGGGCGCAACGAGGTGATGGTAGGCGCATGGCCCGGCATCACCGTCATGTCGCCCTCGGCACCGGGGACGAGAACCTGCGTGGCTTGAACGGAAGCGAGCTTCCGTTCGGGGGCCACGAGATCGGCTTGCATCGTATTGGCCATCAGCCGCCTCCTTACGCGTTAGCCGCGAGTTTCTCGGCTTTGGCTTTCACTTCCTCGATGCCGCCAACCATGTAGAAGGCTGCTTCCGGCAGGTGGTCATATTCGCCAGCGACAACGGCCTTGAAGGACGCGATCGTATCTTCCAGCGGAACCTGAACACCGTCGGAGCCGGTGAAGACTTTTGCCACATCGAACGGCTGCGAGAGGAAGCGCTGGATCTTACGCGCGCGTTGCACGGTGATCTTATCTTCTTCCGACAGTTCGTCCATGCCGAGGATCGCGATGATGTCCTGCAGCGATTTGTAGCGTTGCAGGATGTTCTGGACTTCGCGAGCCACGTTATAGTGCTCTTCGCCGAGGATCTGCGGATCCATCATGCGCGAGGAGCTGTCGAGCGGGTCCACGGCCGGGTAGATACCCAGTTCGGAGATCGCACGCGACAGAACGGTGGTTGCGTCGAGGTGGGCGAAGGTGGTCGCCGGTGCCGGGTCGGTAAGGTCGTCCGCCGGAACGTAGACGGCCTGGATCGAGGTGATCGAGCCCTTCTTCGTCGAGGTGATGCGTTCCTGCATCGCACCCATATCCGTGGCGAGCGTCGGCTGGTAGCCCACTGCCGAAGGAATACGACCCAGAAGTGCGGACACTTCCGAACCTGCTTGGGTGAAGCGGAAGATGTTGTCCACGAAGAACAGAACGTCCGAACCCGAGGTGTCGCGGAACTGCTCTGCGATCGTCAGACCGGTCAGAGCGATACGTGCACGGGCCCCCGGAGGCTCGTTCATCTGGCCGTAGACCAGTGCCACTTTCGATTCCGCAAGGTTATCGGGGATGATAACGCCGGATTCGATCATTTCGTGATAAAGGTCGTTCCCTTCACGGGTCCGTTCACCAACACCAGCGAACACGGAGTAACCCGAGTGCACTTTTGCGATGTTGTTGATCAGTTCCATGATCAGAACGGTTTTACCAACACCTGCGCCGCCGAACAGACCGATCTTACCGCCTTTTGCATAGGGCGCGAGAAGGTCGATCACCTTGATGCCGGTCACGAGGACCGAGCTTTCGGTGGATTGCTCGGCGAAGTCCGGCGCGGGCTGGTGGATCGCGCGGACTTCGTCCTTGGCCACGGGGCCCTGTTCGTCAACGGGCTCGCCGATGACGTTCATGATGCGACCGAGGGTCGCCGGACCGACCGGCACCGAGATCGGAGCGCCGATATCGGTCACGGCCGCGCCACGGACCAGACCTTCGGTCGAATCCATCGCAATGGTGCGGACGGTGCCTTGACCGAGGTGCTGGGCAACCTCCAGCACGAGGCGGTTGCCGTTGTTGGTGGTCTCGAGTGCGTTGAGGATCTCGGGCAGGCCGTCTTCGAACTGAACGTCCACGACGGCGCCGATGACCTGCGTCACTTTGCCATGCTTTGCCATTTGTGTGTTTTCTCCGGTTCGGTCAGAGCGCCTCGGCGCCCGAAATAATTTCCGTAAGCTCGGTGGTGATTGCGGCCTGGCGGGAACGGTTGAATTCCACGGTCAGGTCGTCGATCATATCGCCGGCGTTGCGCGTTGCGTTGTCCATTGCGGACATCCGTGCGCCTTGCTCCGAGGCAGCGTTTTCCAGAAGCGCCGTGAAGATCTGCGTTGCCACACCACGCGGCAGCAGGTCATGCAGGATCGCTTCTTCGCTGGGCTCGTAGTCATAGACTGCCGAGGCACCAGCTGCCTCTTCCGGTGCGTCGAAGGTCGCAGGGATGATCTGCTGCGCGGTCGGGATCTGGCTGATCACCGACTGGAAGCGCGAATAGAAAATCGTCGCAACATCGAACTCGCCTGCATCGAAGCGGGCCAGAACGTTCTTCGCAATGGATTGCGCATCGACATAACGAAGGTTCTTCACCCCCGACAGATCGACGTGATCGATGAACAGGTCACCAAGCTCGCGGCGCATCGAATCGCGGCCTTTTTTGCCGACGGTGATGATTTTCACCGTCTTGCCTTCGGCCTTGAGTTTTGCGGCAGCTTGCTTTGCCTTCTTCGCGATATTGACGTTGAAGCCGCCGCAAAGGCCGCGCTCCGCCGTCATCACCACGAGAAGATGCACCTGCTCGGAACCCGTCCCGGCCAGAAGCCGGGGCGCGCTATCAGAGCCGCCCACCGAGGCGGCCAGCGATGACATTACAGCGTTCATACGCTCGGCGAAGGGCCGCGCGTTTTCGGCTGCGTCTTGGGCGCGGCGCAATTTTGCTGCCGCGACCATCTGCATCGCCTTCGTGATCTTACGAGTGTTCTTGACGCTCGCGATCCGGTTTTTGAGGTCCTTAAGGCTGGGCATATCCCTATCCTTCCGGGCCGCTTACGCGAACGTCTTTGCGTATGCTTCGATTGCTGCTTTCAGCTTGTCAGCTGCTTCGCCCTTGATCTTGGGATCTTCGTTGGTGATCCAGTCAAGCACGTCTTTCTTGGACGAGCGCAGGAAGGTGATCAGACCGGCTTCCCAGCGGGTCACTTCCTTCACGTCGACCTTGTCGAGGAACCCGTGGGTCCCTGCGAAGATCACAGCAACGATCTCGGCATTGGTCAGCGGCGAATATTGCGGCTGTTTCATCAGCTCGGTCAGACGTGCACCACGGTTCAGAAGCTTCTGGGTCGCGGCGTCGAGGTCGGAGCCGAACTGGGCGAAGGCGGCCATCTCGCGGTATTGCGCGAGTTCCAACTTCACGGCACCAGCCACCGATTTCATCGAGTTGGTCTGAGCCGACGAACCCACACGCGAAACCGACAGACCGGTGTTCACTGCAGGGCGGATGCCTTGGTAGAACAGGTCGGTTTCAAGGAAGATCTGACCATCGGTGATCGAGATCACGTTGGTCGGGATGAACGCACCCACGTCACCGCCTTGGGTTTCGATAACCGGCAGAGCGGTCAGCGAACCGAGGCCGAACTCTTCGTTCAGCTTGGCCGAACGTTCCAGCAGGCGCGAGTGGAGATAGAACACGTCGCCCGGGAAGGCTTCACGCCCCGGCGGACGACGCAGAAGAAGCGACATCTGACGGTAGGCTACAGCCTGCTTGGTGAGGTCATCATAGATGATCAGCGCATGCTTACCATTGTCGCGGTAGTATTCGGCCATTGCGGTTGCCGCATAGGGGGCCAGATACTGCATCGGTGCCGGATCGGAGGCGGTTGCCGCGATCACGGTGGTGTAGGCCATAGCGCCCGACTCTTCGAGCTTCTTCACCAGCTGGGCAACGGTCGAACGTTTCTGACCGATAGCCACATAGAAGCAGTGCAGCGCATTCGCCGGGTCTGCGTCATTGTAGACTTTCTGGTTCAGGATGGTGTCGAGCGCGATTGCGGTCTTGCCGGTCTGACGGTCACCAATGATCAGCTCGCGCTGGCCACGGCCGATCGGGATCATCGCGTCAACCGACTTGATGCCGGTTGCCATCGGCTCGTGCACCGATTTACGCGGAATGATGCCCGGTGCCTTGACGTCGGCCACACGGCGCTCGGTCGCCTCGATCGGGCCCTTGCCGTCAAGCGGGTTACCAAGTGCGTCAACCACACGACCCAGGAGCGCGTCACCGGCGGGCACGTCAACGATCGAGTTGGTGCGCTTGACGGTGTCGCCTTCTTTGATGTCCCGGTCGGAGCCGAAGATAACGATACCGACATTGTCGGCTTCGAGGTTGAGCGCCATGCCGCGGATGCCGCCCGGGAATTCGACCATCTCGCCCGCCTGGACATTGTCCAGACCGTAGACGCGCGCGATACCGTCACCGACGGAGAGCACGCGGCCGACTTCGGCGACCTGGGCATCCTGCCCGAAATTCTTGATCTGCTCCTTGAGGATCGCAGAGATCTCAGATGCCTGGATACCCATTATCCAACCTCTTTCATGCTAGTCTGGAGGGAAGCGAGCTTCGAGCGGATCGAGGTATCGACCATGCGCGAGCCCAGCTTGACGATCATGCCACCGATGAGGGTCTCATCGACTGCAATGTTCAGTTGAACGGTTTTACCCGTCTTTGCCGCAAGCGCATCGGCCAGTTTGGCCTGCTGCTCTTGGGACAGTTCGGTTGCGGAAGTCACGTGTGCGGTGACCTCGCCTTTTTCTTCCGCGATCTTCGCGCTCAAGGCACTCAGGAGCATCGGCAGCAGATACAGACGGCGCTTTTGCGCCAGAAGGCCCAGCGTGTGGGTCATCGTTGCGCTCAGGCCCATGGCCTTTGCAATCGCCTCGATGGAGGCTTCCTGCTCTTCGCTCGAGTAGAGCGGGCTCTTGATCAGCCCCTGCAGATCGGCGCTCTCAGACAGCGCGACCTCCAGAGCATCGATCTCGCCCTTCAGCGCATCGAGCTGACCGGAGTCTTTGGAAATTTCAAAAACCGCCGTTGCATAACGGTCGGCGATGCCTGCGGAAATTGAAGCTGGTTCGGACACGGCCACCCTTCCGATGTTAATCCTCCACATGCAGCCTCCCGCTCCTGAAGGAACGGAAGGAAAATATGGAGATCTCCTCAGGGCGCGCCCACGCTCGCCCTCGTTTCGGTGTCAGGATGTAACAGAGCGATCCCCACCCCGCAACCTTCTTGCGCACTAACCCGTGAACATAGCCGACAGTTTTTGACTGTTTTTTAGGCTTCTCGCGCTATCTTCTTCCAGATTATGCCAATGGGCTTGTCTGCTGCCCGTAAAACAGGGGATTCCGCGCGTAGCGCGTTACGAATCTGCGGCAATATGCCCCAGCATCTAGATTTCCCGAAAGGTTCTGGGTGTTACATTTGTGTCGCGCCCATGCGTTGCACGCCAAGACGGCTCGGTTGCCGGCTTCGTGGCCCCTTCCAGAATCGACAGTGGCTTGCGCACCCGTGCTCCAAGACCCGGCCGGCGCGGCTGTGTCACCTGTTTCGACACTTCCAGCATGACAACCCCCGCCGCCAGCAGCCCCGAAATCTTCTGCCCGACCCCTTCCCACATCTGCGCCGAGCGCAACCAGAACCGCCGGTGCGAGGGAGGAATATAGAGCGTTGCGGTATGACGTTCGGGGACGAACCCGTTGCGGCGCGCCAGAGCATCAAGTTGCGACAGCGTATAGGGTTTCCCAAAACCGAACGGCGTTGTCTCGCGCGGTGCCCAGAGCCCCGCGCGGTTCGGCACGATCAGAAGCGCCCGTCCTCCCGGTCCCAGCACACGCCAGCATTCCTCCAGCAATTCGCCCGCGTTATCGGATTGCTCGATGGCATGCATCACTACCAGCCGGTCCACCAATCCCGTCTCGAGCGGCCATTGCACCTCTTCGGTCAGCACCGAGACATTCGGCTCGCCCGCAGGCCATGGCATCACGCCTTGCGGTGCAGGCATGAGCGAGATCACCCGGCGGGAGTTGGCCAGATAGGGTCGCAACAGGGGCGCCGCAAACCCGAAACCCGCGACCGTCCGCCCTGTGGCCCCCGCCCCTTCCGCAGGCCAGAGCGACAGCACACGGTCCCGTAGCGCGCGTTGTGCGACGCGCCCCAACTGTGTGCGGTAATAGAAATTTCGCAAATCAAGCACATCTACATGCATTGCAGCTCGGGTCCCATTCGGCTTAGCCTGCCCTAAACATAGTGAAGGTTCTCGAAAACACCATGACCATCGAACTTACCGTCGTTCCCTGCCTGAGCGACAATTACGCCTATATCGCCGAGGACACCGCAACCGGAGCCGTAACTCTGATCGATGCGCCGGAAGCGGGACCGATCATGGAAGCGCTCAAGGCGCAGGATCTCAAACTCGACGGCATCCTGCTGACCCACCATCATGACGACCATATCGCGGGCGTGGCCGAGATCCGTGCCCGCACCGGCGCCAAGGTTATCGGTGCGGCGGCCGATCGCCATCGTCTGCCGCCGCTGGATGTGGTGGTCGAGCCCGGCAACCAGATCCGGATCGGGTCGGACGACGTGCAGGTGATCGATGTATCGGGCCATACGGTCGGCCATGTGGCTTTCTACTTTCCGCAATCGGGGATGGTCTTTACCGGTGACAGCCTGATGGCATGGGGCTGTGGACGCCTGTTCGAGGGCTCGCCAGCCCAGATGCTCGAAAGCCTGCGCCGGATCGCGGCGCTGCCCGAGGGGATCATCGTCTGCTCGGGCCATGAATATACCGAGTCCAACGGCCGGTTCGCGCTCAATCTCGAGCCCGCCAATCCGGCACTGAAATCGCGGATGCGCGATACGATGGCGCGGCGCGGACGGGGTGAACCGACAGTGCCCTCGACCTTGGCACTGGAAAAGGCAACGAACCCGTTCCTGCGGGCGGACGACCCCGACCTCTGTGCCGCTCTGGGTCTGCCTTCGACCGCCTCGGCACTCGATGTGTTCACCAAAGCGCGTCAGGCGAAAGATCAGTTCTGAGATCTTTCGGCCGCATCCGGTGCGGGATCGGCATCATCCCCCCGCGCCGCTTGCGCCTTGGCACGGCGCAGACGGATCGCATCGGCAATAAAGAACCGCGCCAGCGTCCCGTAAAGCGGCTCGGGCGAGACAAAACGGGCCGTGCCGTAGCCGATCATCGAGGCGGCCATGACCGGCACGATATTGCTGTGGCTACCCGTCATCTCGATTATGATGACAAAGGCGGTCATCGGTGATTGCACCACACCCGCAAAATATCCGGCCATCCCGAGGATCGACGACAGGCCGATATTGGTGCCCATAATCAATGCGATAGAGGACCCAAGGCCAGCTCCTACAGCCAATGATGGCGCAAAGAGCCCGCCCGGAATGCCCGAAACAGTGGCCGCGACCGTGACGATCAGTTTGCCGAAGAAGAAGGTGACCGGCAACGCCTCGCCCTCGATGGCGCTGCGCGCCTCGCCATACCCCGTGCCAAAGGTCGCCCCCGCAAAGGCGAAACCGATGATGGCCGTGATGATACCGCAGGCGAGCGCTTGCCAGAGGGAGCGGCGGAACCCGTTGCCATTGGCTTTCCAGCGCCGGATCCGGCGTGTGAGATTGATTACCAGCCGCGAGAAAAGCGCCCCAAAAAGCCCTCCCGTGACGCCGCAGACGACCACGAGCCCCAGATCGCGCGGCAGTTCGCCGATGGAGTCCGAGATGCCGAAATAGGTATAGTTGCCAAGGAGGCTGAGCGAGGCGACGCCCGCGATGATCACCGCCGAGAGCACGATCCCGTTCGTGCGCGACTGGTAGCTGCGGCTCATTTCCTCGATGGCGAACACGATCCCCGCCAGCGGAGTGTTGAACGCTGCGGCAATTCCAGCGGCGGAGCCTGCGAGGATCAGCCCCCGCGAATGCGCCATCCCGCCGATGCTCGCCGATTGCAGCATGATCGCCGAGCCGATCTGCACGGTCGGCCCTTCGCGCCCGATCGAGCCTCCCGAGAACAGCCCCAGCACCGTCAGGAAAATCTTCCCGAAGACAATTTTGAGCGACAACAGTGCCGTGCGCTCTCCCGGCTCGGTCAGCGATTGCGCGGCAATGGCCTGGGGAATACCAGAACCCGAGGTTCCGGGGAACAGGGTGAGCGACAGATAGGCGCAGAGCAGAAACCCCAGAGGCGTGATGATCAGGGGTAGCCAACTGCGCCCCGAGCCCACCGTGATATGGCGGAACAATTCCTGCGCATAGTCAGCGGCAGTGGCGAAACCGACCGAAATCACCCCGATCGCAATCGCACCGAGCCAGAAGATGAGGCGCGATTTCCACAGTCTGCGCGATGACACCATCGCACGGGACCGACGCAGCATAGCGTTTCGGGAAATTTTATATCTGCGCATATCCAAACCTTCGGGCTGACATGCCTCCCTAGTGCCCCGAGGTCATATGTTTCAACCCTCTTGTCATGAAAAATGCGGGCGAATTGTCGCAATCATGCTTATTATTGGCAAGGTGCCCTGCCCCACCGTCGGACATTGTCCGAGGCCAGCCCTGAACGCGGTGAATCAGCCCTCTCCCGCACCGCCTGTTTTTTAATCAAAAATTGTCGAAATTTTACGTCAAATCTTTTACAGCCTGTTGATTTCATGGACGCGATACCCCATTTTGGCAGCCCAGCTTCGGTAAAGGCCGTTTTGGTTACCTTCTGTTCACTTTTCCAGCAGAGCCTGAAACTTATCCGGAATTTGCATCAAGGGTCTTGAAGAGCGCGAATTTCCACCGAAGTTTAATAGTATGAGGCCAGGTTGGTGAGAGAGTCGTTCTGACGCGCTCGCCAACATAGGAAAGGAGCACCACATGCCTTCGTTCTCGACTACTTTAGAACAAGCAATCCATGGTGCGCTGGCACTGGCCAACGCGCGCCGGCACGAACTGGCGACGCTTGAGCACCTGCTGCTGGCGCTGATCGACGAACCTGACGCGAACCGCGTCATGCGAGCCTGCTCGGTCGATCTGGACGAACTTCGTCAAACCCTAACCGACTTCATCGATGATGACCTGTCGACCCTGATCACAGAGGTCGAAGGCTCCGAAGCGGTGCCCACTGCTGCTTTCCAGCGCGTGATCCAGCGCGCGGCCATCCATGTCCAATCCTCCGGCCGCTCCGAAGTGACCGGCGCCAATGTGCTTGTCGCGATTTTCGCCGAGCGCGAGTCGAATGCGGCCTTCTTCCTGCAAGAGCAGGAGATGACCCGGTATGACGCGGTCAACTTCATCGCGCATGGCGTGGCGAAAGACCCCGAATTCGGCGAGAACCGCTCGGTGACCGGTGCCGAGGAGGAAGAAACGCCCAAAGCCGATACCACCGCGCATCAATCCGAGCGCGAGGGCAAGGAGTCGGCTCTGGCAAAATATTGCGTCGACCTGAACAAGAAATCCAAGAAAGGCGACATCGATCCGCTGATCGGTCGTCATGAGGAAGTCGAACGCTGCGTGCAGGTCCTCTGCCGCCGTCGCAAGAACAACCCGCTTCTGGTGGGCGATCCCGGTGTGGGGAAAACCGCGATCGCGGAAGGCCTTGCCCTGAAGATCACCCGCGGCGAGACGCCCGATATCCTGAAAGGTTCGACGATCTACTCGCTCGATATGGGCGCCCTTCTGGCGGGCACGCGCTACCGCGGTGATTTCGAAGAGCGTTTGAAGGCGGTCGTGAAGGAACTCGAAGAACATCCCGATGCGATCCTCTTCATCGACGAGATCCATACGGTCATTGGCGCGGGTGCGACTTCCGGCGGTGCAATGGATGCCTCCAACCTGCTGAAACCGGCGCTGGCCGGCGGCAAGCTGCGCTGCATGGGCTCCACCACCTATAAGGAGTTCCGCCAGCATTTCGAGAAGGACCGCGCCCTGTCGCGCCGGTTCCAGAAAATCGATGTAAATGAGCCCTCGACCGCCGATGCGGTCAAGATTCTCATGGGGCTAAAACCCTATTTCGAGGAGCACCACGACATCCGCTTCACCAACGAGGCCATCAAGACTGCAGTGGAACTGTCGGCCCGTTACATCCATGACCGCAAACTGCCCGACAAGGCGATTGACGTGATCGACGAGGCCGGGGCTGCGCAACACCTGCTGCCCGATAGCAAGCGCCGCAAAACGATCTCTCCCAAAGAGATCGAGAGCGTCGTGGCCAAAATCGCGCGCATTCCCCCGAAAAGCGTGTCGAAAGACGATGCCGAAGTGCTGCGCGATCTGGAGAAAACGCTCAAACGTGTGGTCTTCGGTCAGGACAAGGCAATCGAGGTTCTTTCGGCTTCGATCAAGCTGGCGCGGGCCGGATTGCGCGAGCCCGAGAAGCCGATCGGTAACTACCTCTTTGCCGGTCCGACCGGTGTAGGTAAGACCGAGGTTGCCAAACAGCTTGCCAGCTCGCTCGGCGTCGAGATGCTGCGTTTCGACATGTCGGAATATATGGAGAAACACGCAGTCTCGCGTCTGATCGGCGCACCTCCGGGCTATGTCGGCTTCGATCAGGGTGGCCTTCTGACCGATGGCGTCGACCAGCATCCGCATTGCGTCTTGCTGCTGGACGAGATCGAGAAAGCGCACCCTGATGTCTATAACATCCTGCTGCAGGTGATGGATAACGGGAAGCTGACCGATCATAACGGTCGTCAGGTCGATTTCCGCAATGTTATCCTGATCATGACCTCGAACGCAGGTGCATCGGATATGGCGAAAGCCGCCATCGGCTTCGGTCGGGATCGGCGCGAGGGCGAAGATACCGCCGCCATCGAGCGGACCTTCACGCCGGAATTCCGCAACCGTCTGGATGCCGTGGTCAGCTTCGCGCCTCTGCCGCGCGAGACGATCATTCAGGTGGTCGACAAGTTCGTGCTGCAACTCGAGGCCCAGCTGATCGACCGCAACGTCCATATCGAGTTGACGCCGGAAGCCGCCAACTGGCTGGCCGAGAAAGGCTATGACGAGCGTATGGGCGCCCGCCCGCTGGGTCGCGTGATCCAAGAGCACATCAAGAAACCGCTGGCGGAAGAGCTGCTCTTCGGCAAGCTGACCAAAGGTGGTCTTGCGAAGGTCTCGGTGAAGGACGACGAGATTGTCATTGAAGCCGAAGAGCCCGGCAAGCCGCGCATCTCCGGTTCCAAGCCGCCGCTTCTAACGGCCGAGTGAGCCGCGCCCTCGCGTATCTTTTCGTTTCGGCCCCGCGCTGCGGGGCCGAAACCGTTTTGAGGGCTACCCTGATGGGTGCGAACGAACCGACCGGTACGTAAGCCCTTCCCTATTCCAATTCGAGATCCGTCCTCCAGCTGCCTTGATTGCCCCATCCGCAAACAGCCGATGACTGCCAGACCAAAGTCAGTTTCAACGATCCATAGGCTCTACGCCCATGGAACTATCGGCGATCTGCCTCCCTGATCTGCGGGTTTAAGGAAGGGCCGCCCCATTTCCCGGACCGTTTTTCGGCGGCGCTGAGGTTGCCTATAGGTCATGCTGCAGCCTTCAAATCGAGACCTTGATGGCCTCTTGGTGTTCTAGGATATCATCCACTTTCCTGTGCCGGTCTCAAACGCGTTCAGATAGACGCATTCGTAGTTCAGCGACCGCAAAAGCCGCGCGATCATCACGTTATCCATCCATCTGCCTCGCCCGTCCGCCGATATCTTCATAGTTGCGTCTGCGAGGATCTTCGTGAAGCGTGGGCTTGTGAACGGACGGCTTTAGTCCGTGTTGAATATCTCGGGCTTTCCATGCCGTGGCGGTTTCCTCCAAGGCCTGGATACAGAACTCCACGTCCATGGTATTCGACAGACGCCACGACAGAACCCGGCGCGTCGCCCTATCCATAATGGCGACCAGGTAACGGAACCCGCGCTGCATCACGATGTAGGCGATGTCAGCCTGCCAGACCTGATCGGGCCGCGTGTCTGGTAAATCCATATAAAATACATACACTTACGGATCTCCAGAGATGGCCGCGAGGTCCTGGGCCTTTGATAAACAGCCCGCAGATCCATCCTGGCCATGAGCCTTCGGACTCGCTTGCGCCCAACGCAATATCCTTCACCACGCAGATGCCGCCCCATCTGGCGGCTACCATAAAACGACCTCTCCATGAACTGCGCGTCGGCAAGCTTCATCAAGGCTAGGTTCAGCGGCGGCTCGGGTCTGCTCGGGCTGTAAAACGCCAAGCGGCTGAGCCCGAGCAAGGCGCATTGCCGCAGGATCGACAGCTCGGGATGTCGGGGAGCGATCATGTCCCGCCACAACTATACCCTCGCCGTCGCCAGCGGCGCTCGAAGCGGTGGCGCCACAACGGCTCGCCTCGCGCTCAAAAATCCCGCTCTACCACGAGCTGGCCGATCTTCGCATGCAGCTTCTCGATCTCGCCCTCGCTCGCTGCGGCCTTTCCCGAGAAGATCCCCGATATGCGCTTGGCGCTTCCATGCGTTGATTACCGTCTGATGCACGCCGTACTTAGCCACCAGATCGGAGATCGTTGCCTCATCGCGGATCGCCCCGAGTGCCACTTTCACCTTGAACGCAAGCCCCCATAGTTCTTCCGTTATCCAGCCATGCCGTTCCTCCTCGTCGTCGTTGACGGCAAGCTCGAGCCAGACTCTCCGGGTTTCGCGGGCCACCTCAACGACTTCCCCCTGCGCCAAGCGGTTACCCGTCTACCTCACGGGTTCTACTCGCGATGATCCTATAGAGACGCATCGGCGCCACAGGCCGGATCAGGCAGGCAGGCTCATCGCCCCCTTAGCGCTCGGTCAGTTTCAGCTCGATCCGGCGGTTCGCAGCGCGGGCCTCGGCACTATCGCCCTCTGCCACCGGACGGTATTGGCCAAAACCGGTCGCTGCAAGCCGCTCGGGCGGGAATTTCAGATCGTCGATCATGTAGCGCACCACCGAGAGCGCGCGGGCCTGACTGAGCTCCCAGTTGTCGCGGAACTGTCCGTTGCCCGAGAGCGGCACGTCATCGGTATGGCCATCCACACGGATAATCCAGTCGAGCTGAGGTGGGATTTCGGACGCAAGCTCGTCAAGAAGCGCGGTGACCTGCTTGATCTGCGCCTTGCCGGCATCCGACAGCGTGGCCGAGCCTTGCGGGAACAACACCTCTGAGGAGAAGACGAAGCGGTCGCCGACGACCTTCACGCCTTCGCGCCCTTGCAGAATCTTCGACAGACGCCCGAAGAATTCCGAGCGATAACTTGCCAGATCTTGTGCCTCAGCTTCGGCCTTCTTGCGGGCCGCCTCTTCCAGCGCGGCACGCCTTTTCTGCTCTGCGGCAAGCTGGGCCAGCGCGGAGTTCAGTTGAGTTCCCAGAGATTCGATCTGGCTTCTGGATGCGACAGACCGGCTCTGGCTGTCATCGAGCACTGCTTGCAACTGGCCGAGCTGCCCGCGAAGCGCAGCGATCTGCTGGTTCAATAACTCGACCTTGCGGGCGGCCTCTGTCGAAATCGACTTCTGATCTGCCAGAGCCTTATCCGCCACAGCCTTTAGCGCTGCCTGACGCTCGGCTTCGGTCAGCTGTTGGTCGAGCCTGCCCTGTAGATCCTCCCGCGCGGCCTGTGCCGCCGCCAGCTTGGTCAGCGTGTCCTCGGCTTGTTTGCGGGCCTCTTCCAAAGCCAGCGTCATGGCAGAGATCTCGTCGCCCGAGGATTGCAGCTTGGCGCGCAGATCATCGATCGTCGCCTGCGAGACACGAAGCTTCTCGTCAGATGCGTCGGCCTGCGCCTGCTGGGCGGCCAGAAGCTGGGCGACCTGCGCCTCGAAGGCAGTGATTTTCTCCCCTGCGGCATCCAGATCGGATTGCCGCTCCTTCAGCTGCCCCGTCAGATTGGCGATCAGGGTCGCCTGACGCTGGGCCGCCGTCTCGGCATCGGTCAGGCGGGTTTCGAGCGATCCAACTTTCTGGCGCGAGAGCGAGAGCGCCTGAGCCAGACCATCGACCGTATCATTAAGCGAGGCCAGCTCGTTTTCCTGAGTGTCGACCTGCTGGCGCAGCACCGATTGCACCACCATGAAAATCGAGAGCACAAAGATCACGACCAGAAGAAGCGCGGTCATCGCATCTACGAAACCGGGCCAGATATTGGTAGAAAAGCGTTGCCGCCCGCGCCGCGCCAGAGCCATCTCAGCTCTCCCGCGGGCGGGCGAGAATCGCGCGCGTCATCGCGGCGAAATCATGGCGCAGCTCGGCCATGCTCTCCTGGCGGCCCGCCGACATCTCCTCGAGAATCCGCGCCATCTGCCCATCCATCGAGCGCAGACGCATCCGCATCTCGGCGTCATTTTCGGCAGAGAGATCAGAGGCATAATAGGCAGCCATCGTCTCGAGCGCCATCACCAGCCTGTCCTGACCATCGGCCATGCGCTGCAGGCTCTCGGCCTGTGCGGCGCGCGCGGCGATCTCCGTATCAAGGCGCTCGGAGAGCCCTTCCATCACATGCGCGAGCTGGCCCAGACGCACATCCACCTGACGGCGCGAGCCCTCGCTCGAGGCAAAGAGCCCGTTGAGCTGGTTCATCTGCTCAGCCATATGATCGAGAACCTCGATCACGGCCGATTCCTCGCCGTCGCCTCCGGCAAAGCTGAGGCGGCTGATCGAGCTGATCCATTCCTCCAGCTCGCGGTAGAACCGGTTCTGGCCATGGGTCACGAACAGCTCCAGAAGTCCAACAATCAGCGAGCCCGCAAGCCCGAGGAGCGAGGACGAGAACGCCGTGCCCATCCCCCCCAGCTGCCCCTCGAGACCGGTCATCAGATTGTCGAAGACACTCAGCCCCGACTGACCGTCCTGCGGAGCCAGCGCGCGGATCGTATCGACCACGGCGGGCACCGTCGTGGCCAGCCCGTAAAACGTACCCAAGAGCCCGAGAAAAATCAGAAGCCCCGTAACATAGCGGGTGATATCGCGGCCCTCATCGATCCGCTCGGCCACCGATTCGAGGATCGAGCGGCCTGCAGAGGTCGAGATATCGGCACGCTGGCGTGCTCCCAAAAGAGCCGCCAGCGGCGCCAGCATTACCGGCGCACGCACATTGGGACGCCCTGGACGGTCAGCGGCAAAGCTCTCGAGCCAGCTGACCGCCTTGATCAGCTGCACCACCTGCCAGAAACAGGCCAGAACCCCGAGCACGAAGGTGATCAGGATCACCCCGTTCAGCCACGGGTTCGACAGGAAGATCGGGAAGATCCGCGCATAGGCGAAGACGGCCCCTGCGGCCACCAGCCCCAGAACCACCAGCATCATGAAGATCTGCCGGACCGGTTGAGAGAATTGCGCTTCGAGTTTCAGCTTGGACATGGGGAGGGGCCCGATTTACCTGTTAACTTGGCGTTGACCCTAGCCGCCCGCGCGCATTTGTCCAAGGGCTATCAGGAGATCAGGCGCATCCCGTCAGATGGCGCACTCTTGCGGCCAACCAGTCGAGATCGGGATCGGCGATGCCGAGTGTGCCCAGATGCTGCGCCGTATTGTAGAGGTAGTCGCAATTCGGGCCCATCCGGCCACAGGATCGGGCAATGATCCGCGCCTGTTCCTCGAGCGTATGGTGGCAATATTGGGGATTGGCGGGGTCCACCACATAGGTCACCGCCTCGACCACCCGCCCGTCGGCGAGCGCCACCGGCAGGATCCGCTCCTCATAGGCGCTCGAGACCAGCTCCCGATCACGCAGATAGGCCAGCACGTCCGCTTCCTCGCCGGCTTTCGCGCGCAACGCCACACCGGCACAGACGGCGTTTTCCTGTGCATCAAGCGCCAGCACCAGCCCCGGATTTTCCTCGGTGCCGCGATAATGGATGGAGGTCATGCAAAACGAACGGTGCCAGCCCTTGAGCCGACCAAGGGACTGTTCCGCCACCTCGAATCCCGGTTTCCAGATGAGCGAGCCATATCCGAAGACCCATAACGTTTTGTTCATGCCTCTGGTCCTTTCGTCTTTGGCCGAATAGAGAAAATACGACGAGCTGTGAAGAGGTGTATAATGCGCAAACTGGTAGGTCTCATCATCATTCTGTGCGTGGTCTTCGGTGCCTACTGGATGCTGGTATCGCGCGAGATCGAAACACGGGCCAAAGCGCTGATTGCCGCGGCCGAGGCGGCCGGATGGGGCTCTGCGCAGGCGGTGGCCGTAGGTGGTTTCCCGACCCGTTTCACCGCGAATTTCGAATCGCCCGAGCTGACACAGCCTGATGGTGGTTTCTCCTGGTCGGCCGAATACGCGCAGCTGAACGCCGGTGTGTTCCGCCCGACCGATATCACCATGAACCTGCCCGAAGAGGTGGATCTGGGCTATGCGGGTCACGATTTCACCCTGTCAAACCTGTCAAACCGGCTGGATGTATCTCTGGGTCTGGCCAAGACCCTGCCGCTGAATTCTGCGAAACTGGTGCTGGACCAGCCCGAGATCAGCGGCGAGAAGATCGATTTCGGAGCCAACCAGATTGTCGTATCGCTCCAGAAGGCCGAGGACAGCGCTGCAGCCATCACCGATCCGAACGAGGCCGACAGCACGCTCACCCCTGCCCATGCCTATAAGATCGGAATGGATATGGACGCCGTGCAGATCCCGCTGGATGTGCTGTCCGACCTGCTTCCGCAGGCCAAAGCCGCTGGTTCCTTCCTGGCCGACCAGATCGACCAGATCCATCTGGATGGCGCGGTGGGCACCGCGACACCGCTCGACAATAGCAGCCTCGAGCGCGCCCCTGCCCTGCAGACCGTCAAGATCAATGATTTCACGCTGGACTGGGATTCGAAACTGGTCACTGCCAAAGGTGCGCTGACCATCACCGAGACCGGTCAGCCCGAGGGCGAGATCACGCTGGGCACGCCCGACTGGCAGGCCTGGCTGGGCGTGGCGGTGGATGCGGGGCTGATCCCGCGCAACCGCGTGGATATGGTGAAACTCCTCGTGTCACAGATGGCAGGAAAATCGGGAGAGCTGGAGCTGCCGCTGACAATCCGCGCAGGACAGATGAAGCTCGGGCCCATTCCGCTGGGCGAGGCACCGGTGATCCAGATCCCCGACTCCGCGGAAGGTTAAAAAAGGGCCCCTCGGGGCCCTTTTCCATTACATCGTTTCGGATGGCTTCGGCTGGCGCCCGAAATCGGGCGCATCGGTATCCTGCCCCGCATCGATGATGCCGCGGCGGATCGCGCGGGTGCGGGTGAAATACTCGTGCAGCATCTCGCCATCACCAGTGCGGATCGCGCGTTGGAGCACGAACAACTCCTCGGCGAAGCGGCCCAGGATATCCAGCGTCGCCTCTTTGTTGGTCAGGAAGACGTCGCGCCACATTGTCGGATCGGAGGCCGCAATCCGTGTGAAATCGCGAAAGCCCGAGGCCGAATACTTGATGATTTCCTGATGGCTGACACGGCGCACATGGTCAGCCACACCCACCATCGTATAGGCGATCAGGTGCGGGCAATGCGAGGTCACCGCCAGTGTTATGTCGTGATGCGGTGCATCCATTGTATCAACGCTCGCCCCGAACCCCTCGAGATAGGCGCGCAGCAAGGCTAGCGCCTGAGGCTCGGTCTCCTCGGATGGCGTCAGCAGCCACCAACGGTTGACGAAGAGCGTGGCAAAGCCCGAACGCGGCCCCGATTGCTCGGTGCCGGCCAGCGGGTGCCCCGGGATAAAATGCACACCCTCGGGGATATGCGGACCCACGGCCTCCACCACGGCCTGTTTGACAGACCCGGTATCGGTAACGATCGCGCCCGGCTTCAGATGCGGGGCGATCTCGGCAGCAACCGCGCCCATCGCGCCCACCGGCACGCAAAGCATGACCAGATCGGCATCGCGCACCACCTCGGCCAGACTGTCACAAACCGTATCGACGAGCCCGATCTCGCGGGCGGTCTCGCGCACCTCCGCGTCGCGGTCAAAGCCCGCGACGGAACCGGCAAGCTTTTTCCAGCGGGTCGCATGCGCCACGGAAGAGGCAATGAGCCCCATCCCGATCAGCGCGACTTTCGGAAAGATCATGAGAGATCACCTGCCATGAACTGTGCCTTGAACTGGCCGATCAAATGGGCCACCCGGCGGCAGGACGGCTCGTCGCCCACGGTGATACGCAGGCAATGCGGCAGGTTGTAGCTGGCGACACGGCGCACGATAATGCCCTCGGATTTCAGATACTCGTCGCAGGCCTCGGCCTCGGCGGGCGAGGTGAAACGGGCGAGGATGAAATTCGCGGTCGAGGTATCCGACGGCACGCCCTTCTCGGCCAGCGCTTCGGCCAGCCATGCGCGCAGACGGGTATTGTCATTGCGGCAGCGTTCAAGCCAGTCCTGATCGCGCACGGCGGCCTCGGCGGTTTCCAGCTGCGCGGTGGACATGTTGAACGGCCCGCGCACGCGGTTGAGCACGTCGATAATGGTTTTCGAGCCATAGCCCCAGCCCACACGCAACCCGCCAAGACCATAGATCTTGGAGAAGGTGCGGGTCATGATGACATTGTCCAGACGGGTCGCGATATCGGCGCCGCCATCATAGCCTTCCACATATTCGGAATAGGCGGAATCGATCACCAGAATGGCCTGCTCCGGCAGCCCCTTGGCCAGACGCTCCAGCTCGGCGGGCGCGATCATCGTGCCCGTCGGGTTGTTCGGGTTGGCGATGAATACGAGCTTGGTATTCTCGTTGCAGGCCGCGAGGATCGCATCCACATCGGTGGTGCGGTCACGTTCCTTCACCTCTACCGGCGTGCCACCGGCGGCCATGGTGGAAATCCGGTACATCAGGAAGCCGTGCTCGGTGAACACCACCTCGGAGCCCGCGCCGACATAGGCCTGACAGAGCATGTGGATAATCTCGTCCGAGCCCACGCCAATGATGATCTTCTGCGGATCGAGCTTATAGACATCCCCGATGGCCTGACGCAGCCCCGCATGGTCGGTGGATGGATATCGATGCATCGAATGGGCACAACGCGCAAAGGCTTCTTTGGCTTTGTCGGACGGCCCGAACGGGTTCTCGTTCGAGCTGAGCTTCACCGCATCCGTGCGGCCAGCCACTTTGGACGCCCCGCCCTCGTAGAGCGCGATATCCATAATTCCGGGTTGCGGTTGAATTTGGTCATTCATGATGCATCTACCCTCATCTTGCGCCGTCTCTTTATCTGCGGTCCAAGCGATTTTCCAGCAATCTTTGACCAGTGTTCCGAATTGGCCGGATTGCGTGGGAGATGCCCCACATATTTATGAAAAACTAACTCAAGTTTTAAAATTACACCCCGCTTATCGCTCCGTCGTTGACAGATTTACGCCTCATTTAGAATTCACAACTTACGCGTTATCAGGCGAAAGGAGCTCCAACAGAAATGTCTCATGCACTGATATATACGGCCCCCCCACTGGCCTTTGCGACGACGTTCCTCTGCGCATTGGGCCTACCATCCTTGGCAAGGGCCGACAGCCTGCAGGATGTCTTCATGTCCTTACCCAAGGACAAACGGATCGCGGTCAAGAAGACCCTGAGCCGTTACCAGCTCTTTGTCGGCCGGATCGACGAGCGCTGGACCCCCGGAACCGAGCGCGCCTTGCGCCGCGGTGCCGAGGAAATCGCGTATCGCTCGAGTTCCTACAGCCGTCCGCGGCTGAATAACGAAGCGAATACAGCCATCTATATCGAAAAGCTCCAGAACGGGGACTTCGGCGATTATTTCCAGAAGGAAGCCCATGCACAGCTCTGGTCATTCCTCAGCATGTTCAACGACGGCTGAAGCCAGCCGCCGCCACAGCGGCGAAACAGACCCTTTGAAAACGTGAAAAGCCGCAGTGATCCACTGCGGCTTTTCGTATTTCGATCGTAATCGGCAAAGGAACAGGGGGGCCCGAAGGCCCACGCCCTTAGTTCTTTGCGTAGAATTCGACGACGAGGTTCGGTTCCATGACGACCGGATACGGAACGTCCGACAGACCCGGGGTACGGGTGAAGGTCGCGGTCAGTTTCGAACCGTCGACTTCCAGATAGTCGGGGATGTCACGCTCCGCCGAAGCTTGAGCTTCGATCACGAGAGCCATTTGCTTGGACTTCTCGCGAACTTCGATCACGTCACCCTCTTTCACGCGGTAGGAGGGGATGTTCACGCGCTTACCGTTGACCAGAACGTGGCCGTGGTTCACGAACTGACGTGCGGCGAAGACGGTCGGCACGAATTTCGCGCGGTAGACAACTGCGTCCAGACGGCGCTCGAGCAGACCCACCAGGTTCTCACCGGTATCGCCTTTAACACGCTCTGCTTCGCCATAGATGCGACGGAATTGCTTTTCGGTCAGATCGCCGTAGTAGCCTTTCAGCTTCTGCTTGGCGCGCAGCTGGATACCGAAGTCCGACAGTTTTGCCTTGCGGCGCTGACCGTGCTGACCCGGACCGTATTCACGACGGTTGACCGGGGACTTGGCGCGGCCCCAGATGTTCTCGCCCATGCGGCGGTCGATTTTGTACTTGGCAGACGTGCGTTTGGTCACGGCTGATCTCCTTCTTTAAAGTTCCGAAGGGCGTTGTCCTCCTCCGGCCTTGCGACCGGCGACAGGTTTTCTCTTGCGAGATCCACCAACACCAATGAAAAACCGGCAGCCTGCGCCACCGATCCGCGCGCTTATACAGCCCCCTTCCCCACTGTCAACGCCAAACACGGGCGCGTCCGGGAATTCGGGCAAGAAAAGCCCGCCGCGCTCAGAACCGGATATCCAGCCGCAGATCGCCCACGACCTGCCCTTCGGGCTGGCCAACATATTCCTCCGAGAGCCATGTCGCCCCGTAGCTCAACCGCATATTGTCCCAGCTATGGCTGACAAAGGCACGCAGCCGGTAACGTGTGTCCTCCGCCTCGACGCCGCCTTCGGGGAAGAGATTGCTATGGCCGACATGGGTCACATCCGCGCCCAGCCCGAAGGTCGTGCCACCGCTATATTTGTCGCCCAGCCCCATATAGAGCCGGCCCAACGTATCGTCGCGCAGCCACAGCATCGGCTGCGGCGCATTGATCAGCAGATCGACGCCGGCCGTCAACAGATCCTCGTCGCCGCTCTTGCCAGACACGAACGGCACCAGCCGCGTTTGCGGCCCCAGATCCACCGGATAGCGCAACTCTGCCGCGACCATCGGCCAGATCTCGTCACCCAGCTGGTCATCCTGCGCCGCGCTCGGATCGGGCTGGTCCAGCAGATCATGCAGCTCTTTCTGGACTTTGCCGGGCAATGTGTCCGGACCGATCCCCACCAGACCGAAACCGACCATGCCCTGCCAGCCACCTTGCTCGAAATAGCTGCGCGCGCTCAGCTCGGAGCGGCTGACATAGCGCCGGTCCTCCGCGGCGGGACGGGTCAGCGATTGCGGGGCGATCACCGCCCCGCTCAGGCGGAACTCCCACAAGGCAAAGGGCTGCGCGGGAAGTGTGGTCTCCGGCGCGCGCGCCGCCAGAACCGAGACACTGATCCCCCCGCTCTGCCAGCGGTCATGACCATCCCCGATCAGGTCGTTATACTGGAAGCGCGACCAGCCGAGATACTGGAAGCCCGAAGCGTTCTCGGAGCAGGCAGGTGCCGCAAGCCCCGCATATGCCGCCAGAAGGCCGGCAATCAGTCTGAAGGATGCGCACATCGGATGTCCCTATCTATCCCTGCACCGACACTGCCACAGCGGGGCAAACGTGCAAGATATTCCCTCTGCGCCGCCACCGCGCCCGAGGCCTGCGTTGCAGCAAGATCACGCTGAACGCCGCGTCAGTGACTCATAAGTCACGCCAGCCCTGCAAAGCCCTTGCTCCGGCCTGTACTTGGTGCTTGATGGACGAGGTTCCGACAGCCTGAAGCGAATCCACCACCGGCCCAAACCGCGTGATGCCGGGTACCTTCAGACGCGTAACGGACATCCGCCCTACCGCTGCCACGGAGGGCATTGGGGGTGCCATCCTTTGCTGCTCGCGGGGATGGCACCCTTTCTCACGAAATTTTATGTCCCGTTTCCCCCACATAACGAGACATTGCGAAAGCGCATGGCGGTTTTGCCTGTTCTTCCGGTCGCGCTTGCGCTAAAGCTGCGCCCCGAAAGCGGGGCTCGTGTCCGTGATCCCCGCAAGCCATTGCCCAAAGAAAGGGAGCAGCCAATGCCCTATTATCGTTCCCGCAGATCGACCCATGGCCGCAATATGGCGGGGGCGCGCGGATTGTGGCGCGCAACCGGCATGAAGGACGGCGATTTCGGCAAGCCGATCATTGCGGTCGTCAACTCCTTCACGCAATTCGTCCCCGGCCACGTCCACCTGAAGGATCTGGGCCAGATGGTTGCCCGCGAGATCGAGAACGCGGGCGGCGTTGCCAAGGAATTCAATACCATCGCGGTCGATGACGGGATCGCCATGGGCCATGACGGCATGCTCTATTCGCTCCCTTCGCGCGAGATCATCGCGGATTCGGTCGAATATATGGTCAATGCGCATTGCGCCGATGCGATGGTCTGCATCTCCAACTGCGACAAGATCACCCCCGGTATGCTGATGGCCGCGATGCGCCTCAATATTCCGGTCATCTTCGTTTCGGGTGGCCCGATGGAAGCGGGCAAGGTCACCATCAACGATCTCGAGAAGGCCGTAGACCTCGTCGATGCGATGGTCGTGGCCGCCGATGACAAATATACCGATGAGGAAGTGGCCGAGTTCGAGGCCAATGCCTGCCCCACCTGTGGCTCCTGCTCGGGCATGTTCACCGCCAACTCGATGAACTGCCTCGCCGAGGCGCTCGGTCTCGCGCTTCCGGGCAACGGCTCGGTTCTGGCCACCCATGCCGACCGCAAGGAGCTGTTCCTCGAAGCGGGCCGCAAGATCGTCGAGATCACCAAGGCGCATTACGAGGACGAGAAGCCGGGCCTCCTGCCCCGCGACATCGCCAATTTCAACGCTTTCGAGAACGCCATGTCGCTCGATATCGCGATGGGCGGTTCGACCAATACCGTGCTGCACCTCCTCGCCATCGCACATGAGGGCAAGGTCGATTTCACGATGGACGATATCGACCGTCTCTCGCGCAAGGTGCCGGTCCTGTGCAAGGTCGCGCCCGCCAAGGCCGATGTCCATATGGAAGATGTCCACCGCGCCGGTGGCATCATGGGCATCCTTGGCGAGATGAACCGCGCAGGGCTGATCCATGCCGATTGCCGCACCGTGCACTCGGAGACGATGTCCGAGGCACTGGCCAAATGGGATATCGTCACCTCGAATTCGGACAAGGTCGACAGCTTCTATCGCGCGGCCCCGGGCGGCGTGCGCACCACCGAAGCCTTCTCCACCGAGAACCGCTATAAGGAACTCGATCGTGACCGCGTGAATGGCGTGATCCGCTCGGGCGAACATGCCTTCTCGAAGGATGGCGGTCTGGCCGTGCTGTTCGGGAATATCGCCCTAAACGGCTGTATCGTGAAAACCGCGGGCGTGGACGACTCGATCCTCAAATTCTCGGGCCCTGCCCGCGTCTTCGAGAGCCAGGACGATTCCGTCTCGGCCATTCTCACCGGCAAGGTGAAAGAAGGCGAGGTGGTGGTGATCCGCTTCGAGGGCCCGCGCGGCGGTCCGGGCATGCAGGAAATGCTCTACCCGACCTCCTATCTCAAATCCAAAGGTCTTGGCGCGAAATGCGCGCTGCTGACCGATGGGCGCTTCTCGGGCGGCACCTCGGGCCTCTCCATCGGCCACGTCTCGCCGGAGGCAGAAGAAGGCGGTACGATCGCCCTTGTGCAAGATGGCGATCTGATCGAGATCGACATCCCGAACCGCACGATCAACCTTGCTGTGGCCGATAACGAGCTGGCCGCGCGCCGCGAGGCAATGGGTCCGCTGCCGTGGAAACCGGCCGCCCCGCGCAAACGCGCCGTGTCGACCGCGCTCAAAGCCTACGCGATGCTGGCCTCTTCGGCAGCCAAAGGCGGCGTGCGTATCCTCCCCGAGGACCAGTAACCAAGGGGCACCAACAGGAGGACCGGCCGCAAGGCCTGTCCGACATATCGCGCAAAACCCGTCCCGCAAGGGGCGGGTTTTTCCATTTGCTAAACGGCGCGCCGGAAGAGGACATGCGCCACGACCTGGGTCAGCAGCGCCATCACCCCGCCGATCAGAGTGCCAATCACCCGCACCTCGGCATTCTCGACCAAGGCCGCATTGCCCATCGTGACCATCAGGACGATTGTGGCCGATAGAAGTGCGACAAAGACCGGAAAGCCCAAGGGTAGAAACAGGATCGCCGCGGTGCCCGTCAGCACGAACAGGATCGGCAGCACCCAATGGCCCGGCAGGACCATCACCACTATCGTCGCCGCCAGACAGCCCAGCACCGTGGTCACACATCGCGTGACAAGGCTCGCGCGGGTGGCCTTCAGGTCGGGGCGCAGGACAAAAAGTGTGCTCATCGGAGCCCAATAGGGCCGCGACAGCCCCATCATCAACGCCAGCCCCAAGGCCAGCGCCACGGCCACCCCCGATTGTGCCGCCTGCCACCCCATTGTCAGGATCGGCGCCCCTTCATGATCAACTCCCATCACATTATCCCAGCGGCGGAAGCCCGACCAGGACCGCAGCCCCCGGATCACGCAATGCTCGAAACCCAGCACAAGGATATGGGTCGCCACAACCAGCATAACCAATTGCCACGGAGCCTCCGCCTGATCAAAAAATAGCGCCGAAAGGCCAAAAAACAGCCAGCTCTGGATCGAGAGCCACCACAGTGCCTTATCGTGCCGCGACAACGCCCCGACCAGACAGGCCCCCAAGATCATCGCGGGCCAGACAAGGCTGACGCCGCCGAGCGTCAGCGTTCCAAGCAGGACACCCGCAGCGATGGCGAAGCCCTTCCCCAGAACATCAAGCACCGCCAGCAACCAACGCCGTCCGGCGACCTGCCGCCCCAACCCAGTCGAGGCCGAGAAGGTTACCCCCAGCACAGCGATCTGTTCGGGACGCGACAGATCTCCTGCCTGCGAGAGCCATGTCGCGACAGAAAGCGCGATAAAGGCAGGCACAGCCTGCACCCAGTTCAATGTCTCCAGCTTTTCCACCACGCGCCCCCATATCCGGTCATAGCTAGATGCCGCGGGCGAGGCTGCAAGTCAAAGGGCCTCCCCCTGAAGGAAGGCCTGTCTCAGCTTCTTTCGGGAAACGCCTTATTCGGCAGGCGCATGCGCCTCCTGATCCGAAGCCTCGGGCGCGGTCTTGGGCTCTGGCAGGACCAGCGACAGGATGATCGCGCTCAGGCCCGACAGGGTGATCGGCGTCGCGACGACCTGCTTGAGAAGAGTCGGCAGATGCTGGGTCGCCTCGGGCACCAGCGTCACACCGAGGCCGAGACCGAAGCTGACCGCCATGATATAGACGCGGCGCTGGTCCATCGGTTGGGTCGAGAGGATGCGGATACCGGCCACCGCGATCGTGCCGAACAGCACAAGCGTCGCGCCGCCCAGAACCGGCTTCGGAATCAGCATGAAGATCGCACCGAGGATCGGGAAGAAGCCCATGATCACCAGAATACCCGCGACATAAAGGCCGACATGACGCGAGGCCACACCGGTCATCTGGATCACGCCGTTATTCTGGCTGAAGGTCGTGTTGGGGAAAGTGTTGAAGATCGCCGCGATCCCCGAATTCACCCCATCGCCCAGCACACCACCTTTGATACGTTTGAGATAGAGCGGCCCCGAGACCGGCTGGCCTGACACAACGGAGCTGGCGGTAAGGTCCCCCGAGGTCTCGATGGCGGTCACCAGATAGAGGAAGGCCATCGGAATGAAGAGCCCGAAGTCGAAATTCAGACCGTAACGGAACGGGATCGGCAGCGCGAAGATCTGCGCATTGGCAAGCGGCGCGAAATTTACCATGCCAAGCGCCATGGCCACCAGAGTGCCCACGATCAGCCCCACCATGATCGCCCCGATCCGCAGCATGGGCTTGCCCATGAAGGTGCAGATCAGGATCACCACGGTCACGATCGCGCCCAGCAACAGGTTGACCGGCTGGCCAAGATTCTCGCCCGCCATCGCGCCACCGGCAAAGTCGGTAAAGCCCACCTTCACGAGGCTTAGCCCGATAATGGTGATGACGATACCCGTCACGGTCGGGTTGATGATGCGCTTGAGCTTGTCCATGAATTGCGAGAGCACGATTTCCACGAGGCAGCCCACAAGCGACAGGCCGAAGATCATCGCAAGGATATCTTCGGGCGAGCCACCCCGCCCTTTCACAGCCATACCGGCGGCTAGAATCGCGCCGAGGAAGGCAAAGGAAGTGCCCTGCAGGCTGAGGAGCCCCGAACCCACCGGCCCGATCCGGCGACACTGGATAAAGGTTGCCACACCGGAGACGAAGATCGCCATCGAAATCAGGTAAGGCACCTGCTCACCTAAGCCTAGCACCCCGCCGATCACTAGAGTGGGCGTCACGATCCCGACGATGGCGGCGAGGATATGCTGGAAGCCCGCAAGTGCGGCCTTTGCCGGCGGCGGGCGATCCTCCAGCCTGTAGATCAGAGAGATGGGATCAGCCATGTCGCGCTCCTCCTCGGTGGCTATTGCCCCCTGATTGGGCGCGTTTGCCATGGGGATGGAAAGATGGCAGCTTGCAACTGAAAGACGTATTTCCCCAACCGCCGCACTTCTGCCAAAAAAAAGAGCGCGCCGGCTTGGCGCGCCCAAATAGGGATCAGAGTGGAAATCAGGCGATACGCCGCTCGAGCGCCATACCGGTGAACATCGCAATCACAAAGACCAGCCCGCCCGGCCCGGCATAGCTGAGTGACGCAATAGCGGGACCCGGGCAGAACCCGCCCAACCCCCAGCCCACCCCGAACATCAGCGCCCCCAGGATCAGCTTACGATCGATCCGGTGCGAGGGAGCCGCGGGATAGGGCTCTCCGAGCGGCGAGCGCTCGCGCTTGGCCGCAATACGCCACGCCACCACCATCGGTAGCACTGCCCCGCCGAGCACGAAGATCAGCGTCGGGTCCCACTCGCCGAAAATATCAAGAAATCCCTGGACCTTCTGGGTATCGGTCATTCCCGAGAGCATCAGCCCAAGGCCGAAGACCACGCCAGACAGAAGCGAGATTAGAATACGCATCAGATCACCCCCAGAACATGGCGCGCAATTGCTACGGCAACCATGCCGAAGCCGACATAAACCATCGTCGCGATGATAGAGCGCCGCGAAAAACGTGACATCCCGCATACCCCGTGACCGGAGGTGCAGCCATTACCGAGGCGCGCACCAAACCCGACCAGAAGCCCCGCAATAATCAATAAGAGCCAGTTCGGGGTGACATGGGCCTCGGGTGCATGCCACAGGAAGGCCACCAGCGCAGGTGCGCCAACAAGCCCAAGCGTAAATACCGCGCGCTCACGGAATACCGCCCCAGCCGGTTGCATAAGTCCGGCCAGAATACCGCTCGCCCCCATGATACGGGCATTGAGGAGAAGCATGAGAACCGCAGCCCCCCCGATCATGAGGCCACCCAAAAGTCCCCAGAACCAGTCAATCGACATTTTCCCAGCCATCTCCTGACGTTGACATCTTCCATAATACAAATTCAATTTATAATATATGATAAATCCGCGCGGGCGCAATAACGCGCTCACCATTTTCCCGCTCAGCCAGCTGAAAACTGGACGGTTTGGGCAGGAATTCTCGGACCTTTCATCACGATGGCGGGCTCGTGGCATCATCGTGTGATCTTGTCTCCCTGAAGTGTGAGGTGCTCCCCATTTCCCGGACAGTTTTTGGGCGGCGCAAAGCTTGCCTGCTGATCATGCTGCCGCTTTCAGATCGAGGCCTTGATGGGCCGCGAAGGGTGTTTTGCCACCTCAGCCGAATAGGGGCGCTTGGTGTTGTAGAAGGTCATCCACTTTCCGATGCCGAGCCGGGCTGCCGTGCCGGTCTCAAACGCGTTGAGATAGACGCATTCGTATTTCAGCGACCGCCAGAGCCGTGTGATCATCACGTTATCCATCCACCGGCCTCGCCCGTCCATCGAGATCTTCACGGTGGCGTCCGAGAGGATCTTCGTGAAGCGTGGGCTCGTGAACTGGCTGCCTTGGTCGGCGTTGAATATCTCAGGTTTTCCATGCAGTTGCATGGCCTCTTCCAAAGCCTCGATGCAGAATTCCACGTCTATGGTATTTGACACACACCAAGATAGAACCCGCCGCGTCGCCCAATCCATGATGGCCACCAAATAGAGGAACCCGCGTTGCATCGGGATGTAAGTCATGTCTGCACACCAGACGTGATCGGGCCGCGTAATGGATAGATCTCGTAGTAATTACGGATACTTGCGGTGCTCCGGATGCTGGTCTTTCCCCACTGAAGTGGTCCACCTTTTGGGATAGTTTATCCCGTATGATGGAGGACTACTTAGATGGCAGGCAAACGCGAAAAGGCGGAAGACATTGTCATGAAGCTGCGTCAGGTTGAGGTGTTGCAGGGTCAAGGCGCGAAACTGGCAGATGCGGTGCGCCAGATTGGCGTAACCCAACAGACCTATTACCGTTGGCGTCGTGAGTTTGGCGGGATGGACCGCGATCAGCTCAAGCGGCTGAAGGAGCTCGAGAAAGAGAATACGCGGCTCAGACGGGCCGTGTCGGATCTGACGCTCGACAAGCTGATCCTGACGGAAGCGGCGCGGGGAAACTTCTAAGCCCTTCGCGTCGCCGCCAGTGCATCGACCACATCCGGCAGGAACTCGGCATCTCCGAACGCCGCGCCTGTCGGGCGCTTGGACAGCACCGGTCGACCCAGCGCAAGATCCCAGTTGGTCGTCAGGATGAAGCTCTTTTGACGGCCGATATCACCGAACTGGCACGGCAATACGGACGCTATGGCTATCGCCAGATCACGGGCCTTCTGGTTCAGGCGGGATGGTGCGTCAACCACAAGCGGGTCGAGCGCATTTGGCGACGCGAGGGGCTTAAAGTCCCGCAAAAGCAGAAGAAAAACGGGCGGCTCTGGCTGGCGAATGGCTCCTGCGTGCGGCTGCGGGCCGAGCGGCCAAACCACGTCTGGTCATACGATTTCGTCCAGGACCGGACAGCGGACGGGCGGGCTTACCGCATGCTCAATATCGTTGACGAATTCACCCGAGAGGTGCTGGTGATCCGTGTTAAACGCAAGCTCAACTCAGTCGACGTCATCGACGCGCTGACAGACCTGTTCATCCTTCGCGGTCCGCCGGAGTTTATCAGGTCAGATAATGGCCCCGAATTCATCGCGACCAAGCTGCGCAACTGGATCGAGACGGTGGGGGCCAAAACAGCCTATATCGAGCCGGGGTCACCCTGGGAGAATGGGTATGTGGAGAGCTTCAACGCCAGACTTCGCGACGAATTGCTTGATGGGGAGGTGTTTTATTCGCTGAGAGAGGCCCAGATCCTGATCGAACGCTGGCGCAAGCATTATAACACGGTGCGCCCGCACAGTTCGCTGGGCTATCGCCCACCAGCACCAGAAAGCATCGTGCCAGTAGACCAAAGGCCCACGATGCACTAACTTTTAAACCGGACCACTAAAGTGGGGCAGATCAGCCTTGGCGCACATCCAGCCCGGAAAGCCGCAGCAGAACGCTTATGTCGAGCGCTACAACCGGACGGTCCGGCATGAATGGCTGGACCTCCATATCTTCGAAACCATCTACGAGGTCCAGAACATTGCCACCGAATGGCTCTGGTCCTACAACAACGAACGTCCGAACATGGGCAACGGCGGGATGACCCCCGCATAGAAACTGAGAATGGCCGCGGAAATTCTACGACCAAGCCCCCGCAAAAACGGGGGGATTACCTTCGCTTTGGGACCGAGGAGGATCAGCAAACAGTCCGGAGGATTGTTTGCCCGACGAAGGCTACGTGGAAAGCTTTAACGCCAGACTTCGCGACGAATTGCTCGATGGAGAGGTGTTTTATTCGGCTCAAGAGAGGCCCAGATCCTGATCGAAAGCTGGCGTAAGCATTTCAACACGGTGCACCCGCATAGCTCTTTGGGATATCGTCCACCAGCACCCAAAAGCATCGTGCCAGTAGACCGAAGGCCCACGATGCACTAACTTTTAAACTGGACCTCTCAAATGGGGCGGTTCAGGTACGTCAAAACCCAAATCCACAATTTTCGAAAAACGCAATGAAATCATAGGCCATTATAAAATACGCAAGCCAGCAGCCTATCGGTGCCGCTGGCTCTCGTCATTTTCAAGGGCGCGATTACCGCTTAGCTTTCTTCTCGGCTAGAAGCTGAGCCAAATATTTGCCGTAAGCCGTTTTCTTGAACGTCTCGGCATGCTCGCTCATCTTCTCGTCGTCGATCCAACCCTGCTCGTAAGCAATCTCTTCCGGGCAACCAGACTGGACGCCCTGACGCGTCGAGAGTGTGCGGACGAAATTACCCGCATCGAGGAGCGATGCGTGAGTGCCCGTATCGAGCCATGCGTAACCGCGACCCATCTGCTTCACCGTGAGCGTGCCATCCTTCAGATAGCTTTCGAGAAGCGTCACGATCTCCAACTCGCCCCGCGGCGAGGGCTTCACCTGCTTGGCGCGCGCCGGTGCATCACCATCGAGGAAATAGAGGCCAGTCACCGCATAGTTCGACGGCGGCACTTCCGGCTTCTCGATAATCTCTTCCACACGGCCGGTCTTGTCGAATTTGACCACGCCATAGCGCTCCGGATCCGCCACGCGATAGCCGAAAACCGTACCTCCGACACCTTGGGCATCAGCCGCCTTCAATAACTCGGGCAACCCGTGCCCGAAGAAAATGTTGTCGCCCAGCACCATCGCCGAAGGCGCGCCATCGAGGAAGTCTTCAGCAAGAATATAGGCCTGCGCCAGGCCGTCGGGAGAGGGCTGGGTGATATAAGTCAGCTCAAGGCCCCACTGACTGCCGTCGCCGAGAACGCGCTTGAACTGCGCCTGGTCTTCGGGCGTCGTGATGATCGCGATCTCGCGGATCCCGGTCAGCATCAGCACCGAAAGCGGATAGTAGATCATCGGCTTGTCATAGACCGGCATAAGCTGCTTTGACACGGCCATCGTCAGCGGATAAAGGCGAGTGCCGGAGCCGCCAGCCAGGATGATACCTTTGCGGTTGGTCATACGGTGACCTCCAATTCTTTAAGTACGTCTGCTAGGTCGGCTTTCCAGTCGGGACGCGAGATCCCGAAGGTGGCTAGGGTAGAAGAGCAGTCCATCCGACTGTTCGACGGACGTTTGGCGGGCGTCGGGAAAGCGGCGGTGGGAATATCCTCTACAGCAGTGGACCGGCCCGCCTGCGCGAAGATATCGCGGGCGAAATCGGCCCAGCTGGCGTCTGGCGCACCAGAGAAGTGATAGATACCCGCCTTCGCCGGATCGGCCTTCAGCTGATCAGCAATGGCCACACAGGCCTTAGCGATCGCGCGGGCGGAGGTCGGACCACCGATCTGGTCAGCCACGACGGTCAGCTTGTCGCGGGTCTCCGAGAGGCGCAGCATTGTTTTGACGAAGTTATTGCCATGCGCCGAGAAGACCCAAGAGGTGCGCAGGATGGCGTAGGCACCACCGGCGAGCGCGATCCCTTGTTCGCCCTTGAGCTTGGTGCGGCCATAGGCGCCCAGAGGCGCTGTCATATCCGACGGCTCGAAAGGCGACTCGCCCTGCCCGTCAAAGACATAATCGGTCGAGATGTGGACAAAGGGGATCCCCTGCGCCGCACAGGCTTGCGCCATCGCGGCGGGCGATGCGCCGTTGATCAGCGCCGCCATATCCTCGTCGCTCTCGGCCTTGTCCACCGCCGTATAGGCCGCGGCATTGATCACGGCCGAGGGCTTGTGACTAACGATCGCCGCAGCACAAGCCTCGGGATCGGACAGATCGGCCTCCTGCCGAGACAGGAACTGTGCATCAGGCAGCAGCGATTTCAGTTTGGTCGCGACCTGACCGGTGGATCCGAAAACAAGGATACTCATGCGGTTTCCTTTTTCGCATCGCCAGTGCCCAGACGCACGCCCACACCGGCGCGCGCCTGCAAGGGGCGCCACCAGGCCTCGTTGGCCAGATACCACTCGACGGTGCGCTCGAGCCCTTCCTCGACCGTCACCGAGGGACGCCAGCCCAGCTCGGTGCGGATACGGGTCGGGTCGATCGCATAGCGCGCATCATGGCCGGGGCGGTCGGTGACAAAGGTGATCTGGTCGGCGTAAGATCCCGAGGCTTTCGGGCGCTTCCGATCGAGGATGGCACAGAGGGTTCTGACCAGCTCGAGATTGGTGCGCTCGTTCTCGCCCCCGATATTGTAGCTGCGGCCCAGCTCGCCCTTCTCCACCACCAGCAAAAGCGCATCGGCATGATCCTCGACATAGAGCCAGTCGCGGATATTGTCGCCCGCGCCATAGATCGGCAGCGGCTTGCCGGCCAGCGCGTTGAGGATCACCACGGGGATCAGCTTCTCGGGGAAATGGTAGGGGCCGTAATTGTTGGAGCAATTGGTCAGCACGACCGGCAGGCCATAGGTCTCGTGCCAGGCGCGCACCAGATGATCGGATGACGCTTTGGAGGCCGAATAGGGCGAGCGCGGATCATAGGGCGTCTCTTCGGTGAATTTGACCGATGGGTCTGCGGGCAGCGAGCCAAAAACCTCATCCGTGGAAATATGGTGGAAGCGGAACGTCTCGGGCTTGCCCTGCCCCACCCAATAGGCGCGCGCGGCCTCCAGCATATTATAGGTGCCGGTGATATTGGTCTCGATGAAATCGCCCGGCCCGTCGATGGAGCGGTCGACATGGGATTCGGCGGCCAGATGCATCACCGCATCGGGCTTGTGTTTGGCAAAGGCCGCATCGAGGGCGGCGCGGTCGCGGATATCGGCATGGACGAAGGCATAGTCGGGCGAGGCGGCCGCCCCCGCCACATTCTCGAGGCAGGCCGCATAGGTCAGCGCATCGAGATTGACGACCGCGTGGCCGCGCGCGATCGCCAGACGCACCACAGCCGATCCGATAAATCCGGCCCCGCCGGTGACAAGGAGTTTCATGGGATCAGGCCTCATAGGTGAAGGGGGTGGTGAAATCCGAAAGGCTCTGCGCCTTCTCGTCTTTCTCGGAGATGATCGGGGTGAGACCGGCAATCGGCCAGTCGATGCCGCAGCTGTCCCATTTGACCGCGCCGTCGCATTCGGGCGCGTAATGATCGGTGCATTTATAGCAGATCTCGGCATCATCGGTGAGCGTCATGAACCCGTGCAAAAAGCCGCCCGGGATCCAGAGCTGTCTGCCATTCTCGAAACTCAGCTCATAGCCCACCCATTGGCCATAGGTGGGCGAGCCCTTGCGCACATCGACCGCCACATCGAAGATCGACCCGCGACCACAGCGCACGAGTTTGCCCTGCGCATGGGGGGGCGACTGGAAATGCAGGCCCCGCACCGTGCCCTTCTCGCGCGAGAGCGAGTGGTTGTCCTGCACAAACTCGGGCAGATGCACCCCTTCGGCCTCGAGCCGTTTGCGGTTCCAGCTTTCGGAGAAGAACCCGCGATGATCGCCGAAACGCGGCGGCGTGATAAGGAGCACATCGGGGAGGGAGGTTTGTTCGATCATAGGTTTTGCAGCACCATTGTATTTTAATACTATCGCTTTTGAAGCGCTCTCGGTGGGACACTAATGTCAACTTGCGACGGGTATCTAGAGGCCCTGAACATTAAGAACAGCCTTTCGGCTTAAAACCACCGAAGCCCTAAATCAAATTTTGCCATGAAAGGTTCGTGTCTTTATACTCAAGCGTGGGGCCACGGAATATTTGACTATACATTGTGTTCTCGACTAGCGACCAATCGAACACTTTGTTTGATAGATGGTCTTCTGCGTACATTAGTGCCAACTGATAAGTAAAGCTTCCAGGACCAGTGATCCACCATACATCACGAGGGGTCCATGAATCAAACGCTGACATGTGTTCGACCAATCTACGCAAAAACCGGTTATTTTTCTCCACAGCGATAAAACCATTTAAGACTTCAAAGCCGCAAACTCGTTGATAACGAAGTGTATTTGTCAACATCAAGTCATCAACTGCAGCGCTTGATTTGGGGTAATACTGCTCGTCCGCGTCAATCCAAAGTCCGCCGCACTCATATAGATACAAGACTCTAAATATATCAGACTTTATTGCGGGATGGCTCGCCGCCCAAAACTTCGCTTTCCACTCTTGACCATATGCTTTCTCGATATAGTCCGAAGCCGTGTTTTGATCGAACAAGCGATGCTCAAACGACGGCAATCCATACTTAATAGAGTCCATACAACGAGCGACATCGTCTGGCACCCTAGCAGTATCCCAAAACTGTAGGCACAATCTCGGTATATCAACAGGTGGAGCAAAAGCCACAGCAGTACGAGCGGAGTTTTTTTGCTCGAGCGACAAGTAATAGCTCGCAACCATAACTTTGTGCTTATAGGAGGGTGTGTCTCGCAACCTGTTAAGGAAAATTTCATGCCGATCCTGCCCCAGAGGCTCGAGCGAGGTGATGATATCACGTCGATTTGGCAGAGATGCCATTTCTTCTAAATAAGCCCTCTTAACTCTAAGCATCTTCGGCTCTGAATCATTATGAAATTTTTGCAATTCTATAAGCTTATTGTTCGAACTTTCATGATCGAGATTCGACATCGCCTTATTAAGAATCAGTGTATTCTTGACTGCGATGAGAAATTTAGTTGGACTAGGATGGTATTCTTTATCTGGATCCAATTTCTCATTCTTCGCATCTCTCTCCATTAAAAGTCGTGCGCGAAGATGAGATTCGTTATCTAGTAGCTCAATTAGTTCATCAGCATTTATATCTGCTTGTGTGTCCCAAAAATACTTAACCAGCGCCCCAATTGTCTGATTATATTCAGTTATTGGCCTAGATTGAGCTTTTAAAAACTCCAACAAAGTATAACTTTGAATATCAGCCGTTCCAAGTGCTTCTGAAAGCCGAAAAGCCGTAAGATTATGAAGATCGCGAACATGCTCAGCTCCTCCCGAGCGCGCAAGCCCTGTCCACTGAGACCTAAGCTCGTTTAATTCTTTTTTCTGCAATGGCTGCATAAGTTGCTCTAAAATGAGCTGATATTGCAGCTCGGCCAGAGTACTTAATGCACGTGATCTCCAATTTGAATCGGCAAATCCTGAATCTAAAAACAATTCGAGAATAGCCTTGGCTTCTCGGAATTCTTTTCGCATTCGGTGAATAATAGCTAAGTCAATGTAAACTCTTTGGTCTAGCGGAAAGTTCGTACGCAACTTCTCAAACGCCTTGAAAGCATCTGAAAGTTTACCGCTCTTTCGATACTCAAGTGCAATTTGTCTTAAGTTTTCTATTTCTCTCAATTCTTTAGCTCCAGTTACACAACAGTAACCTACCGGATATCTGCTTATCAGCATTTCGATTGGTTCGAGCCGTGAGAGGCTCAACTAGAATGGTAGAAGATGAAAGGGGCGCCCTTACCGCCCCTTTCTTTTATGTGAGCCAAATTCGATATAAGTTTGCCAACTCAGCGACCTGCTGCTCAACGTGTCTCAAAACTGGCTCAACCTGCGGCCTATGGCGATAGCGCTCAGGGTCAGCATCAATCGTTTGAAGCGCATTTCGGACACCATCATTTGTTGCCACATCGACAACGAAACCATTCTGACCTTCTATCACATCCGAACCAATGCCTCCCTGATCGGATGCTACAACCCAAGCACCGGCAGCTGCGGCCTCGCGCGTAACCAGTCCGTAGCTTTCAGGCCAAGTCGAGGGTGCCAGCAACACATCGATCTGAGCATAAAGTTTCTCAACTTCGTCTTGCGAGAACTTGCCGCGCCGCGTGACGGGCGTATTGCCCCAAACCTCGTGCACCTCCATATCAGCAGAAAGCGCATGATCGATGACCAATAGTTCAAGATTTTTGAACTCGGTCGTAAGTAGAGTATTGCGGACATGGTGATAGCCTTTGTGCCGACTTACACCTCCAATGTGCGCCAAGCGGACCCGTCCGCTTGGCGACGGTAATTTATTAACCTCGGGTAGGTTAGAAACGCCATTTTCTACGACGATGAGCTTATCCAGACCGGCTTTCGCGACAATCTGACCAAAAGCTTCCGACACTGGTAGAATTGCGGTAGCACCGAGCAAGGAGCGACGCAGCCCCTGCGCACGTTCCGGCAAATCCGCGACATCCAAACGATAGTCGTAATAACTCGCATCACCTGCTGGATCCAAAACGAACTGATTTTTCGAAATCCACCATGCATCATGCATCGTGATGACATAGGGAATTTGGCGCAAACGAGTTTGGTGGATAATCGAGGTGCTCAGTCGCTGAATACAATGGAAATGCACGAGGTCGGGCTGGACACGTTCCAAAATACTGTCGAACGCTGCACCCATACCTTCATCGGTAATGTGATGATCGACATCCGGGATATCCGGTGTCGCAATCGCCCATACCCGCACTCCGTCGCGAGCATACCGATCAATTTGATAGGCATTCCGACCACCTTCATAGGTGCAAATGACATCAATTTCGAATTCGTCGCCATATTGCTCGCGTAGAAGGCAAACGTTGTCGTGCATGACACGCGTAGCCCCACCGATCGCCTGTGGCGGATAGAAAACATTCACCAGCGCGATGCGCTTCTTCTTCACATTTGAAGGCCTCACAGCCTCAAAGATCGACCGAAGGTTTTCGCCCATCGCATTGAGCGAGTATTCCCGCATCACGACATCACGGGCTGCCGATCCGATCTGTTTGCGGTAAACTTTGTCCCGGATGAGACGATCTAGTGCTCGAGAGAAATCCTCCTTTGTCTCACACAAGAAACCGGTCTCACCATCAACAATTTTCTCGCGATGGGTGCGTGTAGCACTCACGACAGACGGAGTACCGAACATCGCGGCTTCCATCCATTTAATCTCGCTCTTCGCGTCAGTGAGCAGCGAAGAGGACAAGATTGAAAGGTTAATGTCTGCCTTGGCTACGAGTGTGCAGTATTCTTCGAAGTCCCAGACAGGCTTCAGCATCTTCACATTATGCTTCTTGAGATCCAAATGTTTGAATTGATCGAAGTAGCCGATCAAGTGGATCTCGATTTTGCGACCATGTTTACGGGCCATCTCCGCAAGCGCCGGCTCTAAAATATCATGGAAGTCTTCTTTATGCGCTTTCGTGCCCGAACCATAAAACAGGACAACAGGGCCTTCATCGGGCGTAGAGGCGATCTCATGATCCTCAATAGCGAGCATGTGCAAACGGCCAAGTGCGTTCTGATGTTCGAACACCTTTCCACTACGCACCTTCTGCTCCATGACCTCGCGAAGTGTCGCTGTAGAAGCGATCCCATATTCGCAAAGCTCCATCGCACGCTCAAATAAGGGCACGCCGCAGGCCATCGCATTGTATTCACGACGCGTTATCTGGTTAGCATAGCTTTCGAAGCTCGGCGGGAAATGGTCCGTATCGAAAACGATGTCGTCGATTTCGTAAAAGGTGGCGAGACCAGCTTGCCCTGCTTTCACAATAGCATCCACGATGCTCGGGAAAGCGGGGACACGGAAGAAAATCACCGCTTGGAAATCATCCAATGCATCGATAAAGGTGTGTAGATCCGTCGAAGGCGAGAAAACATGCACGTCAAATCCGGCCTGACGCAGCTGCTCTGCTTTTTGATCTACCCGATACAGCTTGCACTGGTAGAGATCTTCATTGCCGACCAAGGCGACGCTCTTGATCGGTGTAGAACGTAAAGCAACGTTATGCTCAGGTTCGGAATAATAGCTGCGCACCATCTTTTTGAGGTCAGACTGCGCAGCCTCCAGACCGAACACTTCGGCTCGATCAGCAATCGTATCCCAAATTTTCCAGAACCCGTCTGTTGCAAGAGCTTTATGGCGTTCACGCATGACTACGTCATGTGCCACTTGTGAGGCACTCTTCTGCAACACCTCGGCGGCTTCTGCAAACTTGCCCTGCTCAATCAAAAGCTCGATAAAATTAAGCGAGTTCCACCCATTCTCACGTGAGATTGGGACCTTCCGACGATGCGATCGTGCAGACGGCCCTCGGTCAGTGCGCTGAAGCAGATCGGCGATCGCCATATTTGCCTTAACGTGATCGGGGTTAGCCTCCAACACCAAGCCATAGAGCCAACGCCCTGTTATAGGATCACCCGCGATCACCTTCCTATCGCCTAGGTTCCTGATGAAGCTCTGGCTAAGGCGATCTGAAAGGTCCAACCACTCGACGCCTGGTTTGGGCTTATCACGCAAGTGCTCAAGAACCTTGCGCGGCGTAGATGACATATCGATCCCTTCGCTACCCATGACGAAGCGATCAAGCTGGGACAGAATGGTGGAAGGGATAAACGTTCCAAATATCAGCTTACCAAGGCGGGCAAGGTTGGGCGCATCATCCCACATAATACCCATTCCAAGCCAATGCCGATACAAAGCTTGGCTTTTGGTCATGCCTTGTGGGATTTTACTCAGAGGGTTGTAGGATTCCTCGTAAAATTTCGTATCGAATTCTAGATCTGGATTGATAGGCTGCAGATCTTTCCAGTCACCCTTACAAAAAGCTTGGATAATTTTCGCACGAGACGGATGTTTCCTCGCGGTCCCCATCTTCTTACTACGGCTATAACTGTAGTCTTCTTCAAATAAATTCGCCAACGTAGGCGCAAAGCCATTCTGAACGAAAAGTTCGCTCTCGTTCATTGCGTAGTGTCCCGGACCCTTTCGGCGCCGCAGTTCTCTGAGAGCCTCGGGCCCATTCAGATCCTCCGGAATATCTTCCCCATAGATCTCGCGAACCATCTTGGCGTTCCATACTTCAGGATAGCCTGTTGCCCCCTCTTCCAAGCCAAACTCGAGAAAATGGAGCGCGATCGCATTCTGATCGAATGTAAACTTCAATAGCTCTCGATGCTCAATCGCATAACTTGGAAAATTGAAACCAGCACGTAGCCACCCCTCCCTGGGGTGAGACTTCAGAAGCTCAGCCAAGTCTTGGTTCTGAGACTTGGCCAATGCCGAGAACGCGTAAACAGCATCTCCCTCTCTACCCGACCCCGAGTGAAGTTCTTTACCAAGCAATCGGCTTTGATCATGATCGAGCCCAGTGCCTTCAGAAAAAACACGGCGGCATTCCGCTGCACCATGAGCGATGTAATGCTGCAAAGCCGCGGAGTATGAATCTGGCGTATCGTCAAAAGCCGCCGCAACGTCAGGATTATAACGAAAATATTGGGCCGCATCGAAACCAGGCAAATCAACTTCTGACAAGCCTTGATCACGGGACGCTTTATTTCCAAGAATCTTACTCAACGACGAACTTATTGATTTCATTTACTTAAAGCCTTATCGTTCCGTATCATCACGGGCGTATCACGCGTGTTGCCGCTACTTAATATTTCACTCGGTTATATGAGATCTGCTCAGCGTTAAAAGGCAAAATTTCCACGACGTGAAGTTAGATTGATCATATTAATCAAAAAAATGAAGCATGATCCCCATCTGCTTTTGCCTCTGAACCAGCAGTTCGCGCGACAATTAGGAGTTCAAGCTCTTGCAAAACTGCAGAATGGAAGGCACCTTCCCCATTGCTTGACTGCGGCCGTAACGTGCATCCGAGTGATAACTGAAAAATAGAAAGTTCTGCTATGCGCCATTTCGAAATTGTAGACTGCACCCTTCGCGATGGCGGTTACTATACAAACTGGGATTTTCCACAAACGCTTCTCGATGCATACTTTGACGCCACTCGTTCGCTCCCAATCAAATACGTCGAGGTAGGTTATCGCAGTCCAGAGAAGTCAGGATACCTTGGACAATACTTTCATCTGAATGTCGAAACACTTCATCGAATGAAGCGACAATTGCGGCCGGACCAAGGCATGGCAATCATGTTTAACTTCAAGGACATGAACTCAGATCTGATCGAGACGCTCACTTCGGATCTAGTCGACATAGTTGATCTTGTTCGCTTTGCCTGTCCGCCAGACAGCTTGAATGAGTGCATTGACTTTGGGCGTCAAATTAAAACTAAAGGGCTAAAAGTCGCAATTAACGTCATGTATATGACGAAATATGTTGATCAAGCGGATACCGTTCTTAAACCTCTGGCCGGAGCCGCTGACATTGTTGATTACGTTGCTTTGGTTGATAGCTATGGCGGTGTTATGCCCGATCAGGCCGCACGCACGATCGCACAAGCTGTAGAGCTTCTACCTCAGCCGGTTGGCTACCATGGCCACGACAATCTTTCGCTGGCGTTTGCAAACAGTCTTGCTGCTCTGAACTCAGGAGCAACTATGCTGGACGCAACTTTTACCGGCATGGGTCGCGGTGCTGGAAACCTCAAAACCGAACTAATTTCGGTCTATAGGGAGCAACATTTCCCTACTGGATGTCATTTCGGCCCGCTTGCCAAAGCCCTTGAGCAGTTCGAGACTATGCAAAAAGAATACGGCTGGGGTACTAACCTTGCCTACATGGTGTCGGGTGCTGCTTCCCTGCCTCAGGCAAATGTTATGGATTGGCTCGGCACACGGCGTTACCAGATGGATTCAATCGTGGAAGCGCTTCGCCTCAGCAGCGACGCTGAATTCGATAATGATGCCTATCCTGCACTTGAAACCGCGCCTATCGCAATCGAGGCCAAAGGCAAAGGCACACTTATCATCGGGGGCGGGCAGAGCGCTCAGGATCATGCCGCTGCGCTGATTGAGCTAGCACAGCGCGAAGATATGGTAGTGGTACATTCGTCCACTCGAAACGCAGTCTATTTTAAGGACTCCGGGCTTACTCAGATTTTCTGCTTAGCCGGACAAGAGTTCAGCCGCTTGTCGGTCGAAGAAGCAGGGCTCTTCAACCAGCATCGCACTCTCGTTTTGACGACCCCTCCCCCGAGGTTCCGCAATTCGATACCGAATTCTCAGAACATTTGTCAGCTTAGCCACGTTTCAAAAGAAGCCAACGGCCAGAAGCTCGGTCCAGTGACCGATGAGCCGCCACTCGGTATGGCAATCGGCGCGGCAAAGGCGATCTCCTCGCAGAAAGTATATCTTGCCGGTTTTGACGGCTATTCTCAGGCAACAGTCTCGCAGCAAAATAACGCACAAGACGTTCAAGCTGCTATCAATTACGGTCTTGAAGCCTCCACCCCTTGGGGTGGTGACATGTCATCCGTGACGCCCACCCTTTATAATATCCCAGCGCAATCGCTCTACGCGAAGATCCAAGGGAAATTTGAAAAGTGATAGACTTTACCAAGTATAGATTGTGGATCTTCGACTGTGATGGTGTCCTGCTTGACTCGAATAGGATGAAGACAGCTGCTTTCGCCAAAGTCGTTTCTGGATATTCGAAGGAATGCATCGAGCCATTCCTCGAGTTTCAAAAGACGGCCTTCGGGCTTTCAAGGTTCAGAACATTCGATGCGTTCTTTGATCGCTTCCTAGGGCGCCCGCCATACGATGGTGAAAAAGAGAAATTACTGTCGGAGTTCGCAGAGTATTGTGAGCTACAGTACCCGCAGCAACCAGTGACAGCAGGAGCTCACGAGCTTCTACTGTCACTGGTTGCGCGAAGTTGTATCGCCTATGTAGCTTCCGGATCGGAACAAAGCGAGCTCCGCCAAGCGTTGAAAAAAGTTGGGCTTTCTGATCATTTCCGTGACATCTTCGGCTCCCCCCGGAAGAAAAGCGATCTGGTCGCGGACATTCTTCAACGAGAACAGGATGTCGATCCTTCTGAGGTACTGTTCATAGGCGATGCCAAGGCCGACTTCGAGGCGGCATCCTCGAATGGCGTGGCCTTCCTTCAAGTCTCCCATTATGCGGCTGATCCTACTGGCATGTCTGCACTCAGGGAGGAGCAGGCCTTTCCTCATGTCGCAACTCTTGCGGATATCACTCTCTTGGAAAGAACTTCGAAATGACCGCTTCACCAGTTCATGTGTTCCTGCCCTGCCGCGGAGGCAGCCAGCGGGTCCCTGGCAAAAACACACGTCCGTTCGCAAACATTTCCGGAGGATTGCTCGAACTCAAATTACGACAACTCGCGGAGACTAAAGAAATCGCTTCTGTGACGGTTAACACTGATGATCCTGAAGTTATCCACATCGCAGAGGGGCTGCGCGGCATTTTCAATATTCCCTTACATGTGTCCGAGCGGCCTGCAGAATTGGCTGCAGCAGGTACTTTGGACGATTTCGTAGCCTATGTTCCGTCAGTAATGCCGGATGGAGTCATCATGTGGACACATGTGACATCACCATTCTTTGGAGCAAAGGAGATCGACGATGCGGTTATTTCATACCGCAAAGAAGTTGAAAATGGCGAGTTTGACAGCGTGATGGGTGTGTCGCGCATCCAGACATTCTTATGGGATCATCGTGGAAACTGCGTCAGCCATGACCGTGACAAAGTTAAATGGCCTCAAACTCAGGATCTCGATCCCATTTACGAGGTTAACAGCGCGGTGTTCATGATTCCAAAAGAGGACATGATCGCTCTCTGCGACCGTATCGGCCATTCTCCATTCCTGCTTGAAGTAGGAAAATTCGAGGCCTTCGATATCGATTGGCAAGATGATTTCCTCGTCGCGGAGAAGATCTATCAGACTAGGTAGAACCTTCGTATTTTTACAGAATAGAACAGCAAACTTCGACTTGATATCTAAGAGAATCCGATAGCAATAAACGCCGCGATCATAATCATCGCTCGGCTAAACTTAGTCGAAGCCGATACTACTTCGAAGAATGGAGATACGATGCTTCCGAAATTTCTCATTTGCGGGATGGAGCACACCGGTACGACGTTGATATCCGACTTGTTCCGCCAAGTGGCCGGGCTTGATTCAGGATTTGAATGCGGGGCGCTACTGCGTGATACACCGCAGGAATTCAACAGTCTGCAACCGTTCCGAAAACATATGAACGTTGGCTGGGGCATAACCGATGCTCAAATGGACGATTGCTGCGAGTCACCTGATTTTGAAACGTTTTATTCAAAACTGCAGAACTATGCTGCCAACCTCTCACCCGACACTAAGATAATTTTCGACAAGACACCCAGATATCTCTCGGAATTAACGGCAGTGTTAGGGCGAGAAAAAATCAAAACAGTAGCTAGCTTTAAAGACCCTAGAGGTATTGTGTTCTCCGATTTCAAGCGTTCTAAGCAGGCAAGCTTTGACGAATGGTATCCCGAATACAAAATCCAAAAAATCGCTTATACGAAGAAATGTTACCAAGAGTATCAGGCGAATTCTTCCAATCCTCTAGTGTGCTTTGTCTCTCTCGAAGACTTGGCGCTAAACTCTAGACAGACTATGGAAAGAATGTTCTCGCATGTGGATGAAAAATTCCGGCTTGAGTATGCGATTATCAGTGAGATCCGTTTCCAAAATACGAAAAACAGAACGGTATCGGCCGATATTGCTTTCGAACATAATCGTGGGCTGACCGCAGCACAGAAGAGTAAGATCGAAACGGACTTCTCATTCGCAGAAGACTGGTTCTATAAATAAAAAGTTTGATGGGGCGGAAAAAAATTTCACCCCATTTGCAGGCCGCTTACTCACAAAAATGGCGTAATATCATGCAAGTCAGCTATAATTTCAACATCCGCACGGTAACGATCGAAGTATCCGGCGCGGACCTTACAAGTGTAAACGCAGTCGACAGCGACCATGAACAGCTTGACAGACTTGACGCCGGAGAAGGGAAGTCGATCTTCCTCGTTAGAAAGCTTCAAAACCTGGTAAATAGTAAGTTTATCATTGAAGCTAACGGTGTGCTTCAAGAAGTCGAAAGTCCATTTCAGTTCAATGCGCAGCGTGCAACTGATGTAAACTATATGACCGAAAAAGTTTTCAGCTTTCGTTCTCGTGCAAACGATAAGAACGAATTATTCCACTTTATACGCGCCATACTTCCAATGATCCCCAAAAATCAGCCAATGTATTGGGGTGCTGTTTCAGTTTTGGGTTTTCGCGTAGGTGAGTCTGCGATCGCGAGGGAAGCACTTGGGCGCAGAGTCATTAAAGAGCGATCCAAAGCTGTTAATACTATCAATTCAGCACATCTTGGGCCGATTGGACTTCGGTGGTGGATATCTAGCGGAGCAAACTTGCTTCCGCTGGCTATTTTTTATGGTATGTTTGAGGAAGCCAAGGCTATCGCGTCGAATTTGTACGATATCCGAAATTTGGCGGAACAAAATCCTATGGTATGCTGGAATCTCGCTGCTTCGATGCTCTTCCTCGCGGCCGAACAGTATGACAAGGAAGAGCGGGCCGCTTCCCGCCAGACCTTTTACGATATTTATTCGCTATGTCGTACGGGACTTGATCTTATTTTCTCCTCTCGAAACCCTCGCATTCTGAGTCAGTATCCAGATTGCAACTCTCTGATTGAAATTGGTCGAAATGCTTTTGCAATGCATGCAACGCTTTCCGGAAACCAGTTCTCCAGCGGAACAGGGTATAGCTACCCGTTAGACCTTGAACGACATAAGGTTGCGCTTTCAGCAATCTACAAACGTCATGCAGCTCCCCTCAAAAAATCGATGGACTATCTAAATAGTATCGAAGAGCGCATGAACGAAGAAAGATTATCCTTAAGTGAGCGACTTAAGCACAACGAATAATAATTCGCCTACACTCATGAACGATGGAAAAGACCAGAATGTGCAGCCTTTTTTCTATGTCAATGAAGTCTCGCACGCCACCGCCGGTCAGACCTTTCGCTTGATAACAACAATCGGGTTGGACTGGATCTCGAAAGACCCGTCCTTCATGTCATGCACCACAGTGCCATCCTCCAAGGAAAAGCTCTGCGCCCCCCTAATGCTGAGGGCTTTGCCCGAGGGCAGAGTGCGTGTCGTTTTCGGCTGCCAAGTTTGGACGGTATAGCGTTTGCCCAAGGAGTCCTGACAGACGAAGGTGTCTATCATCTGCATATCGACTCATGTCCTTATCTAAGAACACAATGCTAACATGATCTCATGTTAATAAATAGCCTCCTTATGTTTTTTGTTCCGAGCGGGAATATTCACCAAACCTGTCCTTGAAATTCCGCACCCCGATTGCCATCTAAAGACTATCCCCTGTTGGACTTCAGCGCGGTTCTGTCTCCGTCACAGATCCGCGCTTCTTTTATTCGGCATTGTCCTTTTGGATAGATTGCCCGAAAACCCAGCGTGGCTTATAGTTAAAGGGTGACAAGTTCGGGCGCGGGACCACTCACGGTTTATGTTCTACCGCGCCCACCAACTACCTCCCCTCCCATTTCCCCTCCACAAACAGGTTCACCTGCACGGTCTTCTCGCGCGGGCATTGGTGATAGGCCCAGAGCTCGTAGCGCTCGGGGATCGCCTTATCGGCCGGCCAGACGATCTCCCATGGGCCCCAGGGCTGTTTGAGACGGTTGGGCGGGCGCGAACCGGGCGGACGCAGCTCTTCCTCGGCCGAGGTGTCGACCACCGCACGGTAGCTTGTGCCGCCGATCACAACATAGGCGGCGAGCCCGCGATACTCGCAGCGGCGCTTGATCATATCGCCCATCAGCTGCAGCCCCTCGGGCGTCACGCTCGAGGAGGTCACCGTCACCGCCACAAACGGCGTCTGGCCGGTGAAGTCGCGCCAGGGCCGCGAGGACTGCGCCTGCCGGATCCATGGCTCGGCCACCGCCAGCACGGTGATCGCGGCCAGCACCCAGATCGGCAGGCGGTTGGCGCGGATGGCGCCCTTGATATGGTCGCTCATTTGCCGCCCCCCAGCTTCTTGCGGATCATGTCCTTGAGGAAGTCGCGATCGCGGACCATGGCGGTGAGCACATCGAGCACGATGAGCCCGACCGACATGATCGCCACGGCCGCCAGCACCTCGGAGCCGCGCACATAGGGCGCGACCGAGGGCGAGAGGCCCACGGTCAGGAAGGCGCTGGCGGCGGTCTTGGCGAGACGCTTGACGAGCGGCTCGCGTTCGGCGTCGCGGGTGGCGACATAGATCACCATCCCCGCCAGCACCGCCCAGTATTCGATAGGTTTGGAGAACATGCGCCCCTCGCTTCGCTCATAAAAAATCCCGCCTCTCGGGCGGGTCATCCTGCATCTTATGTGCTGGTCTCGTTGGCCTCCGGATCAGGTGGCGCCGGCAGCGGCACCGGCCCGCTGGCCACCGTGACAGGATCGGGGAAGCGCTGCGCCTCGGAGGCATTGTCGCCGATCGGCAGGAGCAGCGTGACGGTCCAACCGCTTGCCGCATCCCGCGTGGCGCTCTGGATGTAGCCGGCAAGGCCCGTGTCTTCGTTATATTCCAGCGCGGTCAGGTCGTAGTCGGTGCCGTTGACGGTTAGCGTGTCGCCCTCCACGGACAGCATGTGGAGTTCGTAATCGGTGCCCGGACGGCGGACGATGGGTGAGAAGATGATATTCAAGGTCTGCTCCTTACTTCCAACGGCCGACAGCGCAAGTGTGCACATATTTCTCAACCGACCCCGATAACGAGGTCGAGCTCCATGGCCGGAAAGGCACCACGGTTGTCGTCGCAGAACCGAATGCCACTCCCGTGATCGATGCCGCCGCCGTCTCTGCAGCGCCACTAACCGATGGGATCGCTGAAAACGCTGCGGGGAAAGTCCAGTTGGAGGAGCTTCCCTGCATGAACAGGGCACCATCGGCAGTTGTCCAAGTATACCCGCTGTGAGAAGAGCGCCGCCAGCAAATCTGCGTCCCATCGACAAAGCGCACATATTCGCCATTGGAGTTTGATCCGCGCTGGAAGAGCGGCTGCACACCATCCGCTGTGGACGACGTTATTGCGCTATCACCGCCATAGACCACGCTCCAAGCGCTCCAAGCGCTCCCATCATAGCTGCGTCGGTATTCGCGCTCGGCGACGGATGCCGGGGAAGTCGCGATGAATGTCTGGGTTTTTACACCCGTATTCCACTCGAGGGTGTATAAGAACCCAGCCATCCCACTTCCGCCCACATAAGGCGAGTTAGTCGCGGAGGGACTGATGGACATCCACATCCCGCTCGGCGCGTCATCGCAATTGAACGAAGAGCTCAATCCATTTGCATTATACGCTTTTCCGAGAATTCCGGCATCACCGACTTTCAGCAGACGATTGGCAGTCGTGTCGTAGTTCGATTGCGTGACACCGGTGCCCGCGAGTAGCGCACCCGACGCCTTCAGCACCCCGCTCTGGCCGATCAGGCTGCGCCCATCCGCCGTCAGATCCGCCATGGCCATCGCACCCGCGCCGGTGAAGTAGGGCAGCTTGTTCGCCGCCCCGTTCAGATGCGCGAAGGCTGCGATATTGTCCGAGGGCACATCGCCGATCATCGTCTCGATCCAGTCGCCCATGCCCTGCATGTACTCGCCCATCACGGGAAACCAGCCGAGGAAGCCTTGAGCCTTGGCTGCAAAGCTCGGGTCGCCGAGGATCGGGGCCTCGTTGGGCGGTGGGGTATAGGTCGGTTTTGCCATCAGGCCACTCCAGTCAGGGTAAGGGTTGCAATCGTGCGCCCGCCGCCCGAGAGCGCGGGGAAGAAGTCATCGGCCACGCCATAGACGGCGAGGGCGAAGGGCGTCATACCATCGCCCGGGTAGAAGTAAGCCGGCGCCCCGCGGGCCTGCTCGAGCGCGCGCTGGATCCGGCGGTTGGCCGAGGAGGCGAAGGCCAGCTGCCATTCGGCCTTGCGGGCGGTGGGGCGTTTGACGATCGAGACATTGCCATAATCATCGGTCTCGCGGCGGGAGTAATCGGTAAAGCCCGAACGCGAGCCATCGAGCACATCGCCCAGATACTCGCCCCGCCCCATGACGATCTCGGCCACCGAGGCCGTGCCGCCCGGATTGGAGATGGTGATCTCGAGCGTGAAGCCCGAGAGCGCGCCCAGATCGACAAAGACCTGCTCGGGATCAAAACTATCCTCATAGGTGAAGAAGTCCGCCCAGCTCTGGATCTGGCTCGTATCCAGCAGATCGGCCGTGCGGTCATAGACCACGCCGCCCCCCGCATCGCGGATCACCACTTGCAGCGAGATCGCCACCAGATCGATAAAGGCGATCGCATCGACCCGCGCGGGAAGCCCCAGCGTATAGGTGATGCTTTCACCCCGCGTGGTGGCCTGCCCCAGCGTGGCGTCAAAGGCCCGCCAGCGATTGGTCGAGCCGACCTCCACCCAGTAATCGCCGGCATTGGTGCCCGAGACCGGATGCACCCCCGATCCCGGGGCGAGGGCCTCATAGATGCGATGGGTGGCGGTCAGGATCACCCGATCGCCCACCGCATAAGAGGTGCCCGAGGCCCATGCGGCATAGTCATCCTCGGCCACATTCGAGGCCTGCATATTCCCCGCGCCCAAAGGCACGGGGATGATCATCAGGGCTTGGGTCATTGCATCTCGGCCTCCCGCCGTTCTTCGATCATGCACAGCTTGCGCAGATCGTTATTGCCGTTCATCTGCAGCTGGCGGGTTTCCTCGCGCAGCTGGCGCATCTCGGCGATCAGGGCGCGCAACAGGGCATCCTCCGCGCGATCGCCCCCCTGCCCGCCTCCACCCGACAGCATCCGGCGGGTCTGATCGGCCGACCAGATCCGGCTCGCCCCCGTGGCCTCGATCTCGGGACCCTTCTCGCCCACGAGCCTGAGCCCGCCCGCGTGATGGCCGCCGCGGGCAAATTGCGGGATCTCGATATCGACGCCGAGATCACGCAGCGCGCGGGCCGCCTCCTGCAGCGAGGTCTCGAGCGCCTGTTCTTTTAGGTCACTCGCGGCCGCCGCATCATTGAGGCGGGTGGCATAGGCCATCGCCTTCTCATAGGCCGTGGTGTTGAGCTGGGCGACGATGGCGTTATAGGTCGCCCGATCCTCCTTCCGGTCGAGCATGACCAGCTGCTTTCTGGTGTCCTGCGCGCTGAAGGTCTTGTTGCCCACCTGATAGGAGGCGAGCGCGGCCAGACCGCCCGAGGACCAGGTCGAGAGCTTGCTTGGCGCCCCCACCGCCTGATCGGGCGTGAAGTTTGCCAGCTGGTCCATCAGGCTGTCATAGCTCGCCTGTGCCGCAGCCACCTGCGCCTGTTTCTGCTGCGCCTTCAGGAGATCGCTCTGCGCAATCACTGCGCTGCAAAGGCTACCTAAGCTCGCACGCAGCCCCACCATGCTGGCCCGCGCGGCCTCCATCGGTGCCTTGACCGAATTGGTCATCAGGCTCGCGAAGGCCGAACTCGGGTCAAAGCGGAAGGATCCGCCCAGTGTGATCCTCCCCGCACTCGCCCCCGAGACGGCTGCCAGCAGGCTCTTCTGCTGGGCGGTGAGCCCCGAGAGATCGACCGTGCCTTTGAGCGTGCGGGTGAGTGTCCCGCTCGCGGCCCTGAGCATGCGGATCTGGTCGCCCGAGAGCGAGCCCAGCCGCACCGTGCCGGCGATGATGCGCGAGACGGTGAGCGCCGCGCTCGAGAGCGCCGCCCGCTGGTCCGAGGTCAGGTTCGAGGCAAAGGCCGCGCGGATGGTGATCGCCCGCGCAGCCGAGGTATTGGCGTTCAGCAGCAGCGCCTTGATCTGCGCCGACTGGTTGCCCGCCAGCACCCCTGTGATCTGCGCGATATAGCCGCCCTGCTGCGCCAGCAGGATCCGGCGTTGATCGGCAGTGAGCCCTTTCGAGAAGGCCGCCTCGATCATCGCGGCATAGCTGCCCTGCCCGGCAAAGACGAGTTTACGCAGATCTGCCGTGATCCCTTTGCCAAAGGCCGCATTCACCGTCACCGCATAGGCGCCGAGATTGCCGAGTGCGAGTCTGACCGCCCGTGCATCGGCTTTCGAGGACAGCGCCACGTTGACCACCCGCGCCAGCTCGCTATTGCCCGCGAGCGCCACCCGCATGGTCTCGGCATCGAGCGTGCGGCCCGTCAGCAGGTTCACTGTCTTCTGCAGCTTGGAGGTCGTGGCCAGCGCCAGAGACCAGACTTTCGCCTGCGGTGTGCGCCCGAGCTGGAAGTCGAGCACACGCGTGAAGGCTTTGGCCGCATCGAGGGCGAGCGATTGCACCCGCCCCGAGGGCAGTGCGCCGGCCACAATGGACAGGCTGCGCCGGAAGCCCGTCGGATCGTCGAGCGCCAGCGCCTGCACTCGAGAGGAGACCAGCTTGCCCGAGACCAGATCGAGGATCCGGCGGAACTCCTCCGCCTCGCCCAGGGCCAGCTTCTGCACGGAGCCCGGGACCGACTGCCCGACGCGGAAGTTGATCACCTTGTCGAGCGCGTCGATATCGTTGAACACGATCGCCCGCAGATCCGCCGGCAGGCTCTGCGCGACCCAGCGGATCGATTTGAGAAGGCTCGAGGCATCCTCGAGCGCCAGCGCCTGCAGGTCCGCGGGCAGCAACGTTCCCGACATATAGCTGATGGTCTTGACCAGCGTATCGGCCGAGGTGAGCGCCAGATCGAGTAGATCCCCGCTGATCTGCCCCTGATCCGCGATCAGGCTGATCGTCTTTACATGTTCCGAGGCCCCCGTCAGTGCGAGCCATTTCTGGTCGGCCGAGAGGTCGGATCGGGTGATGAAGTCGACATAGCGGGTCACGCCCGAGGCACTGTCGGAGAGCATCGCCTTCAGGTAATCGGGGATCTTCGCGTCCTCGACCACATCGATGGCCAGATCGATCTGTTTCTGCAGGCTGGCATAGTTGATCGCCGCGGCCGCCGTGATGGCGCTGTCGAGATCGCCCAATTGCACCTGCAACATATCGATCTGCTCCTCGCTGAGCGCATTGCCGGCCGCCAGATAGTCCCGTGCCTCGGTCATCAGATCGACCTGTGCCTGTGTGAGGCTCGCGATGGCCTCGGACTTTGCCCCCTCGATCTGGGCGATCCCTTCCACCTGCCCCAGATCCGAGGCGACGCGCGCCTGAGCGCGGGCCACATCGAGCGCGCTGGTGGCCGTGGCCGAGACGCGATCGAGATAGGTCTGCGCCACGCCGGTCAGCCCGCTTGTGGCATCGAGATCCCCCGCCCTGGCCGAGGCCAGCGTCGACTGGTAGCGCGCAGCCGAGAAGGCCAGTGCCGATTGCGGCGAGGTCATCGCCGAAGAGGTGCCCCGCATCTCGGCCACGAACTCCGCGATACTGTCAGCGGCCTTATACCAGTTGGTCGCGGCCTGTGCCGAGGCCTGTTGCGCGGCCGTATAGGCGGTGATCGCACCGTCGAGCGAGGTCGAGACCTGCCCGGAGAGCGCCTCGATCTGCGCGGTAAAGGAGGCCACCTGCGGCAGGATCTCGTCAAAGACGCCGGCCATGCCGACCAGCGTCGCCCAGAGCTCCCGCCCGCCTGCAGTGGTCAGATCCATCGCATCGACCAGCGCCCGGTATTGATCGCGCGAGGCCGGCATCGCGAGGCCCATCTCCGCCAGCGCCTCACTGGTCTGGCGGGTCAGCGTGGCCAGACGCTCGCTCTCCGAATAGACGGCGTTATAATAGGAGGTCACCGCCGTGCCGAAGGCCTCATCGCCGCCGAAGAGCTGCGTCAGCTGGCTGGCCATATCGGCGCCGACCAGCCCTGTGGCGCGGAAGGCATTGCCCAGCGTATCCATCGCGGCATTCACCGTTTGCAGGGCCGAGGCCAGACGGTTGATGGTCTCCATCGCCCCCTCGCCCGAGGCCGAGAACGCCTCGAGCCCCTCGATCTGCCCGGCATAGGCATCGCCCAATCCGGTGAGCCTGTCCTGCAGCACCTCCAGCGCCTCGTCTTCCGAGAGCCCCTTGGTGGAAAACTTCAGCTCATAGGCGAAGCCGTCGAAAGCTTCCGCCCCGATATCGAGCGCCGAAGCCGCAGCGGCGATGCTGTCCTGCACGCCATAGACGGCCTGCCGGATCGGATCCGCGATCTCGCTCGAGGCCGCGCTGTAGTTCGTGCGCTTCGATTTGGAGAGCCCCCAGAACTTCGACTTCTCGATCCGTTCATAGGTCTGCACCGTCACATCGCTTCCGCCAATCAGCGCGCGGATACCGGTATCAAGCACTTTGGTCTTGCCGATGAGCCCCGAGATCAGGAAACCCACCGCCGCCACCGGCAGCGCGATCGCGCCCACGGCCGCCGCAAAGCCCGTGAGGCTCGAGGTCGCCCCGCCCAGCACGCCCGTGAGATAGCTGCCCGCCGCGCCGAGGCCACCGCCTGCGCCGGTGAGGCTGGTCACGAGCCCGCTCGCCCCCGAAAAGGCCGCAGACCCCAGCGAGCCCAACGTGCCGGCAAGCCCAAGCCCGCTGGTCGCGATCGACCCGAGGCCGCCGGGCATGACGCCTGCCGCGGAGCCTGCGGCCGCCGCGGCCGTGCCGGCCACGCCCCCCGCACCCGTCACGCCCATCGCCACCAGAATGCGGTTTTTGGCCGCTATCGCGATCATCTGTTTGAGCCAGGTTTTGAACATATCGCCAATGCTCCCCAATGTGGTCCGGAACCCTGTAAAAAGCCCGTCGACCAGCGTGTCAGTCAGTTCGCCCACCAGCGGCAGGCTATCGGCCAGATCGGCATTGAGCTGCGCCATGGCCTTTTGCACTTCCTCGGGCGTGAGGAGTCCTTCCTTCGCCAGAGTGTTGAGTTCGCCCAGCTCGCGGCGATAGCGGTTCATCGGATCGATCAGATCGCGCCAGCGCTCGGCCTCTTTCGCCTGCGCCTTTGCGAGCTTTTGCGCGGCCTTCAGCCCTGCCGTGCCCGCCTTGGTCGACGCCTTTTGCGCCGCGGTCAGCTGATCGAGCGTCGCGAGCTTGTCGGACATCGTCTTGATCTGCGCCTGATCAATGGCGAGCCGCGCATCGGCGGCCAGCGCATCCTCGCCGGCGGCCACCGCCGCATCGCGCCGCGCCTGTGCTTCCAGCTCGAGCCCCGCGATCCGCGTGGCATTGGCCACATTCTGCTTGTTGCGCGTGGCCTCGATCTGCACATCGAGCGTCCTGATCTGCGCATCGAGATTGGCCGAGAAGCCGGTGGCCGCCGCCATGGCCGAGGCCAGACGCTGCGCGGCATCGGCGGCACTGTTGAGCCCCACCGGCAGATTGGCCGCGATCTTCTCCGCCTGCTCGGCATAGCCCGCAAGCCGCAGCGCCTCGATCGCCGTTTGGGCGGCCGCCGAGGCCGCCTCCTGCAGATCAGGCGGAATGCGGCCCGCGCTATCCTTCACCGCCATGAGCACCTGTGTCAGATCCTTGGCCCCTGCCGCCACCTGATCGACATCGCCGGAGTTGATCTTGGCCAGCGCATCGGCCACGCCGCGCGCCTCGATGATGGTCAACCCGAACTGGCTCTGCAGCTGGCGGATGCTGGTCTGCGCCATGGTCAGGAAGTCATCGCGCAACGCGCCGCCGGCCTGACGGGTCGCCGCATCGAACTGGTCGACCTGCGCCACGAGATCGGCGAAGCGGGTGCGCAACGCCGCGGTCGAGGCATCGAGGTCATTCATCGCCTTCAGCTGTGCCAGATCGAGCATGGCGAGGTTCATCTCCCGCGCGGCCTCGGCATTAAGCCCGAACTCCTTGCGCAGGGCGGCCATCGGGATCGCCGCCACATCGAGGGCAGACCGCAGATCGCCGAGCGAGCCCTCGAGATCATCGACCGCCTCGCCCATATCCTTGGCCTTGCGGCCAAAATCCCCGAGCATCGGCAGCACCACCGCGCCCACGGCCACCAGCGTGCCCAAGGCGCTCCCGATCATCGCGAGCTTCCCCGAGAAGCCCAGAGCCCCTAGCAGCTGCGGCGCCTGCATCGCAAAGGCCCGCATCACATCGGTGCCGCCTGCGATCTGCACGAAGAAGTCCTGCACCTGGAAGGAGGCATTGGAGAAGGCGGAGGACATCCGCCCCGAGATCCCGCCCGTGCGCTGCATCACGCCGCTTGTGGCCGAGAGCTGCTCGCCCAGGAGCCGCAGCGTATTGGCCCGCGCGCGATCATCGATCACCCCCGCCGCCTGTGCGGCATTGAGCACCTCCACCGCCTGCCTGTAGCGCTGCGAGCTGGCATAAAGCGGATCGACCGAGGCCCGCAGGCTCTCGTAGCTCCGCGCAGCATTCTGGGCCGTGCGCGCGGCCTCCGCCTGCGCCGCCTCCCCCGCCCGCGCAGCCTGTGCTGCCCGATCGGATGCACTCGCCACGCCCAGATACTTGGCGGCCGCCTGTTCGAGCACCTGATTGGCCGCGCGCTGGCTCGCCACCCCGCTCTCGACAAACCCCGCCACCTGACGCTGGATCTCGCCGTAGCGTTGGCTCGCCGCAAAGGCCGGATCGATCGAGGCGCGGAGCTGGTCAAACGACCGTGCGGCCTTCACCTCCACCGAATTGCGCACCCCCGCCCAGGCCTGATTGATATTGCCCGCCATCTTCTGCGCCTCGGCACTCGCCGCCCGCGCCCCCGACTGGAACTGGCTCAGGTCCAGCCCGAGCCTCGCCTGCATCGCACCCATCTGGCCCATCGCCATGGCACACCTCTTTTGAATGGAAAAAGGGGCAGACCGTGAGGTCCGCCCCTTGGGGTTAGTGCCGCGCGAGGCAGCGATCTTGTAAATCTTTGAAGAACGCCCAGACGGCTCAGCAGCCTGGCTCGTTAACGCGCTGCGTCGCGGGCAAGTCTCGCCGCTTTAAGCCGCGCAGTTTTCTCGGAGCGATTCTTGAGCTCCTCCGCTTGGAGGACCTTGAAAGATGCATCGGTTCTGATGCGCTTTTTGTCGCGGACACGCGCAGCGTCGCTCAGCATGCTCTCAGCGTCGGCGTGGCTTGTCTCCATCGCGCCAGATACTGGCAGTTTCGTCGCGATGACTTCGGTCCGCTCCACCTTCTGGAAAAAATCGTCAGAAGTACTCATAGTTGCACCAGATTGGTTGCGGCCGTACGGCCGTTGCCGTCAGTCTCGATATCAAAGCTGACTTTCTGACCGTCTCTCAGACCGAGCAACCCCGCGCGCTCCAGCGCTGACGCATGGACGAATATATGCCCTCCTCCATCGTCAGGCTCGATAAAGCCGAAGCCTTTCGTACTGCTAAACCACTTCCCGGTTCCATTGGACATTTCCGTGACCTCCCACGAATTGCCGTCTGCGGCATGCGACAACATTCCAGTTTCGAGCTAGGCTGAGCGGTCAAACGAGCAAGAGCATCCAGCCTCTGGCCGTAGAGGAATGCTGAAGGTCTCAAGTGAATTGGCGTAAAACTAGGCAGTTTTAGCACATCTCCCCACGGCCAACGGATCCTCCCCCGCCTGCCGTGCCGCAAAATACCCCGCGCACATCTCGAAGAGGAGTTCCGCCTCCCAGCCTTCGGTGATCCGCCCTGTGGCCTGCATGAAGGCGCTGATCTCGGGCCAGTCGGTGGCGCGCAGATCGAGGCCGGTGGAGCGGACCGGATCGAGGCGGATCATCGCCTCGACCAGATAGCGTCCGGCATCGAGTTCAGGCAGCCCGAGGGGGCGGCCCATGCGCTCGGCGAAGGCCAGCCGGGTCTCTTTCCACGATTTCGGTGTGGAGTGGAGATGGCCCAGCTGGCGGGCATAGGCGATCAGCGCGCGTTTGCGTTTCCCAGATAGCTCTCGCGCTTGGAGGCAAAGGCCAGCACCTGCTCGGCAAAGCTCTTCTCACCCTCCTGGCCGTTGATCATCTGCAGGTTCAGGAACCAGCGCAGATCGTCCTCGGAGGTGGTCAGTGCCGCTTCCCCCCGCGCGATATTCTCGAAGCCGGTGATCAGGGGCACTGCGCCATCGACCATCTGGGCATGGAGATCCTCGAGGGTGCGGGCCTCCTCGCTTTCCTTCTTCGGCTTGTCCTTCAGCTTGGCGCGCTGGACCGCGCGCAGGGCCGATTGCACGGCGCGGCTCTCGGTGCCGCGCACCAGCACCACGCAGGGTTTGGTCCGCGCCTCATCGGCAAAGAGCTCCTCGCCCGAGGCGGGGTCTTTCAGATGCAGGCGGGCGGGTTTGTCAGCGGCCGAGCGGCTGTCGAATTTGGTGAAGTCCATGGGTTTATCCTTCAGGGTTCGGGTTCAAGCAAAAGGGCGGCTGCGGGTGAACCACGCCCGCAACCGCCCGGCTCCGGCGGCAACCCTTAAGCGCCGGAGATCTCTTCGTGTGGCTTAGGCCGCGACGCGCACGAGCGCCGAGTTGATGCGGAACTGGCCAGTCATGCCCTTGGCGGTTGAGGCCGTGCGCGAGCGGTCGCGGATATTGGCGACCTTGGTGTGGAAGTAGATCACCTCGCCATCGGGATCGGTGATCTTCACCGAGACATCCTCATTGGTGTTAGACTTGGCCTTGAGGATCTCCTGCCCCGCATCCGTGTCGCCGGTCAGCAGGAAGGTGAAGTCGCAGGTCCCGCCATCGAGCGCGCCGTTGACGTGCAGCGTGCGGCCCTTGAGCGTGGTCTCGGTGGTGTCCTCCGAGGTGTCCCCGATCTCGCCGAACTCGGTAATCTCGCCCACTTCGGCAAAGCCGGTGAGGGCGCCAAAGCCCGCCGCATCGAGCGTGGCGGGTTTGCCTTCGGCCACTTCAACGGTGGCGCCAATATAGGTGCGTTGGGTCATGGGTTAGCCTTTCTTCTCGGGGGTGGCGCTGGCGGCTTTCGCCTCCGCCGCTATGATGATCGCGCCCGAGCGGATCCGCCCGCCCAGCACATTGCGGTTATCGATCAGATCGAGCACGGCCTGCGGCAGCTCGGTCTCTTTGCCAGCGGGCAGGATATGCCCGCTCGGCAGGGTCAGATCGCTCGACCCGGTATTCTTGACCTTCGGCATTGCGAAGCTCCTTTGTTGTGAGGAAGGATCCCCGCGCCTTACCGGCGCAGGGGTTTGAGATATTGGAGCGTGAAGCTGACGACGGCGGTGCCGATCACCGACTCGCCCTCGCCATTAAGCGTTGTGGTGACCTCCTCGGGCATGAGGGTCACGCGCTGGCCCCCAAACGCCCCCATCACCGCCGCCTTGATCGCCTCGGCATCACGGTCGAGCTGGTCTTCCAGATCATCGGCCCCGAGCCGCTTGATCACCACCTGCAGGAGCACCTCCCGCTCGAAGGAAGCGAGCGTGCCAGGCTTCCCCCGCTCGCGCGGGGTGGCCACGCCCATCACCGGTAGGTCAGTGGCCGAGAAGTTGCCCGCCCAGGCCGAGACCAGCGTGACGCCCGCAAGGTCGGGGGCGCTCGCGAGCGCGGCTTTGGCCAGCTCGCGGAACTGCGTCCGGCTCATGTCAGACCTCCTTCAGCTCGCAGAGGATCAGCGCATCTGCGGCAGGTGAGCCCGAGGGGTGGATCGTGGCGAGGCGATAGATCTTACCCTGCCCCGGATCGATCCGGTCGTCCCGGGCGAGCTCCGGCACCAGATCGCGGCTGACCCGCCATGTGGGCGCGGCAATCACGATCGGGGTGCCGTCTGCGCCCTCGATCTCGATGGGGGCGGCGCGGAAGATCGACTGGATCTCGCGCGGGGCCCCGCCTTTGGGCATGTAGGTGACCACATCGCCAAAGGCCGCGCTCAGCACCCCTGCCATGCCGGCAAAGACACCCGTCACCGGATCGTGCCATCAAGGAGCACGATGCCGATCTCGGACGGATCATCCGCCGCCTCCAGCGCCACGCCCACAAGGCTATTGCCCGAGGCCACCGTGGTCACCACATCGCCCGCGGCCGCCAGATAGATCTTGGCGCCCACCGTCCATGCCTGCGCCGAGGTCTTGGGCAGTTCGAACACGCCGCGCCGGATCAGCGTGACGGGCTCTCCGGTTGCCGCCTTGCCTTGCGCCACCCCCGTGATGGCCCCGATCTTCACCAGCTGGCCCGAGGCCACTGCGGCCTCCGCCGTCAGCGTGATGTTCTCACCCGCTTGCACATATGTCTTCATCGCGATCTCCTTCTCGCATGGGTCGTAAATGACGACGGGCGCCACAAAGGGCGCCCGTTCGTCAGGTCAGTCTCGTTGCCTCACGCCCGATCAGGCGCCCGCATTCTTATAGGTCCCGCGATACTCGACCGCCGCCGCCCCGAAGATGTGGCGGGCATTCATCGTCACCACATCGGGGTTCATCCCGTCGAGCGTCTCCACCGTCGGGGCCTCATAGCCCTCGAGATAGGCGTGCTGGATCGGCGGCATGTCGGAAGAGACCAGATACCAAGCGGTATCCGAGCCACCGGCCGCGGCGCCCAGATGCCCGACCGTCGAGGGCGTCAGCGAGTTCGAGAACGGGTTCACATCCGCCGTCTTGGCCGGGGTGATCGTGGTGATGAACTGCCCCGCCACCATCTCGAGCGCGGGCGGCACGATCAGCCGGTCGGCCTCGATCGAGAGGAAGTCATCGCTGTCTTTCGAGCCGAACGCCCGCTGCTCCCACATCGCCTTGCGCGCGGCGGCAATCGAAGCGACCGAGATCGCCGCTGCGGTGCCCGCGAGATTGCCGTGATCGGCATGGAAGAGCGCCTTACCATCGGATTTGAGCTTGGCGTTATTGCGGAAGAGCGTCCAGACCATGGAGCTTTCCATCAGCCGCGCGGCAGTGGCGAACTCGGTCGGGATACGCTGGAAGGCGCCCATATCGTCATTGATCACCGATTCAAAGGTGAGGTTGATCGTGCGGCCACGGCGCTCGACCTTCAGCCCCTCGGCCTCATCGACGAGACGGGCCTGTTTATACTCGCCATTCTCGCCCACGGGTTTGAGCTGGAAGTCACCGCCGAAGCGCACCGCATGCAGCTCGCGGAAATCGGCGGCCGAGATCGGCGCACCGGTCACCAGCTGCCAGCTCGCCGCGCGACGCTGATAGGCGGCTAGGAGCGTGCGCTTCATCACCTCGGTGGTGATATAGGCAAAATCGCTGACGCCGAGCGCCCCGCCGGTCATGGTGGTGGCCATCATGCCGCGCTTGACCTGTGCCGCCTCATCATAGCCGCGCGTGGCCCCGCCCAGATCCATCGCCATGCGTTTGATCCGCAGCCCGCGATACTCGGCCGCCGGCCCGTCGGTCTTCTTCATCAGCGCCCCGATCATCCCCTCCATGCGGGTGTCGGTCTCGTCGCGAGTGATACGGGCGGGAGAATGACTGCGCGAGGGCGCTTCAGCGGAGGCCATCTGCGCCATGAAGCGGGTGCCGGCATCAACGAGCGCCGTGCCATCATCGATGAGCGCATCGATATCGGCCTGCATCAGCCGGCCCGAACTCAGGAAGGGCGCGGCCATCTCGCGGATGCCCTTCACCCGCGCCCGCTCGGCCGCCACCGGATCGGGCTGCGGGGTGGCCATCCGGGGGGCCGGTTGCGGTGCTGGTGCGAGCGGCGTTTGCGGCGGGGTGCTCATCAACGGTGCCTGCGGTGCGGGCGGCGCCTGGGTCTGGGTATTCGGGGTCGTCATGGTTGCTTCCTTTACATTGGGCATTTGGGGAACACGGGACAGGAGCTGCTCGAAGCTGGCACCTGCGCTCATGAAGGCCGCTCGCGCGGCCTCCATCGTGGCAAATCTTGTCAGGCTGGAGGTGGCAGCGGTGCTGTCCTCGCCCGCGATCCCGTCGGCAAAGCCCTGCGCCACGGCCTCCTCGGGGCCATACCAGGTCTCGGCCTTCATGATCTCGCGGACCTCGTCAGACGTCTTGCCCGAGGCGCTCGCGTAGACAGCCGCATAGGTATTGGCCGAGGCCCCGATCACATCGGCCTCGCGGCGCATCTCGGCTTCCGTCCCGAACACGAAGCCCGACGGATCATGGATCATCAGCTGCGAGCCTTGCGACATCACCCGCTTGGTCCCCGCCATCAGAAGAAGCGAGGCGGCCGACGCCGCAAGCCCCTCGACCACGATGGTCGCCCCGCCCGGATGGGCCGCGAGGATCGCGCGGATCTGCTCGCCCGCCCAGACATGGCCGCCGCCCGAATTGAGCCGAACGGTCACCGGCCCCTCGCCCATGATCTGCAGGGCCTCGCGGACCATGCGCGGCGCGAAGAAGATATCGCTCTCGAGCATATAGCCCGCATAGTCATCAAGCAGCACCGTCCCGCTCAGGATCAGCTCGCCGCCCACGATCAGGTCACTCGCCTTCATCATCTCTCTCCTGTCTCTGTGTGCCCGAGGCCGTTTTGGGCTGGATCGGATCAAGCCCTGCCGCCGCGTCTGCCGCGTGGTCCTGCGCCCGCTCGGCGCGGATCGTGTCGGGATCGCGCCCCAGCTCGCGCTGGGTGCGCTGGCGCGAGTTCAGCCCCGCCTCGACCTCCTCGATCATCGCGGGGATCTCTTTGGTCGGATCGACGAGGATCCGCCGGGGCGGTGTCCAGTCGATGGTGAAGGCAGGAAGCGCCGCCCCCTTGACCGCCAGCCCCTCGCGGAACCAGCGCTCCATGCCGCGGCAGAACTGCCCGATCATCAGCCCGCGCTGCCACATGCGGATCAGCCGGTCCATCTCCATCCGCCCCATCCGGCCCGAGGAGAAGTTCACCCCTTTCAGATCGCCCGCGAGCGCCTCGTAGCTGATGCCCAGACCCATCGCGACCATGCCAAGGCCGCGGCGCATGAACTCGTCATAGCCGTCGATCCTCGGCGGGGTGGTGAAGTTGGGCTTTGCGCCCGCGGGGAGGTTGACCACCGCCCCCGGGGCCAGCTCCTCGAGCCCCGCGCCCGCATTGGCCGGACGGGTGGCCGCATCCTCCCATTCGATCACCACCGCCATCAGCGCGGCCATCTTCTGCTTGAGGATCTGCGCCTCCTGATAATCGCCCAACTCGCCCAGCGTCATCATGACGGGCGCCAGCCACGGCACACCGCGCAGCTGGCCCGCGCGATCAAAGCGGCGGATATGCAGGATGTCGGACCAATGCACCCGCGTGGAGCTGAGAGCCTTGCGGTTCTGCACGGCGCCCGGATGCTCGTTATAGAGGTGATAGGCCTCGATCGCGCCGGTGGGACCATACTCGATCCCCTCCACCACGAGGTTCTTACCATGCGACTGCACCGTCATATCGAGGTAATCGGCCTCGATCAGCTCGACCTGATAGGGCAGTCGCAGCTGCGGATCATGGCGCGGATTGCGCATGCGCCGACGCACCAGCACCTCGCCATCGGCAAAGACCGTCGACATCACGATCCCCTGCATCTCGAAGAGATCATACTCGCCAAGCGCATCGATATCGGGGGTCAAGAGATGCTGGAGCGCCGCCTCCACCCGTGTTTTGTCCTGCCCCTTGCTCTGCCCGCCCTCCATGCGGATCGAGGGCGTGATCCCCTCGCCCACCACATTGGCCACCACCACATCGCGCCCCCGCGCCGCATAGGGGCGGTTGCGGATCATATCGCGCGAGAGATTGCGCAGGCGGGCGCGATGACCGAAGGCCGCCGCATCGGCCGAAGAGCCCGGGGCTTTCCAGCCATAGGTGCGCCGCCCGCGCGAGGCGGCGTCATAGTTCATCAGCTGCGCGGCCCCCTTGCGGGCGCGCATGCGTTTGAGACCCGCTTCAGGACTGAAGAAGGTCACCACACGGTCGATCGGGTTCATCGGTCTCAGAGCCCCCGCAGGGTCTTGGGATAGGTCACCTGGAACGCCCCGGGTCTGGCCCCCGAGAGCTGGTCTTTCATCATCACCAGCGTGGCGCGCATCTCGTCGAGCGTGCGGTATTCCACCCGCTCGCCATTGATCTGCACCACCCGCGCACCGGTCGCGATGGCCCGCTCCATGCGGGTGATGTCAGCTACTGTCCAAGCCATCTCTAACGTCTCCTTTCTTTATGTCAGGTGCTTTGCAGCGCGCCAAGCGCTGCCTCAGCCGAAGGCTTGCGCCCCGCCTGCTGCAGTTCGTAGCCGAAACCGATATGCGTCTTGATGCTCAGATCTGCGGGCAGGGCCGCCCGGATATGCACGATATGGACCTTGATAGCCTTATCGCTCACCTCCGTGCGACAGCGCGTCTCGATCCGGCGCGCCAGCGTCTCGCCCGAAACAGGCCCCTGCGCATGGATCAGGATTTGTAAAATACGGGCAGGCATGGCCTGTAGCCCTAAGCCGTTCTGAATCTCAAGAAGCTCGTAATCATCCTCACCCTTGAGATAGGCCAGCATCTCCTCGGCGCTGCCCTCGAGTTCTTCCGACCAGAAGGTGCCCTCTGTCTCCTCGATCATATGCAAAAGCACCGAGAGCACGATCTTAGCAGAGCGCGCGGACCAACCTCGACGTTGTTCGATCTGTTCGAGCGGTGTCCCTTTAAGAATCACATCATGCAAGAGCCTGAAGCCTGTAGGTGCGAGACGGAAACGGTTAGGGTCTTTGGCAAAACGGGCAGCGGTAAGCACCTGCTGCTCACTTAAATGGCGCGTAGCGCGCAAGCGCAGGATAATTTTCATGAGTATCTCCTTGCGGATGCTGTCCAAGCCATCTCTAACGTCTCCGAAGATATCTGATGCCCATGCCCGCAGGCTGCGGGCGCGGTGTGTAGGAAGGCGCGTCGGGATCACCCGCCGCCTCCGGTTCTGTCTCTTGACCTGGTTCGGCTGCGTCCGGTTGGGGTGCCTCGCACGCCTCGGGCACCAGCCGCAGCGCGAAGGGATTGGCCACGCCCAGCACCGCCCAATCGGGCGGGGCCTCCCAGTTGATCCGGCTCAGGCCCTTATGTTCGGCCAAAGCCAGCGCCTGCACCGAGAGATCGAGCGTCTCGTTGCGTTTGACGCCGGCCTTCAGCTCGTAGCCCTTGGGGCCACGGCGCTCCGCCAGCAGTTCGGCCAGATGCTCTTCCTCGAGCCAGTCGGGCGTATGCTGCGCCCCCGGACCCCGCTCGAAACGCCCCAGTGCCGCGAGAACCGAATCCTTCAGCCGGTCGGTGGCCATATTGAGGAGCCGGACCGCACGGGCCTTGCGGCCTTTTGAGCCCCGCGCGGGGGCGGCATACCAGACGCGGTCCGAGAGGTTCGGCCCGCCGCGCCCGATCGAGAGGAACCACCGCTCCCCCTCGCCCGCCTTGCGCCGCCCGCGCCAGAAGCGCTCGGCATGATCCGACCACCCCGCAGGCCCGTTGAAGTCCACCGCCACCGCGCAAGGGGCGAGCGCCCAGGGCTGGCCCTCGACCGGATAGGTGCGGCCCGCGAGTTGGGTGAGAGCCCCTGCATCCTCGGCATAACGGCCGGGATCGAGGGCACGGAACTCGCCGTCGTCGTTTTTGGCCCGTGGTGCCCCTTCCGGCGGTTGCGCCAGCGCGAAGCGGTCGATGATCACCCGCTCGCCCTGCGCGCCCCAGGCCATGACCAGCGCCTCGAAGCGGTTGCCCTGCACATCGACCGAAGTGGTGATGAAGCGCGTCCAGCCGGGCGCGGTCCTGCGATCGAGCCGCACCGCATGCTCGAAGAGCATGGTGGTGGTCAGCTCGCCCTCGATCTGCAACCCATGCGGCACATAGGGCTCGCCGCGCTCGGTGAAGTAGACGCGGCTCAGCTCGGTATAATCGCCGAACTGCTCGGCCTGCCGGAGCGCGAGTTCATAAGAGGTCACGATCCCTTCCCAGCTGGCAAAGGCCGCCGCCGCCCCGTTGAGCGAATAGCTCGCCACATCGGTGGCGCGCAGATCCGGATCATCGATCGTGACCAGCGCCCGTTTGCCATCCGCGCCAACGGTCGTGCCCTCATGCAGCCAGCCGCCGCGCCCCTTCAGGATCTGGCGGTTCATCTCGTTCTTGTGGCGATGGCTGTAAAGCGTGCCGCACTGCGGGCAGCCCATCTCCGCCCTGGCGCCCGCCACCGCAGGCTCGAGCGTGTTGTCATAGCGCAGGTGCTTGAAGTGCGGTTCGAACAGCTCTCCGCACTCGCGGCACTCCCAATAGAACCGCCCCCGCGTGCCCTCGTTATAGATCCGCACGATCCCGCCCGAGACGGGCGGCAGCTCATGCGGGTTCGAGCTCCCCGCCTTCCAGGTCTCGTCGGTCACCGGAAAGGCCGGTGTGCTCTCGAGAAGCACGCAGCCGCGCGACATGAAGGTCCGGATCCGCTGGCGCGCCATCCCGTAGGGGCTGCCCTCGGGCGCATCTTTTGGGCCCAGCACCTGCGGCATGTGATCGTAATCGGTCAGGAGCACCAGCCGCTGCGAGCGCGACGACAGCTGGCGCGCCACCGGATAGCCGATGGTCAGCCGCATCCCCTTGAAGCGCTTGCGCGAGAAGGTGCTGTCATCACGCGCCCGTCCCAGCCGCTCGCGCACCCTGCGGCTATGCTCGATCATCGGGTCGAGCTTCTCTTCCACCCAGGCATCCGCATCGGGCTTTGACATATGGATGATCTGCACCGGTGCCGGCGCGCACATCACCGAATGCACCGCCACCGTGATCAGCATCGTGGTCTTGGCCGATTGCGATGGCCCCACGAAACAGACCGATTTGAACTTGCGCGACTGGGTGATATCGGCAGGCTCGACCATATAGGGCGCAACCGAGCGGTCGAACAAAGACCAGTCCGTCCCGATCGGCACCTGCATGAACTCTTCGGCCGCATCGGTCACCGAGATCCGCGAGGGCGGATCCAGAAGCGGCAGCGCATCGGCGAGGAGCTCGCGCGGCTGCGTCCAGGCGGGCAGCGGCGGGATGTTCAGCACCGACGCCCCGCGATCCATCATCTCGACCATATCCTAAAGCCCCATCTCGTCCTGACGGTACTCCGCCAGATCTTCCACCGCGCCCGTGCCAAGGATCGAGCGCTCGATCCGCTCGCGCATCTTCATCACCACCTTGTCGCACCGCGCCTCGACCTTCGCGACCTCCTCGACCCCTAACCCGAGATCGCGCTCGAGATGGTCGGGCATCGTGCCCAAGGCCGTGGCCACCACCCCGATCAGATCTTCCAGAAGCTCGGAGACCTTGGCCGCCCGCACCAGCTCGCCGCGCTGTTCGGCCACGCGGTTGCGGTGATACTCGGCCTCGGACCATTCGCGCAGCTGCTTGGCGGTCAGCCCGCCCTCTTCCTCTTCCTGCTCCTCATCGAGGTTGCGGAAGGCCAGAGAGGCCTGCATCGCATGCGCATCGCGCGTGGCCTTGGTCGCGCGGCTCTGCTCGTCCCGCGTCCTGCGCCAGGCATAGCAATGCGAGAGCTGGAACTCGTAAGACACCCCGTTCTGACCCGCTGTCAGCACCGGCATGCCTTGACCCACCCATTTGGTCACCGAGTTCTCGGAGACATTGAAGGCGATGGCGAGTTGCGCGCGGTTCATCACCCCATCCGACAGCCCGTCGGGCAGCGGATAGAGCGCGGTATCGAGCACGCTCCCATCCGTCAGCGTGACAAGCGTATCCATGGGATCACCCCTTCGGTGAAGAATAACAACAACAACCCCAACCCCACCTGCAGGAAACTCCAGAACAGGTGAACGTCACGGGGTGCGAATTACCCGCATGCGGGCATGGGCCCGGAAGGACCCGTGGGCGTTACGGCGTTCAGCCGAAGCGCTTGGCGATCATCTTGGTCAGTGTCCGGCCCAGATTTACGGGCAGCCGCGTCTCGTAGATCCGCTCGGCCTCGGCGAAGAAGCCCAAGCGTTTCTGATAGACCGGCACCTTGTCCGACAGGATCGCCACCCGCTCGGCAATGCCCGACGGCCCGCGCTTGTAGATGTCCTGCGTGAGCCCCGCTTTGGGCACGAAATAGCGCGCCCGTTTGGGTTTTCGTTTGCGCGAGGCCGTGGTCTCGTTGGCCGCGCGATCCCGCTGGGCATTCAGCGCCGAGAGCACCTGATTGCGCTCGCCCGTCGACCAGTTGCCATAGGCATCAAGCCGCGCGCCCTCGGCCGGGATCACCGACTGCAGGATCCCCTCGAAGGCGAGGTTCTGCGCGAGCAGCTTCTCGAACCCCGTCTGGCCCCGTGGCCCGCCCTCTTCCTGCACCTTCAGGTAATGGCGCCGGCCAATCACCGCCCGCTCCTCAACAGAGGCCTCCAGATCGGAGCTGCGGGCTTTGCGAACCCGGAATGCGTTCTGCGTGAACCGCGTGGGCCGGTCGAAGACCACCGTCATCCGCTCCGCCACCTGCGCCCGCGCTTCCTCCACCGTATCATTGAGCGCCCAGGTCGAGGCGATCACCACATCGCGCTTGGCCAGCGTGTCGAGTGCGGTGGTGAAGCCGGAGGTGTCGAGCAGTGGCTTGGGCATCGGGCTCTCCTGATTTCATGCCCACACGGGTCATGCCGCGAGTTTGAGCAAGGCGACGTAGACACATCGGACAGTTGCGATTACCATTATCAACACACGTTGATGGGGAGGCAGTAGCAAGTATGCCCTATTTTCTTAACGAGCAACGCCGGCTGGTCGAATCTATCCGCGAGTTGGAAAGCATCATCGCCCGCCGCGAACCCGAGGAAGGGGCCGACAGGAGCGAGAGGCTTCTCACGCTCAGCCACCTGCTCTCCCAGAAGCATGTCGCGCTGGCAGATCATATCGCCCTTTGCGAGCGCCTCGAGGTCGAGTTGCCCCTCCTCGAAACAGTCCGCCAAGATCTGGAGCGGACGCCTCTGGCCAACTTTACCGATATCTGGAAACAGAAACCTCCGCTCGGTCTCTAGCCGTTGGAAAGACATCCGGACCGGGCGCGCCCTTCTCGCCCGAAAGAGAATCAGTAGCCCGCTCATTATCGCCGCAACTGACACCGGAAGCCATTTTCAATAACTGAAGTTTTCATTTATTCCTCTGATAGGTTTATTCGAAAGCTTTAATCGGTTTCTACGTCCTGAGGGCGCGAGGTCACCCTACTTGTCCGGACATTTACAATAGACAGCGCAACCGGCGCGTGAGTAGATCTGGTCAACATCCATTGATAAGTCTGCTTAGTACCGATGCGCTACTTCACAAACGAGCAACACCGACTGGTTGAAGCGATCACCGAACTCACCCATCTGAGCGAGGAGGTCGCCAAGAGCGGCGAGGATGAAACCAGCCCCGAGGTCATCGACCGGCTGATCGAGGAGAAGCGCATGGCGCTCTCCATCCATGAGGAGTTGAGCGAGCATCTAGGTGTCGATCTGGTCCCTTCCTACGACATCCTCAACGAGATCGAGGTCGAGTACATGCAGAGTGACGCCTGAAGCGGAACTTTTCGGGGATGGGCCCATTGAGACCCTGTCCCCATTGAAAAGGAGCCCGCTTTGCCCCTCGCCCTGCATATCGTCGCCCTCATCTCTCTTGCCCTCGCCATCGTCTGCGCCATTTGGATCGCGCAGGACGAGCGAAAGAGGCCGCAGCATATGTGGATCATGAACCTCGTCTGGCCGCTCTGCGCGCTCTTCGGCAGCGTTCTGGTTCTGGCCTTCTACCTGTCGGTGGGCCGCGCGCCGCTCAAGACGGAACAGCATCACGACCATCACGGGCACCAGCATGGCCACGGTCATGATCACGGGCACAATATGTCCGGCCCGACCATGAAAACCGTCGCCAAAGGCGCGCTCCATTGCGGCAGCGGGTGCACCTTGGGCGATATCATCGCCGAATGGCTCGCCTTCCTCCTTCCGGCAGTGGCCGTGGCCTTCGGCTGGCAATGGATCTTCGCCGAGAAGATCTTTGCCGTCTGGGTTCTCGATTTCGTTCTCGCCTTCGGCTTCGGTGTCGCCTTCCAGTATTTCGCGATCAAGCCGATGCGCGACATCTCCAGAGGCGAAGCCCTGAAAGAGGCCGTGAAAGCAGATGCCGCCTCGCTCACCTCGTGGCAGATCGGCATGTATGGCTTCATGGCCATCGCCCATTTCTGGCTCTTCCCGCAGGTGCTGGGCACCGAGCTGCGGACCAATTCGGTCGAGTTCTGGTTCGTGATGCAGATCGCCATGCTCTGCGGGTTTGTGACGGCGTTTCCGGTGAACTGGTGGCTGATCAGGATAGGCGTCAAGGAGGCCATGTAAGCGCGCATGAAAAAGCCCGGCAACGGTTTTATCCGTTCCGGGCGCAGCTCTTGCGATGATGCCAATCTGGACGCTTTAGTTTTCCGCGTCAATCCTTTTTCTTCTGACACCGTTCCACAAGCGCCTCGAGGCCCCTCTGAAGGCGATCCAGATGTCGCGCCTGATCCCGACCTCCACCGCACAAACTGCCCAGAGACCCATCCCCCAGCACCACATGCGCGACCACAGGACGGGCGAATTGCGGCACATCGGCCCACATCCGGTGGAAACGCCGGCGCCGATCCACATAGGCCGCCGCCCGATCCACCTGCCCCGACGCATCGACGACACCCAAGGCGGCCAGCGGATCACGCTGACGCTCGCCCTCGGCCGCAAAGGCCAGCGCCCGCGCCACATGGGCCTGTGCTGCGGTGAGCTGTTCCTTGCGCTCGTAACGGTCCACCCAGGTCTCGCGCCGCGCACGGATCGCCCCATCGGGGTTTTCGGATTTCCCTGTTTCACGATTAACAACCATCACCTTCTCGAAGGTCTTGCCACGCAGCTGCGCCGCCGTCGTCTGGCCCAGATCCCATGGCGAGGCCGCCATCGATACTTTCAGCTTCCGCATTGCCTTGCTCATGCCCTGTCTCCTGCCTGCGCCAGTTGCGCAATTGCTTCGCATTTTTCCATTGCGGCCCGCCGCCGGTGGCGGAAGGCCATGTCGTCATCGGAGACCTGCCGGCCCGCGGCCATGTTCTCCTCGATCAGCATCAGGCGGCGCAGGTTCTCCCGTGCCTTCTCGCGCAGCTGGCTAGCGGCGAACGCATTGGGCCAGCGGCGGGTGTCCTTGACCGCGCGGCGCAGCTCGGGCGCCCAGCCATCGCGCAGCGCCTCGCGCCCCATGCCGCTCGCAAAGACCGCGCGCATCAGCGGGCTGCCGGTATCCTCGGGCGGATCGATATCGCCCGCCTTATCGAGGATCTGCGGGCCCGCCCAGATCCGGTCCTTGCGCGTGCCGCCCGGATGGGCCGCGATCTCTTCCTTGAGCGCCGCCAGATTGATCTCGGACATATAGGCGAGCTTGCCGCTCACCTCCGCCACCATCTCCTCGAAGCCCGCCTTGGTCACGGTCGAGGGGCGCCCGAGCCCCAGCCGCATGAGCGGCTCGAAGAGCACCGCCCGCACCCGCTTCTCTCCGGCCGCCTGTTCTGCACTGTCCATGTCACCTCTCCTTTTCTCAGCAGATCCCGAGTTATCCACAAGCTCGCCCGTCGATTTTTGCGCCGGCCCGAAAGATTTCATTTCTTGTCATTTCTTCTCTTGTCCTTTCAGCGGCGCGGTTTTTGGGAAAAATAAAAAGCTCCAAAATCCTCCGCAAAAATTTCTGTTTCTTCCGGAGGAAGATTTCAGGAGGATTTGTGGAAGTTTTCGAAGGCTCAGCCACGGCTCGACAGATCCTCGAGCGCCTCGCGGATGCGCTTCAGCGTTGCGCTGCCACCGGGATAAGCGGCCTCGATCCAGTCGCTGATCGCGTTCAGGCGCTCCTCGCTTTCCGCGATCCGCGCCCCGCCCGGTATGCTCTTTGCCAGATGCCCCGCGATGGTGCCAAGCCTTTTTCGCATCCGGTCATCCGCATGTTTGGCATCATTGCGGCGTTTGGACCCCAGCGCCTCCAGCGCGACCGCCGTGACGACCGGATGCGCGAGCCGCCTCTGGCCATTGTCACATTGCACCGGCTGCCAGCCGTGGAGCGGCGTCACCACGCGGCTGCTCAGCTCGCGCCAGCGCGCCACCGGCATACGCAGAAGGAAGGCAAGGCTTTCATCATCGCAAGGCAGTGTTCCGATCGGCGTCTCGTCCTGGGCGGCCCAGAACAGCTCCATCCCGAAGAACCCAACCTCCGGATCGGTATAGGCCCCGCGCCGGAACTCGCTCCCGCGCCAGCGCTTGAGGTTGAAGGTCACGAAATAATGGCTGTCGAGCCGGTCGAGCGCCGAGATCGGATAATCCGGCAGCCCGTCCTCGCTTACGACCGAGAAAACCGGCTTAACGCCCATGCCTCGTCTCCTGTGCTTCGACCATCACGGGCACCGCATGCGAGACGGCCCATTGCACATCGGCCCAGACCTGCGGGCAACGCGACCAGCCGCGACTTGCCGGCACCCAGATCGCACCCGACGCGTTGCGAATCGGCGCCACCCAGCGCGCCCACCGTTTGGGATCGCGGATGCCCAGATGCATATCGGCATCGAGATAGGCGGCGCCCAGCACCACCGGAGACACCGCCCCCACCCTGAAGCGGGCCAGCTCTGCAGCCGCACGCGCGGCATCGAGCACGACGGTCTCGGGGATCTGCCACCCATCGAGGACGAGCGGCGTCGAGACATAGACGATCCGCCCGCCCGAGCGTTTGGCGGCCTCGACCGGATCCACCCCGAAGGTGATCGGCCCCGACCAGTCGAGCGTTTTGGCGGCACGGGCCAGTGCGGCCCAATCCTCATGCGCGTTCATGGCGGACCACATTTGGCACCGAGGCCAGCGGCAGGCGTTTGATCCGATCGAGCGCGGTGAGCACCGCATCCCGCGCTTCCTCCAGCTCGCGCAGCACATTGGCATGGGTGATCGCGTCGATCTGATCGCCGCATTTGGCCACCTCGGAGGCCGCCTCGCCGCTCTCCTTGTAGATGCTGGCCGCGATCTCGATCAGGCTGGCCGCCTCGGCGATCGGCGACATGGCCACCTGATTGCGACGCAGGCTGCGCATGTAATCATTGATGCGATCGGACTTGGTCACATGCTGGATCACGATCGCATCCATGATCGTCCAGTCGAGCGAACCATTGCGCCGACGCGAGAACTGCGCCGGATCGGTCATCTGCCCCGCGAATTGCTCATAGGCCGGCTGGAACCGCGCGGGGCCCCGATCGGTCACCAACAGTTCGGAGAGAATTTCGGAAATATCCTCGCGGATCTTCGTCTGGATCATCGCGTCACCTTCGCAAGCGTTTTGATTTCCCCAGCGTCTCCCAATGAAAGAACATGGAAGCGCGGGCAACCGACCTGCCTCATTGGCCAGATCTTTCACGATCAATGTCGTCAATCTTCGACAACAGCCGATCCGCGATACGAACCGTACAACTGCCACCAGCTTTCAAGCGGGAGTAGAGGCGATGATTTCCAGCTGCCATCTTGGCCACCGTTGTGGGTGCGATGCCATGACGCCGGGCGCAACTTTCGATCGCGAGGATGAGGCTTTCGGTTTTCATATGCCAATAAGGGACAATAGCCCCCATGAAGTCAAGGGACTTTTGACGCCTTACGAAGCACAAGCTGTCGCGGTAAGTTTGTCCCCAATGACAATGCGCTTTCGTGATGCCCTTTTATCCCGCGTGGGAGGCCCCTCGCAACCCAGCCTTCGGGCGGTATGCGAAGCCGTGGGCGTATCGTACGAACAGCTCAAAAAGCTGAAGCAACGCGACACCGCATCGACCAATGCGGATGACGCAGTGAAGATCGCCGCATACTTCGGCTTAACTCTCAATGAGTTCATCGCGGACGATCTGACTGAAGACCGTCTCGAGCTAGCTCGCTTATATGCTGCTCTATCCGCAGAGGAGCGCCAGTTCTTGCGAGCTGCAGCAGCAGGCCAGCGCGCTCTGGGCCGTCAGGCAGACTAACAACCTCGCGCAACACCGCAATTACATCTTTCAACTCAATTAGTTCTGCCATTTTCGTCCCGAATAATATTGGGAACAAAATAAGAACAATGCGCCGTAGAAATCAACTATGCTTATTAACTTTACTTGGATTACCACAGGCCAACCTCGACGCTGAATACACACCCTGGCAACCAAACTCAATATTACGCAAATATTATTTGGGGCCATATGTCCCCAAATAACACTTGACCGTTCCAAAAGTCCCCATTAGCGTGAAGAAGGAAGGCAGCGACATATGAGCCTGCCGCCTCACAGGATGGAGCCGCGCCATGCAGACCTTTTACCAAGCGAAACGACCGAGATCGCCCATATGGGCCGCACTCGGCATTGGCGCCGCCATCCTGTTCCTGCTGATCCATCTCGACCCGCTGGCACAGATCACCTGCGCCCGATGGCAGGCCGAGAACCCTGCCTTCTGAAATCGGTTGCCTGTGAACTGCTCGCAACCCAACTGCCGGGTGGCGCGCTGCTCGCCGCCGCCCGGCCTTTTCTCGAGGAGCCCATCGTGAACGCCATGACGCCCATCCCCCAAGACACAGAGGCGCCCGAGCTTCTCGCCCGCACGGCCCATAACATCAGCCGCGCCAATGCGGGCAAGCCGCCGACGAAACCCGATGCGGATTTCAAGGCCGCCGAGGACAAAGCCTATCAGGTGACCGGCGACGAGCTACGCCAGTTCATCGAACAATTCGAGAGCCTCGAGGCCGAGAAGAAGGACATCGCCGAGCAGCAGAAGGACGTGATGGCCGAGGCCAAAGCCCGCGGCTACGACACCAAGATACTCAGGAAGATCATCGCCCTGCGCAAACGCGACAAGAACGACATCGCCGAGGAAGAGGCGATCATGGACATCTACAAGCAGGCACTCGGGATGGACTGACAGAATTTGGCCCCGCGTTTTCCGGCGTTTCCACGGGGCCAGATCGGGTGGTGCTGCAACGGGACAAGGGCCAGCACCACCCGCCCTTACGGGCTTCGGCCAGCGCCCTGCGAGGCACCGCCCCAAGCTCCACCCCGTCCCGCCCTCGTGCGGGACCGAAAGGCGCAAGCGGCCTTTTGCCCGACATATCCTCACCGGTTCGCCGCTTCCGCTGCCTTGATCGAAAGGACGGCCAATGCAGACACATGCCACCCCACAAGACAAACCGCGCCGCCAGGACAGACGCGCGGTGACCATCCCCGACGGGCTGGGCAAGACAGAACATTCGACACGGCAAGTGAGCCTCTCGCGCGCGCCGTGGGACAGCGCCCAGAGCCTTCTGGCCGCGCGTCCGGAGACAGCTCCGCGCCAAGCCACCCTCCGCCAGGCGCAAAGCCCCCAGAAACCCAGCGGGCGGGCGCTTGGCAACATGGTCCGCAGGACCGTGGCCGAGGAGCTCCGGCGGCTGCGCGAGGAGCAGGAGCCGACCGAGATCGACTTCTGAGCCCCGCATGCTGATCGCCATCATCGCCGGCGCGGCCTTTGCCGCCTGCCTCACCATTCTCCTGCTATTCGAAGGAAGCCGCTGATGGGAGAACATGACCACAATTTCCACGGATCCGACATCGCCCCGGATGCGACCTTCGCCCCCGTATCGGCCTATGGCTCGGATCAATGGGTCGCGGCCACGCTCGGCCGCCGGATCACCTGGTTCCGCAGCCATCGCGACAAGCTCGGGCGCGAGGGCTTCCCCAAACGTGATCCGCTGACCGGCCTCACCATCAAGGCCGATGTCATCGCATGGATCGAGAAACGCCGCCGCGTGAGCGACGGCATGACCGCGTCGGCGCCCGCCGAAACGGCCCAACGACTGAAGGAAAGAAAGAATGCGTTTTAAACCTGCGCTCTGGGACGGGTCCGACCCGCTCTACGCCCCCTGCACCGTCAAATCGAAAGGTCGCGTCTACTGGCGCGCCACCAAGACCGCGCAGGGCATGGGCTATGTCGTGGGGCCGGTTGCCCTGCCCGGGATCGCGGGTGACAACCGCGACGAGGAACGCGCCACGATCGCCCGCGAGCTGACCCGCGACATGGTGCGCTGGATGGAGAAGGCCGAGAACGAGACGCGCCTCGAGCCCGGCACCTTCCACCACCTCATCGCCCGCTACCTGAGCGACGAGATCTCGCCCATCCGCGATGTGAAACAGAACACCCGCGAGCAATACCGCCACTATGGCAATTACTGGCGCGGCGCGATCGGCGACATGCTGGTGGTGGATGCCGATTACGCGGCGATCCGGCGCTGGGAGAAGGCGATGAAGGAGAACGGGCGCAGCATCCATTTCATCGCCACCTCCTTCCGCATGCTGCGGATCTTCGTGAATTACGGCGTGCAGATCGAATTCGAGGGAGCGGCGAAACTCTCGCTGATCCTCTCGAAGACGCGCTTCAAATCCCCCAAGCCCCGCACCATCGCGCCCACGGCCGAGCAGATTGCCGCCGTGATCGAGAAGGCCGACGAGCTGGGCTATCGCGCCTTTGCCACGGGCTACATGATGCAATGGTGGTTCGCGCTCAGGGCGGTAGATGTGCGCGGGCAGTATCTGCGCCCGACGGATGACGAGCGGACCGGGATCATGCGCGGCGGCCGGCGCTGGCAGGACGGGCTCACATGGGACATGATCGATGCGGATCTCACCCAGATCCGCAAGACGCCCTCCAAGACCGAGCGCAACGATTCGGATGCGATGGTCTTCGATCTCACCGCGGTGCCCGAGCTGCGGGCGCGCCTCGACGAGACGCCGGTCAATGACCGCACGGGGCCGGTCTTTGTCGACAAGAACGGGATGCCCTTCGACCGCCACCACTGGGCGCGGATGTTCCGGCTGGCGGCCCGGGCGGCGGGGCTGCCGAAGGAGCTGAAAATGATGGATGCGCGGGCCGGTGCGATCAACGATGCCAAGCGCCATGGCGCCACACCGATTCAGCTGCAACATCAGGCGAACCACACCAACATGCGCACGACCGACCGCTATATCAGAGAGAAAAATGTTTCGGTGGCCGAGGTGGTGAAACTGCGCCGTTCCACGTGAATCAGGCGCGGTCACAACGTCACAACAAACGGATACAACCCGTTACAACTCGGAGCGACGTTTCAGCTAAGTTATTGAAAAATGGTACCGCTTCCCTGGCTTGAACAGGGGACCTCTGGATCCACAATCCAGCGCTCTAACCAACTGAGCTAAAGCGGCACCGTGAGGCGGGATTTACCGATTACGAATGGGGATTGCAAGGGGGGTGTAACAGGTTTTTGGCATTTTCCTTGCCTCATGGAATAATCACGTCTAGGCAACGCGCAAAGCCACAACCGGAGCACCGTTATGAGCATCAATAGCGAACACGACACCAGTGCCAATCTCCAGATCGGCCCGACCGATCTCGGCATGGTGCGAATCTACCTCGAAGGCGACGGCATCGACCTGCCGATGGATTTCGACCCCGATGAGGCCGAGGAAATCGCCGAGGAACTGCGCGCAGCCGCCGATGCCGCACGTCTGATCGCCTCCGAAGCCAGCTCCGGCAAATCCGGCAAGAAAAAGAAATAATCTCAGCGCGCGGCCTCGGGCAGGACCGGCACAGCCGGATCCCGATAGCCCTGAAGCCGCGCTGCAGCGATCCGCGCAAAATCCAGCGTCAAAGCCTTCCGGCGGGCGGGCGCGAGCCGCGCCTCGGGCGCCTCGCGCAGCATTTCCGCCCCATATCCGTCCGCAATGAACAGCCCCGTCTCCTCCGGAAGAAGCTCCTGCGGAAAATCGGCATCCACGGCCCAGTAATAGCGGTCACACCAGTCCAGATAGCCCTGCCATTTATGATCCGACATGAAATCGGCACGGCTCGATTTGCACTCGATGATCCAGATCTCGCCCTTGCGCGAGAGCGCCATCACATCGGCGCGCAGTCGCGGGCGCAGGGGCATTTCCAGCACCGAGGCCAGCCCCAGATCGGTCAGCGCGCGCGCCATGCCACGGGCCAGAATCTGGCCGGGCTGCATTTCGGAGAGGGTCTGCATATCGGACATGCACTGCAGGATGAACGAAGCGCGAACATAAGTCCAGCCCCTGCCCCCTCACGAAAGCGCGTAAGATTGAACGAGGGGGCTTGCGAAGCCCCGCGCGCTTTCCTATCTGTGGGGAGACGGTTACTGCTCTTCTCGTAACGGGAACGTCTTTCCAGTGGCCTATACCGATTCCGAGGGAGCTGGCTCTGTCAGGGTCTTGGCCTTGTTACCTGGCGCCCACCTGATTTTTCAGGTCCTCGGGAAATTCAACCTCCCAACGGTTGCTGCGGTTTCCGTCACCTCATGAAAAAGGCCCCGAGTTTCCTCGGGGCCTTTTCAATTCCATCTACCCGATTACAGGTTCTCGCTCTGCGGCATACCCAGAACGTGATAACCGCAATCCACCATGATGGTCTCGCCGGTGGTGCAGGCACCGTAATCCGACGACAGCCACACTGCCGTGCCGCCGATCGATTCCAGCGTCGCGTTGGAGCGCAGCGGGCTATTGGCTTCGGTATGGCGGAAAGTCTTACGCGCGCCACCGATGGCCGCCCCTGCCAGCGTCTTCATCGGACCGGGCGAGATCGCATTCACGCGGATGCCCTGCGGGCCCAGATCATTGGCCAGATAGCGCACCGAGGATTCGAGCGCGGCCTTGGCCACACCCATCACGTTGTAGAAGGGCGTCACACGGTTGGAACCGGCATAGGTCAGCGTGATGATCGAGCCGCCATTCGGCATCAGTTCCTCGGCACGGCGACCGATATCGATCAGGCTGAAGCAGCTGATCGAGAGCGAGTTCTTGAAGTTCTCGCGGGTGGTGTTGATGAAACGGCCCGCCAGCTCGTTCTTGTCGGAATAGGCGATCGCATGGACGATGAAATCAAGGCTGCCCCACTCGTCTTTCAGACGGGCAAAAGCGGCATCCATCGACGCATCATCGGTCACATCGACATCGACCAGGAAGGAAGAGCCCAGCGATTCCGCCAAGGGCTGCACGCGCTTGCCGAACGCATCGCCCTGATAGGAGAAGGCCAGCTCGGCCCCCTCTTCGGCCAGAGCCTTGGCGATCCCCCATGCGATGGAGCGGTCATTCGCCACCCCCATGACAAGCCCGCGCTTGCCCTTCATCAACTCGGCCATATGGCGTCCTCTTACTCTTGGAACTTGCTCATGACGAGCGATGCGTTGGTGCCGCCAAAGCCGAAGCTGTTGGACAGAACAGAATCATGGTCGACATTGTCGATCATCTGGGTCGCGATCTCTTCGGGACGCAGCGCGGGATCAAGCTCGGTCACGTTGATCGAGGGCGCGATAAAGCCCCCCTGCAGCATCAGAAGCGAATAGATCGCCTCGTTGACGCCCGCCGCCCCGAGCGCATGGCCGGTCATCGACTTGGTCGAGGAGATCGGTGCATGGTCTTCGCCCAGCACGCGGCGGACAGCTTCGACCTCGCGCACATCGCCCACGGGGGTCGAGGTGCCATGCGCATTGATATAGGTGATCTTGCGGCCTGCCGGCAGGGTCGAGGTCGCCAGCCGCATCGCGCGCTCGCCACCCTCCCCCGAAGGGGCCACCATGTCGTAGCCATCCGAGGTCGCGCCATAGCCGGTCACTTCGGCATAGATCTTGGCGCCACGGGCCTTGGCATGCTCCAGCTCTTCGAGCACCAGAATGCCGCCGCCGCCGCCAATAACAAACCCGTCACGGGTTGCATCAAACGCGCGTGCAGCGGTGGCCGGTGCGTCGTTATATTTGGACGACATCGCGCCCATCGCATCGAAGAGGCACGAAAGCGTCCAATCGACCTCCTCGCCGCCACCGGCGAACACGACATCCTGCTTGCCCATCTGGATAAGCTCGGCCGCGTTGCCGATGCAATGCGCCGAGGTCGAGCAAGCCGAGGTGATCGAGTAGTTCACACCCTTGATCTTGAACGGCGTCGCGAGACAGGCCGAGACGGTCGAGGACATGGCTTTGGTCACCATGAACGGGCCCATACGTTTGGGGCTACCCTTCTCGACGGTGATCGTATGCGCCTGGAACACGCTCGAGGTGGACGGGCCACCCGAGCCTGCCACGAGACCCGTGCGCTCGTTCGAGACCTGATCTTCGGCGAGACCCGAATCCGCAATCGCCTGTTGCATGGCGATATAGGCATAGGCCGCCGTCGGGCCCATGAAGCGCAGCTGGCGCTTGTCGATCAGCGCCTCGAAGTCCACTTCCGGCACACCGGCAACCTGACTGCGGAACCCGCGATCGGCATAGTCTTGCTGGAAGGTGATCCCCGATTTGCCTGCGCGCAGGCTCGCGGTGACTTCTTCGGCGGAGTTGCCGATCGGGCTGACAACGCCCAGACCGGTAATAACGACACGGCGCATAGCAGGCCTCCTCGTAATTTCTGGCTATCAGCTCTCGGAAAGAGCGACCTTCATATCCTTGACCTGGTAGATCACCTCGCCATCGGCTTCGACGATCCCGTTGGCCACACCCATGGTCAGACGGCGGGTCTGCACGGCTTTGGTGAAATCAACCTTGTAGGTCAGCATTTTGCGGTCGGGACGGACCATACCGGTCAGCTTGACCTCGCCCACACCCAGCGCATAGCCGCGCCCCTGCCAGCCACGCCAGCCGAGGTTGAAGCCCGTCAGCTGCCACAAACCGTCAAGGCCCAGACAGCCCGGCATGATCGGGTTGCCGGGGAAGTGGCAGTCAAAGAACCACAGGTCGGGTTTGATGTCGAACTCGGCCACAACATGCCCCTTGCCGAATTCGCCGCCATCGCCCGAGATATCGGTGATACGGTCCATCATCAGCATGGGCGGTTCGGGCAATTGCGCGTTGCCGGGGCCGAACAGTTCGCCCCTTGCGCATTTCAGTAGTTCGTCCCGGTCGAAGCTCGTCGGAAAGCCTGCCATGGAATATCATTCCCCCCTTGGGTCTAGTTTCGTTCCCTCTAACACCCGTCTGGGCGCGGACGCAAGGCTGCTCGCACCCTCGGGCATGGGTGAAATGGAGCTAAGAACGACCGGTCCCGAAGACAAGCCCCGGCCGAAGACCGAGAATTTCACGAAGTTTTCGCCAAGCTCGATTGAATCTCCGGCCCTCAGGGCGCATATTGGGCCTCAGGAGATAGACGACCTATGGCACCCAACGCACGCGACCGTGGCCAGCAATGGCTTGCCAAAGGGGGATTACGCCCCACCCGTCAGCGGGTTTCGCTGGCGTCTTTGCTCGTGGGCGATGGCGAGAACCGGCATGTCACCGCCGAGATGCTGCATACATCCGCGCAGGATGCAGGAGAGCGCGTCTCTCTGGCCACTGTCTACAATACGCTGCGGGCGTTCTGTGATGCGGGGCTCATGCACGAAGTCACCGTTGATGGCACACGCAGCTATTTCGACACCCGCATGGACGATCACCCGCATTTCTTCTGGGAAGACGAGGCGCGTATCTCGGATGCTCCCAAGGAAGAGATGAAGATCACCCAGCTGCCCAAGCCCCCCGAAGGTTACGAGATCGCATCGGTGGATGTGGTGGTGCGTCTGCGCAAGCTGTGACGGCGCACCTGCTCAATCCTTCCTGAAGACCCGCCCCTGCGGGTCGCACTCACCGCTATCATGCACCTGCGGGATCGCCCCCTGACGCACATGCGCCAGAAAGTCGCGCCCCAGTCGCAGCCGGTCCTCGGCCGAAAATGCCGCCCATTGCGGCCCGTAGATGTCTTGCAGATGGAACGGACCCAGCGGACGGTCCGTCAGGCGATTTGCGAAATAGTGCAGGCTGTCGGACATCATGACAGAGGATCTCCTGAAGGGTCTTCTGATGAACGTCATAGAACCGTTACAGTTCCGGCTCTTTGATCTGGCGCATTGCCTGCACGCCGCCATTCGCCAGCCTACATGAAAAAAGGCGCCCCGTTCGGGACGCCTCTCGCTGTCTTACACCGTAGCGAAATCAGTCTTTCGCACGTTCCTGATAGGCCAGATCATCGGTGTTGATCACGATGCGGGTGCCTGCGCCGATATGCGGCGGCACCATCACACGGATACCACCGGTGCAGGTCGAGGGTTTGTAGGACGAGGAAGCGGTCTGGCCTTTGACAACCGGCTCGGTCTCCTCGACTTCCACGGTGACCTTCTGCGGCAGTTCGATCGCGATCACGCCATCATTATAGGTTTTCAGCCAGACGCGCAGACCATCACGCAGGAACACTTTCGCATCGCCGATCACGTCATCGGACACGGCAACCTGCTCGTAGGTGGTGGGTTCCATGAAGTGATAGCCTTCGCCATCCTCGTAGAGGAAGTCGAATTCACGCTCTTCCACATGCGCGCGCTCCACGCCTTCGGTGGTCTTCCAGCGTTCGGAGACCTTGGTGCCATCCGAAATACGACGCATGTTGACTTGGGTCACCGGGGTGCCCTTGCCGGGGTGGAAGCTTTCAGCCGTCAGAACGACATAAAGGTGGCTGTCGATTTCGACGACATTGCCCTTGCGCAGCTGCGAGGCGATGACTTTAACCATTGCATTTCCTTTGAACGAATGCCCGCTTGGGCAAATGAGGCTCAGGCACTGCGTGAAGACTGGCGCCCGGATGCCCCGTCGCCTAAACCATCTGGAGACGGATTTCCAGTTCAAAGCCTGTTCGAAAGTGCAAGAGATGACCGAAACACCCTGGTGGCACCCCCATCGCCATGCGGACCGCCGCCCGCTTCTGCTGGCGCGCAACCGGATTCAGGCAGCGCTCCGGCAGTGGTTTGCCGATCAGGACTTTCTCGAGACCGATCCAGCCTGCCTGCAGACCAGCCCCGGAAACGAAGCCCATCTGCATGCCTTTGCCACCGACCTCCTCGGCCATGACGGGGTGGCGCACCGGATGTATCTGCATACCTCTCCCGAATTCACGATGAAGAAGATCCTGGCGGCGGGCGAGCCACGGATCTTCGCCTTCGCCCATGTCTGGCGCAACCGCGAGGCAGGCACCCGCCATAGCGCCGAATTCACCATGCTCGAATGGTATCGCGCGGGCGAGCCCTATGACCGGCTGATCGAGGATGCCCACGCGATGCTGGCCATTGCCACGCGGGCCTGCGGGGCGGATCACCTGCAATATCGCGGCATGACCTGCGATCCTTTCGCGCCGGTCGAACGGATCTCGGTGGCGCAAGCCTTCCAAACCTATGCGGGCATAGATCTGCTGGCGAGCTGCCATGCCGATGGCACCACCGACCGCGCAGCATTGGCCGCCGAATGCGCGCGAGTGGGCTTTGCGATTGCCGAGGATGATGGCTGGTCGGACATCGTGTCAAAAGTGCTGGTGGACCGTGTCGAGCCGCATCTGGGCCATGGCCGGATCACCGTGCTCGACCGCTATCCCACCGCCGAGGCCGCCCTTGCCCGCCCCTGCGCCGATGACCCACGCGAGGCGGAGCGGTTCGAGCTCTATGCCTGCGGGGTAGAGCTGGCCAATGCCTTCGGCGAGCTGACCGACCCCGCCGAACAACGCCGCCGGTTCGAGGCGGAGATGGACGAGAAGGAGCGGATCTATGGCGAGCGCTATCCGCTCGATGAGGAGTTCCTGCAAGCGCTGGAGCTGATGCCCGACGCTTCGGGCATCGCGCTCGGGTTTGACCGGCTGGTGATGCTGGCCACCGGCGCGCCGCATATCGACGATATCCTCTGGAGCCCTATCGCGCGGCCCAGAACCCGTCCATAAGCTCGCGGCAGGCGGCAGGTTGAAACGTCACCGGCAGCCCCGCAAGCGGCGGAGCCGCCTCGGCGATCTTGACACGTGCGCCCGTCAGATCGGGGTCACGCGAGATATCCGCCCGACCGGACAACAGATTGGCATCACAGCTTGCACTCTCGGCAAAGAGCCTGTCCCATTGGATCTCGGTCAGCCCTGCCAGAAGATAGGCGCCCTCACGGAAGACAATATGCCATTCCCGCCGATGCCCAGAACGCCCGCAGGTATCACAGCCCATGAGGATCGTCAGGGTTCCGGCCTTGGCCGAAGCAATCCCCGCCTCGCCCAGATGGCTGGCCCAGAGCGGCCCGATCACCAACGGCGCGGCGCTGTCATCCGACAGGATCACATAACGGTCCTGCGCGCTGGTGGTGACATCGGTCACCAGCTCATCCTGTCCGTCGCCATCGGTATCGAGGTGATATTCCGCCACCACCGGACCATCGATCACAGGTTGCGCCGCAGCCGCACCCCCCCCAAAGGGCCAGCACTACCGCAAGCCCCCTCACTGGAAGGGCGACAGATGCCGGTGCAGGCGCAAAACCTCGATCGGCACCACATCCAACGCCCGCTGATGGGTCGCCTCCAGCACGATCTCGGGCGCGCAGCCCTCGTCATGCGCCTCGAGGAACCGCCCCGCACAGAGGCACCAGCGATCCCCGGGCTTCAACCCACCAAAGCCGTATTCGGGCCGCGGGGTCGAAAGGTCATTGCCGATATAGGCCGACCACGCGAGAAATTCCTTGGTCATGATGGCGCAAACCGTATGCGAGCCCCGATCCTGCGCGCATGTGTTGCAGTGACCGTCACGAAAAAATCCTGTGAGCGGCGCGAGCGAACAGGGCTCGAGCGGGCCGCCCAAGACATTCACCGATAGTTCCTGTTCCATCCCGTCCTCCCCTCATCGCACCCTTTCAGCCTGCGCCCCGAAGACTGCGCAAGTCAAGCGCGACGGCAAAGAAAAAGGGCAGCACCCCCGTGCCGCCCCATTTGATCAGTAGATATACCGGATCTGGTCCATCCAGTAGCGCTCCATGCGCTTGAGGGTCCGGTTCATCTCGTCCATTTGCTCGAAATCGATCACGCCGCGCGTGCCCATGCCCTCGGCATGACGTTCGAACAACTCGCGCACCGCATCATGCAGCTTGCAGCCTTTATCGGTCAGCTTCACGCGGACCGAACGGCGGTCCACATCACATCGCTGGTGATGCATATAGCCGTTTTCCACCAGCTTCTTCAGATTGTAGCTCACATTCGAGCCCTGATAATAGCCACGGCTTTTCAGCTCGCCCGCTGTCACCTCGTTGTCGCCCACATTGAACAACAACAATGCCTGAACCGGATTGATCTCGATAATCGCCAGCCGCTCGAATTCGTCCTTGATGACATCGAGCAACAGCCGGTGAAGCCGTTCCACAAGGGCCAGCGTCTCGAGATACCCGGTCATGAGCCCTTGCTGCATCGCACGGTCCGCGACCGCGCCGCCCATCTGGCCCATAGGGGGTTCTATACTCATTTCATTCTCCGCATCATCTATGCCCCGGGATGCAGGATGCGGAAAAATGCCAAAATTTCGGTTAAGCGAATTAAATCTATTGCAAATCTGACGAGAATTTTCAGATAACGTGGCGGAACGGAGGCAGAACACCCCGCCCGCCACACTTCACCTCACTCGACTGCGTGGCGCTTTTTTGCAAATGCAGCAATGACTTGCAGGAGCTGCAGATATTCCGGGGGGCAGGGTTTGGCACCCGAGACCCAGAGATACAGATCCTGGTCATATTCCTCCAGAAGCGCGTCATAGAGGTCCAGAGTGGCCGGATCCATCTTGGCAAGTTCGCTATCGGCGAACGGGCCAAGCACCATATCCATCTCTTTCATCCCGCGCCGCCAGCTGCGCATCGTCATCCGCTTCAGCCGCGCCTCGGCCGTTTCCTGCACCTGTCCGGTCATTGGCTCTCTCCCGCTTTGACCCTGCGCTCGAGCCGTTCCAGCCGCGCATCGAGGTCTTTGATCACCGCGCGGGCCTCGCGTATCTCGCGCAAGATCTCCCGCTCTCGCTCTGCCTCATCTACCGCTTGCGGCGGCCCGTCAAGACCGGCACCCTCGCCATTGAGCAGCCACATCAACGAAACGTTCAAAACTCCGGCAACCATCTGCAGCTTGTTGGCCCGCGGATCGGCCATATCCTCTTCCCAGGCCTGCAGTGTTTCCAGCCGCACCCCCAGCTTCTCGGCCAGCTCGGTCTGGCTCAGTCCGGCAGCCTCACGCGCGCCCTCCAGCCTGTCGCCAAAGGTCGCGGCATCTTCGCCATACCAGTCATCCGCCATGAGGGCTCCTCTTGATCGCCATTTGGCCCGAGCGTAAGACATGACCACACAAGTTACAAACCCATCCGAACGGAGCCCCTCATGGCCTTTCTCTCCGACAGCCTCGCCCGCGTGAAACCCTCGCCCACCGTGGCCATGACCGGCAAGGCGGCTGAGCTGAAGGCTGCAGGGCGCGACATCATCAGCCTCTCGGCGGGCGAGCCCGATTTCGACACGCCGCAGAACATCAAGGATGCGGGCGCCCGCGCAATTACTGAGGGCCGCACCAAATACACCACCGTGGACGGGATCGCCGAGCTGAAACAGGCCATCTGCGACAAGTTCGCCCGCGAGAACGGGCTGACCTACACGCCCGCGCAGATCAGCGTGTCCTCGGGCGGCAAGCAGGTGCTGTTCAACGCGTTCATGGCCACGCTCAATCCCGGTGACGAGGTGATCATCCCCACGCCCTATTGGGTGAGCTATCCCGATATGGTGCTGATCGGCGGGGGCACGCCCGTCTTCGTGCAGGGCAATCCCGAGATGGGCTACAAGATCACGCCCGAAGCGCTCGAGGCCGCGATCACGCCAAACACCAAATGGTTCCTCTTCAACTCGCCCTCCAACCCTTCGGGCGCGGGCTATACGCGCGCGGAATTGAAGGCGCTGACCGACGTATTGATGCGCCACCCGCATGTCTGGGTGATGACCGATGATATGTACGAGCATCTCGTCTTCGACGGGTTCGAGTTCTGCACCCCCGCCGAGGTCGAGCCCGCGCTCTATGACCGCACGCTGACCGTCAATGGCGTATCGAAAGCCTATGCCATGACCGGCTGGCGGATCGGCTATGCCGGTGGTCCGGTGGAGCTGATCGCGGCGATGCGCAAGATGCAGTCGCAATCGACGTCGAACCCCTGCACGATCAGCCAATGGGCCGCCGTCGAGGCGCTGAATGGCGCGCAGGATTACATCGCACAGAGCCGCGAGGCCTTCCACCGCCGCCGCGATCTGGTGGTGGCCGGGCTCAACGCCTGTGAGGGCATCACCTGCCCCACCCCCGAAGGCGCCTTCTATGTCTATCCGTCGATTGCGGCGTGCATCGGCAAGACCTCGGCCACGGGCATCGCGATCACCGATGACGAGGCCTTCTGCACGGCCCTTCTGGAAGAGACTGGCGTGGCCACCGTGTTCGGTGCAGCCTTCGGCCTGAGCCCGAACTTCCGCATCAGCTATGCAACCTCCGACGAGGTGCTGACCGAGGCCTGCAACCGCATCAAGGCCTTCTGCGCCGGCTTGAAATAACCGCGTGGGGTGCCGGAGACGCTCCTCCGGCACCCCACCCTTCCGATATTTGCACCAAGGCCGCGCAGCACGGTTGATCCTGCCTCGCAGATATCGTTAATCGGGACACGCCCCTAGCGACCGGACCCCGCCTGATGAGCCTTGATCTGCCCGAATATTACTTCCGTATCCGCGAGAATGGTGCCGCCGTCTTCCGTGTGGACACCCAGAACCGCCAGCGGCGGATCGAGATGGACCAGATCGCGGTGGTCAATATCAGGAACGGCGAGATCAAACCGCAGGGCGGGCGCGAGCTGACCCCTACCGATATGGCGCGGATCACCCAATGGATGGCCGAACGCGTGGCCCTTCTGGCGCAGCGCGATATCGATGATATCCACCGCGCGGTGGATTACCTCAATCTCACCACGCAATGGGCACAATCCAAAGGCACCGACGAGCAGCTCGAGCATGTGACGGATGCGCTCCTGCTGGCGATGCATGACCTGCGCAGCGTGCTGGTGCGCAAGAAGGCCGAGCGGCTGATGGGCCGAGCCCCGTCGACAGGCGAGGATTAAGCGGGGTTCCGTCCGCCACCGCGTACCACCCAGAAGCGATACATCAGCAGCGCGGAGGCCGTTGCAAGCCCCGCCGCAAGCCCCAGCCAGACCCCGTGCGATTGCAGCGTGGTGTGGAAGGCCAGCCCATAGCCTGCGGGGATCCCCACCAGCCAGTAGCTCGCCAGCGCGATCCACATCGGCACGCGGGTATCCTGCAACCCGCGCAAGAGGCCCATCGCCAGAACCTGCATCGCATCGAAGAGCTGGAAAAAGGCCGCCAGCGCCAGAAGGCCGCTGGCCAGAAGGACGATCTGCGCTGTCTCCTCGCCCGGTTTCACGAAGAGCCGCACGATATCCTCGGGGATACTCAGGAAAGCGGTGATGGTCAGCGCCACGACCACCAGCGACATGCAGATCACGGTGAAGGCCCCGCGCCGCAGATGCTCGGGCGCGCCAGCGCCATAAGCCCGCCCTGCCCGCACCGTGGCGGCATTGGCGAGCCCCATATGCAACATGAAGGCCAGCACCGAGATCTCCAGCACGATCCCGTTGGCCGCCAGCTCGCGCGTGCCGAGCCACCCCATCATCAGCGTCGCCATCTGGAACATGGTGGCCTCGGCCAGAATGGTCAGCCCGATCGGGATCCCCATCCGCGCCACCGCTCCGAAGGCTGGCCAGTCGGGCCGCCAGAACCGCGCCCAAAGTGCCACATGCGACAGACCGCGGGCGCGATGGGCATAGATCATCAGCACCCCCATGACCGCCAGCTGCACCAGAACGGATGCCAGCGCTGCGCCGCGCACGCCCATCTCGGGAACCCCCAGATGGCCGAAGATGAAGACCCAGTTGAGCACGATATTCAGCCCGACCGCGCCCAGCGTGACCCAGAGCACGACCTGCGTGCGCTCGAAGGCCGACAGATAGCTGCGCAGCACCGCCACAACCAGCATCGGCACGATACCGAAGCCCCCGATCCGCAGATAGTCCTGCGCCAGATCGGCGGTGACGGGGTTCTGCCCCAGCGCCTGTAAAACCGCGCTCGAATACCACATGCAGGGGATCGACAGCAGCCCCGTCAGGATCGAGAGCCAGAGCGCCATGCGCGTATCGCGCCGCGCCTGTGTCTCGTCATCGGCACCGAGCGCCATCGAGACGCGCCCGATGATCGCATTGGCAAAGCCGGTCCCGAAGAGGAAGAAGAAGAACAGGTAATTGCTGCCCAGCACCACGGCGGCCAGCTCCGGCACCCCGTACCAGCCCATCATGACCGTATCGGTCACGCCCAGCCCCGCCGCCGCGAGGTTCGAGCCCACGAGCGGCAATCCGAGCGTGAGGATGGCGCGCATATGGCCGAACACACCCATCGAGGTATCGACGGGTTTTTCCGGCTGGGTCATAACGGGGCTGGCCATGGCACAATCCTGATCAGGTGGTCAATATCCAGCCCGTGCCACGCCCCCGTTGACCCGTCAAGCCTCAGGGCACCTCCGGCCCGAAAAGCGCAACGTTACTTGCGGGGCTCTGCAGCCGGTCCGACAGGCAGGCGCGCGCGCCCGGTGATCATCGGTGTCACAAGATTCTCGCGCTTCCAGAGGCGATACCACAGGATCGCCCCCACGTGGACCAGCGTAAGGATCAGCAGAAGATTTGCCACCGTCTCATGCAGATCCACCGCCTGCACCGCCCTGTCATAGCCCACCCAATCGGCAAAGGGGCCGACATTGAGATAATCCTCCGGGTCGGAGACCAGTCCCGTGCCAACCTGCACCGCCAGCAGACCGAGGATCAGCACCACCGACAGCCCGCCCAGCGGATTGTGCCCCCGCGTATAGGAAGGCTTGCGCGAGACCAGCTTGCGGCCATAGCGCGCAATCGCGCCCGGCCCTTTGACGAAACTGGCAAACCGCGCCGTGCGCGGGCCGACAAAGCCCCAGAGCACCCGCGCAACGACCAGCCCGCCAATAAAATAACCCAGCAGGAAATGCAGGCTCATATCCGCAGGGCCCCATTTCCCGAGCCCCCATGCCCCGCAGACCAGCACCACAAGCGCCCAGTGGAAAGCCCGCACGAACGGATCCCAGACCGGCACGGTCTCGAAGACCGTTTCCTCCGGTGCAGCGGCGAACTGATCGGTCATGACGCCTCCTCCCGATACAAAAGCCCTCGGATCGAGTTTCATCCAAGGGCTGCACCCTGTCATCTGACAAAGCCGTTATGGCTATATCACGAGGGTCGCTGCATCACGAAATCGATCAGCGCCGCGCGACCACAATGGCCTTCGCCCTCGTGGATATCGGCATCGTAATCGGCCTGATGGAGGATCTTCCAGCGCGGGAAGGCCTCGCGCAGCAGATCCAGATCGTAAAGCTGCTCGACCATTTGCGGCCCGCCCGTGCCGTAACGCGGCTGGCGACGCGCGAAACCGTGGATCATCACCAGACCTCCCGGTGCAACCGCACGGCGGATCCCGTCAAAAATATCCTCGCGGAAGGCAGGATCGGCAAACTGGATGAAGCAGGCCAGAAGCGCGTCATATTCGCCCACGGGCCAGTCCCAACCGCGAAGATCCTCGGCCAGAAGGTCGATACTGACCCCGCGCGACAGAGCCAGCCGCTGCGCCTTCTCCCGCGCAGGCGCCGACAGCTCGACGCCGGTAACCTTAATGCCCCTCTCAGCCAGAAAAACGGCGTTACGCCCCTCGCCCTCGGCAATCGACAAAAGCCGCATGCCCGGCGTCAGCCGCTCCGCCTGTCTGCGCACGAAATCCGCAGGCTCCGTTCCGAAGACATATTCCGCATCCGTAAAACGCTGATCCCACATCTCCTCCTCCTTCATTATCATTCTTATCGTTGGTCTCAAATTGTCACTCGACCGACCCCCGACAAGTTGACGTAGCGAATTGTGTTCTCGAGAAAATCCACGAAGATCATTCCGGCTTTGCAATAGGCGGTTTTTATAGCGCCCGCCCGTAAATGAGGCGCAGCGCAAACTTCACGCCCGCCGCCGCAGCGCGCCACCTGCAACTTCCTGTGGACGCTTTCGGCTCGGTGCTTGCCGATTTTGTCCCAAATGATGTATTGATCGACGCCAACCCTACTAAAGAAAGCGAGCAGATGGCAGACGATCTTCTCTCCACCCAGTCCGAGACCGAATATGACGCCTCCTCCATCGAGGTGCTGGAAGGTCTGGAACCTGTTCGCAAACGTCCCGGCATGTATATCGGCGGCACGGATGAACGTGCGCTGCACCATATGCTCGCCGAAATCCTCGACAACTCGATGGACGAAGCCGTGGCAGGCCATGCCAGCCGCATCGAGGTGGAGCTGAACGAGGATTACTCGATTACCGTGCGCGATAATGGTCGCGGCATCCCGATCGACCCGCACCCCAAATTCCCCGGAAAATCGGCGCTCGAGGTGATCCTGTGCACGCTCCATGCGGGCGGCAAGTTCTCGGGCGATGCCTATGCGACCTCGGGCGGCCTTCATGGGGTGGGCGCGTCGGTGGTGAATGCGCTGTCCGATCTGATGGTGGTGCAGGTCGCCAAGAACAAGAAGCTCTACGAGCAGCGTTTCTCGCGCGGCATCCCGCAAGGCCCCGTCGCCGAGATCGGCGCCGCCCCCAACCGCCGCGGCACGCAGGTGGTCTTCCATGCCGATGAGCAGATCTTCGGCCATCACCGCTTCAAACCCGCCCGCCTGATCAAGATGGTGCGCTCAAAAGCCTATCTCTTCTCGGGTGTCGAGATCCGCTGGAAATCGGCGATCGACGATGGCGAAACGCCCACCGAGGCGGTCTTCCACTTCCCCGGCGGCCTCTCGGACTATCTGATGGAGACGCTGGGCAAGGCGATGACCTATGCCGAGCGCCCCTTCGCCGGTAAAGTCGAGTTCCGCGAGAAGTTCAACGTGCCGGGCTCGGTCGAATGGGCGATCAACTGGACCCCCTCGCGCGATGGCTACATCCAGTCCTATTGTAACACCGTCCCCACGCCCGAGGGCGGCACCCATGAGGCGGGCTTCTGGTCGGCGATCCTCAAGGGCATCCGGGCCTATGGCGAGCTGATCAACAACAAGAAAGCGTCAAACATCACCCGCGATGACCTCATCACCGGCGGCTGCGCGCTGGTGTCCTGCTTCATCCGCGAGCCGGAATTCGTGGGCCAGACCAAGGACCGTCTGGCCACCACCGAAGCCCAGCGTCTGGTCGAGGGCGCGGTGCGCGACCATTTCGACAACTGGCTGGCCTCTGACACCAAATCCGCAGGCGCCATCCTCGATTTCCTCGTGCTGCGCGCCGAGGAGCGTCTGCGCCGCCGTCAGGAAAAGGAAACCGCCCGCAAATCGGCCACCAAAAAGTTGCGCCTGCCCGGCAAGCTGACCGATTGCACCGCAAAAAACCGCGCCAATACGGAACTCTTCATCGTCGAGGGCGACTCGGCAGGTGGCTCGGCCAAAGGCGCGCGCAAACGCGAAACGCAGGCGCTTTTGCCGCTCAAGGGCAAGATCCTGAACGTGCTGGGCGCGGCCTCGTCCAAACTCGGCACCAATCAGGAGATCAGCGATCTGTGCGAGGCATTGGGCGTGGGGCTCGGCACCAAGTTCAACGTCGAAGACCTGCGCTACGACAAGATCATCATCATGACCGATGCCGATGTCGATGGCGCGCATATCGCCTCCCTCCTGATGACCTTCTTCTTCACCCAGATGCGTCCGCTGATCGACCAAGGCCACCTCTATCTGGCCTGCCCGCCGCTCTACCGCCTGACCCAAGGCGCCAAGCGCATGTATGTGGCCTCCGACGCCGAGAAAGAGGAATGGCTGGCCAAGGGCCTGGGTGGAAAGGGCAAGATCGACGTGCAGCGCTTCAAAGGCTTGGGCGAGATGGATGCCAAGGACCTGAAAGAAACCACGATGGACCCCGCCACCCGCAAGCTGATCCGCGTCACCATCGACGACGATCTGGGCGGCGAGACGGCCGACCTCGTGGAGCGCCTGATGGGCAAGAAACCCGAGCTGCGCTTCCAGTATATCACCGAAAACGCCCAGTTCGTTGAGGAATTGGATGTGTGATTAGCGGCAGGCCCTCGGGCCTGCTTTTCTTTTCAGGAATAATCCTTTGCCGATACCCGATTACCAGACCTTCATGCTGCCAATGCTGAAACTCTTTGCGGCAGGAAAGACAAACGTGCGCGAATGTCTGCCCGAGTTGCAAACACACTTCGCTATTTCGGATGAAGAAGCACAAGAATTGTTACCGACAGGCAAAAGCACACGCTTGTATAATCGAGCTCATTGGGCACGCGTCTACATGGGTAAAGCGGGTCTATTGCATTCCCCACGTCGAAATTTTCACCAGATCACACCCAAAGGACGCGTGCTTCTGGCTCAAAATCCAACCAGTATCGACAACGAAACACTTTCTGACTTTGCCGATTTCGTGGAATGGAAAGAAACTTCCCGAACCCCGGTGGATCAGGCTGTCGCACCAAATCACCTCACCGAAGATAGAACGCCAGATGACGCGATTGAAACCGCTTACTCTACCTTGCTTGGTGCGCTTCGAGACGACCTGTTGGAAGCGATGTTGCAAATCTCGCCCGCAAAATTCGAGCGGCTGATCCTCGATCTACTCAGTGCGATGGGCTATGGCGGCGGCGACATACAACGGGCGCAAATGACCCGAGCCACTGGTGATGGCGGCATTGATGGGGTTATCAACGAAGATGCGCTCGGCCTTGATGCCGTCTATATTCAGGCGAAACGCTATCAACCCGACAATAAGATCGGGCGGCCTGCAATCCAGCAATTCATCGGAAGCCTGAATGGAGAAGGCGCGAATAAAGGCGTATTCGTGACGACATCCGATTTCTCACGAGAAGCCATCGACTATGTATCACGGGTTCAGCAGCGGGTTGTGCTACTGAACGGAGCGCGACTTGCAGAACTGATGATCTTGCATAATGTAGGTATTCGATTGGGGAAGACTTACACCCTGAAAACATTGGATGATGATTATTTCGAAGAGTGAGACCATGACCACCATCACCTCCCCCGACCTCACCGTGACCGTCTCCGATATGGGCGCCGAGATGCAGTCGCTTGTCTTCCGTGGGGCGGAGTTCCTCTGGAATGGCGATGCCGAATGGTGGACGGGGCGCTCGCCGGTCCTGTTTCCCATCGTGGGCCGTGCGCCCGACGATAGGATCGAGATCCGTGGCCAGACCTATGACATGCCCCAGCACGGGCTTGCCCGCCGCCTGCCCTTTACGGTTGTCGCGCAAGACGAGGCGCATGTGACGCATGAGCTGGTGCCCTCGGAGGCGACCGAAAGCTACCCCTACAAGTTCCGCCTGCAGCTGACCCATCGCGTAACCGGCCCGACGCTCGAGGTCGCAGCCACCGTCACCAATGAGGATAGCGTGCCCATGCCCTTCGGTCTGGGCTTTCATCCGGCCTTCCGCTGGCCGCTGCCCGATGCCACCGGTGCCCATAAGATCGAGCTGGCCAATGGCGCGGAGCCCGTGATGAACCGCGTGGTGAAGGGGCTGATCTCGCGCGAGACGGAAGCCTCGCCCTTCCATCAGGGAAGCCTCACGCTTTCCCACGATCTTTTTGCCAAGAATGCCGCGATTTTCCCCGAAGGCACGGGCGAGGCGCTGCGCTATCAGGGGGAAACCGGCCCGAGCCTCGATTTCCGCTTTGCCAATCTGCCGAACCTCGCGCTCTGGCAACCGCCCGGCGCGCCGTTTTTGTGCATCGAGCCGTGGCACGGGATGGCGGCATGGCATGGGGCGGGGGCAAAAATCGAGGACCGGCCCTATACGATGAGCCTGGGCGCGGGCGAGACCGCCCGCTTTGCATGGTTCGTGACGATCCGCGAATAGCCTCGCAGATACGCCCCTAACAGATACGGGGGAGCTGTTCGCCCACCAGCATATCAACGATGCGGGTGCCACCGAATGCGGTGCGCATCCGCACCTGACCCGCATGATCCGCCACCGCCCGCCCGATGATCGCCGCGCCTTCGCCCTCGGGCAGGGCCTGCATGGCGGCCAGCGCGGCCTCGGCTTGGTCTGCGGGGACAAACAGCACCAAACGCCCCTCATTGGCGAGATAGAGCGGATCGAGCCCCAGAATCTCGCACATGCCCACCACCTCGGCCCTCAGCGGCAGCGCATCCTCGTCGATCACAATGCCACAGCCCGCCTCTTCGGCAATCTCGTTGAGCGCGGAGGCAAGACCGCCTCGGGTCAGGTCGCGGGCGGCACGGGCTTCGGGGGCGGCACTCAGAGCAGCCTCCATCAGATGCCCCAGCGCTGCGCAATCGCTCTCGATCGCCGAAGAGAGCGCCAGATCGCCGCGGGCCGCAAGGATGGTTGCGCCGTGATCGCCCAAGACCCCGTTGACGATGGCCACATCGCCCGCACGGACATGGCAGGCCGCCATATCGCGCGAGGCAGGGATCACCCCGATGCCCGAGGTGGTGATGAAGACACCATCGCAAGCGCCGCGCTCGACCACTTTGGTATCGCCGGTGACGATGCGCACGCCCGCCGCTTCGGCCTCGCGCGCCATGGTGGCCACAATCCGGCGCAGAACGGCGAATTCGGTGCCCTCCTCGATAATGAAAGCGGCCGAGAGCCAGAGTGGGGTTGCCCCGCCTACGGCCAGATCATTGACGGTGCCACAGACGGCGAGCTTGCCGATGTTACCACCCGGAAATTCCATTGGCGTGACCACGAACCCGTCGGTGGTGAAAGCGAGCCGCGCGCCCGGGTCGTGCAGGGCGTCCGACATCAGGCGGGCCTGATCTTCCATGCCGGGCGGTGCGAAAACGGAGGTGAAAATCTCCTCGATCAGATCGCGCATTGCCCGGCCACCGCCACCATGGGCCAATGTGACGCGTTCGCCTCTTAGTGCCATAAGTCTTGTCCTTTGAGGGGAGCTGCGCCGCAACGGGGCATCGAGCCCCGCTTGCGCCGCCGGAGGCTCGCGCCTCCGATCCCGCCTATGATTTCAGTTATTCAGCCGCCGTGCGGGCACCGCCATATTGCCAATAGGCCGCGCAGGCGCCCTCGGAGCTGACCATCAGTGCGCCAAGCGCGGTTTCCGGTGTGCAGCCCTTGCCGAATTGCGGGCACTGGGTCGGCTTGATCCGCCCCGTCATGACCTGACCGCAGGCGCAGCCTTCGACCTCGGGCACCTCACGGCGACCCACCGCATAGCCGATCCCGAATTTCTCCTCGGCGTCATAGGCGCGGTAGGCATCACGGATACGCATGCCGGAGGCGTCGATCTCGCCCAAGCCGCGCCACTCGAAGGAAGGGCGCTTCTCGTAGACATCATTGATGGCGGCAATGGAAACAGAATTGCCATGCTCGGGCACCACGCGGCCATACTGGTTCTCGACACGGGCCTGACCTGCCTCGATCTGGGTCAGCACCATCAGCACGGATTGGAGAAGATCGGTCGGCTCGAACCCTGCCACCACAATCGGCTTGCCATAATCTTGCGCGATGAAATCATAGGGGTGGATACCGATCACCATCGACACATGGCCCGGCCCGATGAACCCGTCGAGCATCATATAGGGGTCATCGAGTAGCGCCTTGATCGGTTCGGGCACAGTGATGTGGTTGCAGAAGACCGAGAAGTTTGCGAGCCCTTCGCGCGCTGCCTGCTGGATCGCCAGCGCGGTCGAGGGGGTGGTTGTCTCGAACCCCAGCCCGAAGAAGACCACCTCGCGGTCGGGATTGCGGCGCGCAAGTTCCAGCGCATCGAGCGGGCTATAGACCATGCGGATATCGGCCCCATCGGCCTTGGCCTGAATGAGCGACTTGGTCGAGCCAGGCACCCGCATCGCATCCCCGAACGTGGTGAAGATCACCTCCGGACGCTCGGCCAATTCGATACATTCATCAACCCGCGCACGTGGCAGAACGCAGACCGGACAGCCCGGACCGTGGATGAACTCCACCCCCTCATGGATCAGCTTATCGAGCCCGTAGCGGAAGATAGAATGCGTATGACCGCCGCAGATCTCCATGATATGGATGGGCTTTTCGCGGGTAGCGCCTATGGCATCGGCCTTCTCGGCGATGGCTTGCAACAACGCGCGGGCCAGTTTCGGATCGCGGAATTCGGAGGCAAATTTCAACGCCATCTCACACCCGCCCTTCCAGAGCCGCATCACCGGCCGCCATCTGTTCAAGCGCCTCCTGCGTCTCGCCCAGCTCGTGGAGTGCCGCCAAAGTCTGCGCGGCCTCGTCTTCGTCGATCCGCGCCATGGCAAAACCCACATGGATCAGCGCCCATTCGCCGATCAGCCCGTCAAGCGGCCCGTCGGCGATACAGGCCACATTGACCGCGCGCCGCACCCCCGACACCTCGGCCACGGCCATCATCCGCGCCTCGTCACTGATCTCGACGATCTGTCCCGGAATGCCCAAACACATCAGTCATCCTCCTCTTCCACGCGGGCCTGAGGGCCCATAATCCCGTACCGGTCGAGCTTCGCCCTGAGCCCGACACGACTAAGGCCCAGCTCGGCGGCCGCACGGCTCTTGTTCCAGCGATGGCGGGTCAGCGTCTCGCGCAGGATCCGCATTTCCATCAACTCGATCCGGTCCTTCAGCTGGCCATTGGCCTGCAACGCGTCTTCCTCGGCAGAACGGTCCGCGCCCTCCTCAGAGGGTGCCGCCTGCAGGATATGGCGCGAGATCAGCTCGGCCCCCAGCACATTCTCCTGCGCGAAAATCAGCATGCGCGTGACCTCGTTGGTCAGCTCCCGCAGATTGCCCGGCCAGTCGTAATTCTCCAGAAACTCCAGCGCCGGAGCCTCAAATCCCATCACGGGCTTCGAATGGATCGAGGCCGCCTCGGCCAGAATATGCTGGGCCAGCATCGCTACATCGCCGCGCCGCGCACGCAGCGGCAGAAGCCCGATCTCGCCCACCGACAGCGCATAATAAAGATCACTGCGGAAGGCCCCATCGGCGACCTTGCTGCGCAGATCCACATTCGACCCGCAGATCAGCCGCAGATTGGTGCCCACGGTTTCCTGCCCGCCCAGAGGCGTGATCGAGCCTTCGGTCAGCACCCGCAACAGCGCCAGCTGCATCGCGGGGGATGCCTCATCGACCCCCGCCAGATAGAGCGTCCCGCGATCGGCCTTCTGCATCAGCCCGATGCGGTTCACGCCGCCCGGCAGCACGCCACGCTTGGCCCCGAACAGCTCGACCATCGCCAGCTCTTCGGGCACGCCAGCAAGATTGAACTCGTAAAACGGCTTTTCCGCACGCAGGCTGCCATAATGCATCGCCCGTGCCAGCTGCGCCTTGCCGGTGCCCGCCTCGCCGCCAAGCAAGACAGGGATGTCAAAACTGGCATATTGCCGCGCGATGGCCACCGTGTCGTTCATCGCGGAATTGGGGCTGCGCAGGATGGTCTCGAACCCCATCCCCTCGCGCAGCGCACGGCGGCGCTTTTCCAGACGGCTTTCCGACGTGCTGGACAGGAAGCGCATCTCCAGCTGCATCCGCTCGTTATCACGCGCCAGCTGGAACAGCTTTACCGCATTGCGCACCGCCATCAACAGCTGCTCGGGATGCCATGGTTTCGCGATGAACTGGTGCACACCCGCCTCGTTGATCGCCGCCACCATCGAGGTGCTGTCGGTATAGCCGGTGATCATCATACGCACGGTCTCGGGCCAGCGCTCGCGCACCTCGGTCAGAAAATCCACCCCCGTCCGGCCCGGCATGCGCTGGTCGCACAGGATCGCCTGGATCCATTCGTTTTCAAGCACGCCCAGAGCCGCACCCGCATCGGGGGCGGTGAAAATCTCGAACTCATCTTCCAGCGCGAGCTTCATCGCCGTCAGCGAATGCGGCTCGTCATCGACCAGAAGAACCGATGGCAGAGGTGCGGGGGCCATTAGACAGCCTTGCGGGCAAGCCCCGCCATCAGCCAGTCGAGCCAGGCCTGCATCCCCTCGCCCGTGCGCGCCGAGACGCGCAGGATGGCGAGATCGGGGTTCACGCGGCGCAGATTGGCCTCGTAGAGATCCAGATCGACATCGCAATAGGGGGCCAGATCGACCTTGTTGAGCAGAGCGATCTTGGCGGCAGTGAACATATCGGGATATTTCAGTGGCTTGTCCTCTCCCTCGGTGACCGAGAGGATCGCGACCTTGGCATCCTCGCCCAGATCGAAGGCTGCAGGGCAAACCAGATTGCCGACATTCTCGATGAACAGAAGCGCGTTGCGGCCCAGACCCAGACGGTCGAGCGCGGTTTCCACCATCTTGCCATCCAGATGGCAGCCCTTTCCGGTATTCACCTGAATGGCCTGCGCGCCGGTGGCACGGATACGGTCGGCATCATTGGTGGTTTGCTGGTCGCCCTCGATCACCGCCAGAGGCTGGTCCGCCAGCATCTCGATGGTGCGGCACAGAAGGGTCGTCTTGCCCGAACCGGGCGAGGATACGAGATTGGTGGCAAAGATCCCGTCCTGCGCCAGACGCACACGGTTTCCCCGCGCGAACATATCGTTTTTCGACAGGATGCCGGTCTCGATCTCGATCAGGCGGGCCTGCGAGAAACCGGGCACCTCGACGCCCGCCGAGCCATGGCCGCAATGGATATCGAACCCGTCGGAGACAACCGGCTGTTGCGTCTGCTTGCGGGCCTGGGGCTGCGCCATCGCCTTGGCGGGCGCCAGCGTGGGCCATTCGAAGGGGCGCTGGCCGCGCGCCAGATCCGCCCCCTGCTTTGCCAGATGGGCCTTGAATTCATCCTCGATCGTATGACCGCTGCAACCACATACCGTGCACATCACGCCACCTCCATATCCTTGATCCGCATCTCGTCTCCGCCCTGAGGCATCAGCTTGCCGCTGCCGCAAAGCGGGCATGGGTCCAGACGATCCATGATCTCCACCTCTTCCATACAGTCGTAGCACAGCGCCCGACCGGGAAGATCGATAATCTCCAGCACCGCCCCTTCGGCAGGGCAGCCGCGCATCACCACCTCGAAGGCGAATTCCAGCGCGTGTTTCTCGACGCCTGCAAAACGTCCGATCTCCAGACGCAGCCTGGTGATCTTGCGCACGTCATTGGCCCGCGCCGCGTCCTCGACCACGCCACGGATCCCTTCGGCAATCGCCATCTCATGCATGGGGCACCCCCTTGATCTCGACCGCAATGCAAGGATCGAGAATATCGACGACCAGCGCCGCGAGCCCCGCCTTGCGCCATGGCAATGTGGCCAGCGACAGTTCCATCGCCCCGCCCGGAGCCAGAAGATGGTCGGTGGGCGTCACCCGTTCGAGCGTCTCCACCACCCCGCCTGCAAGATGCCCACGCAGCGCATAGGTGCCGCGGGCCGCCGCGACGAGTGCGGTATTGTCGGGGCGCAGGACAGGGCCTGCAGGCCGCGTGATGATCCGCGTCAGATCCAGAAGCCGGCCCAGAGCACGCCAGAGCGGCCCGCGCCCACGAGTTTCCTCGGCCTGTTTCATCAGCGGGTGGAAAGCCATACGACCGGCGGGAGAATTCTCCTGCGCCATTTTCAGCATCGGGTCGAACAGATCGGCCACCCGTGCTACCGCCTCATGCGGCGCAAAGAGCCGGTCGATCGCCGAAATCAGGGGCGACAGCCCCTGCCCCGAAACCAGCCACGCGTCGAGGTCACGGATCTCGCCCATCCCCCAGAGGTCGCGCAGAAGCGCGGGCTGAGCCCGCTGCCAGCCCTCGGGCATGGGTGGGGACGCATGGCCCAACGCCTTGGGCCAAAAGAGAAACAGCTTGGCCATATGATCGCGCAGGATCTCGCGGCGGGTGTCGTCATCATCTGCGGGCAGGCCCAGCGACAGCCGCACGGCCTGCGATTGCGCCGCCCCGCATAGATTGAAGAGCCGGCCCATCATCTGGGCCACCGCCTCCGGATCGCGGCCGCGCATGACCTCACCCACAGGCATGGGCGCAGGCAGAACCAGCTTCGGCGCGATCATATCGCCATGGCGTTCCAACCCGATACCCAGAACCTGTTTCATTCCGCTTCCCTCTCCACCCCCGCAACCGGAGGCTCGATGGCCATCACCTCGCTGGCCAGTCCGGCCGAGATGATCTGCCTGCGCGACGGGATCGTCAGACCGGCACCCTCTGCAATCGGGGTCTCCTCGAGAGAGTGTGCCTCATTCGCGCGGGCTTCGGCAAGCTCCGCCTCGCGCGAGGAACGGATTTCCGAGCGCCGGTCTGTCTCGGCACGGTTCTCCTGTTTGAACAGTTCGGCCATAATGGCCTGCGCCACCTCCCGCGCCTGTATCTGCGTCTGGAATTCCTCCATTGGCGAGAAGAGCGAACAGGCCTTGTATCCGCCGGTCTGCGCGCGCGTATTATGGATAAATTCGTAGCAGCCCGAGGGGAAGTCGACCATTTCCTTGGCACCGGCCTTCAGCCCCGACCAATCCTCATCGGCCCCCGGCAACAGGACCAGATTCATGAACCACGGGCTGAACAGAACCCCGAGCCCGCGCCCCTCATGGGCGCGGAACCCCACCGCCTCGACCGAGAGCGCCTTGTTCGACAAGGGCACATCGCGCATGGTCGAATTCCAGATCTCGCGGAAATCGGCGATCAGGTTGCGCACCTGTTCGTCGATGCGGCGCTGCTCGATCATCATCGGCGCGCCCGGATCCTCTCGGACCATGAACTGTGCCTTGGGCGCGTCGCAATTGGGGCATTTCCAGTCATCGGGCAGCGCATTGAACGGCGTTCCGGGCAGAACCTGCCGGAAATCATCGCCAATCGCCGGATCATAGGTCGACCAGCAGATCTTGCATTCCATCAGCGCCTGATCCGAAATCCGGTCATAGGCGCCCATATAGCTGCCCTCGAAGCCGGTCACCGGCGCGCTCATCGACCCGCTCACCGAATTGCCTCCAGCACTTCGCGGATGCGCTCGGCGCTGTCTTCCAGATCCTCGGGCGCTGCCAGAGCGACCTCGGGCATATCGGTCACCTCGAACGTATCAAGGATCAGCGTATCCATCGAGTTGAAGAACTGCACCCGCCAGACATTGCGCAGCGCGGAGGCCGTGATGCGGCAATTACCGTAGCCACGCGACAGGATGGTAACCGCGCCCTCGCCCAGCACGCGGTCGAGCCAGACCAGATCCTCCTCGGTATGGGGCAGCAGGGTCAGATTGACCACATGCGGCAGCCCACCACGATAGGTCTCGGATTTATCGTAAAGCTCGGCCACCAGCGCGGGCGCATTGACCACGCCATTGGGGCGCGCGGCCTGCGGCCCCTGCGCCTCGCGGTAAGGCTCGAAGGCGCGGGTCATCGAGACCGCTGGCACAGGGCCCACCTCGATCCGGTCCACACCCGCTCCTGCGACCGACCAGACACCGGCAAAGACGCTCTCCTGCACCATCAGTGCAGGGATGCCACGGATCTTCATGGAAACTTCGCCCTGCCCCATCGTCTCGGCGATCAGGGCGCGGTTGGGCGCATCCAGCCCCGACAGATCGAAGCTCGCCATACCGCCTCTGGCACAGGCCTCGGCGGCCTTGGCGATATCGGCCAGCGTCTTCAGCGCAGGGGTCACAGCGGAGGGGTCATCGACCTCGGGCATATGCGCAGAATAGGTGCGCATACCCGAGGGCAACTCCATATATTCCAGCTCCTCGCCGGTTTCCTGAGAGCCAGGACCAAAGCCCATAGGCGGCAGATGGAAGTTACTCACCATGGGATCAACCTTTCAGATCAAGGATATGCGAGGTGCGGGCGATATAGTCATCCCAGTCACGCACTTTCTCGATGGCCCCCAGATAGGTGCCGTCGCGGTAAAACAGGAAGCCCGGGGTCTTCAGCGCGCGGGTCTCCTGGCGTAGCTCGGCCTCGATCGCGTCATCGATCACCGCACAGTCGAACATGTTCTGGAAGGTCATCCGCAGCTCGGGCAGAACCACCGCCGCATCGGGCGTCTCCAGATTGCGCTTGGCATCCCCGGGCACAAAGAGGCAGTGCACCCCTTCGGCGCCGGTGAACTCGGCCACCGCCTCCATCGTGGCAAGGCGGGGATAGGAGAACTCGTTACTCAAACGCTGCACGAGGGGATGGACCTCTCCCGAGGGCGTCACGTCACTGGGCATTACGAAATCATGCATGGGATAATCCTTCAGGCGGTCTTGCGGCCCTGCGCGGCAGCAGCAGCGAGATGGGGGGGAAGTTCGGGGGTGCGGGCTTCCAGATCGGCAAATGCCGCCCCCAGATCGCCGCCGGTCATCAGCGCGCGCAGGCCATCCAGGGCCGCCGAAATCTTGGCCGCCTCGCCGGCCGAAATCACCTCGCGTGCCGCCCCCAGAAAGACCAGAAGCCAGTCACCGGCCTCGGCCTCGGGGGTCAGCGACAGGTCGATGATCTGTGGCTGGCCATCCTCAATCACATCACCGCAGATGCCGTCCCGCGCAAGCAGCTGCAAAGGCACACCGACACACATCAGGCGCGCCCCTTGGCGGCCGGAGGAAAGAAGCGGTGATCACCGATACGGCAGGCATCTTCCGCGTCGGGGCGGCCCCCCTCATAGGCGCTGCGCTGGATGGAGATATCGGCGAGATCTCCACTCTCGGTGCGGCCTTCGGTCACGCCGATATCCCAGCGACCCAGCTCGCGGATACATTCGTCAATGGCAGGCAGGATCTGGGCCGAGGTCACGGCCCGCAATCCGCCACCATAATCCTCGATCTCCTCGGGCTGGCAACCGATCAGCGTGATGTAATCGGGCGCATGGCCCATCAGCTCGGCCGTTGCCAGCACGTCCTGAAACCCCGTCTGGTGCAGGCTCATCTTCTTGGCGCCCATGAAAGCGGGCACATCGCGGTCGCGCAGCGTGACCAGCGTGCCGGGCTCCAGCCCGAAATCCACGGCATCGAACACGATCAGCGCGTCGCAATCCTCGATGAAGGGCAGCAGATACAGACCCTGCGTGCCGCCATCCATCAGCCGCACATTCGCGGGCACAGCATGGGTCTGCGCCATCGTCTCGACGCAGCGCACCCCGAAGCCCTCATCGGCCCAGAGCACATTCCCGATTCCCAGAACCAGGATATTACGCGGTATCTGCGTGGTGGTGGCTGGCATGGCGTCCTCCTTTCGCCCGCTGGCAAGAGGCTTTGCGCCTCCGGTCGTTATGTGACCATATCCAGCAGGTCCCCAAAAAAGGAGCCCATCGCCATTAATCGCGTTATTTAATTATGATGTTGTTATTCATAAATAAAACATGAAAAGCTACATCCTGCGCCCAACTTAGGTAGAATGTAGCTTTCCAGTTTACTCGGAAAGAGGCTGCAAACTATCCAGCTTGCGGATCAGCGCTCCCAATCGCGTTCGGTCTCCAGTGCCTCTACATCGCGGTTGCAGGTCACGAGCGCACCTTGCAGGAAGCTCCCCTTGAAATGGGCGGCAAAATCCTTTTCCTCGAGCTTGCCGTCAATCCGCACTCCGTCCGCAGGCGAGCCGTGGCCGACATAGCGCAACTGCGCATCGCCCTGCTTGGTCCAGAAGAACGGAATCCGGTCGAAGCCCCCGTCGGTCTCACCCAGAAGGAAGGCCGCAAGATGTGCGCCCTGATCGCCCGCATGGGCCCAATGCTCGATGCGCAACCGGCCCGAACCGTCACAGGCGGGATAGTTGGCGATATCGCCAATCGCGTAAATCGCGGGATCGGAGGTGCGGAAATAGGTATCCACCTGCACACCGTTCTCTTTCTCGGCCAGCTCCAGCCCCGCCGCCTTGGCCAGCGCCAGATCGGGCTTCACGCCTACACCCAGCACGACCATATCAGCGTCAATCTTGCGGCCATCCTTCAGCGTGACCTGTGCGCCGTCATAGCTGGTCAGCGTCGTTTCCAGATGGAAACTGACCCCATCCGCCTCGTGCTGGCTCTGAACGAAGTGACCGATCTCTGCGCCAAGGGTCTTCTCCATCGGCACCTTGTCCTGTGTGACCACATGGACCTTGCGATCCTCGGAGGCAAGCGCCCCTGCCGCCTCAAGCCCGATAAAGGACGAACCGAGCACCACGATCGATTTCGCCCGTTCCGCGCGCCCGAGGATGGCGCGGGCATCGGCTAGGCTGCGAAGAGTGAAAACCGCCTCATGGTCGGCACCGTCGAATTCGGGCGTAATCGGCGTGGCACCGGTGGCCAGAACCAGCGTCTCGTAAGGCAGCGTCTGCCCGTCCGACAGGCGCAGCTGTTTTTTCTGACGGTTGATCGCCTCGGCCTTCACCCCACGCAGGATCGTGGGGCGCGGATTGTGCGGATGGCCGAAGGGGAGTGCGGCCTCCTCGGGGCTTTTCGCACCCGAAAGCACCTGTTTGGAGACAAAGGTCCGGTCATAAGGCGCATCGAGATCCTCGGTGATCAGCGTCACACGCGCACCCTCGCCTGCCGTCACGAAATGGTCGGCCACGGCATGGCCCGCGGCCCCCGCGCCCACCACCACGATCCTCTCACGGCTGCCGGAAGCATCCGGCGCTTCGGGCTGGCCCTGCTTGCCGGTGACACGCAAGATCCCCCCCGCGATCTCGACCTTGTAACAGCCAAGAGGCGTGATGGCGGGCGCACCGGTGGCCTCGCCGGTCTCGAGGTCAAACCGCGCATGGTGGAAGGGGCAGCGGATCTCGCCTTCCGCCACGATACCAGTGCCCAGATCGGCACCCAGATGGGTACAGCGTGCCGAGACAGCGAAGGCGCGATCCCCCTGCCGGACCACGGTGACCTCCTGATCGCCGAAGCTGCCGGTTAGCGGTTGGTTCTCTTCAAGCGTCTCAAAACGGACACCTGCCTTCAGATCGGATTGGTCAGCCATGATAGATCTCCTGAAAATTCCTTTGACCAACCAACGCGCGCGCGACAGACACGTTCCCGCAAAGCCCCCTCACGAAGACGCGAAAAAAGGCGCCGGAGCACCACCTCCGACGCCTCGCGGCATACTTAAATGACTTATGAAATCACTCTATTTCGTCGTCCTTGAAGGTGCGGTGACCCGAGATCATCGTCGAGACCATCGACTGGCGCGACATGATATCCTCGCGGATCGCCACATAGATATGGATGATCATGAAGATAATGATCGCCCACATCCCCAGATGATGCAGCGTGTGCAGACGCTGGCTGTTCTGCACGATCCCCAGCACCCAGCCCATCAGCGTATCGGGCAGCGAGCCCTGCCCCGCGCCCTCAGCATAAAGCGCCCAGCCGGTGACCAGCATGAAGGTCAGCCCGATCGTGATGAAAAAGAACATCGCAAGCTGCGCGAGCGGGTTATGCCCCACATACTTCTTTGGCTTCTTCTCGATGAACAGATACCAGCGCAGCTCGAACAGCACCTCCTTCCAGAAATGCAGGTTGAAGACCGGCACATAGAACATCTGCTTGGCATGATGATTGCCCACCATCGCCCAGTAGATGCGCCCGAAGAAACCGACCGTCACGATCATCGCCGCCGCGAAATGCGCAAAGCGGATATACCCCATGACAAACTGCTCCGTCGCCTCGCCGATCTGCATCGAGGGCAGCGGCGCGCCGATGAAATAGCCGGTGACGCAGAGGATCGTGATGCAGGCGGCATTGACCCAATGCCAGAGCCGGACCGGCGCCTCGTAGACATAGACCGAATTCTGGCGGCGGATGGATTCGATATCGGCCGCCGTGGCGTCTCCGGTCAGCCGTGCGCCCGGCATGATCTCGGAGGCGTCGGCCGCAGGCTGGTGGATATGCTTCTCGGCCATGGCTCAGTCCTCCTTGGACTTGCCGAAGACCTTCCGCGCCAGTTCCACCACCAGATAGACCACCCCGATCGCCACCGCGCCCAGAACGAGATGCGAGATCTCGTGCCCGAACGGGCCAGAAGCCGTGGGGTGACCCTCATGGGCCAGTGCAGGCGTGGCGGCCCAAACGGCCAGTATAGCGAGATATTTCATGGTCTTTCCTCCCTTTAGCGCACCTTGACCGTGGTCAGCTCCTGCCCGTCATCCGACATGACATGGGTCGAGCACGCGAGACAGGGATCGAAGGAATGCAGCGTGCGCAGCAGCTCCACCGGCTCCTCGGGGCGCTCCATCGGCGTGTTCATGAGGCTTGCCTCATAGGCCCCGATATTGCCCTGCACATCGCGCGGCGAGGCGTTCCATGTCGTGGGCACCACGCATTGGTAATTGTCGATACGCCCGTCCTTGATGCGGATCCAGTGCCCCAGCGCGCCGCGCGGCGCCTCGGTCATGCCCACACCCTTGGCTTCTTTCGGCCAGGTGCTCGGGTCCCATTTCTCGATATTGGCGGTGGACTGGTCGCCCGATTTGATACGGTTGATCAGCTTGTCATAGAAATGCAGCTGCAGGCGCGAGCAATATTCGGATTCAAGCGCCCGTGCGGCAGTCCGGCCCAGCGTCGAGAAGATGCCCTCGAAGGGCAGATCCATATCGCGCAGGAGGCCATCGACCTGCCCCTTGATATCCTCATGTCCTTTGGCATAGCCGATGATATAGCGCGCCAGCGGACCGGTCTCCATCGCGTGGCCACGCCAGCGCGGTGCCTTGATCCAGCTGTATTTCGCGCCCTCGTCGAGCTCTTCGATATTGGTCTTGGTGCCCTTGGCATTCGGACCCAGCTCGAATTTCGGATTGGTCTCGCCGTCCCATGGATGCAGGCCGAGGCCCGGCTCGCCATATTCATACCAGGAGTGGTCGACGAATTCCTGCACCTGCTCGGGGTCGCGCACATCGACATCATGGACCTCGTCGAGCTTGCCATTGATGATCGCGCCGCGCGGCAGATGCAGCTGTTCGGGCGAGAAATCATTGGCATTCTCGGGGATATCGCCATAGGCGAGGCAGGCCTTGGAAGACAGACCGCCGCCATAGAGCCAGTTCTTGTAGAAGCCGCCGATCGCGATCACGTCGGGGATATAGACGTTGCGGTTGAACTCCAGCCCCTTGTCGATGATCGATTTCACAAGGTTCAGGCGTTCCATATTGATCGCGCCGACCGAGCCCACGCCATCGATATTGATCGGGCATGGCACACCGCCCACCAGCCAGTTGGGATGCGGGTTCTTACCGCCGAAGATGGTGTGCAGTTTCACCACCTCTTTCTGGAGATCCAGCGCCTCCAGATAATGGGTAGTCGCCATGAGATCCGCCTCGGGCGGCAGCTTATAGGCGGGATTGTCCCAATAGCCGTTCTTGAAGAGGCCAAGCTGCCCGCTCTCGACAAATTTCTTCAGACGGTTCTGCACATCGCGGAAATAGCCGGGGCTGGAGAGCGGGTGGTTCGGGCCCACCATCTGCTGCAGCTCCGAGGTCGCTTTGGGGTCGGCCTTGAGCGCATTGATCGGGTTGACCCAATCGAGCGCATGCAGGTGGTAGAAATGCACGATATGATCGTGGATCTGTAGTGCAAGCTGCATCAGGTTGCGGATGGAATTGGCGTTATCGGGGATCTGGATCCCCAGCGCATCCTCCACCGCGCGGCACGATGTCAGCGCATGGGTGCCGGTGCACACACCGCAGATCCGCTCCACGAAGGCCCATGCGTCACGCGGGTCGCGGCCCTTTACGATGACCTCCAGCCCACGCCACATGGTCCCGGTCGAGACCGCGTTGCGGATCACGCCATTCTCGTCCACATTCACTTCGCAGCGCATATGACCTTCGATACGGGTCACCGGATCAACAACGATCCGCTTGCCCGAATTGTCCATGGCATAGCCGTTGGGGGTATTGAGAACGCTCATGCTCAGACTTCCTCGTTTTTCTTCTGGGCGCGTTTGAGCGCGGTCACGGCGGCATGCACGGCCACGCTTGCCCCCACGACGCCTGCGGCAACACCACCGACCTTGTCGGCATTGGCCTCGATCCCGAATTGTTTGATATTGGTCAGGCGGTCATAGAAGGAGCCCTGATCCCAGAACCCGTCCTCCGAGCAGCCGATACAGCCATGGCCCGACTGGATCGGGAAACTGACCCCATCATTCCAGCGCACGGTGGAACAGGCGTTATAGGTGGTCGGGCCCTTACAGCCCATCTTGTAAAGGCAGTAGCCCTTGCGGGCATTCTCGTCATCCCAATGTTCGACGAACTGCCCTGCATCGAAATGTGGCCGGCGATAGCACTTGTCATGGATACGCTGAGAGTAAAACATCGCCGGCCGACCTTGACGATCGAGCTCGGGGAGGCGATCGAAGGTAAGCATATAGGTGATAACGCCGGTCATGACCTCGGCGATGGGCGGACAGCCCGGCACCTTGATGATCGGCTTGTCGGTAATGACCTTGTGCACGGGGGTGGCACGGGTCGGGTTCGGGGCCGCTGCCTGCACACAGCCATAGGAGGCACAGGCGCCCCAGCTGATGATGGCCTTGGCATGTTCGGCGGCATGTTTGAGCTGCTCGGTAAAAGGTTTGCCACCGATGATGCAATACATTCCATCCTCGTTGAGCGGCGGGTTGCCCTCGACGGCGAGGATGTAATTGCCCTTGTATTTCTCGATCGTGTCCTGCAGCGCGGCTTCGGCAGCATGGCCTGCCGCGGCCATCAGCGTATCGTCATAATCGAGCGAGATCATCGAGAGCACGACGTCTTTGGCCAGCGGGTGGGCAGAGCGGATGAAGCTCTCCGAGCAGCAGGTGCATTCCAGACCATGCACCCAAATGACCGGCGTGCGGGGTTTGGTTTCCATCGCATGGGCGATCTTCGGCACGAAGGCCGGCCCCAGACCCAAGGCTGCCGCAGTGAGCGAGCAATATTTCATAAAGCTGCGCCGGGTGATCCCCTGACGGCGCATAACATCGTAGAATGTCTCGAGATTAGACAAGACCTTCGCTCCCTGCTGCCTGGCTGCGGAGGCGGGATAGGCCCGGTCCGCGCGTGGTATGCCTTTGGATGCCATAGCAGGCTCCCACGGCGCGCGAAGAAAATGACAAAATGTCACAGGCTGTTTTTATTATTTTATAATAATGCCTTGCGTCTAAAATTCACAAAACGCTATAGAATTGACCGGATAGATGGTTGCCAGAGTTTCCGTTATCTGGAAGCCATACGGCCATCACCGTCCGCCCATGACCCGCGCCATGGCGACCAACGCCTGCCCCAGGGCAAGCCCACCGTCATTGGCCGGCACCTTGTGATGCAAAAGCACCGGCACATCGCCGAGGGCTGTCATCAACTCCTCCTGCAACACGACATTCTGCAAAACACCGCCCGACAACACCACGGCGCGCGCCGCGCCCTGCACAACCAGATCCCGCGCGCGCCCCGCAAAGGCCCGCGCCAGCCCGCGATGGAAGCGCCGCGCTTTCGCTTCTACAGGGTCCGGATCATCGGCCCATGCCCGCCACATCGGCGCCGGATCGATCTGCGCGCCCTCCCCGAACGGATAGCCCGCGCCTGTATCCCCCGCCTTGCGGGCCAGAGACTCCAGCCCCATCGCTGCCTCGCCCTCATAGCTCTGGCTGCCGACAAACCCCGCCGCAGCCGCAAAGGCATCAAACAGGCGTCCTGCCGAGGAGGTCAGCGGCGCGTTCATCCCCTTGGCCATCGCCTGACGCAGAAGCCCGACCGGCTGGCCTGCCAGCAACCTGTCCGCCTGCGCCTGAAGCCCCGCATGGTCGAGCTGCGCCAGAAGATTGCGCCATGGATCGCGGCTGGCGCGATCCCCTCCGGGCATCGGCACCGGCGTCAGATGCGCCACACGCGCCACATGACGGTAATCGCCCAGCAGCAACTCGCCCCCCCAGATCGTTCCATCTTCCCCGAGCCCCAGCCCGTCAAGGATGATCCCCGCAACCGGCCCGTCCTCCAGACCCCATCCATTCTCGCCCAGACAGGCGGCCAGATGCGCATGGTGATGCTGCACACGGATCAGGGGGCGCGTGCCCGCAGCCCGCTCGCCATACAGCGTCGCCCGGAACCCGGGATGCAGATCGACCGCGACAACCTCGGGCACATGGTCGAATAACGCCCGATAATCGCGATCCGCTGCCTCGAACGCCTCGATATTGGCCACATTATCCAGATCGCCCAAGTGATGGCCCAGCAGCGCCTGACCGTCCCGGGTCAGACAGATCGCGCCCTTCATCTGCCCGCCATAGGCCACCACCTGCGGTCCCTGCCCGAAGCCTGCGGGCAGATCCAGCACATCGGGCACCCGCCCCCGCGCATGGCGTAGCACCATTGGCCCTTGCGGAGTGATCCGCTCGACACTGTCATCGAGCCTGCGCGCAATGGCGCGATCATGCAGCACGAACCCGTCCGCAATTTCGGCCAGCTCGGCCAGCGCCGCCTCGTTGGAAATCACCTGCGGCTGCCCCGAGCCATTGCCCGAGGTCATCACCAGAGGCCGCGCGACAGCCCGGATCAGCAGATGGTGCAACGGCGTATAGGGCAGCATCCAGCCCAAGCTGTCCTGTCCCGGAGCAAGCGCTCCGGCACAGACCTCAACAGGCTCGTCACGCAGCGCCAGCACGATGATCGGAGCGGCCGGCGCGGCCAGCCGCGCGCGCTCCAGCGCGTCCAGATGGCAAGCGGCCCCGATCATGGCCAGATCCCCCATCACCGCCAGCGGCTTGGTCGGGCGATTCTTGCGCGCCCGCAACCGCGCGATTGCCGCCGCATTTCCCGCATCACAGGCCAGATGGAACCCGCCCAACCCCTTGATCGCAAGAATATCTCCCCCACGGAGCCGCGCTGCAGCCTCCTTCAGCCAATCCGCACTCTCTGGAACAGTCCAGATCCTCGGACCACAAATCGGACAGGCCACGGGCTGCGCATGGAAGCGCCGGTCCGACGGGTCAAGATACTCGCCCCTGCAATCCGCACAAAGCGGAAACTCTGCCATCGTGGTCTGCGCCCGATCATAGGGGAGCCCCGTCACGATCGAGAAGCGCGGCCCGCAATGGGTGCAATTGGTGAAACCATAGCCACCGCGGCGCCCCGTGCCCAATGTCTCGGCCAGACAGTCGGGACAGGTCGCGGCATCCGGCGTCACCCGCGTGCGCACGGCCCCCGCTTCCGAGGCCACGATCTCGAACCCCTCACCCAACTCGCCCGCAAAAGGCGCCACCTCCACCGCATCCACCCGTGCCAGAACCGGCGCCTGCGCGCGAAGCGCCTCCACAAACTCCGCAAGCCGCGCACCCCGCGCACGGATAACCACCCCTTGCGCATCATTCAGGACATGACCCGCAAAACCCAGATCATGCGCCAGCCGCCAGACAAAGGGGCGGAACCCCACCCCCTGAACCTGCCCCCGCACGCGGATCTCGACGCTCTCCATCTTCCAGTGTCCCTAAATATCCCGGGGTGAATTGGGGCCGTCAGGCCCCAAGAGGGGCAGAGCCCCTTGCCCCTACACCTGCACCTGCGCTCAGAACCCGCTCAATGGACGGTGCAGGCCATACAGGGGTCGAAACTGCGCACGATATGCTGCACCGAGACAGGTGTTTCCTCCCCCTCGGCCACAGGCGCACCTACAAGTGCGGCTTCCAGTGCCCCGGGCACACCCTGTACATCGCGGGGGCTGAAATTCCATGTCGTTGGCGCGATGATCTGATAGCCCGCGATCACCCCGCGCTCGATCCGCAGCCAGTGCCCCAGAGCCCCCCGCGCGGCCTCGACCAGACCGACACCCACGCCCTCTTTTGGCACCTCACCGCGCTCCATGAACCGCGCCTGCGGGTCGATGGCCTCGGCCCATGCTTCCATCAAGACCTGCGTGCGCGCCAATTCCAGAAGCCGCCCCGCTACGCGTCCCAGCACCCCCGCGCCCGCCACCTCCCGTGCCAGAGGATGCCCGTCGATGACCTGCCGCGCCAGAGCACCGGTCTCGAACACCCGCCCGTCAAGGCGCGGCGCCTTGCACCAGCTATAGGCGTCCTCGCGCATCATCTCGTCGGGGCGGGTCTCGCCATGCGCTGGATGGCTGGCATTCCCGAGCATCCATGCATGCGCGGGGTCTTCCACCAGCCCGCTCAGATCCAGAGGCGCCAGCGCCCCATCCCAGACGCCTTGTGCAAACCCGAACCCCTCGGCCAGCGGATAGGCCCCGAAGCTCAGATAGCGCCCCTGCCCGCGCCCCGCGGCCCCCAGATCCAGATCCTGCGCTATCTCGAGAAACAGTCCCGCATCGCCTGTCCGCCATGCCATGAGACCGGACAGGCTGCCCAGCGCCGCGAACTCATCGAGCGGCGCGCCAAACACCACCTCCTCGAGATAGCGCCGGAACCCGCGCAGCACCGATCTGATCCGCATCCGCTCGCTCGGCCCCGGCGCGCGGGTGACCCCGCCCGGCTGGATCGCCAGCGTATGTGGCCATTTTCCGGCCATTAACCCGAGGATATGCATCAATTCGGCCCGCGCCGCGATCGCCGCCCGCTGGGCCGAGCCCTCCATTGGCGTGAACCGCCGGAGCGCGCGCGCATGCCAGGCACGGCCCGCATAAACAGGGCGAGTGAAATCCGGCATGAAGAAGAGGTTGAAATGGGTCAGATGGTCCGAGACATTCTCGACCGCATGGATGAGCGCCGCCATCATCGCACCCTGCGGCGTGGGCGAGAGCCCCATCGCGGCGCCCAAGGCCCGCGCCGCAGCGGCCGATTGGCTGATCGAGCAGATCCCGCAGATCCGCGGTGTGATGGTCAGCGCATCCTGCGGGGCCTTGCCCAAAAGCATCCGCTCGAAGCCGCGATAAAGCGGCGCGTTCACCCGCGCCTGCGTCACCGCGCCCTCCGCGACATCGAGCTGCACCTCCAGATCACCTTCGACCCTGTTGAACGGGCCCATCACCAGCGTGGTCATTTGCGGCCCCGCACCCGTAGCGTGGGCGGCACATCCACACGGTCGGCCACTGCATTGCGCGCCAGCCGGTCGGGGGTTGCGGCCTTGGACAGCGAGGCCAGCGCCATGAACCAAGCCTTGGGCATATCGGTCGGCAGCCCCACCGGAATACCGGCAATCTTCGGCGTCTCGGTGAAGCTGTGGCGCGGCTCCTCGAACTCGGGCGCGGTGCAGTTGATACAGGGATAATTGCCCCGCGTGCAGGAGCCAGTGCCATTCCAAGGCCGGATATTGCAATCGCCCACCGCTTGCGTGCCGATACACCCCAGATTCTCCATCATGCAGCCGATATCGGAAAGCGCCACCGCCGAGGCCTTATATTCGTAAAACTCGTTTTTCGGACAGCCGTGATGGACCAAATGGCTTGTATAGAACAAAGGCCGCCCGAGACCATCGAGATCGTCCGCGCCCAGCCGGTTCTCGGCCAGCATCATCAGCGTTTCGGTCACCCAGTCGGGATGGGTCGGGCATCCCGCCACATTGATCACCGGCAGCCCCCCTTTGGCGCGGAAACTTGCGGGCAGCACACCCCCTTCATGCGAGCCCTCATATTGCAGCCCGCAGGCATCTGACGGGTTCTCGCCCGCCGAGGTGATCCCGCCATAGGCCGCGCAGGTGCCAACCGCCACCACATGGCGCGCAAGGCCCGCAAGCGAACAGACCCAGTCGAGCATCGACCGCCCCGTACCAGCAAGGATCTGGAACTTGCCCGTGCCCCGCGGTCCGCGGGCGATCGCCCCCTCGACGCAGAGCACATCCAGCGCGATCGCACCCGCCTCCACACGTTCCAGAAGGCGACGCGCCTCGGCGCCGGTTTCGAGGCTGAGCGAGGGATGCCAGAGCATCTCGATCCCCGCCCCTTCCAGACGGTCGAAAAGCGTCGGACCTTCGGCGCATAGAAGCGACATCGTGCAGCCACCGCAGCCCGAGGATTGCAGCCAGAGAACATTCATACTTCGTGTGACCCCGTCGTCTTGGTGTCCGGTAATCTACTTTGTGGCAAATCGAGAGTGAAGCAGGCCCCGCCCGTTCCGTTCGGCCGGTAGGATAGACTGCCGCCATGATCTGCAGCAATACGGTAGCTGATCGCAAGCCCCAGACCCGTGCCCTGTCCGACTTCCTTGGTGGTGAAGAACGGATCAAAGATCGAACGCGCCACCTCCTCGGGAATGCCCGTGCCATTATCGCAGACGCTCAACCGCGCGATGCCATTTTCCTGACTGGCATGGAAGGTAATCTGCGGCTCCTCGATACCGGCGAGCGCATCGGCGGCATTCTGCACGAGGTTCATGATGATCTGCTGGATATGGCCCGCACGGCCCATGGCCTGCACCATGGGCAGTCCCACGAATCGGAGTGCAATCCCTCGATCCGCCCCACGGGCCACCCAATGGGCGGCAGTGCGCGCCACGGTGACCAGATCGAAGATCACACTCTCGCCCGAGCCATCCGACGACAGGCGCCGCAGATCCTCGACGATATCGCGCACCCTTTCCGCGCCGTCGCGCGCTCCGGCAATGGCCTCGCGCAGGTTGCGCACCTCGCGGTCGAGGCGCAGCTCCTCGCGCAGTGCGGTCAGCCGCTCGCGCGTGGCACCCTGCTGGACCTCGTTGAAATAGGTCTCGAACTTGGTGGCATAGCGCTCCATCGCGTGGGTATTGGCATAGACGAAGCTGATCGGATTGTTCAGCTCGTGTGCCACCCCTGCCAGAAGCCGCCCCAGTGAAGCCAGTTTCTCGTTCTGAACCAGAAGCGCCTGCGTCGATTTCAGTGCGTTATGGCTCTGCGCAAGCTCCGAATAGGCACGGCGCAGCTCTCCCACCGGACGGCCCGTCAGCACATGCCCCGTGAGACGCCCCCGATCATCGAAACGCGGATTGATCGACATCTCCAGAAGGACATCCCCCGAGACACCGCCAAGGCTCAGCTCGCACGTCACCGGCGCACGGTTTCCGGTGCAGTCCGCCAGTGCAGCGATCAGACGCTGGCGCGACTCGCCTGCCACCAGATCCAGCACATCCATCTGTGCCAGACTGCGTGCGGGTCGCCCGGTCATATGCGCCACCGAATGCGAGGTATCCTCGACGCGTCCCTGACGCGAGACGACAATCAGCGCATCCGAAACCGAGGACATGATAGAACCCAGATAGGAGCGCATCTCCTCGAGTGCATGGCTCTGGTCCTCGAGCTGGGCCTGATAATCGACGAGTTCGGCATAGGTCCGGTCCATCGCCGTGAGCACCTCGGTCCATGCCGAATCCTCGAGCCCCAGAGGATGCGACGCATCCAGGGCATTATCGGCAGAAAGATCGCGGTTTATGCTCATGGAATGACCATAAACGCTGCGGCGGGCTTTGTCTGCACCGGTCTTTGGGCAGAAAATTGCGAATTTAATACCTGACTATAACTATCAGGCTTTACAAGCCCGAGAATTTCACTCAGATTAACCACACATCGCCAGTGACCCCACCAGCTGCTTGCCAAAAAGGATATGGACATGCCCCACCACCCGGCCCTCCGCCCTGCCTCGCAGGCACGACAGGGTAAACTGACCCCGATCACCCTTGCAGATCTCGTGCAGGCGCTCTGCGACGGCCTCAGCCCGCGCACTGGCGCAATCGACCACATGCTAGACAGAATTGAGAGAAACCAATGACCATTTCGCCCAGCTTCACCCAAGCCCTGCCCGCTCATGCTGCCGAAGAGCTGACCCAAGGGGGCAATCAGGCCAACATCCTTCTCAACGGTCAGGTCTACACGCTGCGCATCACCCGCGCGGGCAAGCTGATCCTGACGAAGTGAGGCACAGCCCGACACGAGTGACCTTTTCCAGAACCATTGTCTCATAGGGAATGTCTCATCACGAGACGTTCCCTTTTTTCGTGGAGGTGTCCGGTGCGCCCAAAGCTTCGCGGCTCCGGCGACAGGTGCCTGCCGTGATGGGCCCACGGCGGCAAGCCCCCCGCGCAGACAGGACAGCACCTGCACGGATCGCACCCGCGGCGGGGTCACGTCTGTTTTTTGCGATAGGGGGGGTTGGAGCGGGCGGCGGGAATCGAACCCGCGTCATTAGCTTGGAAGGCTAAGGTCTTACCATTACACAACGCCCGCGTTGTGACAGTGTGGATACAGAAGCCCTGATCCGGATGCAAGCCCCTTGCACCTGACTTTTTGTCACCGTGCCGCGCGGAAGCGGGCTCGCCCGCCATTGCCTCATGATAGGCAGGGTTTTAGACACAGCGCCTCTTGCCTCCACGATCCGAACTCATTAGCTGGCACGCTCGCTCCCTTCTGCTCTTTGAACGAAAGTACCGCTATGCCTTGCCTTGCTATCGACTTCGGAACCTCCAACAGCGCAATGGCCGTGCTGGAAAATGGCGCGGTCCGCAGGCTTTCGGTAGAGGGGCATCACGATACCCTGCCCACGGCGGTCTTCTTCCCCGAGGATGGTAGCGGGATGCTGATCGGACGCGCGGCAGGCGAGGCGCTGATCGAGGGCGATCCGGGCCGGTATATGCGGGCGCTGAAAAGCGTGCTCGGCACCGAATTGCTCCATGAAGAGCGCCGGATCGGGCGCAAGCGGCAGAGCATCGCGCAGATCATCACCATCTTTCTCGCCCATCTGAAAGCCGAGGCCGAGGCGCAAACCGGCCTGAAGATCCCCACCGCCCTGTCTGGCCGCCCCGTGGCCTTCCATGACAACCCCGAACGTCACGCCCGCGCCGAAGCCGACCTACGCGCCTGCTACCATGCGGCAGGGTTCGACACGGTCGAATTCCTGCCCGAGCCCGAAGCCGCTGCCCTTGCGGCTGGCCATTCGCAGCGCAACCGCGAGACCGGCCTGATCGTCGATATCGGCGGTGGCACCTCGGATTTCTCCGTCTACCAGCGCGAGGGCGAAGAGATCCGTATCCTTGCCAGTCACGGCATCCGGCTGGGGGGCACGGATTTCGATCATGCGCTGTCACTGGCCAAGGCCATGCCCGAACTGGGGCTGGGCGGAGAATTGAAGCGCGAGATGGGTGACGGTCTGCTGCCGGTGCCGCGCGGGATCTATGTGGATCTGTCGCGCTGGGAGAAGATCCCCTTCGTCTACACCCCCGAAACCCGCCGCCTGGTCGCCGATATGGAGCGCAACGCCACCGATCCCAAGCGGATCGGACGGCTGGCCCATGTGATCGAGGAACAGCTCGGGCACGAGCTGGCCTTTGCGGTCGAAAGTGGCAAGATCGCCGCCAATTCGGATGATGCGCAGGCTGCCATCGCGATGGGGATGGTCGAGCCGAAGCTGGAAGTGCGCCTGACGCGCGGTATGCTCAACGGCGCGCTCTCGCAGCACCGCGAGGCGTTGCGCAACGCGATCTACCAGACCCTGATGCAGGCTCAGATGGCCCCGCAGATGCTCGATTGCATCGTGCTGGTGGGCGGCTCGAGCCTGATGGGGCTGGTGGCCGAGGAGGCACAGGCGACCTGTCCGAATGCCGAACTGCGCAAGGCCGAGGCCTTCACCGCAGTTATCGACGGGCTGGCGCTGGCGAGCCGCTCGTTCGCAAGCTGATCATTTTTGTAGCATTTCGTCATGATTGCGCAAGCGGTGTTCGTGCCGGCACAGAATATAGTGTAAATTTACGTTGGCAAATCTCGAAATTCATATACATGTCCCACATATAAGCTTGCTAATAATTAGCGATATAAAAAGCGCAGAGGAGTGTTATGACCCGCTTGGATGACCGGATGGTCCTGAACAGTATCATTTTCCTGAACCGCCGTTTGCGGAAGGCTTTCGATTCGCGTGCCAGTGCCATGGGCCTGACCTTCGCCCGCGCGCAGGCCCTTTTGCAGATCGCGCGCACCGAAGGCAGCAGCCAGACCGAGCTGGCCGAAGCGTTAAAGATCGAGACACCAACCCTTAACCGCACACTCGATAGTCTGGAACAAACCGGCTTCATTGAGCGTCGTGCTGTGGAGGGGGACCGTCGTGTACGCCGCGTTTTCCTGACCGACCTGTCGAAGGACAAGGCAAAGGACATTCTGGAATATACCAACACCTTGCGTCACGAACTCTTCCATGACCTTTCAGACGGCGAGTTCGAACAGCTCTACGAGCTGGTCAGCCGCCTCCATGTAAACCTTGACGATATGGCGAAAAATGCCTGAAACACCGCATCTACATATTCCGGGCGTGAACCCCAACCCGAGCGATCCTTCGCCCAAAGAGCAGCGCCCGCCGCCGCCTTTCGAGCCGAAACCGCGCCTGCACGTCTTGGGATACATAGTTGCATCGATCGTCGTCGCGATCGCGATGTCGCTGAGCCAGGGCTTCACCACGGCCAATGCGCAGCGCATCGCGGGTGATCTGGGCGCGAGCCAGACCGAATCCCTCTGGCTCACGGCGGCCTATATGATCCCGCGGGCCTCGCTCAGCCTGATGCTGGTGAAGCTGCGCACGCAATACGGGCTGCGGAACTTCGCCATCCTTTCGGTGGCCTGTTTCGCGCTGGTCAATTTCGCGACACTCTGGGTGGACGGCCTGCATAGCGCGATTGTCGTACAGTTCTTCGCGGGTTGTGCCTCGGCACCTCTGGCATCGGTCGCCGTGCTCTACATGCTCGAAGTGCTTCCGCTGCCCAAGAAAATGACCTTCGGGATACCGCTCGTGATGACCTTCATCCTTGTCGGCACCCCTTTGGCCTATGCCATTTCCCCCGCCCTCTACCATCACTTCAACTATCTCTCGTTGCGGCAGATGGAATTCGGCCTGTCGCTCCTGATGATCGGCCTGATCTATACCCTGCCGCTGACACCGATGCCGCGCGTGCCGGTGATCTCGGTGATGGATGTCATCACCTTCAGCCTGCTGGCCATAGGCTTCGGCTCGGTGGTGGTGGTGTTCTTCTGGGGCACGACCGTGTGGTGGACCGATGCGATGTGGCTCGGCGTCGTCGCCTGTCTGGCGCTTCTCTGCCTGAGCGCCTTCGTCGCGATCGAGCTGAAACGCGATCGCCCGCTGATCGATCTGCGCTGGCTCGTCTCCTGGCCGATCCTGCGGCTGGCGGCGGCGCTCTTCCTGATGCGGATGCTGCTGAGCGAACAGACCGTGGGCATTCCGCGACTGCTCTCGACCATCGGCTATAGCTATGACCAGCTATGGCTCTTGTTCCTGATCATCACGATCGCCACCATCTCCGGCGGCATCGTATGTGTGCTGACCTTCAAGATGGAGCGTATGCCGGAGATGCATATGGCCGCGCTGGCCATGATGGCACTCGGCCTTGCGCTCGACACACGCGTGAATGCACAATGGGGGCCGCAGCAATTCTATGTCAGTCAGGCGTTGCTGGGCTTTGCCTCTACCATCTTCCTGCCGACCGCGATGGCCAACGGGATCATGAACGCCTTCCGCCGTAGCCCGAACTATCTGCTGAGCTTCATCGCCGTGTTTCTGGCCAGCCAGAGCCTCGGTGCGGTCATCGGCTCGGGAATTTTTCGTTCGACCGTGCAGCTGCGCACCACATTCCATACCGAGCTTCTCAACGGCCAGCTGATGGAAGGGAACCCAATGGTCACCAGCACCATCGCCCAGCTCAAACAGCTTTATGCCGCGACCTCGGCAGACCCGACCGTCATCAAATCCGAGGCTTTGTCGCAGCTTTCCAGTAATGTCAGCGTGCAGGCGAATGTTCTGGCCTATGCCGATGCCTTCCACGCCCTTCTCTATCTGGCCCTGTTCACTCTGAGCTGCCTGATCATCAACTATCTCTGGACCAAGCGCAAAGAGCGCCTTCAGAGCCAACCCGCATGAGCCATCTATGTCCGTAAAACGTTTCCTCCCCTCTATCATCGCCGTTGCCTTCGGGCTGATCGGCCTGTGCATCATTCTCTACGCATGGCAGATCCCTCCCTTCCAGAGTTCGGTGGCGCAGACCAATGACGCCTATGTGCGCGGTCGTCTGACCTCCATCGCACCGCAGCTCTCGGGCTTTATCACCGATGTGCCGGTGCACGATTTCCAGACCGTCAAGAAAGGCGACGTGCTGGCCAAGATCGACGATCGCCAATATGTACAGGCCGTCAATCAGGCGCAGGCCGAGCTGGACAGCGCCAAGGCGGCACTGGCCAATAATGCGCAGGATATCCGTTCGGCGGAGGCAACGATCGAGTCGAAGAAAGCCTCGCAGGATTCGGCAGAAGCGTCCGTCGCCACCACCCAGCGCGAATGGGAACGCGCGCAGCAGCTGCAGAACAAAAGCTACCTCTCGCAATCGGATGCGGATGACGCACAGCTTGCCCTGCAACAGGCCCAAGCCTCGCTCGAAGAGGCTATTGCGGCCCGTCATGTGGCCGAGGAAGATCTGAAGTCGGTGAAGATGGACAGCCAGACCCTGCAGGCCAGCGTCGAAAGCGCGCAGGCGGCACTGGAGCTTGCCAAGATCGATCTCGAGCATACCACCATCACCGCGCCCATCGACGGACGACTGGGCCAGCTTGGCGTGCGCGGCGGGCAATATGTCAGCGCGGGCACGACACTCATGAGCCTTGTGGGGACCGATGCCTGGGTCATCGCCAATTTCAAGGAGACCAAGCTGAACGGGATGCAGGTCGGCCAATCGGTCAGCTTTACCGTGGATGCTCTGGGTGGCAAGCGCTTCACCGGCCATCTGGAAGCCTTCTCGCCTGCCACAGGATCCGAATTCTCGGTGCTGTCGAGCTCCAATGCCACCGGTAACTTCACCAAGATCGCCCAGCGTGTTCCGGTGCGGATCTCCATCGATCCGGGGCAGGACGAGGCCGAGAAACTGGTGCCGGGCCTGTCGGTCGTCGTTGACATCGCGCGGGACTGAGACACCCCCGCGTGAGGTTCCATGACTTTTTCGGGAACCTATTCGAAACTGGCCCGTTCCCTTGTCTGTAACGCCGGACCATACCCGGTGAATAACAAGGGGACAGGCCAGATATGGCAGATAATCTTCAGCAGGAACGCCTGCTGTTCTTTCCGAAAGTCCACAAGCGGGTTTTCTCGGTTTCAGCGATCCTGATCGTCGGGTTCATCATCTACGGGGCGCTTTTCAACGAACAGGCCAATGCGCTGTTCGGAGGCATCCAGAGCTGGTTCGCCACCAATCTCGGCTGGGCCATCATCATCGAGATGAATCTTTTCGTCATCGCCGCGATCTATCTGGCCTTCGGGCGCTTCGGCGATATCCGGCTGGGCCGGATGAATGAGAAACCCGCCTATGGCCTCTTCAGCTGGACCGCCATGCTGTTTTCGGCAGGCATCGGGATCGGCCTGATCTACTGGGGTGTGGCCGAGCCGCTCTACCACTATTTCGCGCCCCCCGTCGGTGCACCGGAAACCGAGGAGGCCGCCAAACAGGCGATGGTCATCTCCTTCCTGCATTGGGGCTTCCACGGCTGGGCGATCTATGCGGTTGTCGGTCTGGCGCTGGCCTATTTCCACTTCCGCAAGGGCCTGCCGCTGACCATCCGCTCGGCGCTCTACCCCATTCTGGGTGAGCGTATCTTCGGAAAATGGGGCGATGCGGTGGATATTCTGGCCGTGTTCGGCACGATGTTCGGGATCGTCACCTCGCTGGGCCTCGGCGCGATGCAGATCAATTCGGGTCTGGGCGAGTTGTTCGGCTGGGAGCAGTCGGTGGTCACTCAGGTCATCATCATCGCCCTTATCACGCTCGCGGCCACCATCTCGGTCGTGGCGGGGCTCGATGCGGGGATCAAACGTCTCTCGAACCTCAATATCGGCCTGTCGATGGTCTTCCTGCTGTTCATGCTGATCGTGGGCCCGACCATCTTCATCCTCGATCTCTATGTGCAAAGCTATGGCGATTACATCTCGCGCTTCATCAGCTGGGCCACTTGGACCGAAGCCTATAACGAGGAAAGCACCTGGCAGAACAGCTGGACGATCTTCTACTGGGCATGGTGGGTCAGCTGGTCGCCCTTCGTCGGCGTGTTCATCGCGCGCATCTCGCGCGGTCGGACCATCCGCGAATTCGTCCTCGGCGTGATGCTGCTGCCCAGCTCGATCATGTTCTTCTGGTTCTGCGCCTTTGGTGGCACGGCCATCAGCATCTCGATGGGCGGGGACAGCACGCTCGTCGATGCCACCAAGGAAGCCTACGGACAGGCGATGTTCAGCCTTCTGGACTATTTCCCGATGTCGGACCTGACCTCCGGTTTCGCGATGGTCCTGATCGTGATGTGGTTCGTGACCTCCTCGGATTCGGGCTCCTTCGTGATCGATATGCTCACCGCAGGTGGCGACCCGAACCCGCCCAAGATCCAGCGGATCTTCTGGGCCGTGACCGAGGGCTGTGTGGCAGCGGTGCTGCTGGTCGCGGGCGGTCTGAACGCGCTTCAGGCAGCCGCAGTGGTCGCGGGTTTCCCCTTCGCGGTCGTCTGTTTCCTGATCCTGATCGGGCTTCTGAAGGCGCTGCGCTGGGATACGCTGATGATCTATCGCCACAATCAGGTCTACCGCAATGACGAGGAGGCAGACCACGCGATGCCGCCCGAACTGCCCGGCGATCTTTACGGGTCGGACCCGACCCCGCCGCCCGCCGCGGCAGAAACCAAGGTCTGAACAACAGGAAGGGCAGCCCCGTGGCTGCCCTTTTTCCATGCCCAGGACCAACAGACGAGGGAGCGATGGGACGGAACACCTCGGGGGTCTGGACTTCACTGCAAAGCTGGCTCAGAAAGTGGGGCGACATCCATGGGCCATGCCGGATCGCGTGTCGTGATGCGCAACATGGCCCGAGCCTGAAAGTGCCCCGATGACCACCGATCCGCTCAGCCTTGCCCGCTCCCGCGCGAAAGCGCCCGATTTCACCCAAGTCTTTACCGGCCCTGTGCCCGGTCCCTCGGACGGCCCCCTGAACGGGCTGACCGTAGCGGTGAAGGACCTGTTTGATGTGACGGGATACCAGACACGGGCCGGATCGAAGGCCCGCGCGAACCGCCCGGTGGCCGAAAAGGACGCAACCGTCATCGCGCGGCTGCGCGAGGCCGGAGCGGGGCTCATCGGCCATACCAACATGACCGAATTCGCCTATTCGGGCCTTGGCCAGAACCCGCATTACGGCACGCCCCTGACGCCGCTGATCGAGGGCGCGATTGCCGGCGGCTCGACCTCGGGCGGGGCGTCAAGCGTGGCGCGCGGCGTGGCCGATATCGCGCTTGGCACCGATACGGGCGGCTCGCTGCGCATTCCGGCGGCCTTCTGCGGGCTGATCGGGTTCAAACCCACCGCCTCCGATGTGCCGCGCGAGGGCGTGGTGCCCCTCTCGCATACGCTCGATTCCGTGGGCGTCATGGCGCGTGATGTGCTGACCGTGCAGGCCGCAATGGAGGTCTTGCGCGATGCGCCCTATGAGGAAACCGAACTCCCGCAGGAGCTGATCTTGCCGCGCAGTTTCGGGCGCGACGGGCTGGACCCCGAGGTGGCGCAGGCCTTCGACGCGGCTCTCGAGACCCTGAAAGACGCGGGCTACCGCATCATCGAGACCGACCTGCCCTATTTCACCCTCTATCAGGAGCTGGCCGTCTGGCAATTCTCGGCGGTCGAATCGCGTGTCCATCACAAGGCCGATTACGACGACAGACAGGACCAGATTGATTCACGTGTAACCACGCGCATGGCCCGCGCCGATACCGCGAGCGCGCCCGATTATGCCCGCACGCTGCTCCTGCGCGAGGCGATCGCGCGGGATGCAAAACGCGAGCTGCTGGGACGCGCCATCGTGCTGCCGACCGCACCAATCCTGCCGCCGCAGCTGAGCGCACTGGAGGAGGACGAGAGCTTCAACCGGCTCAATCTATTGGCGCTGCGCAACACCACCATGGCCAATGTGATAGATGGCTGCTCGATCTCGCTGCCGCTCCCCACGCCGGGCACGGGGCTGATGCTGATTGCAGCCACACACGAGGACGCCAAGCTGATCCATGCCGCGCATGAGCTGGCGCCGCTCCTGAAATCCGAGTGATAGATAGCGTCTATCAGAAATCGTATAATAATCAATTTCACCTAAGCCCCCGAAGGACGTAGATTACGTTCAAGGGATAAGACCCCAACCGGTTCACAAGAACCGCCTCCCCAAACGAAAGACGAGGACGACATGGCTCTCATCAATACCAAGATCAAACCTTTCGCTGCCACGGCATTCAAACAAGGCAAATTCATCGACGTCACCGAAGCCGACATCGCCGGCAAATGGGCCATCTTCTTCTTCTATCCCGCTGACTTCACCTTCGTCTGCCCGACCGAACTGGGCGATGTGGCCGACCATTATGCAGAACTGCAGAAAATGGGCGTGGAAGTGTTCTCCGTCTCGACCGACACCCACTTCACCCACAAGGCATGGCACGAATCCTCCGATACCATCGTGAAGATCCAATACGGCATGATCGGCGACCCGACCGGCACCATCACCCGTAACTTCGACGCGATGCGCGAAGATGAAGGCCTTGCAGATCGCGCAACCTTCATCGTCGACCCCGACGGGATCATCCAGGCGATGGAAATCACCGCAGAAGGCATCGGCCGCGACGCCTCCGACCTCGTGCGCAAGATCAAAGCCGCGCAATACGTGCGCGCGCATCCGGGCGAGGTTTGCCCCGCCAAGTGGAAAGAAGGCGAGAAAACCCTCGCACCGTCGCTCGAACTCGTCGGCAAGATCTGATCTTTCGCGATCCGACCTCTCTCTGCGCGGGGCACCCCGCGCAGAGCCTCCCCTCCGGCCCCGATTTGACACCGGTCAATGCGCCACAGACGCGTGTGACGGACATTGAGGCCCCTCCCCCCCAGACATTCGGAGTTCTCCCATGCTCGACAGCACGCTCAAGACCCAACTTTCCGCCTATCTCGAACGGCTGGTGCGTCCGGTCGTCCTGACCGCCTCCACCAATGACTCGGCCCGTTCCGCCGAGATGGTCGAGCTGCTGACCGAGATCGCGGAGCTCAACGACAAAGTTACCGTCGCTCTGGACGGAAATGACACTCGCAAACCCTCCTTCACCATCGCCTCGCCGGGCGAGGACATCTCGCTGACCTTCGCGGGTCTGCCGATGGGCCACGAATTCACCTCGCTGGTGCTGGCACTGCTGCAGGTTGGTGGCTATCCGCCGAAGGTCGAGCAGGAGCTGATCGATCAGGTGAAAGAGGTCGAGGGCGAGTTCGTCTTCGAGACCTATTTCTCGCAATCGTGCCAGAACTGCCCCGATGTGGTGCAAGCGTTGAACCTGATGGCCGTGCTCAACCCCAATGTGAAGCACGTCGCCATCGACGGCTCGGATTTTCAGGATGAGGTGAACGCCCGCGAAGTGATGAGCGTCCCCACCGTCTATCTGAATGGCGAGGTCTTCGGCCAGGGCCGCATGGAGCTGGGCGAGATCGTGGCCAAGATCGACACCGGCTCGGCCGATAAGGCCGCCGCCAAGATCAATGCCAAGGATGCGTTCGACGTGCTCGTGGTCGGTGGTGGCCCCGCCGGTGCCGCAGCCGCCGTCTATGCCGCGCGCAAAGGCATCCGCACCGGTGTGGCTGCCCAGCGGTTCGGCGGTCAGGTGCTCGACACCATGTCCATCGAGAACCTGATCTCGGTGCCCCATACCGAAGGTCCGAAACTGGCCACCGCGCTGGAACAGCACGTCAAGGAATATGACGTGGATATCATGAACCTGCAGACCGCGACCGGCCTTGAACGTAAGGGCGATCTGGTGGAAGTCACGCTGGAAAGCGGTGCCGTGCTGAAATCGAAATCGGTCATCCTGTCGACCGGTGCCCGCTGGCGCCAGATGGGTGTGCCCGGTGAGGTCGAATACAAGAACAAGGGCGTGGCCTACTGCCCCCACTGTGACGGCCCGCTGTTCAAAGGCAAGCGCACCGCAGTCATCGGCGGCGGCAATTCGGGCGTCGAGGCGGCGATCGATCTGGCCGGTATCGTGTCGCATGTGACCCTGATCGAGTTCGATACGAAACTGCGCGCCGATCAGGTTCTGCAGGACAAGCTCAAGAGCCTGCCGAATGTCACGATCATCATGAATGCGGCGACCACCGAAGTGACCGGTGACGGCGCAAAGGTGAACGGGCTGGCTTACCGCGACCGCACCACCGGCGAGGACCATCATATCGAACTCGAGGGGATCTTCGTGCAGATCGGCCTGCTGCCCAACACCGATTTCCTGAAAGGCACGCTGGATCTGACCCCGCGCGGCGAGATCATGATCGATGCCCATGGTGCGACCTCGATGGAGGGCGTGTTTGCCGCAGGCGATTGCACCACCACCCCCTACAAGCAGATCGTCATCGCGATGGGTCTGGGGGCAACGGCGGCCCTCGGGGCGTTCGATTACATGATCCGCAGCTCGGTCCAGACCGAGAAAAAAGAAGCGGTTGCTGCCGAATAAGGTAGCACTCGCGCTCTCGCCGCGCCTTTGGGTCGCCCCGAAGGCGCGGCTTTTTCATGCCCGCTTCCGCGCCCTCTTTACACAGGCAGGGATTTGGCACAGTCCTTTGCGCATGACATTGCGCGAACTCCAGTATCTGGTCGAACTTGCCCGCCTGCGGAACTTCCGCCGCGCGGCAGAGGTCTGCAATGTCAGTCAGCCGACGCTCTCGACCCAGTTGCGCAAGCTGGAGGAAAGTCTGGGCGTGCAATTGGTCGAGCGGAGCAAACAGCAGGTTCTTCTGACCCCCGTCGGCGAGGAAATCGTGGCGCGCGCGCAGAAGATGCTGGATGAGGCGCGCGACATCCGCGCCATTGCCGAGCGCAACCGTGCCCCCGATACCGGCCGCCTGCGTCTGGGTGCCTTCCCCACGCTTGGTCCCTATATCCTGCCGGCCCTCCTTCCCGAGATCGCGCGCGGCTTCCCGAACCTGCAATTGCAGCTTTTCGAGGAGAAGAGCGAGACCCTGCTGGGCCTTTTGCGCAGCGGTGATCTGGATGCGGCGCTTCTGGCGCTGCCGATCGAGGATCCGACCCTGCAGACCACCCCCCTCTTCGAGGAACCGTTTCTTCTGGCCGTGCCGCGGGGCCATCGTCTGGCCAGCAGCGGACCACTACATCTGGCCGATCTGGGCGCCGAAGAGATGATGCTTCTGGAGGACGGGCATTGCCTGCGCGATCAGGCGGTGAGCATCTGCAACCGCTGGGGCCTCGACGAGATCGAGGGCTTCCGCGCCACCAGCCTCGAGACATTGCGGCAGATGGTGGCCGCGGGCATGGGAATTACCCTGCTGCCACAGCTGGCAACCGAGGGCCCGATGGCCCAAAGCACCAGCATGAGCCTGATCCCTCTGGCTGACACGCCGACCCCCGGACGGCAGATCGGCATGGTCTGGCGGCGCAGCTCCTACATGGTCCCACTTCTGCGTCAGATCGCCAGAATCACTGCGCAAACGGCCAAGGCACGGCTCGGGGCAAACCGCTCGACCGCCGCCTGAACGCCCAACGGTTCATCATATTACTTCGTAGAAACGAACTATTTTCCTCTCGGCCCAACGTAGATCTGGCCAGAAACATCGGGCACTATTCCAATAAATAAGCATGCATATAGCATCTATGCATAATATTCCCGCAAAAATAGCGATCTATGCAAAAACTGACAGACATAATGTCGCAGATGGGGGTTATTTACTATTATGCACACATCAGGTCGACTATGGTCGTTTTAATGTCGCTTATGATCATTTTGCAGGGAGAAGCAAAGCTGCTGGAGGGCTGATCTAGGCACATAAGGGAGATAAACAGTAACAAAATCCGGTTTTGACCGGCAAGCATAGTGACCTCGACACCAGATATATCAAACACTCCCGCCAATCCTTCCTCTCCTCATTCCAAGACTGAACGCTTAGGTTTCTTCGATAAAATCGGCCTGCCCAGCACCCTAAAATGGGGCTTCCTCGGGCTACTGGTATTCATGATCGGCGATGGCGTCGAACTCGGATATCTGGCCCCGTATCTTGAAGGCAAGGGCCTTGGCCAAGGCCAGGTCGCACTCCTCTTCACCGTCTACGGGATCACCGTTGCCATTTCCTCATGGCTCTCGGGCCCGATGAGCCAGGTCTATGGCCCCCGCAAGGTCATGTGGGCGGGCCTCGCGATCTGGGGGGTGCTGGAAGTGGCCTTCCTGACCCTCGGTATCTCTACCCTCAACTATCCGCTGATGCTGGTGACCTATGCGCTGCGTGGTTTCGGCTATCCGCTCTTCGCCTATGGTTTCCTTGTGTGGATCGCCGCTGCCACCCCCGCCAAGCGCCTTGGCATGGCCGCCAGCTGGTTCTGGTTCGCCTATGCCGCAGGTCTGCCGACGCTTGGCTCGCTGACAGCCTCCATCGCGATCCCTGCGATCGGAACGATGGGGACACTCTGGCTTTCGCTGGTTCTGGTGGTCGTGGGCGGCGCGCTATCGCTGATGGCCATGGCCAAGACCAAAGGCGGCGAACCGCTGACCAAAACCGCCGAAAGCCCCTTTGCCGCGATGGGTCGCTCGATCTCGATCATGTGGCGTGAGCCGATCTCGACAGTCGGCGGGCTGGTGCGCACGGTAAATACCTCGTCGCAATACGCCTTCTTCATCGTCATGCCGGGCTTCTTCATGACCACCATCGGCTTCTCGCTCGAGGAATGGCTACGCCTCCTGACGATCATGTTCCTCGGCAATCTGGTCGGCAATCTGGCCTCGGGCTATATCGGCAAGAAGATCGGGCTGCGCAACACCATCGCCCTGATGGGCGCCATCGGCACCTCGTTGGGTATTCTCGCGGTCTTCTATGTGCCGCAAATGGCACCGGGCAATTTCGCCATCGCCTCGCTGGTTGCCATCTTCTACGGGATCATGCTCGGCGGCTATGTGCCTCTCTCGGCTCTGATGCCGATGGTGCTGCCGCATGACAAGGCGGGTGCGCTGGCGGTTGTCAGCCTCGGTGCCGGTGCTGCCACATGGGTCGGTCCGATCGTGGTCGCGGCCATGCGCCCGCTCTTCGGTCTGGAAGGTGTGATGTGGGCCTTCGTGGTGCTCTATCTGCTCAGCGGCGCGCTGATCATGCTGGTGCGCGAACCCAAGGTCTGACGCCCCCAACCTCTTCCGCAAAAGGCCCGCTTCGCCACGCGCGATGCGGGCCTTTTTCATGGCATAAGACATCCGGTGGGCGACGGCCGGACCAACATGGAAAACCGCCAAGCCATAGCGGCAGAGCGGCAGAGCGGCAGAGCGGCAGAGCGGATACATCTGTCATTCGACAGAGAAGGCAACCAATTATAAAAGAGATAAATGGTGCCCGGAGGCGGATTTGAACCACCGACACGCGGATTTTCAATCCGCTGCTCTACCAACTGAGCTATCCGGGCACTTTCAGCTTCGAGCGGTGCTCTCTGCTTCGGTAGGGCGGTGTTTAGAGAAGCTCGGCAGCGGTGTCCAGAGGGAATTTGAAGTTTTTTCAACTTTCCTTCCCACACCCTGATTTTTCCCGAATTTCCCTATCTTTTCAGACCAGTGAGGGCCTCTGGATCAATGAGGTTTCTGGTCTGGTGCCCAATCTTCGGGGGCACGTTCCTCTTCCTCGGCGATGTCGCCCGGAATCACATAAGAGCCGTTGAGCCATTTCGCCAAATCAACGTCGGCGCAGCGTTTGGAGCAGAAAGGCCGGAATTTCGGATCGGTTTCCTTACCGCAAACGGGACAGCTCATGCTGCCCCCTTTCCGACCAGCGCCTCCAGCGAGACGCGGTCGCGCTTGCGTTGCAGCTCGTAATTTCCAAGCGGCGTCCAGCCCGCAAGCGAGGCCTCCGCCTCGCCCTTGAACGCGGTCTTCATCTGCTGCTCGAGCGGCTGGCGATCGCGCTTGGGCATGGGCGCGAAATCGACAACGATCTGCCCGCCAAGCCCACGCAGACGCAATTGACGCGGCAGCTCGCGGGCGGCGGCGATATTGGCCTTCAGGCTGGCCGCAGGCGACGTATCATTGCCGGTATTCACATCCACCGCGATCAGCGCACGCGTTGGCTCGATCATCATATGGGCACCGTTAGGCAGGTCCACACGGGCGCGCATGAGCGCATCCAGCTGGTCCAGCACACCATGCTCCTCGAAATCGCCCTCGATCACTTCATCGGGCGCGGGCTCTGCCCAATCGCGCCACGCCTCCTCATGCGGATCCGGCACATCGACCAGCAGTTCGGGCTCGCCCGAGAGGTCATTCATGACCGCCTCGGCGAGCTCGCGCATGGCATTGATATCCTCGGCCAGCTCGCCATCCTCAGCCAGCGGCGCGGCAGAACGCAGGATCAGCCCCATATCGGAGCCATCCATCACCACATCGGCCAGAGATTTCAGCCCCTCGCGCACATCTTCCTCACGGATACGCCGCGAGATATTGATGCCGGGCGCACCGGGCGTCACGATGCAGTAGCGCGATTTGAACAGCACCCGTAGCGAGACCGGAACGGCCTTGCCTGCCTCGGTGCCGCCGGTGACCATGCAGATCACATTCTGGCCGGGCGCGAGGCCTTTGACCTCGCGCAGGAAGCCGCGCTGACCGTCGGGCAGATCGAGGAAGACCCCGCCCTGCCCCTTCATCTGGCGGCCCACCTTGGCGCGCAGGATCGCACCGGGGGCAAGCGGCTGCACATCGGAGGCGTCGATCAGCAGATCCTCGAGCTGTCCGTCCACCATGAGAGCGGCAGCTTCCAGTTCCTTGTAACTGCCCAGAATGATAGTACGACCCTTCATACGGCCTCCTTGGCGGTCACGCCCGCCGATGTCAGTAGGGTTGCGGTCTCGGCCAAAGGCAGGCCGACGACGCCGGTATAGGACCCCTGGATCCACGGGACAAACGCCCCGCCCAGACCCTGAATGGCATAACCGCCAGCTTTGCCCTGCCACTCACCCGAGGCGAGATAGGCGTTCACATCTTCATTGGACAGCGGGCGGAATTTCACCACCGTATCGACCAGCCGCTCGCGGATACCGAAGGCACCGCGCACGGCAACAGCCGTCAGCACATGGTGACGGCGGCCTGACAGCATAAAGAGGAATTCAGCGGCCTCGGCAGCATCTTCGGGTTTACCCAGAATGCGGCGGCCACAGGTGACGGTGGTATCGGCACAGAGAATAACCTCATCCGCCGCAAGATCCAGCGCCATGGCTTTCTCGCGGGCCATCCGCGCGACATAGTCACGGGGACGCTCTGCCTTACGGGGGGTCTCGTCGATATCGGGTGCCCGCACGGCGTCGGGCACCAGACCTAGCTGGTCCAGTAGCTCGCGTCGCCTCGGGCTCGCGGAGCCTAGGATCAGTTTCATAGGCTTACTTGAAGCGGTAGTTGATGCGACCCTTCGAAAGGTCGTAAGTGTTCATTTCGACTTGAACTTTGTCGCCGGCGAGAACGCGGATGCGGTTCTTGCGCATCTTCCCTGCCATATGTGCGATGATTTCATGGCCGTTTTCTAGCTCGACCCGAAACGTCGCATTTGGCAGGAGTTCCTTCACGACGCCGGGGAATTCGAGCATTTCTTCCTTGGCCATGGTCACTCCATAATTGCGTAAAGGCGCAGAAACGCGCCATCGTGGCGCTTAAATGCGCCTGCTTGCCTTAAAATTCAAGCGTTATGTCAGCCCTGCGGGACAGATTCGCGCACAATCGCAACCGTTTGAGCCTGATCCAGGCTCTCGGGCCAATGCTGGAAGAGCAAAACCCCGCCATCATGGCGCGATTGCCGCACCTGCTCCAGATCGACCTGCGCATAGACCCAGCCCGGAGAATCAAGCGCGCCCTCGGCAATCACCCCCGTTTCGGGCCAGCCGGTATCGGGCGGGCCGAAGACACCAGCCGCCCCGCGGTTCTCGTCAATCGCGGGGCACCAGTCAGCGGGGCCCACGGTGGGCGATTGCACGGTGACGCACTGGTTTTCCAGCGCCCGCCCCTGCGCCCCGATCCGGACCCGCGAATAGCCTGCGAGCGTATCGGTGCAGGACGGGACGAGGATCATCTCGGCACCCTTCTCGCATAGCGCACGCGCCAGAAGCGGGAATTCGCTATCATAGCAGATGGTGATGCCGATCCGCCCCAGAGCGGTATCGAACACCTGCAACCCCTCGCCCGCGCCGATATGCCAGTCCTCCCGCTCGAACCGCGTCATTACGGCCTTGTCCTGATGGCCGATCAGTCCGTTGGGGCCAACCAGTGTAGCGCGGTTGGTGCGGATATCGGCGCCATTATGCGTCTCGATCACCGGCCCCGAGGGCGCGAGGATATGCACACGGTGACGGAAGGCCAGATCGACAAACAGCGTCTCCATCTCGGGGCGGTAGCGCGCCACGACCTGAAGCGCCGCCTCCAGATCGCGCGCGGCCTCGGCCCCGCCCAAGGAGGCCAGCTCCATCGCGCCATATTCGGGAAAGACCAGAAGCTGGGCCCCCTCGGCCACGGCCTCCTCGACCCAGCGGGTCAGCTTGTCCTCATAGGCATCCCAGCTGTCATGCCAATCGAGCGGATAGGCCGCCGTAGCGATTTGGATCTTGCTCATAGGGCACACCCCCAGAATTGTAATTGTTTCACCGTTTCAGCAGTCTCGCCCAGATCCGTCCAGCGGAAATCGGCGATCACACCCGGCATCGGCCGATAGCCGCGTTTATGCCAGAACCCGTCGAGCGGGCGGTAGCCTGCGGGCTTCAAAGGATGGTTACCCTGGCGGATCACCGAACAGAAGGCGCTATATGCGCGCCCAAGTTTGCGCGCATGGGCTTCGCGCGCGTCGAAAAAGGCATGCCCCAGACCCTGCCCGCGATACTCCGGCAACAGGACCGATTCCGCGCAGTAAAAGACATCCTCCAGCGCCAGTCCCGTTGCCGCAAAAGGCACCGCGAAATCCTCGGCATGGTCTTCCAGCGGCGTGCCGGTGGCCGCCCCGACAAGGCGCGTGCCATCAAAGGCCCCCACAACGACTGCATCCCCGGAAAGGCGATAGCTCTCCAGATAGCGCCGCTCATAGTCCAGCGAGCCGTCATAGATATAGGGCCAGTCACGGAATACGCGGATGCGCAGCGCCGCCACATTGTCAAGGGCGGCATCGAGCGCCGCCCCCGTCAATACGCTCACCTCCATCAGGAGACCTGCTTGATCCAGTCGGAGAGGTTATAATAGGTGGTCACCCGCGCGATCTTGCCATCCTTGAGGTCGAAGAACGTGCCGGCGGGCAGACGGTAGCTCTGGCCCCGCGCCTCGGGCAGGCCCTCGTCGGTTTTCAGATAGGTGCCGTTCACGACAAACTCCGCCGCCGCCCGCGTGCCCGCGTCATTGGCCATGACACAGATATCGGTCAGCGTTTCGCGGTAGCAACGCGTCATATGGGCATTGAACTCGCGGAAGGCCTCGGCTCCACGGCGGATAGTACCCTCGTTGACGTGATGCTCGAAATCATCCGCCAGCAGGGCCTCCATTCCGTCGGTATCACCGGCGTTGAAGGCATCGTAATAGGTTTTCAGGGTCTCAATAGCCTCGAGGCGTGACATGGGTTCTTCCTGTTGGATAGTGTTATTCTAGGTCCAGCGGCGGCCCGAAACGGGCAATCATCCGCTCGCGGATCTGGTCGCGGGTCTGGCGATAGGCGGCCAACTTGGCCTCGCGCCCCTCACCAATGCCAGTGGGGTCCATCACCGGCCAGTATTCGATATCAAGATGGTAGAAGCGCGTCAGTTCCAGCGCCTGCCGCTGGCTGGCCGGAGATAGCGCGACAATAAGATCGAATGTCGAGATATCATCGCCCCATTCCTGCATGTCCTCGAAGCTGCGCACACGGTGACGCTCCAGATCGACACCCAGTTCATGCATCACCGTGATCGTGAAACCGTCGATATCCAGTTCGGATTTCACACCCGCCGACTGCACATAGACATCGGGACCGTAGAAACGCTTCATCATCCCTTCGGCCATCGGGGACCGCGTGGCGTTATAATCGCAACAGAAGAGCACCGACTGCGGCAGATCCGTCATTATTTCACCGGCGACAGGACGCAGACGAGAGTGAAAAGCCGCCTTGCGGTCGCTAGATCCAGCTCGGCCTTGCCCTCCAGACGTTCCTCGAGAATGCGCGCGCCCTCGTTATGGATCCCGCGCCGCGCCATATCGATGGCCTCGATCTGGCTGGGCGGCATGTTTTTCACTGCCTCGAAATAGCTCTCGCAGATCTGGAAGTAATCTTTGATCACCTGCCGGAACGGACCGAAGGACAGGTGAAACTCGGCCAGCGGCTCGTCGGCGTCGTTGCGGGTGTCAAACACCAACCGCCCGTCACGCACCGCCAGAAACAGATGGAACGGCCCCTCATATCCGGGCGCCTCGCCCTTGCCCGGCAAGGTGAAGTGATTATCCTCGAGAAGATCGAAAATCGCGACGCGACGTTCCTGTTCGATCTCCGCGCTCGGGGCGGGCAGACCGGAATCATCGACTTCAAGCTTTGCGATATGGGCCATGGCACTCTTCTCCCTCGGGCCGACAAGGCGTCGTCGGAGAAGGCTAGACGGTGTCTCGTCCCTGCGCAACCGCGTCCCGCGACAGAGGCGGGCGCGATTGCGACCTATGGTTATTTATTGGCCGTTACCTGTTAAGGGCATCCAGACGCGCGCGGACAGAAAGCCCATGCGCTTCAAGGCTTTCCGATTTGGCGAGTGTCTCCGCCCCCGGACCGATCCGGCGCAGCGCTTCGGGGGTCATCATCGACAGCGTGGTGCGCTTGACGAAATCGAAGACCGACAGCCCCGAAGAGAAACGCGCCGAGCGCGCGGTGGGCAGAACATGGTTCGGCCCGCCGATGTAATCGCCAATCGCCTCGGGCGTCCAGGCCCCCATGAAGATCGCGCCCGCATGGGTGATCTCCTGCGCCAGAGCCTCGGGGTCATCTACGCACAGTTCGAGGTGTTCGGGCGCTACGCGGTTCGACAGCTCTGCCGCTTCGGCCAGATCGCGGGTGATGACCACCGCGCCGAAATCCCGCCAGCTCGCCCCTGCGATCTCGCGGCGCTCCAGCGTCTCGAGGCGTTTTTCCACCGCCGCAACGACCCTGTTGGCAAAGCCCTCATCGGGGGTGATCAGGATCGATTGTGCCGAGGCGTCATGTTCAGCCTGCGACAGCAGATCGAGCGCGATCCAGTCGGGGTCATTCTGGCCATCGGCAATCACGAGGATTTCCGAGGGACCGGCGATCATATCGATCCCCACCTTGCCGAACACACGACGCTTGGCGGCGGCCACAAAGGCATTGCCCGGACCGGTGATCTTATCCACGGGGTGGATGGTATCCGTGCCATAGGCCAAGGCCGCAACCGCTTGCGCGCCGCCGATACGGTAGATCTCGTCCACGCCCGCAATCTGGCAGGCCAGCAGAACCAGCGGGTTCACCTTACCATCGGGCGTGGGGCAGACCACCACCAGACGCCCGACACCCGCCACTTTGGCAGGGATCGCATTCATCAGCACCGAGGACGGATAGCTGGCCAGCCCGCCCGGCACATAGAGACCCGCCGCCGAGACCGGTGTGAAACGCCAGCCGAGCTTCGCGCCGCTTTCCTCTTCCCACATCGCATTGGGCGGCATCTGGCGGGCGTGATAGACGCGAATGCGTTCGGCGGCCAGTTCCAGCGCCTCGCGCTCGACATCCGGCACACGGGCGATTTCGGCCTCGATCTCGGCTTCGGAAAACCGCATGCTGTCGGGCGTCAGCTCGAGCCGGTCGAATTTCGCGGTCAACTCCAGCACCGCCGCATCGCCCCGCGCGCGCACATCGGCGATGATCTGGCCCACCGCCGCATCCACATCGGGGCTATCCTCGCGTTTCATGCCCATCAGTGCGGTGAAACGGGTCTCGAAATCGGCAGCGGTCGTGGTCAGGAAATGCGGCATCGGAGTCTCCATAAGTCAGATCGGGGATAGTCCAGCCGCCGCCTGTGGGCAAGCACTACTGCGCAGACAAACGCCCCGCCATGACCGCCGAGAGGCCCACCATCACCGTTGCCACCCCCAGCATCAGGGCCAGCCCACCCAGCTGGTAACTCAGCCCCGAGGCCAACGTTCCCAGAAGCCGCCCGCCCGCATTGGCCATATAGTAGAACCCCACATCCATCGTGACGCGCTCGGATTTGGTGAAGGCGAGGATCAGATAGGAATGCAGCGAGGAATTCACCGCAAAGACCGCGCCAAAGACCAGCAGCCCGATGACCAGCGCCACGGTCAGCCCCTGCCCGCCCAAGCCCAGCGCGGCAATGGTCAGCCCCGCAGGTATCACACAAAGCCCCCAGGCCCAAAGTTTCGCATCCGCCACCAGCTCCTCTGGCGCGCGGGTCTTGGCCCGCAGGATCTTTGGCGCAAGTCCCTGCACCAGCCCGTAGAGGATGACCCAGCCCGCCATGAAGCCACCGATCAGAAAGAAGGCCGCGCGGTCGCCCGCCTCGGTACCATCCGAGAACACGGCGGTAAAATAGATCGGGATGCCCACCACAAACCATACATCGCGCGCGCCAAACAGGAACACCCGTGCCGCCGAGAGCCGGTTCACATTGGCCGATTTCGAGAACACTTCCGAGAATTTCGTACCCTTTCGCCCTTGCGGCAGCCCTTTGGGCATGGCGATCGCGATGGCCACCAAAATCACCGCCAGCACCAGCGCCATGGCAACGATCGACCCCGTAAAGCCCAGCAGCGCCAGAAGCCCCGCCCCGAGGAGGAAGCCCACACCTTTCACCGCGTTCTTGGACCCTGTCAGCACAGCCACCCAGGCAAAGAGCCCGCCTTGCGCCGAAGGTGCCAACAGCTTGACTGCGGATTTGGACGACATCTTCGCCAGATCCTTGGCCACGCCCGAAGCGCCCTGCACCGCCATCACATAGATCACCGAGGCCGTGACACCCCAATCGGGATCAAGCCCCGTCAGCGCCAGAAGCGCCACCACCTGCAGTCCGAGCCCCGCATAAAGCGTAGAGGCCAGCCCGAAACGTGCCGCGATCCAGCCCGCGCAAAGATTGGTGACCATCCCCGCCACCTCGTAAAGGAGGAACAGATAGGCAAGCTGCACCGGCGAGAACCCGAGGCCGTGGAAATGCAGCAGCACCAGCATCCGCAAGGCCCCGTCGCTCAGCATGAAGGCCCAATAGGCCGCCGTCACCGCGATATAGGCGGAAAGCCCTTCCCTCATGCGCGAAGCAGTCATAGCGACTGCCCGACCATCAGCGCCACATCCACCAGCCGGTGCGCATAGCCATATTCATTGTCATACCACGCATAGATCTTCACCTGCGTGCCATCGACCACCATGGTCGAGGGCGCATCAATGATCGAGGAGCGCTTGTCATTGACGTAATCGGCCGAGACCAAGGGCCGCGTCTCGTAGCCCAGTATCCCCTTCAGCTCGCCTTGCGAGGCCGCTTCGAGGAGGGCATTCACCTCGTCCACGCTGGTCTCTCGCTCGACCTCGAAGACGCAATCGGTCAGCGACCCGTTGAGCAAAGGCACCCTGACCGCATGGCCGTTCAAACGCCCCTTCAACTCGGGATAGATCAGCGTGATAGCCGTGGCCGAACCCGTGGTGGTGGGGATCAGCGAATTGAGCGCCGAGCGCGCGCGCCGCAGGTCCTTGGCGGGGCGGTCCACGATGGTCTGGGTATTGGTCACGTTATGCAACGTGGTGATCGCGCCATGCCTGATCCCCAGCCCCTCATGGATCACCTTCACCACGGGTGCGAGGCAATTGGTCGTGCAACTGGCTGCCGTCACGATATGATGGCGCGCGGGATCGTAGCTGTCGTTATTCACACCATAGACGATATTGGCGGTCGGCCCATCCTTGACCGGCGCGGAGACAACCACCTTTTTCGCGCCAGCGGCGAAATAGGGTGCCAGATCGGCGTCCGTCTTGAACTTGCCGGTGCAGTCGATGACCACATCCACACCATCCAACGGCAGATCCGCGAGTGATTTTGTCCCGATAAAGGGCAGCCTGACACCATCGATGGTCACCGATGTCCCGTCATGGCGGAAACTGGCATTCCACCGCCCGTGCACCGTGTCGAATTCCAGCAGATGCGCCTGCATCTCGGGGCTGCCCACCGCATCATTGATCCATGCGATCTCGGCCCCTGCGGCCAGAAGCGGCTGCAAGGCGAGTTTTCCCATCCGGCCAAGGCCGTTCAGCGCGTAAGTGACCATTTCAGTTCTCTCCATAACGGGCGATATCATCGACGGCGGACTGAAGCGCCCTGCGATCGAGTGTCTCGAAGGGAAGCGCTGCGAAGGCTTCGATACGGTTCCGCAATGCGCCATAGGCCGCGCGGAAGGCCAGTGCCGCTTCAGCGGGGGTGCGGGCGCGGGCCGCCTCGATAACCGGATCGGGCACCCCCCAATGGCCGCTGACCGGATGACCGGGCAAGGCGGGACATTCCTCGTTGGCGGCCCTGTCACAGACAGTAAAGACGAAATCGAAGGGCGGCTCCGAGGCGAGCGACCCGAAATCCTTGGAATAGAGGCCGCTCGTGCCATGCTGCTGGCCCTCCAGAAGCGCAAGCGCCTGCGGGTTGGGGCCGGAGGCCGGATGCGTGCCTGCGGAATGGACCTCGAACCTGTCACCGCTCAGCGCGCGTAACAATGCCTCGGCCATCAGCGAGCGCGCTGAATTCCCGGTGCAGACAAACAGCACGCGGAACCTGCGGGGAGTGGTGGAGGCAGGGGCCGGCAGACAGTCCGACACCCTGCCCCGACAGCAGTCATCGAGCAGAAACCCGAAGGTCTCCCGCACCGCCCCCATCTCGATACTATAGAGAAGCGACGTTCCGACGCGCTCTTTGCCCAACAGCCCCACCTGCATGAGAGCGGCCAGATAGGCCGAGAGCGTACTGGGCTTCAGCCCCAATATCTGAGCGATCTCGCCTGCAGGTAGCCGGTCGGGATAGCGCCGCATCAAGAGCCGGAACAGCGCAAGGCGCTGCGGGTGACCAAGTACGGCGAGGGTTTCTGCAACTTCTTTTTCCATATTTCGCGGATATACGAAATATGGGGATTCGCCTTATGAAATTTTCATGACACAAAAAACGCCCTGCCGGAGCAGAGCGTCACAAAAGCCGGAGCGACGCGCCGGAATGACCTTTGCAGAGGGAATTACTCGCGATGCGAGGGCACCTTGCCCGAGACCGCCCGATAGGGTTTGGTCACATCACGCAGATCGACGGCCAGGGCTTCGACCGAAAGCGCGATCGCCCCATCCCCCGCCAGCGTCAGCACCAGCTCGCCCGCACCATCGGCGGCAGGCGTCCAGACGAGATCGAGGATCGACAGGACCATATCCTTTTCCGACCGGTCCACCCCCTGCGAGCGCACCGACAGAACCTCCGACACCACCAGAAGCGATTGCACGCGCTCATAGGGACGGCCCTCGGCCTCGGCGGCCTCGCGATCTTCCCAGCGGAAGCGGTTGACCAGAAGCGCCAGCTTGCGGCGGGCACGGTCGAAACGGATTTCGGTCACCGGCAGCACACAATCCTGCACCAGCGCCGAGATCACCGGCAGATCCTCGGCCGTCTCGGCCCGCAGGCTCAGCGCCTGCTCTGCCCCATCCTCGAATCTTGCATCTGCCATGATCGCCTCCGTAACACTGTGCTGGCGGTAAGGTAGACGGGCGCCACCGCCCGTCCAGAGGAGTTATTCGGACACGCGCTCGATATCGGCGCCCACGGCCTTCAGCTTGCGCACCAAACGCTCGTAACCGCGATCAAGGTGATAGACGCGGTTCACCACTGTCTCGCCCTCGGCAGCCAGACCCGCGAGAATCAGCGAGACCGAGGCGCGCAGATCGGTCGCCATCACCGGCGCCCCCTTCAGCTTTTTCACACCATGCACGGTGGCATGACCGCCATGGACCTCGATATTGGCGCCCATCCGCACCAGTTCGGGCGCATGCATGAAGCGGTTCTCGAAGATTTTCTCCTCCAGCACCGAAGTGCCCTCGGCGGTGCACAGAAGCGCCATCATCTGCGCCTGAAGGTCGGTCGGGAAGCCCGGATAGGGCTCGGTGACCACATCCACCGCATTGACGATATCGCCACGACGTTTGACCTTGAGGCCGTCCTTGGTCTCCTCGACATGGATACCCGCCGCATCGAGCTTCTCGCAGAAGGACTCGACCAGTGCGATCTTGCCGCCCAGCAGCTCGACCTCGCCACCGCAGATCGCGGGGGCCAGCATATAGGTGCCCAGCTCGATCCGGTCGGTGACCACGGGATGGGTCGCGCCATGCAGACGGTCCACGCCCTGGATCTCGATGGTCGAGGTGCCATCACCCGAGATCTGCGCGCCCATCGCCCGCAAACAATCGGCCAGATCGACAATCTCCGGCTCGCGGGCCGCGTTCTTCAGCACCGAGGTGCCTTTGGCCAGCGACGCCGCCATCAGGAAGTTCTCGGTCGCGCCCACGGAGGCAAAGCGCATCTCGTGCACCGCGCCCTTCAGGCGGCCACCGGCAACCTTGGCATGCAGATAGCCCTCTTTCAGCTCGATCTCCGCCCCGAGCGCAGTCAGCGCATCGATATGGATATCCATCGGGCGCGCGCCGATCGCACAGCCACCCGGCAGCGACACAACCGCATGGCCCAGACGCGCCAGAAGCGGGCCGAGCACGAGGTTCGAGGCCCGCATCTTGCGCACGATGTCGTAATCCGCCACCGGATTGATCACGCCATGGCACGCCGAGGCCAGAACCTTGCCGTCCTGGAGCTGGGTCACTTCCGCCCCGAGGCTGGCCAGAAGATCGGTCATGGTGCGGATGTCGGACAGGCGCGGCGCGTTGGTCAGCGTCAGCGGCTCCTCCGACAGGAGTGTCGCGGGCATCAGGGCCAGACAGGCGTTCTTGGCGCCCGCGATTGGGATCTGCCCCGAAAGCGGCCCCTTGCCGCGCACGATAATGCGGTCCATCAGCTGTCCTTCTCGTTCTGCTCGTCCAGTGGCGGCGCGTCGTGAGACCCTGCACCATCTGTCTGTGTTTCTATAGGGTCGGCCTTGCGACCGCGTGCCTGCGCCTTACGGCGTTGAAGATTCGCGCGCAAGGCCGCGCGCAGGCGATCTTCGCGTGCCGATCTGTGGTCTTTCGACCCATTCTGGGGGTTCTTCGGATCATGTGCCATGGGCCTTCTGTAGCGTCAGGAAAAAAATCTGTCGAGATATGTCATTTTTTCTCTTGCGCCCTGCGGCGAGCTCCTCTAAATCCCCGCTCACGGTCGAAGGGCGGCACTGAAAAGCACCGCACCGGACGACAAAAGATGCTGCCGTAGCTCAGGGGTAGAGCACTCCCTTGGTAAGGGAGAGGTCGAGAGTTCAAATCTCTCCGGCAGCACCACTAAAGCCACCTCACAGAAACCGATTTGAGCGAGTATAGCTGTGCTCATCCGTTTCCGGAGCGGATCTTTTCCACATCTCCAATCCCCTGCAAATTCCGGCGTCCTTAGGATTTCCGTCATGGAACAGCGCCTGCGCGGAGGCGCGCATTGTGTTTTGTGCCGCGATGGTAACAATGTCCGTCGTGAGGAATTTCGAGGGGGCAAAAAGCGATGGGGCTGCATCGGGGGGTCAAGCTGCGCCATGTGCGGGCATTTCTGGATGTGATCGACCAAGGCTCGATTTCGGCGGCCGCGCGCGGTCAGGGCATTTCACAGCCTGCACTGTCGAAGACATTGGCCGAGCTGGAGGCGATGCTGGAGGTGGAGCTTCTGTCGCGCGAGGGCCGCAGCGTGGGCCTGACGCCCGCAGGCCGCGCCTTCCGCCGTCACGCCCTGCAAGCGCTGCAGCAGCTGGACACCGCCGTGGTGGCGGCCCAGGGAGGCACCTCTTCGGATATGCTCAATGTGGGCCTTCTGCCCACCGTATCGGGCGGCATCTTCCCCCGTGCCGCACTCGAATTTGCCAAGGATCATCCGGGGCTCCGGATGTCGATGCTGACAGGACCGCACGGGTTCCTGCTGGGCCAGCTGCGCGACGGGCGGATCGATCTCATGGTAGGCCGGATGCCTGCACCCGAAGACATGCCGGGATTGCGTTTCGATTTCCTCTATCACGAGGAAATCGTGCTGGTGGGGCGCGCAGGCCACCCGCTGGCGGGCGCAAGCGGCGCACAGGTGCTGCAACAGGCAGAGCTGATCCTGCCCACGCAGAAATCCATCATCCGGTCTACAGTGGACCGCTTCCTGCTGTCGGCGGGAATCACCGAACCGAAGATGCGCTTCGAGACGGTTTCTCTGGCACCCGGTCTGGGGCTGGTCGAATCCTCGGATCTCTTGTGGTTCATCTCGCGCGGCGTGGTGCGCCGCGAGATTGAAAGCGGCACGCTGGAGGTAATAGATCTGGGAGCGCCCTTCCTTGCGGGATCGGTCGGGCTGACCATGAAGCAAAGCACTGCGGACAGGTTCGAGATTGGCGGGCTGGCCGAGGCTTTGCGTCACCAGATCATGCTGTCGGGGCTGGAGCTGCCGCGCGAAAGACAGCTTGAACCATAACCCCCTTGTTATATTTCCCTCCGTGCTTTGTATTGGCCCCACACGCGGGCTTATGAAAAAACAACGCTCGGAGGACTATTCATGCACAGTTTTGATCGTATGGGCCGCAAGGTCCATTACCGGCTTGACGGGCCGGAAGACGCACCCGTTCTGGTGCTGTCGAATTCTCTCGGCACCGATCTCCGGGTCTGGGACGCGTTTTTGGCGGCCCTTCCGGGCCAATGGCGTGTGCTGCGTCTGGATAAACCGGGGCACGGCCTGAGCGATGCGCCCGCAGCCGATCTGACGATTGCCGAGCTGGCCGAAGATATCGCGGCGCTCTGCGACGCCTATGGGCTAAGGGATCTCAACTTCGTGGGCCTGTCGATCGGCGGCATGATCGGCCAAGAACTGGCCGCTACCCGCCCCGATCTGATGCGCGCGCTGGTGCTGATGGATACCGCCGCCAAGATCGGCACGCCCGAGATGTGGACCACCCGCATCAACGCGATCCGCGAGAACGGGATCGTGTCGCTCGAGGCCGCGATCCTCGAGCGCTGGTTCGTGCCCGCCTTCCGCAAGACCGACCAGTTCGCGCTATGGCGCAACATGCTGATCCGCACCGATGACTTCGGCTATACCGCCTGCTGTGCGGCGATTGCGGCGGCGGACCTCACCGAGAGCACCCGCGCCCTGACCCTGCCGGTGATGGCAATGGCGGGCGATCAGGATGGCTCCACCCCGCCCGATCTGGTGCGGGCGACGGCCGCATTGTGCAATGCCGAGTTCCATCTGATCGATAATGCGGGCCACCTGCCCTGCGTCGAACACCCCAAACACACGGCCGAGCTTATCGCGGCCTTCTTCAACAGGATCTGACCATGACCGAGAAAAGCTTCCGCTATGACAAAGGCATGGAAACCCGCCGCTCCGTGCTGGGCGATGCCCATGTGGACCGCGCCGAAGCGGGCAAAACTCCGTTTGACGAGCCCTTCCAGACGCTGATCACCGAGACCGCTTGGGGCAATGTCTGGTCGTCGGATAAAATTACCAAACGCGAACGCTCGATGCTGACACTGGCGCTTCTGGCCGCCACGGGAAATTTCGAGGAGATCCCGATGCATGTGCGCGCGACCGCCAATACCGGCGCGTCGCGTGACGATATCATGGAAGCCTTCCTGCATGTCGCGGTTTACGCAGGCGTGCCGAAAGCCAACCATGCGATCAAATTGGCAAAGCAGGTCTTTGCCGAACAGGAGGAGGAAGGCAACAAATGACCCACCCGCTGGCACAGATGCAGGCCGATCAAGGCCCGCTGATCCCGCGCAACCGCGAGATCCATCCCGATCCCTATGATCCGGGCTACAAGACTTCCGTGGCGCGCTCGCCGAACCAGCCGCTTCTGTCGATGGAATCGGGCCTCTCGGAGGAAACCGGTCCGACCTTCGGCCACTCGGCTTTCGGGCAATATGATAACAACCTGATCCTCAACTGGAACCGTGGCGCCGCCCCCGCCATCGGCGAGCGGATCATGATGCATGGCCGCGTGCTGGATGAAAACGCCCGCCCGGTGCGCAACACTCTGGTCGAGATCTGGCAGGCCAATGCCGGTGGCCGCTACCGCCACAAGAAAGACGGCTATCTGGCGCCGCTCGACCCCAATTTCGGCGGCTGCGGACGCACGCTGACCGACGAGAACGGCTATTACCAGTTCCTGACCATCCGCCCCGGCGCCTATCCCTGGCCCAACCGCGGCAATGACTGGCGCCCGATGCATATCCACGTCTCGGTCTTCGGCCACAGCTTCGGCCAGCGCCTGATCACCCAGATGTATTTCGAGGGTGATCCGCTGATCAATCTCTGCCCGATCGCCAAAACGGTGAAGGACCGCGCTTCGCTCGACCGTCTCGTGGCTCCGCTCGACATGGCGCATTCGCGCCCGCTGGACTATCTTGCCTACAAGTTCGACATCGTGCTGCGCGGTCGCCGCCAGACCATGTTCGAAAACCGTATCGAGGGGATGTAATCATGGTTCAACAACTCGACACTCTTCAGGAAAGCGCCTCGCAGACCGCAGGCCCCTATGTCCATATCGGCCTGATGCCCAGCTATACAGGCAACGGCCAGATCTATGACAGCGAACTGGGCCATTCGCCCATCGAGGAGGGCGCCGAAGGCGAGATCATCGAGATCGTCGGTGAAGTCATTGACGGCACCGGCTGGACGTTGCGCGATGCGCTCATCGAGAGCTGGCAGCCCGATGCCTCCGGCAAGTTTGCAGGTCAGGAGGGCGCCGACCCCAAAGTCTCGGGCTGGTGCCGTTTTGCCGCTGATGCCGAGACCGGTGAATTCACTCTGCGCACGGTCAAACCGGGCAAGGTGGCGCTGCGGGGCGGTGGCTTTGGCGCGCCGCATATCTCGCTGTGGGTCGTTGCCCGCGGGATCAATATCGGGCTTCAGACACGGATCTATTTCGAGGATGAGGACAACTCGGAGGACCCGCTCTTGAAACGCATCGAACAGCGCCCGCGCGTCGAGACGCTGATCGCCAAAAAGGAAGCGGATGGCAAATACCGCTTCAACATCCGCCTTCAGGGCGAAGGGGAGACGGTGTTCCTTGACATCTGATCTGGTTCAAAACGGGGCGGCCGATGTGTTCGGCCACCCATGGCTCTCGGGCTCTTTTGCCGATGCCGAAGTCATGGCGCTCTGGTCTCCGGAGCGTCAGCTTGCGAATATGCTGGCTTTTGAGGCCGCCTTCAGCCGCGCTATGGGCCGGGCGGGACTGTTCGATGCCGATCTGGCCGATGAAGCCGCCAGCAGGATCGAGACTGCCACGCCCGATATGGCGGCCCTGCGCAAGGGGCAGGAAAATGACGGCGTTGTGGTGCCGGCATTGGTGGCCGAACTGAAAAAGGCTACGGGCCATGCCTCGGAGGCGGTCCATAAGGGCGCGACCTCGCAGGATGTTATCGACACCGCAATGATCCTCAGCCTGCGTGATACGTTGCGCCTGTTGCGTGCACGGCTCGAGAGGCTGCAGGACGCGATGGACACGCTGGTGCAGGTCTATGGCGCCAAGCCCCTGATGGGCCGCACCCGTATGCAGGCCGCGACCGAGATTACCGTGGCCGACCGGATCGCGCCGTGGATGATGCCGCTGGCCACCCATATCGAACGCATCGACGCGCTGATGCCGCGGGTTGCACGGGTGCAGCTGGGCGGTGCGTCTGGCGACCGTAAGGCACTGAAAGACAAGGCCGCGATGGTCTCTGCCGATATGGCACAGGCGCTGGATCTGGAAGATGCGCCACGGGCATGGCATGCGATGCGCGGCTCGGTGACCGAAGCCGCCAGTTTGATGGCGCTGATTACCGGCACTCTGGGAAAGATGGGGCAGGACATCTGCCTGATGGCCCAGCAAGGCATTGACGAGATCGCCATGTCGGGCGGCGGCGGGTCGTCGGCCATGCCGCATAAGCAGAATCCCGTTCTGCCCGAACTACTGGTGACGCTGGCACGGTTCAACGCGGTGCAGGTCTCGGCCATGCATCAGGCAATGATCCACGAACAGGAACGCTCGGGCACGGCCTGGACGCTCGAATGGATGGTGCTGCCGCAGATCGCACAGGCCACAGGCCGCGCGACGGCTGCCGCCCAGACCATCTGCGAGCGGATCAATCGTATCGGATAAGGAAAGGCCCGCCCCATCGGCGGGCCTTTTCGGTTACTTGGGCGAAGGAATCGGCGTGCCCGCCTTCAGGACCGACAGCACGATGGTGCGGATCACCTCGGCCCGCATCCAGCTCTGTCCCTCGGGGGTATAGAAATTATTCCCGAAATTTGCCGAAAACGTAATCTCGTTGGCGACATTGAACACGCTCGCCGCCGAAATCTGCCAGTGAACCCGTAGCGGATCGACATCCTCACGGAAAACACCCTGCGCGATTCCCGCCTGACAGATTCGCTCCAGAAGCAAAACCGCTGGCTTATTGGTATGCGGCATCTCGGCCATCTGGCGGATGTGGCGACCGTCATGGATATTCTCAATCATAACCAAACGCACAAAATCGGGGTTCGCCTTATGGTGGTCGAATGTGAACCCGATCAGCTTCTCCAGCGCCTCGATGGGCGGTAGGTTGTCCACATCCAAAGCACATTCGCCTTCGCGCACCTTGCGATAGGCATTCTCGAGAACCTCTTGATAAAGCGCCTCTTTATCCTTGAAGTAATAGAAGATCATCCGCTTCGATGTCTTCGTTCTCTCGGCAATATCCTGCAGCCTCGCCCGCGAGAGACCATGGCGCGCGAACTCCTCCTGCGCCGCCGCCAGAATATCGGCTTTCACAGCCTCTGGGTTCTGCTTCCAGCCACGGGGGTTTCCTCCGACACCCATAACTTTCTCCTCCCTCTTCATAACCGCCAGACTCTACAATGGACCGGCGGGTACATTCTTCTTGACGAAATTAACCCGCTGGTCCATCACTATGTCAACACGTCGGATCGGGAGTCCCGACGCGGGAGGACATTACACATGAATACCGCAATCCAGACCAAGGATACCCTGCTGGCAGGCCTGATCGGCCGCGGCATCGGCCAGTCGCGCACCCCCGCGATGCATATGGCCGAAGCAAAGGCGCAGGGCATGGTCGGTCTGTATAACAAACTTGATATGGACGACCCGCTACGCGAGGGGATGACCCTCGAGCAGATGCTGGTCGGCGCCGAGAAGGCGGGCTATGACGGGCTCAACATCACCTACCCCTACAAGCAGGAAGTGATTGCGCTTCTGGACGAGTTGTCCGAGGGCGCGCGTTCCGTAGGTGCGGTGAATACCGTGGTCTTCAAGGATGGCCGCCGCATCGGGCATAATACCGACATGACGGGTTTTGCCGCGGGCTACCGTGCCGGTCTGGGCGATGCGCCAAATGACCATGTGCTGCTGGTGGGTGCCGGTGGTGCGGGCGTGGCCGTGGCCCATGCGCTGTGCGATTGCGGTGCCAAGCGCCTGTCGATCACCGATGTGGACCCCGCGCGTGCGCAGGCTCTGGCCGCGCAGGTCGCCAAGAACCGCCCGGCGACCCAAGTTGTGGCCGTTGCCTCGACCGACGAGCTGACCGGTGCGAACCGCCCGCAGGGCATGGTCAACGCCACGCCGATGGGCATGGCCAAACTGCCGGGCATGTCGGTGCCGGAGAGCTTCCTGGGCGCCGATATGTGGGTGGCCGATATCGTCTATTTCCCGCTCGAAACCGAGCTTCTGGCCAAAGCGCGCGCAGTTGGCGCACGCGTGATGCCCGGCTCGGGAATGACTGTGGGGCAAGCCATCGATGCCTTCAAACTGTTCACCGGCCGCACCGCCGATGGTGCGCGGATGAAGGCACGGTTCGAGGAATTCGATAAGTAAAGCTTCACTCTTCAGGGAGATGAGTGGAGACCCGAACGCAATCTAGGGAGGATGACATGCGTTTCAATCTCAAAGCAACCGCGGCACTGGCCGCACTGACCATCGGTCTCGCAGGCGCGGCTCAGGCCGAAACCACCATTCGCGTGGCCCATGTGGACCCCGATGACTGGCAGACCTCGAAAAAAGGCGCTGCGGCCCAGATCTTCAAGAATATCGTCGAGGGCGAGAGCGACCTAAAGGTCGAGCTGTTCCCCGCAGGCGCCCTCGGCAACGAGGACGAACTTGTTGCACAGGCACAAGAAGGCCTGACCCAGGTGGCGATCGTCTCCGGCGCAATGTCGAAGGTCTGCCCCGCAGCCTCCGTTCTCGACATCCCCTATATCTTCTCCTCGGCCCCCGTTGCATGGGATGTGCTGGACGGCCAGTTCGGCAAGGATCTGGCAGAGCACTGCCTCGACGAGACCGGCCTGCGCACGCTGGCCTATGGCGAGACGGGTTTCCGCAACTTCACCAACAATACCCGCGAGATCAAATCTCCGGCGGATATGAAGGGCCTGAAGTTCCGTGTGCAGCCGATCCCGCTCTATCTGGAAATGGTGAAGTCGCTGGGCGGCGAGCCGACCCCGATCGCATGGACCGAACTGCCCAACGCGCTGTCCACCGGCGTGGTTGACGGTCAGGAAAACCCCGTTGGCACGATCTATAACAACGGCCTGCACAAGCTGCAGAAATACATGACCCTCGACGGCCACGTCTATGGCGCGGACTTCATCGTGATCTCGGACGAGTTCTATGAGGGCCTCTCCCCCGCCGATCAGGAAGTCGTATCGAAAGCCGCCCGTATCGCGGGCACCATGGGCCGCGCGATCCAGGAATGGTCGACCGCCGATGGCGTGAAGAAGGTGCAGGAAGAGGGCATGCAGGTCTATTCGCCGACCACCGAGGAGATCAAGGCCTTCGCCGATGCGGCGCAACCCGCCGTGATCGACTACCTGCGCGGAGAACTGGGTCCGGATGCGGAATGGATCGACCGTCTGCAGACGGCTGTAGCCGACACGCAAGAATAATCCGTTTGTAACAAGTCAGGCTGGCGCGTCCGGGCGCGCCGGCCACTGTCGTCCAGGAAGGGCCTTCCCCATGCAGACGCTGATCAATGGCGCCCGTCGCATTCTCGGCTTCCTTGCCGGTCTGTCGATGGCCCTCGTCTTCGCGATCATCTTCATCAACTCGCTACGTCGTTATCTTGTGGGGCAATCGGTCCCATGGGGCGAAGAGCTGCCGATCTACCTGACCATCTACGGGGTGATGTTCGGCCTTGCGCTGGCCTATCTGAACGACAACCATATCCGGTTCACGATCCTCGTGGACATGATCTCGCGCAAGTCCCGCGAGACCCTGTATCTCTTCGTCGATGTGATCACCTTCGTCTCGGGCCTGCTGCTGGCCTATGCAGGCCATAGCTTCGCGATGAAACGCGGCAAGCTGGCCGCTTCGGGGCTGAAATCCACCGGCAACTGGCTGGCCGAGCATACCGGCATCGACGCGCTCGTCTGGGTCGGCAAGGTCGGCACATGGCAATATGCCATCGCCATCGGGGGCGCGCTTCTGGCCGTGGCCGCCGTTCTGAAATTCATCGAGCGTCTTGGCACGCTGCGGAGCCTCTGACATGGCCTTTATCATCCTCATCGTCGGTTTGCTGATCGGGGTTCCGATTGCCGTCTCCATCATCGCCGCCCTTATGTTCTTCATGGCCACGGGCGAGGCACCCTATGCCATGCGCCTTGTGGCGACCGAAATGTTCAAGGGCATGAACTCCTTCCCGCTGCTGGCGATCCCGCTTTTCGTGCTGGCAGGCGAAGTGATGACCGAATCCGGTATCACCTCGCGTATCATCGCTTTCGCGAATGTGCTCGTAGGCCGTCTGCGCGCCGGCCTGGCGCTGGTCAATATCTGGGCCTCGGTGATCTTTGCAGGCCTGTCGGGTTCGGCTGTGGCTGATACCTCGGCGATCGGCCGCGTGTTCATCCCCGAAATGGAAAAACACGGCTATGACCGCGCCTATGCTGCCGCCCTCACCGCCGCGTCCTCGGTGATCGGCCCGATCATTCCCCCCTCGATCCCCGTCATCATCTATGCGCTGATCGTCTCCGGCGTCTCGGTGCCTGCCCTGTTCATGGCAGGCGTGGTGCCCGGCATCCTTCTGGCGATCTTCCTGTCGATCTGGGTCATGCTGACCGTGAAGATCGACAAGAACGCCCCTGCCAACGATCTGCCGCAGCAACCCGCGATGCAGGCAATCCTGCAGGGGATCCCGCCGCTCCTGATGCCGGTCTTCGTGGTGGGGTCCATCCTGCTGGGTATCGTGACGCCAACCGAAGCGGCAAGCTTTGCTGTGGCCTATGCGCTGTTCCTGGGTGTCTTCGTCTACCGCAATATCAAGATCTCCGCCCTACCCCGCATCTTCCGCGATGCGATGCGCGACAGCTCGGTCATCCTGATCATCATCGGGGCCGTCTCGGCGGCCAACTGGCTCCTTACCTATAACCGCCTGCCCAATATGCTAACGGAATGGGTGCTGGCCAATGTCGATAGCAAAACGGCCTTCCTGCTGGCGGTCATGGTCCTCTTCCTGGTGGTGGGTCTGTTCCTCGAAGGGATCGCGGCAATGCTGGTTCTGGTGCCGATCCTGCATCCGATCGCGGTGGGCCTTGGCGTCGATCCGGTCCATTTCGGGATCATCGTGATCTTCAACCTGATGATCGGCCTGATCACGCCACCGCTTGGCCTGTGTCTGTTCGTGGCCGAAGGGGTCGCCCAAGTCGGAATGGCACGGCTCATCAAGCAGATCATGCCCTTCTTCTTTGTCGAGGTACTGGTGCTTGCGATCCTCACCTTCGTGCCGCAAACGGTGACTTTCCTCCCGACCATTCTCGGTTACTAATAGGAAAAGGAGGGCTACGGCCCTCCTTTTCGCCCCTCTACGCCTCAAATTCCTCTGGAGTTATTCATGAAGACCTCGATTGCGACCGTTTCGATCTCCGGCTCTCTCACCGAAAAGCTGTCGGCCATCGCCGAAGCGGGCTATTCCGGCATCGAGATCTTCGAACAGGATTTTCTCGCATTTGACGGTGGTCCGAAAGAAGTGGGCCGGATGATCCGCGACAAAGGTCTCGAGATCACGCTGTTCCAACCCTTCCGCGATTTCGAATGTCTGCCCGAGCCCGAACGCTCCAAGGCCTTCGACCGCGCCAAACGCAAATTCGAACTGATGCGCGAGCTGGGCACCGATCTGGTGCTCTTCTGCTCGTCCTGCCATCCGCGCAGTCTGGGCGGCATCGACCGCGCCGCCGATGATTTTGCCGAGCTGGGCGTGATCGCGAAGGATATGGGCGTGCGCGTGGGCTATGAGGCGCTGGCATGGGGCCGTCATGTGAACGACCACCGTGACGCATGGGAAATCGTGCGCCGCGCGAACCATGACAATATCGGCCTGATCCTCGACAGCTTCCACACGCTGGGCCGCGGCATCGACCCCGAGAGCATCCGCTCCATCCCCGGCGACAAGATCTTCTTCGTACAGCTGGCGGATGCGCCGAAAATCGATATGGACCTGCTGTATTGGTCGCGCCATTTCCGCAATATGCCGGGCGAAGGCGATCTGGAGGTCGAACGCTTCATGCGCGCGGTCGCAGCCACCGGCTATTCGGGGGCTGTCAGCCTCGAGATCTTCAACGACCAGTTCCGTGGCGGCAATCCCCGCACCATCGCCCGCGATGGCTACCGCTCGCTGGTGGCGCTAATGGATGATGTCCGCCGCGCCGAACCCGATGTGGCGCTGGCGCCTGCGCTCGAGCCTGTGCCGATGCCGCCGCGTGTGCCCACCAAGGGCTTCGCCTTTGTCGAATTTGCCGCCCAAGGCGAGGCGCGCGATGATCTGGCCAAACTGCTGGGCACCCTTGGTTTCACCCGCATGGCCAAGCATCGCAACAAGGCGCTCGATCTGTGGCAGCTGGGAGATGTGCGCATCGTCATCAATGCCGAGACCGAGGGGCATGCCGGCAAGGCGTGGGTCGCCAATGGCACCTGTGTCTGTGATATCGGGCTGAAGGTCGGCTCTGCCGCCGATGCAGTGGCCCGCGCCACCGCACTCGGCGCGCATACATTCGAGCAGCCTATCGCTCCGGGCGAGATCCTTTTGCCCGCAATCCGCGGCCTCGGTGGTTCCGTCGTGCATTTCATCGGCGACGAGGAAGGCCATGACCGCGTCTGGGATGTCGAGTTCGAGCCGATCGCAGGGGCAAAGCCCGCGGCCCTCGGCGTGACCCGCATCGACCACCTCGCCCAGACCATGTCCTATGACGAGATGCTCAGCTGGACGCTGTTCTACTCGACGCTCTTCGACATGCAGAAATCGCCGATGGTGGATGTGATCGACCCCGACGGGCTGGTGCGCAGCCAGATTGTCGAGGCCTCCGATGGCGCGCTGCGGCTCACGTTGAACGGCGCCGAGACCCAGCGCACGCTGGCAGGCGAGTTCCTTGCCCGCAGCTTTGGTGCTTCGGTCCAGCACATCGCCTTCGAGACCGAAGACCTCTTCGCGCTCGCCGACGATCTGGCCGCGCGCGGTTTCGAGGCGCTGCCTATGTCGCCCAACTACTATGCCGATCTTGCGGCCCGTTTCGATTTCCAGCCCGAGCTGCTGGAGCGTATGAAGGCCGCCAATATCCTCTATGACCGCGACGAACGGGGCGAGTTCTTCCAGATCTTCTCCAAGCAGATGGCCGGCGGGGTGTTCTTCGAACTCGTCCAGCGCGCCACCGGCTATCGCGGCTTCGGGGGCCCGAATGCTCCGTTCCGCATTGCCGCCCAGAAACGTCTGGGCCGTATCAAGGGCATGCCCGAACGCTAAGACCTTTCCTCCCGGAAAGCGGCCCCGCCTTCTTCCTCCTCAGTCTCGGGCGGGGCCGACATGGAGAGGCTTGACGATTGTCCGGCGTCAGGGCTTGGTGTGGGGTCTAACCAATGAGGCCCCTATGCGCGACGCAACCCGCACCGTCCACCATCCCGCGATTGATGACAGCGGCTATGCCTCGCTCAGCCCTGCCACACAGCGCGCATCGACCATCGTCTTCGAGACCGCGCAGGACTATACCAACCGCACAAAGCGCGATCTGGATGGCTATTCCTACGGGTTGCACGGCACCCCCACCCAGCGCATCCTGCAGGCGCAGCTGGCTGCGCTGGAGGGGGCCGCGTATTGCGCGATCCTGCCCTCGGGACAGGCGGCGATTGCCGTGGTGTTTCTGGCCTGCCTGCAACCGGGCGATCATGTGCTTATCGCCGAGGCCGCCTATCCCCCCGTGGCGGGCCTGTGCCGTAATTTTCTGGCGCCGCGCGGGGTGACATGGTCCAGCTATCCGCCACGCATCGGTGCGGGGATCGCCGCCCATATCCGCCCCGAGACAAGGTTGATCTGGATGGAGAGCCCCGGCTCGACGACGATGGAACTGGAAGACATTCCCGCGATCACAGCGGTGGCCCGCGCGAAGGGCATCCAGACCGGCATCGACAATACATGGGCCACGCCCCTGCTCTTCAAACCGCTGGCGCATGGGGTGGATTTCTCGATGCAGGCGCTGACCAAATATGCGGGCGGGCATTCCGACCTGCTGATGGGGTCGGTGGCGGTACGCGAACGTGCCCAATATCAGGCCCTGCGCGATGTGATGCGAATGCTGGGCTATCATACCGCGCCCGATGCGGTCTCGCTGGTGCTGCGCGGGCTGGAGACGATGGCGGTGCGGCTCGCACATGCGGGCCGTGTGGCAACCGAACTGGCGCGCGAGATCGAAAGCAGCCATGATTATCCGGTGCTCTGCCCTGCCCTCCCCTCGCATCCCGACCACGCCCTCTGGGCGCGCGATTTCCGCGCCGGATCAGGGCTGTTCTCGGTGGTGCTGACCGCGGAGCAGGCAGCTCACCTTCCCCGTGCACTCGATACGCTGGAGGTTTTCGCGATCGGCGCCTCTTGGGGCGGCACGCGCAGCCTGATCGCACCGATGAGCGTCGACGGGCGCACTCCTCCCGACCCACGGCTCTATCTGCGGCTGTCGATCGGCATGGAGGACCCTGCCGATCTGCGCGAGGATCTGGTGCGGTTCTTTGCGGCGCTGGCGCCCTGATCAGCCGTCGCAGGCGCAGCCCGCTCCTTTATGGCACTGTTTGGAACGGCTGATACAGCTATTCCCGCAGGCCTTACCAGCATGACACGTCTTGCAGCAGGCGGCATAGACCTCCCCCTTGTGCCCGCCGAAGACCTCCAGCCGGTCGAGGAAGGTTTTTGCCGCAGCCGAAGGCACTGGCAGGGAGGCCTCCTGCGCGGCCCCCACAAACGGAATCACACACATTGCCAGAACGATCGAGAACCGCATTTTACCCTATCCATTCGTCGAAACAGCAACCGAGCTATGTCGTGGCACCGTCCGAAAAGGAAGCAGGCCCATCAAATTCGACAGGATTTTTCTCCGCACGCCATTTGCAAAGCGCCATTTTTTTGAACGATTGGTGTCGATCTGCATGAAAATCTGATCTGTATGGCGATTTTTTAGAAAATTCGTTCCTAGCTGCTAAGATTTCCTCCCCGCGCAGCCCGCGAATCTGTCACAAAGAACGTGTCGCCCGGCAATGGCGCCGCGACACAGAATTTCGTCCCGCTGACTGGGACTATGAGCAAAGCCGCTCGATGATACTGGCCCGAAACATGGCCTGGTCATCGGCGGCTTTTTTTATTTTTCGGCTTTGCTGCATGGCAGCCCGCAAAGGAAGTGACATGAAGAAAATTCTCCTCGGCCTCGCCGCCAGCACCCTTCTTGCAAGCCCGACTTTTGCAGAAATGCTGGATCTCGAAAAAGACCAGCTGACCTTCGGCTTCATCAAGCTGACCGATATGGCACCGCTCGCCGTGGCCTATGAAAAGGGCTATTTCGATGATGAGGGCCTCTTTGTCACCCTTGAGGCGCAGGCCAACTGGAAAGTGCTGCTAGATGGCGTGATCTCCGGCACGCTCGACGGGGCGCATATGCTGGCGGGCCAGCCGATCGCCGCGACCATCGGCTATGGCACCAAAGCCCATATCGTCACCCCCTTCTCGATGGATCTCAACGGCAACGGCATCACCGTCTCGAACGAGGTCTGGAACGAGATGAAGGCCAATCTGCCGAAAGACGCGGATGGCAAGATCAAGCACCCGATCTCCGCCGAGGCGCTCAAGCCGGTGGTTGAAAAATACAAAGCCGCAGGCAAGCCCTTCAACATGGGCATGGTCTTCCCCGTCTCGACCCATAACTACGAGCTGCGCTACTGGCTGGCGGCTGGTGGCCTGAACCCGGGCTATTACTCGCCCGAAGACGTGAAGGGCCAGATCGACGCGGATGTCTTCCTGTCCGTTACCCCGCCGCCGCAAATGCCCGCGACCCTCGAGGCAGGCACCATCTCGGGCTATTGCGTGGGCGAGCCGTGGAACCAGCAGGCCGTGTTTAAGGGCATCGGCGTGCCGGTCGTTACCGATTACGAGATCTGGAAGAACAACCCCGAGAAGGTCTTCGGCCTGACCGCCGAGTTCATCGACCAGAACCCCAACACGACGATCGCCATCACCAAGGCGCTGATCCGCGCCGCGATCTGGCTCGACGAGAACGACAACGCCAACCGTCCCGAGGCCGTGGAAATCCTCTCGCGCCCCGAATATGTCGGCGCCGATGCAGAGGTCATCGCCAACTCGATGACCGGCACCTTCGAGTATGAGAAGGGCGACAAGCGCGACGTCCCCGATTTCAACACCTTCTTCCGCCACAACGCGACCTATCCCTTCTATTCGGACGCGGTATGGTATCTGACGCAGATGCGCCGCTGGGGCCAGATCCCCGAAGCCCATCCCGACACCTGGTATGACGAGGTCGCGAAATCGGTCTACAAGCCCGAGATCTACCTGAAAGCCGCCCGTATGCTGGTCGAGGAAGGCAAAGCCAGCGAGGCCGACTTCCCCTGGGATAGCGACGGCTACAAGGCGCCGACCCCTGCTGCGGATGTCATCGACGGCATCGGCTATGACGGCAAACAGCCCAACGCCTATATCGACAGCCTGCCCATCGGCCTGAAAGACGCACAGACCGTCGAAGGCGCCGAAGTCAAAGGCTAAGCGCACCGTCCGGCGGCCAGCCCGCCGGACATTCCCCCCATTCCTCCGGCATCCAGACGCCATATCGCCCCAAAGGATCCGATCATGACCGCCATCGACCCGCAATCGCTTGAAACGACCGATACCAAGGCCCGCGAAGAACGCCGCGCCCGCATGTTCACCCGCATCAACCGCGCCGATGGCTGGTTCAAGGTGCTGGGTCTGGCCTGGATCACCCCGATCCTGAAAATCATGGCAGGCGACAACCCCCGCACCCAGGGGCGCGAGATCTGGAAGCTTCTGGGCGTGCCGGTTCTGGCCATCGTGGCCTTCCTCGTGGCTTGGGGCACGCTGGCGCCCAAAGTGCAGACCTCGCTCGGTGCGATCCCCGGCCCTGTGGCCGTCTGGGGCGAGGCTGTGGCGCTGAATGACGACGCCATCGCCAAGGCCGAGAAACGCGACAGCCATTACGCGCGCGTCGAGGCCCGCAACGAGAAACTGATTGCGGCCGGCAAGGCCGATCAGGTCAGGGACATCCCCTATACCGGCGCGCCCTCCTATTACGACCAGATCTGGACCTCGATCAAAACCGTGTTCTTCGGCTTCCTGATCGGCTCGGCCATCGCCATTCCGCTGGGCATCTTCGCCGGCCTCTCGCCCTATGCCAATGCGGCCATCAACCCGCTGGTGCAGATCTTCAAGCCGGTCTCGCCGCTGGCATGGCTGCCGATTGTGACCATGGTCGTCTCGGCGCTCTATGCCACCAATGACGGGCTGTTTGCCAAATCCTTCCTCGTGTCGGCCATCACCGTGACGCTCTGCTCGCTCTGGCCCACACTGATCAACACGGCCCTCGGTGTGGCCTCCATCGACAAGGACCTGATCTCGGTCTCCAAGGTTCTGAAAATGAACACCTATACCAAGATCACCAAGCTGGTTCTGCCCTCCGCCCTGCCGCTGATCTTCACCGGTCTGCGTCTGTCCCTGGGTGTGGGCTGGATGGTGCTGATCGCCGCCGAGATGCTGGCGCAGAACCCCGGTCTTGGCAAATTCGTCTGGGACGAGTTCCAGAACGGCTCCTCGCAATCGCTGGCCCGGATCATCGTCGCAGTTCTCACCATCGGCATCATCGGCTTCCTGCTTGATCGCGTGATGTTCGCTCTGCAGTCGCTCTTCACCTTCTCGAACAACCGGTGAGCGCCATGGGTATCATTGACTTCCAGAACGTCTCGAAAAGCCATGGCGACGGCACCAACGCCACCCATGTCCTGCGCAATATCAACCTGAGTGTCGAAGAGGGCGAGTTCCTCGTGCTCCTCGGCTTCTCCGGCACCGGCAAGACCACCCTGATCAATCTGATGGCGGGGCTTGATACGCCCACCCGCGGTCAGGTCACCTTCCGCGGCCAGAAAATCACCGGCCCTGGCCCCGAGCGTGGCGTGATCTTCCAGAACTACTCGCTGATGCCCTGGCTGACGGTGGATGGCAATGTGCGCCTTGCGGTGGATGCTGTCTTCCCGAACCTGACGCAGGACCAGAAAAAGGCCAAGGTCGACCATTTCATCAAGATGGTGGGGCTCTCGCATGCCAAAACCCGCCGCCCTGCCGAGCTGTCGGGGGGCATGCGCCAGCGGGTGAACGTGGCCCGTGCGCTCGCCATGAACCCCGAGGTGCTGCTTCTTGACGAGCCGCTCTCGGCGCTTGATGCGCTGACCCGCGCCAATCTGGCCGACGAGATCGAACAGATCTGGGATGCCGACAAGAAGACCTGCGTGCTGATCACCAATGATGTGGACGAGGCAATCCTGCTGGCCGACCGGATCATCGCGCTCAATCCCGATGGCACTTTGGGCGAGGAGTTCCGCGTCGAGATCCCGCGTCCGCGTGACCGGACCGAGATGAACCATGACGAAGGCTTCCATGCCCTGCGCGCGCGCGTCACCAAATATCTGATGGATGCGGGGATCGAGGCGGCGGCTGCCGGCACCCGCAGCCTGCCCAATGTCACCCCGATTCACGCGCTGCCCAAAGCCTATGAAGAGGCAGGCCGCAGCCTGAATGACGAGAAATACCTGCAATTCTCGCAGCTCCACAAAATCTACCCCACACCGAAAGGCCCGCTGACCGTGGTCGAGGATTTCAATCTCGATGTGCAGAAGGGCGAGTTCATCAGCCTCATCGGCCATTCGGGCTGCGGCAAATCCACCGTGCTGACGATGTGCGCGGGGCTCAACGGCATCTCGAAGGGCGCGATCAAGCTCGACGGTATCCATGTCGAGGGCGCCGACCCCGAGCGTGCAGTGGTATTCCAGTCGCCCAACCTCTTCCCCTGGCTGACCGCCAAGGAGAACGTGGCGATCGGTGTGGACAAGGTCTATCCCAATGCCAGCCGCGCCGAGCGTCAGGATGTGGTGGAATATTATCTCGAGCGCGTGGGCCTCGCCGATGCGATGGACAAATCCGCCTCCGATATGTCGAACGGCATGAAGCAGCGTGTGGGGATTGCGCGCGCCTTCGCCCTCTCGCCCAAGCTGCTGCTGCTCGATGAGCCCTTCGGTATGCTCGACAGCCTCACCCGCTGGGAGCTGCAGGAGGTGCTGATGGAGGTCTGGTCGCGCACCAAGGTCACTGCGATCTGCGTCACCCATGATGTGGACGAGGCGATCCTGCTGGCCGACCGCGTGGTGATGATGACCAATGGCCCGCAGGCGACCATCGGCAAGATCACCGATGTGAAACTGCCGCGCCCGCGCACCCGCAAGGCGCTGCTCGATCACCGCGACTACTATCACTACCGTCAGGAAGTGCTCGATTTCCTCGAGGAATACGAGCATGGCGCAAAGCCCAAGCGCCCCGCAAAGATCGCGGCGGAGTAAGGGCCGATGAAAACGCGTCTGGTCGTTATCGGTGCGGGAATGGCCTCGGGGCGGATGCTGGAGCATCTGGTGAACACCGCCCCTGACGCCTTCGAGATTACCCTGTTCAACGCGGAAGACCGCGGCAATTACAACCGGCTGATGCTCTCCCCCGTTCTGGCGGGCGAGAAAACCTACGAAGAGATCGTGACCCATGATGCCGAGTGGTATGCGCGCCACGGGATCACCCCCCGCTTCGGCGAGCGTGTCACCTCGATCGACCGCACGTCGAAGACTGTCATGGGCGAGCACGGCCCAGTGCCCTATGACAGGCTGGTGATCGCGACGGGGTCCAACCCCTTCGTGATCCCCATGCCCGGCCATGATCTCCCCGGCGTCATCTCGTGGCGTGACTGGGACGATACGCAAGTCATGATCGGCCAGAAAAAAGGCACCCGCGCCATTGTCATCGGTGGCGGAGTGCTGGGGCTGGAAGCTGCGGCCGGAATGGCCGCGCGGGGTATGGATGTGACCGTGATCCATATTGCAGGCCATCTGATGGAGCGCCAGCTCGACCCGGCAGCGGGGGCAATGCTGGCCCGCACGCTGGAGGCGCGGGGTCTAAAGATCCGCTGCAATACGGCCTCGGAAGAGATCGTGGCAGGCCCCGATGGCCGCGTGGCGGGGCTGCGTCTCAAGGATGGCACCCTCCTGCCCTGTGATCTGCTGGTGATGGCGGTGGGCATCCGCCCCGCTACGGCGCTGGCGCAGGCCGCAGGGCTCGCGGTCGGCCGCGGGATCACCGTGGATGACCATCTGCGCAGCTCGGATCCGAGCATTTTCGCGCTTGGCGAATGTATCGAGCTGAATGGTGCGCTATTCGGGCTGGTCGCGCCTCTTTACGATCAGGCCGAGGTTCTGGCCGCCAATCTGATGGGCGGCGATACACGCTACATCCCGAAAGAGACCTCGACCAAGCTGAAGGTCACCGGGTGCGATCTCTTCTCGGCGGGCTGTTTTGCCGATGGGCCGGACCGCGAGGAAATCCTGCTCAGCGCGCCGGAAGACGGGATCTACAAGCGCCTCGTCATCGCGGGCGAGAAACTCGTCGGCGCGGTGATATATGGCGATACCGAACATGGCGGTTTCTATTACGGACTGATCCGTGACGGGGCCGATATATCGGATCTGCGCGAAGCGCTGATCTTCGGGCCGGTTTCGGCCAATGCCACAGCCCAGCCAAGCCGGTGCTCGCTCGCCGGTTAAGCCCCTCCTTAAGAAGGATCAAGGTCATGAAAGACACCCATCTGTCCCTGAATGACACCCCTTGGACCCGCTCGACCTGCGCCTATTGCGGCGTGGGCTGCGGCGTGCTGTTGCGCAATACGGCCCTCGGCCTCGAGGTGAAGGGCGATCCCGACCATCCGGCCAATAAGGGGCGGCTGTGCTCCAAAGGCTCGGCGCTTGCCGAGACGGTCGGGCTCGAGGGCCGCTTGCTCGCGCCCGAGATCCATGGCCGCCCCGCCGACTGGGATCAGGCGCTGGATCTGGTGGCGACCCGTTTCAAGGAGACCATCGCCGCACATGGGCCGGATTCGGTGGCCTTCTATGTCTCGGGGCAGCTCCTGACCGAGGATTATTACCTTGTGAACAAACTCGCCAAGGGCTTTATCGGCACCGCCAATATCGACACGAATTCAAGGCTCTGCATGGCCTCAACCGTGGCGGGTCATAAACGCGCCTTCGGCACCGATACCGTGCCCGGCACCTATGACGACTTGGAAGAGGCCGATCTGATCGTGCTGACGGGCTCGAACCTCGCCTGGTGCCATCCGGTCCTCTACCAGCGCATCATGGCCGCCAAAGCCGCGCGCCCCGAGATGAAGATCATCGTGATCGACCCGCGCCGCACCGCGAGCTGCGATCAGGCCGAACTGCATCTGGCGCTCAAGCCCGGCACCGATGTGGCGCTCTTCAACTCGCTTCTCGCCGAGATCGCCCGGCGCGGTGCGGTCGACCCCAAATTCGAGCCCCATATCGCCGGGCTCGACGAGGCGGTGGGCAATGCCGAGATGGACGACCCCGCCGTCACCGGCCTTTCGCCCGAGGAAATCGCGCGTTTCCATGATCTGTGGATCGGCACGCAGAAGGTGGTCACCATCTTCAGCCAGGGCGTGAACCAGTCCTCGGCGGGCGCCGATAAAGTGAATGCGATCCTCAACTGCCATCTGGCCACGGGCCGTATCGGCCTGCCGGGTTGTGGCCCGTTCTCCGTCACGGGCCAACCCAATGCGATGGGCGGGCGCGAGGTGGGCGGGCTTGCCAATATGCTCGCCTGCCATCTGGATCTGGAGAATGCCGACCATCGCGCGGCGGTGCGCAGCTTCTGGGATGCGCCCGAAATGCCGGTCGCGGCAGGTCTGAAGGCCGTGGATATGTTCCGCGCGATCGGCGAGGGCAAGATTAAGGCGGTCTGGATCATCCATACCAATCCGGTGGTCTCGATGCCCGATGCCGACCGCGTGGCCGAGGCGCTGAAAGGCTGTGACTTTGTGGTCGTGTCCGATGTGACCCGTGCCACCGATACCGCGCGTCTGGCACATGTGCTTCTGCCCGCCGCCGGCTGGGGCGAAAAGAACGGCACCGTCACCAATTCGGACCGCACGATCTCGCGCCAGCGCCCTGCCCTGCCGATCCCCGGCGAGGCCCGCGAGGACTGGCGTCAGATCGCCGAAGTGGGCCGGCGAATGGGTTGGCCCCGCGCTTTCGATTACGAGCACCCAGCCGAAATCTTCCGCGAATATGCCGCGCTCTCGCATGTGGCCGCCCGCTTTGGCCGCGATTTCGATATCTCCGGCTTCGAGAGCCTTTCCCAAAGCGATTACGACGCGCTCGAACCCACCCGCTGGCCGGTGAGTGCCACCCGTCAGGGCGGCCGCTTCTTTGCCGATGGCACGTTCTTCACCCCCGATGGCCGCGCCCGTGCTTTGGCCGTGACCTATCGCGCACCGGCTGCGAAAACCGAGAAACGCTATCCACTGCGGCTCAATACGGGCCGTATCCGCGACCAGTGGCATACGATGACACGCACCGGCAAGACCGCGCGGCTCTCGGCGCATCTGGGCGAACCCTTTGTGGAGATCCATCCCGAGGACGCCGCGGCCAAGGGCATCAAACCGGCTGATCTGGTGCGGCTGACCTCACCCACCGGTCAGGGCATCTTCCGTGCGCTGATCACCGAGGCCACCCGCAAGGGCGATGTCTTTGCGCCGATCCACTGGACGGGCGAGACCGCGCCCTCGGCCCGTGTGGATGCGCTGGTGGCCTCGGTCACCGACCCCGTCTCGGGCCAACCCGAAAGCAAGGCCGCCGTGGTCCGGGCCGATCGGTTCGAGGCGGACTGGTATGGTTTCGCGATCTCGCAGAAACCGATGCGCGCAGAGTGCGACTATCAGGCCTATGCGCCCACACAGGCAGGTTATCGCGCCGAACTCGCCGGATCGCGCCGCCCCGCCGATTGGGAAGCATGGGCGCGCGCGCTGTTCGGGCTGCCCGAGGGTCCGGTCCAGATCCTGCGCGACGAGGCGCGTGGCATGATCCGTATGGCCTTCCATCAGAATGGCGTGCTGCAAGCGGCGCTCTTTGTCTCGCGCGAGCCGGTGGCGGTCATGCGCGATTATCTGACCACCCTGCCCGGCCAATCCGCCCCTCAGGCACTCTCGGGCCGCGCTCCCGAAGACCGTCCCGATCCGGGTCCGATCATCTGTGCCTGCTTCAATGTCGGCATGAACACGATCCTCGAGGCGATCACCTCGCAAAATCTGATGAGCGTCGAGGCGATCGGGGCCGCGCTGCAGGCCGGCACCAATTGCGGGTCGTGCCGCTCCGAGCTGGCAGGGCTGCTCGCAAAAGCCGAAATCCCCAAGCTAAGAGCCTGAAACGCCTCTTATTTCACCAGTAATACCGGCGGGTTTCCGAACCCGCCCGCAGTTTTTCCACGCAGTTCTTGCGCCTATGCCGAAACTGGCACAGATTGCCTTCATGAAAGCCGAGCTCTCCATTCTTCTGGTCGAATCCGACCGCGATCGCGCGATGCAGATCGTCGATCTTCTCTCGCAGGACACGTCCGTGAAAATCGCGGTCATCTCCGAATCCGCGGGGCTTGCGCGCCATATTGCGGAGCGCAATCCCGATGTGGTGCTGATCAACCTCTCGAGCCCCTCGCGCGATATTCTCGAGGATCTCGCAGCGACCTCCGGCCCGCTGGAGCGCCCCGTTGCGATATTTGTCGACAAATCCGACGATAGCCTGACGCGCGCCGCCATCGAGGCGGGCGTTTCGGCCTATGTGGTCGACGGGCTACAAGCGCATCGCGTGCGCCCCGTGCTCGATGCGGCGATCACGCGGTTCAATATGTTCAATCGCATGCGGACCGAACTGGAGACCACCAAGCGCGCGCTCGAGGAGCGCAAGCTGATCGACCGCGCCAAGGGTATCCTGATGAAGGCGCGCGGCATCTCGGAGGACGAGGCCTATGCCCTCCTGCGCAAAACGGCGATGGATCGCGGGCGCAAGGTCTCCGAAGTGGCCGAGGCGCTGGTGACGACGGCGGGGCTTCTGGCATGATACAGACCATTAAGGCGGGATTCTTGCCGCTGACCGATGCCGCACCGCTGATCGTCGCCCGCGAGATGGGGTTTGCCGCGGAGGAAGGGCTCGATCTGGATCTCGTAAAACTGCCCTCTTGGTCGGTGATGCGCGACTATCTGATGCTGGGGCTGATCGACACCGCCCACCTTCTGTCACCGGTGCCGGTGGCCAAGGCGCTGGGGCTCAGTGGGCCCGAAGGCCGGATCGAGGCGATTGCCGCGATGAATACCGGCGGCAATGTGATCGGCGTGAGCAATGTTATCGCCGAACAGATGCGGGCGGGCGGCCATGGTTTCGATTTCCGCGATGCGCGCATGGCGGGCGAGACCCTTCTGGCACTCGGTAAGCCTTTGCGCGTGGGTGTGCCCTTCCCCTTCTCTATGCATGCCGAGCTTCTCTATTACTGGCTCGAGAGCTGCGGGCTGAGCGATCCTGCGATGCTCGCGGTCAATACCGTGCCGCCGCCATTGATGGCCGATGCGCTGGCCGCAGGCGAGATCGACGCGTTCTGCGTGGGCGAGCCATGGGGCTCGCTGTCGGTGGAGAATGGCGTCGGAACGCTTCTGCTGCCCACTAGCGCCATCCGGCGATCGGCCATCGAAAAGGTGCTGGCCGTGCGCGGGGGCTGGGCCGACGACAACCCCGAGCTGTCGGGCAAGCTGTTGCGCGCGCTCTGGCGGGCGGGCACATGGCTCGACCGTCCGCGCAAACGCGCTACCGCCGCCGAGATTATGGCGCGCCCCGATTATCTGGATCTGCCCGTCAACCTGATCGAACGCGGGCTCAATGGCAGCTTCTTCATCTCGGGCGGGGGCGAGATCCGGCAGGATCCGCATTTCCTGACATTCCAGGAGGGGGCCGTGGGCTTCCCGTGGCGCTCGCAGGCGGGCTGGATCGCGATGCGGATCGCACGCCGTCTGGGGCTGGACGAGGCGGAGGCCATCAGGACCGGCAAGGCCTGTTTCCGCACCGATATCTATCGCCGCCACCTGCGCGATCTGGGGGCGGATCTGCCCGGCGCATCGGAAAAGCTCGAAGGCGCGATCTCGCAACCCACCGCCGTCCCCTCCGAGAGGGGCCGCGTAATTCTGTCGCCCGACCATTTCTTCGACGGGCAGGTCTTCGACCCCGAACCTTGAAGCCAGACCCTGAGCCAGAGACAGAAAAATGCCCGGAGCTTGCTCCGGGCCCAGTCAGAGGTAAACTCTCGGGAAATCTGGCCGGATGGGTCCGGCAGGTGGCTCACCAGCAGTTATATTGCAGGTATTTGCCCGACATCTCGATCCTTACACGGTCGCCTTTCTCGCTCGGAACCCTGTCGATCTTCATATCGAAGTCGATGGCCGACATAATGCCATCGCCGAATTTCTCGTGGATAAGCGCCTTCACCGTCGGGCCATAGACGCCCACGATTTCATAGAGCCGGTAGATGCAGGGGTCGGTCGGAACGGCCTGATCCCAGATCTTGGTGGGGCTTTCGGTCAGCGCATCAATGGCCTCGGCTGGCAGGTCCAGAAGCGCCATCAGCTCACGCGCCTTGGGCTCGGGGAAAGCATTCATGCCCATCGCCGCCGAATGGGTCCAGACGGGTGACATGGAGATCGCCTCGGCGATGCCTTCCCAGGTCAAACCCTTGCGCTTCTTGGCCTGCAAGATCAGCGCGGTCGCGTCTTCCTTGGTCAGGCTCTCGGTCATCAGATCTTTCATCTCACTCTCCCTGATTGGCCGTCATCGGACGGCAAGATAAAGGCAGAGAAGCGCCAGAACGGCACTGACCCCCTGCCAGAACAGAACCGGATTGCGTTCCATCAGTGGTCGATGCGCTCCGGACCGCCATGCCGGATTCGGGCGCTCCATATCCACGAGGAACTCGGTCAGCGCGTCGTAGCGGCGGCTCGGATCGGGGTGGAGCGCGCGGGCCAATGCCTGATCCACCCATGCTGGCACACCGCTCTCGTCATCGCGGGCCGAGGCATAGCGTAACGCCGCCTGATCCTTGCGCGAGCGGATGCGGGCCACTTGTGCGCCATAAGGCAGACGGCCCGTCAGCATTTCATAAGCGATCACCCCGATCGCATATTGATCCGACCGCCAGCTGACCTGATCGCCCGAGAGATATTCGGGCGCGGTATATTGATAGGTGCCCGCCTGAGGCCCCAAGCCGCCAGCGGCCGTGCGCTCGACCCCCGTCACCGCGACGGAGCCGAGATCGATGACCTTCACGGTGCCCTCGGTATCGATCATGATATTCTCGGGACGTAGGTCCTGATGGATCATGTTGCGCCGGTGTAGCGCCCGCACACCCTGCACGATCTGGCGTAAAAGCGCGCGCACCTGTGCCAGTTCGGGATGTGGATTGTCTGTCATCCATTGCCGGAGGCTCTGCCCCTCGACCCATTCGGAGACGGTGAACAGATGCTGGCGCGGACGCGGCTCCGGCACGCGCAGCACATGGTCCGAGCGCACCCTGCGCGCGGCCCATTCCTCGGCCAGAAAACCGGTGCGGAAGGTCGCGTCCTCGGCCATCTCGGCGCTCGGGATCTTCAGTGCGACCCGTGCGCCCTCCGGCGTTTCGGCCAGATAGATATGGCTGCGCGCAGTGGATTGCACCTGCCGGATGATCCGGTAGCCCTCGAGCATCTCCCCCGCCCGCGGCAAGGATGGCAGAACCAGATCCTGCGGCAGGGGCGTATCGGCCTCGGGCAGGCTATCAACGCGCAGGACCTGAACTGTCAGATTGTCGGTGCTGCCTGCCACAAGCGCCTGATCGACCAGCATCTGCGCAATCTCTTGGGGATCTTGGAGCGCAAGCGCGACGTCCTGCGCCTCGGGCGACAGATGCTCGTGCACGCCGTCGGTGGTCAGCACCAACAGCTCCCCCTCCGCCACCGGCAATGCAACATATCCCGCCTCCGCTCTGGCACCGATCCCCAAGGCCCGATCAAGCGAACGCCCCGTCTTGTGGTCACGCGTGAGCGGCATCAGGCGCCCGTTTTCCACACGCGAGATCCGGCTATCGCCCAGATGCAGGCAATGCGCGATGCGGTCTTTCACCACCAGTGCCGCGAATGTTGTAACATGGCCGCGCTCGATATCGGCAAGGGCCGCGTTCTGCCCCCAGAGGGCTGCATTGATCGCCGAGATGACACCACGCGCGGCGGTCTCCACCGGCCATGACGAAGGCGTGGCGTAATAATCGTTGAGAAAAGAGGTCACGGCGAACTCCGCCGCCTCCGCCCCCAGAGTGGAGGTCGAGATCCCATCGGCCAGCACGAGGCCGATCCCGTGGCCCGCCAGATCGCTCAGCATGGCGCCGGCACGGTCCTGATTTTCGGGCTTCACACCCGCGACGGACAGCTGGCCCAGAGTGACCTTGAGAGAGGCGCGCATCGGTTTCATGGAGATCTCCGGAAAGCGGAAGGCCCCACCTTTGCGGCGGGGCCTCTGGTAGCGGCGGGATTACTCGGCGGCGACGCCGGTCGCGTCGCCATTGCGCGAGATGGTCGCGTTGCGCTTGGGCGATTCCTTGAAGTGGGTCATGTAGATCATGCCACCCACAAAGGTCAGACCGCCCACGAGGTTCCCCAGAACAACCGGGATCTCGTTATAGAGCAGGTAGTCGGCCCAGGTGAACTGGCCACCCAGCATGATCCCCGACGGGAACAGGAACATGTTGACGATCGAATGCTCGAAACCGAGGTAGAAGAACACGAGGATCGGCATCCACATCGCCATGATCTTTCCCGAGACCGAGTTCGACATCATTGCGGCCACCACACCGGTCGAGACCATCCAGTTGCACAGCACGGCGCGGACGAAAACGGTCAGCATACCCGCTCCACCGGCTGCGGCATAGCCCAGCGTCCGTGCCTCACCGATCTGGCCGATCTTCTGGCCCACGGCATTGGGTTCTGCCGAGAAGCCCATGGTGAAGACAATCGCCATCAGCACGGCAGTGGTCATGGCACCGGCGAAATTGCCGACAAAGACCAGACCCCAGTTGCGCAGCACCCCGCCCCAAGTGCAACCCGGACGCTTGGCCAGCACTGCCAAGGGCGCAAGGGTGAACACGCCGGTCAGCAAGTCAAAGCCCAGCAGGTAAAGCATGCAAAAGCCCACGGGGAACAGAAGCGCGCCCACGAGCGGCTGTCCGGTATTGACGGTGATGGTCACGGCAAAGGCCGCCGCGAGCGCCAGAATGGCCCCTGCCATATAGGCACGGATCAGCGTGTCCTTGGTGGACATGAAGATCTTGCCTTCACCGGCATCGACCATCTTGGCCGCGAATTCCTTGGGTTGGATATACGACATGATATGAGATCCCTGTTTTATGATTGGTCGTTCAGACGCCGAGATAGATGGTTTCGCCATCCAGCTTGACGGGGAAGGTAGCGGTCTGGCCATGATCGGCGCCTTGGGCGGCGCCGGTTTCAAGCGAGATCACCCAATTGCAGATCGGGCAAGTGACGAGGCCGTCATGCACGATCCCCTGGCTGAGCGGCCCGTTATCATTGGGGCAGCGGTCTTCGAGTGCAAAGAGCCGGTCATCATTGAGACGGAATACGGCAATGCTGGTATCGCCCTTGATGACGCAGCGTGCGCCAAGGCGGGGGATTGCGCTGAGGGGGCCGATGGCCACCCAAGTGAGGCTGGTAGCGGTGGCGTTCATTCTGCGGCCTCCAGTTTGATTTCTGCCATCGGTTCGATCTCGGACGCGCCTTTTCCGGCGACAAATTCGGCCCAAGGATCGATCTGTGCGAATTGCTGCGAGTAGACGAAGCGGTCGTAATAGGCGCGGCGTTGCTCGGGGTCGTTGACCAGAACGTCCTGAATATGGTCATAGCCAAGACGGTTGGCCCATTTATAGATCCGCTCCAGATAGAAGCCCGTCTCGCGATACCATTGCGTCAACGCGCCGGTATATTCGATGACCTCTTCCTCGGTCGCCACATTCACCAGCTTGGTGGTGCCTTGGATATGCAGGCCCGCCGCGCCGCCATAGACGATCTCGTAGCCGCTATCGACGCAGATCACCCCGATATCCTTGCAAGTCGCCTCGGCGCAGTTGCGCGGGCAGCCGGTGACCGCCAGTTTCAGCTTGGCCGGAGACCATGCGCCCCAGAGGAACTTCTCGAGCTTGATGCCGAGCCCGGTGCTGTCTTGCGTGCCAAAGCGGCACCAGTCCTTGCCCACACAGGTTTTGACAGTGCGCAGACCCTTGGCATATGCGGCCCCCGAGACCATGCCCGCCTTGTTCAGATCAGCCCAGACGGGGATCAGGTCTTCTTTCTTCACGCCTAGCAGGTCGATTCGCTGGCCGCCGGTCACCTTAACGGTGGGGATGTTGTATTTATCGGCCACATCGGCAATCGCGCGCAGCTCGTCGGGCGTGGTCATGCCGCCAAACATCCGCGGAACCACCGAATAGGTGCCATCCTTCTGGATATTGGCGTGCAGACGCTCGTTGACGAAACGCGAGCGCTGATCGTCCTCGTACTCGCCCGGCCATTCCGACAGAAGGTAATAGTTGATCGCGGGGCGGCATTTGGCGCAGCCCTCGGAAGTTTTCCATTCCAGCGTCTGATAAACGGCCTGAATGGATTTCAGACCGGCCTTCTTGATAGTGGCGCGCACGATCTCGTGGCCATGCTCGGTACAGCCGCAGACGGGCTCGACCGCTTTCTGCACGAAGCTCTCGCCCAGCACGGATTTCATGACACAGGCCACGAGGTTAGAGCAGCTGCCGCAAGAGGCCGATGCCTTGGTATGGGCGCGCACATCGGCCAGCGTCGTCAGACCCTGCTCGTTGATCGCCTTGACGATGGTGCCCTTGGAGATCCCGTTACAGCCGCAGATCTCGGCATCATCTGACATCGCGGCCGCCGCTTCGACCGGATCGAAATTGCCGCCGCCCTGATGGGCTTGGCCGAAGATGATGGTCTGGCGCATCTCTTCGATGCAGGCGCCGGATTTCAGCATCTCGTTATACCAGCCACCATCGGCCACATCGCCATAAAGCACCGCGCCGACGATCTTGTTCTCCTGCACGATCAGGCGCTTGTAAGACCCGCGAGCCGCGTCGCGCAGCACGATCTCTTCATAGCCTTCGCCGAACTGGCCGACCGAATAGAGGTCACAGCCCGTCACTTTCAGCTTGGTGGGCGTATCGACATGTTTGAAGCCCGCGATCGGTGCGCCGGCAAGATTGGCCGCAGCGATCTTGGCCATATCGTAGAGCGGCGCGACAAGGCCATAGACCATGCCGCCCACTTCGACGCATTCGCCGACCGAATAGATCGCAGCATCCGAGGTGCGCATCTGGTCATCGGTGACGATGCCGCGATTGACCTCGAGCCCCGCCTCTTTCGCAAGGCCGGTATTGGGGCGGATGCCCACGGCCATGACCACCAGATCGGCGTCCAGAATGGTGCCATCTTCCAGCTCGACACCTTCCACACGCTCGGTGCCGAGGATCTGCTTGGTATTGGCCTTGCAGCGCACCTCGATCCCGCGCGCCTCAAGTGCCTGTTGCAGCAGATGGCCCGCTGCCGGGTCCAGCTGACGCTCCATCAGCGAGGGCATGATATGCAGGACGGTTACGTCCATGCCGCGGTTCTTCAGACCGGCCGCAGCCTCGAGGCCCAGAAGACCACCGCCGATCACCACGGCACGGCCACCACGCGCGGCTGCCGCGATCATGTTCTGCGTATCATCAAGGTCGCGGTAAGCCAGCACGCCCTCCAGTTGATGGCCCGGAACCGGAATGATGAACGGGTTGGAGCCGGTGGCGATGACCAGCTTGTCGTAATGCACGACACGGTCTTTGGCCGAAGTGACGGTTTTCGCGTCACGGTCGATCCCGATGATGCGCTCGCCCATATGGAGCGTGACACCATGCGAGGCATACCAGTCCTCGCTATGGATGATGATATCTTCATAGCTCTTATCGCCGGCAAGCACGGGCGAGAGCATGATACGGTCATAATTGACGCGCGGCTCGGCGTTGAAGATGGTTACATCATACAGGTCCGGCGCAGTCTCGAACAGGTGTTCGAGCATCCGGCCAGGAGCCATACCATTTCCGACGATGACGAGTTTCTGCTTGGTCATAACGAACCCCTAATGGCATGCGACACGATGGTCGCGGCGAGTGAGTTCGGGAGTGAAGCTGCATAGACGGGCAGGCATCATCCCGCATTCTGAAGAAGATCAGTGCGAAATGCAGCGCCATTGCCGCAGGCCCCTAGGGGCGTTTTCGGAAGAGCCGCGCCATTGCGGCAGATGGCCTTAATCAGGCCTTAAACTCAGCATTATCGCGGAATGACGATTCCACAAACCATTTTGAAGGACGTTCCGTAAAAATCTGGCAGCGCCCATGAGATATTGAAAAACTTGCCCAAAACTAAGCAACAAGCTGCATAATTGACAAAATAAACAGCACATTAAAAATACACCCAAAAGAAAACCGGGCGCGAGCCCGGTTTCTATCCGTCCCAAACAATGCGTCACGCGCATTATTCGACGGCTTGCAAGCCCGCCTGCGTCGGTATTTCAGATACCGCCATCGTCTTGGGGTAGCGGATGAAGATCACAGCAGGGCTATGAAGATCCTGCGCCTCGATCTCCTGCGTCAGCGTGCCAAGCGTCATCTGCCCCTTGCGCTCATGCGGCGTGCTGACCGAAGCTACAACGTCGATCTCGCATTCGGGCGGCACACCGGCCTCCAGAAGATCGCGCTGGATCTCTCCTGCCCGCTCGACCGCCATATAGAAGGCCATCGAGGTGCCGGGACGGGCAAAACGGGTCCGGTCGGAGGGCGCGTCGCCGGGGCGGCAGGTGCCGGTCGTCAGAACGAATGTATCGGTTAGCCCGCGCGAGGTGAGCGGACGCGTCAGACTCGCAGCCGCCGCCGAGGCCGCCGTGATCCCGGGGATAATCTCGACCGGAATATCGGCTGCACGGGCGGCAGCGATCTCTTCGCAGGCCCGACCGAAAATCGACGGGTCGCCGGATTTCAGCCGCACCACGCGCCGACCTTTCAGAGCCTCCTCCACGATCAGCGCGTCGATCTTGTCTTGCGGCCAGGCGCAGGCGCCCACCGCCTTGCCAACATAGACAGTCTCGATCCCGCTTGGGATCAGGTCGAGGATTTCGTCCGAGATCAACCGGTCATAGAGCACGACATCCGCTCGCCGGATATGATCCACAGCCCGCAGAGTCAGCAGGTCGGCGGCTCCCGGCCCCGCCCCCACAAGCGAGATATGTCCGCGCCGCGGTGCCTCTTGACCCTGCCCTGCGGCAAGCGATCGCCCGCTACTGGCCCGGACCGGCGCATCGACCAGACCCAGACCGATGCCGAACCAGCGCATGCGGTCGCGAAGAGCAATAGGAAGGCCCATCATCGTCATGTTCCTCAAAACAAAAAAGCCGCCAGACCTCACCGCATATGCAGGGGGTCAGGCAGCTTCGCCCGGAATCCTAGAAAGTCGACGCGACGTCGTTGCCGCATGGTTCCTATTACCAGAGTTTGTTCACAGCGCGCAATATTCCGGCTGGGGCGGAGGGCGGCTTTTCCGAAAACCTGCTCGCATTGCACATTATTGCGGCACTCAGCCGCGCTTTTTCAGCTCTTGCCGCAGCACGACGACCCAGCCCACAAGGCTGAGTGCCGCCATAGCAAACCATGTGATGGCGTAGCTCAGATGAGAATTGCGGAATTTCACCACCGTCTGGCCCCCGCGCGGGAAACCCTCGGGATCGGTCAGATCCTGATCGATGAAATAGGGAGCCGCGTTTTCGAGCCCCTTGGTTTTGGTGATCGAAGCGATATCACGGCGATACCAGACGCCATCCTCAGGACGGTCGTTCTGGCTGAAGAGATAGCCGTGATCCTCGGTGATCCGCAGCAGGCCGGTGATGTGCTGCTCGCCCTCGGGCGCCACGCGGCTGTCGGGAGATTTCTTCTCCTCCGAGACCACGCCACGGTTGATCATCACGATCGTGCCGTCATCGCGCTTGAGCGGCGTCAGCACCCAGTAGCCCGGTCCGAACATTGAGGGCGTGTAGATCAGCACCTCGTCCTCGTTCATGAAAGTGCCATCCACCTCGACATGGCGGTATTCATCTCCCTCGCGGGTGATCCCCGCCCAGTCCGCGGGGCCGGGCGCCGGCACCGGCTCTGCCGCCACCCGCGCATCGACCCGCGCGATGAGATCGAGCTTCCAATGCAGCCTATGCACCTGCCAGATGCCGAGCGACATGAAAAGCGCGACGAAAGCGGCAGCCAGAACGGTTGCGATGCCCAAACGGACCCAGCGGATTTCGGTAGTCATAGGAGGTCTCCGGATTGCTAGAGAGAAGCAGATAGCAAAACGGGGCCAGTTTCCCGGCCCCGTCATTCGGTCATGATGCCCAGATCAGCCCTGCTGGTTCTGGAGGTTCATCATTTCCATCATCTGTTCCTGGGTCGGCATCGGCTGCATGTTTTCGTTCATATTGTGCATGACCCAGAGCGAGCCTGCGAGAACGATAACAAGGATGATGACCGCCAGAACGGTGGCTGCCAGCGTCCAGCCCTCTTCAACCGAACGGTTGACATGGAGGAAGTAGACGAGGTGCACGATGATCTGGACGGCGCCCAGACCCATGATGATCCCGACGATGGTCGTCCGCGACATATCCACATCGGCCATCACCAGATAGAAGGGGATGATCGACAGGATGACGGCAAGGACGAAGCCGATCATCAGCTGGCCCATGGAGCCATGCGAATGCGAGCTATGTTCAGCCATTAGACGAGCCTCACGAGATAGACAAAGGAGAAGACGCCGATCCAGATCAGGTCGAGGAAGTGCCAGAACATCGACAGGGTCGACAGGCGGCGCATATTCGCCTCGATCAGACCGTGCTTACGGAGCTGGAAGACCAGAGTGATCAGCCAGATCGACCCGAAGGTTACGTGCAGACCATGGGTCCCCACCAGCAGGAAGAAGGCGGACAGGAAGGCCGAACGATCGGGGCCTGCGCCAATGCTGATGAAGTGATGGAATTCGTAAAGTTCGATGCCGAGGAAGCCCAGACCGAAGGCCAGCGTGATGATGAGCCACATGATCGTGCCGCCAAGCTTGTGGGCAGTCGCATTCAGCATGGCCACACCGAAGGTGATCGACGAGATCAACAGCAGCGCGGTTTCCCACAGCACCAGTGACGGTTCGAACAGATCTTTCGGGCCCGGGCCGCCGGCATAGTTGCCACCAAGAACGGCATAGGTCGCAAAGAGCGTGCCGAAGATGATGCAGTCCGACATCAGGTAGAGCCAGAAACCGATCGGCGTCGGGCTCACATGATGATGGTCCTGATGATGGTCCGGACCTTCCGGCCCCTTGATGGGGCCGGTGACGGGGGTATCAAGCATCGTCATGCTGCATTTCCCTTTGCTTCGGTTTCCGCGATCTCTTCTACGGGGATGTAGTAGTCACGGTTGTAGTTGAAGGTATGGTAGATCGTGTAGGCGACGACACCGACGAAGCTTACGACAGCCAGCCACCAGATATACCAGATCATTGCGAAGCCGAAGATGAAGGCCAGCGCCGAAATGACAAACCCTGCGGGCGTGTAATGCGGCATGTGGATCGGCTGGTAGTCGGTTGACCACTTGAACCCACGCTGTTTCATCGCCCAGAATTCGTCGATCCCGTTGATGTGGAGATCCTGCGGGAAGTTGTACTTCGCCGGCGGGGACGAGGTTGCCCAGTCGAGCGTACGCGCATTCCACGGGTCCGAGCCACAAGCCAATTCTTTACGCTTGTAGATCGAGTAGGCGAAGTTCGCGAAGCTCAGCAGGATGCCGGCCAGGATGAACAGTGCACCGATGGCGGCAACGACGAAGTAGGGCTGCCAGGACGGATCCGAATAGGAGTTGATCCGGCGCGTCACGCCGATGAAGCCCAGCAGGTAGAGCGGCATGAAGGCAAGGTAGAAGCCCACGAACCAGCACCAGAAGGACGCTTTACCCAGACCGTCATGCAGCTTGAAGCCGAAGGCTTTGGGCCACCAGAAGTAGACAGCTGCATAGATCGCCCAGACAACACCACCGATGATGACGTTATGGAAGTGCGCGATCAGGAACAGCGAGTTGTGGAGCTGGAAGTCGACCGGCGGGATTGCCAGCATGACGCCGGTCATACCACCGATGGTGAAGGTCACGATACCGCCGATCACCCAGTACATCGGGGTCTCGAACCGCACGCGGCCTTTATACATGGTGAAGATCCAGTTGAAGATCTTCACACCCGTCGGCACGGCGATGATCATCGTCGTGATACCGAAGAAGGTATTCACGGCAGCGCCCGACCCCATCGTGAAGAAGTGGTGCAGCCACACGATGAAGGACAGAACCATGATCGACATCGTTGCCCAGACCATCGTCTTGTAGCCGAAGAGCGGCTTGCCGGAGAAGGTCGCCACGACTTCCGAGAAGATCCCGAAGCAGGGCAGGATGAGGATGTAGACCTCCGGGTGACCCCAGATCCAGATCAGGTTGACATACATCATCGCGTTCCCACCAAGGTCGTTGGTGAAGAAATGCGTACCGATGTAGCGGTCGAGCGTCAGCATCACGAGGGTTGCGGTCAGAACCGGGAAGGCCGCCACGATCAGGATGTTCGTGCACAGCGCGGTCCAGGTGAAGACCGGCATACGGAACAGCGACATGCCCGGCGCACGCATCTTGAAGATGGTGGCGCACATGTTCACGCCCGAAAGCGTTGTCCCGATACCCGCGATGTTCAGCGCCCAGAGATAGTAATCCATCCCCGGCCCGGTCGAATAGGCAGCGCCCGATAGCGGCGGGAAGGCCAGCCAGCCGACGCGTGCGAACTCACCGATGAACAGCGAGATGTTGACCAGAAGCGCGCCGGCCACCGTCATCCAGAACGAAAAGTTGTTCAGGAAGGGGAAGGCCACGTCGCGGGCACCGATCTGCACGGGCATGACGAAGTTCATCACACCGGTGATGAAGGCCATGGCCACGAAGAAGATCATGATCACGCCGTGAGCGGTGAAGACCTGGTCATAGTGGTGCGGCGGAAGGTAGCCCTCTGCCCCGCCCGCAGCCATTGCCTGCTGCGCGCGCATCATCAGCGCGTCGGCAAAGCCGCGCACGAACATGATGAAACCGAGCACCATATACATGATGCCGATCTTCTTGTGGTCGATCGTGGTGACCCAATCGGTCCAGAGCGGTTTCCATGCCTTGAAATAGGTCATGAGCGCCAGAACGATGATGCCTGCAACGGCAACACCTGCGAAGGTCGCGATCAGAATCGGCTCATGATAGGGAATGGACGAGAGACTGAGCCGCCCGAAGATCGGGGAGATCGTCTCCTGCGCCACGCGAGCTTCTTCAGTTAACATTGGTTTTATACTCCTGGTTCGGGAGGCAGAGGCCATCGGCGCCAAGCGCGGCTTGCGCCATGATCTGACGCGCGTCGAGTGCGGACATGTGCTCCTCGGAGGTATCTGCCGGCAGCGAGATCAGGTTACCGTGACCGTCGATCGCACGCTGGTCGTCATATTCGAACAGGTGCTTGGGCATGCCGATGGTGGCATGCTCGCCGCCCTCGCCTTCGGCTTTCTCGCCTTCATGGCCTGCGATCTGATCACGATGCATGTCGAGCATCATCATCTCGTTCATACAGACCTTGTTCTCTTCGACACACAGCCCGACGATACGGTCGAACAGACCGTCCACAACGGAGCTGTAGTAGCTAACGGGTGCGTCGATGGTGGGCTGCTCAAGCTGCAAGTAGGATTCGCGGGTCAGAGGCTCGCCTTCCGCCTTGGCTTTGGCGACCCATGCGTCGAAATCGGCGTCGTTCACGGCATGCGTGGTGAACGTCATCTTCGAGAAACCGGGACCCGAGTAATGGGCGGAACGCGACTGGAAATCACCGGTTTCATCCGCGATGAAATGCAGTTTGGTTTCCATGCCAGCCATCGAGTAGACCATACCCGCAAGCGCCGGAACCCAGAACGTGTTCATCACGGTCGAGCCGGAGAGCTTCATATTGATCGGGCGTCCCTCGGGGATCACCAGTTCATTGACGGAAGCCACGCCCTGCTCGGGATAGATGAACAGCCATTTCCAGTCGAGCGAGACCGCTTCGACTTCGACCGGTGCGCCCATGTTCTCGGTATGGTCGAGCGGACGATAGGGGTCGAGGCGATAGGTATAGATCGCCAGGATGACGCCGAGAATGGCGACGATGATGACCGGAATGCCCCAGACAACGACTTCGATCTTGGTCGAATGCGCGAATTCGGGCTCGTAATCGCTCTGGTCATCGCGATCGTGGCGGTATTTCCAGGGGAAATAGACCGTCATGATGACAACAGGGATGATGATCAGCAGCATCAGGACTGTCGAGATGACCAGTAGGTCGCGCTCTTGCTCAGCGACCCAGCCGCTGGGGAAAAGAACTTCGTACTGACATCCCGCCAGCGACGCTGCCGCCAACAGCATCAGCGGGAGTTTGAGGTGTTTCAACAATGCGTGCCTCTTGCAGCTTTGCAGCTTCGGGCATGCAATGCAGCACCCTCGCCGCAATTTGTAGTAAAAGTCGGGACCACATGCCACGAGCAGGGGGCCAAGACAAGACTAGAGCCTGCATTATGCATCAACAGGTTAAATCTCTATGCGACATTCCGACGCGCTGAATTTCCGGCAGGATTTTTGCAGCCGATTCCTTGGGTTGAAATACAGGTAAACGAATCAGATCGCATTCCTGTGTAAAAACGTCGCAACACGCCCCCTCAAGAGGATGTAAAATAGAGATTTTTTTAATGATGAACTTGATTTTTCGAATAAAAATTTTCTTGATCTGCACTGCGTGACAACTCATGGAGACGTGAGTTGACAAAACTGATCCGTATCAAATCTGTATAATTTTCGGGCAGAAGACACTAGGCAAAGTTCACTTTTTTAATCACGGCAATTTTACAATTTTGCATGCCGGTTATGAACACACGTCATGCCTTTAGAGCATGTCACAACTTGAAACTCGCAAAATCTTTCTCAACCAGCGCTACCGCGGCTGACCTGTGACCATATGCACAACCGCCTCGCAACCGGACGCCTTGACCCGGGCCTAATTCTCGATTTTTTTAATCAGGAAATGTGCAGGCGCCATCCGGCCCCCGCATAGATTGCAATCCAGGATTTCCCATGACCACATCAGATACCTTACCGCGCATTGAGCGTCAGCGTCACGAGCTTGTCCGTCGCACGCTGACCGTCTCCGAGATCACCCGGCTCACTCCCAATATGCTGCGCCTCGTCTTCTCGGGGCCCGAGCTAGAGGGGTTCACCTCGACCGCTCCCGACGACCATTTCAAACTGATCGTACCCGATGCGGATGGCGAGCCGGTGATGCGTGAATATACGCCCCGCGTCTTCGACCCCGAAACCCTCACGCTGACCGTCGATTTCGCGCTACATGATGCAGGCCCCGCCACGCTCTGGGCCAAATCGGTGTCCGTCGGGGACGAAGCGCGGATCGGCGGGCCACGCGGATCGCAGACTATCACGGGCCCGATCCGCAGCTGGCTGCTGATCGGCGACGAGACCGCCCTGCCCGCCATCGGCCGCCGCCTTGCGGAGCTTCCCGCCGATATTCCGGCCACCAGCCTCGTTGCCGTACAGGGCCCCGAGGACGAACAGCCCCTGCCCTCTCCCGCGCAGACATTGGCGCTGTGGATCCATCGCGACGATCCGACGGACCCTGCGCCCTTCATCGAGCGGCTCGCCTCGCTCGATCTGCCAGAGGGCACCTTTGTCTGGATCGCCGCAGAGGCCGCTGTCGCGCGCGCCATCCGCGACGCATTGGAGCAGCGCGGCCATCCCCTGCCCTGGATGAAGGCCGCAGGCTACTGGATCAAGGGTCAGGCCGATTCCAGCGACAAATCGATGTAAGCTTCAGCTTCGCATCAGACTCGCACGCTACGCTCCGGAGACAGGCCCGCTTTCTCCGGAGTTTATTATGCGCCAGACCCTTTTCCGCTATGCGACACCACTCATCACCGGATTATTCCTCGTTTCCCTCGTCTCGGGCGTCGCCCTGTTCTTCCATTGGCAGATGGGCTGGTTCCACAGCATGCATGAATGGCTGTCGATGGTGCTCGTCATTCCCTTCGTTCTGCATCTGTGGCGCAACTGGCGACCCCTGAAAGCCTATTTCAAGGCGCCGCCGATGCTGCTTGCCCTCGTGGCCTCGCTGATTGCGGCCGTGGCATTCGCCCTGCCGATCAGTTCGGAAAGCACCGCCAAGGGCGGGCGTCCCCCGCAATTCGCCCTTGCACAGAAGCTGCTCGACGCCCCGATCTCGGAGATCGCGCCGGTTCTGGACAGTGACAGCACCGCCCTGCTGACGCGCCTGCAAGCGGCGGGCTATAGCGGCACGCCCGAGCAGTCGCCCGCCGAGATCGCCCAAGGCGCCGGTGCGCAGGTCGATGCCATCGCCCGCCTGCTCTTGCAATAAACGCGCGCAGACGGCATCCCTTGAACCACCCCCGATCCGTAGCCGAAAGGACCCGCCCCCATGCGCATTCTTCTTGTCGAAGACGATCAGAGCCTCGGCAGTGCCGTCAGCGACCAGATCCGCGCGGACGGGCATTCGCTCGACTGGGCCCAGACGCTGGAGGAGGCGCGTGATCTGACAAAGATCTCGCGTTTCGACCTCATCCTGCTGGACCTCATGCTGCCCGACGGGCGCGGCATTCCGTTTCTGAAAGACCAGCGGACGGGCGGCTCCACGGTGCCGGTGATCATCCTGACCGCCCTCGATCAGGTCAGCGACCGCATCGCGGGGCTGAATGCGGGGGCAGATGACTATCTGGTCAAGCCCTTCGATCTGGACGAGCTATCAGCGCGCATCGGATCGGTCGCACGGCGCTATAGCGGCAATCCGAACCCGACGGTGGATATTGCCGATCTGCGCATCGACCTGCCTGCAAAATCGGTGACCCGCGAGGGGCTTCCCGTAACCCTGACGGGGCGCGAATGGGCGCTGTTCGAGGCGTTTCTCGCCCGTCCGGGCCAGCTTTTGTCCAAAGCCCAGCTGGAAGAGGCTCTCTACAGTTTCGATGACGAGATCGGCTCCAATACGATCGAGGTCCATGTCAGCCACCTTCGCAAGAAACTGGGCCGTGACCGCATCCAGACCGAGCGCGGGCTGGGCTACCGACTGGTGGCACAATGAGGCTGCCCCGTTCTCTGGGACTGCGCATCGCGCTTCTCATCGGTGCGGGCGTCGCGGTCCTGTGGCTGGCGGCCGCCGTGGTCACCGCAGGGCTCATGAGCCGCGAGATGAACCGCGTCTTCGACCGCGAACTGAGCGATACCGCGCAGCGCATCCTGCCTTTCGCTCTGCGCGAACAACGCCTGCGGGCGCGCAACTCCGGTGAGGTCCAGCAGGGCACGCGTGATCACAGCACCCGCGAGAACCAGTCGCCAAATGCGCGCTCCCGACCCGACCCGCAGCGCAATGACCGCTCGCCCAACGACCGCCTCTGGCCGCCGCCGCCGCCCGAAAACCGCGCGGTGGCACGGCTGGATGACCGGCCCGACACCGTCGAATTCATCGTGCGCAATCAGGCCGGTGATGTTCTGTTGCAAACCGATGGCAGCGAGGACATCGCCATCTCCGACGATATCACGCCCGGTTTCCTGACCTTGTCGGGCTATCGCACTTTTACCGATTATTCTCCCCGCGCGGGCCTGTCGATCACCGTGGCAGAGCCGCTCGACCACCGGCAGGCGGTGCGACGCAATATGATCCTGCTGCTGTCGCTACCGCTGCTGATCGCGTTGCCCCTCGGGCTGGGCGGGATCTTCTGGGCGGTGCGGCGGGCACTCAATCCTGTGCGCCAATTGGAGCACGATCTGGCTCTTCGCGGGCCGCAGCGTCTCGATCCGTTGGAGAGCGAGCACATGGTCTCCGAGCTGCGCCCGATCGCCGACGGAATCAATGCCGTTTTGTCGCGCCTCAAGGCCGCCTTCGACTCCGAGCGCAGCTTTGCCTCCAATGCCGCGCATGAGATGCGCACACCCGTGGCCGGTGCCATCGCACAGGCCCAGCGGCTGCGCGCCGAGAGTAGCGATCCGGTCGCGATCTCGCGGGCACTGGAGATCGAGGGCGGGCTGAAGCGTCTGTCGCGCCTCTCCGAGAAGCTTATGCAGATGGCGCGCGCCGAAGGGGCGCAGCTCCGTCTGGACGGAAAAAACGATCTGCGGATGATCCTCGACATCCTGCTCGATGATATGCGCCGCGCCGATCCGGCAATCGCGGCCGGGCTGGACGTGAACCGTCCTGACCGCCCCGTGATGAGTGATCTCGACCCTGATGCCTTCGCAATCCTTGCGCGCAATCTCATCGAGAACGCGCGCAAACATGGGACGGGCGGCGTAGAGATAAGCCTCAGCCCCGATGGCAGGCTTACCGTCCGCAATGATGCGCCTGCCCTGCCGCCGGAGCAGCTGGCGCGCATCTCCGACAGGTTTGCCCGCGGGGATGGTGCCGGAGACGGCACGGGGTTGGGTCTCGCGATTGCCCATGTGATCGCCGAGAGGTCGGGGGCAACGCTCGAGCTGCACAGCCCGATCCCCGGCAAGGCAAGCGGATTTCAGGCCGTTTTCCTGCCATAACATCGCATTTTAGCTATCTTTTGGTGAAATAAGCACTTTCTTAGGCCGCGACTGCTACCCCTGAAGGTCAATCCCCGGGAATCACTTTCCGGCCAGTCCTTTGCACGAGGTAGTTGATGTTTGCGCGCCTGCTCTTTCCGGTCCTCCTATGTGTCGCCAGTCCGCTCGCGGCCGCGACATACGGGGTAACGTTAATCGATAGATCCCAGATCTTCATCAAGGCTTTGGAGGGCGGCTTCACCGATGCGGCAGCCTCCATGCCCAATACGGATCTCGAGATCATGGATGCGCAGAACAGCACCGAAACGCAGCTCGAACAGGTGCAGAAGCTCATCGACATGAAGGTCGATGCTCTGATCGTGAATGCCGTAAGCGCCGATTCCGGCCTGACCATCTCGCGTATGGCCCAGAAGGCCCGCATTCCTCTGGTCTTCGTAAATGCGAAACCCCTGAACTGGGAGGTCCTGCAGGGTCCGCAGGTCTATGTCGGCTCGCCCGAAACCCAATCGGGCAGCCTCGAGGTAGGCTATGTCTGCGATGCATTGGGCAATACGGGCACGGTGTCGATCCTTGTCGGCGATCTGGTGTCGGAAGCAGCGCGCGAGCGGACCAAGGCCTATTACAGTGAACTGGCCACCGATCATTGCTCGGGCGTCACCATCCAGGCCGAAGCTTTTGGCAACTGGTCGGTGGATGGTGGACGTGCCATCATGGAGAAATGGCTGGCCGAGGGGCCCCTGCCCGATGCGGTCGTGGCTAATAATGATGATATGGCGCTAGGGGCGATTGCCGCTCTCGACGAGGCAGGTATCGATCACAGCACAATCCTGATCGGCGGCATTGACGGCACCGCCACCGCCCGAAAGGCAATGACCGAAGGCAAGCTCGACGTCACGGTATTGCAAAACGCCGCCGAGCAGGCCCGTGGCGCCATCGTCTCCGCGCAGCAGCTTCTGGCGGGCGAGACCCTGCCCCCGCAAGTCTGGATACCCTTTGAACTCGTGAAACCGGCCGATGCGTCGGTCGCAATGAACTGACCGGCGGCGGAGACCTAAATGCTTACGAAATTCAATAACTTCTTCGCTGGGATCGGTCCGCGCCTCGCGTTCAGCCAGATCCTCCTCGTTACTATTCTCGGCGCCGCCATCACCGTTGCATGGCTTGTCTTCCAACAGTTTTCGACGAGCATGCACGAACTGGCCGAAGACAATGTCCCCGATCTACGCAATACCAGCGATATCATGGTAAGCGCCAACCGCCTGCCCGAGCTGATCACCGCGCTGCTTCTGGCCAATACACCCGCCGAGATCGATGAGGTCCTGAAGACCTCGGAGCAGCGCTTTGCCGCCTTCTTCGAACTGGCCCGCCAGCGCCCGCCGCGTCAGGCCATTGATCTCGCCGACCGCATGTCCGAATTCAAGCTGCAACTCCTGCAGCTGGCGGCGGCCCGCGAGGATGCCTCGCTTGCGCATACAGCCGTCCGTCAGGATCTCAGCAAGCTCGAGATCCTCGTCTCGCAACTTGAACTGATGGGTCCGCCCCAAGCCCGCGCCGATGCGCAATCCCTGCTTCGCCAGATCGTTACGGTGTCGATGGAGGGGGATCTGATCGGTCTGGACCGGTATAAGGCCTCTGTCGAGGGTCAGGCAAAACTGCTGATCTTCAGCCTCGGCGATGGGTATGAGACCGATGTCGCAATGCTGCATGACCTGATCGACCCCGAAACCGGGGTAATCGCACGGCGCGGCAACGAACTCGAAGCGCTGGCGGCGGGGGCTGCCGCCTCGAGTGCGGCGCTGAGCGAGATCACACAGCTCAGTGCGGGCGCTGCCGCAGTGGGAGGCGAAGCCCTTGACGGCGTAAGCGCTCGCGCCGGCGTTCTGGATAGCCAGATCGGTAAGGCGACCAGAAATATGGAGCTTGCGATCGGTGCCTCGCTTCTCGTGCTCATGGTAACGATCGGCTTCCTGCAGATGGTTCTGGTACGCCCGTTGCGGGATCTGACCCGACGCACCCGCGATCTGGCCGAGGGCAATATCGATGCGCTCGAAGGCACGAAAAAACGCGGGGGCGAACTGGGGGCGATGATCGAAGCGCTCCAGATCTTCAGGCAGAACATTCTCGCCAATCGCGAGTTGGAGGAACAGCAGCGCGAGGCCGAGGCCCGTGAGGCCGCCGAGCGTGAGGCGGAAGCCCAGCGCAAGCTTGAGGCAGAGCGTACAGAGATGGAACGTAAGGCCCGCGAGGAACGCGAACACATGGAGCGCGAGCACGCCGCCGCGGCCGAGAAACAGCGCCTTGCCGAACTGGCCGAGGCCGAGCGCGCCGAGCGCGCGGCAGAGCAGGAGCAGGTTGTCTCCACCCTCGCGAAGGCCCTTGGCCGTCTTTCGCAAGGCGATCTGACCCAGCGCATCGAGACCCGCTTCCCCGAGAGCTACGAGGCCCTGCGCGCGGATTACAACCGCAGTATCGACTCGCTCAGCCATCTGGTAGGTTCGATCCAGTCGAGCGTCAGCCACATCCTCAACAATGCCTCCGAGGTCAGTCAGGCCGCGACCGACCTGTCGCACCGCACCGAAAGCACGGCGGCGACCCTTGAGGAAACGGCGGCCGCGGTCGAGGAACTCGCGGCCAACACCGCTTCCGCCGCCGATAACAGCCGCCGGACCGAAAAGGTCGTACATAGCTCGAAATCGGAAACCCTTGCGTCACGCGATATTATGGCACAGGCGGTCGCTGCGATGAATTCCATCGCCGAAAGCTCCAACCGGATCACGCGGATCATTGGTGTGATCGACGATATCGCCTTCCAGACCAACCTTCTGGCACTCAATGCCGGCGTGGAAGCTGCGCGAGCGGGCGATGCGGGGCGCGGCTTTGCGGTCGTGGCCTCCGAAGTCCGGGCCCTTGCACAGCGCTCGTCGGAAGCGGCGAGCGAGATTGGCGGGTTGATTTCGGAAAGCTCCGATAGCGTGAAGATCGGCGTAGATCTTGTCGGCCAGACCGATACCGCCCTGCAGCGTATTGCCGACTCAATTGCCGAGATTGCGACCAATATTTCCAGCGTGGCCAACTCGGTCGAGGAACAATCCCATGCCGTTCGGGAAATCAACTCGGCGACCGCCCAGCTTGACCAGATGACCCAGCAGAACGCGGCGATGTTCGAGGAAACATCAGCAGCCTCTCTGGCCCTCTCGCAAGAGGCAAAATCGCTGAACGAGGCAATCACCCAGTTCCGCGTCGCGGGCTCCGGCTATGATGACACCGCAAATGCGGCATAACATTAAGTCAAGGGGCCCTGCCGGGCCCCTTTCCATTCCGCATCCGCGCCCCTCAGCTACGCCGTCTCGCGCGCGGATCCCCCTCATGGCGCCACGGGCATTCCTTGGGCTCCTCCAGCTCGGTCTTGATCTGCGCCCATGTGAGAACGGTAAAGAATACCGATCCGCCAAGCACATTCCCGATCAATGCGGGCAGGGTAAAACCGGTAAGCGCCCCGATCGCGGACATCTTGCCCGATAGCACCACGATGGTCGCCTCGGTCGAGCCTGCCACCACATGGGTAAATTCCGCCGTCGCGATGATCCATGTCACGATGACGATCATCAGCAGCTTGGACTGGCGGGCATTGGGCAACATCCAGACGAGCGCCGCGATCAGCCAGCCCGCACCAATCCCCCGCAACATGGTTTCGAGCCACGGGAAATGGGTGGCCTCTTCCGAAAGCTCCTGAACCGCTTGCCAGAGCGCCGGATCATAGCCGCGCATGAGATAGAGCACGATCCCGAACAATGTCGCGCCGATCAGGTTGAAGAGGAAAACGATCCCCCATAGCCGCGCAAGGCGCCGGAACACCTCCGGTCCGGGCTCATCCAGCGCCGGACAGACCGCAGTGATGGTGTTCTCGGTGAACAGCTGCATCTGCCCCATGATCACGATCAGGAAGCCCACCGTATAACCGAAATTCTCGACAAGTGGACGCCATTCGGCATCAGGCAGATGAGACCGCAGAAGACCTTCGGTGAAAACCGAGAACCCGATGGCGATCCCGGCAATGAGCGAGGACATGACCAGCGCCGAGGCCGGACGCATCAGCTCTTCCACCCCCGAGCGGCGGATCGATTCAAAAATGGCAGGCGGGCTCATCGCCCCCGTTTTCTCGATGGCCCGAAGCTCGTGCTCGTCGAACGAGGCTTCATGTTTCTTTTCCGCATGCTCCTGATCCGCTGCGGCCTGTTCTCGCTCTGACAACTTCGGTTCCTTCCGCTCGTTTGCCGTCACATAGATTTTTGCAACCGTGAAGGAACGTAGTATCGCAGCATTTCGTTCCATTGGTTCGGGATGTGCTATGATTTGTCGCATCCAGACTTGTGCCTGCGCATTGGGCGCGTCACAAAAGAGGAGCCTTGCGCGCTGGGAGATGCCGATGAAACCCGAAGATTACAGCCATTCGCCCGTTGAAGCCGATGCCGGCACCCCTGTCTATAAACGACCCGCAGGGGGATGGGGATCGCTTGAGGGCGTCGCGCGGATCATGAAGAAAGAGCCTCCAACGCCCTTGGCGCTGCAGATCCTTGCCAAGCTGAACAAGACTGGCGGCGCGATGTGCTCGTCCTGCGCATGGGCCAAGCCCGCAAATCCCGGAACATTCGAATTCTGCGAGAACGGCGCCAAGGCAACGTTGTGGGAGCTGACCACGAAGAAGGTGGGCCCTGCCTTCTTCGCTACGCATAAGGTCAGCGACCTGCGCCAGTGGACCGATCATGATCTGGAAGCCGCAGGTCGCCTGACCCATCCGATGCGTTATGATGCCACCACCGACAGCTATCAGCCTGTGGCGTGGGAGGAAGCTTTTGCCGAGATCGGGCGAGAGTTGAACGGGATCACCCCCGATGAGGCGGTTTTCTATGCCTCGGGCCATGCGGGCCTCGAGCCCTCCTATCTCTACGCGTTACTGGCGCGGATCTATGGCACCAACAACCTGCCGCAATCTTCGAATATGTGCCACGAGACCACCTCGGTGAACCTCAACACCTATCTTGGCGTTCCTGTAGGCACCTGCACGCTGGAAGATTTCGACCATTGCGATGCGCTGTTCTTCTTTGGCCAGAATACCGGCACCAACAGCCCGCGGCTGCTGCACACTCTGAAAGAGGCTGTGGATCGCGGCTGCAAGGTAGTGACCTTCAACCCGATCCGCGAAAAGGGCCTGCTGGAGTTCACCGACCCGCAGAGCCCCAAGCAGATGGTCACCGGCAAATCGACCAAGATTTCGGACCATTACTATCAGGTCCGTCCCGGCGGGGATATCGCCGTGCTGGCGGGCATGATCAAATATGTGCTCGCGCGCGAAGATGCCGCCCCCGGCACAGTGCTGGACCATGACTTCATCGCCGAGCATACGCAGGGGCTCGAGGAGGCGATGGCAGAAATCCGCACTATGGACTGGGCGGAGATCGAGCACCATTCGGGCCTGACCCGCGCCATGATCGAGCAGGCTGCGGAAATCTATGTCGACGCCAAGCGCGTGATCGGCGTCTATGGCATGGGCCTGACCCAGCATGTCAACGGGTGGCTGAACCTCGGCATGCTGGTCAACCTGTTGTTGTTGCGCGGAAATATGGGCCGTTTGGGTGCGGGCATCTCGCCCGTGCGCGGGCACTCCAACGTGCAGGGGCAGCGCACCGTGGGGATCGGCGAGAATCCCGCGCTCTTCCCGCTCGACAAACAGGAGAAGATGTTCGGCGTCACCCTGCCCCGCACACGCGGGATGAATATCGTGAAGGCCGGTAAGGGCGTGATCGAGGGCCGGGTGAAAGCCACCATCGCGCTCGGCGGCAACCTCCTGCGCGCCATGCCCGATATCGAGCGGCTGGAAGAGGCATGGGGCAAGCAGAACCTCACCGTCTCGATCGCGATCAAACTCAACCGCTCGCATCTCAATCCGGGTAAGGTGTCCTATATCCTGCCCTGTCTGGGACGGACCGACGAGGATCTGCAGAACGGCGTACCGCAGGTGCAGACCGTCGAGGACACGATGAGCCATATCTTCGCCTCGCTGGGCCGCGCCAAGCCGCCAAGCGACCAGTTGAAATCCGAACTTGCCATTATCGCGGGCATCGCCAAAGCCACCCTACCCGCCAATCCTGCGCTGCAATGGGATGACTGGACCGCGAATTACGACCATGTGCGCGATCTGATCGCCGCCACTTGGCCCGCGCAGTTCCACGAGATGAACCTGCGCATGTCGAAGGCGGGCGGGTTCTACCGTGGCAATGCAGCCCGCGAGCGGCGCTGGAACAACGAGGCCGGAAAGGCGCTTTTCACCACGCCCACGACCCTTTCGGCGCTGGGTCAAGAGCCCGGCACCACCGCGCGTGGCCAGAGCTACACGCTCAATACCATGCGCTCCAACGACCAGTTCAACACCACGATCTACGGGCATTCGGACCGCCTGCGGGGACTTTCGGGCTCGCGTATGGTGGTGCTCATCAACCGCGGCGAAATGGAACGGGCGGGGCTTTCGGAGGGTCAGAAAGTCACGCTGGTCTGCGATATCGAGGACGGGCGCGAGCGCCGTGTCGAGGGACTGAGCGTCACCGCTTTCGATCTGCCCGATGGCTGTGTTGCGGGCTATTATCCCGAGCTGAACCCTTTGATCCCGTTGGAATATCACGAACTCCGCTCCGGCACACCCGCCTATAAGGGCACCCCCGTCCGGATCATCGCATAAAAAAGGGCCGCCTCATGTGCGGCCCTTCCAGCAATCGGAGTGGATTATACGGAGGTCATATCGCCCTTGGCGATGACCGGACCTGTTGCCACACCGTCTGGCGCGCCGCCTTTGGGCTCATCCGTGATGGCGAAGGTTGCGCCCGCCAGCATCGGGCGCAGTTCATCGGGCATCGGCATATGGGCATCGCGCTGTTCGGGCATAAGACCCAGCGAGACGGGCTTCTGCCCTGCAGGGATCACCCAAAGCTCCATCGACCGGTCTGTCGCATGCTGCACCCCGGCCATTTGCACCAAGCGCACTTCGCCGGTGCCGGTATCATATTGCACCTGCACAAGAAGCTGGTCGCCCGCGCCCATCAGGCTGGCCTGCATGCCCGGTGTAAAGCCGGGAAGGGCCGGAATAGCGGGGTTATTCAGGGTATTGATGATATCGGGTACGAAGAAGGTCGCCGTGATACCCACCGCCACGACACCACCTGCAAGCCACCCCCAGAGCATCAGCGATCTGCGCGATGCCGGAGCACCGATCTCGGTCATCAATTGGCGCTTTACCGAGGCTGGCGGCATCACTTCGGGGAAGTCCTCGGCCAGAGGCGCGAAACGGCTCTCCCAATCGCGCAGTCGCGCGCGCAAGGCGGGCTCGTCGCGCAAACGCGCAGCGAAGGTGGCCTGTTCCTCGGGAGGCAAAAGGCGTAGCGCCTGTTCGGCGGCCAGAAGATCATCATCGAATTCGGGCGTCGCACTCATTGGCTCATGCAATCCTTCAGCTTCATCAGGCTGCGGCGCAGCCATGTCCGCATCGTGTTCAGCGGCACATTGTGACGTTCGGCCAGATCGGCATAACTGTCGCCGTTGAGATAGGCCCCGCGCACGGCATCGGCGCGCCCATCCTCCAGCATCTCCAGACAGGAGCCGATGCGCTTGGCCTCGGAGTTGGCGATCATGCAGGCTTCGGGCCCCGGCCTATCGTCGGACAGATCATAGACCTCGTCAATATCCGTGCGCCCGCGCTGACGCTTGCGCAACCGGTCGATGGCCAGATTGCGCGCGAGCGTGATCAGCCATGTCATCGGGCTATGGCCGGTCACACTATAGCGGTCGGCCTTGCGCCAGATCCGCAGGAACACCTCCTGCAGCGCCTCCTCGGCCTCGGCACGGTTGTCGAGCACCTTTAGGCAAACCCCGAACAGCTTAGCACTGGTGGCATCGTAAAGCGCTGAAAAGGCGGCTTTATCACGCAGAACGACCCGCGCGATAAGGGCTTCGATCTCCTCTGGAGTCGACAGCCCGCGAGATGTGGAACGGCGCGATTTGGCAGGCGCGAGGCCTGAGATAGTCTGCATGAACCAGATCCTCCCTCGGCGGTCATGACTTAACCTAAAGCAAGGGTCCGTTCTGTCCAACAAAAACGATCAGAGATCGTCGAGCCCGATATCCACACAAGGCGCGGATTGGGTGATCCGCCCGACCGAGATGAAATCGACGCCAGTCCCGGCCTTGGCGCGGATCGTCTCCAGACGCACCCCGCCCGAACATTCCAGAGGCACGCGCCCGCCCACGAGCGCCACCGCCGCCCGCATCTCGTCGTTGGTCATATTGTCGAGCATGATCACATCGGCCCCTGCCGAAAGCGCTTCCTCGACCTGTTCCAGACGGTCGCATTCGACCTCGATCTTGGTCAGGACCGGTGCCTTCGCCTTGGCTCTGGCCACCGCCAAGGTGATCGATCCGGCCACCGCGATATGGTTGTCCTTCAGCATAATACCCCCATCGAGGCTCAAGCGGTGGTTGCGCCCGCCACCACAGGTGACCGCGTATTTCTCGAGCCCGCGCAGCCCCGGCGTGGTCTTGCGCGTGTCCACCAGAAACGCACCCGTCCCCTCGATCTCTGCCACATAGGCGGCGGTCAGCGTGGCAATCCCGCACATCCGCTGCAACAGGTTGAGCGCCACACGCTCGCCCGTCAGGATCGCCTGCGCGTTGCCCTCGATAATGGCAAAGGTGGTGCCCGCATCGATCCTCTCGCCCTCCTCGGCCAGCACCTCGAGCTTCAGCTTCGGGTCCAGATGCCGGAACACCCGCGCTGCCATCGGCAGCCCCGCCAGCACCATGTCCTCGCGCGCATTGAAGGCAAACCGCCCCGTCGCGTCATCCTCCACCATGATCTTGGCGGTCAGATCGAACTGGCCGCAATCCTCATCAAGCCAAAGCGCGATCTGGGCGTCGAGTTTGCGCATGTCGTAAAGCATCGGGGTCCTCCACCTGTTTTCAGGGTTCTACCCCGTCGCCGAGCATAGAAAAAGGGGGCGAAAGCGCCCCCTTTCACAGATCACTCTGCCGCATAGGCCTCGGGTGGCGGGCAGATGCAGATCAGGTTACGATCGCCATGGACATTGTCCACGCGGCCCACCGGCGGCCAGTATTTGTCCTCGCGGAACGAGCCCGCAGGGAAGCACCCTGCCTCGCGGCTATAGGCGCGGTCCCATTCGGCCACGAGGTCTTCGACCGTATGCGGCGCATGGCGCAGCGGGCTGTCCTCTGCCGAGATCTCGCCATTCTCCACCGCGCGCACTTCCTCGCGGATCGCCAGAAGCGCCGTGATGAAGCGGTCGATCTCTGCCTTGGTTTCCGACTCGGTGGGTTCCACCATCAGCGTGCCCGCCACGGGGAAGGACATGGTCGGCGCGTGGAAGCCGTTATCGATCAGGCGTTTGGCCAGATCATCCACCGTCACGCCGAATTCGGCGAATCCGCGCGTGTCGAGGATGCATTCATGCGCCACACGGCCACGGTTGCCCATGAAGAGGATCGGATAATCGCCCTTGAGACGCGAGGCGATGTAATTGGCGTTCAGGATCGCCACACGGGTCGCCTGGGCCAGCCCCTCGCCGCCCATCATCAGGCAATAGGCCCACGAGATCAGCAGGATAGAGGCCGAGCCATAGGGGGCCGCCGACACGGTGCCATCACTGCCTTCCTCGGGGTGACCGGGCAGATAGGGCGCCAGATGCGCCTTCACGCCGATTGGACCCATGCCCGGACCACCACCGCCATGCGGAATGGCAAAGGTCTTGTGCAGGTTGAGGTGGCTCACATCCGACCCGATCTCGCCCGGTTTCACCAGACCCACCATCGCGTTCATATTGGCCCCGTCCAGATAGACCTGACCGCCATGTTTATGGGTGATCTCGCAGATCGTGCGGACCGTTTCCTCGAACACGCCATGGGTCGAGGGATAGGTGATCATGCAGGCCGCCAGATTGGCGCCCGCTTCCGTGGCCTTGGCCTCGAAATCCTCGATATCCACATCGCCATTGGGCGCCGATTTCACCACCACGACCTTCATACCAGCCATCTGCGCCGAGGCCGGATTGGTGCCATGCGCCGAGACGGGGATCAGGCAGATGTTGCGGTGCTCCTCGCCGCGTGCCTTGTGATAGGCGGCAATGGTCAGAAGCCCCGCATATTCACCCTGCGCGCCCGAATTGGGCTGCATGGAAAACGCGTCATAGCCGGTGATCTCGCAGAGTTTCTCCGTCAGATCGGCAATCGCCTCGTGATAGCCCTCGGCCTGATTACGCGGCGCGAACGGATGCAGCGAGCCGAATTCCGGCCAGGTGATCGGCATCATCTCGGCGGCGGCATTGAGCTTCATGGTGCAGGAGCCGAGCGGGATCATCGCGCGGTCCAGTGCCAGATCGCGGTCCGACAGGCGGCGCATATAACGCATCATCTCGGATTCGGCGCGGTTCATCTGGAAGACCGGATGGGTGAGGTAATCGCTCTCGCGCACCAGCCCTTCGGGGAAGCCACGCTCGACTTCCATGGGCGCGGGCTCGGTGATGCCGAACGCATCCAGAAGACGCACCAGAACACCCTCATCGGTGATCTCGTCCACCGAGATGCCCACGCGGTCGGTGCCGACCTTGCGCAGGTTCAGCCCACGGTGACGGGCGGCGGCCATGATGCCCTGCTGGCCCACACCCACGCGCACGGTGAGCGTGTCGAAGAACGCTTCGGGCTGCACATCGGCCCCTGCGGCCACCAGCGCATCGCGCAGGCGCACGGCATGGTAATGCACGCTCTCGGCAATCGCCTTCAGGCCCATCGGACCATGGAAGACGGCATAGAAGGAGGCCATCACCGCCAGCAATGCCTGCGCGGTGCAGACATTGGAGGTGGCCTTCTCGCGGCGGATATGCTGCTCGCGCGTCTGCAGCGCAAGGCGGTAGGCCTTGTTGCCATTGGCGTCGATCGACACACCCACAATCCGCCCCGGCATGGAGCGTTTGAACGCATCGCGGCAGGACATGAAGGCCGCATGCGGGCCACCATAGCCCATCGGCACGCCGAAACGCTGCGCCGACCCCACGGCAATATCCGCGCCCATCGCACCTGGCTCTTTCAGCACGCAGAGCGCCAGAAGATCGGTCGCGACCACGGCCACGGCCTTGGCCTCATGCAGCGCCTCGCACTGGGCGGTAAAATCGCGCACATGGCCCAGAGTGCCCGGATACTGGAAGATCGCGCCAAAGACCTGCTCGGCCACCAGATCCTCGGGCTCGCCCTTGATGATCTCGATGCCCAGCGGATGCGCGCGGGTTTCGATCACGGCAATCGTCTGCGGGTGGCAATTGATATCGACGAAGAAGGCCTGCGCCTTCGATTTGGCCGAACGCTGCGCCATCGCCATCGCCTCGGCGGCGGCCGTCGCCTCATCGAGAAGCGAGGCATTGGCCACCGGCAGGCCGGTCAGGTCCGATACCATCGTCTGGTAGTTCAGCAGCGCCTCGAGACGGCCCTGCGCGATCTCGGGCTGGTAGGGCGTATAGGCCGTATACCATGCCGGATTTTCAAGGATATTGCGCTGGATCGCGGGGGGGGTGACGGTGCCGTAATAGCCCTGCCCGATCAGCGAGGTCATCACGCGGTTCTTGGCGGCCACGCCGCGCATCTTCTCCAGCAGACGGTATTCCGACAGAGGCGCCCAGGACAGCGCGTCCTTCTGGCGGATGGCCGCGGGCACGGTCTCGTCGATCAGCTGGTCGAGTGTCTGGACACCCACCACCTTCAGCATCTCGGCCATTTCCGAGGGGCTGGGGCCGATATGGCGGCGATTGGCGAAATCATAGGTATTATAGGCGGAAGGGGTAAAGGGCATAGCGCAGCACCTGTTCCAATAGGGGAATCGTCCAGCCCGCAACATGCAGGCTGGAATGGGCGGACCATCATGCGAACGGGCCCGCGAAGGGCCCGTCCAACAGGCCAATCAGCCGATGAAGTCTTTATACTCGTCTTCGTCCATGAAGGCGTCGAGCTGGTCCATATCCTCCAGCTTCATCTTGAAAAACCAAGCGCCTTCCAGCGGGTCTTCGTTGACCAGCGCGGGATTGTCGGCCAGCGCGTCATTGACCTCGACGATCTCGCCATCAACGGGGGCGCTGATGTCAGATGCCGCCTTGACCGACTCGATCACGCAGATCTCGTCACCCTTGGCCACTTGCGTGCCGGGCTCGGGCAGTTCGACAAAGACCACATCGCCAAGCTGCTCGGAGGCGTGCTCGGTGATGCCGACAACAACCAGATCGCCCTCGACGCGGAGCCATTCATGCTCTTCGGTGAATTTCATCATGCGTTCCCCTGTATGATGATGCTTGTGCCTATGACACGAAGGTAGGTTTAACGTTTGTAGGTTTGCGCCTGGAAGGGCATCGCCGACACGGTGGCAGGCAGGCGTTTACCGCGGACCTCGCCCCAGACGGTATCGCCGTCATGGAAGCTCGAGGGCAGATAGGCCATCGCAATAGGCGCACCCACCGAGGGGCCGAAACCGCCCGAGGTGATCGTGCCGATCATGGTGCCGCCCTCGGCTGCGTCAAAGATCTCGACACCCTCGCGCATCGGCGCGCGGCCCTCGGGGCGCAGGCCCATGCGGCGGCGGTCTGCGCCGCTGTCCAGCTGGGACAGAATGCGCTCCGCGCCGGGGAAGCCGCCCTCGCGGGCGCCGCCCTTGCGGCGGACCTTCTGGATGGCCCATGCGATATCGCCCTCGACCGGCGTGGTGGTGGTGTCGATATCATGGCCATAGAGGCACAGCCCCGCCTCGAGGCGCAGGCTGTCGCGCGCGCCCAGACCAATGGGGGCAACCTCGTCCATATCGAGAAGTGCCTGCGTGAAGGCCACGGCCACGGCGGAAGGCACCGAAATCTCGTAACCATCCTCGCCGGTATAGCCCGAGCGCGAGATCCAGAGCGTCTGACCCTGCCATCCGGCCTCCGCCACATCCATGAAGCGCATCCCGGCCACAGCGGGCATCAGGCGGGCCAGCGCGGCTTCGGCCTTGGGCCCTTGCAGTGCGATGAGCGCACGGTCACGGATCACCGTCACCTCGGGCAGATGCGCCTGAAGATGCGCGATATCGGCCTCGGCACAAGCGGCATTGACGACGAGGAAGAGATGGTCCGATTTCCGCGCGATCATCAGATCGTCCAGAATGCCGCCCGCTTCATTGGTGAAGATCCCATAGCGCTGGCGGCCTTCCTTGAGACCCGCGATATCCACGGGGATCAGCGCCTCGAGCGCGTCGATGGCCGAAAGCGGCACGATCACCTGCCCCATATGCGAGACATCGAACAGCCCCGCCTCGGCGCGGGTGTGGAGGTGCTCCTTCATGACGCCCATGGGATATTGCACCGGCATTTCCCAGCCAGCGAAGGGCACCATCTTGGCGCCCAGAGAGACGTGCAGATCATACAGATCCGTGCGCAAGAGCTCCGTCATCGGGATCTCCCTATATAGAGCCGGATCTCCGGCATCGATGTGTTTCGTCGCAGGATAATCCCGCGACCGCTCGATGCCCCATCTGTCCCTGCCCGACCCCGTACGGGTCTCAGGCGCCTGAGAATGTTATTCCTTCGGCGGACGCAGTTTCCCGCGCCTCTCTCCAGAGTCTGTAGCCGTTCGGTCCTTTTGCCTGAGAGTTTCCCGGGGCGGTTGCTCCTTCGGCACCGGCGCGATGGCCGGATTCTCCCGTAGCGGCTGTTGCAGGTGGGATGCCCGATCCCGTGTCGCAGAGCAAGTGATTTTTACGCAAAACCGACGCTTGCACGCGGATTTGCGACTTTATGCCACCCACCGCTCAGGCAGGCAGCAGTTCCAGTAGACGGCTGGCACAAGGCAGGCCCAGCGTCTCGCGCAAGCCCGGCGCCATATCGGGGGCGGCATAGACGGTCATACCCGCCGCCTGCCCTGCCTGCACGCCGGTGGGGCTGTCCTCGACCACGGCACATTGCGCGGGGTCCACATCCAGAAGCCACGCGCCACGCAGATAGGGTTCCGGCTCTGGTTTACCCTGACGGACATCATTACGGCTGACGAGCAATGTGCCGGGCAGATCGAGCCCCAGACGCACCAGATTGGCCATCAGCAGGCGACGGTCGGAATTGGAGACGGCCATCTGTCTGACCCCCTGCGCCGCCAGCCCGTCCCAGATCTCCATTGCCTTCGGGAAGGCATGAACATCGTCCAGCATCGCCATATAAAGCGCATGCCGACGCGCGGTCCATTCGGCAAGACCCAGCTCCAGCCCGCATTTCTGAACCAGATAGGCATGGCAGCGCTCCTCGCTCATGCCCAGAATGCGGTCATGCAGATCGTCGGGCAGGTCGAGGCCGAGCCCGTCGATGGCCTGATGGAAGGAGCGCTCGTGCACCGGCTCGCTATCGGCCAGCGTCCCGTCGATATCCCAGAAAATGGCCTGATGCGGAAAACTCATAGGGGCTCCTGTCTTTTGGGCGGCAATAGTCACAACAAGGCAAGCATAGCGCCCAAATCGGGTCGCGTCACCCGATCAGACCGGCAGATCGGACCGGATGACGCGTGAGGCCGTTCTTATTCCGCGACGCAATCGGCGAAATACTGGATCTGGCCGTCGGGGCCGGTCTCCTGCACGAGCCCATGGATATCGGTCTCGAAGCCCGGACATTCACGGGCGAATTCGCGGTTGAACTTGAGGTAATCCACGATCCGCTTGTTGAAGACCTCGCCCGGGATCAGCAAGGGGATGCCCGGCGGATAGGGCGTCACGAGGCTCGTGGTGATGCGCCCTTCCAGATCGTCGATCGGCACGCGCTGCGTGGTGCGCCGCGCGATATGCGAGAACGCATCCGAGGGCGTCAGCGCCGGCGTCAGATCCGAGAGATAGATCTCGGTCGAAAGCTTGGCCACGTCATATTTGGCATAGAGCTTGTGGACATGCTCGCACAGATCACGCAGGCCCATCCGCTCGTAGCGCGGTTGCTTCTGGCAGAATTCCGGCATCGCCTTCCATAGGGGCTGGTTCTTGTCGAAATCGTCCTTGAACTGCTGGAGCGCGGTCAGGAGCGTGTTCCAGCGGCCCTTGGTGATCCCGATGGTGAACATGATGAAGAAGGAATAGAGGCCGGTCTTCTCGACCACGACGCCATGTTCGGCCAGATATTTGGTCACGATGGAGGCCGGAATACCCCATTCGTCGAAGCGGCCATCAAGGTTGAGACCGGGAGTGACGATGGTCGCCTTGATCGGGTCGAGCATGTTGAAGCCGGGCGCCATATCGCCAAAGCCATGCCAGCTATCACCACCGCCGGTTTCCACACCCTCGGCATCGGTCTTCTTCAGAACCCAGTCGCGCGCCTGACCCATCCCGTCGGAATTGTGGTCGAAATCTTCCGGCCCCCAGACCTTGAACCACCAGTCGGAGGCGTATTCCTCGTCGACCTTGGCCATGGCGCGGCGGAAATTGAGGCTTTCGACAATGCTCTCCTCGACAAGCGCCGTGCCTCCCGGAGGTTCCATCATGGCCGCGGCCACATCGCAGGACGCGATGATCGAATATTGCGGGGAGGTCGAGGTGTGCATCAGATAGGCCTCGTTGAAAAGGCTGCGGTCGAGCTTGATCTCCTCGCTATCCTGCACCAGCACATGGCTCGCCTGAGAGATCCCCGCGAGGAGCTTGTGCACCGATTGCGTCGCATAGGTCACCGATTTCTTGGTGCGCCCGCGCTTGCGGCCCATCGCATGGAACTGGCCATAAAACGGGTGGAAGGCCGCATGCGGCAGCCATGCCTCGTCGAAATGGAGGTTTTCGATATGACCGTCGAGCATCCCTTTGATCTCTTCGGTATTATACAGGACCCCGTCATAGGTCGACTGGGTGATAGTCAGGATGCGCGGCGTGGTGGCCTCTTTATCCGCATCCTTCAGAAGCGGGTTCGCGGCAATCTTGGCGCGGATCGACTCCATCGTGAATTCCGATTTCTGGATCGGGCCGATGATGCCGAAATGGTTGCGCGTGGGCTTCAGAAAGACCGGTATAGCCCCGGTCATGATGATCGAATGCAGGATCGACTTGTGGCAGTTGCGATCCACCACCACCACATCGCCGGGCGCGACCGTATGGTGCCAGACGATCTTGTTGGAGGTCGAGGTGCCATTGGTCACGAAGAAGCAGTGATCGGAGTTGAAAATCCGCGCGGCATTGCGCTCGGAGGCTCCGATCGCGCCGTTATGGTCCAGAAGCTGGCCCAGCTCCTCGACCGCATTACACACATCGGCGCGCAGCATGTTCTCGCCGTAGAACTGGTGATACATCTGGCCGATCGGTGATTTCAGGAAAGCCACGCCGCCCGAATGCCCCGGGCAATGCCACGAATAGGACCCGTCCTCGGCATAGTCCAGAAGCGCCTTGAAGAAGGGCGGCTGGATACCCTCCAGATAGGATTTCGCCTCGCGGATGATATGGCGGGCCACGAATTCGGGCGTGTCCTCGAAGGCGTGGATGAACCCGTGCAGCTCGCGCAGGATATCATTGGGAAGATGGCGCGAGGTCTTGGTCTCGCCATAGATATAGATCGGCACATCGGGGTTCTTCCAGCGCACTTCCTCGATGAAGTTGCGCAGGTTCATCACCGCAGGGTCCAGATCGGGGCCAGGCGTGAATTCCTCGTCATCGATCGACAAAACAAAAGCCGAGGCGCGCGATTGTTGCTGGGCAAATTGCGACAGATCGCCATAGCTTGTAGCACCCAGCACCTCGAACCCTTCGGTTTCAATCGCTTGCGCCAGAGCACGAATGCCGAAGCCGGAGGAATTCTCCGAGCGGAAATCCTCGTCGATGATGACAATGGGGAAACGGAACTTCATCAAACTCTCCTTGAGCGATGGCACGGGGCATTGCGCCATCCAGGTCACCCGCCGATCCGGACCGGCTGCACGGGCGGTTGCCCGTTTGTCCCCTCTCGCGCCGCGAGCGTCAAGCCATCACCCACATTCCGGCCCGTTACAGCCATCACGAAAGCGATGGAAATGCAGATCTCCTTTAGGGAGAATTTAAGGCAAGTGCTTTATCCCGACAATTGTATATGATTGAGGAGATTCGTGCCGATGAGCGCCGATATGTCGGATCTGGATCTGGAAGCTGCCCGTAAGCTTCTGATCAAAGCGAGTATTTTGATGCGTGTCGGCATGCCCGATGGCAAGGTCCAAACCGCCAACAAAACGGCGAACCAGCTTGTGGGCGGCGGCAACAACACACCGATCAACGCCCATTTCCCCTCGTTCTTCCGCGAAGCCGACTATGTGAAAGAATGTCTGGAACGGGCGAACGCCACCGGCGAGGCGGTCGAATTCCATGTGCATCTGATCGACGAACGCTCGAGCATCACCTTCTTCGGCATCGCCAACAAGGTGGGCGAGGAACCGACCGTCATTGTGGACGGGCGTCTGATCCCGATGGATGACGAGACCCGCTCGCGCCTCGATGCGGTCGAGCGCACGCAGGCGGTGATCGAGTTCGAGACCGATGGGACCATCATCCGCGCCAACGAAAATTTTCTGTCGCAGATGGGCTACGAGGTGGCCGAGATCGAGGGCCAGAGCCACAAGATCTTCTGCACGCCCGAATTTTCCTCCTCCAAAGAGTATCAGCAGCTATGGAAACGCCTGCGCGCGGGAGAGGCCGTGGATGGCGAGTTCGAGCGGATTACCAAAGATGGCGCGACCGTCTGGTTGCGGGCGAATTACAACCCGATTTTCGGCCCCAATGGCCGTGTCGTGCGCGTCGCCAAATTCGCGATGGACATCACCGAGAACAAGTTGGCGCAAGCCGAGGTGGATGGCAAACTGAGCGCCGTCGACCGTGCCTTGGCGATGATCGAGTTTACGCCTGAGGGCGAGGTGCTCACCGCCAATGACAATTTCCTTAAACTCACCGGCTACCGCCTCGAGGAAATCAAGGGCCAGCACCACCGGATGTTCTGTAGCGAGCTGTATACCGCCTCGCCGGATTACGGTCTCTTCTGGGCCAAGCTTTCGTCCGGCAAGGCGGATGCGGGCGAATATATGCGCATTGGCAAAGACGGCAAACGCATCTGGATCCGTGCCAGCTACAACCCTGTCATCGCCCCCAACGGACAGGTGCTCAAGGTTGTGAAAGCCGCACTCGATGTGACCGCCGAGCGCAATGCCGCCAACGAGATCCAAGGCCGGATGGATGCGGTCAAAAGTTGCCAGCTGGTGGCTGAATATACGCCTGAAGGTCTGCTGCTGGAAATGAACGCGCCCTATCTCAAAGCGTCGGGCTATGAACTGGAAGATCTGTTCCGCAAACCTGTCTACAAAATCTGGGAACGTAGCGGCGAGGAAACGCTGGAATTCGAGCGCTTCTGGCAGCGTCTCGCTACCGGCGAGTGCCTTTGTGGCACCTATCGCCGCTACTCCAAATCGGGCAGCGATTTCTATCTCTATTCGAATTTCAGCCCGATCCATGATGCCGAGGGCAAAATCATCCGCATCATCGAACTGAGCCGCGACATCACCAAAGAGCGCTATAGCGCGGCCGAGCATGAGGGCACGGTCATGGCGATCAACCGCGCTCAGGCGGTAATCGAATTCGACCTGTCCGGCAAAATTCTCGCCGCCAATAAGAATTTCCTAGAACTGATGGGCTATAAGGCCGATGAAATTCTCGGCAAGCATCACCGGATCTTTTGCAAGGCGGATCACGCGGGTTCGGAGGCCTATCGCAGTTTCTGGGAAACGCTGGGGCGGGGCGAATATGTGGCCAATGAATTTGTCCGCCTCACCCGTCGCGGCGAGGAGGTCTATATTCAGGCCAGCTACAATCCGGTCTTCGATGCCGATGGCCGTCCGCTCAAAATCATCAAATTCGCGACCGACATCACCGCACAGCGCAAGCGAAACGCGGAATTCGAGTGCAAGTTCAACGCCATCGACCGCGCACAGGCAGTGATCCAGTTCGATCTCGAAGGCAACATCATGGCCGCCAACGAGAATTTCCTGCGGGTCACCGGCTATTCGATGCGTGAGCTGCAGGGCCAGCACCATTCTATGTTCTGCACCCCGGACCACGTCAAATCGCAGGAATACCGCGATTTCTGGATCTCTCTGCGCAAGGGGGAGGAGCAGGATGGCCGCTTCCACCGGATGGCAAAATTCGACCGTGATTTCTGGATACAGGCCACCTATGCACCGCTCCTCGATATTCATGGAGAACCGATCGGTGTCATCAAATACGCCCATGATGTAACCTCGCAGGTGCAGCTCGAGCAGCTGATCCGCGAGAAGGCCCATGCGATGCGACGGATGGTCGCCCAGCTCGAGGGATCGATCAAGAAGATCGACACCTCAACAGGCTTCACCATCTCGGTGTCACGCGATACCGAGAAAGCGGCATCAGGCGGGTTCGAAGAGCTCAACCGTGCTATCGAGGTCATCGAAACTATTGCGAAATCCTCCAAGGATGTCACAGAGATGGCGCGGGTGATCAGCGATATTGCCAACCAGACCAACCTGCTGGCCTTCAACGCCGCCATCGAGGCAGCCCGGGCCGGTGAATATGGCGTAGGCTTCTCTGTCGTGGCCGACGAGGTGCGCAAGCTGGCCGAGCGCAGCTCCACGGCAGCCCTCGAGATCACCCGTTTGGTCAATGAGAGCGGGGCGCAGGTGCAGCTGGGCAAAGAGCGCTCGAGCAGCGCCCGCACCGCCTTCGAGCGCATCGTCGAGCGGGTGAAGGAAACCGGCGGCGCGGTCGATGAAATCTTTGGTTCGGTCGCCGAACAGAAGGACGTCTCGAAAAATGTCGTCAACATGATCTCGGCTCTGAGCGATGTGGTGAGCGACCGCGCATGACGGAGTTGACGGCAGAGTTTGACGGTGAGCCCGCCCCGTCCTGCGCCATGACGCAGGACAGCAAACTGGCGCTGGTCGATCTGGGGCGGATAGTGATCGGCATCCATGTGCGTGATCTGCGCGAGGTGATGTCCGCGCCCAGGGAACTCCAGGCATTCCAGTCCTCGCAACCTGCGGTGATCGGCTGTGTCGCACTGCGTGGGCAGATCATTCCGGTCGTGGATATCGCACCCGTTCTCGGGCTTACACCGGTGGATACGGCAACCGATGGCAATGTGATCGTCATTCTGGGTCGGGGAGAGCATGTCTATGGCATGCTGGCGAAAACCGCGCTCAGAATCGTGCCTGCGCAGGACGGTATTATGCAGCAGATCTCGCGTGATCAGGGAGCGCTAGCCGATCAGCTGCTGCCGGAATTCCGTCTGATCGACAGCCAGCCCATCGGAATTCTCGACCCGACGGTCCTGCCGCGCCACGGCGTGCCGCAATCGCGCGCCGAACGCAGCCAGAGGCAGGTCCAGTCGTCCCAGAACAACTATCTCACCTTCGAGATGGACGGCGTCCATTACTGTCTGCCGCTCTGCGATATCGGCGCGACCCTGCCCGATACGGAGATCGACACCCGCGTGATGAGATCGGGTTTTTGCGAAGGCAGCGTCACCCATCACGGCACCGAACGCGCGCTAGTCAATCTCAACGCTCTTCTGGGGATGAGCGGACGTGACCAGCCCGTGACAACGGTATCCTCGGTGCTTCTGCCCTTCGGCGCAGGACAGTCTCTCGCCCTCCGGGCGGATCGTGTGCTTGATATCAGCACCCTGTCCGGAGGCCAGATCACCCCGATGCCCTCGGTGCTCAGCTACCGTTCCGATCTGTTCGCAGGCGTGCATCTGACATCGGGCGGGCGGGAGGTCTATGTGCTGGATGGCAAGGCGCTGATCGCCGACGAGACGCTGGCGATGCTGTCGAAGCTCGAACAGCGCAGCGCCGATATCGCCGCGAGCAAACCAACCGGCACGAGCACGCTGGGCCATGATCTGGCAACCGCGCTCCTCGTGCAATCGGGCGGTCAGTTCGCCTTCAACATCGAAGTAATCGAGGAAATTGTCGCGATGCCGGAAGCGCCCATGAATGCGGGCAGTTACAGCGCCTATCGTGGCAATCTCCATTCGCGCAGCGGGCGGCTGATCCCGACCTATTGCCTGGCAACACTGCTCGGGCAGTATGGCGATCATTGCGAGACTGCGACCGCGATCGTGCTGATCAAATTCGGGGAGGAGACCATCGGCCTGATGGTCGACCGCATCTGCGCGATCGAGCAGTTGAACTGTATCCCAGACGGCCCTTCGGGCACGGTTCGCATGCTGCAAAGGCGCCATGCGACAGACCAGACCCTATGGCGGGTCATTGAACCGATGGCCCTGCCCGTGGGCTAGGGCCGTCCGGCCAGCGGATCCCGCCAGCCGGAACAGGGTTACAGACGCGCGCCGCTCGACGGCTCGAAGAAGGTCACCTTGTCGAGATCGAATTCCAGATCCAGTAACGCGCCGGAATTCGCCTGCGTCTCCGCATGCAACCGCGCGGTGATCTGACGCCCACCCATATGGGTCGTGACATAGGTATCGGCACCCGCAGGCTCGACCATATCCACAAGAATCTGAGCGCGCTGGACCGCACTTCCCGCGCGGTAGCCTGCCTCGGCCAGATCCTCTGGACGGACCCCCATGAGCACATCGGTGGGCAGATCGGCACGCGGCACGTTCAGGATAATCGGCTCCATCCCGTCGCGGGCAATCTCGACTTGCGCCCCGTTACCGGTGGACCACGTCTTTGCAGGGATCAGGTTCATCGGCGGGCTGCCCATGAAATCGGCCACAAAGGTGTTGGCGGGATGGTTATAGATCTCGGCCGGCGTCCCGATCTGCTGGATCACGCCGCCCTTCATGACCACGATCTTGGTGGCCAGCGTCATCGCCTCGATCTGGTCATGGGTCACATAGACCATCGACGCGCCAAGCCGTTGATGCAGTTTCTTGATTTCCGAGCGCATCTCGACGCGGAGTTTCGCATCGAGGTTCGATAGCGGCTCGTCGAAGAGGAACAGTGCCGGATCGCGCACCAGCGCACGTCCCATTGCAACCCGCTGGCGCTGACCGCCCGACAATTGCCCCGGACGGCGTTTGAGCAGCTGTTCGATCTGCAGCTGTTTCGCCACCTCGGCCAGCTTGCGATCCTGCTCGTCTTGCGGGATACCGCGCACCTTCATACCGAAGGTAATGTTCTTGGCCACCGACATGGTCGGATAGAGCGCATAGCTCTGGAACACCATCGCGATGTCGCGGTCTTTCGGGCTGACATTGGTCATGTCGCGCCCGTCGATCTCGACCGTGCCTCCCGAGATGTCCTCGAGACCGGCGATGCAGTTCAGCAGCGTGGACTTGCCGCAACCTGACGGTCCGACCAGCACGAGGAAGTCGCCCTTTTCGATGGAGACGTTGATATCCTTCAGGATTTCGGTCGCGCCATAGCTTTTGCGCAGATGTTTGATGTCAAGGATAGGAGCCATGAGATCAGCCTTTCACGGAACCGGCGGTCAGCCCGCGGATGAAATATTTGCCAGCGACGATATAGACGAGGAGCGTCGGCAGGCCCGCGATGATCGCAGCCGCCATATCCACATTATATTCTTTCACACCGGTGGTAGAGTTGACGATATTGTTCAGCGCCACGGTCACCGGCTGGCTGCCCGCCGAGCTGAAGGAGACCCCGAAGAGGAAGTCGTTCCAGATCTGGGTGAACTGCCAGATGATCGTCACCACGCAGATCGGCAGCGAGAGCGGCAGGAAGATCGACCAGAAGATGCGGAAGAACCCTGCCCCGTCGATCTTGGCCGCGCGCACCAGCTCGTGCGGAATGGTGACATAGTAATTGCGGAAGAACAGCGTGGTGAAGCCCAGACCGTAGATCGTATGCACGAAGATCAGCCCCGGAATGGTGCCGGCCATGCCGAAAATGCCCAGCATCCGCGCCATCGGCAGCAGCACGACCTGAAACGGGATGAAGCAGCCGAACAGCAGGAAGGCGAAGAACAGGTTCGCGCCCTTGAAGCGCCATTGGGCAAAGACATAGCCGTTCATCGCGCCGATCAGCGTCGAGATCAGCACGCCGGGCACCGAGATCAGGATGGAGTTCCAGAAGAAGGGTTTCAGCCCCTCGCACTGGATACCGGTGCAGGCGCCCGACCAGGCCTTGGACCATGCGTCGAAGGTGATCTCGCGCGGCAGGGCCACCAAGGATCCGGTGCGGATTTCCTCGAGGCTTTTCAGCGAGGTGGTCACCATCACGAAGAGCGGCAGCAGGTAGTAGAGCGCAAAGACACAGAGCATCGCATACAGCGCCCAACGCAGAACACGACGCCCGATCAGCGAGCCTGAGGAGCGGGTGAGTGGCATATCAGTCATGTTTCGCCCTCAATTCCGAATAGAGATAGGGAACCACGATGGCAAAGACGACGCCCATCATGACCATGGCGCTCGAGGCCGCCTGCCCCAGATCGCCGCGCGAGAAGGCCATCGCATACATGTAGGTCGCGGGCAGATCCGTCGCATAGCCCGGACCGCCGCCGGTCAGCGCGATGACCAGATCGAAGCTCTTGATGGCCAGATGCGCCAGCACGATGAAGGCCGAGAGGAAGATCGGTGCCATTGAGGGAATGATGATCGCGGTATAGACACGCCATGTGGGAATGCCATCCACCTGAGCGGCCTTGATGATCTCGCCATCGACCGAACGCAGCCCCGCAAGGAACAGCGCCATCACGAAGCCCGAGGCCTGCCAGATCGCCGCCAGCACGATGGTATAGAGCGCCATCTTGGGATCGATCAGCCAGTCGAATTTGAAATTTGGGAAGCCCCAGCCCTGCACCATCGCCTGAATACCCAGACCGGGGTTCAGTATCCATTTCCAGGCCGTGCCGGTGACGATCATCGAGAGCGCCATCGGATACAGGTAGATCGTGCGCAAAGCGCCTTCGATGCGGATCTTCTGGTCGAGGAAGATCGCCAGCATCAGCCCCAGCACCATCGAGATGATGATGAACAGCGCGCCGAAGATGAAGAGATTGTTGAACGCCGTATCCCAGCGCGGGTTCGAGAACAGCCTGTCATACTGGATCAGCCCGTCGATTTCATAGCGCGGCATCAGCTTCGAGCGGGTAAGCGACACCCAAGCGGTCCAAGCGATGAAACCATAAACGAACAGCAGCACCGCGAAGAAGGTCGGCGCAAGCACGATCTTTGGGACATGGCGGGAAAGCCAGTCGGTCATAAGAGTGGTCCTGAGAGTTTGGGGCCGCCCCGCAGGGCAGAGCGGCCATCGTAATCGTCAGATTACATCGAGTTGGCGACGGCGTCGGCCAGCATCTTCACGGCATCATCCGAGGACATATCCGAGTTGAAATGCGCGGTGACGACATCGAGGATCGCGCCCGATTGCGCGCCATGCAGCGCCATACCATGCGCCATCGAGGGCAGAAGCGAGCCCGCCTCGCCATCGGCCTTCATATCGGCGGCCGATTTCTTGGCACAATCATCGAACTTGTCCAGGCTGACATCGGTGCGGACCGGGATGGACCCCTTGTTGAGGTTGAAGGTCTCCTGGAAGGACGGGCCGACAATCAGCTCTGCCAGCAGCTTCTGGCCATCCTGCTTGTCCTCGCCATCCACCTTGAACATCGCGAAGCTGTCGACGTTATAGAGGAAGCCCGCATCCCCCGGGGTGGGTGCGCAGACGAAATCGACGCCCGGCTCCTTGCCTGCGGCCAGGAACTCGCCCTTCGCCCAGTCCCCCATGATCTGGAAGGCGGCCTCGCCATTCATGACCATCGCGGTGGCAAGGTTCCAGTCACGACCCGAGAAATTGTCATCGACATAACCGCGCAGGGTGCGCATCTCGTCAAAGACGGATTTCATCGTATCCGAGCTCAGCGCATCCGGATCCAGATCGACCAGCGCCTTCTGGTAGAAATCGGCACCACCGATGCCAAGCACAACCGTCTCGAAGATGGTCGCGTCCTGCCAGGCCTGACCGCCATGGGCCAAAGGCGTGATCCCTGCGGCTTTCAGCTTGTCGGCGGCGGCATTGAACTCGTCCCAGGTGGTGGGCATCTCGATACCATTGGCCTCGAGGATCGACTTGTTTGCCCAGACCCAGTTCACGCGGTGCACATTGACCGGTGCGGCGCACCAATGGCCGTCGCATTTCATATGCTCGGCAATCTGCGCGGGCAGCACATCGGCCCAGCCCTGCGCATCGGCCACATCCGAAATATCGGCCAGCACGCCTTCATCATACCATTCCTGGATGGCAGGGCCTTTCAGCTGCACGGCGGTCGGCGCATTGCCCGACAGGACACGGGCCCGAAGCGCACTCATGGCCGCATCGCCACCACCGCCGGCCACCGGCATATCGGTCCAGACGCCGCCACGGTCGGAGAACTGTTTCTGCAGAACGGCCACGGCCTTGGCCTCGCCACCCGACGTCCACCAGTGCAGAACCTCGGCCTGCGGCTCGGCCCACGCGGCCCCTGCGGTCAGGGCAGCAGCAGACAGCGCCGCGAATGCAGTCATATGTTTCATTGGTAATCCTCCCAAATACATGCGCTTCTCCCCAAGCGCATATCGCCCACAGTATAGCGCGACCCTTAATGGTTTGCGCAATGCTGTTAGCGCCCCCCTTCTGCGCTGCGGCACGGGATTCTTGCCCGCTTTGTTACAACTTGTTACCAAGAAGGCCGCATGAGGGAGGAACAACCATGGCGATACCGCATCTTCTGGTCGTCGATGATGATGCCGATATGCAGCAGATGATGGTGACCTTCCTGCAGCGTAACGGATTTGCCGCCCATCCGGCCAGCACCGAGGCCGAGATCCGCGCTCATATGCAGACGCATCGCGTCGATCTGATCCTTCTGGATGTGATGCTGGCCGACGAGAACGGTGTGGAGATCTGCGCCCGTCTGCGCAGCGAGCTGGAGCTGCCGATCATATTGGTCTCGGCGCTGTCGGCGGATCACCAGCGCATGGCGGGCTACGAGGTGGGGGCCGATGACTATATCGCCAAGCCCTTCAACCCCGATCTGCTGATCGCGCGGGTGAAGGCAGTGCTGAGGCGTGTCCGGCGCACTCCTTCGCTCAGCTATCGCCGCTCGAGCGGTATCTGGCATTTTGACGGCTGGCGTTATGACGGGCAGCGCGACGAGGTCCACGCCCCCGACGGCTATCAGGTGATCCTCTCGACCCGCGAGACCGCGCTTTTGAAAACACTACTGGCCAATCCGCGCATCCCGCTGTCGCGCGAGGAGATCGCCGCGGCGCTCAGCGACCAGCCCGATGCCGATGGCGCAGGGCGGGCCATCGATGTGCTGGTCGGGCGGCTCCGCTCGAAGATCGAGCGCAACCCCAAGGCACCCACGCTTTTGCGCACAGAGCGCGGTATCGGCTATGTGCTGGCCTGCGATGTCACCCGTGAGGCGGAATGAACGTGTTCCGCCATCCCAGTCTGAAGGCGATGTCGGCGTTTTGGATCGTGGCGGGCTTTCTGGCCGGTGCGCTGGCAGCGGCGCTCTGGGTGCAGAGCCAGAGCGCATGGCGAGCCCATCTGGCGCAGGCGGATCTGACAGGCCAGCTGCTTTTTGCCGCCATTGAAAGCGGCACCGACAGGCCTTTTGGCCTCGATGCCACCTCCCTGCCCCCCGATCAGGCGCTGCTGGCCGAGGCGGGGCAGTTTCTCTCGCTGGCCGGTGTACCCCGCCCCGCCCGTATCACCCATATCCCCGTCCCCGGCCTCCATCCCACCGGCACCAACGCGCCCCAGACCGTGATCGAGGTGCTGTCGCCCGATCTGACCTATCCGGTCGCGCGGCTGAAAAGCGGGCCGGAAGTCACGGCGGCACAGATGTTCGGGCAGGTCACGAAGCTGCTGGCCACCTATTGCGGCGCCCCCCTCGTGATCATGCGGGCCTCGGACGGGCAATGGTACCGCCTTGAAGGCCATGAAATCTGGAGCTGCGCGGCCACTCCGCGTGACAACCGGCTGCTTGCGCTCGGGCTCGGAGGCTTCGCGCTGCTGGCGCTCCTCATTACCTCGGGGCGCGTGGCGCAGCGGTTTGGCGATTTCGGCACACAGCTGGGACTGCGCCGGATACAGGGCGGTCCCGATAGTTACGAAAACGACGGGCCGGCCGAGCTGGCGGCGATCGTCACCGCCGTCAACCAGCATCTGGTGACGGAAAAACAGCGGCTCGCCAAACGGTTGATGGTGCTGTCGGGGGTCAGCCACGATTTGGGCGCACCCGCCACGCGGTTGCGGCTGCGCGCGGCCCTTATCGAGGATGCCCAGCTGCGCGACAGGCTGAGCGCCGATATCGAGCGGATGAGCGAAATGATCGACGGGGTATTGGCCTATACCCGCTCGGAGCTGGATATCGAAGCACCGCGCCAACTGAGCCTGAGCGCATTGGTCGAGGCGCTGGCCGATAATTATCGCGATTCCGGCCAGCCCGTCGATCTAGCCCCGATGGCCGAGCTCGAAAGCACCGGCGGGCAGACCCTGTTCTCCCGACGGATCGGGCATTTCCATCTGGGCGACAGGCCGGTTCTGGTCACCGCACGGCCAATGGCGCTGCAACGCGCGATCTCTAACCTTGTCGAGAATGCCCTGAAATACGGCCATCGCGCACATCTGCGCCTTGAAGCGGATTCCCGCGAGGCGCGCATCGTCGTCGAGGATGAGGGCGGCACGGCGCGCCCCGAACTGATGGCCGCCCTCACCGCCCCGTTCGAGCGTGGCGGGCAGGACGCGCAGGTTTCGGGCCACGGGCTGGGCCTGACCATTGCCGCAACGGTGGCCGAAAGCCATAATGGCCACCTGGCTTTTGCTCAGGGGCCGCTGGGGCTGCGGGTCACCCTGACGCTCGCACGCGGGGCCTGAGCGGTTGCACACACAGCCGCCTATCCTATATCAGACCTACCAGATACAGTCGGAACGCTTGCCCATGCCCCAACATCTCATCAAACTCTGCGTCGGCGCCGAGAAGGTCGAGGATCTTGCGAATTGGCAGGAGGCGCGCTTTGGAACAGGCCCCGCCGAACACGTCACCCGTATGTGGCCCAAACGTGCCGAAGAGGTGCTGGAGGGCGGTTCGCTCTATTGGGTGTTCAAGGGCGCGGTTCTGGCACGCCAGAAGGTGATCGGGCTGGAGGAGCGCGTGGGGGCCGACGGCATCACCCGCTGCGCCATCGTGCTCGACCGCGAAATCATCCGCACGGAGGCGTTGACCCGCCGTCCCTTCCAGGGCTGGCGCTATCTCAAACCGGAGGATGCGCCCAAAGACCTGCCCGCTGGCCGCACCCGCGAGGATCCTCTGCCGCGCGAGCTGATGAGCGCGCTGGCCGAACTGGGCCTGCGCTAACTCCTGCACAAGATGCGCATTGCCAGCTCGGCAAACTCCCGCTAGCGTTCCGCAAAATGCAGGAGAGACCATGCAGAAATCCTTTGGTGCGCCACTTGGCGATTGGGTTGCCCCTCCTGCTCCGGGACCGGAGCGGATCGAGGGAACGTATATGCATCTGGAGCGCCTGTCCTCGGCCCATACCCATGATCTCTATGCAGCATTGGCCGAAAACCATGACGAGCTGTGGGATTACATGCCGGTCGGCCCATTCCATGCCGAGACCGCTTTTATCCGCTGGATCAATGAGCAGATCGCATCAAATGACCCGCTATTCTATGCGGTGATCGACCCTGTTACCGGCCATGCCGCGGGAATGCAGAGCTTTTTGCGGATATCGCCCGCCATCGGCACCATCGAACTGGGCTTTATCACGCTGGGCGCACAGCTCCAGCGCAGCCGCGCCGCCAGCGAGGGCTTCATCCGCATGATCGAATGGGCTTTCAATGCGGGCTATCGCCGTTTCGAGTGGAAATGCGACGCTTGCAACCTCCCCTCGCGCCGTGCGGCGCAACGGCTGGGCCTCAGCTACGAGGGCACCTTCCGGCAGGCGACCCATTACAAGGGGCGCAACCGCGATACCGCATGGTTTGCCGCCACCGACAAGGACTGGCCCGCCCTGCGTGAGGCCTATTCGGCATGGCTCGACCTCAAGAATTTCGACGCGGAAGGCAACCAGATCGAGAGGCTATCCGATCTGACGCGCCTTGTGCGGGTCTCGTCCGACCCGCAGCTTGCCGGCTGAGATCAGAAGGCGCTGCCCGCCGCCAGACGTTCCTGCACCATACCCGACAGGCGCGAGATATCGGCGCTGGATGGCCCGCCCTCGCGCCCCAAGGCACTCGCGGCGTCCTCGAGCGCGTCATCGCGTGCGGACCGGGCCACACCGCTCAGGAACTGGCAGACATAGCCAAGAGAGGCCGCATCCTGCGCGCCTGACAGCACTTCGGCCATAAGGTTGAGATCATCGCGCAGCGCAATCGGATCGGGACTGATCATGGCGTCGTTCAGCGCCATCGGAGTCTTCGGCCGTTCGCTCGGCGGCAGGACAGACAGCACGGCCTGCTGGAAAAGCGCGAGACTTTCCACAGGCTTGGGCAGGAACCCGTCGGCCCCAGCCGCAAGGGCCAGCGCCTCCATCCCCGTATCGCCCGAAGTTCCCAGCACCACCGGCAACGATTGGTCGGAGTTCTTGATTTCGCGGATCAGATCATCGCCACAGCCATCGGGCAGACCCAGATCGACGATCACCACCGAAGGGCGGTAGGTCCGCAGATGGCGATGTGCCGAGCGCAGGCAATCCGCACGGCGGATCCGCGCCCCTGAACGCAAACATAGAAGCCGCATCGCCTCGGATGCGTAGCGGCTGTCCTCGACAACCAGAATGGTCAGCCCCAGAAGCGGGCGGGACGCATTTGCGGGGCGCTGGCCGATAAGGCCGGCAAGGTCATCACTCATCTCGGTCTCCACAGTCAGGTGAATCGGCGTCTATAGAGAGTTAAGCCGAGATAGAGTGAACAGTCGGTTAATTTCCCAACGCGATCGAGCAATTGACCCCGCGGCCAAAGGGGTGCAACGTCTCTTTCAGGCGTTTTGCCCATCAGACGGGGCGCAGAGGAGGACGCAGGATGATCGGTCGACTTAACCATGTAGCCATTGCGGTACCCGATCTGGAGGCGGCCAGTGCCCAGTATCGCGGCACGCTCGGCGCCACCGTGGGCGCCCCGCAGGACGAGCCCGATCACGGAGTGACGGTCGTCTTCATCGAACTGCCCAATACCAAGATCGAACTGCTTTATCCGCTGGGGGAGAACAGCCCGATCACCGGCTTTCTGGAGAAGAACCCCTCGGGCGGCATCCACCATATGTGTTTCGAGGTCGAGGACATCCTTGCCGCGCGTGACCGGCTCAAGGCCGAGGGCGCGCGGGTGCTGGGCACGGGCGAGCCGAAGATCGGCGCCCATGGCAAACCCGTCCTGTTCCTGCACCCCAAGGACTTCAACGGTTGCCTGATCGAGCTGGAACAGGTGTGATGGACACCATCGCGGACCTCTTTGCCAGCGGAGCCGAGGTAGACCTGCGCGTGACGCCCAAAGCCTCGCGCAATGCCATCGTGCTGGCCGAGGACGGGTTGCGCGCCTATGTCACCACCGTGCCCGAGGATGGCAAGGCCAATGCCGCCGTCACCAAACTGCTGGCCAAATCGCTAGGCGTGGCCAAATCGCGGTTGACGCTTGTGCGTGGGCAGACCAGCCGCCAGAAGGTCTTTCGGCTGGATTGAGGGAACCTTTTCCCGCGCGCCGTTGTTTCTTGTCCAAATCAACGGAGGAAACGACATGGACCTCATCCGCATCATCTTCGCCATCATCCTGCCGCCGCTGGGCGTGTTCCTGCAGGTAGGCCTTGGCAAACATTTCTGGATCAACATCCTGCTGACGATCTTCGGCTATATTCCGGGTATCGTCCACGCCGTCTGGGTGATCGCCCGCGAACCCAAAGCCGCGCATGTGTAAGCTATGAAGCGATAACGAAAAAGGGCCCCGAAACGGGGCCCTTTCCGTATCTGACGCAAGGCTCAGTCCTGCGGGATCACGCGCAGGTTCAGCTCGCGTAGCTGCTCGTTCATCGGCTCCGACGGTGCGCTCATCATCAGATCTTCGGCGCGCTGGTTCATCGGGAACATGATGACCTCGCGGATATTCTGCTCTTCGGCCAGAAGCATCACGATCCGGTCGATACCGGCTGCACAACCACCGTGGGGCGGAGCGCCGTATTTGAATGCCTTGACCATACCGCCAAAGCGCTTCTCAACTTCGTCATGACCATAGCCCGCAATCTCGAAGGCCTTATACATGGTCGCCAGATCGTGGTTCCGGATCGCACCCGAGATCAGCTCGTAGCCGTTGCAGGCAAGGTCATACTGGTAGCCCAGCACCTCGAGCGGATCGCCATCAAGCGCCTCCAGCCCGCCCTGCGGCATCGAGAAGGGGTTGTGGCTGAAGTCGATCTTGCCCTCGTCGTCTTTCTCGTACATCGGGAAATCGACGATCCAGGCGAATTTGAAGCAATCCTTCTGGGTCAGGCCCAGTTCTTCGCCGATGACGTTGCGGGCACGGCCCGCTACGCCCTCGAAGCTCTCGGGCTTACCACCCAGGAAGAAGGCCGCATCGCCCTCGCCCAGGCCCAGCTGGGTGCGGATCGCTTCGGTGCGCTCGGGGCCGATATTCTTCGCCAGCGGACCGGCGGCCTCGACCGAGCCATCCTCGGCCTTGCGCCAGAAGATATAGCCCATGCCCGGCAGGCCCTGCTCCTGCGCGAATTTGTTCATACGGTCGCAGAACTTGCGCGAGCCGCCGGTCGGCGCGGGGATGGCGCGGATCTCGGTGCCGTCCTGCTCGAGGAGTTTCGCGAAGATCGCGAAGCCCGAGCCTGCGAAATGCTCGGACACGACCTGCATCTCGATCGGGTTGCGCAGGTCGGGCTTGTCGGAGCCGTATTTCAGCAGAGCGTCCTTATAGGCGATCAGCGGCCAGTTGCCGTCAACGGCCTTGCCCTTACCGAACTCCTCGAACACGCCCTGAATGACCGGCTGCACGGCGGCAAACACGTCTTCCTGGCTTACAAAGGACATCTCGACATCGAGCTGGTAGAAATCGGTGGGCGAGCGGTCGGCGCGCGGATCCTCGTCACGGAAGCAGGGCGCGATCTGGAAGTAACGGTCGAAGCCCGCGACCATGATCAGCTGTTTGAACTGCTGCGGCGCCTGCGGCAGCGCATAGAACTTACCCGGGTGCAGACGCGAGGGCACGAGGAAGTCGCGCGCGCCTTCGGGGCTCGAGGCGGTGATAATCGGCGTCTGGAATTCGTTGAAGTTTGCGTCCCACATACGGTTCCGCAGGCTGCGCACAACGTTGGAGCGCAGCATCATGTTGTTATGCAGCTTCTCGCGGCGCAGGTCGAGGAAGCGGTAGGTCAGGCGCGTTTCCTCGGGATATTCCTGCTCGCCGAAGACCGGAAGCGGCAGCTCGGCAGCCTCCCCCAGCACTTCGATATCGCGGACATAGACCTCGATCTCGCCAGTCGGGATTTTGGGATTAACGAGCGAGGCATCGCGCAGCTTCACGGTGCCGTCGATACGGATCACCCATTCCGAGCGCACTTTTTCCAGCGCCTTGAAGGCAGGGCTGTCGCCATCGCATAGGACCTGCGTCATGCCGTAATGGTCGCGCAGGTCGATGAACAGCACGCCACCATGATCGCGGACCCGATGCACCCAGCCCGACAGACGGACGGTTTCACCGGCATTGGCTGCGCTCAGACCGGCGCAATTATGGGAACGATAGGCGTGCATGTGGCTTCCCTCAGTGTTTAGGCTCGCGAAATCGGCCCATGAAACATGGGCTTTCAGCTTTGCGCCGATACACATTCTGGGGGCCGGAAAGTCAAGGCCGGAACGCTCCGGAGCCCGCAAAGGGCTGGCTTTAGGCATCCGGCTCCGCGCATCCTTTGAGCCAGAGCGGCCCGAGCCGCGCTTAAAATTACGTCAAAAGCCGATTTTTTGGCGGTTTGTGCCGATAGGCCCACTGGATTCTGCACCAGCACACAACCCATCCCCTCGATTCATTTCCATAGGGCGCTAACAATAAATTTCAGTTGTTAAGGAAACTGCGGGGAAAATTCATGCCCCGCCGACGGCCGCCCACTCATTCCGGCCATTAACTTGTTTGAGACAGTTAGAGGGGTACGATCATGACGCTTTGGGACCGCATGATGGATCAGATCGTCCGCCACATGATGCATCGTGGCGTTCTGGAAATCACTTACCACGATGGCACCACCCGCCTCTACGGGGATGGCACCGGCAAACCGGTCAGGATACAGATCAAAAGCCCTGATCTGTCGCGCCATATCGTCATGAACCCCGATATGGGTGTGGGCGAAGGCTATATGAACGGCGATTTCACCATCGAGGATGACGATCTTCCGAATTTCCTGAAGACACTGATCCTCAATCTCAACCGAGAAGGGCTGCCCTGGTTCGAGAAGCCGCTCAATATCCTGCAATTCCTCGGGCGCTCGCTCAGCCAGTTCAATCCGGTCAATCGCGCGCAACAGAATGTCGCCCATCACTACGATCTGTCCGGCAAGCTCTATGACCTTTTCCTCGATGAGGACCGGCAATATAGCTGCGCCTATTTCACCCGCCCCGACATGACGCTGGAAGAGGCGCAATCGGCCAAGAAACACCATATCGCCCGCAAGCTGCGCATCGAACCGGGCATGACCGTGCTCGATATCGGATGTGGCTGGGGGGGCATGGCGCTGACGCTCGCGCGCGATTACGGCGCGAAAGTGGTGGGCGTCACTTTGTCGCGCGAGCAGTTCGGTCTGGCCCGGCGGCGTGTGAAGGAGGCGGGGCTCGAGCATCTGGTCGATATCCGCCTGACCGATTACCGCAAGGTCGAGGAAAAATTCGACCGCATCGTGTCTGTCGGAATGTTCGAGCATGTGGGCGTGCCGCATTATCGCGAATATTTCCGCCATGTGCGCCAGATGCTGAACCCCGAAGGCATCTCGCTCATCCACTTCATCGGTCGGGTCACCCCTCCTGGCACCACTTCGAACTGGATCACGAAATATATCTTCCCGGGTGGTTATTGCCCCGCCATGTCGGAATCCTCGGCCGCCATCGAACACGAGAACCTCGTGGTCTCCGATCTGGAGGTTTGGCGCAACCACTATGCCGAAACCCTCCTGCACTGGCGCAAACGGTTCGAGGCCAACGAGGCCCGCGCCGCAGGCATTTATGACGAGACCTTCACGCGGATGTGGCGTTACTATCTGATCGCATCGGAAATGACCTTCCGCTACGGCGGTCAGGTCGTGTTTCAGTACCAGTTGACCCATAAGGTCGAGGATGCGCCGCTGACCCGTGATTATATGTATGACGCCCCCATCGAGCCGACCCGCGCGGTAGCCCCGTTCACTGCTGCTGCGATGCAGAACGGTCAGGCGCAAGACGCCGAACTCCGGGAGGAGGTTCGTCACGCCGCCGAATGAGACCCCCGTAGAGATTGCGGATTTTGACCCTTCGGACAAAGTTTATGCCCTGCCTAATATTTAGGCAGGGCTTTTGCGTCTAACCTCCGCCGCGCGCCAGATCAGGACTTGCGCCGAGGCGTAGTCTGACTATAACCCGCACCAATTTGCGTGAGGCCGCCAAGGCCCGCGCCCTTTGTTATGCGCCGAATCGAAGGAACCGCACCATGCCGAAGAGAACTGACATCAAGTCCATCCTCATTATCGGTGCAGGGCCCATCATCATCGGGCAAGCTTGCGAGTTTGACTATTCGGGCGCCCAAGCCTGTAAGGCTCTGCGCGAAGAGGGCTACCGGGTCATTCTGGTGAACTCGAACCCTGCCACGATCATGACCGACCCTCACATGGCCGATGCCACCTATATCGAGCCGATCACCCCCGAGGTTGTCGCCAAGATCGTCGAGAAGGAACGCCCCGATGCGATCCTGCCGACCATGGGTGGCCAGACCGGCCTGAATACCGCACTGGCCCTTGCCGATATGGGTGTGCTCGAAAAGTTCAATGTCGAGCTGATCGGCGCCAACCGCGAGGCCATCGAGATGGCCGAGGACCGCAAGCTGTTCCGCGAGGCGATGGACCGCCTCGGCATCGAGAACCCGCGCGCGACCATCGTCACCGCCCCCAAAAAAGAGAACGGCAAGTTCGACATCAATGCGGGTGTGCAGATCGCCTTGGGCGAGCTGGAAAACATCGGCCTTCCGGCAATTATCCGTCCTGCTTTCACCATGGGCGGCACCGGCGGCGGCGTGGCCTATAACCGCGATGATTACGAACGCATCTGCCGCTCGGGTCTGGATGCCTCGCCTGTGGCGCAGATCCTCGTGGATGAAAGCCTTCTGGGCTGGAAAGAATTCGAGATGGAAGTGGTCCGCGACAAGGCGGATAACGCGATCATCGTCTGCGCCATCGAGAATATCGATCCGATGGGCGTGCATACCGGCGACAGTATCACCATCGCCCCTGCCCTGACGCTGACCGATAAAGAATACCAGCTGATGCGGACCCACTCGATCAACGTGCTGCGCGAGATCGGTGTGGAGACCGGCGGCTCGAACGTGCAATGGGCGGTCAATCCCGCCGATGGCCGTATGGTCGTGATCGAGATGAACCCGCGCGTGTCGCGCTCCTCGGCGCTGGCCTCCAAGGCCACCGGCTTCCCGATCGCCAAGGTCGCAGCCAAACTGGCTGTGGGCTATACGCTCGACGAGCTGGATAACGACATCACCAAGGTCACGCCGGCTTCCTTCGAGCCGACCATCGATTATGTCGTCACCAAGATCCCGCGTTTCGCCTTCGAGAAATTCCCGGGCTCCGAGCCGTCGCTGACCACCGCAATGAAATCGGTAGGCGAAGCAATGGCGATTGGCCGGACCTTCCAGGAATCGCTGCAAAAGGCACTAGCCTCGCTGGAGACCGGCCTGTCGGGCTTCGACGAAATCGAGATCCCCGGCGCCCCTGATAAAGCCGCTGTGGTCAAGGAAATCTCCAAACAGACCCCAGACCGTCTGCTGTTGATCGCGCAGGCCATGCGCCACGGCCTGACCAATGACGAGATCATCGCGGCCACCGCTTTCGATCCGTGGTTCCTCGACCGTATCCGCGAGATCATCGACGCCGAGGCTGAGATCCGCAAGCACGGCCTGCCCATGGACGAAAAAGGTCTGCGCAAGATCAAGATGATGGGCTTCACCGATGCCCGCCTTGCCCGCCTGACCGGCCGCACCGAAGGTCAGGTCCGTCGCGCCCGCCGCAATCTGGGCGTCGTTGCGGCCTTCAAGCGCATCGATACCTGCGCGGCCGAGTTCGAGGCCCAGACCCCCTATATGTATTCCACCTATGAAGCGCCCGCGATGGGCGATGTGGAATGCGAGGCACGCCCGTCCGACCGCAAGAAAGTGGTTATTCTGGGCGGCGGCCCGAACCGGATCGGTCAGGGCATCGAGTTCGATTATTGCTGCTGCCATGCGTGTTTCGCGCTGTCGGATGCGGGCTACGAGACCATCATGGTCAACTGCAACCCCGAGACCGTCTCGACCGACTATGACACTTCGGACCGTCTCTATTTCGAACCGCTGACGCTCGAACATGTGCTCGAGATCCTGCGCGTCGAACAGGACAAGGGCACTCTGCACGGCGTGATCGTGCAGTTCGGTGGCCAGACGCCGCTGAAACTGGCCAATGCGCTCGAAGCGGAAGGTATTCCGATCCTCGGCACCACGCCGGATGCCATCGATCTGGCCGAAGACCGCGAGCGGTTCCAGGCGCTGCTGAACGATCTGGGCCTGAAACAGCCGGTCAACGGCATCGCGCATTCGGAAGCCGAAGCCTACGAGATCGCAGGCCGTGTGGGCTATCCGCTGGTGATCCGCCCGTCCTATGTTCTGGGTGGCCGCGCGATGGAAATCGTGCGCGATCTGGAAAGCCTCAAGCGCTATATCAACAATGCCGTGGTGGTGTCGGGTGATAGCCCCGTGCTGCTCGACAGCTATCTGACCGGCGCTATCGAGATCGATGTCGACGCGCTGTCGGATGGCGAGACCGTCCATGTTGCGGGGATCATGCAGCATATCGAGGAAGCGGGCGTCCACTCGGGCGACTCGGCCTGCTCGCTGCCCCCCTATTCGCTCTCGAAAGAGATGATCGCCGAGCTGAAGGAGCAAACCGTCAAGCTTGCGCTTGGTCTGAACGTCAAAGGTCTGATGAACGTCCAGTTCGCGATCAAGGACGGCGTGATCTATGTGCTCGAAGTCAATCCGCGCGCCTCGCGCACGGTGCCCTTCGTGGCCAAAGCAACCGACTCGGCGATTGCGTCGATCGCGGCGCGCCTGATGGCGGGCGAGCCGATGTCGGCCTTCCCCGAGCGTGCGCCCTATCCGGCGGATGCCGGCCCCGAAGACGACCTGCCCTATGCCGACGAGATGACCTTGGCCGACCCGATTACCCCTTGGTATTCGGTGAAAGAAGCGGTCCTGCCCTTCGCCCGTTTCCCGGGTGTGGACACGCTGCTTGGTCCGGAGATGCGCTCGACCGGCGAGGTTATGGGCTGGGACCGCAACTTCCCGCGCGCCTTCCTGAAAGCGCAAATGGGTGCCGGGACGCAGCTGCCAGTCGAAGGCCGCGTATTCATCTCGATCAAGGATGCCGATAAGTCGGAAGATCTGGCCGATGCCGCCAAGGATCTCATCTCGATGGGCTTCACCGTTATCGCCACTCGCGGCACCGCCAAATGGCTGGCCGAGAAAGGCGTTGAAGCGGAGCTGGTCAACAAGGTCTATGAAGGCCGTCCGAACATCGTGGACCGCATGAAAAATGGCGAGATCGCACTCGTGTTCAACACGACCGAGGGCAACCAATCGATTTCGGATTCTCGTGAAATCCGTTCGGTCGCGCTCTATGACCACATCCCGTATTTCACCACCGCCGCAGGGTCGATCGCAGCTGTCGCTGCGATGAAGAGCCGCGCCGAGGGCGATGTTATCGTGCGCTCGCTACAGGCCTGACCCGTCAGGACATGGTATAGGAAGGCGGCACTCTGGTGCCGCCTTTTTCATTGGGCCGGTTTCATCGGGCCAGTGCCGCCTCGCGCTGCTCCCTCAAAAAAATGGCTCCGCAAAGCGTGACGCGGTGGCGCATATCCTGCCCTACCGCAGCGAAGTCCTCGGGGGCGAGCAGGATCCAACCGCCATCGCGCGGTGTCGCGAGCGTGTCGAAATAGACCGCCATCTGCTCGCGGCTCTGGCTGCGGGAGAGATCCGTCAGTAACAGGTAACGCCCGTTATCGATCCGCGCCATTTCGCGAGCAATATTGCCATAGAACCCGCTCGAGATGCCGGGCATCCGCATCGCCTCTACGTGTTCGAGCCAGCTGCTATAGGCCGAGAGCACATCGAGGCAGCCCACAAGTTGCTGCGTGCGATCATCCTGCGCGCGAGCGCCCGTCGCACTCGCCAGAACCAGTATCATCACTGCCAGTCGCACAATCATCCGTTTCTCCCATGCTCTCTCCTCTATCGCCAAGATTGCGCCGGATTGGTGGACAATTAATTTACAAACCCCTCCTCGTTTCCAAATTAGAAAATATGCATTTGACTCAGGTCAACGCAGTGAGGGCCTCACCATGCCATATTCATGATGCAATATGTGAGGTGCATCATGAGCTATACAGACAAGATATCGACCGTGCGCGGGGAGCTGCGCAGCATAGTCCAAGCCATTCCCGAAACGATGCAGGGTTTCGGTACGCTCTCTGAAAATGTCGAGGGCGCGGGCGTTCTTGACAGGAAACAGAAAGAGATGCTGGCACTGGGCATGGCCATTGTCCAGCGTTGCGAACCCTGCATCCTCCTGCATGTTGAGTCCTTCCGCAAAGCCGGCGGCACGCGTGAGGAACTGGGCGATATTCTCGGTGTCGCGATCCAGATGAGTGGCGGTCCGGGTGTGATGTATTCGGGCCATGCACTCGCGGCATGGGACGAATTCGCGAAATAATGCGCATCGGCGATATATGATTAATGTCCGCCCTTCACGGGGGATGACATTTCCACAAAAATACGAGACGTTGAGCCATCCCTTATGGAGATGGTTATGATCCCTATCCGAAAGTTGCTGGCCGCCTGCGGCCTCGCCCTTTCTCTTGCAAGCTGTGGTGGAGGAAGCGGACCGACGGTTGGCAAACTCGCCAATCCGTCCTCGCTCGACGCCGCCAATTATCGCGCGCCCGGTATTCCGCTACAATTCGGAGACCGGTCGCCGCACCCGTGGGGGGAATTATCCCCGTCTGATTATCCGATCCACGGAATCGATGCGGCACGCTATCAGGGGCTGATCGACTGGCGCCGCGCTCGCAGTTCGGGCATCCGGTTCGCGTGGCTCAAGGCGACTGAAGGCGGCGATTATATCGATCCGGGCTACGGGATGAACGCCAATGCAGCGCGCGCGGCTGGCGTGGCCGTGGGCGCGTATCACTTCTATTACTTCTGCCGCACCCCGCAGGAACAGGCCGCATGGTATATCAGCCGCGTGCCCCGTGTGCGTGGGGATCTGCCGCCCGTGCTGGATATCGAATGGAACCACCAGTCCAAGACCTGCCGCCGCTTCCCTGATCCGCAGACGGTGCGCGCCGAGATGCGCACCTTCCTCGATATCGTGACCGCCCATTATGGCACCCGCCCCGTAATCTATTCCACCGTGGATTTCTGGCATGACAATGATTTGGAACTGCTGGGGAATTACGATTTCTGGCTGCGCTCGGTGGCAGATCACCCACGCGACCGCTATCCGGGCGTGCGCTGGACTTTCTGGCAATATACCGGCACCGGCATCGCGCCGGGGATTGGCGGGACCGTGGATCTGAACGCCTTTGCAGGATCGCCCACCGGCTGGGCCAACTGGTATAGCGCCCGCCAGCAGCCCTGAGCCTTACCCGCCGCAATCGAAAAGGCCGCCCCGAGGGGCGGCCTTTGTCTTTAGCCATTCACGCGGATGCGCGTGTTCTCGGGGTCATGCGGGCTGTCGACGGTGACTTCCGCCGGATAGTCCTGCCCCATCATGCGCACGGTCAGCTTGGTGCCCGGCTCGGCCAGATCGGGGCGGACATAGCCCATGCCGATCTGCTTGCCGAAGGCGACCGAATAGCCACCCGAGGTCAGGCGCCCGACCTTTTCGCCATCGAGCTTGATCGCCTCGCGGCCCCACGGATCGGCATCGGCCGGACCGTCGATCAGCAACGTCACGCACATCGCACGGATACCTTTGTCGAGCATCGCCTGCTTGCCGGTGAACTCTTTATCCAGATCCACGAAGCGGTTGAGGCCGGCCTCGAGCGGGGTCGCATCGCGGCCCAGTTCGTTGCCGAAGGCGCGGTAGGATTTCTCCTGACGCAGCCAGTTCTGGGCGCGGGCGCCGACCAGCTTCATGCCATGTTCCGCACCGGCTTCCTGCAGCGCGTTCCAAAGATAGCGCGAGAACTCGATCGGGAAGTGCAGCTCCCAACCCAGCTCGCCGGTATAGGCCACGCGAACGGCGCGGACAGGGCACATGCCCAGCTCGATATTGCGCATCGAGAGCCACGGGAAGCGCTTGTTCGACAGGACGGTTTCCGGCTCGGCATCCACGACCAGCTCGTTGAGAATGGCGCGCGCATTGGGCCCTGCCAGCGCGAAGACACCCCATTGCGTAGTGATGTCGTGGATGTCGAGATAGTCACCACCATTGGCGCGGAAGTCCTCGGCCGATTTCTTCAGGTAATCGGCGTCGTAATCCGTCCATGCACCGGCCGAGATCAGGTAATATTCGTCCTCGGCGATCCGCACGATGGTATATTCGGTGCGGGTGGTGCCTGCAGGCGTCAGCGCATAGGTCAGGTTGATCCGGCCCACTTTCGGCAGTTTGTTGCAGGTGAACATATCAAGGAAGGCCGTCGCACCGGGGCCGCGCACCAGATGCTTGGTGAAGGCGGAGGCGTCGATCAGACCGGCCGTGTTGCGGATCGCCTCGGCCTCGTCCTTGGCATATTGCCACCAGCCGCCACGGCGGAACGAACGCGCTTCATGGTCGAAGTTCGAGGGCGCATCTTTCGGGCCATAATAGTTGGGGCGTTCCCAGCCATTGACCTGACCCATCTGCGCGCCTTCCGCAATCTGGGCGTCGTAGTTGGGCGTGGTGCGCAGGGGGCGGGCCGCCTCGCGCTCCTCGTCGGGATGGTGCAGGATGAAGACGTGCTCGTAGCATTCCTCGTTCTTCTTCACCGCCCATTCATTGGTCATCCACTGGCCGTAGCGTTTGGGGTCCAGCGAGGCCATATCGATCTCGGCTTCGCCCTCGACCATCATTTGCGCCAGATAGTAGCCGGTGCCGCCTGCGGCAGTGATCCCGAAGCTAAAGCCCTCGGCCAGCCACATATTGCGCAGACCGGGTGCCGGACCCACCAGCGGGTTGCCATCGGGGGTGTAGCAGATCGGGCCGTTGAAATCGTCTTTCAGGCCAGCGGTCTCGGTGGTCGGGATCCGGTGGATCATCGACATATATTCTTCCTCGATCCGCTCCAGATCGAGCGGGAACAGATCGGCGCGGAAGCTATCGGGCACGCCATGACGGAAGCAGGCCGGTGCGCCACGCTCATAGGGGCCCAAGATCCAGCCGCCGCGTTCTTCACGCACATACCATTTGCTGTCGGAATCCCGCAGCACCGGGTGTTCGGGGTTGCCCGCCTCACGGTAAGCCAGCAGCGCCGGATCGGGCTCGGTCACGATGAACTGGTGTTCCACGGGAATCGCGGGGATCTTGATGCCCAGAAGTTTTGCTGTGCGCTGCGCGTGGTTGCCGGTGGCGGTGACGACATGCTCGGCATGGATATCGACCATCTCGCCCGAACCCACAAGGTTACCGCCCTTGTCCACCATCTTCTCGAGCGTCACGATCCATTCCGAACCAGTCCACTTATAGGCATTGACCTGCAGTTTACGGACAATATCCACACCACGCTGGCGCGCGCCTTTGGCCATGGCCTGCGTCACATCGGCGGGGTTGATATAGCCGTCCTGCGGGTGGAAGAGCGCGCCAATCAGGTCTTCGGTATTCAGGAGCGGCCAGCGGTCCTTCATTTCCTTCGGCGTCAGGAACTCGTGGTAGACATCCGCGGTCTCGGCGATCGAGCTATAGAGCAGATATTCGTCCATCCGCTCCTGGGTCTGCGCCATACGCAGGTTGCCGCAGATCGAGAAGCCCGCATTCAGACCGGTCTCGGCCTCCAGCGTCTTGTAGAAATCCACCGAATATTTGTGGATATGGGTCGTCGCATAACCCATGTTGAACAGCGGAAGCAGCCCCGCCGCATGCCAGGTGGAACCTGCGGTCAGCTCGTCACGCTCGACAAGCATCACATCCTTCCAGCCCGCCTTCGCAAGGTGGTAGGCGATCGAACAGCCGACGGCGCCGCCACCGACGACCAGAGCTTTGACATGGGTTTTCATAGGGGGCATCTCCTGTTGGCCTTTCACCCATTTCTGGCAGAAGCCAAAAGAAGCGGAGCGCCGCGCCCGACCTTTGGCGGCAAAAAACGACAAAGCGTCCCCTCGTGATGTCCCGCGTGATAAAGGAGCGGCCGTGGCTGCGGGCGTTTACCAACTGCACATGAAACTGTCGCAAGGGAAGCCGCATCGGGATATATCAATAACATCCTAATTCTTTAGCCCCCTTTTAACCAAAAGGCCCGTCATGTCGCTGTCGCACTATCTTTCCAGCCTCGTCAGCTCCGTTCATAAGCTCTGGCTCAACCAGCAGAAAAGCGGCAATGCCGCGCAGGGCTTTGCCGCCCAGATGGACGAGAGCGACGCGCCTGCAAGCCTGTCAGGTGCCACCCCCGAGCAGCTGACCAAGGGGGTGACGCCTGCCCAGACCAGCGTGAAGACGGAGACCGCGCAGGTGGGGCTTGTGGTCGAACCCGCGCTGAGCGGCATGCTGACCACCGCGGATAAAGGCAGCGCCACACGTCCCCGCTCCGGCACGCCCTCCTACACCGCACCGGTGGTGGTGCCCGTCGAACAGGTCGCCAACCGCACGGAGACGCCCTCCGGCGCAAACACCAATACCGCGCAGAACATCTTCACCATCGGGCTCGATGGCAACCTGCAGGACAGGACCACAAGCCTGCGCGCGCAAAGCGCATATCAGAGCCTCAACGCCACTGGCCCCGTCTGGAGCGTCGGCGGCGACACCGCGACCAGCCCGCCGCGCACCGGTGGTGGCACACAGATCTTCGATGCCAACGGGTTGGTCTCCACCCATCTGGCGATGTCGTTCTGACCGGTCCACCCACCGCTGCGGTAAAGCGGGCATCGGCGGGTTCCCACCGACACGCCCGCACATGCCTGAAAATCTTGTGACCGGTCTGCAGGGATCCAAAACGCACCGGTCGCAGTTTCTTCCCCGATACAGCAGGCCACACCCGCTGCGAAACACTCGCCGGGCCCTGCAGAGTTTAAGGGAGAAGAGACTATGAAAAAGCTTCTTGCAACCACCGCAATCACCGTCATGGCCGCTTTGCCGGTTATGGCCCAGTCGACCGATACCAATGCTGCCGCCTCCGCGCAGGTCCAAGGCAATGATACGTTCTTCAAGTCCGTACCGGATGCCGTCATGGCGTCCGATTTCATCGGTAAGCGCGTCTATGCGACCGCCTCGACCGATGCGGATGTGACGGCGGATACCGATATGGATGATATCGGCGAGGTCAGTGATATGATCGTCGGAAATAATGGCGATGTCGAAGCTGTCCTGGTTGATGTCGGCGGATTCCTCGGGATTGGCGAGAAAACCGTGGCTGTTAACCTCGATGCGCTGCAGATGGTCTCGGCCGAAGGCAGCATGGGCTCGGATTACCGCCTGGTGATGAAGGGCGACAAAGCTTCGCTGGAAAACGCTCCAGCTTATTCGCCGGCCATGGATGACATGGATCAGGCCGCCAATGCCGCTGGAAACGGCATGGAGAATGCCGCTGAGAACACCACGACTGTGGCCAGCGATGCCGGCAATGACGTAGCCGACGCGGCAGGCGATGCTGCCGACTGGACCAAGGAAAAAGCTGCCGCTGCGGGTGCCGCTGTTTCGGGGGCTGCCAAAGATGCCGCTGACTGGACCAAGGACAAAACCGCCGAGGCGGGCACCGCGATGGATCAGGCCGGCAATGACATGGCCGATGCAGCCGATGATACCAAGGCCGATATGACGACCGCAGCCGATACGCCCGCCAACCCCGAGGGCACGCCGGTGACCGACTGGAACACCGTCAAGGCTGCAGACCTGGAGGGTCAGACTGTCTACGGCCCGAATGACGAGTCCATCGGCAAGGTCACCGATGTTGTGACCGACAGCAATGATGGTGTCACGCAAGTGGTGGTCAGTGTCGGTGGCTTCCTCGGGATGGGTGCAAAATCCGTCGCGCTGACGCCCGACCAGATGGAAGTGATGAAAGCCGATGACGGCCTCTCGATCCATGTGGCCGCCACTCAGGACGAGCTGGAGCAGATGCCCGCCTACACCGGCTGATAGTATACACATTTGACCAAGGCCCGGAGCACTCTCCGGGCCTTTTTCATTTGCGCCCACGCGGCTTAGGCTTCAAACATCACAGAACCGTTTCTGCTCCGGAGCCCGCCTGTCGTGTCACTGCTGAACAAATCCCCGATCTGGTTGGGCCTTTTCGGGCTGTATTTCGCAGTGCAGGCAGCACTCCGTATCCTGTTCGGAGACCGGTTGAATATCGACGAGGCCGAGGCCTTTCTCTGGGCTCAGGGATGGTCATGGGGCTACGGCCCCCAGCCCCCGCTATATATCTGGTTACAGCGTCTTGTGTTTCTGCTCACAGGCCCCTCGGTGGCCGGGCTGGCCATCCTCAAGGCGCTGACCCTCTGGGCCACCTTCGCTCTGAGCTTCGCGCTGATGCGACGCTGGGTGCCGCCAACGCGGATCTGGATGGCTGGGCTTGCGACGCTAATGCTGTTCTGGCTACCCGAGCTGGTCTGGGAAAGCCAACGCATCCGGACCCATAATGTCACCGTCACCATCGCCGCTCTGGCCTTCTTCTGGGCGCTCTTGCGGCTGCGCGAACGCCCGAGCCTTGGCAATTACGCGGCGCTCGGCCTGATTGCGGGACTGGGTCTTCTGACAAAATGGTCGTTCGCCCCCCTGCTGCTGGCAGGGTTCGGCAGCCTTCTCCTGAGCGCGGGCGGCCGCAGACTGCTCCACGACCGCAAGGCACTTCTCTGGCTGGTGCTGCCGCTGGCGATCTGCCTGCCCACCTTCAGCTGGATCGCCCGTCATGCGGCGGTGGCCCTCGCCTCCGCTGACAAGCTGGATTTCGAGGGAGGACAAGGGCCGCTCGTCTCGGCGGGGCTGTTCCTGAGCAGCACCGCCACATCCGTCCTCACATTCCTTGCGCTTCCCATGCTCGTGCTTGGCGCCTTCGCGCTCAGCACGCTGCACAAACCCACCAGACACGATGCAGGAGAAAGCGGACCGCTGCGCCGCACCGAACTGGGCGTCGTGCTCGGCATCGTGGGGCTGACCCTGATGCTGATCCTCGCAGGCGGGCTCCTCAGCGGCGCGACCGAGTTGCGACTGCGCTGGCTCTTGCCGATCCTCGTGATACTCGTGCCGATGGCCGCGCTCTGGGTGCTGGACCGGCTCGGGCGCCGACGGCGCATCGGCCTTGTTGCCGCAACCCTCTGTCTGCCCGTGCTGCTCTGCGTGGCGATGGGTGTGATGCTGAAAACCGACCCGCCCTTCAAGAGCCTTGATCTCGACGGTCTGCAGGAGGCACTGGCGGCAGAAAACCTGACCGGCACAGTGCTGGCCAAGGAGATCATCGCGGGCAATATGGCGCTGCGGTTTCCGGAGCTGACTTGGCATGACCCTGCGACACAGCTGGTCCGGCCCTGCCCCGAGGGCCCGTTCTGGCTGCTGGGCCTGGCGGAGGATCCGGCGGTCATGGCCTATCTCGAATTCTGCCAACGCCGCCCGAGCCCCATGGACGCCATCGCGCTGCCGCATGATCACGCCATCACCCTGTATCAGGCGCTACCGCATTAACGGCAGCCGCTCCGGTTACAACATCGAGGGCAGAACCTGATCCGGTGGCCGGTGGCCATCGGCAAAGGTCTTGATATTGAGAAGCACCTTCTCGCCCATCTCGATGCGCCCCTCGATGGTCGAAGAGCCCATATGCGGCAGCAGCACCACATTGGGCAGCTCACGCAGGCGTGGGTTGATCTCGTGGCGTCCTTCGAAGACATCAAGCCCAGCACCGGCGATCTCGCCCGAACGCAGCATCCGCGTCAGGGCATTCTCGTCGATCACCTCGCCGCGCGAGGTATTCACCACCACCGCCGAAGGTTTCATCAGCTTGAGCCGTCGGGCATTGAGCAGATGGAATGTCGAGGGCGTATGCGGACAGTTCACCGAGATCACATCGACACGGCTGACCATTTGGTCGAGGCTCTCCCAATAAGTGGCCTCCAGCCCCTCCTCGATCTCGGAGCGAAGCCTGCGACGGTTATGGTAATGGATCTGCATGCCAAACGCGCGCGCGCGCCGCGCCACCGCCTGCCCGATCCGGCCCATGCCCAGAATCCCCAGCCGTTTGCCACCGATTCGTCCGCCCAAATAAGCGGTAGGCGACCAGCCCTCCCAGCGGCCCGACTGCATAATCGCGAGACCTTCAGGGATGCGCCGCGTCACCGCCAGCACCAGCGCCATCGTCATATCGGCGGTGTCCTCGGTCACGACGCCCGGAGTGTTCGACACCAGAATGCCGCGCTGACGGGCCGTGGCCACATCGATATGGTCGATCCCTGCCCCGAAATTCGCGATCAGTTTCAACCCCTCACCGGCCTGCGCCAGCATATTGGCATCAATCTTGTCGGTCAGCGTCGGGACCAGAACATCGGCGCGTTTCATCGCCGCGACCAGCTCGTCGCGCGTCATCGGCGCATCGGTGTCGCGCAATTCTACATCGAACAGTTCCTTCATCCGCGTCTCCACGACCTCGGGCAACCGTCGCGTGACGACAACACTCAAACGCTGGTTCGGCATGGCGCCTCCTCCCCCTCTTCCAACTCTCCGTGCTTAAGGGCAAACTGCGCCTCAAGGGTTGAAGATACAAGACCCACCGAGGCAGAAAATGGCAAAATACACCATATTGTCGCAATTTTGTTGCGCACCGAAACCACCACCATATGGGCAGTAACAGCATGATTACGAAACAGGCACTTTTGCGCGCCATTTGTATGACCATACTTTCGGCCACATTCCTGACACTAGTCTATGGCCATTACTCCCATGCGCAAGAGAGCGCGGACGAAAGTGGTATATTATCCGACGAGGATAGTGGTCCCGCGCCCGAAATGGATCTGGCACCGGCGGGCAAGGACGCGGGCAAGGTGAAGCTGGGTTCCAATACCAACCTGCCGATCCCGCGTTTCGTCTCGCTAAAGACCTCGGCGGGCAATGCGCGCCGCGGGCCCTCGCTCTCGCACCGGATCGACTGGGTGTTCAAGCATCGCGGCATGCCCCTGAAGGTCACCGCCGAATATGGCAACTGGCGCCGCGTCGAGGACCGTGACGGTGCGGGCGGCTGGGTGCATTACGCACTGATTTCCGGCGTGCGGACCGTGGTCATTCAGGACGCGGTCGCCGATCTGCATGCCAAGCCCGATGACACCTCGGCCATTACGGCGCGTGCGGAATCGGGGGCCATCCTGCATCTGGGAAAATGCAGCCTGAACTGGTGCGACATCCGCGCCGACGGGGCCGAGGGCTGGGTCAAGAAATCCGCGATCTGGGGCGTCGATCCCGACGAGATCAGGGACTAAGAACCTTTACGGCTCGGGGAGGTTGGGCTAGGTCTTCGCGCAGGGAGATCCGCGCGCAACGAAGGACTTTCAGGATGTATGATTCCGAAAGCGTTAAACTCAACAGCTCTGCCGGTCTGGCCTCTGTCGCGGTTGCCAGCATCCTCGTGGTCCTCAAATCATGGGCGCTCTGGCAAACGGGGTCGCTCTCGATCGGGGCCTCGCTGGCCGATAGTGCGCTGGATCTGTTGATTTCGGTTCTTGGCCTCCTGACTATCCTCTATGCCGCAAAACCCGCCGATCACGACCATAGTTTCGGGCATGGCTCGGCCGAGGATCTCGTCTCGCTCGGCCAGTCGCTTTTCATCGCGGCCAGTGCCGGCATCATCATCTGGACCTCCATCGAGCGCCTGCTGACGCCGGGCACCCAGCATATCGGCTCGGAAGGCGCAGGGATCACCGTCATGGTGGTCTCGATCGTGCTGACGCTCGCGCTGGTGATCTGGCAGGGCCGCGTGGCAAAGAAGACCGGCAACAAGGTCGTCGCCGCTGACCGGCTGCATTATGTCGGCGATATGATCCCCGCACTCGGGGCGATCTTCGCGCTCTGGGCGGCCCAGACCTTCGGCTGGCAGCGCGTCGATCCGATCGTGGCACTGATCGCGGCGCTCGTCATGCTCAAGGGCGCATGGAGCATCGGCACGGGGGGCTGGAACGCGCTGATGGACGGGGCGGTCGCGCCCGAGATCATCGCCGATATCGAGCGCATCGCCACCGAGCATGAGGGGGTCATGGCCTTCCACGATCTTAAGACCCGCACCGCAGGCGCGACCATGTTCGTGCAGCTGCATGTGGAGCTGGAGGGCGGGCAGACCCTCGAGGAGGCGCATGATATCGCCGCCCGTCTGAAGCACGAGATCATCGACGCCTATCCCAATGCGGATGTTATCATCCACAAGGATGTCTGGCGCCCCGCCAATTAAAAACCAGCCCCGAAGGGCTGGCTCTTTACTCAGACCTTGTCCAGCAGGCCACGCCCCTTCAACAACGCCTCGACGCCCGGCATCCGTCCACGGAAGCCCTTATAGAGCGTCTCGGCCTCCTGCGAGCCGCCTTTCGAAAGGATCCAGTCCTCGAGCTTCTCGGCCATGGCAGGGTCAAACGGCCCGCCCGCTTCCTCGAACGCCTCGAAGGCATCGGCATCCATCACCTCGGACCACATATAGCTGTAATAGCCCGCGCTATAGCCATCGCCCGAGAAGACATGCCCGAAATGCGGCGCGGCATGGCGCATACGGATCGCATGGGGCATGCCGATCTCCGCCAGAACCTCCGCCTGACGGGCCAGCGCATCCTTGGGCGCGGCCCCCTCGTGGAAGTCCAGATCCACCAGCGCCGAGGCCAGATATTCCACCGTCGAGAATCCCTGATCATAGGTCGCGGCAGCCTTCAGCTTGTCCTGAAGGTCCTGCGGGATGGCCTCGCCCGTTTTGTAATGGCGGGCGTGTTTCTGCAGCACCTCCGGCACATCCAGCCAATGCTCGTAAAGCTGACTCGGCAGCTCCACGAAGTCCCGCGCGACCGAAGTGCCCGAGATGAACTCGTAGGTCACATCCGACAGCATCTGGTGCAGCGCATGGCCGAATTCGTGGAACAGGGTCCGCGCATCGTCATGGCTCAGAAGCGTCGGATCGCCCTTGGCGAAGTTGCACACATTCATCACGATGGGCCGGGTCTCGCCACCGAGCTTCTTCTGCGAGCGCATCGCGGTGCACCACGCGCCCGAGCGTTTGGACCCGCGCGCATGATAATCCCCCAAGAACACCGCGATATGCTGGCCCTTGCGGGTCACCTCCCAGCCGCGCACATCCGCGTGGTAGAACGGCCCGTCGATCTCGCTGAATTCCAGCCCGAAGAGCCGGTTGGCCACGTCGAAGGCCGCGCCGATCATCGCATCGAGCGAGAGATAGGGTTTCAGTGCCTCCTCGTCGAAATCGAACTCCGCCACGCGGCGTTTTTCCGAATAATAGCGCCAGTCCCACGGCTCGAGTGGACCATTGGTGCCATCCTTATGCAGCATCTCGGTCAGCACGTCGGCATCGGCCTCGGCCGCCGCCTTGGCAGGCCCCCAGACGCCCATCAGCAACCCACGCACATTATCTGGGCTGCCCGCCATTTCGGTCTCGAGCTTGTAGGCCGCAAAACTCTCGTATCCCAGCAGCTTGGCGCGTTCCTCGCGCAAGCTGAGGATCTCGTTCAGCAGTTCGGTATTATCGGTCTCGTTGCCATTGGCCCCGCGCGCGGTCCATGCCTCGTAGGCGATCCGGCGCAGCTCGCGATTGTCGGAGAACTGCAGGAAGGGCACCACCAGCGAGCGCGAGAGCGTCAGGACGGGGCCTGCCTCGCCGCGCTCCTCGCCTGCTGCCCGCGCAGCTGCGGCAAGCGAGGACGGAAGCCCTGCCAGATCCTCTTCGGTCAGGGGATGCGACCATGCGCGTTCATCGGCCAGAAGGTTCTGCGAGAACTGGGTATAAAGCACCGCAAGACGCGATTTGATCTCGGCCATCCGCGCGGCCTCCGCCCCCGAAAGCGCCGCCCCCGCACGGATGAACATACGGTGATACAGCTCCAGCATCCGGTCCTGCTCGGGCGTCAACCCCTGCGCCTCCCGCGCCCGCCAGAGCACAGCGATCCGCTGGTAGAGCGCCTCGTTCATGATGATTTCCGACGAGAAGGCCGCCATTTTGGGCGCCAGATCCCGCATCAGCGCCTCACGCGCAGGCGTGCTATCGGCACCCGACACAGTATAAAACAGCCCCGCGACTCGGTTCAGGAGCGCCTCGGCCTCCTCCAGCGCCTCGATGACATTGGCGAATGTCGGCGGTTCGGGATTGGCCGCGATCGCCGCGATATTGGCTCGGGCAACAGTCAGGCCGGTCTCGATGGCGGGACCGAACTGGTCATCCTCCATCTGCGCGAAAGGGGGGAGCGAAAACGGGCCGGTCCAGTCGGCCAGAAGCGGATTTGTCATGCGGATCTCCTTTCCAATGAAGCTAGGCGCTTGGCGCAGCTATGGAAAGGGGCCGCTTTACACGGGCGGGTGAATTCCCCCGCAGACCGCACAATCGGCACGCCGCGCCAAGCTGATCCGCCGGTTCTCGCCCCAGAGCATATCGATCAGCTGCAACCGGCCGCGCAGGCTTTGTCCCGTCCCTGTGATCTCCTTGATCGCCTCGGCGGCCATCTGCGCCCCCACCACGCCCGGCAATGCGCCAATGACACCAGCCTCGGCGCAGGTAGGTGCCAGCCCCTCGGCGGGAGCTTCGGGGAAGATACAGGCAAAGCACGGCGCGTCACGGGCCGGATCATAGAGCGAGAGCTGCCCCTCCCATTGCGTGATCGCCCCTGAAAGGAGCGGCACGCGGGCCGTGACGCAAGCCTGATTGACCATATAGCGGGTCGGAAAATTATCGCACCCATCCACCACGAGCTGGCAGGTTCCGAACATATCCGTCGCCATATCGGGCGTCAGACGCGCCTCGACTGGCAGAATTTCAACATCGGGGTTTTGTGCCGCCAACCAGCGGGCGGCGACCCCGACCTTGGGCTGGCCGATATCGGCTTCGGTATAGATCACCTGCCGTTGGAGGTTCGACCGCGACACGAGGTCATCATCGATGACCGTGATCCGCCCCACACCGGCTGCGGCCAGATACATGAGCACAGGCACGCCAAGCCCGCCTGCGCCCACAACAACAACATGCGCCTCTTTCAACCGCCGCTGGCCGGTGCCGCCCACTTCCCGCAACAGGATGTGGCGCATATAACGTTCTAGCTCGCGGTCGGAGAGGCCCGTCATCAGCCGATACCGGTCGAGCCGAAGCCACCTGCACCACGGGCGGTATCGGACAGCGTTCCCACCTCGGTCACATCAAAGCGGTGCACCTGCGCGATCACCGCCTGCGCGATCCGGTCGCCATGCGAGATGCGGAACGGCACCTTGCCCAGAAGCATCAGCCCGATCTGCACCACGCCGCGATAATCCTCATCCACCGTGCCGGGACTGTTGGGAATGATGAAGCCGTGCTTCAGCGCCAGGCCCGAGCGCGGGCGGATCTGCATCTCGGTGCCTGCGGGCAGTTCCACATGGAACCCCGTCGAGATAAACTCGAACTGCATCGGCTCGAAAGTGATCGGCCCGTCGGGCAGGAAGGCCCGCAGATCCATACCGGCGGCACCGGCGGTCGCATAGCTCGGCAGAGGCAGATCCAGATTGCCCTCGGCGCGTTTGAAGCGGATTTCCATCGTCATTCCTTCGTCGTCAAAGCGGAAGCGATGCGCGCGGCCAGACGGCGGGCCACCTCTTCCTTGGCAAGGCGCGGCCAGGTCTCGGGACCCTGCGCATCAATAATCGTCACGGCATTCTCGGTGCCACCCATGATACCGGTCGCGGGGCTCACATCATTGGCCACGATCCAGTCGCAGCCCTTGCGTGCCCGCTTGGCGGTCGCGTGCTCCATAACCTTTTCCGTCTCGGCTGCAAAGCCCACCACCAAGGGGGGCCGCCCCGTTTCCATCTGCGCGACCTGCGCCAGAATATCGGGGTTCTCGCCGAATTCGAGCGCGGGCGCACGGCCCGTACCGTCCTTCTTCATCTTCTGCGCACCTGCATTGAGCACATGCCAATCGGCTACGGCCGCAGCAAAAACGGCCGCATCGGCGGGCAACGCCGCCTCGACGGCTGCCTGCATCTGTCGCGCGGTCTCGACCCGCACCACCTTCACTCCCATGGGCGGCGGAACGCTCGCAGGCCCCGTGATGAAGGTGATCTGCGCACCCAGATCGCGCAATGCCCCCGCCAGCGCCGTGCCCTGCGCCCCCGAGGAGCGGTTGGCAATATAGCGCACCGGATCGATGGGCTCGTGGGTCGGGCCCGAAGTGACCACGATATGGCGGCCCTTCAGCGGGCCATGCGCCAGCGCCGCACGGATCGAGGCCAGAATATCGGCGGGCTCGCTCATCCGGCCCGGACCGAATTCACCACAGGCCATCGAGCCGTCGGCCGGCCCCGCAAACAGCACCCCGTCGGCCTGTAGCTGACGGATATTGCGCTGCGTCGCGGGATGGTCCCACATGCGCACGTTCATCGCGGGCGCGATCAGCACGGGCTTGTCGGTGGCCAGCAGCAACGTCGAGGCCAGATCATTGGCCACCCCCTGCGCCATCTTCGCCATCAGATCGGCGGTCGCAGGCGCCACAACCAGCAAATCGGCATCGCGCGACATCTGGATATGGCCGATCTCGGCCTCGCGGCTGACATCAAAGAGATCGTCATGCGCAGGCTCGCCCGCCACGACCGAAATCGTCAGGGGCGTTACAAACTCGGCTCCCGCCTTCGTGACAATCGGCGTCACTGCACAGCCCTGCGCGCGCAACATCCGGATCAGCTCCGGCACCTTGAATGCCGCGATCCCGCCGCCAATGATCAGTGCTATGCGTTTGCCGTCCAGCATGGTCTGTCTCCGCTCGAACCGATCTTCCCGAAACGATCTTCAGGTCTAAGGCCAAGCGGGCGGGCGTGCAAGCGCCCCGCCTGCCCCGAAGCGTCTCGGGAGCCCATCAATGAAAAATGGCCCGACGCAGAACGCCGGGCCGAGACAAGCTGGAAGCTGCTTCCAACAGGGAGAACAATAGGTATCACCTTTTACGACGGAGAAACCGGTCCGCTCAGGCGAAGAGGGTCTGTACCTCGGAGCCATGCGTCTCGAGGCTCTTGCGCATCTTGCCGAACGCCTGTGCCTCGAGCTGGCGGATACGCTCCTTCGAGAGACCAAGCTCCTGCCCGAGGCTTTCCAGCGTGCGCGGATCCTCGATCAGACGGCGCTCGCGGATGATGTAGCGCTCGCGCTCGGTCAGACGGCCCATCGCTTCGCCCAACCATGCCCGCAGGGTAATACCATCCTGGTCGGCAGAGACAGTGCGTTCGGTGTCGGCATTCTCGTCCTCGAGCGTGTCGACCCATTCGCGGCCTTCATCTTCGGAAGATTGCGTGGCGTTCAGCGAGAAATCGCTGCCCGACAGACGACCTTCCATCATTTCCACATCCGCCAGCGGAACGCCGATCTCCTCGGCCACACGCTTGCGCAGCGTCGCCGCGTCGATCTTGCCACCCTCGGCCTCGACCTCGCGCTCGATCTGGGCTTGCACACGGCGCATATTGAAAAACAAAGCCTTCTGCGAGGAGGTCGAACCGGTGCGCACCATCGACCAGTTGCGCATCACGAATTCTTGGATCGAAGCCTTGATCCACCAGACCGCATAGGTCGAGAAACGAACGCCACGTTCAGGGTCGAACTTCTCGGCGGCTTTCATCAAGCCGAGGCTCGCTTCCTGGATCAGATCGTTCATCGGGGCGCCATAACGGCGGAACTTGGCCGCCATCGAGATCGCCAGCCGCATGTAAGCATTGATCAGACGGTGCAGGGCAACCTCGTCACGATTGTCGCGCCATGCCTTTGCCAGCGCAAGCTCGGTCTCCGCATCAAGGAATTCCGCCTTCATTGCGCGACGCGGTAGGGTTTCATCCGTCATACCATCGAGTGCCATCAAATCGTCTCCCGGGGCTCAAGCAAGGCAGACGCCCGCATTCAAATCCGTTTCACACGGACACAATGCGCAACGCGCGGAACGGTTCCGCGAAACCGCGAGAAAATCTTAATATTTGCCGGAAAACCGCGGCAGTACTTTCAAAAAGTTGCTATAAAATCATTTATATTCATAGCTCTAATAAAAATCTTTCGGGTCAAGCCTTGCCGCGCAAAAAACCGGGCCGCATCGGCAAAAAGCCGCAAATAAACACAACCATTGCGTGAATGATGATTTCATCTACTATCGTCAGATCCCTTCCCGAGAGGCCGGAGCATGGTTGCAACGATATATACCACCGCATTCGAAGGGGTGGAGGCCGTGCCGGTCGAGATCCAATGCGCCCTGTCGCCCGGATTGCCCGGGTTCTCCATCGTGGGATTGCCCGACAAAGCCGTGAGCGAGGCACGCGAGCGGATCCGGGCTGCGCTTTCGGCACTGTCGATCGCGCTGCCGCTGGAACGGATCACCGTCAATCTGGCCCCTGCCGACCTGCCCAAATCCGGTGCGCATTACGATCTGCCGATCGCGCTGGCCCTGCTGGGTGCGATGGGGATCGTGCCCGGAGACCGGACCATCGGCGTGACGGCAATTGGCGAGCTATCGCTCGACGGGCGGCTCGTCGCCGTGCCCGGCGCGCTTCCCAGCGCGATGAGTGCCGCAGCCCATGACCGTGTCCTTCTGTGCCCCGCAGGCTGCGCGGCAGAGGCTGCGTGGGCCGGGCGCGATCTGGTCTTTGCCGCCAGCCATCTGGATGCGATGGTGCGCCATCTGAGCGGCACTGCCCCTTTGTTACCCGCCACGCCTTCCCCTGCGGCAATTGCGCAGAGCCGACATGATCTCGCTGATGTCAAAGGGCAGGCCCGCGCCCGCCGGGCGCTGGAAATTGCTGCCGCTGGCCGCCATCACCTGTTGATGGTCGGCCCGCCCGGATCGGGAAAATCCATGCTGGCGCGCTGTCTGCCCGGCATCATGCCGCTTCTAACCGCCTCCGAAGCGCTGGAAACATCGGTGATCCAGTCGGTCGCCGGACAGCTGCCCGAGGAGGGGCTCTCGCGCACTGCCCCCTATCGCGCGCCCCATCACACCGCCTCCATGGCCGCCCTTGTGGGGGGCGGACGCGGCGCGGGGCCGGGCGAGATCAGTCTGGCCCATAACGGGGTGCTGTTTCTGGACGAGCTGCCTGAATTCCAGCGTAATGTGCTGGAGACCCTGCGCCAGCCCATCGAGAGCGGCGAGGTCAGCGTGTCGCGCGCCAATGCGCATCTGACCTATCCGGCGCGGTTTCTGGCGGTGGCGGCGGCCAATCCTTGTCGCTGTGGCCATCTGGGGGAGGCCTCCCGCGCCTGCCCGCGTGCGCCCGACTGCGGGGCGGAGTATCTGGGCAAGCTGTCTGGGCCGCTTCTGGACCGGTTCGATCTGCGTATCGAGGTGCCCCCCGTCGCCTATAGCGAGCTTGCGGCCCTGCCTACGGGGGAAGCAAGTGACACGGTGCGGGCCCGTGTCTCTGCCGCACGCGACAGACAGGCGCGGCGCTATGCCGATCACCCGGAAATCCGCGCCAACGCCGATGTCTCCGGCCAGTTTCTGGACGAGATCGCGCGCCCCGATGCAGAGGGCGAGGCGGTGCTGGCCCGCGCTGCCGAGCGGCTGAGGCTCTCGGCGCGGGGCTATCACCGCATCCTGCGGGTTGCGCGCACCATTGCCGATCTGGCGGGCGTCGAGCATGTGCAGAAGGCGCATATCTCAGAGGCGGTCAGCTACCGCCTTCTGCTGGCGGCCCCGCAGTCCATGCCCGGCGAATAAAGCGTGACAGATCCTCGATCGCCTCTTCGGCCTCGGGCAGGTAGCGGGCAAAGATCTGCCAGACATGCGGCGTGTCGGGCCAGCTCTGCACCGTGACATCCACCCCGAAACCGCGCAGCCGGTCGGCCATGCGCAGGCTGTCATCGCATAGGATCTCGGTCAGGCTGTGCTGGATCAGCACCGGCCCCGCACCATCGAACCGCGAATAGAGCGGCGAGATCAACGGATCATCCGGCGCAGCCCCCGCCAGCAGCATATCGACCAGCGTGCCGAACTGCTCGGCGGGCAGGATCGGGTCGGCCTCCGCATTCTCGCGCAACGAGGCGCCCTGCCCCGCCAGATCGGTCCATGGTGACATCACACAGGTCGCGGCAGGCGGCGTGCCCCGCGCACAGAGCCGCGCCAACAGCCCCAATGCCAGCCCGCCCCCTGCACTGTCTCCCGCAATCGCGATATCCTGCGGCAGGAAGCCCTTGGCCAGCAGCCCGTCCCATGCCGCCAGCGCATCCTCGGGGGCGGCAGGCAGCGGATGATCGGGAGCCAGACGGTATTCGGGCAGGATCACCTCCGCGCCCAGATGGCGTGAGATCTCGCCCGCAAGCCCGCGGTAATGCCATGCCGAACCCGCCAGATAGGCCCCGCCATGCAGATAGAGAACGGCATGAGTATAATCGCGGATCACGCCCGCGCGTACGGAAAGCGCAGGCACTGCGCCCAGATCGCGTCGCTGCACCAGCAGGCCCGACGGGATGGGGAGCCGGTGGGTGCCCCCCTCGAGTGCCGCACGGGCCTCATGGGGGCCTGTAATCCTGCGGAACCGGCGTTTGACCATATGGCGCAGCATCATGTTGAACATCCGCACGCGCAAGCTCATCCGCCGGTTCCTCTGGTATGCGCCTCAGGCGCCGGTCTGCGAACGGCGGGCCTCGATGGCCTCCCAGATCTTGCAGGTGATATTCACACCATCAAACCGCTCGAGTTCCTGAATACCGGTGGGCGAGGTCACATTGATCTCGGTCAGCCAGTCACCAATCACGTCGATACCGACGAAAATCTGGCCCTTCTCGCGCAGATAGGGGCCGATCTTGGCGCAGATCTCGCGGTCACGCTCGGTCAGCTCCACCTTCTCGGGGCGGCCACCCACATGCATGTTGGAGCGCGTCTCGCCCTCGGCAGGCACGCGGTTGATCGCCCCCACGGGCTCGCCATCGACCAGAATGATGCGCTTGTCGCCCTTGGACACGGCGGGGAGGAATTTCTGCGCGATCAGCGGCTCGCGGTTGATGCCCGAGAACAGCTCGTGCAGCGAGGCGAGGTTGCGATCGTTCGGGTCCAGACGGAACACGCCCGCTCCGCCATTGCCATAGAGCGGCTTGAGGATGATATCGCCGTGCTTCTGCTTGAACTCACGCAGCGTGGTCAGATCGCGGGCGATCATGGTGGGCGGCGTCAGCTCGGGGAAGTTCAGCACCAAGAGCTTCTCCGGCGAATTGCGCACCCAGAAGGGGTCGTTGACCACGAGGGTCTTCGGATGGATGCGGTCCAGCAGATGGGTGGTGGTGATATAGCCCATGTCGAAAGGCGGATCCTGCCGCAGCCAGACCACATCGAAGGTCGACAGGTCGACATCCTGCTTCTCGCCAAGCGTGAAATGGTTGCCCTTCTCGCGACGCACGGTCAGCGGCCAGCCACGGGCATAGATCGCGCCCTCGCGGTAGCTCAGCTGGTCGGGCGTGTAGTAGAACAGCTCGTGCCCGCGCGCCTGCGCTTCCTCGGCAATGCGGAAGGTGCTGTCCGCGTCGATATTGATCGGACCGATCGGGTCCATCTGGATTGCAACTTTCAAGGCCATACGCGCCCCCTTTCGTTTGCAGACTTAGTGCACCGAAATGATAAGCACATGCAATCTTGCTGTGATCGGAGGGGATGTTCGAATTTCCACAGATCACAGCCCTTGATCGAAACGGAAGGCATCGGGGATCAGCCGGATCTCGCCCTTGCCATCCACCAGCGCCAGATCGAAGCGCATCGCTTTTACGCGCAGATCGGGATGGCGGGCAATGTAGTCAAGCGCCGCCCGCCCGATACGGGCCACTTGCGCGGGCGCAAGCCTCGGGGCCGCCTGCGCGAAGGTTCGGGCGCGCTTCACCTCGACAAAGGCAAGGCACGACCCCTCCATGATCAGGTCGATCTCGCCATAGGGGCCACGCCAGCGGGTTTCGCGGCAGACAAAACCCAGGGCCTCATAGTGACGGGCCACCTGCGCCTCGGCCACCTCGCCTGACAGATGCGCCCGAAGACCCCGCGCATGACGGCGTCGGTCCTCGGGCGTATCGCCGGGCGCCTGGCTCATTTCTCGGCCATACCGAGCGCGATCTGGTAGACCTCACGGCGTTTGAGCCCGAAATGCTGGGCCACCTCGGCAGAGGCATCCTTCACGCTCATATCGGGCAACAGCTTGCGCAGCGCCGCCTCGATATCCTCGGGCACCGCCTCGCGCTTGCCCGCACGATCCACGAGAATCACGATCTCGCCCTTGATCTCGCGATCGGCCAGAGCCGCCTGCAATTCCGCCACGGTGCCGCGCAACGCCTCCTCGAAACGCTTGGTCAGTTCACGGCAGATCACCACCTGACGATCGAACCCGTAAGCCGCGCCCAGATCCTCGAGCGTGTCCTTCACCCGCTTCGGGCTTTCGTAGAAAATCATCGTCGCGGAGGCGTTATCCATCGTGCGGAACCACTCCTGCTTTGCCTTCGAGGTCCGCGGCGGGAAGCCTGCGAACAGGAAGCGGTCCGAAGGCAGACCCGAGATGGTCAGCGCGGCCAGTGCCGCCGAAGGGCCCGGCGCGGTAAAAACGGACACATCCGCCTCGATGGCCGCGCGCCCCAGCTGATAGCCCGGATCGGCCACCAGAGGTGTCCCGGCTTCAGAGGCATAAACCACGGATTTCCCTTCGGCCAGATGTGCCATCACCTTGGGCCGCGCCTGATCGCCATTCTGGTCGTGATAGGAAATCAGCGGCCGATGATCCAGGCTAACCCCATGAATTTCCATCAGATGCCGCAAAGACCGCGTATCCTCCGCCACCAGCACATCGGCGGTCGCGAGGATGTCGAGCGCCCGCAAGGTGATGTCGCGCGCGGCTCCGATCGGGGTGGCGATAAAGTGCAACCCCGCAGCCAGTTTGCTCGGGCTCGCTTTCGCGCCCACCACGGCCGGTTGTCCGGCCTGCCAATTCCCGCTCATCGCGCACCTTTCGTCAAGTTTACTTCCCCTATGGAAACACCTAGGGTTCGTCCTAATTCAATCCCTGCCGAATGATCAGAGGACCCCGCATGTTCGCGATTTTACGAAAGCGCCGCAACCCACTGATCCGTATCGCAGCTGTGATGTCTGCGTTCTGGGTCGCCGCCTGTGACCCGAACGCGATGACGGGCAGCGGGTCGGGTCAGCGAATCGACACCTCCAAACCGGTGCCTGTCGCCCTACTGCTTCCGGGCGGTTCAGGCAATTCCGGTGATGAAACCCTTGCCCGCTCGCTCAAGCAGGCCGCCGACCTCGCCATCTCCGATCTCGATGGCGTGAAGATCGACCTGCGCGTCTACAATACCGGCGCTAGCCCCGATCAAGCCGCCGCCATGGCCACCAAAGCGGTGGACGAAGGTGCCAAGATCATCCTTGGTCCGGTCTTCGCCCAATCGGCCAATGCCGTCGGCCGGGCCGTGGCCCCGCGCGATGTGAATGTGCTGTCCTTCTCGAACAATACCTCGATTGCAGGTGGCAACGTGTTCGTGCTCGGCCCGACCTTCGAGAATACCGCCAACCGTCTGGTGCGCTATGCCGCCCGCACGGGCAAGCGCAACATCCTCGTCGTGCATGAGCAGAACACGGCCGGTCAGGCAGGGGCACAGGCCATCCAGAACGCGATCAGCGGCTCGGGCGCAAGCCTCGCCGGCACGATGAGCTATCCCTTCTCGCAGCAGGGCGTGATCAATGCCGCAGGCCAGATCGCCGACCGTGCTAAGGCCGATGATGTCGATGCCGTCTTCATGACTGCCGATACCGCAGGCGCGCTGCCGCTCCTGTCGCAGCTGCTGCCCGAGCGTGGCGTGGACACCAGCCAGAAGAAATTCATGGGTCTGACCCGCTGGGATATCCCGCAAGCGACGCTCTCGCTGCCGGGTCTGCAGGGCGGCTGGTTCGCCACCCCCGATCCGAACCTGAACGCGCAGTTCCGTGCCCGTTATCAGGCAGCCTTCGGCGAGGCTCCCTCGCCCATCTCGGGTCTGGCCTATGACGGGATCGCGGCCATCGGGGCGCTGGTGAAATCCGGCAATCCCAATGCGCTGTCGAAATCGGGACTGACCCAGCGCTCGGGCTTTGTGGGCGTAAACGGCGTCTTCCGTCTGCGCTCGGATGGCACCAACGAGCGCGGTCTGGCCGTGGCTCAGGTTGCCAACGGTCAGGTTCAGGTCATCGACCCTGCACCGCGCAGCTTCTCGGGCGCAGGCTTCTGATCGCCCTTTTCCGCGTGCCAGCCAGCTGGTAACAAGGACATAACGCATAACGGGGCGGCCACGCATCTGCGGGCCGCCCCTTTTCCATGAAGCGCTACCGACAGGGCGCAAGGGAGACGATGATGGACCAGAGCATAGCCGCCGAGGACAGGCTGACGACCCCTCTTCCCGACGAGGCGCCCCTTCTGCTGAAAAGCGACGAGCTGATCCCGGCTCTCGATCTGGTTCTGGAAGGCCTGAGCGACCCCAAGGAGATCAGCACCGCCACGGTGCGGTTCCTCAACACCGCCCGCGATGCGGCGCGCCTGTGGATCGAGGCGGAGCTGGCGGGCCATCCCCGCATCGCGCGGAGCACGGTCGAACATTATGCGCGCATGACCGATGGCATGGTGCGCGCCGTGGTCCATGTGGCCTCGGATTACCTCAACCCGCAAACGCCCAAGGCTGGCAAGACACCCGAGATCATCACCGTGCTGGGCGTGGGCGGCTATGGCCGTGCCGAGATGGCACCGCATTCGGATGTCGATCTGCTCTTTTTGGGCGACAAGAAGCTGAGCCCGTGGACCGAGGCCGTGATCCAGAGCATGCTCTATATGCTGTGGGACCTGAAGCTGAAGGTCGGCCATGCCTCGCGCACCATCGATGACTGTATCCAGCTCGGGCGCGAGGATTTCACCATCCGCACCGCCCTTCTGGAACAGCGGTTCCTGTGCGGCGACGAGGCGCTGGCGCGCAAGCTGGCCACCCAGCTGCGCAAACAGCTCTTTGCCAATTCCGCGCCCGAATTCGTGGAGGCCAAGCTCGACGAGCGCGCCAAGCGCCACCAGCGTCAGGGAGGCCAGCGCTATGTGCTCGAACCCAATGTGAAGGAAGGCAAAGGCGGTCTGCGCGATCTGCAGACCCTCTACTGGATCGCGAAATACGTCCATTCGGTGAACCGTGCCGCAGAGCTGGTGGCCCTCGGAGCCTTCACCGAGGAGGAATACCGCAACTTCCGCTCTGCCGAGGATTATCTCTGGGCGGTGCGCTGCCATCTGCATCTGATCGCCCATCGCGCCGCCGACCAGCTGACCTTCGACATGCAGGTCGAGGTGGCCGGACGCATGGGTTATGAGGATACCGCCGGACGCCGCGCGGTCGAGGTTTTCATGCAGGACTACTTCCGCCACGCCACGATCGTGGGCGATGTGACGCGGATCTTCCTGACCAAGCTCGAGGCACAGCATGTCAAACATGCGCCCAAACTCACCCGCATCTTCCGCCGCAGACGGCATCTGAAACCGCCCTTCGTCGATGACATCCGCCGGATCAACGTCTCCGACGAGGCGTCCTTCCTTGCCGATCCGCTCAATCTCCTGCGGGTCTTCGAGGAGGCGCTGCGCACGGGCCTTCTGATCCATCCCGATGTGATGCGGCTGATCCAGTCCAACCTGCATCTGTTCGACAACAAGCTGCGCAAGACCCCCGAGGCACGGCGGATCTTCCTCGATCTGCTGCTCAAACATGGCAACCCCGAACGCGCTTTGCGCCGGATGAACGAGCTGAATGTGCTGGGCGCTTTCATCCCCGAATTCGAGCCCATCGTGGCGATGATGCAGTTCAACATGTATCACAGCTACACGGTGGACGAGCATACGATCCAGGTGATCTCGGCGCTGGCGCAGATCGAGCGTGGCGAACTGATCGAGGAATTGCCGCTTTCGTCGGAGATCCTGAAGGAAGGCGTGAACCGCAAGGTGCTCTATGTGGCATTGCTGCTGCATGACATCGGCAAGGGCCGCCCCGAGGACCATTCAATCCTGGGCGCGAAGATCTCGCGCACGGTCACCCCGCGTCTGGGGCTGAAAGAGGCCGAATGCGAGACAGTGGAGTGGCTGGTGCGCAACCATCTGGTCATGTCCGACATGGCACAGAAGCGCGATATCTCCGACCCGCGCACCATCAAGGAATTCGCCAAGGTGGTCAAAACGCGCCAGCGGCTGGACCTGCTGACGGTACTGACGGTCTGCGATATCCGCGGTGTCGGTCCCAATGTGTGGAACAACTGGAAGGCCACTCTGATCCGTCGTCTGCATGCGGAGACGGCGCAGGCACTGGAACACGGGCTGGAGGCGATCAACCGCGACCAGCGCGCGCAGGATGCCCGAAAGGCGCTGCGCGATCGGCTGGAGGCGGAGGGCTGGGACCCGAAGGTGCGTCGCGCCGAGGTTGCCCGCCACACGCCCGCTTATTGGCAGGGGCTTTCGACCCAGACCCAATATGCCTTCGCCCATCTGCTCAGGGACCTGCCCGATGACGAGATCCGCATCGATGTTCAGGTCGACGCCGATCACGATGCTACCCGTGCAGCTTTTGCGCTGGTGGATCATCCGGGTATCTTCGCGCGACTGTCGGGGGCGGTGGCACTGGTGGGCGCCAATGTCGTCGACGCGCGCACCTATACCACCAAGGACGGCTATGCGACGGCGGCCTTCTGGCTGCAGGATGCCGAAGGCCACCCCTTCGAGGCCTCGCGCCTGCCGCGCCTGCGCAATATGATCGACAAGACCCTCAAGGGCGAGGTCGTGGCCCGCGATGCGCTGAAAGATCGCGACAAAGTCAAGAAACGCGAGCGCGAATTCCGCTTCCCGACGCATATCATGTTCGATAATGACGGCTCGGAACTCTACACCATCGTCGAGGTGGACACCCGCGACCGACCGGGGCTCCTTTATGACCTGACGCGGGCCTTGGCCTCGAGCAATATCTACATCGCCTCGGCGCAGATCGCGACCTACGGGGCGCAGGTGGTCGATACCTTCTATGTGAAGGATATGTTCGGCCATAAGCTCCACGCACAATCCAAGCGCGAGAAACTGGAACAACGTCTGCGCGATTACATCGAAAGCGGTGCGAAGCGGGCGAATAACTGATGAAGGCCATTCGATGAAGGCAGAACGGTTGGTCAGGGGTTTCCTGACCGTAGGCCTCTGGACGCTGGGCAGCCGCGTTCTGGGCTTTGTGCGCGATATGATGATGGCGGCCTACCTTGGCACAGGACCGGTGGCCGAGGCCTTCATGGTCGCGTTTTCCCTGCCCAACATGTTCCGCCGCTTCTTTGCCGAGGGCGCGTTCAACATGGCTTTCGTGCCGATGTTCGCCAAACGCGTGGAGGCGGGTGAGGACCCGCATGGCCTTGCGCGCGACGCGTTCAAGGGGCTCTTTGCCGTCCTCTTCCTCTTCACGATCATCGGCACGATCGCCATGCCGTGGCTGGTCTGGGCGATGGCTGCGGGCTTTGCGGGAGATGCACGGTTCGACATGGCCGTGGATTTCGGCAGGATCACCTTCATCTATATCCTCTTCGTTTCGCTTGTGGCGCTTTTATCGGGCATTCTCAACACGTTCGGGAAATTCACCGAGGCCTCTATCGTCCCGATCCTGATGAATGTGATGTTCATCCTCGCGATGATGGCGGCCAATTACGCGGGCTGGGATATGGGCACCACGCTGGCCTGGACAGTGCCTGCCACGGGGGTCGTGCAGTTCGGCTTTGCATGGGTTGCGGCGCGCAAGCTGGGCTATACGCTCCTGCCCGGCCGTCCGCGCATGACGCCGGAACTCAAGCGCCTCTTGGTCATCGCGGGCCCCGCCGTTCTGGCCGGTGGCGTGGTGCAGATCAACCTGCTGGTCGGGCGTCAGGTGGCGTCCTTTACCGAAGGCGCCGTGGCATGGCTGAGCTATGCCGACCGTCTCTACCAGCTGCCTCTGGGCGTAGTGGGCATCGCCATCGGCACGGTGCTTCTGCCCACCCTCTCGCGCCATCTGCGCGCGGGCGAGGAGGCGGAGGGCCGCGAGAGTTTCTCGCGCGGGGCCGAGTTCGCGCTGTTTCTCACCCTGCCCTCGGCGGTAGCGCTGGTTGTGATCGCACCGCAGCTGATCTCGGTGCTTTATGACCGTGGCGCATGGCGGGCCGAGGATACGGTGGCCACCGCTCTGGTGCTCGCGATCTATGGCGTGGGACTGCCCGCGTTCGTGCTGCAAAAAGTGCTGCAACCGGTGTTCTATGCCCGCGAGGACACCCGCCGCCCCTTCCATTACGCCGTCGTCTCGATGGTGGTGAATGCCGTGGCCGCCATCGGCCTTATGCCGCTGATCGGGTTCTCGGCGGCCGCTTTGGGCACCACGATCTCGGGCTGGGTCATGCTCGGCCAGCTCTGGTGGGGCGCACGCAATCTGGGCAAGGCGGCGCGCCCCGATGCGCGTTTCTGGAAGAGCCTGTGGAAGATCGCCGTTGCCTGCGCAGTGATGGGGGTGCAGCTCGTCTATACAGCCCGCTGGCTTGCGCCCATGCTGGCCGATCATGGCGCACGCTGGGGAGCCTTGGGCCTCCTGTGCGGATCGGGCATCGTGGTCTATTTCGCGGTTGCGGGGCTCTTGGGCATTTTCGGGCTGGCCGAGTTCAAGGCCAATCTGCGCCGCCGCAGGAAGTAATCAAACGGAAACGGCGCCCCGCGAGGCGCCGTTTCATTTTACCATCAGCGCCGGTTGCGCAGCTTGGCCAGCACCCGTCCCCAGCCACCGGGCGACACGAAGAAGCTGACCACGAAGCCCACGATGAAGCCCGAAAGGTCCGCGATCCATTGATCGGTGCCACCGAAGATCAGGCTGAACAGAAGCTGGATCCCCATCAGGAACCCGATCAGCTGGAACGCTTGCATCCGGTTACCACGGGTCGCGCCCAGATAGGTCCACTGGATGAAGCTGAACGCCCCGATCAGCCCGTAAGCCGCCGGATAGCCGCCATAGAGCGCGCCTTGGGTAAAGGGCAGCGCGGTATAGATCAGCGCCGCCAGAATGGAGGAGGCGAAAAACACCGCCGCCACCGCCCAGCCACGGAAGACCTCGCCCACCATCTTGCCAAGCGCCAGAATGAAGACCAGCACGAAAGCCGCATGGGTGAAGCTGCCATGGACAAACGGATAGGTCACCACCCGCGCCATCTGCCGCCACGGATGCACCCCCGCCTCCATCATCGCCCGCATCAGGTTCGGGTCATAGGCAAAGCGCTGCAGCGCCTCGGCCCGCCAGACGACCCCGTTCTGGAACAGCCCCGCCTGCCCCAGCCCGAACATCAGCTCGCCGATGATAATGGGAGCGGCCAGTATCCAGACGATCGGCGGCAATTTGTTAAGCGGGCCTTCAGTGTAACCGGGGCGCATGGATGATCCTTCTCTTCAAGCGTGCCGATGATATGGGGCACATTCCGGCGCCCTTCAACCGATATAGCACCGGTCCAGACATTGATCCCCGCCGCATTTGGGGATAAGCGGACAAGGACGATATTTCCAGCCTGCCTGCAGGGGAGCCGAAGATGAGCGACACCACCGTAACCCCGCCCGAAACGCCCAATGCGAATTTCAAGCCGCGGATCTTCTCCGGCATCCAGCCGTCCGGCAATCTGACGCTGGGCAACTATCTCGGGGCCCTCAAGCGCTTTGCCCAAAAGCAAGACGAGGGGATCGAGACGATCTACTGCCTCGTCGATATGCATGCGATCACCGTCTGGCAGGACCCCGAAGCCCTGCGCCGCCAGACCCGCGAGGCGGCGGCCGCCTTTATCGCCTCGGGCGTCGATCCCAAGAGATCCATCCTCTTCAACCAATCCCAAGTGGGCGCCCATGCCGAGCTGGCATGGCTCTTCAACTGCACCGCGCGTCTGGGCTGGATGAACCGGATGACCCAGTTCAAGGACAAGGCCGGCAAGAATGCCGAGAAGGCGTCGCTCGGCCTTTACGCCTATCCTGCGCTTATGGCCGCCGATATCCTTCTGTATCACGCGACCATGGTGCCGGTAGGCGAGGACCAGAAGCAGCATGTCGAACTGACCCGCGACATCGCCAACAAGTTCAACCATGATTTCGGTGTCGACTTCTTCCCCGAGCCGGAACCATTGATCGAGGGGGCTGCCACCCGCGTCATGAGCCTGCGCGACGGCTCGAAGAAGATGTCGAAATCCGACCCCTCGGATGCTTCGCGCATCAATCTGACCGATGATGCCGACACCATCGCCAAGAAATTCCGCAAGGCCCGCACCGATGCCGAGCCGCTTCCGGAAACGGTCGAGGGCCTGTCGGAGCGCCCCGAGGCCCGCAATCTGGTCAATATCTACGCGGCCCTCGCCGATATGACGGCCGCGCAGGTGGTGGCGGAATTCGCAGGCAAGGGCTTTGGCGATTTCAAACCGGCTCTGGCCGATCTTGCGGTCGAGAAGCTCGCGCCGATCTCCACCGAGATGAAACGCCTGATGGATGATGTGACAGAGATCGACCGGATCCTTGGTCACGGGGCCGAGCAGGCCGATGCCATCGCCCGCCCGATCGTCGAGAAAACCTATGACATCATGGGCATGGTGCGCTCGCGTTGATCTTTTCCGGGTTACGGGCCGCACCGGCCCGTAACTGCGGGAGAACGGGGGCTCGATGCCCCCGAAGCCCGCACCCCCTTGGCAGAGCCCGCCATCCTGCCTACCTTCAAGCCTAAAGGCCCCAAAGGACATCTCCATGAAACAGCCGCTCAACCTCTATCTCGCCGCCCCCCGCGGCTTCTGCGCCGGCGTGGACCGCGCGATCAAGATCGTGGAAATGGCTTTGGAGAAATGGGGCGCACCGGTCTATGTCCGCCACGAGATCGTCCATAACAAATTCGTCGTCGACAGCCTGCGCGACAAGGGCGCGGTCTTTGTCGAGGAACTCGATGAATGCCCCGATGATCGCCCCGTGATCTTCTCGGCCCATGGCGTGCCCAAAGCCGTGCCCGCCGAGGCCGCACGCCGCGAGATGGTCTATGTGGATGCCACATGCCCGCTGGTCTCGAAGGTCCATATCGAGGCCGAGCGTCACCACGCGGCCGGCCTGCAGATGATCATGATCGGCCATGCCGGCCACCCCGAGGTGCTGGGCACCATGGGCCAGCTGCCCGAGGGCGAGGTCCTGCTGGTGGAAACCGAGGCCGATGTGCCCCATCTCGCCCCGCGCGACCCGAAGGCGCTGGCCTTCATCACCCAGACCACGCTCTCGGTCGATGATACCGCAGGCATCGTGGCCGCATTGCAAAAGCGCTTCCCCGCCATTGTCGGCCCCGCCAAGGAAGACATCTGCTACGCCACCACCAACCGTCAGGCCGCGGTCAAGGCCATCGCGCCGAAGATCGACGCGCTGCTGGTGATCGGCGCGCCCAACTCGTCCAATTCGCGCCGCCTCGTCGAGGTCGGCACCTCCGAGGGCTGCGCCTATAGCCAGCTTGTCCAGCGCGCCGCCGATATCGACTGGCGCGCGCTTGACGGCATCACCTCCATCGGCATCACCGCCGGTGCCTCGGCGCCCGAAGTGCTGATCAACGAGGTGATCGACGCTTTCCGCGACCGCTATGACGTGACCGTCGAACAGGTGGAAACCGCGCAGGAACGGGTCGAGTTCAAAGTCCCCCGCGTGCTGCGCGAAACCGCCTGATGCGCGCGCCCGGCATCGGCGCGCCTCGCCGCGCCCTCGCCCTGAGCGCCCTTCTCTGCCTGCCACTGGTCTGGGCCGTGATCGCCACCCGCGACGGGCGGCTGACCCTGCCCGTCTCCACCACGCCCCGCGACATCGCCGCCTTCTGGGCTCTGGTCCTGCTGGCGCTCTGGGCCTTCCGCGCCGCCCGAAAGATGCAGGCCAGCACCTCCATCTTGCTCGCCCATACCCTGCCCCTCTTTGCGACCATCGCGGCCATACGCGCGGGGATGCCGGTCATACAAAGCCTCTTTATTGCCCATCTGGTCACGCTCATCATCGACCTGATCCTGAAAAACCGCCGCCCCGGCGGGTGGGCTCGCCTGCGTCTGGGCGAATGCCTTCTGATCCTCGCCTGCCTCTACGCGCTGATCCCCTAAGTCCTCCGGACCAAGCGCCTCCGCACCAAGCTCCCTCTGAACCACGCGTAGCCAAGCCGCTACACCCGCGCCAAAGGAGATCCCCATGCCCGATCTATTCGCCTATACCGACGGAGCCTGCTCCGGCAATCCCGGCCCCGGGGGCTGGGGGGTTCTGATGCTGGCCAAGGACGGCGAGACGATCCTCAAAGAACGCACGCTCGAAGGCGGCGAAGCAGAGACCACCAATAACCGCATGGAGCTTCTGGCGGCAATCTCGGCGCTCGAAACCCTCGCCCGACCTTCAAAGATCACCATCATCACCGATAGCGCCTATGTGAAAAACGGGGTGACCGGCTGGATCCACGGCTGGAAGCGCAATGGCTGGAAGACCGCCGCCAAAAAGCCTGTAAAAAATGTCGATCTCTGGCAACGGCTCGACGAGGCCCAAGCCCGCCATGAGGTGACATGGGAATGGATCAAGGGCCATGCGGGCCACCCCGAAAACGAGCGGGCCGACGAGCTGGCCCGCTCCGGCATGGCCCCGTTCAAACCCTCGAAATAACGCGAAACACCCGCCAAGGGGCGCCGCGCAGGCCCCGCATAGGGCCTGCGCCGTAAGTATATCTTGCGCTGTCCCGCAGGAGCGGCGCACCGCTTGGCCTAGAAAAACCAGCCCATCACCAGAGGCGCGATGATCGCCGTCAGGATCGCGTTCAGCCCCATCCCGATCGAGGCAAAGGCCCCCGCCTGCTCATGCACCTGAAAGGCCCGCGCCGTGCCGATCCCGTGGGCGGCCACCCCTGTGGCCAGCCCCCGCGCGCGCCAGTCGCGCACCCCGATCAGGTTCAGCAAAGGCGAGACGATGATCGCCCCGATCATCCCCGTCAGCAGCACCAGCGCCGCCGTCAGCGTGGGCTCGCCGCCCATCCGCTCGCTGATCCCGATGGCCACCGGTGCGGTGGCCGATTTCGGCGCCAGCGTTGCCAGCAGCACATGATCGGCCCCCAAAGCCCAGGCAATCCCCAAGGCCGAGAAAATCGCCACGAAACTGCCCACCACGAGCCCCACCGCGATCGGAAGCCATGTCTTGCGGATCTCACGGCGATTGGCATAGAGCGGCACCGCAAGGCACACGGTCGCCGGTCCCAGCATGAAATGCACGAATTGCGCGCCCTCGAAATACTGGTCATAGGGGGTACCGGTCAGCGTGAGCAGCCCCCCCAGCAACACCACCGCAATCGCCACCGGATTGGCCCATGGCTGTCGCCCCGAGGCGCGGAAGATCGCATCGCCCGCCCAATAGGCAAAGAGCGTGGCACAGAGCCACAGAAGCGGCTGCGAGGCGAGATAGGACCAGATGGTGGACGGATCACTCATTGCCCGCCCCCTTCGTCAGCCGCAGCGTGACGGCAAAGGCCGCAGCCCCCGCCACAAGTGCCAGCGCGGTCGACAGCACCAGCGACAGCCCCAGCGCCAGACCATGGCTCATCAGAGTCGGGATATGGGCCACCACCCCGACCCCGATCGGCACGAAGAGAAGCGACAGATGCGACAGGAGCCCCTTGGCCGTGGGCTGCACCACCTCGCGCAGACGCGCCGAGGCAAAGAACGACGCCAGCATGAAGATCATGCCCAGGACAGGCCCCGGAAGCGGCAGGCCGAGCCCGCGCGAGAGCACCTCTCCGACGAGCTGGAATAACAGAATGAAAGCAAAGGCAGCGACCATAATCCCTCCGGTGTGCAAAACCGTGAATACCTGTCCTCCCGCAGCGTCGGTATGGCACCGCCATCCCGTCTCCACAAGGTCCGGACAACTCGAACCAATACACAGCCCCGCGATAAATGCGATAATCTGGGGATAAATCGGCCTTTCCCCGCGCGCGACTGTGTCTTTGAATTGACACATCGCGGATCGGCTGGGAAAAGGCGCCCAAATCCCGCGGCGGCATAGGCTGCGGGACAGATGCGCCCCCGCGCATGCCTGCCTTGGAAGGAATGGTGCCCTTGCGTTTCACCCGCTTGCGTCTGAACGGCTTCAAAAGCTTTGTCGACCCGACCGATCTCGTCATTCAGGACGGGCTGACAGGCGTGGTCGGCCCCAATGGCTGCGGCAAGTCGAACCTTCTGGAGGCTCTGCGCTGGGTGATGGGCGAACACCGTGCCTCGGCGATGCGCGGCGGCGGGATGGAAGACGTGATCTTTGCGGGCACCTCGACCCGCGGCGCGCGCAACTTTGCCGAGGTCGTGCTGCAGATCGACAACGAGGAACGCCTCGCGCCCTCGGGCTTCAACGATAGCGACCTGCTGGAGATCACCCGTCGCATCACCCGCGATGTGGGCTCGGCCTATAAGGTCAATACCAAGGACGTGCGCGCCCGCGACGTGCAGATGCTCTTTGCCGATGCGTCCACAGGGGCGCATTCGCCCGCGCTGGTGCGTCAGGGCCAGATCAACGAGCTGATCAACGCCAAACCCAAGGCCCGCCGCCGCATTCTCGAGGAGGCCGCGGGGATCTCGGGTCTCTACCAGCGGCGCCACGAGGCCGAGCTGCGGCTCAAGGCCACCGAGGCCAATCTCGAGCGGATCGATGATGTGATCGACCAGCTGGCCGGACAGCTCAACAGCCTGGCCCGTCAGGCGCGGCAGGCCGCGAAATACCGCCAGATCGGCGAGGAGTTGCGCCGCTCCGAGGGGATGCTCCTCTATCGCCGCTGGCTCGAGGCAGACGAAACCCGTCAGGAGGCCGAGAAGGCCCTTTCCGCGATCATAGCTAATGCCGGCGTGGCCGAGCGCGCCGCCCGCGACAGCGCCGAATTGCGTGCCAACCTCGAAGAGATCCTGCCGCCCATGCGCGAGGAGGATACCGTGGCCACCGCCATTCTGCAGCGGCTCGTTCTCTCACAGGACCAGCTCTCGCAACAGGAAGCCCAGGCCCGCAGCCAGATCGAGACGCTCAAGGGCCGCATTGCCCAGATCGACCGCGACATGGAACGCGAGACCAGCCTCAACCGCGACGCGGGCGAGACGCTGGAGCGGCTGGAATACGAGCTGCGCCAGATCGCGCGCGACAGCGCCGGCCATGAGGATGCGCTGGCCGCCGCCGAGGAGGCCGCCCAAGAGGCCGCCGAGATCGCGCGGGACCGCGAGGAGATCCTTGACCAGCTGACCGGCGATGTGGCCCAGCTGGCCGCCCGTCACCAGTCTGCCGAGCGGCAACTGGCCGACAGTCAGGCAAGCGCCGAACGCTTCGACCGTGCGGCCGCTACTGCCCGACTGAATGCAACGGAGGCCGAGGAAGCGCTGGCCGAGGTCAATAGCCGGATCGAGGCCGCGCAGGAAGCCGCCTCCGAGGCCACCGAGATGACCGATCAGGCCGAAGAGGCGCTCCATAGCGCCGATGATCTGCGTGGCACGCTGGAAACCCGCGAGGCCGAGGCGCGCGAGGCGCGCGCCGAGGCCGAAGGCGAGATGAGCGCGCTGAAATCCGAGGTCTCGGCCCTCACCCGGCTTCTGGACCGCGACGCCATGTCGGGCCCGCAGATCCTTGACCGGATTAGCGTCTCCAAAGGCTATGAGGCCGCCTTGGGCGCGGCTTTGGCCGATGACCTGAACGCGCCCGAAGCGGCAGGAAATGCAGGCTCGGGTTGGCTGACCCTGCCCGATTATAGCGACGCACCTGCGCTCCCTGCAGGTCTGCAGGCACTCGCGCGCTATGTGCAGGCACCCGAGGCGCTCACCCGCCGTTTGAACCAGATCGGTGTGGTGGAAAGCTGGGATCAGGGCGATGCGCTCCACAAGGATCTGCGTCCCGGCCAGCGGATTGTCACGCTTGCGGGCGATCTCTGGCGCTGGGACGGGCTACGCGCGGGCGCCGAGGATGCGCCCTCTGCCGCGGCCCAACGCCTGCGCCAGCAGAACCGCCTGAGCGATCTGCGCGCCGATCTGGCCGTGGCCGAAGCCTCGACGCAATCCGCCGTGCGCAATCACGAACAGCTCAAACAGAAGCTTGCCGATGCCAATCTGGCCTATGCACGTGCCCGCGACACCCGCCGCGAGGCCGACAAGCGCCTCGCCGAGGCACAGCGCCTGATGTCCAAGGCCGAGGCCGACCGCTCGGTCACCGAAGGCCGTCTGGAAGCCGCCCGTCAGGCCGAGGGCCGCCATGCCGAGGAGGCCCGTGCCGCACGCGCGACCCTCGAGGAGGCACAGGCCGCGATCAATGCCCTGCCCGCCCTGTCGCGCGCCCGCGAGGAAATGGATCAGGTGAAGATCACGGTCGAGGCCGCGCGGATGACCATGCTCACCCGTCGTTCGGCACAGGACGAGGTCCGCCGCGAAGGCGAGGCCCGCACCCGTCGCCAGACAGAGATCACCGAGCAGCTGGGCGGCTGGAAGACCCGTCTGGCCACCGCCGAACGCCATGGGGCCGAGCTGGCCGAGCGCCGCGCCGAGGCGCTGGAGGAACTCGAGGAGGCTATGGCCCTGCCCGAGGAGCTGAACGAGCGCCGCGACGAACTGCGCGAGCAGATCCAGGAGGCGGAGGCGCGCAAATCCAAGGCTACCACCGCGCTTCAGGATGCCGAAAGCCGCCTGCGCACGGCCCAGACCGTCGAACGCGAGACGGAAAAACAGGCCTCCGAGATCCGCGAGGCCCGCGCGCGGGCCGAAACGCGCGTGGAGAGCGCCCGCGAGGCGCTGACGCTGGCCGTCGACTGGATCAGCGACGAGATGGATCTGGCCCCGGAGAGCCTGCTGAAATCCCTCGATATCGCGCCTGGGGATATGCCGACCATTGCCAAGCTGGAAAAGGCGGTGGCCGACCTCAAACGCGACCGCGATGCTTTGGGGGCGGTCAACCTGCGCGCCGAGGAAGACGCGCGAAGCATTCAGGAAGAACATGACACGCTGTTCACCGAGAAAGGCGATCTGGAAGATGCCATCGCCAAGCTGCGCGGCGGCATCAACGGGCTCAACCGCGAGGGGCGCGAGCGCCTCCTGGCGGCCTTCGAACAGGTGAACCAGAATTTCCGCCAGCTCTTTACCCATCTTTTCTCGGGCGGCGATGCGCGTCTGGCGCTGGTGGAATCCGATGACCCGCTCGAGGCCGGTCTCGAGATCATGTGCCAGCCGCCGGGCAAGAAGCTCTCGACGCTATCGCTGCTGTCGGGCGGCGAGCAGACCCTGACCGCGATGGCGCTGATCTTTGCCGTCTTCATGGCCAATCCCGCTCCGATCTGCGTGCTCGACGAGGTCGACGCGCCCCTGGACGATGCCAATGTTACCCGTTTCTGCGACCTTCTGGACGAGATGACGCGCCGCACCGAGACCCGTTTCCTCATCATCACCCACCATGCGGTCACGATGAGCCGGATGGACCGTCTTTTTGGTGTGACAATGCAGGAACAGGGTGTAAGCCAGCTGGTATCGGTCGATCTCAAGAAGGCCGAGGCAATGGTCGCCTGAGACCTGAAGGATAATCATGAAACAGCTTCTGGTATCACTGGCCATGCTGGCCGGTCTGGCAGCCCCGCTTACAGCCTCTCCGGCGCTGGCCAATACCGTCACCGCCACTCCCGCGGCCATTCTTGCCGCGATGCGGGCCGATGGCCTGCAGGCCCAGCAGGAAACCGATGATTACGGCGCGCCTATGCTGGTCAGCCAGCTGAACGGCACCCATTTCTCGGTCTATTTCTACGGCTGCAAAAGTGGCGCGCAGTGCCAGAACATCCAGTTCTCGACGGGGTATGACCTTGACCGACCGCTCGACGCCCGCCGGATCAACGACTGGAACCGCGACAACCGCTTCGGCCGCGCCTATCTCGATGACGACGGCGATCCCTTCATCGAGATGGATATCAATATGGCAGGCAATGGAGTGACCCAACAGAACTTCTCCACCTCGCTCGGCCTCTGGCAGACTGTCACCCGCGACTTCGAGCACTTCATCGGCTGGTAAGCCCTGCCCACGGCCTGTGATATTCTGATGACACTCCGCTTTGCAGGCGCATTCCGCTTGCGCCTTTCGGGATGCGCGCCTAGCGTCCGGTGCGAATTGCGCCGCCGAACCGGCATTCCACCGCGTTGACAAAGAGGACCCCATGTCGAAGATCGAATCCCGCCTGTCCGAACTGAACATCACCCTGCCCGCAGCCCCCGCGCCGGCCGCCAATTATGTGCCCTTCGTGATCACCGGCAACCAGCTGTTCATCTCGGGCCAGATCTCCTCGGGCGCCGATGGTCTGGTGAAAGGCCGTCTGGGCGAGGATATGGATGTCGAAGCGGGCGCTGCCGCCGCGCGCCTGTGCGGGCTGGCGCTGATTGCGCAGGCAAAGGCCGCGCTTGGCGATCTGGACCGGATCACCCGCGTGGTCAAACTGGGCGGTTTCGTCAATTCCACCCCCGATTTTACCGATCAGCCCAAGGTCGTGAACGGATGCTCGGACCTGATGGTCGAGGTCTTCGGAGATGTGGGCCGCCATGCACGCTCGGCTGTGGCGACCCCCTCGCTGCCCCTTGGTGTGGCGGTCGAGATTGACGCGGTCTTCGAGATCAAAGATGCTTGATCCGCGATTCCTGAGCCTGCCGATCGCGCATCGGGCCTATCATGACCGGGCGCAACGCCGCCCCGAGAACAGCCTCGCAGCCATCCGGGCGGCGATTGCGGCAGGTTACGGGATCGAGATCGACCTGCAGCTTTCGGCGGATGGTGTGGCGATGGTCTTCCATGACTATCTCCTCGACCGTCTGACCGGCGAGACCGGCCCGCTCCATGCCCGCACCGCCGCCGAGTTGCAGGCGATCCCCTTGCGCGATGCCGATGAGGGCATCCCGACCTTTGCCGAGGTGCTCGATCTGGTGGCCGGCCAAGTGCCGCTTCTGGTCGAGATCAAGAACCAGAACGACCGCAATGGCGCGGGGCTGGGCCCGCTGGAGGACGCCGCCGCACAGGCGCTGCGCGGCTATCAGGGCCCCGTGGCGGTGATGGGGTTCAACCCCGAGACCATTGCGCTTTTCCATGCGGCCGCCCCCGAAGTGACCGTTGGCCTGACCACCTATGCCGAATGGTCGGCGGAAGACTTCCCCGATCTTGACGACGATCAACGCGCCCGGTTGCGCGAGATCGCCGATTACGACCGAGTGGGCGCCTCGTTCATCTCGCATCACTGGAAAGACCTCGGGATGGCGCGGGTGGCAGCGCTGAAGGCCGAGGGTGCGCATATCCTGTGCTGGACGATCCGCTCGCCCGAAGCCGAGGCCAAGGCGCGCGAGGTTGCCGAAAACGTGACCTTCGAAGGCTATGCCCCGGCCCTGCCCGACGCTTGACCTCACGCCCGATGCCGTCATCATCAGCCCCGACAGGAGCCTGCGATGAGTGACACGATCGAACTGGAACTGGCCGGGGGTGTCTCGGCCATCGACCCCGTTTTGTGGGATAGCTGTGCCTGCCCCGAAGTGGCGGATGGCGGACGGGCCTATGATCCGTTCACCACGCACCGGTTCCTCTCGGCGCTCGAGAGTTCGGGCTCGGTTGGACGCGGCACGGGCTGGGACCCGCGGCCTATTGTGGCACGGGCAGGCGGAACCGTTCTGGGCGTGGCCCCGCTTTACGTCAAATCCCATAGTCAGGGCGAATATGTGTTCGACCACGGCTGGGCTGATGCCTTCGAGCGGGCGGGCGGGCAATATTATCCCAAGCTGCAATGTGCGGTGCCGTTTACACCCTGCACGGGGCGGCGCCTGCTGACCGCAGCGGGCCAGACCGAGGCAGGCCGTGCCGCCCTTCTGGCGGGCATGGCGCAAGTGGCCGAAAACAACGGGCTGTCGTCTGTGCATATGACCTTCTGCCCGGAAGACGAGGCCGATCTGGCCGAGGGCGCGGGCTATCTGCACCGCCACGGGCAACAGTTCCATTTCTACAATCAGGGCTATGCCGATTTCGACGCCTTCCTCGAACAGCTTTCCTCGCGCAAGCGCAAGGCGCTGAAGAAGGAGCGCGCAAGGGCGCAAGCCTTCGGCGGCGAGATCCGGCAACTGACCGGCGACGAGATCCGGCCCGAACACTGGGATGCGTTCTGGGAGTTCTATCAGGATACCGGCGCGCGCAAATGGGGCACGCCCTATCTGACGCGGGCCTTTTTCGATGCGCTGCACGGGATGCGCGAGGATGTGTTGCTCGTGCTGGCTTTCCGCGAGGGCCGCCCTGTGGCGGGCGCGCTGAACCTGATCGGGCGCGATTGCCTTTATGGCCGCTATTGGGGTTGCATCGAGGATCACCCCTATCTGCATTTCGAACTCTGCTACCACCAAGCGGTGGATTATGCGCTGGCGCATGGTCTGGCGCGGGTCGAGGCGGGCGCGCAGGGCGAGCACAAGCTGGCGCGCGGCTATCTGCCGCATATCACCCATTCCGCGCATTGGATCACCCATCCGGGTTTGCGGCGCGCGATTTCGGACTATCTGGAGGCCGAACGCGCGGCCATCGACGAGGATGTCGAGGTGATGACCGAGATGGGGCCCTTCCGCAGCGGGGGTTGATCTTCGGCACCATGCCCCCTAGGCCGCGCCCGAACGAAACAAAGGACCTGAAGACGCATGGACGAGTTGAACCTGCAAAACCTGACAGATGTGAGCCAGTGGATCACCCCCGAACGTATTGATGCCGTGGTGCTGGGCACGCTGAACGTGCTGGCCGCGCTGGTCATCCTGATCGTCGCGCTGGTCATTTCGGGCTGGGCCAAGGGCCGCATCGGCAATCTGGCCGCGCGCCACAAGCGCCTGGATGCGACGCTGTTCGGCTTTCTGGGCAATATCGCGAAATACCTGATCCTCGCGATCGGCTTCATCTTCATTCTCAACCGCTTCGGCATCCAGACCACCTCGCTGGCCGCACTGATCGGTGCCGCCGGTCTGGCCATCGGTCTGGCGCTGCAAGGCACGCTGTCCTCGCTCGCCTCAGGCGTGATGATCATCATGTTCCGCCCCTTCCGTGTGGGCGATTATGTGCAGGCGGGCAGCAATGCGGGCACCGTGACCGAGATCTCGCTCTTCTATGTGATCCTGAAAACCTATGATGGCATTCAGGTCGTCGTGCCGAATTCGGATATCTGGTCCTCGGCCATTACCAACTATTCGGCCAACACCACCCGCATGATGGATCTGACCATCGGTATCTCCTATGACAGCGATATCAAGGTCGCCAAGGACATCCTGCAGAAGATCGTGGACGAGGACCCGCGCATTCTGAAAGACCCCGCCCCTACCATCGGCGTGAAGGAGCTGGGCGACAGCTCGATCAACCTGCTATTCCGCGCCTGGGCCACGACGGACGTTTACTGGAAGTTCCGCTGGGAGCTGTTCGAAGTCGTGAAACGCGAATTCGATGCCAACGGCATCGGCATTCCCTTCCCGACCCGCGAGATCATCTTCGACAACAAGCTGGAGATGGCCAAGCCGAAAGTATCGGTCAGGGAATTGTCCGCGCCGAGCGAAACCCCTGTTTCGCAAACCGCTGCGGAAGATAAATTGAAGTAGGCCGGATTTCGGGTAAACTCATAGACGGGCAGGGTTTTCCTGCCCGTTTCGATATAGGGAAAACACGATGGCCACGAAGCTCAATCAGGACGAACGCGCCTCCCTGATGCCCCTGCTGAAAGAAAGCGGCTGGCGCATGGCCAAACAATCCGACGCGATCCGCAAAGTCTGGAAATTCGAGAATTTCGAACAGGCCTGGGGCTTTATGGCACAGGCGGCCCTGCTGGCCGAGAAGATGGATCACCACCCCGATTGGCGCAATGTCTATAACGTGGTGGATATCGAGCTCTCGACCCATTCCTGCAAGGGTCTGAGCATTCTGGATTTCGAACTGGCCCGCGCACTCGATGCCATTCCGCATAAGGGCAAGGTGCTGTTCCAGTCGCCGCTGCTCGAGCGCGAACCCGGTCAGGACGAGGTGGAGGAGCCCGATCCACGCCCAGATCTTGGCGAGGATCTGCTCGATTAACCGGCCAGTGCTTCGATATAGATCCGCACGGCCTCCTGCACATGGCGGAAGCGGTCGCCCCCCAGATGCTTGCCGCCATACCAGCGGGTGACCACGATCAGGTGGTTCTCGAGCCCCTCGCGTTCGAGCATCCGCAGGATCACCATGCCCGCCCCCGACTCGCCATCATCGTTTTTCACCGGCGCATCAGAGGTCAGAAGACCCCATGTATTATGCGTGGCCTTGGCGAATTTCTTGGTGCGGCACAGATCCTTGATCAGGGCCTTGGCCTCGTCTTCCGAGGCACAAGGCGCGCCGGAGACCGCATATTTCGACCCGCGATCGCTGATGATCCCGTCGATAGTGGTCAGTTTACCCATCGGAGGCCGCCTCGAGGCTGGCCATCGCCTCATCAGACAGCTGCAGGTCGATCGCGCCCAGAAGCGTATCGAGCTGATCCATATTCGAGGCCGAGACAATAGGGGCCGAGACGCCCTCGCGCGCCATCGCCCAGGCGGTTGCCACCTGCGCCATGGGGGCGCCGACGCCATCGGCGATCTCCGCCAGAGCCTGCAGAATGCGCAAGCCCCGCGCATCCAGATATTTCGCGGCATGGCGCGCGCGCGGGATCCCCGCAAAATCGGCCTGCGTGCGGTATTTGCCCGACAGGAACCCCGCCGCCAGCGTGAAGAAGGTCACAGCCCCCAACTCCTGCGATTTGACCAGCGGCAGCAGCTCTTTCTCGAAACTCTCGCGCGTGCTCAGGCTGTATTCGGGCTGGATCACCTCGATGCCCTTCACATTCATCTGCTTGGCCAGTGCCAGAGCCGCGGCCAGACGGTCGGGGGCGAAATTCGACGCCCCCACCGCGCGGATCTTACCCTGCACGCGCAGCATCTCGAAGGTCTCGAGCACCTCTTCCTGCGGCACATCCGCGTCATCGGCATGGGCGAAATAGAGATCGATATAATCGGTGCGCAGTCGGGTCAGCGACTCGTCAATGGCGGCAAGGATATTGTCGCGCCGCAGCCCCTTGCGCCACGAGAGCTTGGCGACCTTGGTATAGATCACCACATCGTCGCGGCGCTTGCGGCGGGCCAGCCAGTCGCCGATCATCGCCTCGGACTCGCCGCCCTTCATCCCCTCGCCCCAGTAGGAATAGCTGTCGGCCGTGTCGATCGAGGTTACCCCCGCCTCCACCAACCGGTCCAGCATGGCAAAAGAGGTCGCCCGATCCGCGGTCCATCCCAGAACATTCCCGCCGAACACGAAGGGCGAGACAGTCAGGCCCGAACGGCCGAGCGGTTTGTGCAGCATACTGGTCATCCTATACAGAAGGGCCGCCCGTGCGGAAAAAGAAATAAAAAATGGCCCCGAAGGGCCATTGGTGACGGGATTTACCGCACTTTTCAAGATGGGCCGGTTCAGATCGCCGCCAGAAGCGCCTCGCCACCCGAGATCTCGCAGGTGCCGGCATTCTCTTCCTTGTGCAGAACCTTCACCACGCCATCCTCGACATACATCGCGTAGCGGGCCGAGCGGTCCTTGAAGCCGATGGCGGGGGCCGAGAAATTCATGCCGATGGCGCTGGTGAAGGCGCTTTCGGCATCGGCCAGCATGGTCAGACCCGCCTCGCCCGCGCCGGTCGCTTTCGACCACGCATCGACCACGAAGGGGTCATTGACGGTGATACAGATCACCTCGTCCACGCCCTTCTCGGCAAAGGCATCACGGGTGCGCATGAAGCTCGGCACATGGGCGGTGGTGCAGGTGCCGGTGAACGCGCCCGGAAGACCGAAGATAACGACCTTGCGGCCTTTCATCTTGTCGCCCAAAGATACGGTGGTCGGGCCTTCGGCACCAACCGTCAAAAGGGTGGCCCCGGGAAGCACGTCGCCTTCACTGATTGTCATGTCGCTCTCCTGTCGCGTTGCACATGGTTGCCCGCACGATATAGGGTTCGTCCAACAAAGCACCAGAGGGAAAGAGAAATGCCGGAGATCGTGAACGGGGGCATCGTCATCGTGGGGGGCGGCCAGGCAGCGGCCTCGATGGCGGCCAAGCTGCGTGCCGAAGGCTATGACGGCGCATTGACGATCATCGGCGAGGAACCCGTGGCGCCCTATCAGCGTCCGCCTCTGTCCAAAGCCTATCTCCTGGGCGAGATGCCGCTGGAGCGGCTCACCCTGCGCGCGTCCGCATACTGGGCCGAACAGAATGTCACCCTGCGGCTGGGCGAGCCGGCCCTGCGCATCGATCCGGCGGCGCGCGTTGTGCATACCGCAAAGGCCGGGATCCGCTATGACCAGCTGGCGCTTTGCACAGGCGCCGACCCCAAACGCCTGCCGGCAGCTTTGGGTGGTGATCTGGGGAATGTGTTCACCATCCGCACACTGGCCGATATCGAAGCGCTCCAGCCGCAGATGGCGGCGGGCAAACGGCTTGTCGTGATCGGCGGCGGCTATATCGGGCTCGAGGCCGCCGCTGTGGCCCGCAAGCTCGGGCTGGATGTCGTGCTGGTGCAGGCCTCCGAGCGTATCCTGCGCCGTGTGGCCTGCCGCGAGACGGCGGATGCCGTGCGCGCGCTGCATCAGGCCCAAGGCGTAACAATCAGGGAGGGCACCGGCCTGCGCACCTTACGCGGGGAAGGCGTGGTGGACAGCGTCGAGCTGGTCGATGGCACAGTCCTGCCCGCCGATCTGGTGGTGGTGGGCATCGGTGTCACGCCTTCGGTGCGGCTTGCCGAGGAAGCCGGACTGGTTCTGGGCGACGGGATCGTGACCGATGCTCAGGGGCGCACCTCGGATCCGCATATCTGGTCGGCGGGCGATTGCGCCGAGATCGACCTGCACGGCGCGCGGATGCGGCTGGAATCGGTGGGCAACGCCATCGATATGGGCGAACTGGTAGCGCGCAACATGCTGGGCGCCGCTGAGACCTACCAGCCGAAACCGTGGTTCTGGTCGGATATGTTTGCCTCGAAACTCCAGATTGCGGGCTGGAATGGCGGCTATACCCGCGTGATCGCGAAAGATGTGGATGGCGAGAGCTTCTGGTATTTCCGCGAGGATCACCTGATTGCGGTGGATGCGCTCGACGCGCCACGGGCCTATATGGTGGGCAAGCGCCTGATCGAGGCGGGGTCCGATGTGACGCCCGCCGAGATCGAGGCGGCGGCTGATTTGAAATCCCTGATGCGGCGGTAAAAAATGCGGATTATTGGTGGCGAGAAGCGCGGGCTGAAACTGACCGAAGTGGGCGAAGGCGATAGCAAGGGCCATCTGCGCCCCACGACGGACCGCGTGCGCGAATCGATCTTCAACCTGCTGGTCAATGGCACGCATGGCAACCCGATCCCCGAGGCGCGGGTGCTGGATCTGTTTGCGGGCACTGGTGCGCTGGGGCTGGAGGCGCTGTCGCGCGGAGCCAAGCGCGTGGCTTTTGTCGATGAGGGCACGCCCGCGCGGGTGCTTTTGCGCAAGAATATCGAGCTGATGCGGGCGATGGGGGTGACCGACCTCTGGCGGCGCGATGCGACAAAGATGGGACCCTGCCGTGGCGAGGGCTATGACCTGATCTTCCTTGATCCGCCCTATGGCATGGGGCTCGGCGAGAAGGCGATCGCGTCCTGCGTGGAGAACGGCTGGATCGCGCCCGGTGCGATGGTGGTCTGGGAAGAGAATGTGGCGCCTGTGGTGCCGGCGCCGCTGGAACAGGTGGACCAGCGGAAATATGGCGACACGATCGTGACACTGGCCGTAATGGCGGAGGAAGAATGATGATCAAGGCGGTAATTTTCGACTGCGACGGGGTGCTGGTGGATAGCGAGCCGATGACCTTCGAGCTGCTACAGGAAGAGTTCGCGGCCCACGGGCTGGAACTGGAACGGCACGAGATGGAGGGGATGTTCATCGGCGGCACGATCGAGGGCTGCGCGATGCGTGCCCGGGAGATGGGCGCCACCCTGCCCGAAGACTGGGCCGATCATTATTACACCACGCTTTGCGAGCGTCTGCGGGCCGGCACGCCACTGATGGCCGGTGTGCCCGAGCTGCTGGAGCGGCTGGATGCGGCGGGCGTCCCCTATGCGGTAGGTTCGAACGGGCGGCATGTGAAGATGGATGCGACCCTCGGCCAGCATCCCGAGATCCGTGCCAAGCTGGAAGGGCGGCTGTTTTCCGGTCAGGAGGATGTCGTCCGCCCGAAACCCGCGCCCGATCTCTATCTTCATTGCGCCGCCGTGCTGGGGGTTGCGCCCGAGCACTGTGTCGTTATCGAAGACAGTCCGCCGGGAGCAGACGCTGCCGCGGCGGCAGGCATGCGTTGTCTGGGCTATGCGCCACAGGGCGAGTATCCGAAGCTTGCTGCGACAGGGGCGGAGCTGTTTAACGATATGGCCCAAGTGCCCGCGTTGATCGGTCTCCCTGCCTGAGCCTACCGCAAAGGGTGCCGGATCTGGCAGCGCCATTGAGGCCCTGCCAGATCCGCTCGGCGCTAACGCGCCTCCGGCCCAACCCCAGCGTGTATAAAGGGTGAAACCGTTTCCGTCAGCGCACCCATTTTGGCGATTCCCCTGTATTGTCCATTCGTAGCCCCAATTCAGCCCGATTTGGCCCCGATCTTCGAAAAGTCGAAATGAATCAAGGGTTGCCGAGCATGGACCGTCTGACAGAAATGGAAGCCTTCGCCACGGTCGTGGATCAGGGCGGTTTTACCGACGCGGCCAGAAAGATGGGAATTTCCAAATCTGCGGTCTCGAAACATGTTTCCGCGCTGGAAACGCGGCTGGGGGCGCGGCTTTTGAACCGCACCACGCGCCGTGTCTCGCCGACCGAGATCGGGATGGCCTATTATGACCGCGCGCGACGGGTTCTCAACGATGCGGGCGAGGCCGACGCGCTGGTCACCTCTATGCAGACGGCGCCTTCGGGGACACTGCGCATCTCGGTTGCAACGGATTTCGGTGTGCATCTTCTCTCGCCGGTTCTGGGCGAGTTTCTGAGCACCTATCCCGAGATCAATGTGAATATGGTGCTCAACAACCGCTATGTGGAGCTGATCTCGGAAGGGTTCGATATGGCGATCCGTCTGGGCGAGCTGGAAGATAGCAGCCTGCGTGCGCGCAAGCTGACCGAGACCGGACAGAAGATGATCGCGGCCCCCGGATATTTCCAGAAATACGGCCGTCCGATGAAGATCGACGATCTCAACAGCCACAAACTTCTACATTACTCCAACCAGTCGACCGGCAATGTCTGGAAGGTCACCGCCCCCTCCGGCGAGCGTCGTCAGGTGCGCTCGGCAGGCTGGCTGACGGTGAATGACGGGCAATCGCTCCTGCAGGCGGCCATCAGCGGGCTGGGCATCGCCTACCTACCCTCCTTCCTGTGCGCAGAGGCGCTGAAGAAGGGGATCGTCGAGGAAGCCCTGCCCGATCTGCCCGAGGACACGATGGGGATCTATGCGATCTATCCCCCGGGCCGCTATACCCAGCCCAAAGTCCGCGCCTTCATGGATTTCCTCGTGGATACCTTTCAGGATCGCGGACCGAACAACTGGTGATCACTCGAGCGAGGTCGAGGTCAGCACGGCCTCGACACGCCGGTTGGTGCGCCGCCCCTCCTCGGTGAGGTTGGTGGTGATGGGCGCAAGCCACCCCGCGCCCTCGGCCACGATCCGCTCGGGGGCGATGCCGTAATCGCTGATCAGGCGCTGCCGCACCGCCTCTGCACGGCGTTTCGACAGATCGATATTGCCTGCAAGCGCGCCTTCCATGTCGGTATGCCCCACGAGTGCGATACTGGCCTCGGGCGCCGAGGCCAGATAATCGGCCAGCGCCGCGAGACTGTTATAGCTGCCGGGTTTCAGCTCGTCGGCACCGCTTGCAAAATCGAGCCCGTCCAGAACCCCATGACCTTCGGTCTGCAAAAGCGTCCCGATGGGGCGGCTTTCCTGCCCTGTCCCCTTGGTTGTGGTAATCTGCAGCGGATTATCGGGACGCGCGGCATCGACCACACCGGCGCTCAGCGTGGTGAGGTTCACAAAACCGGAATTCGACGAGCGGCTCACTGTCAGCGCCAGATATTCCGGCCCCTTGCGCGCGGCAAGATAGAGGAAATCTCCCAGATCCACATGCATCCCAGGCTCGGGCAGAAGATCGAGCTGGTAGCGGAAATCGAACCCGCCACAGGCTTCGGTCGCGCAATCATAAAGCACCTTGTAGCCCGCATTCTCGATCTGGCTCCGCAAGGGCGCCATGATCTGCAGCGTGGTCTGCTGGTTGCCGCGCAGCCGCCATGCGGTATCGATCCGCGTGCCCTCCAGCGCCCGTGCCGAAGCCGGAGCGGCAGAGGTCCACGGCCCGGTCAGCAGGCTGTAATCGGTGGCCGGGTTACTATCGGAGGCGCTGATCGTGGCATCTTCCGGCAGATCGAGCTGCAGGGGCTCGGCGCGGGCGGCAACGACGGCCAGCCCCGAAAGGGCAATCGAAAGCAAGGCGGAACGAAACATGGTCATAGGATTTCCCGACGATAATGATAGCGGCCCTGCAGGGTCATCCCCAGCCGTTCGTAAAGCGTGATCGCCCCTGTATTGGACGCGCGCACGACAAGATTGAGCGCGGTGGCCCCGTTCGCCCCCGCCCAGCGGGCCGCCTCGGACATAATATGGCCCGCCACGCCACGACGGCGGAACTCGGGGCGGGTCGTAAGCGCATGGATCATGGCCTCGCGCCCCGCACAGGCCGCAAAAGCAGCCCCCGCCGCGCGATCCCCGTTACGACCCAGAATGACACAAGCAGGCCCCTGTGCCCGCGCCATCACTGCCTGACGGGCCGCATCGATGCCATCCTCCTCGAAGATCTCGCGGGTCACGGCCAGCGGCGGCCAATGCGGGAAGGCCGCCAGTTCGGGGATGTCCTGCGGAAAAGCCACGACGGGGGCACGATAGACAAGCGACGGATCGAAACACTCATAGCCCCGCGCCTCCAGCATTGCGTCGAGCGCCTCGTGACCTTCGCGGATCTGGAACTTGACCGGCTGCCCGAGAGCGCGATGGCAGGCAATCGCAGCCTCCGGATCGGCCTCGGAGAGTGGCACCTCGAGGCTTGCCGAGCTTACACGGCTGCCGCCCCCCTTGCCATCGCGCACCACAAAGCCGCCCGCCCTATGGAAGGCTGCGGCAGGCCATGTGGCGTCGATCAATTCATAAAAGCCGGTCGCGGTGCCAGAGGTCATTGCCCCTCCGAAAACGCCGATTGTAGCTCGGCGAAGGCGGTCTCGAGCCGCGTCTCGTCCTGCCCGCGCACCACAAGATTCACGCCGTAATTTCCATCCGTTACAAAGGGATAAGACCCGAAGGACAGGTCGGAATAGGTCTCGGCCAGATCCCGCAAAGGCTCGGCAATCTCGGATTCGGGGCGCGGCACCCGCAGGCTGCGCGACAGGACCGGCGCACCGCCCGTGAGCGTGGGCAGCACGCTTGCCACCATCGCCTGGAACACATTGGGCACGCCCGCCATCACATGCACATTGCCCATGGTGAAGCCGGGCGCGACGGAGACGGGATTGTCGATCAGCGTGGCCCCTTCGGGGATCCGCGCCATCCGCATCCGCGCCGGCGTGAACTCCGCCCCGCGTTGGGCGTAATGCGCGGCCAGCAGCGCTTTGGCATCGTCGCGCACATCGACCTTCGCGCCAAAGGCCACACCCACCGCATCGGCGGTGATATCGTCATGGGTCGGCCCGATGCCACCGGAGGTGAAAAGCGTGTCATAGGCTTTCGACAGCGCATGGATCGCGCCCACGATCTGGTCCTGATCATCGGACACGATGCGCACTTCCTTCAGGTCGATCCCCGCCTTGGTCAGCTCGCCTGCCAGATAATAGGCATTGCCCTCGCGGGTACGGCCCGACAGGATTTCATCCCCGATGATGAGGATAGCAGCAGTGGGATTGGGCTTCTTCGCGTCAGACATGGGTTTATCTCCTTTGTGCACAGGTATAGGCCGGGTTGACATAAGCGAAAAGCCCAAGCCCTAGTCATGGCATCATTTTGTGATTAACTAGGCATAAGCGATTGAAGGAGAGAGCCGGTGGATGAAGCCCAAGGCCGCGTGACGAAAGACGGGATCCGCATCTATAATACCACGGATGATTTTGACGGCATCCGCGCCGCCTGTGCGGTGACCTCGCAGATCCTCGACGAGGTGGCCCAGCATGTCCGCCCCGGCATCACCACGATGGATCTGGAAACCTTCATCCGCAAGCGCGTCGAGGAACTCGGCACCACTTCGGCAACGATCGGTTATCGCGGCTACCAGCATGCCTCCTGCATCTCGGTCAATCACGTCGTCTGCCACGGCATCCCGGGTGACAAGGTGATCAAGGATGGCGACATCCTCAATATTGACATCACCGTCATCAAGGATGGCTGGTATGGTGACAGCTCGCGCATGTATGTGGCGGGCAATCTCTCGCGCAAATCCGAACGCCTGATCCAGGTCACCTATGACGCGCTCATGATCGGCATCGAACAGGTGAAGCCGGGCAATACGTTCGGCGATATCGGCCATGCGATCCAGAAATATGTCGAGGCCAACCGTATGAGCGTGGTGCGAGATTTCTGCGGCCATGGCGTAGGCCGCGTCTTCCATGCGCCGCCGAATGTGCTGCATTATGGCCGCGCGGGCTCGGGGGCCGTGCTCGAGGAAGGCATGATTTTCACCATCGAGCCGATGGTCAATCTGGGCCGTCCCGATACCAAGGTGCTGGCCGATGACTGGACCGCCGTCACCCGCGATAAATCGCTCTCGGCACAGTTCGAACATTGCGTGGGTGTCACGGCGGATGGCTGCGAGATCTTCACGCTCAGCGCAACCAACCGCTTCCACCCGACCTGGGGATAAGGCAGCAGGAAGGTCGCGCCCGCGCGCGGCCTGACCGATTTCTTCGGGGCCTCGATGGCCCCGAGGAAATCGACCCCGCCCTCAGATCTCTTCCACCATCGACACGCCGCGCAGGGACCTGATCGCCCCCTTGATCTGCGGGTTCACCGGGAAATCCCGCCCCGTGGCCAGCTCGTAGCGGCAATTCTTCTCGGCATCGAACACCGTGAAACTGATCGGTCCGCGCGAGCGCACCTTGCCCTCCTCTTCGAGCCGCGTCAGCAGCGAGGCAATCGAAGGCACGGCCTCGGGGGTTTCCACATGGATCATCAGCCCCGTGCCACCGGCATCGGCCACCATCGTATCGACGGGGCTGGCAGAGCCCGCCACCATACGCACCGACTCGCCATCCACCTCGACCTTGACGTTGAGCACCAGAAGACGCCCCGTCTCGAGCACCGGACGGCAGGCCTCCAGCGCCTCGGACCAGAAGGCCACCTCATAGGGCCCAGATGCATCCGAGAGCGCCACAAAGGCAAAGCGGTTACCCTTGGCCGATTTCTTCTCGCGCACGGAGGCGACTTCCCCCGCGATCTTCGCCGCAAAGGGCCCGCCTACCGCCTTGGCATGGATCTCGTCGAGGGTCATCACCTTCTTGCGCTTGAGCGCGGGCATATAGTCTTCCAGCGGATGGCCCGAGAGATAGAAGCCGATGGCCTTATGCTCCTCGGCCAGTTTCTCGCCCGGCAACCAGTCATCGGTATCGGCCATACGCGGCGGCGGCAGATCATCGCCCGCATCGCCAAAGAGCGACACCTGTGCCGAGTTCTTCGCCTCGATCACCGCCCCCGACCATGCCACAAGGCTGTCGAGCGACTGGAACACCCGCTTGCGGTTGGGGTCCAGCTGGTCAAAGGCTCCCGCCCGCGCCAGCATCTCCAGCGGCCGCTTGCCAACCCGCTTCAGATCAACGCGGCGCGCGAAATCGAAGAGGTCACGGAAGGGCTTGTCCTTCCCCTCCACCTGCCGTGCCTGCACGATCAGTTCCATCGCCTCGACGCCCACATTCTTCAGCGCGCCCAATGCGTAAACCAGCTTCTGGTCCACCACATCAAAGGTCGAGAGCGAGCGGTTGACGCAAGGCGGCACGATCTCCGCGCCCAAGCCCTTCTTGACCTCCTGTGCATAGATCGCAAGTTTCTCGGTCAGATGGATATCGCAATTCATCACCCCGCCCATGAACTCGACAGGATGATTGGCCTTCAGCCAAGCGGTGTAATAGCTGACCACCGCATAAGCGGCGGCGTGGGATTTGTTGAAGCCGTAATTGGCGAATTTCTCCAGAAGGTCGAACACCTCCGAGGCCTTTTTCTTATCGACCCCGTTTTTCGCCGCCCCCGATTCAAATTTCGGGCGCTCGGCATCCATCGCCTCCTTGATCTTCTTACCCATCGCGCGGCGCAGAAGGTCGGCGCCGCCCAGCGTATAGCCCGCCATCTCCTGCGCGATCTGCATCACCTGTTCCTGATAAACGATAATGCCCTGCGTCTCGGCCAAGATATGGTCAATGGTCTTATGCACCGACTCCAATGGCTTGCGCCCGTGTTTCACATCGCAATAGGTCGGGATATTCTCCATCGGACCCGGACGATAGAGCGCGACAAGCGCCACGATATCCTCGATACAGGTGGGCTTCATCTGCCGGAGCGCCGATTTCATGCCCTCGGATTCCACCTGGAACACCGCGACCGTATGCGCCGCCGAGTAAAGATCATAGGTCTTCTGGTCATCCAGAGGCACAAGGTTGATCTGGTTTTCCCCGCCCGGCGCCGGCTCGTAAAGCGTATTGCCATGCGCATCCACATGGAGCGGCCTGCCCGATTTGAAGATCAGGTTCATCGCCGATTGCACGACGGTCAGCGTCTTCAGACCCAAGAAGTCGAACTTCACGAGCCCGGCGCTCTCGACCCATTTCATATTGAACTGGGTCGCGGGCATATCCGAGCGCGGATCCTGATAGAGCGGCACGAGCCGGTCCAGCGGACGGTCCCCGATCACCACACCCGCCGCGTGGGTCGAGGCATTGCGCAAGAGCCCTTCGACCTGCTGGGCATATTTCAGAAGGCGGGCGACCACCTCTTCGTTCTTTGCGGCCTCGCGCAGACGCGGCTCGTCGGCCAGCGCCTTCTCGATCGAGACAGGTTTCACCCCCTCGACGGGGATCATCTTCGACAGGCGGTCCACCTGCCCGAAGGACATCTGCAACACACGCCCCACATCGCGCACGGCGGCTTTCGAGAGCAGCGCACCGAAGGTGATGATCTGCCCCACCTTCTCGCGCCCGTATTTCTGCTGCACATATTTGATCGTCTCCTCGCGACGATCCATGCAGAAATCGATATCGAAGTCGGGCATCGAAACCCGCTCGGGATTCAGGAACCGCTCGAACAGGAGCGAGTAGCGCAAAGGATCAAGGTCGGTGATGGTCAGCGCATAGGCCACAAGCGAGCCCGCCCCCGAACCCCGCCCCGGACCGATCGGAATATCATGGGCCTTCGACCATTTGATGAAATCGGCCACGATCAGGAAATAGCCCGGAAAGCCCATCTGCTCGATGATCCCGAGCTCGAATTTCAGCCGTTCCTCGTATTCCTCCACAGGCGCCGCCGCCTCGATCACCTCCAGACGCTTGCGCAGACCCTCCCAGGACTGCTTGCGCAATTCCTCGATCTCGTCATCGGCGAATTTCGGCAAGATCGGATCGATTTTCGAAGCGCCATAGGCGCAGCGCCGGGCGATCTCGACCGTATTCTCCACGGCCTCGGGCAGGTCCGCGAACAGCGCGACCATCTCGGCTTCGGATTTAAAATAATGGGCAGGCGTCAGGCGCCTGCGCGGATCGGCCTGATCCACATAGGCCCCCTCGCCGATGCAGATCAGCGCATCATGCGCCTCATACATCTCGGGCTTGGGGAAAAAGACATCATTGGTGGCCACCAGTGGCAGCCCCATCTCGTAGGCCATCTCGACAAAGCCGCGCTCGGTCAGCCGCTCGGCCTCCATGGTGCGCCCGTCCTCGCCCGGGTGGCGCTGCAGCTCCACATAGAACCGTCCCGCATAGATGCGCGCCAGCTCTTCCATCAGCGCCCGCGCCCGTTCGGGCTGACCGGCTTGGAGGAATTTGCCCACCGGCCCCTCGGCCCCACCGCTCAGACAGATAATGCCCTCTGCATGCCGTTCCAGCTGTTCGGTGGTGACCTGCACCAGATCCCCATGTTTGCCGACATAAAGACAGGTCGACAGCTCCATCAGGTTTTCGTAGCCCTTCTCGTTCTGCGCAAGGAGCACCAGCGGTGCCGGCAACCGGATCTTCTCGCCCGGACGCGCCGGATCATAGGCCAGCGAGACCTGACAGCCCAAGATAGGCTGCAACCCTGCCCCCTTGGCCGTGACCGAAAACTCCAGTGCGGAAAACATCGCATTGGTATCGGTGACAGCGACTGCGGGCATATTGGCCGCATCGCACATCTTGATCAGCTTCTTCACGGGCACGGCGCCCTCGAGAAGCGAATATTCGGTATGGACGCGGAGATGGATGAATCGAGGCTCTGTCATCCCTCCAATCTATGCGGCCCGCGCGGCTGCGAAAAGGCCGATCACGCGGAAGGCCGGTCAAATTTCACCCGCCCCACCCACCAAGGCGAATTTCCAATTGACCACTCTTCAGGCAATGCGCACAATTTGAAGGCATTCCGCCCGCCATTCTGGCGCAAACCGTCAGTTCAGCCTTGCACCCGCCCCACAGGCCACGCTTTTCTGAGCACAGGTTCACGCATCCCAGAACCGCGCCCCCGTTCTACGCCACATCGGGCGGGGCCGCACTTCACAGCTGTACCGTGGCGAAAGTCTTCTCATGGATATCACGTTTCTTCTCAACGGAGAAACCCGCCAGGTCGCAATCAGCGACCCGACGCAATCGGTGCTGGACTGGTTACGCGCGGAAGGGCTGACCGGAACAAAAGAAGGCTGTAACGAAGGCGATTGCGGTGCCTGCACGGTGATCGTGACCGATGCCGATCGCTCCAGACCCCTCAATGCCTGCCTCCTGATGATGCCGCAACTCCATGGCCGCGCTCTGCGCACGGTCGAAGGCATCACCGGTCCCCAAGGCCAATGCCATCCCGTGCAGGACGCCATGATCACCCATCACGGCAGCCAGTGCGGCTTCTGCACCCCGGGCTTCATCGCCTCTCTCGCCTGCGCGCACCAGAACAACCAGCACGACCATGATGATCTTCTGGCCGGCAATCTCTGCCGTTGCACGGGCTATGCCCCGATTCTGCGCGCAGCCCAGGCGGCCGCCAACGCGCCTGCACCCGACTGGATGGACACCCCCTTCCAGCGTCCTGAAATATCCTCGGAGGGTGAATGGACCGAAGGTCCAGAGGGAGGCAGACAGCCTCCCTTCCTCCCCCGCTCCACAAAAGAACTGGCAGATTGGTATCTCGCCCACCCGCAGGCCACGCTGATCGGCGGTGCCACCGATGTCGGGCTCTGGGTCACCAAAAAGCTGCAGGATCTGCCGCTTGTGGCCTTCCTCGGCCAATGCGCGGACCTCGCCCTAATTAAGGAAACCGACACCCATTTCACCATCGGCGCTGCAACCACCATCGCGGCCCTCCGTCACGCGGTCGCGCCGCATCTGCCAAGCCTCGCCGAACTTCTGCGCCGCTTCGCCTCCGAGCAGGTGCGGCAGGCCGCGACCCTGGGCGGCAATATCGCCAATGGCTCGCCCATCGGCGACACGCCCCCCGCGCTCATCGCGCTTGGCGCCACGCTCACCCTGCGCCAGGGCGACACGCGCCGCGAGCTACCCCTCGAGGACTTCTTCCTCGATTACGGCAAACAGGACCGCCAACAGGGCGAGTTTGTCGAAAGCATCTCCTTCCCCAAATCCGCGTCCCATTTCCGTGCCTATAAGCTGTCGAAGCGCTTCGATCAGGACATCTCCGCCGTTTGCGCGGCCTTCAACCTGACGCTCGACGGAAATACCATCGCGTCGGCCCGCGTGGCATTCGGCGGAATGGCCGGAACCCCCAAACGCGCCAGCGGTTTCGAGGCGCTCCTTACCGGCAAGCCGCTCTCTGACGAGACCTTCCGCGCGGCCCTGCCCGCGCTCGGCCTCGACTTCCAGCCGCTCTCCGATATGCGCGCCTCTGCCCGCTACCGCCTGAAAGCCGCCGAGGGGCTGGCCCTGCGCTATCTCGCGGATCTCACCGGCCAGCACCTCTCCATTCTGGAGGTGCAACCATGAGCGTCGCCAAACCCCTGCCTCATGATTCCGCCCGCCTGCATGTGACCGGACAGGCGCGCTATCTCGATGACCTGCCCGAACCCAGAGGCTGCCTGCATCTGGCCTTCGGCCTCTCCACCGAGGCCAGCGCCGAAATCACCGGGATCGACCTCACGGATGTCCATGCCTCCGAAGGTGTGACCGCCGTGCTCACCGCCGCCGATATCCCGGGCGAAAACGATGCCTCCACCGACAGAGGCTGGCATGAACCCCTTCTGGCCGAAGGCGAGGTGCAGTACATCGGCCAGCCCGTTTTCATCGTGGCCGCCACCTCGCACCGTCTGGCCCGCATCGCCGCCCGCCGCGCCCGCATCACCTATGCCCCCCGCGCGCCGGTCCTGACCATCGATCAGGCCATCGCCCGCGAAAGCTGGTATGAGGGCGGCCCGATCATCTGGGAAAATGCCGACCCGACCGAAGCCTTGGCGCAGGCGGCTTTCACCGCCCATGGGAGCATCGAAATCGGCGGTCAGGAGCATTTCTATCTCGAAGGTCAGGCCGCAATGGCCGAGCCGCAGGATCAGGGTATGATCGTGCGGGTTTCCAGCCAGCATCCGACCGAGGTGCAGCATAAGGTGGCCGAGGCTCTGGGCCTGCATATGCATGATGTGCGTATCGAGATGCGGCGCATGGGCGGCGGCTTTGGCGGCAAGGAAAGCCAGAGCAACCAGCCCGCCATCGCCTGCGCCGTGGCCGCCCACCTCACGGGCCGCGCCTGCAAGATGCGCTATGACCGCGATGACGATATGACGATCACCGGCAAGCGCCATGATTTCCGCGTGGACTACCATATCGGCGCGGATGCCGATGGCCGGATCACCGGTGCGGTCTTGCGCCAATACGCCCGCTGCGGCTGGTCGATGGATCTGTCGCTGCCGGTCTGCGACCGCGCCATGCTGCATGCCGATGCCGCCTATCATATCCCCGCTTTGCGCGTCGAAAGCCTACGCCTGCGCACCAATACGCAATCGAACACCGCCTATCGCGGCTTTGGCGGACCTCAGGGTATTCTGGGCACCGAAGCCGCGATCGAGCATCTGGCGCAGGTGATGGGGCTCGACCCGCTGGAGTTACGGCGGCGCAATTTCTATCCCGAGATGGGCGAGGCTCCTGCCCCCACCCATTACGGCCAGCCGGTCGAGGACAGCATCCTGCAAGCGCTGACCGAAGACCTCACCACCCGCGCCGGTTTTGCCGCCCGCCAAGGGGCGGTGGCCGAGTGGAACGCCGCCAATCCGGTGCTGAAAAAGGGCATCGCGCTGGCGCCGGTGAAATTCGGGATTTCCTTCACGCTCAGCCATCTCAATCAGGCGGGCGCGCTGGTGCATATCTATCAGGATGGCACGGTGCGGCTCAATCATGGCGGCACCGAGATGGGTCAGGGCCTGCATATCAAGGTCTGTCAGGTGGCGGCGAGCATCTTCGGCCTGCCTTTGGGACAGATCCGCATCTCGGCCACCGATACCGACAAGGTGCCCAATACCTCGGCCACGGCGGCCAGTTCGGGCGCCGATCTCAATGGCATGGCCGTCAAGGCCGCCTGCGAGACACTCCGCGACCGGATCGCCACCTTCCTCGCCGCCCGTGAGGACTGCGCCGCGCAGGATGTTACCTTCGCGGATGGGTTCGTGGCCGCAGGCGCCTATCGCGGCACCTTCACCGAAACCGTTCTGGCCGCCTATCAGGCGCGGATCAGCCTGTCTTCCACCGGCTATTACGCCACCCCCGAAATCTCGTGGGACCGGACCACGGGCACCGGACGCCCCTTCTACTACTTCGCTTATGGCGCGGCCATCGCCGAGGTGGTGATCGACCGCCATACCGGCGAGAACCGCATCCTGCGCGCCGATATCCTGCATGATGCAGGCGCCTCGCTGAACCCTGCGATCGATAAGGGTCAGGTCGAGGGGGGCTTTGTGCAGGGCGCGGGCTGGCTCACGACCGAGGAACTGGTCTGGGATGACAAGGGCGCGCTGCGCACCCATGCGCCCTCGACCTACAAGATCCCCGCCTGCTCGGACCGGCCGCGGATCTTCAACGTGGATCTCTGGGACCAGCCCAACCGCAAGGACACGATCTACCGTTCCAAAGCCGTGGGCGAGCCGCCCTTCATGCATGGCAATGCCGTCTTCTTCGCGCTGCAGAATGCGGTGGCGGCCTGTGGCCCGCACTGGCCCGCGCTGCGCGCACCGGCCACGCCCGAGGCGATCCTCGATGCGATCGCGCGCGCCGAAGGCACCGGAGAGGACGCATGAGCTTCGATCCGACGCGCCTACGCGAGGCCGCCACGCGCGGGCCTTTCACCCGCGTGCTGGTGGTAGGTGTGAAGGGCTCGACCCCGCGCGAGACAGGCGCCGAGATGCTGGTCTTTGCAAGCCATATCGAGGGCACGATCGGCGGCGGCGCGCTGGAATATGCGGCCATCAAGGCAGCCCGCGCAGGCCGGACAGGCCGCCACTCCATCCCGCTTGGCCCTGCGATGAACCAATGCTGTGGCGGCGCGGTAACCCTGGCCTATGAAGCGATAACCGCGCAGGATCTGGACCGCAGCTTCGGTCCGCTCCATGCCCGCCGCCTCGACGGGCCTGCCGAGATGCCGCTCTCAGTCCATCGTGCGCTGTCCCGCCACCGCGACCGCGGGCAGGTGCCGCAGCTTCTGGTCGATGGCTGGCTGGTGGAGCCAGTGGCGCCCCCCGCCCTGCCCGTATGGATCTGGGGCGCGGGCCATGTGGGGCGCGCGATTGCCGCCACCCTCGCGCCCTTCCCCGATTATGCGATCCATCTGGCCGATACCGATGCCACGCGCTTCCCTGCGACCCTGCCGCAGGGTGTCACACCCCTGATCGCCGAGAACCCCGCCGATCTGGTGCCGCTCGCGCCCTGTCATGCGCATCATTATGTGTTGACCTATTCGCATGCGCTGGATCTGGATCTGTGCCACCGGCTGCTGACCCATGGCTTCGGCCATCTGGGGCTGATCGGATCAGAGACCAAATGGGCGCGGTTCAGGGGCCGGTTGCGGGATCTGGGCCATAGCGCAGAGAAAATCGGGCAAATACAATGCCCCATCGGCGATCCTTCCTTGGGCAAACATCCGCAGGCCATTGCGATCGGGGTCGCTGCCGGAGTATTGAGACAAGAAACGACCATCCGGTCAAAACCCGACAGTCAGGACGCGAGAGAAGCATGAGCGATCCCCTATTGAAACTTGAGGGCCTGACCAAGGCCTATCCGGGCGTGATCGCCAATAGCAATGTCGGCTTCGAGATCGGTCAGGGCGAGATCCATGCGCTCTTGGGCGAGAATGGCGCGGGCAAATCGACGCTGGTGAAGATGATCTACGGGCTGGTGAAGCCCGATGAGGGCACCATGACCCTGCGCGGCATGCCCTATGCGCCGCCCGAACCCCGCGCCGCACGCGCGAGCGGAGTGGCGATGGTGTTCCAGCATTTCTCGCTATTCGATGCGCTGAATGTGGCCGAGAACGTGGCCTTGGGGATGGAGAACCCGCCCCCCATGCGCCAGCTTGCCCGGCGTATCCGTGAGATTTCCACCCAATACGGCCTGCCGCTGGACCCTGCCCGCCTTGTGGCCGACCTTTCGGCGGGGGAGCGGCAACGCGTGGAGATCGTGCGTTGCTTGCTGCAGGACCCGAAGCTTCTGATCATGGATGAACCCACCTCGGTGCTGACGCCGCAGGAGGTGGAGATCCTCTTCCGCACCCTGCGCCAGCTCTCGGCGGAAGGCACGGCGATCCTCTATATCAGCCACAAGCTCGAGGAGATCCGCACGCTGTGCGACCACGCGACCATCCTGCGCGGCGGCAAGGTGGTGGGCGATGCGATCCCGCGCGAGAAATCCGCCCGCGAGCTGGCCGAACTAATGGTGGGGGCCGAACTGAAGGTGACCGACCGTGAGGGGCGCACGCTTGGGGATGTGGTTCTGGAGGTGCAGGGGCTCGACCTTGCCCCCCTCTCGCAATTCGGTCCATCCCTCAAGGATGTGTCCCTGCGTCTGCGCGCGGGCGAGGTGCTGGGCATAGGCGGTGTGGCCGGAAACGGGCAAGAAGAGCTTCTGGCCACGCTGGCGGGCGAGCGCCCCTCGGCTGCGGGCAGCGTAGTGCTGGCGGGGCGTGACCTTTCGGGGCTCGGCCCCAACGAGCGCCGCGCCTTCGGCCTTCTGGCCGCGCCCGAGGAGCGGTTGGGCCATGCCGCCGTGCCCGCCATGAGCCTGACCGAGAACACCTTGCTGACCGGCACGATCCGGCGCCCCTTGGCCAAGGGAGGCATGGTCGATATGGCCGCCGCCCGCGCCTTTGCCGAGGAGATCATCAAGGCCTTCGATGTGCGCACTCCGGGGCCGCATGTGGCGGCGCGCGCACTTTCGGGGGGCAATCTCCAGAAATTCGTGGTGGGCCGCGAGGTGCTGCAGGAGCCTGCGGTGCTGATCGTGAACCAACCCACCTGGGGGGTAGATGCGCTTGCTGCCGCCTCGATCCGGCAGGCACTGCTGGATGTGGCGGCCAAAGGGGGCGCGGTCATCGTGATTTCTCAGGATCTGGACGAGTTGATGGAAATTTCCGACCATTTCGCGGCGCTCAATGCAGGACGCCTGTCGGCACCGCGCCCGACCAAGGGCCTGACGATCGAAGAGATCGGCCTCATGCTGGGCGGTGCCCACGGGATGCAGGAGGCCAGCGCATGATCACGCTGATCCGCCGCCCCACCCCCTCGCGCCACTGGGCATGGTCCACGCCGATCCTTGCGGTGATTGCCACGATGATCGCCGGCGGGCTGCTGTTTGCCGCGCTTGGCACCAACCCGTTCACCGCGATCAAGGCAATCTTCTGGGACCCGATCCTCGGCCCCAATGCCGCCTATTTCCGCAGCCAGCTTCTGGTGAAGGCTGCGCCCCTGATCCTGATCGCCACGGGGCTGGCGGTAGGCTTCCGCGCAGGGATCTGGAATATCGGCGCCGAGGGCCAGTATATCATGGGCGCGCTCGCGGGCGCGTGGCTCGCGCTGCATATGTATCCCGCAGAAGCCGCATGGCTCTTTCCGGCCATGATCGTGCTGGGCGCATTGGGCGGGCTCGTATGGGGGCTGATCCCCGCGCTCCTGAAGGTCTGGTTCGGGGTGAACGAGATCCTCGTGTCGCTGATGCTGGTCTATGTGGCCGAGAACTTTCTGGCCTATATGGCCTTCGGTCCGCTGAAAAATCCCGAAGGCTTCGGCATGCCCGGCTCGCGTAACCTGCAGCAATATCCTTCGGCCTTCAACGGGGAGCTGATCGCGGGCACCGGCGCGCATTGGGGCGTGGTCGCCGCACTCATTGCGGTGATCTTCACCTATATCCTGATGCACCGCCATATCATGGGCTTTCGTATCCGCGTGGCGGGCGAGGCACCAAGGGCGGCGCGTTTTGCAGGCGTCGTGCCCGCAAAACTGATCGTTACCTGCCTGTGCCTGTCGGGCGCGCTGGCGGGGCTTGCGGGGCTCTTCGAGGTGGCGGGGCCTGCAGGCCAGATCACCGACCGGTTCAATGTGGGCTATGGTTTCACCGCGATCATCGTGGCCTTTCTGGGCCGGTTGCATCCGGTAGGCATCCTGCTGGCGGGGCTTTTGATGGCGCTGACCTATATCGGCGGTGATGTGGCCCAGCTGATGCTGCAACTGCCCCCCGCCGCAATCCAGGTGTTCCAGGGAATGCTCCTGTTCTTCCTCCTGGGGTTTGACGTGCTGACCAATTACCGCGTGAAACTGGGGAAAGCGGTATGAGCCGCAGGCTTCCCTCGCTCCACCGTCCCGTTCTGGGGGGGATGGGGGTGCTTGGCGGGCTGGCCCTTTACTATCTACTGGTCTGGTCGGCCTCAGCCATCCTCTATGTGCCGATTGCCATCGGGCTTCTGGCCGTGCTGGAGGTGACCCGCCGCCTCTCGGATCTGGCCCGCAAGCGGCTGGACGTGGCCGCGACCGAGGACGAGGCTTTCCATGCCGGTCGCGCGGCCCGTGCCCTGCGCCGCTCGCGCGCGGATCTGGTTCTTTTTGCCGTGGCTTGCCTGATCGGGCTGGCCATCGCCTATCTTCTCTGGGGGCCTATCCCCGACCCCACAAGCCTTTACGGAGACGCCCAATGATCGGTGGTATCGATATCGTCACGCTGATTGCCATGCTGATGACCGCCTCGACGCCCGTTCTGCTGGCGGCCACGGGCGAGCTGGTGGTCGAACGCTCGGGCGTGCTCAATCTCGGGGTCGAGGGAATGATGGTCATGGGCGCGATCGGCGGCTTTGCCGCGGCCGTGGCCACCGGCAGCCCCGTCCTGGGCTTTATCGCAGCCGCCCTCTCGGGAGTGGTGCTGGCGCTTCTGTTCGGGCTTCTGACTCAGGTCTTTCTGTCCAATCAGGTGGCCACGGGACTGGCGCTCACGCTTTTCGGGCTGGGGCTCTCGGCGCTTCTGGGCAAGCCCTTCGAGGGTGTGCGCCCGCCGCCGACCACCAAGCTCGATTTCGGCCCGCTCTCCGATATTCCGGTGCTCGGGCGTATTCTCTTCTCGCATGACTGGGTGGTCTATCTCTCGCTGATCCTGTGCGCGGCCACATGGGCCTTCCTGAAATTCGCCCGTGGCGGGCTGATCCTGAAAGCCGTGGGCGAGAACCATGACGCGGCTCACGGGCTCGGCTACCGCGTGGTGGCCGTGCGCTTCATGGCGCTGGCCTATGGGGGGGCACTGGCAGGGATTGGCGGCGCCTATCTCAGCCTCGTGCGTGTGCCGCAATGGACCGAGGGCATGACCGCAGGCGCGGGCTGGATCGCGCTGGCAATCGTCGTCTTTGCCTCGTGGCGGCCCGAACGCGCGCTGATCGGAGCCTATCTCTTTGGCGGGATCACCGCGCTGCAATTGCAGCTACAGGCCGCGGGCTATGCGATCCCCGTCCACCTGCTGTCGATGGCGCCCTATCTGGTGACCATCCTCGCTCTCGTCCTTCTTTCCGCGATGCATCGCAACGGCGCTCAGGCCGGACCGGGCAGCCTCGGAAAATCCTTCCATGCCTCCCGCTAAGGGGCTAACTTCGGGCACATCAAGATGCCCATCATCCAAGGGGAACCCTCCATGAAACGCAGAACCTTCCTTGCCTCCTCGGCCGCTATGGCCGGCATCGCAGCCAGTGGCGCGCCCGCTTTTGCACAGGCCGACCCGCTGAAAGTCGGCTTCATCTATGTCGGTCCGGTAGGCGATATGGGCTGGTCCTACCAGCATGATCAGGGCCGTCAGGCGCTAGAAGCCGAATTTGGCGACAAGATCCAGACCAAATTCATCGAATCCGTGCCCGAAGGCCCCGATGCCGAGCGTTCGCTGACCTCGCTGGCGCTGGAAGGCCACGAGCTGATCTTCGCGACCTCCTTCGGCTATATGGATGCGGTCCAGAACGTCGCCAAGAAATTCCCTAATGTGAAATTCGAGCACGCGACCGGTTATAAGCGCGCCGAGAATGTGGGCACCTATGACGCGCGCTTCTATCAGGGCCGCGCCGTTCAGGGCACCATCGCGGGCCGCATGACCAAGTCGAACAAGATCGGCTATATCGGCTCCTTCCCGATCCCCGAATGTATTCAGGGCATCAACGCGGCCTATATCCACGCCAAGAAGGTCAATCCCGATGTCGAGATGTCGGTGGTCTGGATCAACAGCTGGTTCGATCCGGCGAAAGAGGCCGATGCCGCAGGCGCGCTGATCGCAAGCGGTGTGGATGTGGTCATGCAGCATACCGATTCCACCGCGCCGCAAGCCAAGGCTCAGGAAGCGGGCAATGTGATCACCTTCGGTCAAGCCTCGGATATGTCGAATTTCGCGCCCAAGCCGCGCGTGACCTCCACGATCGACAACTGGGCGCCCTATTACAAGAAGCGCGTGCAGGCGGTTCTGGATGGCACATGGGAATCGGATGCGACCTGGGGGGGCATCGATACCGGCATGGTCGAGATCGGCGAGATCACCGATGCCGTGCCCGCCGAAGTGAAGGAAGAGGCCGAGGCGCTGATCGAGTCGATGCGCACGGGCGAGTATCATCCCTTCACCGGTCCGCTCAAAAAACAGGATGGATCGGACTGGCTGGCCGACGGCGAAGTGGCCGATGACGGCACGCTGGCGGGAATGAACTTCTATGTTGACGGCATCACCGCAGAGATGCCAAGCTAACAATAACCCATTGATTTAAAAAGGGGCGCGAATTATCGCGCCCCTTTTTCGTGCAAAAATCCGCCGATCCGGAAGCGCCATTCCGGCACATCAGGAACATTTATCATTCTCTCGGTGTTATCCGCCTGAAAAGACAGCCCCAGCCAAAGTATCTAGCCATTGGAGCGCTGTCACCTTGGAGGAATGATGAAGAGTACACTTCGTAGCACCACCGCATTGATTGCGGCTCTTGCCACCGTCACCCCCGGCCTGACCATGGCCCAGACCGCCCCTCTGGCGGCAGGACAGGCGCAGGCAGAAGGCCAGACAGGGGCCGAAGGCAAATCGGACCCCGATCATGGCCGCGTGTCGACCGGCGCGGAAGAGAAGCCCCGCGGTCAGGCCCGCCAGAACAGCTGTATCGAGACCCAGAGCCAGAATGGTGTCTCCGCCAAGGCGGCCGCCGATCTGTGCGAGGGCATGACCGCAAGCGCCCCCGGCTCGGAGGCCGAGAAGCGCAGCGAGGATGCCATCCAGAAACAGGCCCGCCAAAAGGCCGAGGACAGCACCGAAGAGGCGCGTAAAGCCATGGGTGGCGGCAATGCCAAAGCCGCCGCACAGGATGATGCGGCAAATGATACGGCACAGGCCAAGCCGGCTGCCAAAGGCACAGCCAAGGCCGAGGTGACCACGGCGCCCGGTAAGGATGCCGAAGCGAAATCCGGTGTCCAGAAGCAGGCCCAGACGGATGAGGACACGAAGCCCCGAGCGCAGGAAGCCGCAACCGGCGAGACGCCCTCCGAGGGCGGCAAGGTCGATGCGCTGAAACGAAAGCTGGAAGGCAAGACGACGGATGGTGCCGATAAGGCACAGGACAATCAGGCGCAGGCAAAAGAACCGTCAGCGACCAAAGCCGCATCCGACGCTCAATCTGCTGATGCCGGGGCCGCCGATAAAGGGGCTGCCGATGCAGGGCCCTCTGATGCGACACCCGCGCAGGCCCGAGCAGACGCGGACGCGAAAGCCGACATGCCCGCAGAGGAGAAATCCGCGGATCGCGACATGGCGCCCCCTTCCCCGCAGCAAAGTGCCGAAGAGGAAGCGCCTAACAAGGCCAATGGCCGGACCGATCCCGACTCACTGGCCAAAGCGCTCGCCGGGAAAGAGGACGCGCCCGATGCCGATGTGAAGCCCGAGGCCAAAGCGGATGCCGATGCCCAAGCTCAGGCCGATACGCAGGCCGCGCCCGAGCCCCGCGACCCGCAAGCGGCTGACGCCGGGACCAAAGATGCACAGCCCAAGTCAGATGACGCGGCCAAGACGGATGACGCGGCCAAGGCCAATGAGTCGCGCCGCGTCGAGGAAGCCCTTGCCGCGACCGAGGATGCCCAGAAGCGGGCCAGCGAAGGCGCTCCCGTGAAAAACGAGGCCCTCGCCGCCGAGGCGGAGATGCCGCGCGATGGCGACGCCAAAGCCGCACCTGCGGATGATCCGAAAATGACCGAAGAGGTCATCACCAAGGAGAATGCCCGTTCTTCGAACGAGGATTTCACCACGGCCGTCAACGCCAAGGCGCAGGACCGTGACCGCGATGATAAGGACGAGGGTTTGTCCGATTTCGAGAAGGTCGCGATTGCGGGTCTCGGGGCTCTGGCCGTTGGCGCGATCCTGAATAACGGCTCGGAAGTTGCGGTGAATTCCGGCGACCGTGTCGTCGTGCAGAACCCTGATGGCTCCTACGGGCTGATCAAGGATGATAACGCATTGCTGCGTCAACCGGGCGCGCGGATCAGCACGCGCAATTATGATGACGGCTCGACCCGCACGATCACCCGCCGCGAGGACGGCGCCCAGATCGTGACGGTCTATGACGCCCAGCGCCGCATCGTGCAGCGCACGCGGATCGAACCGGACGGGACACGCTATGTGCTGATCGACGATAGCCAAGGGGCGGAGCCGGTTCGGGTCTCCGACCTGCCACGCGCGAATTTCCGCGATGTCTCGAGCACGAGCGACGAGGACGCCCTGCGCGATGCGCTGGCTCGCAGCGCCGACACCGATCGTGGCTTCACCCTGTCGCAGGTTCGCCAGATTGCAGATGTGCGCGATCTTGCCCCCGCGATCTCGGTCGAGAATGTGACCTTCGAGACCGGCTCTGCCGCGATCCGGCCCGCACAGGCCGAGGAGCTGTCACAGCTGGGCGAGGCGATCAAAGCGCGCATCGACGACAATCCGCGCGAGATCTTCCTGATCGAGGGTCACACGGATGCTATTGGCAATGCCGCCTATAACCTGGCGCTCTCGGACCGCCGCGCCGAATCCATGGCCTTGGCACTGACGGAATATTTCGACATTCCGCCGGAGAACCTCGTGGTGCAGGGCTATGGCGAAGAGTATCTGAAGGTCGACACGCAAGGTGCCTCCGAGGAGAACCGCCGCGTCACAGTCCGCCGCGTGACCGACCTTTTGCGCGTGGCCTCGAACTAAGCATTTTAAAGGGCGCCCATGCGGCGCCCTTTACTTTGTGCCCCGGACCTCGGGCTTTGTCATGGCAGCGTCTTTCGGCTAGAACCACGCAGTAAGACGGCCCAAAGACAGACGGCCCGAAGTCAAACGGAGCATAAGATGCCAGCAACAGCCGAACTCGACGAAGGCGGCAAGACCTTCACCCTGACAGTTGGCGTGTGGTTCAATACCTATCCTGTCGGGGAGCTTTCCGACTGGATCGCATTCTACCGCCGGAACCGTCAGGATCATCCGAAATCATTGCAAAGCTATGACGACACGATCGCCGCGCTGGAGGCGCTGCATGGCAGACTGAACGGGGCGGATATGGACCAGAAAGGCGGCTGAAAGGCCGCCTTTTTCACAGCAATCCGGACATCAGGACGACCTGCGCACAGACTTGGCCACCGGATCATATGGCGGTTGCCCGAAGGCATTAGTCTTTGATTTCGCTGGAAGTTTGGAAGTGGTGGCGAGGGGGGGACTTGAACCCCCGACCCCACGATTATGAGTCGTGTGCTCTAACCAGCTGAGCTACCTAGCCACTGGGCGGCTATCTACGGTCTGGGCATCGGACCGTCAACCCCGATTTTGAAAAAACGTCATCTTTTTCGTTTTTCTTTCGGAGCGCCCGAAACAGGCCATCAATAGACAGTCACCGGCGTGCCCAGTTCGACGGTATCATAGAGCGCAATCACATGGTCATTGACCATCCGCAGACAACCATTCGACACCGCATGGCCGATCGAGCTGGGTTGCGTGGTGCCGTGGATCCGGATCGCCGTGTCATGCCCGTCCTGATAGAGATACATCGCCCGCGCGCCCAGCGGGTTGGTCGGACCGCCCGGCATGCCATCGGCATATTTGGCGTAATGGTCGGGCTCGCGCTTGATCATATCGGGGGTCGGCGTCCAGCTCGGCCATTTCACCTTGCGGGCAACAGTCGCCTCGCCGCGGAAGACCAGCTCGCTCTTGCCCACAGCCACCCCGTAGCGCATCGCGACGCCGGGGGCCGTGATGTGATAGAGGAAGAACTTGTCCGAGAGCACGATGATAGAGCCCACGGCCAGTTCGGGTTTCACCCGCACCTCGCGCGGATAATACTGCTCGGCAATCGGCCAGATCTTGGGTTCGGGGGCAGAGGCGGTCTCCACCTCCTGAGCGAACGACAGGGCCGGAGAGGCCAGAACAGGCAGGCTCGCCAAGCCAGAAATCACGCAACGACGCTTCATATGTAACCTCCTGTTACAGTCAGATGCAGGTCAACCGCGTACACATAAAACCCGAACAGGCGGTAAAATTCCGCATCTCTATCAAAACTTCTTACCCCTATTGGAGCGGCAATCGGGGGCCCTTGCCAAGATGCTAGCCCAGAAATTCTTCACACATCGCAAAGATGACACAGGTCAGAAGCGGCCCTCCCCCGCTCCTCTCCCGAATTTGCACGAAGACCGGTGGCATCAGACAATTTTGTTGCCTATCTGAAGACAGGACATCTGCAAGCGGGGGTATCATGACAGAGCAAAGCACAAGGTTCATCGTGGACGGGATGCATTGCGGGGCCTGCACGGGCCGTGTGGAACGCGCGCTTCTGGCGGTGCCGGGTGTATCGCAAGCCAATGCCAACCTGATGGCGCGCAATGTCACGCTGGTCTTTGACGGGCCTGCCTCTGCCGACCTGGCCGCCTCGCTCGATCAGGCGGGCTATCCCATTGCCGAGGCCGAGACCGTTCTGGCGCTCGCGCGCGAGGCAAGCCCCGAGGAGCAGACCGCCCTGCGCGAGGCTCTGCTGGCCCATCCCGCCATTCTGCAGGCCACCCCCGCCCCCCGCGAGATCCGTATCCGCTATGCCCAAGGTGCGATTGCTCCGAGCGAGATGGTGAAGCTGATCGCCCCCCTCGGGATCACCGCCACCGCCCGCAAGGACGAAAGCCCCCTGCCCGACCGCGCCGAGAAGCAGGAAGCCGAGGCCCGCAAGCTGCGCCGTGACGTGATCCTGTCGGCGGTGCTGACGCTGCCGGTCTTCGTGCTGGCGATGGGCAGCCACCTGATCCCCGGCATGCATCATCTGATCGAGGCGACGATCGGCGAGCGTGTGTCCTGGGTGATCCAGCTGGTGCTGACCACTGCCGTGCTGTTCGGCCCGGGGAAAGTGTTCCTTGATCTCGGGCTGCCCGCGCTTTTCAGGCGCTCGCCCGAGATGAACTCGCTGGTGGCGCTCGGGGCGCTGGCGGCATGGGGCTATTCGACGCTGGTCACCCTGCTGCCTTTTGTTGTCCCCGAAGCCGCGCGCGGCGTCTATTTCGAGGCCGCCGCCACCATCGTGACACTGATCCTTCTGGGCCGCTGGTTCGAGGCCCGTGCCAAAGGCCGAGCGGGCGAGGCGATCTCGCGGCTGGTGGGGCTGCGCCCCGACACCGCCCGCGTGGAGCGTGGAGATCAAATCATCGACCTCCCCGTGGCCGAACTGGCGGCGGGCGATCTGGTCCATCTGCCCCCCGGGGCGCGGGTCGCCGCAGACGGGATCGTGACGGAGGGCGAAGGCTGGATCGACGAGTCGATGCTCACAGGCGAGCCCGCCCCCGTGGCCAAGACCGAGGGCACAGCCATCACCGGCGGCACGGTCAATGGCACCGTGCCTCTGGTCTATCGCGTGACCGCCACCGGCCCCGAGACGGTTCTGGCGCGTATCATCTCGATGGTCGAGGAGGCACAGGGCGGCAAGCTGCCGGTGCAGGCGCTGGTGGACCGCGTGACGCGGGTCTTCGTGCCGGTGGTGATCGCGCTCTCGGTGCTGACCTTCCTGATCTGGCTGATCGCCGGTCAGGGCTTCACCCACGCGATGGTCGCGGGGATCTCGGTGATGATCATCGCCTGCCCCTGCGCGATGGGGCTGGCCACGCCCGTCTCCATCCTCGTGGGCACGGGGCGCGCGGCAGAGATGGGGCTTTTGTTCCGGCGTGGGGACGCTCTGCAACGGCTGGCCGAGGTGAAGACCGTCGCGTTTGACAAAACCGGCACCCTGACCGAGGGCCACCCGACCCTGACCGACCTTATTGCCGCCCAAGACAGCCTGCCCGCGACAGAAGCATTGCGGCTGGCGGCAGGGATCGAGGCGCGCTCCGAACACCCGCTGGCGCAGGCCATCGTGACAGGGGCCGAGGCGCGGGGGCTCTCGCCCGCCGCTGCCAGACGCGTGCGCAGCCAGACGGGCCGTGGTCTGACCGGCGAGGCCGATGGCCACCAGCTGGTGATCGGCAATGCGGCGGCACTGGCCGAAGCCGGCATCGCCACCGATGCGCTGCGCACCGAGGCCGAAGCCTTGGCCGCCAAGGGCAAGACTCCGATCTGGGTGGCTGTGGATGGGGAGCTGGTAGCGCTGATGGCCGTCTCCGACCCGATCAAGCCGCAGGCGGGCGAGGTCGTGCAGGCGCTCAACCGCGCCCATGTAGAGACTGCGATGATCTCGGGCGATCTGGAACGCACAGCGCAAAGCGTGGCGCAGGGGCTGGGGATCACCCGTGTGGTGGCTGGCGTGCTCCCCGATGGCAAAGTGGCCGCCATCGAGGAGATGAAAGCCAAGGGCACCACCGCTTTTGTCGGCGATGGCATCAATGACGCGCCTGCTCTGGCTGCCGCCGATATCGGCATCGCCATCGGCACCGGCACGGATGTGGCCATCGAGACCGCCGAGGTCGTGCTGATGCAGGGCGATCCGCGCGGCGTGGGGCAGGCAGTGCGGCTTTCGCGCGCCGTCATGCGCAATATCCGCCAGAACCTCTTCTGGGCCTTTGCCTATAATGTGGCGCTGATTCCTGTGGCGATGGGCGTGCTCAAACCCTTTGGCGGGCCGGGCATGTCGCCTCTGCTGGCGGCGGCAGCGATGGCGTTTTCCTCGACCTTCGTGGTGGCCAATGCGTTAAGATTGCGGGGACTGAAGCTCTGAGATCTGCCGCATAGGCAGATCCCCGCCGATCCTATGGGCGAAACATCGCCGAACCGGCATCCCCTGTCTCTGGCGGGCGGATCTGCCAGGTTTTCCCCACCGTAAACTTGTGGCTAACTGCCGCCATCGGTTTCTCCGGAGCGCGCAGATAGATGCATTTCACAAAGCGGATCATTGTTTTCGGGCTGTTCCTTGTGGCTCTGTTCGGGATGGCGGCATGCAGCACGCCCCAGAAACAGGCGGCCCCCCAGCAGATGAACCTGCGCCCCAACGAAACGCCCGAGTTACGCAGAATGATCAACAGCTATGCCGATCAATACGAGATCCCGCGCGCGCTGATGCACCGTGTGGTCACCCGAGAAAGCTCCTACCGCCCCGAGGCGCGCAATGGCAGCTACTACGGCCTGATGCAGATCTCGCCCCAGACCGCAGGCGCTATGGGCTTCAGTGGCGCACCGCGCAACCTTCTGGATGCCGAAACCAATCTCAAATATGCGGGCAAATACCTCCGCGGCGCCTGGCTGCTGTCGGATGGCTCGAGCGATAAGGCCGTCTCGCTTTATTCGCGCGGCTATTACTATGAGGCCAAGCGCCGCGGGATGCTGAAAGAGACCGGCCTGCGCAACTGAGCCGGACCTTGTAACCGAGCCGACCTTATAGCCCCACCCATGTCCCGAAGGCACCGGCGCGAACCGGTGCCTTGCTCATTCAGGGATCATTCAGGCACGGATCATTCGGCCAGAAGCGGCCCCATCACCTTGCCCGCTAGGATATGCATGTGGAAATGCGGCACTTCCTGACAGCCATGCTCGCCCGCATTGGTGATCGCGCGGAAGCCCTTGTTCTCGACGCCCAGATCCTTGCAGATCTGCCCGCAGGCCCGCATGAAATCGAGGATCTCTGGGTCGGAGGCGTTCTGGCAGAAATCGTCGTAATTCACATAGGCCCCCTTGGGGATGACCAGCACATGGTCGGGTGCTTTGGGGGTAATGTCCTTGAAGGCCAGCGTGTAATCGGTTTCGAGCACGGTCGCGTTGGGAATATCGCCGCGCAGGATTTTGGCGAAGATATTCTCGCTATCGTAGGAATAGGACAAGGGAAGCCTCCTCAGTCGGAAAACAGGTAGTGGGTTGCCGCTATTTCGGCAGCGGTATCGGTATCGATCTTCAGGAATTGCGCAAGCGGTTCGGCATTACCCGCAAGACCCGATGCCTCGCGGATGCGCCAGAAATGCTCGAATTCCGCATCGCGGATCCGCTCGCTCTCGTAGCGCAGATCGTAGCGGATCGTCGGAAGGACACGCTCGTAGATCTGCGGCGGGCTGTCATGGCCCGCCAGCCCGATCCGCTGCGCATGGCCCACCAGATAGTCGTCCGAGAACTCCGTCTGGATCTCGAGAATCCGCGTCTCGGATTTATCCGAGGTCAGATCGCGCAGTAGATCGAAATCCGACGGGTCGACACAGATCAGCAGCCGGTCACTGCGGTGATATTCCAAGAGCATCCGCAGCAGTGCCCGACGGTGACGGTTGCGTTTTTCAAGCGTCTTCTCGATGCCCCCCAAAGGCGGCAGCTCCTCCTCCTCATTGAACAGATAGTTCACGCAAGGAAGGTCGCTACGCGTGCGGATCTGCTCGACGAGGCGCTTGGCCACATGCCATTTCTTGCATACCACCACATAGAGTGCGCGATCGCGGCCAAGGGTCGCCTCGGTCTCCCAGAAGCGCGGCGCGAACCGGTGTCCCTCGCGGCCCTTCTGCGTAAGGAAGCCGAACATGGCGCGGCCCTCATTGGAGATCGGAAACGCCATCCCCTCCTCGCCCCAGAGCGTGCCGAGCCGCGTTTTCAGCTCTTTCGCCGTCGGGCTGATCTTGCGGGCAAACAGGTAGTCTTGCGCCAGAAGCATGTCGTAATGGTCGTTATAGAAGGTCACCGGCATGCCGTAATCGGTGAACATCAGGAAGGTCAGTGTGCGCGAGCGGATCTCTCGCTCGGGAACCACATGGCGCACCACCGTCTGGAAGAAGGTCTCGTCGGGGATCCATGTCGTGGAGAAGAATTTCATCACCTCTGGGCGGTCCACACAGAATTGCAGGACTTTCAGGATCGTATCGCGGCGCAGACACCACCATTGCGAGCCGATCATCATCTCTACATCGGCAGGCACCTTGCGGGTGATCCCGAGCCGTTTCTGCCACTCGTAGCTCTTGTAGAACCACCATTTATGGGTGCGCTCGTTGAACCAGTGGCGGTAGATCAGCCGCTCTTCCTTGAAGCCGGTCTTGATCCAGTCCGAGTTGAAGAAATCGAAGCTCTCGATATAGTCGCATTGCTCGTCCGCAAGCCGCTGATGGGCGTATTCGGCGGATTTGATCTGCATGCAGTCCCCCGAGAGCATGTAGAAATGCGTGGCCTCGGGAAACGCCTCCACTGCCGCCTTCACCGCCTCGAGGGTTGCCGCCACAAGGCTCCATTCGCCCCAGCCGCATTTGAGCCGCTTCTTGGCAAAGGTCACTTGCGGATTATCGGCCAGACCATCGGCAATTTTGACAAAATCATTGGGATTCGCCCGTGCATCGAAGTGGATCGAGACACAATCGCCCGCCGCCGTTAACCGTGCCGCTTGACGGATCACGGTTTCGGGGTCTTTGTGTGTCAGGAGGATAAAGGCAATCTGGACCATGATTTCGGGCGTCGCTTATGTCGGTTACGCCACTATCGCCCCTCTTTGCGGCGAGTGACATTGAAAATATAAAGTTTGTTTGCTTTTTCAGACTAATCATTGCGTAAAGGTGACGATAAGCGCACCGGGTTAAAGGAGCAGACAGATGGGGTTTCCCGGAACGTGGATGACGGAAAGCGAAAGCGTGGTCTATCGCGTGGTGCCCAAATGCGCCTGCTCGTCGATCGGCCAGATCATGTTCTATTCCGATCACGGGCGGTTCTTCGATGGTGACATCCACGATTCGAAAGAAGGGCTGCACAAATGGTCGCAAGAGCATAGCCAGGGCCCGATCGAGCGGGTCGTCAAAGGCGGTCAGGCCTATTCCTTCACCTGTGTGCGCAATCCCTATGGCCGGATCCTGTCATCCTTCTTCGACAAGATCGCCGGCATCCAGCGCAATGGCCGCCGCTACCGCGGCAATCTGGTGCCGCAGCTGATCCAGAAATACGGGATCGATGTCGGCTCCCCGGAAGATAATTTCGACTTCGATCAGATCAAGAGCTTCCGCCGCTTCCTGCTGTTTGCGCGTGATACCATCCGCTGGCGGCGCCCGATGGAGCCCGACATCCACTGGTCGGCCATGTCCGGCCATATCTCGACTTTCATCGTCAACGGCGGCCGCTACAACAACATCTTCTTCACCGAGAAGTTCAACGAGGGCATGCAAAGCGTGCTCGACGATATCCAGACGCCGGTGAAAGTGGATCTTTCGGCGGTGCCGAAATTCAACGAATCCGAAGGCCACGGCCCCAAGCGCGCCCATCCGATCAGCGATTATTTCGATGATCTCTCGCGCCATCTGGTCTGGGAGATCTACAAGAAGGACTTCCAGCTCTTCAGATATGATTTTGACAATCCCGACAACAAGATGCCTCTGGGAGAGGTGGACCTCGATGAGGTCCATGCCAAGCTCGGGCAATAATTTCTCGGGCTGGGGAACCCGCTTAGGAAAGCTGCGTTGGCCGGATATGTCGCATGAAGCTCCCACCCTACCCGCCCGCCTCGCCGCCCGCCTGCCCGCCCCTGTCGGGCCATGGCTCGGGCGGCATCTGGATCGCATCGAGATCGGAGTGCTGCTCAGCCTGATCCTGATCGGAGGCGGCATCTGGGCCTTCGGCGCCATCGCCGCCGAGATGACCGAGGGCGACACCACCGCCTTCGATCGCGCAATCCTTCTGTGGTTCCGCAATGGCGATGATCTGGCAGTGCTCAACGGGCCTGCATGGATGGAAACCGTGGTGCGCGATATCACCGCGCTTGGCGGGGTCACGGTCCTCGGCGCGCTGACCGTCTTCACCGCGGGCTATTTGCTGATGGAAGGCTATCGGCGTCAGGTCTGGGTGCTGCTGGCCGCCGTCATCGGCGGGCAGGTTGTCTCCAATATCACCAAGATGCTGTTTGATCGGACCCGCCCCGACCTGGTGCCGCACGGGACCGATGTCACCTCGGCCTCTTTCCCGTCGGGCCACTCGATGATGGCCACGATCACGTGGCTCACCCTTGCGGTGATGCTGGCGCGCCTACAGGCCCGCCGTCGGACACGGGCCTATCTGATTTCGGTAGCGGTGCTCATTGCCGTCAGCGTCGGCATCAGCCGCGTTGCCCTGGGCGTGCACTGGCCGACCGATGTGCTGGCGGGATGGTCCATCGGGGCTGCATGGGCGGTGGCGTGCATGCTGATCGCCGATTGGCTCTTCCCCACGCGACCCAAACCCGACATTCCCCCGCAGGACTAACCACCTACGCGCGGCAGCGGAGCCGCGTGAGCGGCGCCCTCGGGCGCCCGAGGAAGGCTCCCCCCTCGGACACTCGCCCCGATGATATCGCTCAGATACCGGCTGCGGCAAAGAGCTCTTTCACATCCACTTCCGGCCGTGCACCGTAATGGGTGATCACCTCGCCCGCCGCCACACACCCCATCCGGCCGGCCTCCTCGAGCGACGCGCCCGTGGCGATACCATACAGGAACCCTGCCGCGAACTGGTCACCCGCGCCTGTCGCATCGACCGGCGTCACCGCTTTTACCGGCACTTCCACTGTCTCGTTGCCACGACGGATCACCACACCGGCCCCGCCGCGGGTGCAGACCACCAGCGCGCATTCCTGCGCGGCCTGCTCCAGCGCCGATGCCAGATCGGTCTCGTAGAGGGCTTCCCACTCATGCTCGTTGCCGATCACGAAATCCATCTCGTCGCGCACAAGGCGCCGGAAATCCTCGCGGTGACGGTTCACGCAGAAGGGGTCCGACAGCGCGATCCCTGCCTGCCCGCCCGTCCGGCGCGTTGCTTGCGCCGCCTTCAGGAACGCGGCCTTGCCCTTATCCTTGTCGAACAGATACCCCTCGAGGAACAGGTAGCGCGTGTTCTCGACGACGTCCAAGGGGACATCCTCGGTCGACAGCTCCGAGGAAATCCCGAGATAGGTATTCATCGAACGCTCGCCATCCGGCGTCACAAAGATCATCGAGCGCGAGCTGGGCAGTTCGCCCGCCTTCACCGGCGGATTGGGGAAATCGGTGCCCTCGGCCTTCAGTGCCGCCTCGTAGAACCGGCCCAGACCGTCATCACGCACCCGCCCGATAAAGGCCGATTTCAGCCCCAGATTACCGATGCCCGCAATCGTATTGCCCACCGAGCCGCCCGGGATCTGGTTGCGCTCGTCCATCGCGCCATAAAGCAGCTCCGCGCGATCGGTCTCGATCAGCTGCATGATCCCCTTCTCGATCGCCATATTGTCGAGAAACGCATCCTCGCAGCGGCTGATCACATCGACAATCGCATTGCCGATACCCACGACATCATATTTGCTCATAAGGTTTTCTCCTCGAACTGGCACAGGTCGCGTATCAGACAGGCACCACATTTCGGTTTACGCGCGACACAGATATAGCGTCCGTGAAGGATCAGCCAGTGATGCGCATGATGTTGATATTGCACAGGGACGTTATCCTCGATGGCGCGCTCGACCGCGTCCACGTCTTTGCCGGGGCAGATGCCCGAGCGGTTTCCGATGCGGAAAATATGCGTATCAACCGCCTGCGCGGGATAATGGAACCACATATTCAGCACCACATTCGCCGTCTTGCGCCCCACGCCGGGCAGCGATTGCAGCGCCGCCCGCGACGATGGCACCTCCCCGCCATATTCCTCGACCAGAATTCTGGCCGTCTTGATGACATTCTTGGCCTTCTGGCGGAACAGACCGATGGTCTTGATATGCTCGGTCAGCCCCTCCTCGCCCAGATCCAGCATCTTCTGCGGCGTATCGGCGATCGGGAAGAGGTGCCTTGTGGCCTTGTTCACCCCCGCATCCGTCGCCTGCGCCGAGAGCGCGACCGCCACCAGAAGCGTATAGGCATTCACATGGTCCAGCTCGCCCTTGGGCTCGGCCTCGGAAGCCTGGAAACGTGCGAAAACCTCGCACATTTCGTTATATCCAAACTGTTTGACGCTTTGTTTGCTCATGGTCCAGCTATGCCCAGATGAGCTCTCCATCGCAAGCCCATTCAGCGCTGTCTTCTTTCTAGTCAAACCCGGGAGCAACTCACGAAATCATCATTAACGTCATTTCCGTTAAGCAGATGTTATCCATCCTCGAAGCAGATTGAGGATGCGGGGCACAGATACGAGGAGGTGCAGATGGATATGGGCTATCCGATCTCGGCAATCATACGGGATCGCGACGAACAGGTCTGGACATTGCGGAACGATTTTCAGCCGGAAAACATGCTGGAGATCCTGTTCGAGGGTGAGATCGCGGTGCTGCGCGACCCTGATGGTCAAGCGCTGGCCCGTGGTTATCTGACCGCCGATATCCCCGTTCTGCTCGAATCGACCTCGGGGACATTGCGCCTTGACCGGATCGAAATCGACGGACAGCTCTGTCTCTATATCCCCTCCGACGTGATGACACCCGGCATCCCCTACCGGGAGGCTTCCCAAAGCTCGAGCGGTGCGCGCGCCGCCTCGCCCGAAGAAATCTCAAACATGCCCTGCCTCGCGGGCGGCACATTGATTGCCACCGATGAAGGCCCCCAGCCCATCGACTGGCTGCGCCCCGGTGACCGTGTGCTGACCCGCGATAATGGCTACCAGCCGCTTCTCTGGCTTGGTCATCACACCATGCCGCGCCGTGCGCCATTGGCCACGCAGCTGATGTCCGTCTCCGCCGAACTGCTCGGCCCAAACCTGCCCGAGCGCGAGCTGGTGATGAGCCCGCGCACCGGTGTCTTGCTGGCGGGACCCGAACTGGAACTGTGGTTTGCAGAGGCCGAGATGCTGGCACAGGCCGATCATCTGGCGCCCCATAGCCCGCGCCTCGAAGGCCGCCGCATGGTCTATTCGCTCCTCTTTACCGCGCCCGAGCTGGTTCTGGCCGAGGGGATGTGGGTTGCGACCGTTCAGGCAGATTCCCCCTATATGTCGCTGATGCCGCCGCGCGTGCGCACCAGCCTTGCGCCGCAGCTGGCGCAATATCATGACCTGTCGGCCCGCGTCTGGCTCGCCGATTGGGAGGCAGAGATGTTCTGCAAGGACCGCCGCGCCCGTCAGGACCGCATCGCTGCCTGAATTTCACACAGGTTTCGGGTCGTGCTCCGGCGCGGCCCGATTTAATCTGGGCCAAACCGCAAAAGGCCCTACCCCATGGAAGACCGCTATCATTACCGCCTGATCGCGCGCGCCATCGCCGAGATCGATGCCGCCCATGCCGAGGGGCTGACACCCTCGCTGGCCGATCTGGCGCAGCGCCTGAACCTGAGCGAGGCGCATTTCCAGAAATGCTTCACCGCATGGGCCGGTGTCTCTCCCAAGCGCTACATGCAATACCTCAAGCTGGATCTGGCCAAAGATCTCCTGCGCAAACGGCATCCGCTGATCGCCGTGGCAGCCGCTACGGGGCTCTCCGGCTCTGCCCGCCTGCATGATCTGATCCTGCGCTGGGAGGCCATGACGCCCGGCGAGTTCGCGCGTGCGGGAGCGGGGCTGACGATCCATTGGGGGCGCTTCGAGACACATTATGGTCCTGTGATCGCGATGGGCACCGGGCGTGGCATCTGCGGGATGGCCTTTACCGAAGAAATGGGAGAGGCGTTGGCCTTTGCCGATCTGGCAAAACGCTGGCCTGCCGCGCAGTTCCGCGAGGACCCTGCCGCACTCGGAAATTGGGTCGCGGCAGCTTTCGCCCAGCGGGGGGACGTCTCACTGACCCTCACAGGCGGCGCGTTCCAGATCAAGGTCTGGGAGGCGCTTCTGCAGATCCCCGAAGGCGCCGTCTCCACCTATCAGGACATAGCCACGGCCATCGGCTCGCCCAAGGCCACCCGCGCGGTCGGCACCGCCATCGGCAAGAACCCGATTGCCGCGCTGATTCCCTGCCATCGTGCGCTTCGCAAATCGGGCGGACTGGGCGGCTATCACTGGGGGCTGACGACCAAACGTGTGCTTCTGGCGCGCGAAGCGGCCCGCTCGGAAGCCGAGCGTTCGCCTATGCTGTAGCGCTGGCTCGCGGCGGATAACATTTGCCGGAACCCTTCGGCAAAATGCCGCCCAGCTATTGAAGCGCGATGGAACTTCCCCTTCTCTCGGACGTAATATCCACCGGACGCCCGAGAATACGGGCGCGTGAACAAAGGCTGGAACGAGATGAACAAGAAGATTTCCCCTGGTGTGGCAGGTGTCGCCTTGCTTGCAATGGCAGGCTGTGTGACCACCCCCGCCGACCCGAACGACCCCTATCAGAACACCCGTGGCGGCGCGATCGCAGGCGCTCTTCTGGGCGGTGCCGCAGGCGCCATGTCCGGTGGTGACGAGCGTCTGACCAAAGCTGCAGCCGGTGCCGCCGTGGGCGGCCTGATCGGTGGCGCCATCGGCAACCAGATGGACAAGCAGGCGCAAGAGCTTCGCCGCGATCTCGACGCACAGGGCACCTCGGTCGTCAACAACGGTAACAACCTTGTCGTGACCATGCCGCAGGATATCCTGTTCGATACCGACAGCTCGGCCGTCCGCCCGAGCCTGCGTAACGACCTCTACACGCTGGCCGGTAGCCTCAACCGCTACCCGAACTCCACGCTGCAGGTCGTCGGCAACACCGATAACACCGGCGAAGCTGCTTACAACCAGCGCCTCTCGGAAGCCCGCGCCGATGCCGTCACCGGCGTATTGGTGCAGGCCGGTGTGCCCGCCTCGCGCATCCAGTCCTATGGTCGCGGCGAAGAGAACCCGATCGCGTCGAACCTGACCGCGGAAGGCCGCGCCAAGAACCGCCGCGTCGAGTTCATCATCACGCCGACGAACAACTGAGTTTTTCCATTACCGATTTGGGAGGGGCCGGCATCTGCTGGCCCTTTCTTTTGACCAGATCCCATGGCTTCGGATAGATTGGCTAGAAAAACTAACCAAGGAGGTGCCTGCGATGCCGTTCCAGAGAATCGAATCGGAAAAGCTTGCCACGGCCATCGTGCGCCAGATCGAAGAGCTGATCCTGCAGGGGATCCTGCGCCCGGGTGAACGTCTGCCCTCCGAGCGCGAACTTTCGGACAGGCTCGGCGTCTCGCGCCCGTCTCTGCGGGAGGCGATTGCGGAGCTGCAGGATCAGGGGCTGCTTGCCACGCGCGCCGGTGCCGGCGTCTATGTGGCCGATGTTCTGGGCTCGGCTTTCTCGCCCGCGCTGATCCGCCTCTTCTCGTCCTCCGATCAGGCGGTCTATGACTATCTGGCCTTCCGCCGCGATGTCGAAGGGCTGGCCGCCGAGCGCGCCGCGCGTTTTGCTTCCGATACCGATCTGCAGGTTATCGACGGGCTTTTCCGCCGCATGGAAGCCGCCCATAGCAAACGCAGCTATGCTGATGAAGCCGCGCTTGATGCGCAATTCCACCTGGCCATCATCGAGGCCAGCCATAACGTGATCATGCTGCATATGATGCGCGCGATGTTCGACCTGCTGAGCGAGGGCGTGTTTTACAACCGCTCCATGCTCTTCAAGAACCGCGTGACCCGTGACGAGCTGCTCAACCAGCACCGCGCGATGAACGAGGCGATCCAGAAGCGCGACGGGACGGCCGCACGCGAGGCAGTGGCGGCGCATATGAACTTCGTCGAGGTCGAGATGACCCATAACCGCAAAGCGATGAAAAACGAGGAAACAGCAAAGCTGCGTCTGCAACAGCGCAGCAGCTGACGCGTCCCGCAAGCTGACATGAAAAAACCCGGCCCAAGGGCCGGGTTAGAATGTTTGGTGACCTCGAAAGATCAGTGCAGACGCTGGGCGACCTCGTCGATGGACGCATCGACGCGGGCCGCTTTATCAGCGGCAGACATCTGCTCGGCCAGAACCTTGCCAGCAGCAGCGATCGCGACCGTGATGGCCTCGTCGCGCACGGCTTTCACGGCACCAGCTTCGGCAGAGGCGATCTGCTCTTCTGCAGCTTTCAGGCGACGCTCGATCGAATCGGCCAGATCCTTCTTCGCCTGAGCGGCAGCCAGCTCCGCGTCGCGCTTGGCGCTGGCGACGATCTCGTCGGCCTGCACCTGCACTTCGCGCTGCTTGCGCTCGTAGGTGGCAAGAATGGCTTGGGCTTCCTCACGAAGGCTGCGCGCCTCCTCGAGGTCCGATTTGATCCCTGCGGCACGCTTATCGAGCAGGCCACCCAGCATCGTCGGGACTTTCACATAGAAAAGCACACCGATGAAGGTCAGGAAGGCCAGCGTCACGATGAAGTTCGTGTTATGCAGGCTGAAGAACGGGCCGGACGCTGCAAAGGCGGGCTGAGCAGCAACAAGGGCGATGAGAACAGCAAGTTTCTTCATGACCTTATCCTTTCAACCGTTCGTCGACAGCCGCAGCGACGCTGGCTTGGTCGGCCTGACCACCCAGAGCCGAGACGATCTCGACAGCAGCGTCTTTGGCGACGGCTTCCACCGCCTCTTTGGCACCGGCTTCGATCTCCGCGATCCGCGCTTGGCTTTCGGCCGTTTTCGCCGCGATCTCGGCATCCGCTTTCACGATTGCCGCATCCACGTCTTTCTGGATGTCTGCACGGGCTTGGGCCACGATGGCCTGCGCTTTGGTGCGAGCATCGGCCAGGGCCTTTTCATAGGCGGCCTCGGCTTCTTTGGCCTTGAGCTTGAATTCCTCGGCGGAGGCAAGATCCCCCGAGATGGTGCCCTGACGGTCGGCCAGCACGGAGGCGATCCGCGGCAGCGCGACTTTTGCCAGAACCCAATAAATCACGACCAACGAGACCAGAAGCCAGAAGATCTGGTTGGGATAGGTCGAGAAGTCGAGCTGCGGCATACCGGCAGCATCGGCGTTATGCGCCGAAGCGCCAGCCGTCACCGCCACATCGCCAGCTTCATGTTCTGTTGCCATGTCGTTGTCCCTCTCGGACCGCAGGCACGCGGTCCTGTCTCAAACTCGGAAGGGCCCGTCGGGGCCCCTCCGTCCGCAAGATTGCGAAAAAGGGATCAGACGGCGAACATCAGCAGCAGAGCGACGAGGAACGAGAAGATCCCCAGTGCTTCTGCGAATGCGATGCCGATGAACAGCGTTGCGGTTTGACCAGCGGCTGCCGACGGATTGCGCAGGGCACCCGACAGGAAGTTGCCTGCAACGGTACCCACACCGATTGCCGAACCACCCATACCGATACAAGCCAGACCTGCACCGATGTAAGCACCCATTTGAACGATATCGCCTTCCATAGTCGTCACTCCTAAAGTTGGAATTGGCTTGAGTAGATTAACGCGATCCTTGGATCGACCTTAGTGTGCGGGATGCAGCGCGTCTTTCAGATAGACGCAGGTCAGGATCGTGAAAACATAGGCCTGGATGAAGGCAACAAGCACTTCGAGGCCGTAGATTGCAGTGATGGCCAGCACGGACACGGGAGAGATCAGCGCGATGGCGGCAAAGCCTGCGAAGACCTTCATCACCGCGTGACCGGCCATGATGTTGCCCGCAAGCCGGATCGAATGCGATACGGGGCGGACGAAATAGGAGATCACCTCGATCAGCGCAAGGATCGGGCGCAGCGGAAGCGGCGCAGCCGAGACCCAGAACAGGCTCAGGAAGCCCGCGCCGTTCTTGATGAAGCCGATCACGGTCACCGAGACGAACACGAAGAGTGCCAGAACAGCGGTCACAGCGATATGCGAGGTGGTGGCAAAGCTACCCGGCAGCAGGCCTAGGAAGTTAGCGAAGGTGATGAAGGAGAAGATCACCATGACATAGGGGAAGAACTTCAGCCCCTCCTTGCCACAGATATCCTCGACCATTTTGTGGCCCATGCCGTAAAACAGTTCGGCGATGGATTGTGCGCGCGAGGGCACAATGCCGCGGCCGCGGGTGCCGACAACCAGCACCAGAACGATTGCGACGATCGCAATCGCCATCCACAGGGTTGCATTGGTGATCGTATACCAATGGACAGCACCCTCACCCACCAGAGGGGAGACCACGAACTGGTCCATCGGGTGGAAAGCCATCTCGCCCGACCCTTCGGTCACAATCGCAATGAGGAGCATCAGGATCACAACGGCGAACAAGATGTAGCTGATCATCTTGGACGAGCCATTGGCGTTCGAAGTGCTTTCCGCCACGTCTATTTTCCCTCTTCATCAGCCGCAGGAGCGGCATCAGGTTTCGCATTTATTTCCGCAGCGGTGCGCATCATCACGCGCACCCCCGCAATCAACCCCAGAAGAACGAAGATGATCATGAAGATCGGCAACGTTCCCAAGAGGACATCAAGCCCGTAACCGACCCCGAAACCGATACCCAGCCCCGAAACCAGCTCTATGACCATCCTCCAGGCAAGCTCGGATTGTGCGACACCGCCACGCGGTGGTTTATCCGTCTCGCCCGGAGCCTGCTTTCTCAGCTTCGCAAGCTTGTCTTCGAGCGCTTTTAGACGTTCGGGATCAGGCTCGTTGCTCATCATTCAGGCCTTTGGTCGTGTTAGGGCTGTGATAGACGTCACGGCGCAGTGAGTCAACGCTCATGACCGTAGGAGAAATACCGCGCAAGGCACTGATATGTATCAATTTTGAAAACCGCACACCTCACGCCGCCCTGCGACAATCTGACCACCCCGCCCCGCGGGGCCAAAATCCAAATTCAACCCATCGGTTGACCATCGACCCAAAACCTCCGTAAGTAAGCCCATGAGCACGCAGCCCTCTTCCGATCTCGATGCGATATTCGCAGCCCTCGCCGACCCGACGCGGCGCGAGATCCTGCATATGCTGCTCGAGGACGATATGGCGGTGAGCGATGTGGCCAGCGCGTTCGACATCTCGCTGGCGGGCGTGTCGAAACATCTGGCAATCCTGAGCCAAGCAGGACTGATCAGTCAGGAAAAGCATGGCCGTGTGAAATGGTGCAAGCTGGAACCTTCGGCCATGAGCGAGGCGATCATCTGGATCCAGAGTTTCGGCCAGTTCCGGGCGATGGATCTGGATGCGTTCGAACGCTTTGTCGAGAGCGAGCTTGCCCCCCTCGCCGCACCGCAGCCGGAGGCCGATTAGGGGCTCTGCCCCCTTGGCGCTGCGCGCCAATTCCCCCGGGATATTTACAGACACTGGAAGAAGGGGCCGCGCGGGCCCCTTTGTCTTTGTTACAGGCCGTGGCTCCGGTCATAGGAGTTGCGTGCGGAAGGCTCCCAGCCGCGGGGTGGCTCTGAGGCGGCGAAAATCTCGACCTTGAGCGGGTAGCAGGCCGCACTATCGGAGCTGTGCTCGGAGGAGCAATCGCCGCCCGGACAGGCCGAGAGCGCGCCGAGAAGATCGATCTCGGCGAAGATATCCATGTAATCGCCGGGGCGGACCGGACTTGCCTTCATGAAATACTGCCCCGTATCACGGGTGAAGCCTGTGCACATGAAGATGTTGAAGACGTCATGCACCTGGGTTTCAGCCTCGGCCAGGGACATGCCCGTCTCCGCTGCCAAGGCACGCGTCAGATTGGAATGGCAGCAATGGTGATATTGCCCGCCATCGCTGAGCAGCGCATGGGTATAGGGGTCGCAGCGGGTACCGATGACATCATGCACCGACCCGCCATCGGGATCGACCCCATACCAGTCGAGGCTGTCATCGATGATCGTGGCCATCGGGCGCAGGCTCGGGAGAGAGGACCAGAAGCGGTCACCGCTGGACAGATGCGTGCCGTGGAGTGCGCGGGTCTTGCCGGAATAGAACCGCTCGGAAAGATCGGCTGACCAGAGGTTGAGATCGCCCACCTGGGCGCCCTCGATGGAGGAGATCCGGAAGAACTGGCCGGCTTTCACGTGGAAACAGGCACCATCGCGCGGAGGAACGATTACCTCGCCGATTTTCTCCGCCCCTGCCCACGATGCGCGATAGGCGGCAAGATCGGGTCGGGGCAATGTGGTGACGGGATAGCAGATCACCGGCGGGAGGGATTTGCGCGCGATGGCATCGGCGGGCGCGGCATGTTCTGGCGTGGAAAGCTTCATCGCGAACCTCTTGGACATAACAAAACCCCGGTTGCTCAACCGGGGTCTGTCAGGCCCTAGAGACCGGTTCAGGCGCTATAGTAGCCATACATTTCATCAAGAACAGCGATGTTTGCAGGTTTTTGCGCCTGCGGTGAGGGCTGTTCCGGCTTGTGCGTGCCGGGATTGTAATAGGCCAGCGCGTCTTCCTGCTTCAGAGCGGACTCGGCCTGTTCCGGGAATTTGACAATCTGATTCATGGAACTCTCCAGTGTTTCCGAGTTCCTCCCCGACGCCTGATATAAAGTTTTTATATCGCGGCGCCATGGCCCGCGCTGCAACGCTTACATGCGTATACTGCAATGCAAAATGCAAACACCCCCAGCTTTCGCCGGGGGTGTCGCAGGACATGACCGTAAGGATCAGTTCTGGCGTTCGACCATCATATGCTTGATCGCGGCGATGGATTTCGCCGGATTGAGACCTTTGGGGCAGGTCTTGGTGCAGTTCATGATGGTATGGCAGCGGTAGAGCTTGAAGGGATCTTCGAGCTGGTCGAGACGCTCTGCCGTGGCTTCATCGCGGCTATCGATGATCCAGCGATAGGCATGCAGGAGGGCTGCCGGACCGAGATAGCGGTCGGAGTTCCACCAGTAGCTCGGGCAGGAGGTCGAGCAGGAAGCGCACATAACACACTCGTAGAGACCATCGAGTTTCTTGCGATCCTCGATCGACTGACGCCATTCCTTCTCGGGACGGTTGGTCTTGGTTTCCAGCCACGGCATGATCGACGCGTGCTGCGCGTAGAAATGCGTCAGATCGGGGATCAAATCCTTGACCACCGGCATATGCGGCAGCGGGTAGATCTTGACCACATCGGTCTTGATCTCGTCGAGACCGAAGATACAGGCCAGCGTGTTATGGCCGTCGATATTCATCGCGCAGGAGCCACAGATCCCTTCGCGGCAGGAGCGGCGGAAGGTCAGGGTCGGGTCGATCTCGTTCTTGATCTTGATCAGCGCATCGAGAACCATCGGGCCGCATTTGGCGAGGTCGACGAAATAGGTGTCGACCCGCGGGTTTTCACCATCTTCCGGCTCCCAGCGATAGATCTGGAATTTGCGGACGTTTTTGCCTTCCGGCTTCGGCCATGTCTTGCCGACACGGATCTTCGAATTCTTGGGTAGGGAAAACTGAACCATGTTTCTACCTCCGGTCATATGTGGACGGGGCGGGTCGCTGCGTAGCGGACTTCGTCGCGAAGCGCCCCCGTTATATCTCTTCCCTGCCCGGGGCCACCGGACAGCGGATCACCTGTTATAGAGCGGCGTTTGCGGCAGTTGACCGGAATACTGGTAGACACAGCTCTTGTAGACCTCGTTGGGGTCGCGGAACGTATCCGAGGAGATCCCCACCTTCAGATCATAAGAGGTAGCCGGTTTTCCGTTTGCCACGCCCAATCCCACAGAACCGGAGACCGGACGCGCATCCTGCACGCGTTGCTGGCAGAGGGTTTCTGCCCGAGCGACCGGGATCTTGGTGCAGCCGGAGAGCGCAAGCGCGCCCCCCAGAACCACCGCCAGAGCCGGCCGCCCCCGCATCAGTAGACCCGCTTTTTGGGCGCGATCTTGGCCGTATCGATACCACCATCCTCGAATTTGGTGAGCGGATCGATATGCACCGGACGGAAGGTCAGATCCACATTCGGGCCGTCGACACGCATAATCGAGTGCTTGCGCCAGTTGGTATCGTCACGATCCGGGTAGTCCTCATGCGCATGGGCGCCGCGGCTTTCCTTACGGGCCTCAGCACCGACGATGGTGGCCATCGCATTCGGCATGAGGTTGGTCAGCTCGAGGCTTTCCATCAGATCCGAGTTCCACACGAGCGAGCGGTCGGTGACCGAGAGATCGTCGAGCTTGGAGGCCACAGACTTCATCTTCTCGACGCCTTCTGCCAGCGTCTTGTCTGTCCGGAACACGGCCGCGTCGGCCTGCATCGTGCGCTGCATCTCGAGACGCAGCTCTGCCGTCGGCGTGCCACCCTTGGCATAGCGGATCTTGTCGAACCGCTCGAAGGCCGCTTCCACGCCCTTGAGGTTCATGGTCGGGTTCGGCGCCTCGGGATCGAGCGTCTTGCCCGCCCGAAGCGCGGCTGCACGACCGAAGACCACAAGGTCGATCAGCGAGTTCGAACCCAGACGGTTCGCACCGTGAACCGAGGCACAGCCCGCCTCGCCCACAGCCATCAGGCCGGGAACGATCGCATCGGGGTCTTCTGCGGTCGGGTTGATGACCTCGCCCCAATAGTTGGTCGGGATACCGCCCATATTGTAGTGCACCGTCGGCAGAACCGGGATCGGTTCCTTGGTCACATCGACACCGGCGAAGATCTTCGCGGATTCCGAGATCCCCGGCAGGCGCTCGTGCAGCGCTTCCGGCGGGAGGTGCGAGAGGTTCAGGAAGATGTGGTCTTTATGCTCGCCCACACCGCGACCTTCGCGGATTTCCATCGTCATGCAGCGCGAGACCACGTCACGGGACGCGAGGTCCTTATAGGTCGGTGCATAACGCTCCATGAAGCGCTCGCCTTCGGAGTTGGTCAGATAACCACCCTCGCCGCGCGCGCCCTCGGTGATCAGGCAGCCCGAGCCATAGATGCCGGTCGGGTGGAACTGGACGAATTCCATATCCTGCAGCGCCAGACCCGCACGGGCCACCATGCCGCCACCGTCGCCGGTGCAGGTATGGGCCGAGGTTGCCGAGAAATAGGCGCGGCCATAGCCACCGGTCGCCAGAACGACGGTTTTGGCCGAGAACAGGTGGAAGGTGCCGTCATCGAGTTTCCAGCACAGCACGCCCACACAGGACTTGCCGTCTTCCGACATGATCAGGTCGATGGCGAAATATTCGATGTAGAACTCTGCGTTGTTCTTCAGCGACTGGCCGTAGAGCGTGTGCAGGATCGCGTGACCGGTCCGGTCGGCGGCGGCACAGGTGCGCTGAACGGGCGGGCCTTCACCAAATTCGGTGGTATGACCGCCGAAGGGGCGCTGGTAGATCTTGCCTTCTTCGGTGCGCGAGAACGGCACGCCGTAATGCTCGAGCTCGTAAACGGCCTTGGGCGCCTCACGCGCAAGGTATTCCATCGCGTCGGTGTCGCCCAGCCAGTCCGAGCCCTTCACGGTATCATAGAGGTGCCATTGCCAGTTATCGGGGCCCATATTGGCCAGCGAGGCGGCGATACCGCCCTGTGCGGCAACCGTGTGCGAGCGGGTCGGGAAAACCTTGGTCACACAGGCGGTGCGCAGACCCTGCTCGGCCATGCCCAGCGTCGCGCGCAGACCGGCGCCACCGGCACCGACAACCACGACGTCATATTTATGCGTCTCGTATTCGTAAGCAGCCATTTGTCTTTATCCCGTTATTATCAGGCGCCCATTGCCAGGCCGATGAGAACCATCCGGCCAAGCGCGTAAAGCACGCATGCGATCAGAAAATAGGACAGGCCCTGCACGAACAGCACCGCAATCTTGCGGGTCATGCCCTGCCAGTAGTCCTCGATCATCGTCTGTGCGCCTTTGGCAAAGTGACGCAGACCCACGAAGAAGGTCAGCGCGGTGATGATCGCCGGGAAGGGATGCGAGAAGGTCGCGATGACTTCCGCCTGCGACTTGCCGAGTGCGGAGCCGAAGATGAAGATGAAGCAGGGAACGAGGAACACCAGAGCCCATGCCGAGACGGTCATGTACCAGTGATGTTCGGTGCCCGTCCCCGAGGCTCCTTTGCCAACGGCGCGCTTGCGGTCGGTGAGGTAACGCATGAGATCCCTCCCTCAGACGATGATGATGGTAAGAAGGGTCAGCACGACCGAACCGATCATGCAGGCCATGCCGAGTTTCTCGGCAGTCTCGATATCGAGCCCGCGGCCCGAATCGAAGTAGAAGTGACGCAGCCCCGCGAGGTAGTGATACCAAAGGCCCAGCACCGAAACCGTGAAGACCAGATCGCCGATGAAGGAGGTCATGAGCCAGTTGACGGTCTCGAAGGTGGAGGGCGCGCCGGTTGCGGCCATCAGCCACCAGACGGCGAGGATTGTCGTAATGATCAGCGCATTGCCCGTGATCCGCGTCAGAATAGACGAGATCGAGGTCATTTGCGGGCGGTAATACTGACCGATCATGAAGGGGGAAAGGGGCCGTTCAACCCGTTTCGTTTCTGCCATAGTGGGTCCCTCTGTCGCTTGGCCCCGAAATTCGCATGGCAAAAGACGATCGGCTATTGCTATGGGTGCCGCGGGGCTGGCCGGAATAATGTCTGGCACATGCATAGGACGATCTGTCGCAGGTGTCACGCGTCACGACTGGAAAATTTGCCACGTTTCAGTGAAAACAGAGTGGAAATCCCGCTTTGTGATCACGAAAATTCTTCCTGTGATCACATTATTGGCGCTAACAATTCATGAGTAATTTTGTCGACTTATAGCGTAGGCACCGGCAGAGTCGCACAAGAGGCCGCTGGCGGATCCTAAACGAAAACACCCGCCCAATCCATGGACGGGTGCATGATTGGGGGGCGCGAGGCCAACTTAGCGACGCAGCGGCAGGCCGTTCTTGTCTTTCAGCGAGCCCACGACAAGGCGCACGAAATCGATCAGCGTCCAGATCCCGAGCCCGCCAAACGTGATCAGCATCAGGATGCCGGTAAAGATGCGACCCAGATAGAAGCGGTGCACACCGAGGCTACCCAGAAAGAAGCATAGCAGAACCGCCGGAACGAAACCCTTGGTGGATTCGCCCGTAACGGGGGCTTGTTGCATGGATTGCGGCTCGATCGGGGTAGCGGTCATGGAAATCTCCGGTATTGGGAAAAGGTCAGATAGGTGTTGATGCAAGGCAGATGCGTCGGCCCTGCCCGTCGCGTTCCTGCTCGGTGATCAGCTTGTAGAACACGATGACCGTGTGCAGCGCATCCGCCAGCAGGAACACCAGCGCGAGCGGATTACCGTTGCAAAACAGCGCCACAGTCACGAGGAACAGGCCCAGATCGACCAGCCCGTGCAGGATATTGCCGAGATAGAAGTGATGCACGCCCAGCACACCGAACACGCCACAGAGCGCGACAGCGGTGCCGTAGGACTTCGGGGAACGTGTATCGCTCATCTAAAATTCTCGCAAAACGGTCGCATCAATGTGATCCGTTTGAAGCAGGTTTTTAGGATGATCAACCGCAAAAACCGGATGCATTCAAACATATGCATTCGATTTCAATGTTTTAGGCGGTATCTTGCCGGTCGGTCACAGGGGGCAAAGCGCCCAGTAGTCCAGATCCAGCAGCACTTCGGGCAGGTATTTCCCGTCCTCCCCCTTCAGCGCAAAAGGTGCAGCCCCCGCCTTGACCGCGACCAGACGCAGGCGCAGCGCACCTACCCCCGGAGCGCCCGTCCCGGCCTTGTCGATCACCTCCGACCATGCCTTGACCGTATCCCCCGCAAAGCAGGGATTGGCATGTGCGCCGCCATTGAGCGCCACGATCATCTGCGCATTGGCGAGCCCGTTGAAGGACAGCGCCCGCGCCATCGAGATCACATGACCGCCATAGATCAGCCGCTGGCCATCGGAGCGGAAGGTCGCGTCAAAATGCACTTTAGCGGTGTTCTGCCACAGGCGGGTGGCCAGCATGTGCTCGGCCTCCTCGATGGTGACGCCATCGACATGGTCGATCTTCTCGCCGATCCCGTAATCGCCCCAGCGATGCGGCTCGCCCGCCAGATCGAAATCATAGCCGGTGAAATCCAGCCCCTCGGGCAGGATCAGGTTCTCGGGCGCCACGACCCTGGCCAGATCGGGCAGAACCGTCTCGGGCGCGGGCGCATCCGGGTTGCCCTTGCGCACCATCACCCAGCGGACATAGTCCATCACCGTTTCATCGCGCTGGTTCAGCCCGCGCGTGCGGACATAGACCACGCCGGTCTTGCCGTTGGAGTTCTCCTTGAGCCCGATCACCTCGGATTCGGAGCGCAGCGTATCGCCGGGATAGACCGGAAGATACCATCTCCCCTCGGCATAGCCCAGATTGGCGACCGCATTCAGCGAGACATCCGGCACCGTCTTGCCGAAGATCACATGGAAACTCGCCAGGTCGTCGATGGGAGAGGCAGGCAGGCCACAGGACCGTGCGAATTCATCCGATGAATAAAGCGCCCCGCGCGCGGGGTAGAGCGCGTGATAAAGCGCCCTCTCCCCGCCCGAGACGGTGCGGGGCACGGCATGTTTCAGCACCTGCCCCACATGATAATCCTCGAAAAACCGGCCCGCATTCGTTTTGGCCATACCCTGCACTCCTCCCGTTTGGGGGCGCGTTAGAGCTGCCCCAGTTTCAGTTCGGGCGAATACTCGCCCTCGACGATCTTCGTCACCGCCTGCCCGCAGCGCATCACGCCGCGCGCCGCGTCGAACGCATATTGCGGGTTCCCCTCCAGCACCCAGCCCTTGGCCAGGGCTTCGGTTACCTTGTGGCAGAACTCGCTCGTGTCATCTGCCGTGAGAAAACGATAGGCTTTCATGGGATCCTCCTTCACCCGAATACCGGGTAGCCGAAGGCATAATGGATACCCGCAATCACGCCATAGACAATCACCGTCCCGAGAAGGGCGAAAATCTCCATTTTGGCGCCCTTGCCCTTGGGCGGCACCCACGCGGTGCGGTTAATCAGCACCATTTCGACCAGCGCCCAGATCCCGATCCCGCCAAAGAGCACGAAGCTCGGCGTATCGCCATTCACGAGGATATGCGCGACCGACCACAGCAGCACGCCCAGCAGCATCGGGTGGCGGTAGATCTGCGCGATCTTGGTCTTCATGCCGGCAGCTGCAAACAGATAGACCGAGACCAGCATCAGCAGATTGTTCACCCCTGTCACCGCAGGGCTACGGCCCCAGAAGAACGCGCCATCCGCCGAGCGGTAACCGATCACCATCAGGATCAGCGACAGAACGAGAAGCCCCGACACCATCGCCCGCCCCTGCGGCCCCATCTTCGCGCGCGCCTCGGGCGCCAGACGTTTGAACAAATGCGCCAGCGCCCAGATCAGGACACCGAGGATGAGAAGGATCATTGGCTTACTCCGCTTGGCTTATATCCGTGCGGCAATCGCCTCCGCTTTGGCGAGGACCTGCCGCGCTGTGACGATATGCAGATTTTCCACGATCTTACCATCGACAACCGCAACACCCTGCCCCTTTGATCGCGCCTCGTCAAAGGCGGCGATCTGGCGCTCGGCTAGATCGATCTCGGCCTCGGATGGGGCAAAGGCGGTATTGGCCACGGAGAGTTGCGCCGGATGGATCAGGGTCTTGCCGTCAAAGCCCATGTCGCGTCCCTGCGCGCATTCGGCGGCCAGACCTTCCTCGTCCTTGAACGCATTATAGACTCCATCCACGATGATCTTCCCATAGGCTTTGGCCGCCAGCAGGCACAGGCCCAGCCCCGAGAGCATCGGCAACCGATCGGGGCGGAACCGCGCGCCCAGTTCCTTGGCGAGGTCATTGGTGCCCATCACCATCCCCTGAAGGCGGGGATGGGCGGCAATCGCCTGCGCGTTCAGCATCCCCAGCGAGGTCTCCATCATTGCCCAGAGAGGCACGTCGGGGATCAGATCCCCCACGGCATCCAGATCGGCGGGGTCATTCACCTTGGGGATCAGGATCGCATCGATCCGGGCGCCTTCGCGCAAGGCGCGTGCCATCTTCAGCACATCCTCGCGACCCCAGTCGGTATCGAGCCCGTTGATCCGCACGATGCGCGCGCGATTGCCAAAATCCTTATCCTTCAGCGCTGCGACCAGCGTGTCGCGGGCGTTGATTTTTTCGTCAACGGCGACAGCATCCTCCAGATCGAAGATGATCGCATCACAATCTAGCCCCATGGCCTTATCAAGCGCCCGCTCCTTGGAGCCGGGGATGTAAAGCACCGAACGATAAGGCTGTGCCGACATGATTCTCCTCCCAAACTGCTATACAGAACAAAAGATCACAGTATAAACGTTATTTGCAATATAATTTCTGCCGCATCGCAGAATTTTAGTTCTCGCAGGTAAATTGCGGGCGCCCCCAGGGTGATTAACTCTCTTTTCGTCAGTTCGCCTTAGTTTAGTGATCATTGCATATCACAACCAAGGGGCGATCTATGCAAAAGAAGCTTTTTGCCCTCTCACTGGGCTTTCTTGCACTCATCCTTGCCGCGCAGAACCTGCGCGCCGAGACCCCCGCCTGTGGTGACCGCTCCGAGATCGTGGTCGAGCTGGCAAACCGCTATCAGGAAACACAGCGCAGCACGGGAATTGCTGCCAATAATACGCTGATGGAGCTGTTTGCTGCGGAGAGCGGCACATGGACCCTGCTGGCCACCACTCCTGGTGGCACCAGCTGCCTGATCGCCTCCGGAATGGACTTCAAGACCCAAAGCGGCGGTTTTGGCAGAGCTTTCGGCACCGGCCCGAAAAAAGACATCTGAACGGCGGAATCCACCTGTTTTATTTGATTTCGCGGGATATTTTTGCTCACATATAAGTGACTGATCCCGCTTGCATTCCTGACTCGCGAAGCCGTACACCATAGCATACAGAACCCGTTTAGGATGCACGAATGCGCTAGGTCCTCTTGCCTAAAGCATAAAAACCGCCTACCCATCACCGGTCACTTATATCCATCCTATGACGGAGGAATTCATGGCCCGACCCAAGATTGCGCTGATCGGCGCAGGTCAGATCGGTGGTACTCTCGCCCATCTTGCAGCCCTCAAAGAACTTGGCGATGTCGTCCTGTTCGATATTTCCGAAGGCACCCCGCAGGGGAAAGCCCTCGATATTGCAGAATCCGGCCCGTCGGAAGGCTTCGATGCCACGATGAAAGGCACGAACGACTATGCCGATATCGCTGGTGCAGATGTCTGCATCGTGACGGCTGGCGTTCCGCGCAAGCCCGGCATGAGCCGCGATGACCTTCTGGGCATCAACCTCAAAGTCATGAAATCGGTCGGCGAGGGGATCAAGCAATACGCCCCCGACGCGTTCGTGATCTGCATCACCAACCCGCTCGACGCGATGGTCTGGGCATTGCAGAAATTCTCCGGCCTGCCGGCAGAGAAGGTCTGCGGTATGGCAGGCGTGCTGGATTCGGCCCGCTTCCGCCACTTCCTCGCGACCGAGTTCAATGTCTCGATGAAAGACGTCACCGCCTTCGTGCTCGGCGGTCACGGCGACACGATGGTGCCGCTTGCCCGTTATTCGACCGTTGCCGGCATCCCGCTGCCCGACCTCGTCGAAATGGGCTGGACCACGCAGGAAAAACTCGACGCGATCATCCAGCGCACCCGTGATGGCGGCGCAGAGATCGTGGGCCTGCTGAAAACCGGTTCGGCCTTCTATGCGCCTGCGACCTCGGCGATCGAGATGGCGGAAGCCTATCTCAAGGACCAGAAGCGTGTTCTGCCCTGCGCGGCCTATGTCAAAGGCGCGCTCGGCCTCGACGGCATGTATGTCGGCGTCCCGACCGTGATCGGTGCCGGCGGCATCGAGCGCGTTGTCGACATCAAGATGAACAAGGACGAACAAGCCATGTTCGACAAGTCGGTAGACGCGGTCAATGGCCTCGTCGAAGCCTGCAAAGGCATCGACAGCTCGCTGGCATAAGCCATCGATGTTTCACGTGAAAGGCGCGGCTCAGGCCGCGCCTTTTGCATTCGGGTCTAGCCTGCGATCCCGTCCATGGCGAAGGCCCGCGCATCGAAGCCCAGCTCCTCCCTCGCCCGCCCGATCAGAGCCGCCTCATGCTCCATGAGCAGCCTGTCGAACCCCGCGGAGGTAAAATCCAGCTCGGGAAAAAGTGCACGGGCATGGCCCAGAACCGGACAGGCGATCCGCTCCAGCAGATGACGCTTTAGCAACCCCACCTCCTCCGCCTCCGTGACGCCCTGAACGGCATACCACTGGTCCCATAGCGCCTGCGGATCCCGCGCCCGCGCGGCGGCCTCCCGGAACTGTGCGACGCGTGGTTCGGCATAGGGCACCGGATCACCTTGCACCTGCGTCAAGGCCCGACGCATCATCTTGAGAATATAATGCAGCGGCGTGAGCCCGTCGAAATGCATCAGTCGCGCATTATAGGAGGGACGATACGGCAGGGTCACCGTGCCACCTGGCGCGTCCCAGTGTTCGGTCGGGTGATGAACCCCCAACACATAGCCCTGCCCCACGCGCGTGCAGGCCTTGCCCGCGATATGGCCGGAAACGCCACGGTTGAGGAACTGCGCCCGTGCGCCGTAAAACGCCTCTCCCTCTTCGGCAAATGCATCCCAGCGCTTGCGGAAGACGCCTTGGAAAATGTCGTTGCCGGTCACATCAGGCACAAAGGTCCGCTCAAGCACTTCCAGCCGCAACCACGCCTTCTCATGGGTCTTTGCAAGCTCCCATTCAAAGGGCCGTTCAAGATGGATGAACTCGTCTGCATCACAATGCACCATCCAGGCTACATCCACCTCGTTGGCGATCCGGGTCGCGTTGTATTTCTGGCGGGCCTGGTGGCGTGAGGGACGTTGCGCGTTCCAGTGCCGCACCCAGCCATCTTCGCCCGAACGATGCACGAAGCACCCGGCTACCCCGCGCAAAAGACGTTCTGCCGGAGGATCGGGCCGGTCGAAAACCACATGGACCTCGGAGGCACCGATGGCCAGATGATGGGCCACCCAGGCCGCGACAAGCGGCACAGGCTCGTCCATCGTGCCGACCACCCCCCATCTCGGGAGCTCCGGTGATTCGTCGGATTTCGTCATTGCTGCATCACTTTCAACTGCCCTGCCCAGTCTTCAAAGATTCGTTCCGTTTTGGCTACTGCAGAGTTGAATCGCTAACGAATTCTTCCTTGTGATCACACGCGTCAATCGTGTGATCACAAAAGTCGGTTTTCCGCTCACATATCAGCGCGCAAGGCAATTTCAGCTTGTCAGGCTGCGACATTCTGTCCAGTCTGCCCCAAATCGCACCAGCATGGGACGGAGATCATGAACATTCATGAATATCAGGCGAAGCAGCTCCTCAAGAGCTACGGTTGCCCGGTTTCGGAGGGTCGCGCGGTTCTGAAGGCAGAGGAGGCCAAGACCGCAGCAGGCGAACTCGACGGACCGCTTTGGGTTGTTAAGGCGCAGATCCACGCCGGTGGCCGTGGCAAGGGCCATTTCAAGGAAGCCGAAGCCGGCGAAAAAGGCGGTGTCCGCCTTGCCAAATCGGTGGAAGAAGCCGAAACCATGGCCAAGCAGATGCTCGGCAAGACCCTGATCACGCATCAGACCGGTCCGGCAGGCAAGCAGGTCAACCGCATCTATATCGAAGACGGCTCGGATATCTCGCGCGAGCTGTATCTGGCGCTTCTGGTCGACCGTCAGTCGAGCCGCGTCTCGGTGGTTTGCTCGACCGAAGGCGGCATGGATATCGAAGAAGTTGCGGCCTCGACCCCCGAGAAGATCATCTCCTTCTCGATCGACCCGGCAGCAGGATACCAGGCCTATCATGGCCGTCGCGTGGCTTTCGCGCTGGGTCTTGAAGGCGGTCAGGTCAAGCAGATGGTCAGCCTTCTGGGCAAGCTCTACCAAGCCTTCATCGAGAAGGACATGGAGCAGCTCGAGATCAACCCGCTGATCGTCATGCCCGATAACAACCTTAAAGTGCTCGACGCCAAGCTCGGCTTCGACGGCAACGCACTTTATCGTCACCCCGACATCCAAGCGCTGCGCGACGAGACCGAGGAAGACAGCAAGGAACTCGAAGCGTCCAAATACGACCTGAACTACATCGCGCTCGATGGCGAGATCGGTTGTATGGTGAACGGCGCGGGCCTGGCGATGGCGACGATGGACATCATCAAGCTCTACGGCGCAGAGCCTGCGAACTTCCTTGATGTGGGCGGCGGCGCGACCAAGGAAAAGGTTACCGAGGCCTTCAAGATCATCACCTCCGACAAGAACGTCAAAGGCATTCTGGTCAACATCTTCGGCGGCATCATGCGCTGCGACATCATCGCGGAAGGCGTTCTCGCCGCCGTGAAAGAAGTCGGCCTGCAAGTTCCGCTGGTTGTCCGCCTTGAAGGCACAAATGTCGAAAAGGGTAAGGAAATCATCGCGACTTCCGGCCTGAATGTGATTGCCGCAGACAACCTGTCCGACGGCGCAGAAAAAATCGTGAAAGCGGTGAAAGGCTAAGATCATGGCAGTTCTCGTCAACGAAAACACCAAAGTCATCTGTCAGGGCTTCACCGGCTCGCAGGGGACCTTCCACTCGGAACAGGCGATCGCCTACGGCACCAAGATGGTCGGCGGCGTGACCCCCGGCAAAGGCGGCCAGAAGCATCTGGACCTGCCCGTGTTCAACTCGGTTCATGAAGCCAAGCATGTCACCGAAGCCAATGCGACCGTGATCTACGTTCCCCCGCCTTTCGCGGCCGACTCGATCCTCGAGGCGATCGACGCTGAAATGGAGCTGATCGTCTGCATCACCGAGGGCATTCCGGTGCTCGACATGATGAAGGTTAAGCGCGCTCTGATCGACAGCAAGTCGCGTCTGATCGGTCCGAACTGCCCGGGCGTTATCACCCCCGATGCCTGCAAGATCGGCATCATGCCCGGCCACATCCACAAGCGTGGTTCGGTCGGCGTCGTGTCGCGTTCGGGCACTCTGACCTACGAGGCCGTCAAGCAGACGACCGATCTGGGTCTGGGCCAGTCTTCGGCTGTCGGTATCGGTGGCGACCCGATCAAGGGCACCGAACATATCGACGTGCTCGACATGTTCCTTGACGATCCGGAAACGACCTCGATCATCATGATCGGTGAAATCGGTGGTTCGGCGGAAGAAGAAGCCGCAGAATTCCTCGCCGAGCAGAAGAAAAAAGGCCGTTGGAAGCCGACCGCAGGCTTTATCGCAGGCCGCACGGCCCCTCCGGGCCGCCGCATGGGCCACGCAGGCGCAATCGTCGCCGGCGGCAAAGGCGATGCGGAATCGAAGATCGAAGCCATGAAATCGGCTGGTATCGTCGTGGCAGACAGCCCCGCAACGCTGGGTGAAGCCGTCATGAAAGCCATCAAGGGCTAATTTTCTGGTGCCCGCGCAGGTGACCTGCGCGGGCATCTCCGGCTCATTTCCGGGCCACTCGGCAGAGCTGAACAGAGACTGCGTCTCTGTTTTGCCCTTCCGAGGTTTCTTTAGAACTACGTCAGCCTGACAAAAGGTCGGGCAAAGGGCGAACCAATGAGAAGACGGATCAACGTGCTGACGAGCCATCTCCCGACCCATCGTGGCCGGGCGGTTCGCGCCTACGCCTCCGTCACCAGCGTTTCGCCCATACTGCACGCACATATGCCAGATGTTAAACTTACCGCTATCTGCCCCGACGGCCTTGACGATGCGGAAACCTATTATCTGACTAATGACACCGATAGTGCAGCCGAGCCTCCGAGAAGGACAATGACGATGACGCCCACGACAACCCGTTCCCTCCGTTTCCCCCTGCTGTCGATGCTGGGGGTCGCGGCGCTTGCCCTGACCGCTTGCGGCCCGGGCAATTACTGGGGCAGCGGCAAGCTGCACGAGCAATCCGACACCCCCGCTCACGAAATTCAGGACCAAATGGTGAAAGGTGCCCCCGGCCCGATCACCACAGGGCCGGTTGTCGGTCACGGAAAAGTTCCGGCAGGCACCACGCCCACCGGTTCTACGGGTTATGCCGTTGCAAATACCGCCCGCACGGACGGGACCATTGTCAACGGGCAAGCTGCTCGCTGCACCAATGCCAATGACTGGTCCAAATACTCAGACGGTTGTGCCCATGCCGCAGGTTTGCCTGCCGCCAGCCAGCCCTATATCTCGCCTTACAGCAACTAAGGCCACACAAGCATCACGGTCCGCGAGACGCGCGGGCCGCGCCATCACCCATCCACCTGAACAGGTGACCATATGAACGACGAATCTCCAAACAGCCAATTCCAGGCATCCAGCTTCCTTCAGGGAGGCAATGCCGAATATGTCGAGCAGCTTTACGCACGCTTCGCCAATGATCCGGCGTCTGTAGATGCGGCATGGGCGGATTTCTTCCGTCAGCTGCAGGACGACGAAGCCAGCGTGAAGAAATCGGCCTCCGGTCCCAGCTGGGAACGCAGCGACTGGCCGAGTGCGGCGCCGTCCGAGATCATGGGCGCGCTGACCGGCGAGTGGCCGGCCGCCGAAGTGAAGGATGCCGGCAAGAAAATCTCGAAGAAAGCCGCCGAGACAGGCGTCGCTCTCGACGAGGGCGCGATCAAGCGTGCCGTGCTGGATTCCGTTCGCGCGCTGATGCTGATCCGTGCCTACCGTATCCGTGGTCACCTGGCCGCAGATCTCGACCCGCTGAAAATGCGCGACGAGGTTCCGCATCCGGAACTCGACCCCAAATCCTACGGCTTTACAGATGCCGATATGGACCGCCCGATCTTCCTCGATAAAGTGTTGGGGCTGGAAATCGCCTCGATGCGCCAGATCATGGAGATCGTGAAACGCACCTATTGCGGCACCTTCGCACTGCAATACATGCATATCTCGGACCCCGAGCAATCGGCATGGCTGAAAGAGCGTATCGAAGGCTATGACAAGGAGATCACCTTCACCCGTGAAGGTCGTCGCGCGATCCTGAACAAGCTGGTCGAGGCCGAAGGCTTCGAGAAGTTCCTGCATGTGAAATACATGGGGACTAAGCGCTTCGGTCTGGATGGCGGCGAGGCCCTGATCCCCGCAATGGAGCAGATCATCAAGCGCGGCGGCAATCTCGGCCTGAAAGAGATCGTCATCGGCATGCCGCACCGCGGCCGTCTGTCGGTTCTGTCGAACGTGATGATGAAGCCCTACCGCGCCATCTTCAACGAATTCCAGGGCGGGTCGTTCAAGCCCGATGACGTGGATGGCTCGGGCGATGTGAAATACCACCTCGGTGCCTCCTCGGACCGCGAGTTCGATGGTAACAAGGTCCACCTCTCGCTGACCGCGAACCCCTCGCACCTCGAGGCCGTGAACCCTGTTGTTCTGGGCAAGGTCCGCGCCAAGCAGGACCAACTCAACGACAGCGAGCGCCGCGAAGTGCTCTCGATCCTGCTGCATGGCGACGCGGCCTTCGCAGGTCAGGGTGTTGTGGCGGAATGCCTCCAGCTCTCGGGCATTCGCGGTCACCGCACCGGCGGCACGATCCATATCGTCGTGAACAACCAGATCGGCTTCACCACCGCGCCGCATTTCTCGCGCACCTCGCCCTACCCGACCGATATCGCGCTGATGGTGGAAGCCCCGATCTTCCACGTCAACGGCGACGATCCGGAAGCGGTTGTGCATGCCGCGAAAGTGGCCACCGAGTTCCGTCAGAAGTTCCTCAAGGACGTTGTTCTCGACATCTTCTGCTACCGCCGCTTCGGTCACAACGAAGGCGACGAGCCGATGTTCACCAACCCGCAGATGTATACCAACATCAAGGGTCACAAGACGACGCTCCAGCTCTATACCGAGCGTCTGGTGAAGGACGGCCTGATCCCCGAGGGCGAGATCGAGGATATGAAAGCCGCGTTCCAGGCCCATCTGAACGAGGAGTTCGAGGCGGGCAAGGTCTACAAACCCAACAAGGCCGACTGGCTTGACGGTCGCTGGAAGAACATGGAACGCGAGGGGCAGGTCTATGACGCAGGCTCCACCGCTGTCTCCGAAGAGACCTTCCACGAGGTCGGGAAGGCGCTGACCACCGCCCCCGAAGGGTTCGAGATGCACCGCACGGTCACGCGTCTGCTGGGCCAGAAGGAAGAGATGTTCTCGACCGGCAAGGGCTTTGACTGGGCAACCGGCGAGGCGCTGGCCTTCGGTTCGCTCCTTGCGGAAGGCTATCCGGTGCGCCTTGCAGGTCAGGATTCGACCCGCGGGACCTTCAGCCAACGTCACTCGGCCTTCATCGACCAGAAATCCGAAGAGCGTTATTACCCGCTCAATCACATCAAGGCAGGTCAGGCCCGCTACGAGGTGATCGACTCGGCACTGTCCGAATATGCGGTTCTTGGCTTCGAATATGGCTACTCGCTGGCGGAGCCCAACACGCTGACCATGTGGGAAGCCCAGTTCGGTGACTTCGCCAACGGCGCGCAGATCATGTTCGACCAGTTCATCTCCTCGGGCGAGCGCAAATGGCTGCGGATGTCCGGTCTGGTGATGCTGCTGCCGCATGGCTTCGAGGGTCAGGGTCCCGAGCACTCCTCGGCACGTCTGGAACGCTTCCTGCAGATGTGCGCGGAAGACAACTGGATCGTTGCCAACTGCTCCACACCCGCCAACTACTTCCATATTCTGCGCCGCCAGATCCACCGGAACTTCCGTAAGCCGCTGGTCCTGATGACGCCGAAGTCGCTGCTTCGCCACCCGATGGCGATCTCGACCAAGGAAGATTTCACCACCGGGTCCTTCTTCCACCGCGTCCTGTGGGACGATGCGGAAAAGGGCAATTCCGAAATGAACCTGAAACCCGATGCCGAGATCAAGCGCGTCGTGATGTGCTCGGGCAAGGTCTATTTCGACCTGCTGGCCGAGCGCGACGCCCGCGGTCTCGACGATGTCTATCTGCTGCGCGTCGAGCAGTTCTACCCGTTCCCGGCAAATTCGCTGTCGAACGAGCTGGCCCGCTTCAAGAACGCAGAGATGGTCTGGTGTCAGGAAGAACCGAAGAACCAGGGCGCCTGGTCCTTCATCGAACCGAACCTGGAATGGGTCCTGTCGAAACTCGACGCCAAACATTCCCGCGCCCGCTATGCAGGCCGTGCCGCTTCCGCCTCGCCCGCAACGGGTCTGGCGAAATCGCACAAGGCCGAGCAGGACGCGCTCGTTAATGATGCACTGGAGGGATAATCCATGAGTACCGAAGTTCGCGTCCCTACGCTGGGCGAATCCGTGAGCGAGGCGACTGTCGCCACCTGGTTCAAGAAGCCGGGTGACGCGGTTGCCCAAGACGAAATGCTCTGCGAGCTGGAAACCGACAAGGTCACCGTCGAGGTTCCCGCTCCCGCAGCCGGTACGCTGGGCGAGATCGTGGCCGCAGAAGGCACCACCGTTGGTGTGGACGCGCTTCTGGCCATGATCAGCGAAGGTGGCGAAGCCGCAGCCTCCGCTCCCAAGGCCGAGGCCCCCGCGGCTGCGGCTCCGGCAGCTGGTGGCTCGGAAGGCAAGCCTGTGGATGTCATGGTCCCGTCGCTGGGCGAATCGGTGTCGGAAGCCACCGTCTCGACCTGGTTCAAGAAAGTCGGCGACACCGTTGCGCAGGACGAGATGCTGTGCGAACTCGAAACCGACAAGGTGTCGGTCGAAGTGCCCGCGCCCGCCGCTGGCGTTCTGATGGAGATCGTGGCCACCGAGGGCACCACCGTTGATGCCTCGGCCAAGCTCGCCGTGATCTCGGCAGGCGCGTCGGCCGGTTCCGCACCCGCCGCAGCCCCCGCTCCGGCGGCAGAAGCCTCCTCCGGCGCCGGCGTGAAGAACGCCCCTTCGGCAGAAAAAGCGATGGCCGAAAAGGGCATCATCCCCGCATCGGTCACCGGCACCGGCCGCGACGGTCGCATCATGAAAGAGGATGTGGCCAAAGCGGGTTCGGCTCCGGCAGCGTCCGTGGCCCCCGCACCGGCACAGATGCCGCGCGGCACCTCGAATGCCGATGACGCGGCCCGCGAGGAACGCGTGAAGATGACCCGCCTGCGGGCCACCATCGCCAAGCGCCTGAAAGACAGCCAGAACACCGCTGCCATGCTGACCACCTATAACGAGGTGGACATGACCGAGGTGATGGCGCTGCGCAACCAGTACAAGGACATGTTCGAGAAGAAACATGGCGCGCGTCTGGGCTTCATGTCCTTCTTCACCAAAGCGTGCTGCCACGCTCTGAAAGAAGTGCCGGAAGTGAACGCGGAGATCGACGGCAACGAGATCGTCTACAAGAACTACGTCCATATGGGCGTGGCGGCAGGCACCCCGCAGGGTCTGGTCGTTCCGGTCATCCGCGACGCCGACAGCATGTCCTTTGCCGATATCGAGAAAGCGATCTCGGAAAAAGGCAAGCGCGCGCGTGACGGCAAGCTGTCGATGGCAGAGATGCAGGGCGGCACCTTCACCATCTCCAACGGTGGTGTCTATGGCTCGCTGATGTCCTCGCCGATCCTGAACCCGCCGCAATCGGGTATCCTCGGCATGCACAAGATCCAGGACCGTCCAATGGTCGTCAACGGCAAGATCGAGATCCGCCCGATGATGTATCTCGCGCTGTCCTATGACCACCGTATCGTCGACGGCAAAGGCGCCGTGACCTTCCTCGTGCGCGTCAAGGAAGCGCTGGAAGATCCGCGCCGCCTGCTGATGGATCTGTGATCCGACATGTGGCGCTCCATCACGGGGCGCCACATCCCTACGTTCTTCGGGACGCATTTCGAGGCAAGACTGATGCAGTTGGCACGTTGGATGTTCTGGGCAGAGATCGCGCTTCGCGGCGTCTATTTCCCCCTCCTTGTCGCGTATCTTGCGATGGGGCGTGCGGAAGCCTCCGACATGATCCTCCTGCTGGTTGATGTTTTGCTTCTGCTCTCCGTGCAATTCGCGCTGCGCGCCCCCTCACGCACTGCCTTTGCCGCCGCCCTCGGCCTCTGCGCCCTGCATTATCTCCACGCGATTTCCGGTGGTATTGCTCTCGCTAATCTCTGGCCGCTGGTTGACGGCATTCTGGCGATGATCGCGGGGCTTTCGCTCGTGATCCGCAAACCGAAAGAGGCAATTGCATGACAGCAGAGCTTTACGCCTTGGCCGCCACGGTCCTCATCCATCTGGCGGCGGTCTTCTGGTCGCAGCGCTCGCTGGAAGCCGATATCGGCAAGGACGGCAATCTTGGCACGCGGGAAAACCTTGACGCCCAGCTGTCCGAGCGGACCAAGCGTCTGCGCCGCGCGCTGTCCAACCATACCGAGAATATCGGGCTGTTCATCATTGCCGTCGTGCTGGTGCAGTTCACCGGCTCGAATGGCTGGCTGACGGGCCTTTGTGCGTGGATCTATGTGATTGCCCGCGCGCTCTACCTGCCCGCCTATGCCTTTGCATGGGTGCCGTGGCGGTCCGCGATCTTTGCCTTGGGCCTTCTGGCCACGCTGGTGATGGTTCTGGCGGCAGTGTTCTGAGGGTATCATGATCGCATTCACCACCCCCGAACTCAGCGCCCTCGGGCTCGCCATTTTCCTGCATATCGCCCTTATGGTGCTGTTCGCGGTGCGCGCCAATATGGAGCTGCCCTCGAGTTACACGATGGGGCCGCGCGATGATGAACCGCCGGTGCCGTTGTCGGTGACCACCGCCCGCCTGCGCCGCGCGATGAACAACTCTTTCGAGAGCCTGATCCTGTTCACCCCTGCCGTTCTGCTGGTGGTTCTGACCCGCCAGACCAGTGCGCTCACCCTTTCGCTTTGCGGCGTATTTCTCGTCGCACGGCTTCTCTATATCCCCGCCTATGCCTTCGGTTGGGTGCCTTGGCGCTCGCTGATCTGGGGCGTGGGATTGCTTGCAACGCTGGCCATTCTCGTGATTGGCCTGATCTAACACCCTCCGGCGGGGTCCGCCTGCCGGAGACGATATCCGCACCTGACAGATAGGAGCAACAAATGGCAGATTTTGATGTGATCGTAATCGGCGGCGGCCCGGGTGGCTATGTCTGCGCGATCCGCTGTGCACAACTTGGCCTGAAAACCGCTGTGGTCGAAGGCCGCGAGACGCTGGGCGGCACCTGCCTCAACGTCGGCTGCATTCCCTCCAAGGCGCTGTTGCATGCGACCCATGAGCTGCATGAAGCCGAGCATAACTTCGCCAAGATGGGCCTCAAGGGCAAGGCGCCCTCGGTCGATTGGGACCAGATGAAGGCCTATAAGCAAGAGGTCGTCGACGGCAACACCAAGGGCATCGAATTCCTGTTCAAGAAGAACAAGATCACCTGGCTCAAAGGCTGGGGCTCGATCCCGGCCGCCGGTCAGGTGAAAGTGGGCGAAGAGGTCCATAACGCCAAGAACATCGTGATCGCCTCGGGGTCTGTTCCGTCCTCGCTTCCGGGCATCGAGATCGACGAGGAGACCGTTGTCTCCTCCACCGGCGCATTGGCGCTGAAGAAGATCCCGAAATCGCTGGTCGTGATCGGCGCGGGTGTCATCGGTCTGGAAATGGGCTCGGTCTATGCACGCCTTGGCGCGAAGGTGACCGTGGTCGAGTTCCTCGATGTAATCACCCCCACCATGGATGGCGAGGTCTCGAAGCAGTTCCAGAAGATCCTTGCCAAACAGGGCATGGATTTCGTCCTTGGCGCGGCCGTGCAATCGGTCGAGACCAAGAACGGCAAAGCCAAGGTCACTTACAAGCTGCGCAAGGATGACAGCGAGGTCACCATCGACGCGGATACCGTGCTCGTGGCAACCGGCCGTAAGCCCTATACCGATGGTCTGGGTCTGGCGAATATCGGCGTCGAGATGGAACAGCGCGGCCAGATCAAGACCGATGCGCATTGGCAGACCTCTGTCAAAGGCATCTATGCGATCGGCGATGCGATCGTCGGCCCGATGCTGGCCCATAAGGCCGAAGACGAAGGCATGGCCGTGGCGGAGGTCCTTGCCGGCAAGCATGGCCATGTGAACTATGGCGTCATTCCCGGCGTGATCTACACCACCCCCGAAGTGGCATCGGTCGGCAAGACCGAGGAAGAGCTGAAGAAAGACGGCGTCAAATACAAGGTCGGCAAGTTCCCCTTCATGGGCAATGCGCGCGCCAAGGCCGTCTTCCAGGCGGAAGGCTTCGCCAAGCTGATCGTGGACGAGAACGACCGCATCCTCGGTGCCCATATCATCGGCCCGGGCGCAGGCGATCTGATCCACGAGGTTTGTGTTGCAATGGAATTCGGCGCCTCTGCCGAGGATCTGGCACTGACCTGCCACGCCCACCCGACCTTCTCGGAAGCGGTCCGCGAAGCGGCTCTGGCCTGCGGCGACGGCGCGATCCACGCCTGATCTGGCGGAGAGTTAAAAGAAAGGGCGGCCCCGGGGCCGCCCTTTTTTATTCCGTCTTGCTGCCGGGGATCAGATCCTCGGGCGAAAGATCGCCCGCGCTCTGTTCCGGCGGCTGACCCGGTGCGCCCCCCTCCGGTGCTGCGCCCTCGGGCGGCTCGCCCATATTGGCCGATTTCGGCGCACCGCCGGGGCCCGAGCCCTCCTGGCTTACCGCATCGGGATCCACCCCTACCACCAGTTGTGCCAGATACATCTCGGACTGCTCGCGGATCGCCGTATAGGCCCCATCGCCCGCCGCCTGCAGGATGCCGTCGATGGCGTTATAGGTGTCACGCGTGCTGTCGCGCGTATAGGGCTCGATATTGTCGTAGATATACTGGCTTAGCGCGTCAGGGAAAAAGATCTGCGAGGTCAGCACATTGGTCTCGTCGAGGAAGACCTTGTAATGGATATGGGTCGTGCGCCCGCGATACCAGCCCGGATAGATGGTTTGGAAGCTGACGATACCGCTTTTGTCGGTCATCTGGGTGCCACGCAGGAAGGTCTCGCCCTCGGTGTCCAGCGTCCCCTCCGAGCCTTGCGAGGCATAACCCGAGTAATTTCCCTCGGCATCGCAATGCCAGATGTCGACGCGAGCATTGGCCATCGGCTGACAGTTTTCATCGACGACCTGCAACTGCATGGTCATCGCGATGCCCTCTTTGTCCTCGCGAATATCGGCCCGCACCAGTTTGGGGTCGATGTAATAGGGCCCTTCGGTGGTTTCCGGCGAGACAAGGCACATGTTGCCCGAAATCAGCCCCACGGATTGCGCGGCGGCTTCGGCCTCGGCATGGGCCATGCTGGCTATTCCGGCGCCCGTTACGGCCACTGGCGAAGCCGCAAGGACCTTCATCAGATTACGGCGGCTGAGCCCGTTAAAATTGCTTGTCATGAGATCTTCCTTTCGATGCGCTTAAAACGCAGCAGCATGGCCGATCTGTTCCAGAAGATTTTCTGATGGGCAGATTTTATCCTACCCGCTTCGCCAACAAGAAAGGGCGCCGCCAATGGCCGCGCCCTTTCCCAATATCATCCTAATCGATGGATCAGTTATCGTCGTCATCCGAGCTGACATCAGCGATATCGTCGAGCGAGACGTTATCGTCATCATCCTCGTCGAGCAGATCATCGTCGAGATCGACGTCGCCTGCATCATCATCCAGATCGTCATCACCGAGATCATCGACTTCGAGATCGGTCTGCTTGTTGCTGGTCTTATCCGCGACCAGAACCTGGCCACGACCATTCGATACGCTTTCCAGCGTCAGGCTATTGGAACAGACAGGGCAGATCATCGGATCACGGTTCAGATCGTAAAACCGGCTCTGGCAATGCGGGCAGAGGCGCTTGACGCCCCATTCCTCTTTGGGCATGGAATTCTCCTGGCTACGCTCTGAGAGAAAGAGTCGAAGCCAACTGCCACAATGACCGAGGCGTGTCAAAGCTTTTTCGAAATTTTCGCCGAATGGGATGAAGGGGTTGTATCTGGATCATGGCTTTCCTGTCGCGCAAACGCACTCCCCCTCCCGTCAAGGCGGAGCCCGTCTTCATCGAACTGCCCGAATTGCCCGGTGTGGCGATCCGTCTCAACCGTTCGGCACGGGCGCGGCGCTACGGGCTCAGAGTCTCGCGCAGCGACGGAAGCGTAACCCTGACCATCCCGCAGCGTGGCACCCAAAGGGAGGCAATTGCATTCGCCCGCGCCCAGACCGACTGGCTTAGCGAAGCGATTGCGCGCATGCCCTCGGTGACGCTCGTAGGCTACGGCCAGAGCATCCTATATGAGGGGCAAGAGGTGACATTGGCGCCCGGTCAGGGGCGGTTGCCGCTACGCGAAGGCACGACCCTTTTCGTGCCCGGTCCCGAGGACCGCATGGCGCGCAAGCTGGAGAGCTTCCTCAAGCATAATGCCCGCCGCAGGCTCCAGAGCGCGACGGAGCATTACGCCGCGCGGATCGGGCGCAATTTCAGCGCCATCACCCTGCGTGACACCCGCTCGCGCTGGGGATCGTGCAGTTCGAAAGGCGCGCTCAGCTATAGCTGGCGGCTGATCATGGCCCCGCCCGAGGTGCTGGACTATGTGGCGGCCCATGAGGTGGCGCATCTCGTGGAGATGAACCACTCTCCCGCCTTCTGGTCCATCGTCGAGGAGCTGCGCCCGAGCTGGCGCAAAGAGCGGCGCTGGCTGCGTGAGGAAGGCGGCCGGCTACATGCGACGCAATTCCGCGCGCCCTGATGCCCATTGACCTGCCCCCCAAAGCTCATCACATAGAGACCATGACCACCATCACCACACGCCAGATCGATAGCGCCGCGCATGACAAGCTATACCGGCGCCTGCGCATGCAGATCATGCACGGGGAAATCCCGCCCGGCACGCCGATGACCCTGCGCGGGCTGGCCAAGGAGAATGGTGTCTCGATGACCCCCGTGCGCGAGGCGCTGCGGCGTCTGGTTGCGGAAGGCGCACTGTTTCTCTCGGCCTCGGGACGGGTAACAACGCCGATGCTGTCGAACGAACGGATCGAGGAGCTGGCCGCCTTGCGCGCCCTGATCGAGCCCGAACTGGCCTCGCGCGCCCTGCCCCGCGCCCACATGGCGCTGATCGACCGGTTGACGGCCATCAACCACGCCAATGCCGAGGCCGTGGTGAAGATGGATGCGATCGGGTATATCCGCACCAATCTGGAATTCCACCGCACGCTCTATCTGCGCGCACAGGCCCCCGCGATCCTCGCCGTGATCGAGACCGTCTGGCTGCAGCTGGGTCCGACGATGAGCACCTATTATGCGTCCATGCAGCGCAATGAACCGCCGCGTCACCACAGATTGATTCTCGCCGCGCTACGGGCAGGCGACGACCCCGGTTTACGGCTTGCGATCCGCACGGATGTGACCCAAGGTCTGCGACATCTGGCACAATAATGTGCGGGCTGTGACATATCCTCCATGTGCAAGGCACCTTTGCGCCGTCGGGGGTTCCCATTCCGGTCACAGCATGGCTTAAGGCACGGAAAGGTAAGTGGGACATGACGGGTATGGCCAGTAGATTGACCGAAGACGAGCGCAAGACGCTCGAGATGAACGTTCTGATGACGCCGGATATGGCGAATTTCTCCGGCAAGGTGCATGGCGGGGCGCTGCTGGCCGAGCTGGACCGCGTGGCCTTCACGCTGGCCTCACGCTATTCGGGCTCTTATGCGGTCACGCTCTCGGTCGATCAGGTGACCTTCAAACAGCCGATCCTCGTGGGCGAGCTGGTGCGGTTCCAGGCCGCCGTGAACCATACCGGCCGCTCCTCGATGGAAATCGGGATCCGCGTCGAGGCCGAGAACATCACCGCAGGCCGCCGCCGCCACACCAATAGCTGCTATTTCACGATGGTGGCCGTGGACGAGATCGGCAAACCGGTCGAGGTGCCGAAGCTGGTGCCGCAGAACGAGGAAGAGCAGCACCGCTGGGATGCCGCAGAGCTGCGCAAGGAGTTGCGCAAGGAACATGGCAAGCGGATGGAAGAAGCCTCTGCCAAGGTCAAGTAAGCCACGGAACTGGAAAAGGCGCCCCGAGGGGCGCCTTTCGCGTTAGAAGTAGCTGCGCACCAGCGCGTCCGAGATCAGCACCCAGCCATTGGCCACCACGAAGAATGCCAGCTTGAAGGGCAAGGACACGACCGCAGGCGGCACCATCATCATCCCCATCGACATCAGCACGGCCGATACCACGAGGTCGATCACCAGAAACGGAATGTAGATCAGGAAACCGATCTGGAAGGCACGCGCGATCTCCGAAAGCATGAAAGACGGCACCAGGGTCGAGAGCGGCACATCCGGCGACAGCGCAAGGGCCGCATCAGGCGAGCGGAGCTTGGCCAGAGATGCGAAGGTCTCGGGATTGGTGCGCCCTGCCATGAAGGTCCGGAACGGCTCTATCGCGCGCTCCAGTGCGGGCATCATCTCGAGCTGACCGTTCATCAGGGGCGCAATACCGTTGGTATAGGCGTCCATGAAGGTGGGCTCCATAATAAACCATGTCAGAAACAGCGCCAACGAGATGATCAGCATATTCGGCGGCGCCGCCTGCAGACCGATCGCCTGACGCAGGATCGACAGAACCGTGACAATGAACGGAAAACAGGTCACCATAATCATGATGCCGGGCGCGAGGCTTAGCAGGGTCACCGCAGAGATCAGCAGAACCGAACTGCCCGTCAGGCTATTCTCGCCGCCGAAATCCAGAGTGACCTCTTGCGCCAAACCCGGCGCCGCAGAAAGCATTAACGTTAATGCGCCGTAACAAATTAGGCGTGACATTGTCATGTCACAGCCCGTTTTGCAGATCGATCACCTCGGTCAGACGCACGCCCAGTTGCCCGGCGTGATCGCCCTGCAGCTCGGTCAGTTCGCCACGCGCGATCAGCTTGTCCCCAACATAGAGCTCGACCGGATCATCGACGCGGCTGTCCAACGGCATGACCGAATCGCGCTTCATACGCAGAAGGTCACGCACCATCGGGCGCGCCTTACCCACCGAGATAGTGATCTCGATCGGCACTTGGGTAAATGGGTTCGAGGATTGGGTTGCCGCCTCAGTCATTATTCTGCTCCTTCTGGACCGCGCCAAAATAACTGGCAATCGCATCGCCGATCAGTGCGATAACACCATCAAGGTCGATATGCGTTTCTTTGCCGCCGAAGCGCAGATAGACCTGCCCTTCGCCCAGCGTATCTTCTGCAACAAAGCTCATTGGCAGGCTTTTCTCCTGCGAGAGAAGCTCCCGCACCTGCTCGAGGCTATTAGGGTTAACCACCACGGTGAGCGGCGTATCGGCAAGCTCGGTCGCCATCGGCATGACCTGCTCCGCGATTGTCTGTGCCAGCGTCTGGCGTGCAACAGTCGGCAGAACTTTTGCAGTCATATCAACAAGCAGCGGCTTCATGGCCTCGAGCACATGCTGACGCGCTTCGTGGAAGGTAAAAGAGAGCGCCTGCAGGTTCTGGCCCAGATCGGCGCGCAAACGCGCCTCCTCGGCATTCTGGGCCGCGACCGCATCTTCCCAGCCTGCCGAGTAGCCCTTTTCGAAGGCCGCGAGCTTGATTTCCTCGAGTTCGGCATGTTCCACGGTCACGGATTGCGGCACATGCGAGGTCGTTTCAAAGGATTCCAGTTCGAACCGCTGCATCACGCACGTTCCTCCTTCTCATCCATCCAGCTGCGCAAGATCTCTACGGTCTCGTCGCGTCGCTCTTCGATCAGGCGTTTCAACCGGTCGACCGGATCGGCATCATTTTCTGCATCATCAAAGGCGTTGCCCATGGCGAAGGGCATGTCGAAACCGCCCAGTTCGTCACCGCCCCCGAGCCCGGACACGAGCGGCATATCATCGGGCAAGTCGCCATCGGCAATCTCGCCAGTCAGTGCATTCGGGTCACCTGCAGCAGGAGGCAGCTGTGCAACCTGCTGGCGCTGGGTCAGGATAGGCTTCATCACGAAGAGACCGAGGATAAGCGCCACCACCGCCAGCACACCCAGCTGGATAAGCTGCATGACATCAAGGTTCTGGCCACCCATGAAGCCTCCCGACATCGCCTCGGTGCCTTCGATCAGCGTCGGCTCGAATTGCATGCTTTGCAGGGTGATCACATCGCCACGCGCTTCGTCAAAGCCTACAGCCGACGACACGAGCGCTTGAAGCTGGTCCAGTTCAGCCTGAGGGCGCGGCGCCCAGGTCACGGTACCATCGGCACCGGTGGTCGGGAGGCCATTCACCAGCACTGCGACGGTGAGGCGTGTCACACTACCCGGTTTACGCAGAACCTCGCGCCGTGTCTCGGACACATCGAAATTGGTGCGCTCGCGGGTCTGCGAGCTGTTGCTCTGGGACTGACCACCCGCATTCGCATTGCCGGTAGGAAGGTTGGATGCAACGGTCACATTCGCCGGGTCGGTCGATTGGGAACTGTCACTCTGCTCCTGAGCGTCGGTCGAAATTGCGATCCGGCTGGCCGGGTCGATCACGCGTTCGGTGATAGATTCGCTTTCCAAAGCGGTACGGAGCGAGATCTCCACCACGGCATTCCCACGACCAACACGCGCTTCCAGAAGTCGTTCCACGTTCTTTTTCAGCTCGGCTGCACGATCTTCGCCATTTTGCAGGATGTTGTCATCGTCACCGGTAGAGATCAGACCACCATTCGCATCGATCACCGAAACATCTTCGGGCTTCATACCCGTGACCGCCGAGGCAACAAGATGCTTAAGCGCGCGCGCTTGCTGTTGGCTGATAGAGCCGGAGACTGCAGTGATGAAGACGGAAGCCGTCGGCTCGATCGAACGGCGGAAAGCGTTATCGCTGCCATGTGCGATATGGACACGGGCCGAGCGGATGCCGGGATTGGCTACAATCGTCCGCGCCAGCTCGCCCTCTTTTGCGCGCCAATAGGCCGCATCGAACATCTGCGAGGTCGTGCCAAATCCGGACATCGAATCGAGCAGCTCATATCCGGCGCCGCCCATCGCCGGTAGTCCTTCGGAGGCAAGCGTCATGCGAAGCTCGTCGCGCTGGGTTGCATCGACATAGATCGAATCGCCACGGATTTCATAAGGAACGCCACGCTGTTCGAGCGCGCTGACAACCTCCCCAGAGCTTTTCCCTTCCAGTCCTGCATAGAGGAGAGAGTAGGATGGCTTGGATGCCATATTAGAAAGAAGCAGGATCGCCGCGAAGACGATCCCGGTTGCTGCGAGCACAATGAAACGCCGCCGCGTATCCATCGCTTGCCAAACGGCAGTTACCTGTTCCAAGACGCACCTCCATGAGCGGACCTTCTGTCCCGTCGTCGTCTCATGTTTCGCCGATCGCCCTTAACAATCGGTTAGTGGGTCTGGGTTTATTACGGTTTCAACGAAGTAATCGGAATGATCCCATGGCAGAAGCAACAGCAGATCAGATAGAAGGCTCAGAAGAGCCGAAGAAAAAGTCGAAACTTCCGCTAATTATCGGCCTCGTGCTGATGCTCGTCTTTGGCGGCGGCAGTTTCTTCACACTTTATTCCGGCATGATTCTCGCCCCTCCGGCGGCAGAGGATCCACATGCCGAAGAGGTTCCAAAACCGGCGGATCTGCCGGATATTTCCTTTATCAAACTCGATCCGATGGTGATCTCGCTTAGCGATTCTGCCTCGCGCCATCTACGCTTCAGCGCCGAGCTTGAAGTCCCGACGGCGTATCAGGCCGATGTCGAGAAGCTGCGGCCGCGCGTCATGGATGTGCTGAACGGTTATCTGCGCGCTGTAGATCTGAGCGAGCTTGAGGACCGCACCGCACTCATCAAGCTTCGCGCACAGATGTTGCGGCGCATCCAGATCGTCACCGGCGAGGGCCGTGTGAATGATCTGCTTATCATCGAATTTGTGCTGAACTGAGGAATGCAGACCATGGAACTTATCTCTAATATCCTGCTGATCGCTGGCGCTCTGGGTGCTGCCGTCTACTGTATTGTCCTGTCGCGCCGCCTCAAGAAGTTCAATCAGCTTGAAAGCGGAATGGGCGGCGCGATTGCCGTTCTATCCGCTCAGGTCGATGAACTGACCAAGGCTCTGGAAAAGGCGCAAAGCACAGCAAATACCTCGGCGGAGCAGCTGCGGACGCTCACGAAACGCGCGGAGATCGGCGCGGAGAAACTGGAGATCATGCTCGCCTCGCTGCATGATCTTCCGGAGCCTGTCCCTCAGGACACAACTCCCGAACCGCGTCCCGCTCCTACGGTTCCCCTGGAACCCGTGATGACCGAAGAGGCCAATGCCCCGAAGCGCCCGCGCGTCGTACGGCGCCGTAACCGTGACAACATGGAGGCCGCGGAATGAGCGCGACCGAAAAGAAAGACGCTCGCAAACCGCAAGCGGCGCGAAAGCCCAAAGCCACCCCGCGCAGACCGGCGCGCAATACGCTGATGATCATCGCAACGCTCCTCGCAGGCTCGGCCGCGATCCGTATTGCGGCAGGTGCAGACACGGCATTTGCGAAGGCCGCAGATCTCACCAACGCTGTGACCTCTCCAACCTGCACGACAGAAGAAGGCGTCATGGCGCTTCTATCCGAGGTGAATGCCCGCTCCGGCAAGCTTGATGAACGCGAAGCCCTTCTGGCCAACCGTGCCACAGCGATCAGCGTCGCAGAAGATCGGCTGAGGCAGCGCATCGAAGAAATGAAAACCGCCGAGGAAGAGCTCGCCAAAACTGTCCAGATTGCGGATCGCGGTGCCGAGGACGATGTAACTCGACTTGTGACGCTCTATGAAAATATGAAGCCGAAACAAGCCGTTCCTCTATTCGAGACCATGGCGCCGGAATTTGCGGCAGGCTTCCTCGGGCGCATGCAACCCGCCGCGGCTGCATCGATTATGGCAGGTCTGTCCCCGGACACCGCCTATACGATCAGCGTATTGATGGCAGGTCGGAACGCGAACGCCCCAAAAAGGTAAAGCGCGTCAGTAGTTTTTTAAACGTCCTTTGCGATGCTTGCATCGTAACAATGGAGACGGACGATGATTGGCATAGTGGGAATCGTGATCATCTTCGCCATGGTATTTGGCGGCTATGTAGCAGCCGGTGGCAAGATGGGAATTATCCTGAAATCACTCCCCTTTGAGATGATTATGATCGGGGGCGCGGCCGTCGGGGCCTTTATCCTGTCAAATGACATGGCGTCTATCAAACACGCGCTGAAGGACATCGGGAAAGTCTTCAAGGGGCCGAAATGGAAGCCTGATGATTATCGGGATCTTCTCTGTCTGCTGTTCGAGTTGATCCGCCTGCAGCGGCAAAACCCCGTGGCCATCGAAGAACATATCGAAGACCCCGAGAACTCTTCGATTTTTGGGAAATATCCGAAGATTCTCCATGACCACGAAGCCGTCGAAATGATCTGCGACACGCTGCGCTCGGCCTCTATGAACTATGACGACCCCCATCAGGTCGAAGAGGTTCTCGAGAAGCAGCTCGAAGCCAATTACCATCACGCAATGCATTCCAGTCATGCGATCCAGAACGTCGCTGACGCAATGCCCGCGCTCGGGATTGTGGCTGCTGTGCTCGGCGTTATCAAGACGATGGGCTCCATCGACCAGCCGCCCGAAGTGCTCGGCAAGATGATCGGTGGGGCGCTGGTCGGAACCTTCCTCGGCGTCTTTTTGGCCTATGGGTTCATCGGTCCCTTTGCGTCGCGCATCAAGGCTGTTGTCGATGAGGATTCCCATTTCTACAAGTTGATCCGAGAAGTCCTTGTGGCAAATTTGCATAACCACGCGACCAATATCTGCATCGAAGTCGGGCGCCAGAATACTCCTCACCATATTCGCCCGAGTTTTTCGGCACTGGAAGAAGCGCTTAAATCCGTCAAGTCGGAGGCAGCATGAGGCATCTTTTTGTCGGCGCGATATTTACCACGATAGCAACGGTCACCACGGCCCAGACCGTAACCGTTCAATCGGGAGAGCATCCAGATTTTACGCGCCTAGTTTTTCTGTTCCGCGATAAAGTTGACTGGTCACTCGAGCAGAACGAGAACGGTTATTCTTTTTCGGTCAACAGGCCGGAAATTGAGTACAATCTGGATAACGTATTCTACTTTATTCCCCGTACACGCATTAACGATCTCTATCCCGTTAATGGCTCATCCAGCCTGGATATCCAGACCCCAGACGATATCGAACTGACCGCCTTCGAGTTGGCATCCGGTGAAGTTGTTGTCGATGCGAGGAAATCGATGGCCCCACAACCGTCTGCGCGGGCACCAGCCTCCCCGCCTCAAATAGAAATCAACCCTTCAAGCCCTCGAGTGGCCAGTACGCCTCCAACGTCTACGGCTATCGCGCTTTCCGATCCGGCGGTTTACTGGCGCCTTTCCGACCAGCTTTCCCTCGGCAAAGCGAACTCTGCCCTCACTGCGCCAGCTCAAGAAGAAGCTACCCCCCAAGCAGACACATCGGTAGAAAATGCCCTGGCGCTAGATCAGTTGCTCAACGACGACGATGATCGTGTCTCGGAAGCTGAAGAGCAGCTTCTGAAGCAGCTTAGTCGTGCCGCTTCACAAGGGTTGATCAAACTCGAAATGCCGCAGGCGCCGCCGCCGGAACCGATGGCGGCGCCCGCAGAGGCGCCGGCTCCAGAACCAACGCGGCAAAATGAGCATATTGCGATTCATTCCGAGACGGTAATCGACCGCGACGCAGGATCGTTGCAAAGCGCGTTCGACGATGCCTTAGGAGATAAGCGTTGCGCACCCAATTCCAGCTTCGCGCTCCGCGAATGGTCCGAGGAAGGTGACCCCTTTGCTCTGATCTCGAACCTGAGACGTTCTCTGATAGGCGAGTTCGACAAGCCCGACGAGACTGTCGCATTGCGACTGGCACAGATTTATATCGCACTCGGATTTGGCGCAGAAGCAGAGGCAATCGTCGAGAATTTTTCGGTCGATAACGACGCTCAGAACGTGATCCACCTGATGGCGGGGATCGTCGACGGAAAGCCGGTAGCCCAGAACAACCCTCTTCTCTCGATGAGCACCTGCGACGGTTCAGTGGCTTTTTGGGCCTTGCTGGGACAGAACACCTCCGATCCGCTCGAAATCAACATGAAAGCCATCCAGCGCACCTATTCCGACCTGCCTATTTCTCTGCGGCGGTCGCTAGGCGTTCCGCTCGCAAACAAACTTATTGCCCTCGGCTATCCCGGTGAAGCGGAAACCGTCCGTTTCTCACTGGGGCGCGGCGAAGAAAACAAGAGTTTGCAAGCCGTTATGCTTGACGCAACTATCGATAGCGAGCGTGAAACGGCAAATGCTCTAGAGCAGAGGCTGAAGCCTGTCGTCGAGCGTGACAATGATGACTCTGTGGACGCAACTCTCATGATCGCGGAAGCCGCGTTCCGCGACCATCACGCTATGGACGAGCTTGTTCTGGAGAACGCTTCAGCGCTCGCGATCGAACTGTTGCCCTCTGAGGATGGCGCAAAGCTGTTACGTGCAGACGCCTTGGGCCGAGCCAGCCGTGACGACTGGAACGGCGCAATGTTGACCCTTGCGCGTTGGCCGGAAGATCAGCAACCTGAGATGAAGAAAAAAACCGAAGAAGAGATCCTGCAGCGCGCCATCCGCGAGCTTGATGACAAGGAAATGCTGATCTTCTTCTTCCAGCATAAACCAGAGATAGAGGCTGCGAATCTCACACTGGACGATCATCAGCACATGGCCGGGCGCCTCGTCGATCTCGGCCTGCCCGATAGCGTCCAGACGTTACTCGAGAACGAGCGCCCGTTATCGGATCCATCGCGTATTCTTATGGCAAAAGCTGCTCTACTGGAACATGATGGCCCTGCCGCCATGACTTATGTTGATGGAATCGATACGGAAGAAGCCCAACAAATACGCCTGCAAGCCCAAAATTACTTCCTTGGCGGGGATACCCTGAACGAAGGCGGCGGAGTTCCGCAACTTTCTGACGCAGGCCCCGACAATGCGTTACGACGGCAGGATTGGGAAACACTCGCGACTTCGGGCTCCGAGCCCGAAAAGGCTTTCGTACAGGCCTTCGGGCTTACAGGGTCCACCTCGGAGGCAGCCCCTCAGGGCGAACTTTCCAATGCGCAGCGTCTTCTGGATCGCAGTGCCGAAGAGCGTGATGCCCTCAACAACCTTCTCGAAAGTCTGAATGCGCGCTGAGACAGGCGAGCTTCGGCGCGGCTAGACGAGCTTCGCCGGAATAAGGCCGCGAAGCGAGTTGCCGAGCCAGAAACCGTCTTGCAGATCCTCAAGCCGAAGCACCTGTTCTCGGGCACGCCCTTTGACTAGCAGGCTCTCGCGCAGCACTCCGGGTAACAGCCCCGAAACGGTCGGTGGAGTTAGAAACACCTCCGACCGCTCGACGAAGATATTCGTGATGGTGCCTTCGCACACCTCGTCACGCTCGTTGAGAAAAATCCACTCATCAACGCCTCGCGGCAATGTTTTGCGTGTCTCGTCATAAAGAGCGCGTTGGGTTGTCTTTATCTGCAGCCACGGATCGCCCGATGACAGACGCGGCTGCGCAACCGCCACATTCCATTCCGGCATCGCCGGGCCGAGCGCCACGCATTGTAGATCAACCACGCCCTCGATCCCGACGGTCAAACGCACGCGATAGGCCCCTGTCGCAGGCAGCTTTTGCAAGCACTGCTGCACTCTCCCGCGATCCAGCGTGATACCGAGCGAAAGACAGGTGCGCTTCAACCGATCCAGATGCAGATCCAGCCGGATGGCTACCCCGCCCTCGACGCGGAATGTCTCGATGACCTTCAGGTCCGGAGGACAGGTCCGGCGTAGCGACTTTTCCATAGGGCCTCCTCATATTCGGCCTCGGCACGGCTATCATAGACGATCCCGCCTCCGACATTCAGCGTAACTGCCCCTGCCTCGCATCGCAAAGTGCGGATCGCCACGTTGAAGGCCATATTCCCCTGCGGTCCGATCCAGCCGATGGTCCCGCAATACAGCCCCCGCGCCCAAGGCTCGAGTTCGCGAATGATCTGCATGGCGCGGATCTTGGGCGCGCCGGTAATGGAACCGCAGGGAAAGAGCGCCTCGACAATCTGGCTGAAACCGGCCCCGGGCTGCAAACGGGCCTCGACGGTGGAGACCATCTGATGCACCGTCGGATAGGTCTCGACGGTAAAGAGGTCGGGCACTTTCACACTGCCCAGACATGAAACACGGGAAAGATCGTTGCGCAGGAGATCGACGATCATCAGATTTTCCGCGCGGTCTTTCTCCGACCCACGCAGATCCGCGATCTGCGCCTGATCGCCCTGATGATCCTCGCCGCGCGGACGCGTGCCCTTCATCGGGCGCGTCCGGATATTGCGCGCCGGATCGACCTCGAAAAACAGTTCCGGCGACCGCGATACGAAATGCACTCCACCGAAATCGACGAAAGCGCCATAGGTCAGGGGCGTCTGCTGTGCCATTTGCGCATAGAGCGCTTCGGGCCGCCCTGTCAGCCTGCCCGTCACCGGGAAGGTCAGATTGACCTGATAGCAATCGCCCGCGCGGATATACTCGGCCAAGCGGGAGAAGGCTGCACCATGATCGCCCTGCGACCAGCGCGGCACCAACTCGGTAAGCTCGGCCGCTCCCCGCAAGGGCGGTGTGACCGTCGGCGTGTGATAGGCGGCGAAGGCAATCAACGGATCGCGTCTGGTTTCGGGCAGAAGCGGCAGAAGCTTATCGGAGAAACAATAGCCCAACTCATAGGACATCATGCCCGCCAACCAGTAGCCCTCGGCCTGCAATGCCTCGATCCGTGCAAGGACCGGCGCGACCTCTTCGGGGCGGTTGGCGCATAGAACCTCGACGGGGTTCGCAAAACAGGTATGGGCCCCGAGCGGACCGTGATCGAACAAAACCTTCATCGGACTTTCCTGCCGCGTCTCGTGCCTACTTCGCATCTTCGGCGCATGGGTCAAGGCTGAAACCGACATTTCACCGCCCAAACCGGCTTTTCAATCCCGTTGCAGCTCCGATAGCCCGTGCTATCAAGGGTGAAATAGATAAGACAGCTCATCATGTTCGACATTATCCGCCTCATCCTCCCGATCTACCTGCTCATCGCCGTCGGATTCGTGCTGATCAGGATCCGGTATATCGCGCCGGCTGATCTGCGCGGAGCGGGGCGGCTTGTCATCCGGTTTTTCCTGCCGCTTGTCGTTTTTGCGGCGGTGGGCGCGGGACAGCATGATACCGCGCTGCATCCGATGCTGTTTGCCGCCTATGTCGGGGGGTCGCTGCTCAGCTATGCGAGCGCCTATGGCATGGCGTGGATGGCGGGCAAGGATCATGGCGTCAGGGCCTTCGAGGCCATGGGATGCTCCTGCTCGAACTCGGCCTTCTTCGGGCTGCCCATCGTGACGCTGGTCTCCGGCCCCGCGATTGCCTTCGACATTTTCGCGATGGCACTGCTGGTCGAGAACCTGATCATGATCCCCCTCGCTGTAAGCATCATCGAGGCGGAGAGTGGGCTGACATGGCCGAAACTGCGCAAACTGATCTTCGGGGTCCTGACCAACCCGCTTCTTGTGGGCGCGGTGGCGGGGCTCATATGGAAGGCCACCGGTCTGGGTCTGCCACAGATCGCGCTGGATGCCATCGGGCTGATGACACCAGTGGCGGCTCCTGTGGCGCTGCTGACGGTCGGCGGGGCGGTGGCGGAGCTGTCTTTACGCACCTTCCGCTGGGGCGTCGTGCGTATTACCCTGTGCAAGCTGATCCTCCACCCGCTGTGGGTGGGGCTGATGATCCTGCTTCTTTCGGGGATGCCCGGTGATCTACAGATCGCGGCGATCGTCAATGCCTCGCTGCCGATGATGTCTGTCTATATGCTCTTCGGCATCCGCTTCCGTCGCGAGGATGTGGCCGCAACAGCCCTTATCACGGCAACGGCTCTGTCCTTCGTGACACTCTCGACCCTACTCTACTTGCTTCGCTAGGCACCGAAGCAACCCAAGGGAGAATCGCCCTCAGAAAACCAATCTGTTCTACCGGCATAAAAGATAAATAAATTATAACTTTCGTTAGGTTAACCAATAGAAGTGAGCAGGTTATTGCGCATTTTCTGCGTTGTGACGAAACGTAAAATTGGGATCGGCACACTTAAAAATTGAAAGATCAACGTTTGTTGTCGAAATTAAAACTGTTAATGCCTTTCTCGCCCTCTGGGCAACCTTCCAATTAGCGACGCCCCGCCCCGGGGTAGAGCCTCTTTCATTTCACCGCCCCCACCCATCCCGCAGGCATGTTGCTTTGCGGGGCACATAAACCTGTATCCGGTGCTTGGTTGATGAGTGTTTCGCGATTGGAACCCCCTCATGACAACGCGTACAAAAGAGCTCGATAACGTCCAGACCTATAATGGCAGCCTGCTCGGCATCCAGAACAACCTCATCCTGAGCGATTTCTCCGACACGTCCGGCGGAACATTGACCGTTGAGGATACCGACAACGGGCGCGACTGGGATGTTGGCGAAACCGGCACATGGAACGGTGCAGAGGCTACCTATATCGGATCGGGCACGATCACATCGGGTGTCAGCCTGAATCTCTCTGTTTTCGGGCTGGATCTCGATGTCGGCACCTCCGTCGAATTCGAAGCTTGGGACGTCGACGGCACGACCTATATCTACTATCCGAACGGCGACCAAGCCTCTCTTCTTGATGGTCTGGTGTCACAGCTTGAAGCCGGTATCCCTCGTCTCGCCACGGTCCTGAGGGTGCTCCGCGTCACCAGCCTGACGGAATATGTCGAGAAAAACGCTCTGCTCACTGTCGATTTCGATGCAGGTGGCTCTTTCGATCTTCCGGTCTGCTTCACGCGTGGCACTCTGATCGATACTATAGCTGGCAAACGTCCCGTCGAGACGCTGCGTGTCGGTGACCTCGTCCAGACCGCAGATGACGGGCTGCAGCCTATCGCTTGGATCGGACACCGAAAGGTCAATGCGAGAGGCACATTCGCCCCCATCCGCATCGAAGAGGGCGCTCTGGGAAACAGCCGCATTCTGGAAGTGTCGCAACAGCACCGGATGCTGATCAGCGGCTGGCAGGCAGAACTGCTCTTTGGCGAACCCGAGATTCTCGTGGCCGCGACCCATCTGCAGAATGATTGCTCGATCCGGATAAGGCAGGGCGGCTCGGTCGAGTATTTCCATATCCTGTTCGGATGCCATCAGATCGTTTTTGCGGAAGATTTCCCCTCGGAAAGTTTCTTCGTGGGCGAAACAGGTCTCGATACGCTGGACGCGCTACAACGCGACGAAGTCCTATCGCTCTTTCCCGAGCTACCGCTTGGCGAGGTGCCGGCCTTGGCACGCCAGAGCCTCAAAGCCTATCAGGGGCGCGTGCTGGCGCAGGAGCTCGCCTGATACACAGGATGCCACTCACGGCAAAAGAAAAGGCCCCTCCGGGGGCCTTTTCGTATATCTTCTGTGGTTCAGTCATCCATCTTGAGCGCGGCGATGAAGGCGGATTGAGGGATTTCGACCTTACCGAACTGCCGCATCTTCTTCTTACCGGCCTTCTGCTTCTCGAGCAGTTTCTTCTTCCGCGTCGCGTCCCCGCCATAACATTTGGCGGTCACGTCCTTGCGCATCGCCGAAAGCGTCTCGCGCGCGATCACACGGGCACCGATGGCCGCCTGAATCGGGATCTTGAACATGTGACGCGGAATCAGGTCCTTCAGCTTCTCGCACATGGCACGGCCACGCGCCTCGGCGCGGTCACGATGCACCATGATCGAGAGCGCATCCACCGGCTCGTCATTCACCAGGATCGACATTTTCACAAGGAAGTCCTCGCGGTAGCCGATCAGCGAATAATCGAAGGACGCATAGCCTTTGGTTACCGATTTCAGGCGGTCATAGAAGTCGAAGACGACCTCAGAGAGCGGCAGGTCATAGACCGCCATCGCCCGCTGACCGGCATAGGTCAGATCCATCTGGATGCCACGACGATCCTGACAGAGCTTGAGCACATCGCCCAGATACTCGTCGGGCACCATGATCGTGGCCTTGATCCGCGGCTCCTCGATATGGTCGACATAGGTCAGATCCGGCATATCGGCGGGGTTATGCAGGTCGATGACCTCGCCGTCCTTCATATGCAGCTTGAACACAACGCTCGGTGCGGTGGTGATCAGATCGAGATCGTATTCGCGCTCCAGACGGTCGCGGATCACCTCGAGATGCAGAAGCCCCAAGAAGCCGCAACGGAAGCCGAAACCGAGGGCAGCCGAGGTTTCCATCTCGGCCGAGAAGGACGCATCATTCAGCTGCAGCTTCTCGATCGCATCGCGCAGCGCCTCGAAATCGGCGGCATCAACGGGGAAGAGGCCACAGAAGACCACCGGAATGGACGGCTTGAAGCCCGGAAGCGCCTGTGCACAGGGCTTTTTGTCATGGGTGATGGTGTCGCCCACTTTCGTGTCACGCACCTGTTTGATCGAGGCGGTGAACACCCCGATCTCACCCGGCCCCAGCTCGGCAATATCGACCATCTGCGGCTTGAGCACGGAAAGACGGTCCAGCTTGTAGGTGGCGCCCGTCTTCATCATCTTGATCTGGTCGCCCTTTTTGACGACGCCATCCATGACGCGGATCAGAACGACAACGCCCAGATAGCTGTCATACCAGCTATCGACCAGCATGGCTTTCAGCGGCGCATCGCGATCGCCCTTGGGGGCGGGCAGACGGTGGACAATGGCTTCCAGCACATCGGGAATGCCAAGGCCCGTCTTGGCCGAGATTTCCACAGCATCGGACGCATCGATGCCGATGACATCCTCGATATTTTCCTTCACCCGCTCGGGTTCGGCGGCAGGGAGGTCGATCTTGTTGAGAACAGGCACGATCTCGTGGTCGGCATCGATGGCCTGATAGACATTGGCCAGTGTCTGCGCCTCGACGCCTTGGCTGGCATCGACCACCAGAAGCGATCCTTCCACAGCCTGCATGGAGCGCGAGACCTCGTAAGCGAAGTCGACGTGGCCGGGGGTGTCGATCAGGTTCAGGATGTAGGTCTTACCATCCTTTGCGGGATACTCGATCCGGACAGAGTTCGCCTTGATCGTAATACCGCGCTCGCGCTCGATATCCATCGCATCAAGAAGTTGCGCCTTCATGTCACGTTCGGCCACCGTCCCGGTGAGCTGAATCAGCCGGTCGGCGAGTGTCGATTTACCGTGGTCGATATGCGCCACGATGGAGAAATTGCGAATGCGGTCGAGATCGGTCATGGCGCGCGATATATATAGGTTTCGACGTTGCGGGAAGAGAAATTCACACGGCAGGCCCTAAGCTACCGCAGAAAGCCTGCTATGGCGTGAAGATCGTGGCTTGGCAAGCCTGCCCGAAGCGCGCCGAGCGCAAAAATATGCCGCTGGCGTTCATAGCCGCACATTGACCTTTGTCTCTGCCCGCGCAAGTTAGAGGAAGCATCCCCAAGGAGGTTCCCATGATCCTGTCCGTCCCCAATATGACCTGCAAGCATTGCAAGGCCTCGGTCGAGAACGCCATCGAAGAGGTTGGCGGCAAGGCAGAGGTCTTTCTGGAAGACAAGGAGGTCGAGGTCACCGGCCTGCCCCCTGAGACCGTTCTGGCCGCCCTCAAAGGCGCAGGCTATCCGGCGGAAGTGATCGAGTAACTTCACGATCCAGCGAGAGGGGCAACTCTGCTTTGAGGCGAGCTTCATAGTTTGTTAACCATCTTGCTAAAATAAAGATACGCGTGCAGCGTCCATAAGAACCGAGCAAACCATATCGAGGCAGAGCATGAAGACGATCATTCTGACCGCAGCGGCAGCGGTCACCCTAAGCCTGAGCCTAGGCACCACCGCGCAGGCTGGCGCGCTGGAAAACGCCTGTCAGCAAGGGGGGCGCACCACCGATACGGGCCTGTGCCGTTGTATCCAGCAGGTCGCAGATATCACGCTCAGCAATCGCGACCAACGCCGCGCCGCCAAGTTCTTCACCGATCCCGATCAGGCACAGATCGTGCGCAGCTCGGATCGTCCCTCGGATGAGGATTTCTGGGCGCGCTACAAGAATTTCGTATCCGCCGCAGAAGGTTACTGCAGCAACTGATCCCGATGATCGGGCCGGGGTTTCCGGCCCTTTTTCATAACGCGGGCGCCCTCAGTCCGGGGCGCTCAGCTCGGCAAGAGTGCGGCGCACCCCTCTTTCGATCAGATCCAGAACACCGTCGAAGTCCCGCGTATAATAAGGATCGGGCACCTCGCCCCCCGCCAGATCATCCGGCAGGAACAGCCGGATCTCTGCTCCGCCAGAAACCGGTGCCAGCCTTTGCGCATCCGCCAGATTTTGCCGGTCCATCGCCAGAATCAGATCGAATCGCCCGAAATCATCCCGCGTCAGTTGCCGCGCCCGCAGATCCGACAGATCATAGCCGCGCGCCCTTGCCGCTTTCTGCATCGGACCATAGGGCGGCTCGCCGGCATGCCAGCTCCCCGTCCCTGCCGAATCGGTCACCACCTCCAGCCCCGCCTTGCGGGCCAGATCACGGAACACACCTTCGGCGGCGGGCGAACGGCAGATATTGCCTAGGCAGAGAAAAAGGATACGCATGGAGAAGAGCTTAAAGCAGGAGAGAGCCATGGCCAAGCCCGCGCGCGCGCCCCGCAAGATCGTTATTCTGACAGGGGCCGGTATCTCTGCCGAAAGCGGCATCCGCACCTTTCGCGCCGAGGACGGGCTGTGGGAGGAGCACCGCATAGAGGATGTCGCGACCCCCGAGGGCTTCGAGGCCGATCCCGATCTGGTGCTTGATTTCTACAACAAGCGCCGCGCCGTCTCGACGGGAGCGCAGCCCAACCCTGCCCATATCGCACTGGCCCAACTGGAGGCCGATCCGCGCTTCGAAGTGCTGATCGTCACCCAGAATGTCGATGACCTGCACGAACGTGGCGGCGCGCGGAACGTAATCCATATGCATGGCAGCCTCTATGGCGCGATCTGTCATGCCTGCAAGTCACGCTGGCCAGCCCCCGAGATCATGCGCGCTTCCGATCCCTGCCCCGAATGCGGCCAGATGGCAACGCGCCCCGATATCGTCTGGTTCGGCGAGATCCCCTACCGGATGGACGAGATCTGGACCGCGCTGCGCGCCGCCGAGCTGTTCGTGTCGATCGGCACGTCGGGCAATGTCTATCCGGCGGCGGGCTTCGTGCAGGACGCCGCGCGGGCGGGCGTGGCCACACTGGAACTCAATCTCGACCCCTCCACCGGCACCTCCAGATTCGACGAATGCCGCCACGGACCAGCCACGACGCTTGTGCCGGAGTGGGTAAAAGAGCAGCTGACCCAAGCATAGCGTGCAAAAACCTGCATATCGCTGCGCTATTGCCAGATGAATCGCTTGACCTGCGCTGCGTTTACTCGTATCTCCCGCGGACAGAATTCTGGGCGCTGCGCTTGCGGCGCCTTCATATGTTGCGAAAACGGGCGATCTTCGCCCATGTGGAAACAAAGGATGATGCCATGTCGCGCGTTTGCGAACTAACCGGCAAAGGCCCGATGACGGGCAACACTGTAAGCCACGCGAACAACAAGTCGCGTCGCCGCTTCCTGCCGAACCTCAATGATGTAAGCCTGATCTCCGAGACCCTCGGCCAGAGCTTCAAACTGCGCGTTTCGGCGCATGGCCTGCGTTCGGTCGATCACCGCGGTGGTCTGGACGCATTCCTTGCCAAGGCAAAAGACGCGGACCTCTCGGTCAACGCTCTGAAAATCAAAAAGGCCATCGTGAAGGCACAGGCAGCAGCCTGATCCCCGCGATCCTGACAGATTTCGAACCCCGTGCCTCCGGCGCGGGGTTTTTTCTTTACGGCGCTTCCTGATCGAAATCATTTGGTCCGGCCCGCGCGGCAGGCTATGACGCCGGATATGAAGACGCTCCGGCTTTTGCCCTTTGTGACGATACTTCTGGTGACAGTCTTCGCGCTCACCAGTCTCGAATTCGCCTCCGCGCGCGGTCAGACCCGCGCGGCCGGACAGATCGTGCTCTGTAGCGGTCAGGGGCTGGTCACGGTGACGGTCGATGCCGGTGGCACACCGATTCGTCATGTGAAGATCTGTCCCGATATGGCGCTGGGTCTGCTGGCCTCGCTCGGCGTCACCCCGCCTGTGCTGCACCGCCCGGACGGCATGCACCGGCTCGATGCCACGTCCCCCCTCCCTGTCGAGGGCGGCCTTGCCATCATTCTCCCGAAGGCCCGCGATCCTCCTGAGACCGCCGCATAACCCTTTGAAATGCGATCTTTACAGGAGACACACCATGATCCGCTCGACCCTTCTGGCCGCCACGACCCTCATTCTTGGCCTGCCCGCCTTTGCCGAGGGCATCACCGTTCATGATGCCTATATGCGCATCTCTTCTCCCGTCGCCAAATCCGGCGCCGCCTTCATGACGATCGAGAACACTTCCGGTGAGGCCGACCGTCTTGTCGGTGTCAGCTCCACCATCGCAGAGCGCACCGAGTTGCATACCCATCAGGCCGATGCCAACGGCATGATGGAGATGCTGCACGTCCCCGAGGGCTTTGCGATCCCTGCTCATGGCGCGCATGCACTGGCGCGTGGGGGCGATCATGTGATGTTCATGGGCTTGACCGAACCGCTGGAAGAGGGCGAGCATATCCAGCTTACGCTCGATTTCGAACACGCCGCCCCCGTGACCGTCGATCTGCAGGTGACGATGGGCGAAGGCCCGACCGGTCAGAGCCACGGCAGCATGAGCCACAACTGACCTAGCGCAGGATCTCGAGCATTGCGGCGGCGGCCACCGCCGGCGCAGTGCCCCCTGCCGCCACTTCGTCCCCCAGAGCGGCCATCCGCTCGCGGATCACCGGATCATTGCGCAATCGCGCCAAAAGCCCCTCGCGCACCTCTGCCTCGAACCAGTGACGCGCCTGCTCGGCACGGCGGGCGGCAAAATGCCCCTCGGCCTCGCGCCAACCGGCCAAGGCGCGGATCTCGTCCCATGCGGTCTCGAGGCCCACCTCCTCCAACGCCGACACCGCCATCGCCTTGGGGAACCCCTCCGGGTCCTGCGGACGTTTGCGCAACAGCCTGAGCGCACCTGCATAATCGGCCACCGTGCGCAGCGCCGTCATCTTCAGGTCGCCGTCAGCCTTGTTGACCAGAAGGATATCGGCCATTTCCATGATGCCCCGCTTCACCCCCTGCAGCTCGTCCCCTCCCGCAGGCGCCATCAGAAGAACGAACAGATCGACCATATCGGCCACCAGTGTCTCGGACTGGCCGACGCCCACCGTTTCGATCAGGATCAGATCGAACCCCGCCGCCTCGCAGAGCAGGATCGCCTCGCGGGTGCGCCGCGCGACCCCGCCCAGATGCGCCTGCGACGGCGAGGGCCGGATAAACGCCTTGGGGTCACGCGACAGCAAGTCCATCCGCGTTTTGTCGCCAAGGATCGAGCCGCCCGAGCGCGCCGAGGACGGATCGACGGCCAGCACGGCAACTTTCTTGCCCTGCCCTGTCAGCATCAGCCCGAAGCTCTCGATAAAGGTCGATTTTCCCACACCCGGCGTGCCCGACAATCCGACCCGCAGGGCATGCCCCCTGCCCGCCAGCAGATCCAATAAGCGCAAGGCTTCGGCACGGTGATCGGGACGCTGCGATTCAATCAGCGTGATACCCCGCGCCAGAGCCCGTCTTTCTCCGGCCAGAATGCCGCGCGCCAGATCATCGGCAGTATTGCGCATGGTTCTCCCCCTATCGGCCAATCCTTGCAACCTAGCGTAAAAGAGTGAGTATCTGTGAAACGCTTCCTATTTCTTGCCTCGGCCAAAAGGTATATGTCCAGCCCATAGCCTGAAGAGCTTCAGGTTTCGTCACGACGAAAGGACCGTCATGAGAGCAGGGGTTATGCACAAGATCGTTCTGGCCGGTGCGCTGGCATTGGGGCAGATCGCCACCGGATATGCCGCGCGTGCGGATCAGAGCGACCAGATCACCTTTGATGTCGAGCTGAAGGGTATCAAGGCGGGCGAATTGCTGATTAATGGCAAAATCGAGGGCAATGGCTATGGCGCCAACGGGACGCTGCAGACCACAGGGCTCTTGGGCTTCATCCGCAAGGTGCGTTTTGATGCGACCGCGAATGGCTACATCACCGGCCAGCGTTTCACACCTACCCGCTATGTCGAGCAAGCCGATACGCCGGACCGGGACCGTGTCTCGACGATGGTCTATAACCGCGGCACGCCGATCTCGGTCAGTCAGGAACCGCCGCGCAAGCCGCGCAGCACCGATCTGGACCCGACGCAGCAGCATGGCACCGTCGATCCGCTGACCGCACTCTATTCGGTCCTGCGCTCGGTTCCCGCAGACGAGGCCTGCAACCGCTCCGAGCAGATCTTCGACGGCTCCCGCCGCTCGCAGGTCAAACTGAACGCGCCGCAGAAACAGGGGAAGAACGTGATCTGCACCGGCGAATACCGCCGCCTGTCGGGCTTCTCCAAATCGGATATGTCCAAGAAATCGGTCTTCCCTTTCACCCTGACCTATAGTCCCACCGCCAAGGGCCGTCTGGAGGTCAGCCAGATTGCCACCGATACGATCTATGGCGAAGGCCGCCTGATACGGCGCTGAGTTTTGACGACCCTTCCTATCGATACCGTCCTGCCCGAGTTATGCGCCGCGATCGCCCGCGATGGCCGCGCCGTCCTGATGGCGCCGCCCGGCGCGGGCAAGACCACCCGCGTGCCTCTGGCCCTGATGGACCAGATCCGCGGTCGTATCCTGATGCTGGAGCCGCGCCGTCTGGCCGCCCGTGCCGCCGCCGAGCGCATGGCCGACACATTGGGCGAGCCGGTGGGCCAGACCGTGGGCTACCGCATCCGTGGCGAGGCGAAAGTCTCGAAAGCAACCCGTATCGAAGTGGTCACCGAGGGCATCCTGACCCGCATGATCCAGTCCGACCCCGAGCTCTCGGGCGTGGGCTGCGTGATCTTCGACGAATTCCACGAGCGCTCGCTCAATGCCGATCTGGGGCTGGCCTTGGTCTGGGAGGTGCGTGGCGCGCTGCGCGACGATCTCGCCATTGTGGTGATGTCCGCCACGCTTGACGCGGGGCCGGTAGCGGCGATGCTCGATGATGCGCCGGTGGTGGTGTCGGAAGGCCGCGCGTTTCCGGTGGAGACCCGCTGGCTCGACCGTCCCGTGGACCGCACGATGCGGTTTGAACCCGCACTTGCGGGCCTGATCGAGCAGGCCGCCACCGAGACCACGGGCAGCATTCTCGCCTTCCTTCCGGGCGAGGGCGAGATCCGCCGCGTCGAGGCGCTGCTGGCCGGCCGCCTGCCCGCCGATATGACCATCCGTCCGCTCTTTGGCGCGATGGAATTTGCCGCCCAACGCGCGGCCATCGAGCCTGCCAGAACGGGCCGCAAACTGGTTCTGGCAACCTCGATTGCCGAGACCTCGCTGACCATCCAGGATGTGCGTGTGGTGATCGATGGCGGTCGCGCGCGCCGGATGCGCTTTGACGCGGGATCGGGCATGGCGCGTCTGGTGACCGAGCCTGTCAGTCGCGCCGAAGCCGAGCAGCGTCGCGGACGCGCGGGCCGTGTGGCCGAGGGCATCTGTTACCGGCTCTGGACCAAAGGCGCCGAGGGCGCGCTGCCCGCCTTCCCGCCTGCCGAAATCGAGGTGGCCGATCTGTCGGGTCTCGCGCTGGAACTGGCGCAATGGGGCAGCGACGGGTCGGATCTGGCTTTTCTCACGCCGCCCCCCGCGCCCGCATTGGCCGAGGCGCGCGCCCTGCTGAAAAATCTGGGCGCGCTCGATGGCACCAGCCTGACGCCGCATGGTCAGGCGCTCGCCCGCCTGCCACTCCATCCCCGCCTCGGGCATATGCTACTGAAGGCCGGAAAAAGCGCCGCCGATCTGGCCGCCCTGCTGGCCGAGCGCGACCCTCTGCGCGGGGCCCCCGCCGAGCTGACGCTACGCCTGAAAGCGGTCCAGAAACCGCGTGACTTTGCCGCCGATCATCCGTGGCAGCCCCATCGTGGCACGGTGGACCGCATCCGGCAGGAGGCCCGCCGACTGGCGAAGATGGTCGATCATACTACCCCGCTCGAGCCCGCCGAGATGGCCGCACTTGCCTATCCCGACCGTGTGGGCCTGCGCCGCGCGGGCGATCAGCCGCGCTATGTGCTCTCGGGTGGCAAGGGCGTGCAGATCGCCGATACGGACCCGCTGGCCACCGCCCGCCTGATCGTGGCTACTGATACCAATGGTGACCCGCGCGAGGCCATGCTGCGCCAGGGCACCCAGATTTCCGAAGCCCAGATCCGCGGGCTGTTCGGCGCGCAGATCGATTGGGTGGATGTCTGCGAGTGGTCGCGCCGCGAGGGCCGCGTGGTGGCGCGCAAGCAGGAGCGTTTCGGCGCGCTGGTGCTCGATGACCGGATCTGGAAGGACGCCCCGCGCGAAGCGCTGGCCCGCGGGGCGCTGGACGGCATCCGCCAGATCGGGCTGCCATTTTCCGATGCCGCGCGACGCTTCCGCGCCCGTGTGCAGCTTCTGCACGAGGAAGGCGCGGATCTGCCCGCCTTCGATGACGATGCGCTGATGGCGCGCGCCGGGGACTGGCTTCTGCCCTATCTGGGTGGCAAGCGCACCGAAGCCGACCTCCGCCGGATGGATATCACCGACGCGCTGCGCGCAAGCCTCGACTGGGAGCAGCTAAAGCTGGTGGACCGCTTGGCCCCTGCGCATTTCGAAACGCCTTTGGGGCGGCGCGTGCCCATCGATTATAGCGGAGAGCACCCCGCTATCGAGATCCGCTTGCAGGAGATGTTCGGTGTGACGGCCCATCCCAGCATCGGTCCCAAACGCCTGCCGTTACGCGTGACGCTCCTCTCGCCCGGCCATAAGGCCATTCAGGTAACGATGGATATTCCGGGCTTCTGGGACGGCTCCTATGCCGATGTGCGCAAGGATATGCGCGGGCGCTACCCCAAACATCCGTGGCCCGAAAACCCGCGCGAGGCCGACCCAACATTGCGCGCCAAACCCCGTTCCCAGTAGACCTCCCCCCAATGGAAAAGGCGGCCCCGCGAGACCGCCTTTTTTAGTTACTTCTTGCCGGGCTTGCCATATTTGGCTTTCGGTTTGCCCTTATCCTTGGGATTCGGCTTGTCCTTGAAAGACTTGCCTGCGGCGGGTTTACCGAATTTCGCAGGTTTTCCCTCGCCGAACTCGTCGCGGCTCTTGAAGGATTTGCGCGGCGCACCATCGTCCGAATCCCCTTTGCGATGCGGCTTCTTGAACTCGCGGTCTCCACGGTCGCCAAAATCGCGACCCTCGGAATGACGGCGCGGGCCACCGGGTTTCTTGTCCCATTTGGCGGGACGCGGGTTCGGACGGTCGAGTCCCTCAGGCGCTTTGTCCAGCACATCCACACCGCATTTATCCTCGAGCGAGCGCTCGGGGCCCACCGATTGCAGGAAACGGTCGGCGGCATCGGCATGGATCTGCACGAAAGTATGGTCGTTCATGATGCGGATCGCTCCGATGTCACGGCGGGTCAGATCACCCGCGCGGCAAAGCATCGGCAGCAGCCATTTCGGATCGGTGCCGCTGTCACGGCCCATCGACAGACGCATCCATGTCGAGCGCTCAAACTCGACCTTTGCACGCGGCTTCGGCCCGTCCACGCTGATCGGCGTGATATCCTCGGGCGCCGAACGACCGGCACGGAAGGCGCGCACAACGGCGGCGGCCAGCTGAACCTTGTCGAAACGCGCGGCCAGCGCCTGAACGGCGTCATTCTCGTCCGCTTCGATCAGGTCGGTAAGGCTGGGCATTTCCATCATGCGGGCGCTGTCACGCTCCTGCACTTCCTCGGCCGAAGGCGCGGGCGCCCAATCGGCGGTGAGGTTGGCGAATTTCAGGAGGCGCTCTGCCTTGGCCTTGATATTGATCGGCACGACCAGCGCAGACACGCCTTTCGACCCCGCACGACCGGTCCGGCCCGAACGGTGCAGCAGCGCTTCCTTGTTCTGCGGCAGGTCGGCATGGATCACCAGCTCGAGGCCCGGAAGGTCGATACCGCGTGCGGCCACGTCCGTGGCGATACAGACGCGGGCACGGCCATCGCGCATCATCTGCAGCGCACGCGAACGCTCTTCCTGGCTCAGTTCGCCCGAGAGCGCCACCACGGCAAAGCCACGGTTCAGCAGCTTCGTGGTCAGATGGGTCACCATCGCGCGGGTGCCACAGAAGACGATCGCGTTATGCGCCTCATAGAAACGCAGCAGGTTGACGATGGCATTCTCGCGGTCCGAGCGGTCCACCACCAGCGCGCGATATTCGATATCGCTGTGCTGGGCCTTGCGGTCGATGGTCGAGATGCGCTGCGCATCTTTCTGGAAGGTGCCGGCCAGACGCTCGATCTCGGGCGAGACGGTCGCCGAGAACATCAGCGTGCGGCGTTCTTCGGGCGCCTCGTTGAGGATGAATTCCAGATCCTCGCGGAAGCCCAGATCCAGCATCTCGTCGGCCTCGTCCAGAACCGCGACCTGCAGTTCCGACAGATCCAGCGCGTTACGGCGGATATGATCGCAGATCCGGCCCGGCGTCCCCACGACAATATGCGCCCCGCGTTCCAGCTGACGGCGCTCATTGCGCGGATCCATGCCCCCAACAGCACCCGCGATGATCATACCGGCTTCGGCATAGAGCCATTCCAGCTCGCGCTTCACCTGCAACGCCAGCTCGCGCGTCGGCGCGATGACGATGGCGCGCGGCACATCGGCACGGGTGGGCAGACCCTCGGCCAGAAGCTGGGCCGACATCGCAAGCCCGAAGGCCACGGTCTTGCCCGAGCCGGTCTGCGCCGACACAAGAAGGTCCTTATCCGCCAGAGCAGGGTCACCCACCGCATGCTGCACGGAGGTGAGGGTTTCGTAGCCCTTCTTTTCCAGCGCGGACTGCAGCGCGGGGTGAATGGCGATATCAATGCTCATGGCGGGGGACTTTCGGGTCTGGAATGGAACGGGCGCACTCAACTGCGGCGCAAGGGGCGGCTCATACGCCCTTTGCGGCCTTCTGTATAGGGGTAATCTGCGCCCTTGGTTATGCGCTCACACCCATTTCGCGATCGGCGGAAGGCTCATCAACACCGCATCGGGGTTGTGGCCGGTTTCCAGACCGAACTTCGTGCCCCTATCGTAGACCAGATTATATTCGGCATAAAGCCCGCGATGGACAAATTGCGTCTCGCGGTCGGCATCGGTCCAAGGCTGGTTACGGCGCTTCTCGGTGACCGGAAGGAATGCCTTGAGGAAGGCACGACCCACATCCTGGGTAAAGGCGAAGTCCTCCTCCCAGTTGCCGGTGTTCAGATCGTCATAGAAGATGCCGCCCACCCCGCGCGCACGGTTGCGGTGCGGGATATAGAAATACTCGTCCGCCCATGCCTTGAAACGCGGATAGTAGCTTTCGTCATGCGCATCGCAGGCCGCTTGCAATGCTGTGTGGAATTCGGCGGTGTCGTCTTCATATTCGATACAGGGGTTGAGGTCCGCCCCACCGCCAAACCACCATGCGCCCGGGGTCCAGAACATCCGCGTGTTCATATGGACCGCGGGGGTCTGCGGGTTCTGCATATGCGCCACAAGGCTGATCCCCGAGGCCCAGAAGCGCGGGTCCTGATCCATCCCCGGCACGCCGCGCGCCGCCATCGCCTTTTGCGCGCGCTCGCCCAGAGTGCCCCAGACCGTGGAGATATTTACCCCGACCTTCTCGAACACACGCCCCCCGCGCATGACGCTCATCTTGCCGCCGCCATGATCCTCGCCCTCGGGGCCGGTGCGCACCGTGGGTGTGACCTCGAACCGGCCTGCGGGAATTTCGGCATGGGGACCCGTGACCTGACTGTCCTCAAGCCCCTCGAAGGCCGCAACAATCTGGTCGCGCAAATCGGAAAACCACTGGCTGGCGCGGGATTTCTCATCCGCGAATAGGGGCTGGTCGGTCATGGGCACTCCTTTTCTTGGGCGCAGTCTTAGCGGGCCGCGCTGGCGGGGGCAAATGCCTCTTTCGCATGAGCCCTCTAGCCGTGCGGCCCGCTAGAAGCTAATCTGATCGCCAAAGGAGCCAAGCAATGATCCGCATCTTCTCTCCCGCCATTCTGGGCCTCGGCGCATTGGCGTTTCTGGCCGCCTGCGGCACGCCGCAGGAACGCTGCATCGGCCGCTCCACCAAGGAGATTCGCGTGCTCAACGGGCTGCTCGAAGAGGTCAACAGCAACCTCGCGCGCGGCTACGCATGGGAAAGCTACGAGGTCGAACGCTCGCGCTACACGGTCTGCGGCTATGACGAGCATGTCACCAAGGACGGCAAGAAGATCCGCCGCCCCTATCATTGCTGGCAGGACTATACAGAGACGCTCCAGCGCCGCGTGCCGATCGATCCGGCCTCCGAGACCCGTAAACGTGACGGGCTGGTGGCCAAGATCAAATCGCTCGAGCCGCAGGCGCGCGCCAATATCGCCGCCTGCAAGGTGACCTATCCCGAAACCGAGAGTTGACCGGTCCCCGTCAGAAGACGGGAACCTGCACCGCATCCAGTAGCCCGCGCCCGCCATCGATGCGGATGATCTGGCCGGTGGTGAAGCTGGCCCCTGACGAGGCAAGGAACTGCACCGTTTCGGCCAGCTCGCTCGGCGCCGCGATCCGGCCCAAAGGCGTGCCCCCGATGATCTCCTCGCGCCATTCGGAGTTTTCCTTCAGCGCGTCCTGCAGCGAACGGCTCATGACAGAGGCGAAGCTGACCCCGTTCACGCGGATACGATGCGGCGCAAGCGCCACCGCCAGTCCGCGCACGGCCTGTTCCTGCGCGGCGCAGGCAATGGAATAGGCCAGCGTCTCGGGTTGCGAGCGGGTCGAGGCCAGCGTCGAGATATTGACGATGGAGCCGATCTCGCCCTCGGTCCGCCCGTCCTTCTCGGCCTGCGCGATCATGCGCTTGGCGGTCAGCTGCGAGATCCGCAGCGAGGATTTCATGTTCTGGCTCAGCATGTCGTCGAGCACGGTCTGGTCGGGGTCAAGCGGATCGCAGGGCGTGAAGCTGCGGTTCGTGTTCACCAGAATATCGATCCGGTCAAACGCATCGATCGTGGCCGACAGAAGGTTGGCGACATTCAGCTTCTGGCACAGATCGCCTGCAAAGATCCGCACCGGACCTTCCGAGGTATCGGTGTCGGCAAATTCATCCTTCAGACGGCTCTCGTCGATATCGGCGAACATCACATTGGCACCGCGGTCCACGAAATGGCGCGCGATGGCGAGCCCGATCCCGTGGGCGGCGCCCGTCACGATGGCAGTCTTGCCGGAAATGGAAAGCGACATGCAGTCTCCTGCGGAGTGGTTGAAGCAAAGACGCGGCCGGTTAGCGGCCGCGTTTCGTCTGTGTAGGGGCAGCCTTGGCGGCCTGCGACTTGCTCAGCGGCTTTTCGGCGAAGAACAGTTTGAACTGGGTATTGCCACCGATTTCTTCGACATGGTGGAACACCTGCCTGAGCGTGTCCTCATAGGGAAGATGGCGGTTGGCGACCATCCATAGCTTGCCTGAAAGCGACAGGATAGAGGCTGCTTTACGGATAAAGGCTTGACCGAGGTTCGGATCGCCCGCATGGCCCACATGGAAGGGCGGGTTCATGACGATCCCCGAATAGCGGGCGGCGGGCTCGAAGCCCGTGACATCTTCCCAATGGAAGCTTGCACGCGGATCGGTGATATTCTGCTTGGCGCAGTCAAGGGCTGCAAAATCTGCCTCGACCAGATCGAGCGTCTCGACCCCCTCGCGAGCGAGAATCTGCGCCGAGAGCCAGCCCCAGCCCGCCCCTAGATCAGCCATACGCGCCGGAAGGCGGCCGGGCAGCGCCTGCGCCAGCAGTGCCGAGCCTGCATCGACCTTATCGGCCGAAAACACGCCCGGTGTGGTAACGAATCCCTCTGTCGGGGTCTGGGCCTGCACGACCCACTCGTCCAGCACATCGCGCCGCGCGGCAAAGCGGAACACCTTGCCATGCGCCTTGGCGATGGCGCTCGAGGGCGAAACCAGTGGTTTGAGGGATTTCAGAACCGAATCCACCCCGTCATTCTTGGCACCGTCCACGAGGATCATACCGCCCTCATCGACCAAGGCGCAGAGACGGGCCAGCGCGTTGCGGGCCTCCTGCTTGGCGCGCGGCAGAAAGAGGACTGCCGCCGCATATCCCGTGCTTTGAGGCGCGGGGCTGACGGTATAGCCACGGGCCGAAAGCCCCGCATGATCAGGGGCAAACCCCTGCACCAGCTCCAGCCTGTCCCTAGGCAAATCGGAAAGATCGGTATCGGCCAGAGCACCGAGCACGAGGATCGTGCCCGTCTCCGGCAGGGGCGCCTGTTCGAGCGCCAGCGAAAGTCGCGGATGTGTCATTGGGTTCGTCGCGGAAGGCCGCGCTCATTCCTTTTCCATCGTGCATTGCAGAGGGTGCTGGTGGCGGCGGGCGAAATCCATCACCTGCGCAACCTTGGTCTCGGCAATCTCGAAAGAGAACACCCCCACCACAGCCAGCCCCTTCTTGTGCACGGTCAACATGATCTCGAAGGCCTGCGCATGATTGAGCCCGAAGAAACGTTCGAGGATATGCACCACGAATTCCATCGGCGTATAGTCATCATTGAGCAGCATCACCTTATATAACGGAGGCTTACGGGTCTTGGGCCGCGTTTTCGTGGCCAGACCGGCATCGCCGTCATTGCCATTCTCGTCGTCGGCCATCATGCTGAACGGCTTGAAGTCGCCTGTCATCATCGCTTTTCCCGGGTTCCGAATATCTCAGGTCTTGTGGCGAATATAGGAAGACGGGAGCAGAAGAAAACCCTTTCTGCCCCGGCTCGCAATTCGAAATGTAATCTCTTACCCGACAATAGGAAGGAAACAGGGCCAATGACAATGCTGGGTTTCGATGCCGATGACACGCTATGGCATAACGAGCGGTTCTTCACGCTTACCCAGGCGCGATTTGCTGAATTGATGGGCGATTTTGCCGGACGGGATCATCTGGAGGACCGCCTTCTGGCCGCTGAGCGCCGAAATATCGGACGCTATGGCTTTGGGGTAAAAGGATTTACGCTCTCGATGATCGAAACCGCGATCGAGGTTTCGGAGGCACGGGTCAGCGCCACGGTGATCGCCGAGCTGTTGGAGGCGGGCCGCGAAATGCTAGCGCATCCGATCGAGCTGCTGCCGCATGTGGAAACCACGATCACCACCCTCGCCGCATCGTATAAGCTCGTGCTGATCACAAAAGGCGATCTGCTCGATCAGGAACGCAAGCTGGCACAATCCGGGCTTGGACCGTGTTTCCAGGCGGTCGAGGTGGTGTCGGAGAAAACGCCCGAGATCTATACCCGCATTTTTGACCGTCACGGCATGGGGGCCCGACAGGGCATCATGGTGGGCAACTCCATGAAATCGGACATCCTCCCGATGCTCGAGGCCGGTGGGCGCGCCATCCACATTCCCGATCGGGGGGTCACATGGGCGCTCGATCATGCCGAGGCCCCCGCCTCCCATCCGCGCCTGTTAACACTCGAATCGATGGAAAATCTTGCCGAGGCTCTGCACAAATTCGCGCTCGAGTGAATCCCTTCGAGTAAAAAACACTCACTGCCCCGTGAACGAGGCTTGACTGCCGCAAGGGAATATAAGGTTAAGGATCAGTTAACAACACAACTTGAGGTATCGCAACCCATTGCAACCACCACATGATGTGGTGATGCAGGAAAAACGCAGTTAATGTGATTTGAACTTCCTAATTTTCACATTCAATCCTCCGTGCTATCTTTCCAATCATAAGCCCCGGTCAAAAAACAACGGGGCATCGAGGCAGATATAAGGATAAGAACCGTGACCACGCTTTCGCGCTGGATCCGAGCAGGGGTATGCGCGTTCTTCACATTGGTGCTTTTGCCGCTGGCCGTTCAAGCCGCGCCCTTTGCTGCCTATGTGATGGACATGCGCTCTGGTGAGGTCCTCTACGAGAAAAACGCCGACACGCGACTCTACCCCGCGTCGCTTACGAAAATGATGACGCTCTACATCACCTTTCAGGCCATTGAAGCCGGTGAGGTGAGCCTCGACAGCGAAATCACGGTGTCGAAGAATGCTGCCTCGCAACCGCCCTCGCGTCTGGGGCTGCGCGCCGGACAGAAGATCAAACTGCGCTATCTGATCCGCGCCGCCGCCGTGAAATCCGCAAACGATGCGGCTGCCGCGATCGGCGATGCGCTGGGTGGCAACGAGGAGAACTGGGCCGCGCGGATGACCGCCACTGCCAAGACCCTCGGCATGAAAAACTCGACCTTCAAGAATGCCAACGGTCTGACCCGCGAGGGACACCTCTCCAGCGCCCATGACATGACCATTCTGGGCCGTCACCTGTTTTATGATTTTCCGCAATATTACAATATCTTCTCGCGCCGCTCCGCTGATGCGGGCATGAAGACCGTCTACTCCACCAACCGTCGTTTCCTCGATGCCTATAAAGGCGCCGACGGGATCAAGACGGGCTATACCGTGGCATCCGGGTTCAACCTGACGGCTTCGGCACAGCGTGGCAATGACCGTATCATCGCGACCGTCTTCGGCGGCACCTCGACCGCCCAGCGGAACGCGAAGATGATGGAGCTCCTTGATCTGGGCTTCAAGCGCGTGAATGAGAACAGCCCGCTGCGCCGCCCCGATGCCCCCGAAATCATCGATCTCAACCGTCCGACCCGCGGTCTTCTCGTGGCGAACGGTCCGATGCAGAGCAGCCCGCGCCCGCTTGTCCGCCCCGGTGCGACATCGCATGACGCGGATGCGATTGCCGCCGCCGTGGCCGTGGCAAATGCCGACCCCGCGCCCGAGACCAGCCCTGTCGATGCCGATGCGGTGGACGAGGCTGTGACCATGGCCTCTGCCGAGGCGCTTGATGCCAGCCCCCGTCCCGTTCTGGCGCCCAACCGAGCCGTGGCGCAAGCCGCACCGGTCGAGGCTCCTGTCGAGGATCTGGCGGGAGAGGAGGTTCAGGTTGCCGCAGCTGAAACCGGCGCCGAGGACGGCGCGCCCGACCAGGACGAGGAGCAATTCGCCGGCCAGATCGCGCAGGGCGATACCGATCCGGGCGGTCCGATCTTCCAGCAGACCAGCAAACCGCAACCCGAGACACTCGCTCTGATGGGGAAGGACAAGAAAGCCGATACCGTCATTCTGGCGGCCCTGAACCCGCCGCAGGCCGCAGCCTCCGAGACGCCGCGCGTCGTCGCCCGCGCCTCGACTTCGGGCGGGCGCAACTGGGGCGTGACCATCGGGCTGAAAACATCCGAATTCCACGCCCAGCAGGACATGCTGAAGATCGCGCTGATGGAAAGCGATACGCTGGGCGACGCCCTGCGCAAGGTGGTCAAGCGCAAGCTTGGCTACGAGGCGACCTTTGTGGGCATGAGCCAGCAACAGGCCAGCCTCGCCTGCGCCAGACTGGCCGCGCGCAGCATGGAATGCGGGGTCGTGGGGCCCTGAGCCCCCGCCCCTCTCTGCTTCAACTAAGCGGGCCGCCTCCTATTGGGAAGCGGCCCGTTTTTCTATGCGATGACAGGTCGGGGGGCGCTGACCGGAATCACCGTTTCGGATGGTCATCCCATGCGTTCGAAAGGATGCGCTCGGCATCGCCTTTGGGATCGTCGAACTGGCGGGACTTCAACGCCCAGAAGAATGCCAGAAGCCCAACGCCCCCCAGAACAAGCGAGATCGGGATCAGAAAACCGAGAATCGACATAAGGTAACCTTCCAGAGCCTATTTCAGCCGTAAAGAATTAAGAGAGACGGTGATCGAACTGGCCGACATGGCAAGGGCCGCCGCCAGTGGCGTCGCCAGTCCGCAGAGCGCCAGCGGCACCGCGACCAGATTATAGCCGATCGAGATCACGAAATTCTGCTTGATCCGCGCCCGTGCATTGCGGGCCGTCACCACTGCCTGCGCAACCGGCGCAAGGCTCCGGCCCAGCAGCACGATGTCAGACGCCGTGCGCGCCGCATCGAGTGCCGAGGCCGGCGAGATCGAAACGTGGGCCTGCGCGAGCGCGATCGTATCGTTGAGCCCGTCGCCCACCATCAACGCTGGATGCCCCCCGGATGCCAGATCTGCCAGAATGCGGGCTTTGTCTTCGGGGCGGGCCGCGGCCTGCCAATCGGCTATCCCCAACCGTTCGGCCAAGGCCGCAACCGCGGGTACCGTATCCCCCGACACAAGCCGGACCGAAAGCCCCAGATCCTGAAGGGCTGCAACCGCCTCGGCCGCACCCTCGCGCAGACGGTCCCGATAACGGACCCGGTGGACGCGCCCCTCGCCGAGGCAAAGCCACGTCCCCTCGCCCTCCGCCCCGACCCAATCGGCGCGACCCAGCCGTACGATCCGGCCCCGATACCGCGCCTCGACCCCGCAGCCGGAAACCTCGCGCAGATCATCGAGCGCTGCAGGCATGGTCCCGCGCGCAGCCAGCGCCCCGGCCAGCGCCTGCGACAGCGGATGCGACGAGCCCGCAGCCAGGGCCAGCGCCACGCCGCCTGCCGCCTCGCCCAGCCCCTCCAGATCGGCAGGTTCGGGCAGGCCGGTGGTCAGCGTGCCGGTCTTGTCGAAGACCACGGTATCAACCTCGGCCAGCCGCTCGAGCGCGGAGCCGTCCTTCACCAGAAGCCCCTGCCGGAAGAGCCGCCCCGAGGCCGCCGTCACCACCGCAGGCACCGCCAGCCCCAGAGCGCAGGGGCAGGTGATAATCAGCACACTCGCCGCGATATTCAGCGCCAGACGCAGATCGCCCGAGGCCCAGAGCCAGCCGCCAAAGGCCGAAAGCGCCAGCAGATGCACGAGCGGCGTATAGGCGCGGGTCGCGCGTTCGGCGAGCGTGGTGTATTTCGTGCGCGCGCTTTCGGCTGCGGCCACCAGCTGCGCCATCCGGTGGAGCGAGCTGTCCCGTCCTACGGCTGTCAGGCGCACCGTCAGCGGCCCGGTCAGATTGACCTCTCCCGACGCGAGCACAGCCCCCGGCCCCACGCTCACCGGCAAGCTCTCCCCCGTCAGAAGCGAGCGGTCCATTTCGGATCGCCCCTCGATGATCACCCCATCCGCCGCCAGCCGCCCGCCCGCGCGCAGATGCAGATGATCGCCCACGCGCAGATCGGCCACGGGCAATTCGACCTCGGCCCCGTCACGCCACACAAAGGCGCGCGGCACCTCCAACGCGGCCAGCTCCTCGGCGGCAGAGCGCGCCGCCGCCCGCGAGCGGTAATCGAGATATCGTCCGACCAGCAGAAAGAAGATCAGCATGACGGCGGCATCGTAATAGGCATGCCGCCCCGAATGGATCGTCTCGTAAAGCGACATGCCACTGGCCAGAAGGATCGCCAGCGAAATCGGCACATCCATACCCAGACGCCGCCCCTTAAGCGCCCGATAGGCCGAGGCAAAGAAAGGCTGGCCCGCAAAGATCACGGTGGGAAAGGCAATCGCCGCCGAGATCCAGTGGAACATGTCGCGGGTCGCCTCTCCCGCCCCCGACCAGACGGCCACCGACAAAAGCATGATATTCATCATCGCGAATCCCGCGACGCCGATACGCATCAGATAATCGCGGCCCTGACGGTCGGCCTCGGTCGCCTGCAGCAGGTCGGGGTCCAGCTCATGTGCCTCGACGCCAATTGCCCCCAGCACGCCGACCAAGATGTCGGGCGTCACCCCCTCCGCCCGCACCGCGACCCGTTTGAGCGTCAGGTTCACCCGTGCATCCCGCACCCCCTCGACACCAAGAAGCGCCGCCTCGACATCGGTGATACAGGCCGCACAATGCACCTGTGGCAAGGACAGCATCAGATCGGGCGAAGCCATCCCCCGCCGCGCGATATCCTGCGCCGCGGGTGCGGCGATACAGGCCGGACAGGCCGAGATACGGCTCTCGATATCGGGGGCGGACGTCATCGCCTAGCCCCGTACGAAGAGGTCGATCCGCTGCCGGAAGGGCGTGCCATCGCTCGCTACGGCCTCCAGATGCACGAGCCATGCTCCGGGCGCCAGGTCGAGATCGGTCACATAGGCCCCGTTCACACGCCGGAACACGGGCGTGACATCCTCGCGCGCCATCGTGGTGCGCCCGATAAGTGCCGAGAACTGCGCGATCTGCGCCGGCAGCCCGTCCATCCCCAGAATACGGAAACTCAGCTGGCCATCGGCATATCGAGGCTCCACCCGCCAACCAAGCGCCACCTGCGCCGTGCGCAGCCGGTCGAATTCCTGACTGGCGACATAGGAGTTCGAGACCTCCAGACCCGGAAAGCTATGGACCGCGTTATACGCCATGAAGATATTGACCCCGATAATCACCGAGAACGCCCCTATGGTGATGGAAAGCACATGCTTTCCGGTCAGTTCGCGTGTCATCATTGCTGTCCTGCTCCATTGAAGACCGTCTGTTCCGTCACCGAGCCAGCGCCATCGCGTTGGCTGACACGCAAGACCACATCGGAGCGCTTGGCCTGTGCCAGCGCCGTTCCGCGCGCGGCCTCGAGGTAGAGCCGCGCCGAGAGCGTGGCATCGGGGGCCACCTCGACCACCCCGCCCGCATGCCCCTCGACCGATGCCACCAGCCCCTCAACCGGCTGGCCATCCGGCCCCGCGACCGAGATCACATAGGCCGTGGCTGCATGGTCCTTGTTGCGCAGGCGCAGCGTGTAAATGTTACGGATCGTGCCATCGGGCTGGGTCACATAAAGCGGCGAGCGGCTGGGGGTCACGTTGAACTCGATGGGCGAGCGCATCAGAAGCGCCACGAAAAGCCCTACACCGATCCCGCCCCAGAGCAGGAAATAGATGATCGTGCGCAGGCGGAAGATGTGGCGCCACGGGCTGACACGGGCCTCTCCACGCTTCTCGCGTTCTTCATCGCGCAGCGCCATATAGCCGATCAGCCCGCGCGGCTGGTCCGTTTTATCCATGATTTCGTTGCAGGCATCGATACAGAGCCCGCATGTGATGCACTCCATCTGCTGGCCATTGCGGATATCGATCCCCATCGGACAGACCGCGACACAGGCATTGCAATCGATACAATCGCCCTGCGCCGCGTCGAGTTTCACGCCTTTCTTCAGCTTGCCACGTGGCTCGCCGCGCCAGTCGCGATAGCCGATGGTCAGCGTATCCTCATCCATCATCGCCGCCTGGATGCGCGGCCACGGGCAGGCATAGATACAGATCTGCTCGCGGGCAAACCCGCCAAAGAAGAAGGTCGTGGCGGTCAGGAAGGCCATCGTCAGATAGGCCACCAACGCCGCTTGGCCCGTGACCAGATCGCGCATCAGGGTGGGAGCGTCGGCGAAATAGAACACCCATGCGCCCCCCGTCCCCAGCGCGATCACCAGCCATAGCGCCCATTTGAGGGCGCGTTTGCGGATCTTCTCGGCGCCCCATGGCGCGCGCAACAGGCGGATCTGGGCGTTACGATCGCCCTCCACCCATCGCTCGACATGCATGAAAAGATCGGTCCAGACCGTCTGCGGACAGGCATAGCCGCACCAGACCCGCCCCATCGCGGCGGTAAACAGAAACAGCCCCAGCCCCGCCATGATCAGAAGCCCCGCCACGAAATAGAATTCATGCGGCCAGATCTCGATCATGAAGAAGAAAAACCGACGGTTCGCCAGATCCACCAGCACCGCCTGATCGGGCAGCGCCGGACCGCGGTCCCAACGGATCCACGGCAGGAGGTAATAGACCCCGAGCATCACCGCCATCAGCCCCCATTTCAGCTGCCGGAAACGGCCACGCACATGGCGCGGAAAAACGGGTTCGCGGCTGGTGTAAAGGGGCGGCGGGGCAACAGGGTCTGGTATGCTCATGTTGCGGTCTCCTCGGATCGGTCTGCGCGTTGGTCTTCAATGCGCGTTTGCGGTCCGTGCTTCTTTGACATGCGTCAAAATCGCGATTTCGGATGCATTTTTCCCGATGCGATGGCGCCGGATAAAAAAGCGCCCCGGGCAAAGCTCCGGAGCGCGCGCGACAGGACGTCGCGAAGGTCAGGGACAAAAAACACCGGCACCCTGCATATGAAACGCGCGAACGGGACAGGGTGCCGGTGAGCCCCGCAGCCGCGCCCTAGCCGCGGCCACGGGGATCTGGTGGGGAGCGGCTTACTGCCCGCCCCCGAGCCCGTGGACATAAGAGGCCACTGCGCGGATCTCGGCCTCGCTCAGGCGGGCGTTCCAGTTGGGCATGACGCCTGCGCGGGCCTCACGGACCGTTTGGGTAAGGGTTGCGACATCGCCTCCATAGAGCCAGACCGCATCCGTCAGATTGGGTGCGCCCTGCGACGGGTCGCCCTTGCCCGCATCACCATGGCAGGCGGTGCAATTCTCGGCAAAGACGGTGGCCCCTTCGGAGGCCAGCGCCGGATCGGCCTCCTGCCCCGAAATCTGGCGGACAAACTGCACCACCTGATCGATCTGCGCCTCTTCCAGAATGCCATCCGTTCCAAAAGCGGGCATCTGGCTGAAGCGCGCCTCGGGGTCATCCGCATTACGGATACCATGGGTGACGGTGGTGTAGATATCACCGATCCTGCCGCCCCAGAGCCAGTCGCTATCGAGCAGGTTCGGATAGCCCAGCCCCTGCTGGCCGCCCGCCCCCGCACCATGGCATTGCGCACACCATGTCTGGAAGACGGCCGCGCCCGCATTCTGGGTATAGTTCGCAAGCTCCGGATCGGAGGCGATCGCCCCCAGATCCGCGGCCACGAGCCGCGCCTCGACGGGTGCATTCATCGCGTCGAACCGCTCCAGATCGGCGGCCAGATCGGCACGGGTCGATTTGTGCAACAAACCCGGTGTCGCCCCATTCAGGAGCGGCCATGCGGGCATCGCGACCGTATAGCCGAGCGCGAAAAGGATGCAGGCATAGAAGGTCCAGAGCCACCAGCGCGGTAGCGGATTGTTGAACTCCTCGATTCCGTCCCAGCTATGGCCGGTCGTCGACGGGTCGTCGGGCAGGTTCTTGTTCAGCTTGCTCATTGATCCAACTCCCTTTTGGCCAACCCGCTTGGGGCCGTTGCGGGATGGTCCTCGTGGCGGAAGGGAATGGCGGCACTGTCGGCCTGCGATTTGCGCGCTCCCGGACGGAAGGCCCAGAGGATGGCAATCACGAACATCGCCACCATGAACAGGAGCATCCAGCTATCGGCGAATTCGCGGAAGATATGATAATCCATCTCGCTCTCCTCAGCGGCTCGGTGCGGGTTCGAAGGTCGAGAAATCGACCATCGTGCCCAGCACCTGCAGGTAGGCCACCAGCGCATCCATCTCGGTCACGGCAGGCTGGCCATCGAAATTGCGCACATTCACCCGCGCGTCATAGCGGGCGAAAAGACCATCGGTATCGGCATAGGGGTCCAGCTGGGCCGCGAAATCCGTCTTGGCCGCCTCGATCATGTCGGAAGTATAGGGCACCCCGACCAACGCGTCGGTTTCCAGACGTTCTTCCAGATGGCCGGTGTCGAGGAGCCTATGCTTGAGGAAGCCGTATTTCGGCATCACCGATTCCGGCACCACCGATTGCGGGTCGCTCAGGTGATCGACATGCCACGCATCCGAATAGCGCCCGCCAACCCGCGCCAGATCGGGGCCGGTGCGCTTGGAGCCCCATTGGAACGGGTGGTCATACATCGATTCTGCGGCCAGCGAGTAATGCCCGTAGCGCTCGTATTCGTCACGCATCGGACGGATCATCTGGCTGTGGCAGACATAGCAACCCTCGCGGATATAGATATCGCGACCGGTCAGCTCGAGCGGAGTGTAGGGACGCACGCCCTCGACCTTCTCGATCGTGTTCTCGAGATAGAAGAGCGGGGCGATTTCAACGATGCCGCCGATAGTGACCACGAGGAAGGAGCCGATCAAAAGGAGCGTCGCGTTCTTCTCGATGATCCCGTGTTTATCCAGAATGGACATAGACCTATCTCCTTACTCTGCCGCAACGGCGTGGGCGGCAACGCGCGCTTTCGGTTGCTTGGCGACCGTCGCCCAGAGGTTCCATGCCATGATCAGCGAGCCGGTCAGATACATCACGCCCCCCAGAGCCCGGACGACATACATCGGGAATTTGGCAGCCACCGTGTCGGCGAAGGAGTTCACGAGGAAGCCCTGCGCATCGACCTCGCGCCACATCAGGCCCTCCATGATCCCCGTGACCCACATCGAGGCCGCGTAGAGCACGATCCCGATAGTGGCGAGCCAGAAATGCCAGCTTACGGCTTTGAGCGAATAGAGCGCCTCGCGTTTCCACAGTTTCGGCACAAGGAAATAGAGCATCCCGAAGGTGATCATCCCGTTCCAGCCGAGCGCGCCCGAATGCACATGGCCGATGGTCCAGTCGGTATAATGCGAGAGCGAGTTGACCGCCTTGATCGACATCATCGGCCCTTCAAAGGTGGACATGCCGTAGAAACCGATCGACACCACCATCATGCGGATCACCGGATCGGTGCGCAGCTTGTCCCAGGCGCCCGAGAGCGTCATCAGGCCGTTAATCATACCGCCCCACGAGGGCATCCACAGCATGATCGAGAACACCATCCCCAGCGTCGAGGCCCAATCGGGCAGCGCGGTATAATGCAGATGGTGCGGACCAGCCCAGATATAGAGGAAGATCAGCGCCCAGAAGTGGATGATCGAGAGTTTGTAGGAATAGACGGGACGCCCCGCCTGTTTGGGTACGAAGTAATACATCATGCCGAGGAAGCCTGCGGTCAGGAAGAAGCCCACCGCGTTATGGCCATACCACCATTGCGTCATCGCATCCTGCACACCCGCAAACAGCTGCACCGATTTCGACCCGAAGACCGATACGGGCACCGCGAGGTTATTGACGATATGCAGCATTGCCACGGTCACGATGAAAGAGAGGTAGAACCAGTTGGCCACATAGATATGTGGCTCGCGGCGCTTGAGGATCGTGCCGAGGAAAGTGATCAGATAAGCCACCCAGACCGCGGTCAGCCACAGGTCCACATACCATTCGGGCTCGGCATATTCCTTCGATTGCGTGGCCCCGAGGATATAGCCCGAGGCCGCCAGAACGATGAACAGGTTATAGCCCCAGAACACGAACCAGCCGAGGCTGCCGCCAAAGAGACGTGCGGCGGAAGTTCGTTGCACCACATAGTAGGACGACGCGATCAGGGCGTTACCGCCAAAGGCGAAGATCACTGCCGAGGTATGCAGGGGCCGCAGCTTTCCGAAATTCAGATAGCCCTGAGCCCATTCGAAATTCAGCGCCGGAAAGGCCAGCTGGAAGGCGATAAAGACCGCGACCAGAAACCCCACGAGCCCCCAGAATACCGTCGCCACCACGCCATAGCGGATGACACTATCGAAATACTCGGTCTGCGAGACGGGGCTGGTTTTCTCCATGCCCCGCATCACCCAGATCAATGCGATCACTGCCGCCACGAATACTTCGATCGCATTCACGGTATAGGCGAGATCGCGACCATAGCTTGCGGCGATCGCCGCCAGAACGGCGACAAGGCCCAGCATGGCAAGCTTGAGGTAATCCCACATATTGCGTCCCTTTGTCTTATTCTGCCCTGCACGAAGGAATGCGGGCACGACTTCAGTCCCTTTTGCGGGGAGGCCGATCACACTGCCTTGATCTGCATCAACTGTTCGGGAGCATAAAAAACGGGTCTGCGATCCATGATTTGATCTTGGTCAAAGTCGCCGATCGCAAGCAGGCCTATGATCGTCGGTGAAATCAAACGACGAGGCAAAGCCATGTCCTACAAAACCATTCTTTCTATCGTTACCGATCTCGACGCGGCCAAAGCCCAGCTGGACGCCGCTATCGTGATGGCGCGCCAGGAGCAGGCACATCTGGATGTGCTGTGCCTGGGCGTCGATGTCTCGCAGACCGGATATTACTACGCGGGCGCCACGGCCTATGTCCAGAAAGAGGTCATCGAGCAGGCACAGGACGAGGCCGCCAAGGTCGAGGCCGGTGTGCTGGCGCGGCTGAAAAACGAGGATATCCGCTGGGCCACCGAGACGATGGTCGTGCAGCTTGGCGCCATCGCGCCTGCCGTGGCGCTGCGGGCGCGCTTTGCCGATCTGGTGGTGATGGGCCGCCCCTATGGCGAGGATCGTGGTCAGGAGATCGAGGCGGCCATCGAGGCGGCGCTCTTCGAGGGCAATGTGCCCGTGCTGATCGTGCCCGATGATTTCAATGGCCGTCTCAGCGGGCGCCGTGTGGTGGTGGCATGGAACGGCTCGGACGAGTCGCTCGATGCCGTGCGCGATGCGCTGCCGCTCCTCAAAGCCGCCGAGAAGGTTGATATAACGGTCATCGCGCCGCCCGCCCACGGGCCTGAACGCGCCGATCCGGGTTCGGCGCTCTGCCAGATGCTGGTGCGTCACGGGGTGGCCGCCGAGGTGACGGTTCTGCCCAAGACCATGCCGCGCATCTCCGACGTGCTGAATCGCCATGTCAGCGATACCAGCGCCGATATGATCGTGATGGGTGCCTATGGCCATTCGCGCTTCCGCGAGGCGATTCTGGGTGGGGCCACCCGCCATATGCTGGAGATGGCCGATGTTCCGGTGCTGATGTCGCACTGACCGACGGCCTGGCGGACCGGCGGAAATACACCGGATATGATCCCGACGGGCGGCTTCTTGCCGCCCGTTCTGCTGTGGGCTGGACAGTTCGGGCTGCAGCTCCAATGGTTTATTCCGATCCTGATGACTGTATATCCGACCGGAGGAATTCGATGAGACCCTTGGCCCTTCCGCTTCTGGCGACCCTGACGCTTGCCGCCTGCATGCCGCCCGGAGGTGCCAGCCAGAGCGCCGACAAGATGGCCGCCGGACCGATCCCCGCGGGGTTTCAAGGCCGCTGGGGCATGAGCCTCAATGATTGCACCCCCGGCCGTGATGATGCCAAGGGGCTAATGAGCGTCAGCGCCGACACCCTCACCTTCTACGAATCGCGCGGCGTGTTGACCGAACCGCAGGAACAGCAACCGGCCCGCCTGTCCGGCATGTTCGACTTTACCGGCGAGGGACAGTCTTGGTCCTATCACGAGCTTCTCGAACTGAAGGATGACGGCCAAACCCTGATCCGCACCGAGACCGGTGATGGCGCAGCGCCTGCGCCCCTGCGTTATATGCGCTGCCCCGCCTGACGGGGCACCTCAGGCCCGTAGTTAGCAGACCCGTATGGAACAGGCCCGTAGTTAACAGGCCAAAGCGTCAGAGGGCGGGCACCCTGATGCGGCCCTGCGAGATCTCGATTGCCGAGCCCGAGACATGGACCGCGCTCAGTGCGCCGTCCTTGCAGATGACCCGTAGTCCCAGCTCGGAGGGGCGGCCCATCTCGACACCCTGACGCAGCGAGAGCCGCGTCTCGCCCTCGGCCAGGCCCCCCATCGCCAGAAGCTGCGCGGCAAACAGCGCCGTAGCCGAACCGGTGGCGGGATCCTCGGGGATCCCGCCACCGGGGTCGAACATCCGCGCCTGCCAGCTTTGCGCGCCGGTCTGCGCATAAACATAGACCCCGTCCGCCGAAAGCGCGGTCTGCACCGTGTCGAACGCGGGTTGCATGGGACGCGCACGGCCCAGGGCTTCGGTATCCGTCACCCCGATAAAGGCAAAGCTCGGCCCGCCCGAGATCACGGCCATCGACTCGGCGCGCAGGTCCTGCGGACTGATCCCCAAAGCCTCGGCACAGGCCCCGTGGGAGGCTGCCTGCGGCTGGATCTCGGGCAGAACGGATGCCTGGAACTCGGCCCGGAGCGCACCGTCCTTGCGAGTTACATGCACGGGAACCAGCCCCGCCTCTTCTTCCAGCACCAGCACGCGGTCGAAATCCCCCTCGCCCGCATCCTGCGTGGCCAGCCAGATCGCACAGCCCAATGTCGGATGGCCGGCAAAAGGCATCTCGCCCCCCGGATAGAAGATTCGCACCCGCGCGCGATGCGCCGGATCGGCGGGCGGCAGCACGAAGATGGTCTCCGATAGGTTGAACTCGCGCGTGATCGCCTGCATCTGCGCCGTGCCCAGCCCGCAGGCATCGGGCAGAAGCGCCAGCGGATTTCCGGCAAAGGGCCTGTCGGTGAACACGTCGAGCGTCACAAAGTCCCTAGTTGAACAATCCGCCATCGGCATCATCCCCCGCTTCCAGCAACAGCGCCTCCATATCGGGCACCGTCACATGGCGCTTGCCATCCAGTATAATGACCCCGTCGCGCTTGAGCGCCGAAATCTGGCGCGAGACGGTTTCGAGCGTCAGCCCCAGATAATCCGCCATCGCCTCGCGGGTCAGCGGCAGATCGAAGGTCATGCTCTCGGACGGGTTCTTCATCTGCAAGGACGCATTGCGCCGCGCGATGATCGACAGAAGCGAGGCGATCTTTTCCCGCGCGGTCTTGCGGCCCAGCAGAAGCATCCACTCGCGCGCGGCATCCAGCTCGTCGAGCGTCATTTGCAACAGGCGCTGCGCCAGATGCGGTGTGCGCTCGATCATCGCTTCAAAAGGTTTGCGCCGGAAGCAGCACATCAGAACATCGGTGGTCGCGGTCACGTTATAAGCCGCCGTCGTGCGCCCCGGACGGCCCACGAAATCCGAGGGCAGCAACAGCCCCACCATCTGCGTTCGACCGTCCTCCATCGCCTGCGTGATGGTGGCGATCCCTGTCACCACTGAGGCCACGAATTCCATATCATCACCGGCCCAGACGATGGTCTGACCCGCCTCGTAGGTGCGGTAGAATTTGATCTTCTCGAGATCGGACACTTCATCCGGCGTGCAACGCGCACAGACCGCCCGATGGCGGATCGTGCAGTCGCCGCATTGCAGCGTGACCGATGGCACTTCGTCTTTCGTAATGGACATTTGATATGGGTCAATTTCTGTTGCGCGTTGATATCGTAACGATAGGCGCATGGAACATAAATCGCAACTCGCCCGTCTCGGATTGTTCGACGCGCGCGTCCCCCGTTACACAAGCTATCCGACGGCCCCGCATTTCAATGCGGATGTGGGACCGCAGACGTTCTCCTCCTGGATCGAGGCGATCCCTGCGGGAAGCGCAATCTCGCTCTACATGCATGTGCCCTTCTGCCGTAGGCTGTGCTGGTTCTGCGCCTGTCGCACGCAGGGCACACAAAGCGCCGAGCCGGTGCAAGCCTATTCCGAGGTGCTCCTGCGCGAGTTGAAGATGCTGAAAGAGCGTCTTGCCCCCGGCGTGACGCTCTCGCGGCTGCATTGGGGCGGCGGCACGCCCACCCTTATGCCTGCCGGTATAATAGCCCGTCTGGCCGAAGCCACGTTCGAGGCCGTCCCGCTGGCCGAGGGGGCGGAATTTTCGGTCGAGATCGACCCCTGCGAGATCGATGCGGCCCGCCTTGATGCGCTGGCTGGTGCGGGCATGAACCGTGCCTCGATCGGGGTGCAGGATTTCGACCCCGAGATCCAGAAGATCATCGGCCGCGAGCAGAGTTTCGAGGAGACCGCCCGCGCCGTCGAGATGATCCGTGCCCGCGGTATCGCGAGCCTGAATGCCGATATCCTCTTCGGTCTGCCGCGCCAGACGCCCGAGAAGATCTCCGCCTCGGTGCAGAAGCTCCTGTCCCTCGCCCCCGACCGCGTGGCGCTCTATGGCTATGCCCATGTGCCATGGATGGCACGGCGCCAGAACATGCTGCCCTCCGACGAGTTACCGACGCCCGAGGAACGGCTCGACCTGTTCGACCGTGCCGCGATACTGTTCCGAGCCGATGGTTACCATGCGATCGGCATCGACCATTTTGCGTTGCCCGCGGACGGGCTGGCTGTCGCCCAGCGCACAGGCCGCCTCCGGCGGAATTTCCAGGGCTATACCGACGATCAGGCGGAGGTTCTGGTCGGGCTTGGCGCAAGCGCCATCTCGCGCTTCCCGCAGGGCTATGCACAGAATGCTCCGGCCACCGGAAAATATGTGGGCGCCATACGCGAGGGCCGTTTCTCGACCGCGCGCGGGCATAAGCTCTCGTCCGAAGATCAGCTACGGGCGCGGATTATCGAGGCGCTGATGTGCGATTTCGAATTGAAGACGGATGAATTGATCCGGACCCATGATGTGTCACTGGCGCAGTTGAGCCAGATGCTGGGCCAGTGCGCGGCCGAATTCGAGGATTGCGTCGAGATGACTCCGTCCGGGCTGCGCATTCCAGAGAAGGGCCGCCCGCTCACCCGCCTGATCGCCCGGCATTTCGACGCCTATGATTTGTCGAGAGCGGGTCACAGCTCTGCCATTTGAGTGCCACGCAAGAGGCCGGGGCTGGAGGGGGCTCTGCCCCCGACCGAATTGCGGCGGGGCTCAATGCCCCGCTGCAATTCGGCCCCCCCGGGATATTTCAGGACGCTGGAAGCGCGCGGCCCGGCCCCTGTCCAGCCGTCTCGACGAACTCCACCAGTCTCGGCAGGCAGTAGCGTTTGAGATCATAGCGCTCCACCATCGCGCGGCGCGCGGCCACCCGTTGCGGAATGAATCTTTCGGACGAGGAAAGCGCCTCGGTCAGCCGTGCAGACCAGCCCTTGATATCGAAGAAATCAACCAGATGGCCGGTCTCGCCATGGCGGATCATCTCCCGCACAGGCGCAGTATCCGAGCCGATGACATGACAGCCCACGCTCATGCTTTCCATCAGCGACCAACTCAGGACGAAGGGATAGGTCAGATAGGCATGCACGCGACTGACCTGTAACATCTTGATATATCTGTCATAGGGGATGCGGCCCAGAAAATGCACACGCGCCAGATCCAGCCGGTCGCGCACCTCGTTCAGGTAGCGTTCCTTCCAGCTGATCCCGTCTGTTGGCGCCGCACCATAGCTCTGCCCCTCCTCGCCGACGATCAGCACATGCGCTTGGGGCCGCGCCGCCAGCACATCGGGCAGCGCCCGCATGAAGCTGTGATACCCGCGGTAAGGTTCGAGCGAGCGGTTCACGAAGGTGATCACCTCATCCCCCGGCCGGAAGCTCACCCCCTTTTCGGGGATCTCGAAGACAGCATACGGGTCCGGGCAGAGCCTGTCGGTATCCACCCCATCATGACAGACCGTAATCTTGGAACGGAATTCGGGTTGAAAGGTATCGGCCTGGAATTGCGTCGGACAGAGGGCGGCATCCGCCTGGGCGATAGTCTGGATCAGATGGGCAGAGCGCGCCACCGTCGAGATACGGCTGTCGAACCCGTCGCGGGCGAATTCGGGGTCGAAATCGGTATCGAGCCCCGTTGTCCGATACATCAACTCACCATAGACCAGCAGCCGCGCCTCGGGCCATATCTCGCGCAGATAGAGCGTCTCGCCCCAGCCGGGATGGCCGAAGATCACATCCGGCACATAGCCATGATCGCGGCGCATCTGGCGCGCGGCCCGTGCCGCTCGCAACCCGCGTTCGGAGACCTGCGCATACATGCGGGTCAGCCGCGAGGACAATGTGATCTCTTGCGGTTCACGATATTTGACCACTCTCACCGGCGAGGGGCGGTTGTTCTTTTCCGCCGTCAGGGCCGTCACCTCATGTCCACGCGCCTGCAAGGCCGGGGCCAGATGCGGAAACTGGCCCGGAAAGTTCTGGTGGACAAAGAGGATTTTCAAACAGTCTCTCCGAGGGCTGCGGCCATAAGGTCGCGGGTATAGCCGGATTTCGGGTTGGCGAAGACATCCTCCGCTCGCCCCTGCTCGACCACTTCGCCGCGTTTCATCACCATCACCTTATGACTCAAGGCCCTAACCACCCGTAAATCGTGACTAATGAAAAGATAGGCCAGCCCGTGCTTGCGCTGTAGATCGCGCAAAAGGTCGACGATCTGCACCTGCACCGTCATGTCGAGTGCCGAGGTCGGCTCGTCGAGCACCACCACCTTGGGGCGCAGGATCATGGCGCGCGCAATGGCGATCCTCTGGCGCTGCCCGCCCGAGAACTCATGCGGATAGCGATGCATCGCTTCGGGGGGCAGACCGACCTCGGTCATGATCTCGGCCACCATCTCGGTGCGGTCACGACCAGGCTCGACCCCGTGCACGGTCAGCCCCTCGGCGATGATCTGCTCGACAGTCATCCGCGGGCTGAGCGAGCCGAACGGATCCTGGAACACGATCTGCATGTCGCGGCGCAGTGCGCGCAGGCGCTTGCCTTCCCATGCGGCGATATTCTCGCCCGCATAGATGATCGGCCCATCGCTCTCGATCAGCCGCATGATGGCCAATGCCAGCGTGGTCTTGCCCGAGCCCGACTCGCCCACAATGCCCAAGGTTTCCCCTGCCCGCACCGAAAGCGATGCGCCATTGACGGCCTTCACATGGCCGGTGACCTTGCGCAAAAGCCCGCGCTTGACCGGAAACCAGATCTTGAGATCCTCGGTGCGCACCAGCTCGGGCGCACCTTCGGGCACAGGCTCGGCAGTGCCTTTGGGTTCGGCCGCCAGAAGCTTGCGCGTATAGGCGTGCTGAGGATTAGCGAAGATCTCCTCGGCCGTCCCCTGCTCGACGATCTCGCCATTCTGCATCACGCAGACACGGTCGGCGATGCGGCGCACCACGCCCAGATCATGGCTGATGAACAGAAGGCTCATCCCCATATCGCGTTTCAGATCCGCAAGCAGTTCGAGGATCTGCGCCTCGATCGTCACATCAAGCGCGGTGGTCGGCTCATCTGCAATCAGCAGATCCGGCCCATTGGCCAGTGCCATCGCGATCATCACCCGCTGGCGCTGCCCACCCGAAAGCTGGTGCGGATAATCGGCCAGACGGCTCTCGGGATCGGGGATGCCAACCTTATCCAAAAGCTCGATGATCCGCGCCTTGGCTTGTGCGCCCCGCACCCCCTGATGCAGCGCCAAGCTCTCGCCCAGCTGTTTTTCCAGCGTATGGAGGGGATTGAGAGAGGTCATCGGCTCCTGGAAGATGAAGCTGATATCATTGCCGCGCACCTTGCGCAGAAGGCGTTCGGGGGCGCCAACCATCTCTTGGCCCTTATAGCGCACAGATCCTGTCAGATGGGCATTCGGCCCCAGAAGCTGCACCGAGGACAGCGCGGTGATCGACTTGCCCGAACCACTCTCGCCCACCAGCGCCACGGTCTCTCCCTCGGCCACGGTGAAGCTTACGCCTTTCACCACCTCCGGCCCGCGACCGAAGCTGATCTTGAGGTCTTTGACATCGAGGATCGTGGTCATTGGAACACCTTGCGCGGGTCGAAGGCATCACGCACACCCTCGAAGATGAAGATCAGAAGTGACAGCATGGCCGCGAATGTGAAGAAGGCCGAGAGTCCGAGCCACGGGGCCTGCAGGTTCTCCTTGCCCTGCTGCGCGAGTTCGCCCAGCGAGGGCGCCGAGGAGGGCAGCCCGTAGCCGAGGTAATCGAGCGAGGCCAGCATCGAGATCGTCGCGGTCACGACAAAGGGCAGCATGGTCAGCGTCGCGACCATCGCATTGGGCAGGATATGGCGGCGCATGATCGTGCCGTCGGTCACGCCCAGAGCGCGCGCGGCGCGGACATATTCGAAGTTCCGTGCCCGCAGGAACTCGGCGCGCACCACCCCCACCAAGGCGGGCCAGCCGAAGAGGATCGAGACAAAGACCAGAAGCCAGAAGCTCCGCCCCAGAATGGCGAAGAGGATGATGATGACATAGAGCGAGGGCGTCGAGGCCCAGATCTCCAGAAGCCGCTGGAAGACAATATCGACCTTGCCGCCGAAATAGCCCTGCACCGCCCCCGCCGCGATCCCGATCAGCGAGCCCACGCCGGTGACGATCAGCGTGAACAGGATCGAGGTGCGGAAGCCGTAGATCACCCGTGCCAGGACGTCATGGGCAGTATTGTCAGTGCCCAGCCAGTGCTCGCCATCGGGGGGCGAGAACGCAGGAGCATCGTTGGAGATCGTGCGGTAATTATAGCGGATCGGCGGCCAGATCATCCAGCCCTTGTCAATTTTCTCGCCGTCTACGGTGCCCTTCTCCTGCGCCTCTTTCATATAGGCGTCGGGGTCATCCCAGCAGGCCTCGTTGCCGCCCGTGACAATCAGGCATTGCACCTCGGGCTCGCGGTAAACGGCCTCGGTGCGGAAATCGCCGCCAAAGGCCGTCTCGGGATAGAATTTATAGGCGGGGAAATAGTAATGCCCCTGATAGTTCACCACGATCGGTTTGTCATTGGCCAGCACCTCGGCAAAGAGCGAAGCGATAAAAAGCACCGTGAAGATGATCAGCGACCAGAGCGCCCGACGGTTGGCCTTGAAATTGGCCCAGCGGCGCTGGTTCAGCGGAGAGAGCGCCATCTCAGCCACCCCTCTTCTCGAAATCGATCCGTGGATCGACAAAGACATACATCAGGTCCGACAGGATCCCCACGACCAGCGAGATCAGCCCGAAGACATAGAGCGTGCCGAAGATCACCGGATAATTGCGCTCGACCGCCGCCTGAAAGCCCAGAAGCCCCAAGCCATCAAGCGAGAAGATCGTCTCCACGATGATCGAGGAGCCGAAGAACACGCCAAGGAAGGTCGCCGGAAAGCCCGCGATCACGATCAGCATCGCATTGCGGAACACATGGCCGTAAAGCACGCGATGTTCGGTCAGGCCCTTGGCGCGGGCGGTAACGACATATTGCTTGTTGATCTCGTCGAGGAAGGAGTTCTTGGTCAGAAGCGTCAGCGTGGCGAAGCTGGAGATCGTGATTGCCGTAATCGGCAGCACGATATGCCAGAGGTAATCCTTGGCCTTGCCCAAGGTGCTCAGCGCATCGAAATTATCCGAGGTCAGGCCGCGCAACGGGAACAGCCTGTAACAGGTCGGGTTCCAGCTTTCGGGGACAAACGGGATATGGAAGCAGTTGCCCGAGACGAATAGCACCAGCAGAAGCACCGCAAACAGGAACCCCGGAATGGCATAGGCCACCACGATCACCGCCGAGGTCCATGTGTCGAAGGACGTGCCATCGCGCACCGCCTTGCGGATGCCCAGCGGGATCGAGATCAGATAGGCCAGAAGCGTCGACCAGAGCCCCAGCGTGATCGAGACCGGCATCTTCTCCATGATCAGCTGCATCACGGTCTCGTTGTGGAAATAGCTCTTGCCGAAATCGAAGGTCAGGTAATGGCCCATCATGATGAAGAACCGCTCGACCGCGCCGATTTTCTCGGTGGTGCAGCCGGGGGCGCCGATGGTAGGCTCGCCCTGATGGCTCGCATCACAGACGATGCGCGAGAAGCCCATCTGCACCTCGAGCTGGGCAAGCTGCTGTGGCGAGATGCCCCGCGCACCCTGATAGCCGCCCTCTTCTACGCCCCCCTGACCGGCACCGGCATCGCCGCCGCCCGTGAGGTTGCGCATGCTATCGCCCGATCCCTCGACCCGCGCGAGGATCTGCTCGATCGGGCCACCGGGCACAAATTGCGTCAGGGTGAAGTTCACGATCATGATCCCGAGAAGTGTCGGTATCACGAGAAGCAACCGCTTCAGGATATAGGCGCCCATAAGTGGCCTCGCCCCTTTCTGCCCGTGCCCCGACCCGCGTTACAGCGCGCCGGAGGCCTTCAGTTTTTCTGCTTTTGCGGCGTCATACCACCAGAAATCCATCTCGCCCAGCGAATAGGGCGGCAGGGTCTCGGGGTGGTCATACATATCATAATAAGCGACCGTATAAGTGTTCTTGTACCATTGAGGCACCCAGAAGCGGATCGCCCGCAGCACGCGGTCCAGCGCATGGACGCGGGTGGTCAGCTCGTCCTCGGTCTGCGCCTGCTCGACCAGCGTGATCAGCTTGTCAACCGCCGGATTAGCAAGGCCCATCCCGTTGAACACATCGCCTGTGGATTTAGAGCCGAAATACTGCTGTAGCCCCGAGCCCGGCAGCAGGTCCTGCCCGATCTGGCTGGTGATCATGTCATAGTCGTGGCTTCTTTGGCGGTTTTGATATTGCGCGTCATCGACCCGCTCGTTAACCGCCTCGATTCCCAGCTGTTTGAGATTCTCGATATAGGGGTTGATGATCCGGTCGAAGCTCTGGCTGTCATTGAGAATATCAATATGCAGCACCTTGCCATCCTTGCGGCGCAGCCCGTCATCACCCACGATCCAGCCCGCTTCCTCAAGGAGCTTGGCGGCCTTGCGCAGGTTCTTACGGTCGAGCGGGCGATCCCCCGAGACCGGCGCCATCACCGCATCATCGGTCAGCACGCCTTCGGGCAGATCGGCCTTCAACGGCTCGAGGATCTTCAGCTCTTCGGGCGAGGGTTTGCCGGTCGCCTCCAGAGACGAGTTCTCCCAGATCGAATTCACCCGTTCGTAGAGCCCGTAGAACAGCGTTTTGTTCGACCATTCGAAATTGAAGGCAAGCCCGACGGCCTCGCGCACTTTCGGGTCTTCAAAGACCGGATGGCGCATGTTCAGCAGGAACGCCTGACCCGAGGCCACATTGCCATTGGGTAGCTCGGTCTTGATCACCTGCCCGTTCTCGACGGCAGGGAAGGTATAGCCCGTGGCCCATGTATTGGACGACGCCTCGTTGCGGAAGGTATAGATCCCCGCCTTGAACGCCTCGAATGCCGCGTTGTAATCGCCGAAATACTCGATGCGCAGCTTGTCGAAATTGTTGCGCCCCACATTGATCGGCAGATCCTCGCCCCAATAGTCGGGATTGCGCTTCCATGTGATCGTGCGGTTGTTCTTGTCGCTGTCATACATATAGGGGCCGGTGCCCACCAGCGCCTCTGGGAAGGTCTTGTCGAGCGTCAGACCCAGCCGTTCGAACTGCTTTTGTTCAAACACCGGCAGCCCGCCCACCAGCTGGATGATATCACGGCGCGGCGCATCGGGGGTGAAGGTGAATTTGATCGTCCTGTCGTCGATCACCTCGGCCTTCGCCACCTGTTGCTCCAGCACCTGACGGAAGCTCGACAGCCCGTAATCACGCAGCTGCTCGTAGGAGAAGAGGATATCTCGGGCGCTCATCGGCGTGCCATCCGAGAAGGTGATGCCCTCACGCAGATGGAAGGTCACCCAGTCCTTGCTCTCGGGATAGTCCATCGTGGTGCACATCAGGCAATAGGCCTGCCCCACGGTATCGGCAGTCGTCGCAAGGATGCTTTCCTGCGGCGCCGAAGATAACGCTGCCGCACGGCCCTGAATGGAATAGGGATTGTAGTTATCGAACGATCCCGTGGTCCATTCCGAGATCTCGCCGCCCTTGGGTGCACCGGGGTTCACATAGTCCAGATGTTTGAAATCCGCCGGATATTTCAGGTCGTTCAGGGTCGAGATGCCATAGGCCGAGATCACTGTCTGGCCGCCCTCCTGCGCCTCGCTCACCTCACCTGCCACATCTTGTGCGACTGCGGGTGTCCCCAAGGCCGCCATCATGGCGAAAGGCATCAGATACCGCCGCATTCCCTTCGGCTGCGCATAGGCCCTCGTCCGTTCCGGCATTCCTATCCCCTTTGCGTGATTTCCCTTGAATATAGGTAAAGGGCGGAACGGGCTGCTATCAAGTTGCTTCTCTGTGAAAGGCCTGTGAAATCATGATTTTCCCTGTCAAACAGCAAAATTGTGAAGCAGGGGCATGAAAAAAGGGCCGCGTGGGATGCGGCCCTTCGGAACTATGGTGCGTCGGCTTATTGAAGACTTTCGAGATAGGCGACCACATTGGCGCGGTCTTCCGCTTTTTTCAGCCCTGCGAAGGTCATCTTGTTGCCCGGCGCATAGGCTTTGGGGTCGCTCAGCCACGCATCAAGTGCCGCGTAATCCCAGCTCCCCCCGTGGTTTTGCAGAGCCGCCGAGTAGTTGAAGCCCTCCACCGAGCCCACGGGGCGGTTCACCACACCATCCAGATGCGGACCAACGCCATTGGTGCCATTCACCTTGTGGCAGGCCTTGCATTTGTTGAACACCTTGGCCCCTGCGGCAGGATCCCCCTCGCCCATCGCGATCACATCTACAGGCGCTGCAGGGGCGGCCGCCTCGCCGCCGATCAACCCGCCAGGTGCATCCGACATGCCTGCCGTCTCCACATCGCCGCCCACGGTGTAAAGCGCCTGCGCCGCCCAGCTTCCGATCAGGAAAAACACCAGCGCGCCCGCCAGACCGAGCACCGTTTTGATAAGGTTAGTAAGTGTGAACATCGCTCGTCCCGGGATGGATCATCATCATAATATAACGATCATCTACCCTCACCGGAAGGTGAGCACTTTGACCGAGATCATGTTTGTCCCGAAATCCGCTCAGGCCCTGCGCCGCCTGCCCCGCCCTTCCCAGAGCCATGCCCCGATGCTCAGCAGCGCCGCCAGCACCAGCCATGCCCAAGGCGGCAGCACCGGCATCACGCGGATATCGGCCACTTCCGAGGCCCCACGCGGCGTGATCCCGATCCAGCCGGTGCCCGCCGAGGGCCGCCCCTCGCGCACGGTGCGGATCTGCGGAATGCCATCCTCGAGCCGTGTCACGCCGCCGTTCGAGCCCGCCACCGCCTGCGCCAGCACATCACCCGAGGCGATGGTATGCTCGTATTCGCGCGGGCTGGCCGGACCCAGCGCCACGACCCGCTCCAGATCGCCCTGTTTCAACCGGTAAAGCCCTGCCTCGGGCGCGGTCCATTGCGCGGTAAAGCGCCCCGGTGCGGTCTCCTGCAGCGCAACTGTCGTGCTGGTGCCATCGGGGCCGGTGATGGTCACGGGCCCCGCCTCTTTGGCCATGCTCCGGCGCACGATGGTAAAGCCCAGTGATCCGGGCTGGACCTCGGCAAAGAGCGCCTCTTCCTCCAGCTCGGGCTCCTTCATTTCCCAATGCGCGATCCGGCGCAGCAGCTCCAGCTGCGGCCCGCCGCCATCATAGCCGCGATCCCACAGCCATGCCTGATCGGAAGCCAGAAGCGCCACGCGCCCCTTGCCCTCGCGGCTCATCACCAGCAAGGGCGAGCCCTCGGCACCGGTCATCACCGTCTCGCCGGTCACATCACCCAGCTCGATCTGGCGCAGCCAATGGCCCCAATGCGGCGCCTCGCCATCCTTGGACGGATCCACTGGCGGTGCCCCCGTCAGCCCTGCCGTCACCGGATGGCGCAGCCCCAGCTCGGTCGGGCGCGGCAGGTAGCTTTCCGAGAAGACCCGCCCCGTGGGACGTGCCGGAAGGATATCTTTCAACGGCGTCTGCCAGAGGCTCTCGACGGTGGCGAATTCCGGCCCCGCCGAAACCAGCACCGCGCCCCCATCACGCACATATTGCGCGATATTAGCAAAATAGCCCTGCGGCAGGATCCCTCGCGCCGCATAACGGTCGAAGATGATCAGATCGAACTCATGGATCTTCTCGACAAACAGCTCCCGCGTCGGGAAAGCGATCAGCGACAGTTCCGATACCGGCACCCCGTCCTGCTTTTCGGGCGGACGCAGGATAGTGAAATGCACCAGATCGACCGCCGCATCCGATTTCAGCAGGTTGCGCCATGTGCGCTCGCCCGCATGCGGCTCGCCCGAGACCAGAAGCACGCGCAGCCTGTCACGCACCCCGTTCATCTGCACCACGGCGTCATTATTGCGGTCGGTCAGCTCGCCCGCCACCGGCGTCAGCGAGAACTGCACCACATTCTGCCCGCCATGATCGAGCGTCAGCGGCAGTTCCAAATCCTCGCCCACATTGACCTGATAGCTCTGCGGCGCAGCGCCGTCGATGGCGATCTTCAGCTCGGCGGTCTTGGGCGCATCCGCGGGCACCTGCCCCATATCCTCGACCTTCAGCCGGATCGAGACCGGCTCGCCGATGATCCCGAAACTTGGCGCGGACTGGATCACCAGACGGCGGTCCCAATCGGTTTTATGGCCCGTCAGCAGCACCTGAAGGGGCGCGGGCAGATCAGGCATCAGGGCCGCGTCATGCGCCTGCCCGTCGGTGACCATCAGCGCCCCCGCCACCCGCGCACGCGGCTCGGCAGCCAAGGCCTCGGCCATGGCCGATCCCAGAAGCGATCCGGCATTATCGGGCGCATCGCCCACCGTGATCCGGCGCAGCTCGGTATTGGGCCGCGCCTCGATCTGGCGGGTGAGGTTCGCCACGGCCTCATCGGTCTGCTCGGCCCGATCCGAGAGTTTCTGGCTCGACGAGCGGTCATCAAGCAGGAAGACGATATCCGAGAGGCTCTTGCCCTCCTCCGTCTGGATCGAGGGCTGGGCAATGGCCAACAGGATCACGCCGAGCGCCAGACCGCGCAGGATCCAGCCGCGCAGGCCCCGCCAGACCGCAAAGCCCAGAAGGACTACGCAGATCGCGCCCGCAATGGCCAGAATTTCCCATGGCACCAGAGGCGCCCAGATCACCGAGAGGGTGTTCATTACTGACCGAGCCTTTCCAGAAGTGCGGGCACATGCACCTGATCGGATTTATAATTGCCGGTGAGCACGTGCATGATGAGGTTCACCCCGAACCGCAACGCCATCTCGCGCTGGCGCTCTCCGCCCATCCCGCGTCCCACCGGCAGCATCGGCGCGCCGCGTGCATCCACCGCCCAGGCACCCGCCCAATCGTTGCCGCCGATGACCACCGGCGTCACGCCGTCATTGAGGTCGCGGAACGGCATTCCCTCGGCCTGCGCCGCCTGCGGATTGGCCGCCTCGACCCAGATCGGCCCATCATATCGGCCGGGGAAACTGTTCAGGAGATAGAAGGTCCGCGTCAGCACATGATCGGGCGGGATCTGCGTGAGCGGCGGAATATCGAGCGGCGCGGCCAGCGCCTTCAGCCGCTGCCCCTCGGGCGAGTTGCCCGTCCCCGCCATATTTGCATCGCGCGTATCGAACAGGATCATGCCGCCGCCGCGCAGAAACCGGTTGAGTTTCGCATAGGCTTGGGGGCTGGGTGCGGGCTCGTCAGCCGTCACGGGCCAGTAGATGAAGGTAAACAGCGCCAGATCATCGGTTTCGAGGTTCAGCGCCATCGGCGTCGAGGGCTCGACCGTGGTGCGCGCAAAAAGCGTATCCGACAGCCCCTGAAGCCCCGCCTGCGCGATCCGGTCGACCTCGGCATCGCCCGTCACCACATGGGCCAGCACCACATTGGACGCGGCCTCGATGGCACGGTCCACCGGCATCTTTTCCTCCTGTGCCCGCGCATCGGGCGCCATCAGCCCCACCGCCAGCGCCACGATCGCAATGCCCGCCAGACGCTGCGCCCGCGGCCCTGAAAGCCTGCCAGACACGAAAAGCGAGGCCAGAATATCCACGAGAAGCGCCAGCAGGGCCAGCCCCAGTATCACACCTTTCAACGGCCGTGCCTCCTGTGTCTGCGCCCCCTCCACGGGAATGTCAGCGGCCCATAGCGCGGGCTTGAGCACCCTGTCGGGCGCCACCGCATTGAGCGCAATCGCACGGTCATCGGCGGTATAGAGGCCCGGTTTCAGATCCGGTCCAGCAGGTCCTTCCGCCAGTTTCTCGCCCGCCACACCGCCGGCATTCTCTGCGGTCGACAACCGCCCGAACCCGTCGATCAGCTTTTGCGGCACCCATGTGGTGCCCGCCAGCTCCCCCGGATCGGGCTGCGCGGGGCGGCTGGAAATCGCAAGCCGTTCAAGCATTTGCGGGAACAGCCCCGAAAGCGGCAGCGTCGACCATTCGGCATCGGCCGCCACATGGAAGAGCACGATCTGCCCGTCACCCAGCTCGGAGCGCGTCACCAGAGGCGTGCCATCGGCCAGCCCCGCAATCGTGCGATCGGCCAGATCGGGAGAGGGGTCGGCCATCACCTGTGCCTTCACGGTGACATCAGGCGGCACGGTCAGCCCCTCGAAGGGCGAGCCCGCCGGAAATGGCGCAAGCGCGCGCGGCTGGCCCCAGCTCATGGTGCCCCCGATCGAGCGCCCGCCCGCCCGCAGATGCACCGGCAGCAGGGGATCGTTGCTCAGATCGGCCGCAGCCATATGCGGACCGGCAAAGCGCACCAGAAGGCCCCCTTCCTCCACCCATTCCGCCAGACGGTCGGGCGCGGAGATCTCGGCCACATCGGCCAGAATGATCACATCGGGATTGGCCACCAGCACGTCATCCAGCGTGCCCTCGATCAGATCCGCAGTGGGCTCAAGCGCCTCGCGCAGGTAATGCGCCGGGTCCAGAAGCTCCAGCCCCTCTTGCGAATTGGTCCCCGAGACCAGCGCCACCTTGCGCCGCTTGACCGCATCATCGGTCAGGCTCACAGCCCCCGCCGAGCGGATGCCCGCCACGGCAAAACGGCTCACGCGGTTGCGCAGCTCGGGCGGCAGATCGAACCGCGCCATGCCCGCAACGCCCGCCATCCCGACCGGCACACGGGCCAGTTCCCGCTCGATCCCGTTAGGGTCGAGCCCGATGGCCGTGACCTCGATGGTCGCGGTCAGCGGGGCCTGGGTGTTCACCGGAACCTCGACCTGACCATCGGTGATCTTGGCATGCCCCAGCGCGATCACCGGCGCGCCCGATTGCCAGACGGTCAGTGGCCCCCGCGCCTGCAGCGCCTGCGTCAGGCGTGCCCGGCCCGGGCGGTCGAGCCCGTCCGAAATCCACAGCGTCTCGAAATTCCCCTGCGGCAGAATCTTTGCCGGATCAGTATCCTGCGGCTCCCATGCCACAGGCTTCACCCCCGCGAGCCCCCGCGCCACCGTATCGGCATTCACAAAAGGCGGCGGCTCGGGCGGGGGATCGCTCAGCGAGATCAGCGCCACGGGCCGACCGTCGGCCTGCGCCTGCGTCAATGCCTGCGAGATCCGCTCCTGACGACGCGCCCAGTCCCGCGCCGAGGCCCAGCTGCCATCGGTCAGGATGACCAGCGGCCCCGAAGTGCCATGCGCGGACATCACGGGGTTCAGCACCGGTCCCGCAAAACCGATGATCGCGGCGGCCACGGCCAGCATCCTGAGCGCCATCAGCCACCATGGCGTGCGCGCGGCCTGCACCTCCTCATCCGAAAGACCCAGCAGAAGCGCCACCCCCGGAAAGCGGCGGCGCACCGGCGCGGGCGGCGTGGCCCGCAACAGCAGATACAGAACCGGCAGCGCGATCAGCCCCAGAAGAAGCCACGGCGCGGTAAATCCGACAGGTCCAAGACCCCACATCAGCGCCCCCTTTCCAGTGCCGAATGCAGCCACAAGAGCGCGGCCTGTGCCGTCTCGCCCGTATGATGGGTGCCGAACTGCCAGCCCGCCGCATGGGCCATCTGCGCCAGACGGTCGCGCCGCTCGGCCAGACGCAGCCGGTAGCGCTCACGCAGATCACCCGCCTTGCGGGTCTCGTGGCGCAGGCTGCCCGACATGGATTCAAAGATCGTGCGGCCATCGAAGGGGAAATCCTCCTCGACGGGATCAAGCACCTGCAGCATCACCCCTGTCACCCCGCGCCCCGACAACCGCCGCAGGCTTTCGGCCATCCGCTGCGGGTCGCCCAGAAAATCCGACAGGAACACCACCTTGGACTGTGCGCGCACGGCGGAGGTCTCGGGGATGCCATAATCATCCACCTCTCCCGCCTGCGACATCATCTGCGCCAGCGTCATGATCTGCCCGCGTCCCGGCTTGGGGTTCACCAGCGCGCCGGTCAGCCCCACACGCTCGCCCGAGCGCACCGACAAAATTGCCAGTGCCAGCGCCAGAAGCCGTGCCCGCGCGCCCTTCTCGGGCCGTGCCGCACGGCCGGTTTCCATGCCGGTAAACCGCATCGAGGCCGCATCATCGACCCATAGATGCAGCGTCTGCGCCAGCTGCCATTCGCGCTCGCGCACGAATTGCGCGTCCGACCGCCCCGAGCGCCGCCAGTCCACGAAGCGGGCCTCGTCACCCGCATGCATGGGGCGGTATTGCCAGAATTCCTCGCCCATCCCCGCACGGCGCTTGCCGTGGAACCCCATCTGCACCGTGCGCGCCAGTTGCTCGGCGGCCAGCATCAGGGGCGGCAGGGTGGAAGCTTCCTGATCGGCCGCCTGCCGCAGGCCCAGAACGGTTGCCGGGGAGCCGGTTGCGTTCACGCCGCAGCTTCTTTCATGGCTTTGGACGCCACTTCTTCGGCCACGGCCGCGATGATCTTGGTCAGGTCATCGCCCCGCGCCCGCGCCGAGAAGCTCAGCGCCATACGGTGCACCAGAATGGGTTCGGCCATCGCCAGCACATCCTCGATCGAGGGCGCCAGACGCCCGTTCATCAGGGCGCGTGCGCGCACCGTCAGCATCAGCGCCTGTGCCGCCCGCGGGCCCGGACCCCAGCTGAGCTTGTCCTGCACCAGTGCTGAGGCATCGGGCTCATTCGGGCGGCAGGCGCGCACCAGATCGAGGATCATCTCGACCACGCTCTCGCCCACCGGCATCTGCCGCACGAGGCGCTGCGCCTTGAGAAGCTCCTCGGGGGTGAAAACCTCATGGGCCTCGCCCATTTCGGCCCCCGTCGTCGCCAGCAGGATCTCGCGCTCGGTCGCGCGGTCGGGATAGACCACATTCACCTGCACGAGGAAACGGTCAAGCTGCGCCTCGGGCAGCGGATAGGTGCCCTCCTGATCGATCGGGTTCTGGGTGGCCAGCACATGGAACGGACGGCCCAGCGGACGGCTCTCGCCGGCAATCGAGACCTCCTGCTCCTGCATCGCCTGCAACAGCGCCGACTGGGTGCGCGGGCTCGCGCGGTTGATCTCGTCAGCCATCAGGAGCTGGCAGAAGACCGGCCCCTCGAGGAAGCGGAAGGCCCGCGAGCCATCGGCTGCGGTCTCAAGCACCTCGGAGCCCAGAATATCGGCGGGCATCAGATCCGGCGTGAACTGGATGCGGCTCGATTTCAGCCCCATCACGGTAGACAACGTATCCACCAGCATCGTCTTGCCCAGACCGGGCAAGCCCATCAAAAGCGCATGCCCCCCCGACAGCATCGAGGCCAGAACCAGTTCGACCACCCTCTCCTGCCCTATGAAGCGCTTGTTGACCGAGGCTTTGGCCTCCATCAGCTTCGTGCCAAGCGTTTCGATTTCAGCAACAAGATCTGTAGGCTCGGTCATGACAATGCTCCGCGAAAAGTATTAGGTATAGAAAACCAGATTACACCCCAAAACCAAATAGCTAATTCTTGAGGCTGCATGACTGAGACACACAAGCCTGTGAAGACACCTACCGCCGATGGCCTCGCGGCCGCGGCCGGGGAGGCAGCAAAAAAGGGGCCGCCGCCGGTGCATCTGTGGGATCCGCCATTCTGTGGCGATCTGGATATCGAGATCCGGCGCGACGGGACTTGGTTCTATCTTGGCACACCCATCGGCCGCGAGCCACTGGTAAAACTCTTTGCCTCGATTTTGAAACGCGAGGGCGATGATTACTTTCTGGTCACGCCCGTCGAAAAGGTGGGCATCCGCGTGGTGGATGCACCCTTTGTTGCGGTGGATGCCGAGGCGGTCGGCGCAGGCGAGGCACAAAGCCTGCGGTTTCGCACCAATGTGGGCGACGAGGTCACCGCAGGGCCCGAACATCCGATCCGCATAAGCTTCGACGCTTCGGGCGAGCCCTCGCCCTATATCCATATCCGGCGCGGGCTCGAGGCGCTGATCGACCGGAAAACTTTCTACCGGCTGGTTGACCTCGCGCAAAGCGGGAAACATGGTAAAGAAGACTGGTTAGGGTTGTGGTCGGAACACCGATTCTTCCCCATCATCCCCATGGCGGAGCTCTGAATGCCGAAATTTGCAGCCGATCTGGATCATCTGTTTTCCGACCGCCCGCTGATGACCCGTTTCTCTGCCGCCAAATCCGCCGGTTTCGACGCGGTCGAGATGCGCAGCCCCTATGATGCGCCCGCCTCGGATCTGCGCTACCAGCTGGTGATGAACGATCTTTTCTGGACCGGCCTCGATGCGCCGCCGCCCAATTATACCGGCGGGCTGCCCGGTTTTGCAGGCGTGGCGGGGCAGGAAGACCGTTTTCTGCGCGATCTCAAGCGCGCGCTCAGGGTGGCCGATGTGCTGAAATCCGGCTTTTTGACGCTGGTTGCGGGGCCGGAGGCCAATCTGGGTGTGCTGGCTGCCAATCTGAAGGCCGCCTGCAAGACCCATCCCAAGGCCCGTTTCCTGATCGGGCCGGAAGGGGCGCAAAGCCCCCTGCCAGATCTGGATGCCTGTGCGGGCGTGCTGGAAACGGTGGGCGCCAAAAATCTCGCGCTCTCGGCCGATCTCGGGGCCATTCTGGCGCAAGGGTGCGACCCACTGGCCGAAATAACCCCGTATCTGCCAAAGCTCGGTCATATCCGACTGGCGGGCGCCGACGGGCAAGAGCCCAATGACATGGATCTGGCCGGTTTATGCGCCCATCTCGACGCGGCCGGCTATAAGGGCTATGTCTGCGCCAGTTACACACCACGCGAGACCACCGAAGGCGGGCTGGCATGGCTGAGACGCATCATCGGGGATGCCCCTTCCGAGGAGCCTGCCCCCAAGAAGGCACGGGGGCGGCCCCGCAAGGCGAAAGGCTAGAGCGCCATGATCAAACAGGTGATCTGCATCAATTGGGGCACCAAATATGGGCCTCCCTTCATCAATCGCCTCTATGCCATGGTCGCGCGCAATATCACGCCGCCTTTCACCTTCACCTGCTTTTGCGACAATCCCGAGGGCATCCGCCCCGAGGTGCTGACCGAGCCGCTGCCCGAGATCCCGATCGAGATCCCCAAGACAAAAAAGGGCATCTGGCCGAAATCGCGCCTCTGGGGGCCGAAGCTGGGCAGCCTGAAAGGGAATGTGCTGTTTCTCGATCTGGATCTGGTAATCACCGGATCGCTCGATGATCTCTTTACCTATGGCGACCCTGATGGCGTGGTTCTGTCACGCAACCCCGCCAAACCTTTCGAACGGCTGGGCCAGACCTCCTGCTTCCGCTTCCCCGTGGGCAAACTCCTGCCGTTGCAGGAGAAATTCTGCGCTGATCCGCTGGGGGTCGCCGAGGAATATGTCTACGAGCAGCGTTTCGTGACCCGCAATGCGCCGGGGGGGATCGACCTCTTCCCGAAAAACTGGGTGCAGCATTTCCGCTATCAATGCCTGCCGACCTTCCCGCTCAACTGGATGCTGCCCGCGCGCAAGCACCCCGATGCGCGGGTCGTGATCTTCCCGGGCGGGGTCTATCCGCAAACGGCGATCGAGGGCGGCTGGCAGGGGCGCGAGGGGTTCACCCTGCGCGACCACCTCGCCAATTTCCCGAACCGTCCGGCCAACGAGGGCTCGGCCTTCCGCTATCTGCGCCATTTCATGAAACCTACCCCGTGGATCGAGGAGGCGTGGCGCGAGTAACTCTCGGGCCGCTCTGTCTCAGGCGGGCTGTGTATCGGCGCAGCCCAGAGCGGGGCTCTCGGGCTCCAGCGTGACATGGGCCAGTCCGAACCGCGAGACCAGCATCGCCTTGGCCCGCGCGATGGTCTGCGCGTAATCCGCGCCCTCCGCCAACACCAGATGCGCCTCGCACGAGGTCCGCTTCTCGTCGATCTGCCATAGATGGACATGGTGGACCCCGACGACCCCCTCGATCTGGCCGAGCGCCTCCTTGACCTCGGAGGTGTCACGCGCGGCAGGCGCGCCCAGCATCAGGATGCGGGTGACGGGTTTGAGATCGCCAAAGATATGCCACAGGATGAAGACCGAGATCAGCACAGTCAGGATCGGGTCGACCATGCGCCAGTCCCAGATCAGGATGACCGCGCCGCCTATGATGACGGCCACCGACGCGCCTGCATCGGCCAGATTGTGCAGGAAGGCCGCGCGGATATTGAGGCTGTCTTTCGAGAGTTTGAAGGTCAGAGCGGCGGTGCCCAGATCGACCACCAGCGCCAGCCCCGCGAGGATCAGCACCGTCCAGCCCTCGACCTCGGGCGGGTCGATCATGCGGCCCACCGCCTCGACCACCAGCCAGATCGAGATCAGGATCAGCGTGATGTAATTGGTGAACGCGGCCAGCACTTCGGCGCGGGACCAGCCGAAGGTCATGGCCGCGTCATGGCCGCGCCGCGCCAGACGCCGCGCCCCAAACGCAAGGATCAGCGCCGCCGCATCCGAGAAGTTATGCACCCCGTCGGCCACCAAGGCCATGGACCCCGCCAGCGCTCCGCCTACGACCTGCGCGACCGTCAGCGCCATATTGATCGCCACCGCCCAGATCACCGCCTTGTCGCCACTATCGGGGTCGAGATAGTGGTGATGGTGGTGCCCGTGGTCATGTGAATGACCGTGATGGTGATCATGCGGCATAGGTGGCCTCCCTTTGGCTCCCACCCTAGCGCGCGGCCGGCCGATGAACAGCCGGTCCGCGCGTCACGGTCGCGTGATCAATGCGCTTCGGCCCAGGACATGCCCTGCCCCGCATCGACGATCAGCGGAACGTCGAGCTTTACCGCAGGCTCGGCCGCCCCTTCCATAACGGCGCGCGCCGTGGCGATGAGCCGGTCCACATCGGCCTCGGCCACCTCGAAGATGAGTTCGTCATGAACCTGCAACAGCATGGTCGCATCGATGCCCCTGATCGCCTCGGGCATGCGCACCATGGCACGGCGGATGATATCGGCCGCGGCCCCCTGAATGGGCGCGTTGATGGCGGCGCGTTTGGCAAAGCCCGCCCCCGGACCTTTGGCATTGATCTCGGGCGTGTTGATCCGGCGCCCGAAGAGCGTTTCCACATAGGAATGCTCTTTGGCAAAGGCGGTGGTGTCATCCATATATTGACGGATACCGGGGAAGCGCTCGAAATAGCGGTCGATGAAACCCTGCGCCTCGGCGCGAGGAATCCGCAGATTGCGCGCGAGGCCGAAGCCCGAGATGCCATAGATGACGCCGAAATTGATCGCCTTGGCCTGACGGCGGATCATCGGATCCATACCCTCGAGCGGCGTATTGAACATCTCCGACGCGGTCATCGCGTGAATATCAACGCCCTCGCGGAACGCCTGTTTCAGTGCCTCGATCCCTGCGACATGGGCGAGGATACGCAACTCGATCTGGCTGTAATCGAGGCTGACGATCCGGCGGCCTTCGGGGGCCACAAACGCCTCGCGGATGCGGCGGCCCTCTTCGGAGCGAACGGGGATGTTCTGCAGGTTCGGGTCGGTCGAGGCGAGCCGTCCCGTGTTTGCCCCCGCGATGGAATAGGACGTATGCACGCGGCCCGTATGGGCGTTCACATGGGTCTGGAGCGCATCCGTATAGGTGGATTTCAGCTTGGAGATCCCGCGCCAGTCCAGCACCGCCGAGGCCAGCTTGGCGGCTGCGGGGTTGCGGTCTTCCATCGTGGTGATGTCTTCCAGCACATCCGCGCCTGTCGAATAGGCGCCGGTCTTGCCCTTCTTGCCACCCTCGACGCCCATCACGTCAAACAGGATCTCGCCCAGCTGTTTGGGCGAACCCACATTGAATTTCTGGCCCGCGATCTCGGTAATCTCGTCCTCAAGCTGGGCCATCTTCTGGGCAAAGACATTGGACATGCGCGCCAGCACCGAGGCATCGACCTTCACGCCCGCCATCTCCATATCGGCCAGAACCGGCACGAGCGGGCGTTCCTCGGTCTCGTAAATGGTGGTGGCTTTCTGGGTGTGGAGCTGCGGCTTGAACAGTTGCCACAGGCGCAGGGTGATATCGGCATCCTCGGCGGCATAGGCCACGGCCTTGTCGACGGGCACCTTGTCGAAGGTGATCTGGGATTTCCCCGAACCGATCAGATCCTTGATCGGGATCGGCTGGTGGCCGAGGTAGCGGTCCGAAAGCGTGTCCATGCCGTGGCCATGCAGCCCTGCATGAAGCGAGTAAGACAGCAGCATCGTATCCTCGATCGGCGCCATGCGGATGCCCTGGCGGGCGAGGATCTTGAAATCGTATTTCATATTCTGCCCGATCTTGAGGATCGAGGGGTCTTCCAGCACGGGCTTGAGAAGCGCGAGCGCCTCCTTGAGGTCCATCTGTTCGGGCGCAAGCTGGGCACCGCCGAAGAGATCATCGCCGCCCTCGGTATGACCGAGCGGCAGATAGGCGGCCTCGTTGGGGGTAATGGCCAGCGAGACGCCAACCAGTTCGGCCTGCATCTCGTCCAGCGAGGTGGTCTCGGTATCGATGGCGAGCCAGCCGCATGCGCGGGCGCGATCAAGCCATTTGGCAAGCGTCGCGGCATCCTTGATGTGCACGTAGGTCTCGGGGGTGAAGGGGGCCGCTTCGGGGAGGGTCACTGCGCTCCCCCCCGCCTCGGCGGCCCCGCCCGCGGCTTGCGCCACGGGCTCTGGCGCGGGTGGCGGCGTGGTGCCGGATTTCTCGGCGACACGGCGGGTCAGCGTGCGGAATTCCATCTCGTTGAGGAATTTCATCAGCGTCGCTGGCTCGGGATCGCGGACCTCGAGATCGTCCAGCGTGAAATCGATAGGCGTCTCGGGATCAAGCGTCACCAGTTTCTTCGACAGGCGGATCTGCTCGGCATTGTCGATCAGGGTCTGGCGGCGCTTGGGCTGCTTGATCTCTCCCGCGCGCTCCAGAAGGGTCTCCAGATCACCGAATTCATTGATCAGGAGCGCCGCCGTCTTGATACCGATCCCCGGAGCGCCCGGAATATTATCGACCGAATCGCCTGCAAGCGCCTGCACGTCGATGACCTTATCGGGGGTGACGCCGAATTTCTTCTCGACCTCGTCGGGGCCGATCTGGACGTTCTTCATCGGGTCCAGCATCTCGACACCGCCGCCCACCAGCTGCATCAGATCCTTATCGGAGCTGAGGATCGTCACACGGCCACCGGCCTCGCGTGCCTGACGCGCGAGAGTGGCGATGATGTCATCGGCCTCATAGCCCGCCAATTCCTTGCAGGCGATATTGAACGCCTCGGTAGCCGTGCGCGTCAGCGGGATCTGCGGGCGCAGATCCTCGGGCATGGCATCCCGATTGGCCTTATACTGGTCATAGAGATCATTGCGGAACGTATGGCTGCCCTTGTCGAAGATCACCGCCACATGGGTCGGCGCATCGCTTCCCTTGGCCTCCTCGACATATTTGAAGAGCATGTTGCAGAAGCCCGAGACCGCCCCGATCGGCAAGCCGTCGGATTTGCGCGTGAGCGGCGGGAGCGCGTGATAGGCTCGGAAGATGAACGCCGACCCGTCGATCAGATGCAGATGGCACCCTTTGCCAAAACCTTCCGCCATTTTTCTTCCCTTCGGTCAGCTTCTACATACCCGTATTCCGGGACGTTATTGGCATGATCCGCATCTTTCTTCCAGTTCTACCGGGACTTTCTTTTGCGCCGATCACCGGCAAGGTTCTGACGCTGCAGCAGACAATGAGGAGAACCGAAACATCGGGCGTGGTCCGCGAAAGCGGAGCCCGTACCGCCGACATAAACTATCGCAACCGGCGCGCGGATCGGCGGGTGCGCCCCCGTATGGCCGGGCTCCTGCGATCGGCACAAACCGATCACCGACGCGCGAGAGCCAGTCGCGGTTGCGACACCGTGGAGGTCAGGCGGCCGCGTTGGCCGCACCAGCCAGCATCTCGGCACCGACGAAACCCAGAAGCCCGCGCCATGCTGTTTCATATGACTCAGTCCAGTCACGGCCTAGCTGGATCGCCAATGTCTCGACCAGTGCATCGATCACGGCGGGATAATGCTCGGGCCGCGCCCCATAGCCCTGATGGTCCCGCCCGAGCCGGCGCAGCGCCCGCGACAGATCGTCGGGCGCGTTGGCATAGGAAAGCAGGAGCTGCAGCGCCCCCGAGAACTTGTCAGCCTGCCTTGCGAGCGAGCGGGGAAAGAGCGGCTCCAGATCGGGGTGGCGCGCCAGCAGGAACAGATAGAAATCCTGCATGAGGCAGGGCCTGCGCGACAGCGCCAGCGCATAACTTTCCCGCACGATCGCAACAGTCGACTGGTCCAGCACGACACAACTCCGCTTCAACTCTAGGGTGAGAGTAGAAGACGGCTGTTTAACGAAGACCTAAGACTGAAACGCCCGTTGACTCAAATTTGAATCGCGCGGCGGATCAATGTCCCGCTTTGGCGCGGTCGATCACATATTTCTTGTCGCAATAGCCGCATTCGACAAAGCCGGTGTCATGGGGGATCGACAGCCAGACACGCGGATGGCCCAAGGCCCCCACACCGCCATCACAGCACACTTTCCAGGAGGTCACGACCTCGGTTTCGGGCGCATCGGGAGCGGTTACAGCGGGGGTCGTTTCGGTCTGGGTGGTGGCGGTCATCGATAGCTCCACTATATTGAGGTCAGGCAAAGGTGCCCTGTTCTGGGGCCTATGATACAGCAAGGCGAAAAGGACCGGCAAGTGGCAGGATCGGCAATCGAGATCAAAGGTTTACGCAAAACTTACGCGGGCTCGCGTCACGCCGCCCCGAAAGAGGCGCTGAAAGGGCTGGACCTCGATATCCCCGAAGGCTCGATCTTCGGCCTCCTCGGCCCCAACGGCGCGGGAAAATCGACCACGATCAATATCCTCGCAGGGCTTGTGCGCAAAAGCGCAGGTTCGGTGAAAATATGGGGCTTCGATCAGGACGAGAACCCCCGCCAGTCGCGCGCGGCCATCGGGGTGATGCCACAGGAAATCAACATGGACCCGTTCTTCAAACCGCGCGATCTGCTGGAATTGCAGGCGGGGCTTTACGGTGTGCCCAAGGCCGAGCGCTGGACCGACGAAATCCTCGAACTGGTGGGCCTCGCAGATAAGGCCGAGACCTATGCCCGCAGCCTCTCGGGCGGGATGAAGCGCCGCCTGCTGCTGGCCAAGGCGCTGGTCCACAAGCCGCGGATTCTCGTTCTGGATGAGCCAACGGCGGGGGTGGATATCGAGCTGCGCAACATGCTCTGGCGCAATGTCCGCAAACTCAACGAGCAGGGGATGACGATCATCCTCACGACGCATTATCTGGAAGAGGCGCAGGAGATGTGCGACGAGATCGCCATCATCAATCATGGCGAGCTGATCGTGCGCGACAGGACCGAGGCGCTGCTGGCCCAGATGGATGCCAAGACCATGCTGATCACGCCGATGAATGATGCGCCCGACATTACCCTGCCGCAGGGTGTGCAGCTCAACCGTCGCGCCGACGGGCTGCTGGCGTTCGACTATAACCGCCACCAGACCTCGGCCAATGCCATTCTCGATGCGGTCCGCGCCGCCAATATCGAGATCGCCGATGTCAAAACCACCGAGGCCGATCTGGAAGACGTGTTCCTCTCCCTCACCTCGGGCCGCTAGGGAGGGGGCAACGCCCCCGACCGGTTTTGTCGGGGCCTCGATGGCCGCGGCAAAACCGCCCCCCTCAGAACAAAAAAGGGCACCCCGAAAGGTGCCCCCTTCCCCGCAACGGGAAACCTGGTCGGGAAAGCGCCCTCAGGCCGCTTTCAGTTGCAGCTCGCAAGGCGCGATAAACTCGCCATGCAGCGCCGCAATCACCGGCTTCAGGCTCGGGCGCTCCAGCACAAACTGCACATCCACATTGCGCGGACCCTGCGTCGCGCCCAGCGCTTCATGGCCTGCCGCCGCAATCGCCTGCAGCCCGCGTGTCAGCGTGGAGAGCCCGTTCAGATCGCGCCCGATGATCGAGGCCATCGCCAGAGGCCGCGCCGAGACCTTGGCCGAGGGGTAGATCCGGTTCAGGTCCTTCTCCACCTGCCGCGCCACTTTCAGCGAACAATCGACATAATGGGTAATCGTATTGGCATTCGACGCCTTGGAGATGATACGCACATCATGGCGCGTCAGCACCTCGAGGATCGCGGCATCATAGCCCTTCACCCCCACCATATCCTGCTCGAACAACTCGAGGGCGAGGATATCTAGGCCAGTGATGATCTCGACCGCTGGAGTATCCGCCGGTTTGTCATCGATCAGCGTGCCCGGATCCTCCGGCTCGAAGGCGTTGGTCACGCGCAAAGGCACCTCGGCCTGACGCAGCGCCTTGGCCGCCTTGGGGTGGATCGCCTCCATCCCCATATTCGACAGCTGGTCCGCCACATCATAATTGGTATGGCCCAGCTTGCGCACGGCCTCCTGACCCACAAGGTTGGGATCCGCCGAGGACAGGTGGAATTCCTTATGGATGATCGCCTCGCGCGCGCCGGTCAGAGCCGCCAAGCGCGAGAAGGTCACTTCGGAATAGCCACGGTCGAACTCGGCCATCAGCCCCTCGACGCATTGGGCATAGCCCGTGACGATCGGCATCTCGGAGGTCAGATCCACGCCCGCGAGCCCCGCCTTCAGGCGGTCCTCGAGATCGTATTCCGCCTCTTCACGCCAGCCCGACAGGTCCACGAAGCGCGCGTTCACGCCCGCGCGTTGCAACATCAGCGCGGTGACATAGGCCGAATGTGCCTCGCCCAGCCCCGACAGCATCTCGCGCATGGCCAGCATATGGTCCGACAGACGGAAATGCCCGTAGGAGCACAGTCTTCCGAGATCGATCAGGCAGTTGCGCGCACCATCGATCCGGTCACGCACGAAACTGTCAGCCGCGCCCAGATCGGCGGGATGGTCGAGCACCTTGCGATGCGCCTCTCCCATGGCCTGCGCCACGCTATCCAGCGCTTCCAGCCAGCCGTGATCGTTATCGGCATCGGCGAAACGGGCATAGACCCCGCGCTCGCCGGTCTTCTTGTGCTCAAGAAGCAGGTTGGTGATGCCGCCGAAGGCCGAGACCACGAAGACGCGCCCGTAAATGTCTGCGCCCTCGCGTGTGCCGATGAACAACGTGTCGCGCAGTTCGCGCACACGGCTCATCGACGTGCCACCGATCTTCTCGACGGTATGAGCGGGATATTGCGGTGCACTGGCCATGATGGCTTACGCTTTCTCCATTTCGTCGGCCGGCGCATAGGAGCCGTCCTCACGATGGACTTCCTTGCCGGTCACCGGCGGATTGAAACAGCAGGCCATGACCAGATCCGCACCTTCATCGGCGATCAGGCGGTGACGGTCATGGAGGTTGAGCGCATACATCACGCCCGGCTTGATCTCGTGAGTCTTGTTGCCGTTATCCAGCTCGATGATGCGCCCCGTGCCGGACATGCAATAAACGCTCTCGAAATGGTGCTTATAGTGGAACTCGTGTTCCGAGCCTGCTTCCAGCGTGGTGATATGGAACGAGAAGTTCATATTGTCATCGGCCAGCAGCATGCGGACCGAGGTCCAGCGCTCGTTGCCTACGTTCTTGTCGGTGTGCTTCAGTTCGTTGAAATCGCGTACAATCATATTGATCTCCTATCGGTTTTGGGAAGGAAGCGCCCGGGGACGCTACACCAGTCACCAGTCCGGGTTATTGGCCAGCGGCCTCGGATGCTTTCACTTCACGGGCCGACTGGATCAGGATGTCCAGACCTTCGCGGAAAATCGCATCCGGTGTGGTCAGCGGTGCCAGCACCTTGACTACCTGATCCTCGTTGCCCGAGGTCTCGATCACGAGGCCCTTCCCGAAGCAGAGGCCGCAGATCTCGGAGGCGCGTTCGCCGGTTCCGACATCCACACCCTGCATCAGGCCACGGCCCTTCAGGAAGGCACCGTCGAACATCTCGGCAACTTCGGACAGCGCGATGGTCAGCACCACGGCCTTATCGGCCAGCTGGCGCTGGAAGGCGTTATCGGCCCAGAACTTCTCGATCGCGGTTTTCGCGGTCAGGAAGGCATGGGTATTGCCGCGGAAGGTGCCGTTGTGCTCGGCAGGGCCCATCACGTCATGCTCGGGACGCACCAGAACCAGCGCCATCGGCAAGCCCATGCCCGAGACCGATTTCGCCATGGTGACAATATCGGGGGTCACGCCCATCTCCTCGAAGGAGAAGAAAGTGCCGGTGCGGCCACAGCCTGCCTGAATATCATCAACAATAAACAGCGCGCCATGTTTGCGGGCCACGGCCTCGACGCCGCGCACGAACTCCGGCGATGCGGCATTCAGACCGCCCTCGCCCTGCACGGTTTCCATCATGATCGCGGCAGGCGCATCCACCCCACCCGAGGCATCCGACAGCATCTGGTCAAGAAGCGCCACCGAATCCACGCCATCGGCATAGTTATCGAATGGCATGCGCGTCACGCCCTGCGGCATCATGCCGGCACCGCCGCGGTGGTAGCCATTGCCGGTCGCGGCCAGCGCGCCCATCGTCACGCCGTGGAAGCCATTGGTGAAGGCGATGATATTCTGGCGGCCGGTCGATTTGCGCGCGATCTTCATTGCGGCTTCAACGGCATTGGCGCCGGTCGGGCCGATGAACATCAGCTTGTGGTCCATATCGCGCGGACGCAGGATCAGATCCTGGAACACCTCGAGGAATGCGCCCTTGGTATCGGTATGGAAATCGAGTGCATGGCCCAGCTTGTCACCCATCAGGTGATCGACCAGCGCCTGTTTCATATCGGGGTCGTTATGGCCGTAATTCAGCGAGGAACAGCCTGCCAGAAAATCGATGTAGCGCTTGCCATCGGCATCGAACAGCTCCGAGCCACGGGCATGGGTAAATACGGTATCGAAACCACGGCAATAGGAGCGGGCGTCAGATTCGCGTTGGGTAAAGATCGACCGATCGTTTGTTTTATCAAACGGCATAAGAACCTCTTGGGTTTGGTATTTCTGGATGATGGAAGGAGGGGGCAGCCCTTAGGCCGCCACTTTTGCCTCTTCCTCGAAAGTAATGGTGACCATATGCTCGGTGGCCGCATGGCCGTCGAAATGATCGTCTTCAGTGAAATGTGCCTTGGAGGTCAGCTCGCCGCCAGCCGAGCGGGCGAAGGACCTGAACAGGCCCCATGAGGCCTCGTTCGATTTGGTGATCGTCGTTTGCAGGCGTGTGCACTGCGCCGCTTCGGGACGGTCGAGCAGATGGGACAGCATACGCTTGCCCAGCCCCAGACCACGCGCTTCGGGCGCCACAGCAACCTGCCAGACGAAGAATGTATCGGGTGCCGAAGGGGTGATGTAGCCCGAGACCCAGCCCATAGGCGCGCCGTCTTTCTCGACCAGCACGCAGGTGTCGCGGAAATGGTCGCATTGCAGCAAGTTGCAATACATCGAATTCTCGTCGAGCGGCTTGCAGCGCGAGATAAGCGACCAGATTTCTGATCCGTCCTCGGCGGACGGCTTCCGGAATGTAAGCTTGGGCTGTTTCATGACTTCGACTGTCGGCACGATTTCATTTCCTCAGTTGCTTCGCCAATCTAATTAGATCATCGAAGCATAAATTTCAACATTCAAAGTAATTTTCTTTTCCAATATTGAAAATTAGAGCGATAATTTGCTAATAACCTTTATGCACCCTAAGTGAAACGGGGATAAAATCTTAGCTCAACTAAAGGAGATCGTAATTGCCTGCCGCCTCCAGCTCTGCAATATTAAGCCATTCGAAGCTTCTAACCAGTTATGGAGACGGTATGAGCAGCGACCGTACCGATATGAGTCTTATTGCCCTGCGCCGTATCCTGCGCGCGACCGAACTGTTTGGCCGGGATCTGGCCAAATCTGCCGGGCTGACGCCCGTGCAATTCCGCGTGCTGCAAGTCGTGGCGGAAAAGGGCTGGTCGACCGCCAAGACCATCTCGACGCGCATGGGGGTCAGTCAGGCCACCATCACCTCGCTCGTCGACAAGCTGGTCGACAAGGGAATGGTCAAACGCCAGCGTTCGGAAATCGACCGCCGCCAGACCGATATCGTCATCACCGAGGCCGGTCATCATGCGCTCGACGAGGCCCCCGACGCCCTGCAGCAGCGCTTCGTGAAGAAATTCGAGGGTCTGCAGGACTGGGAACAGGCACAGCTCGTAGCCTCGCTGGAACGGGTCGCCGCGATGCTCGATGCCAATGCGATGGATGCCTCTCCGGTGCTGCATTCCGGCGATATAATGCCGCGACAATAGGCACTTAGACCAGACTTACGGATTTCCGTTTGACGCCCGCTTCCATGCGGTGTCCCATGGGACCATCGCCCGAGTGACGCGTTGCTGGTTCAGACGGAGATCCCATGCCCATCGAGAATGCCCCCTTCAGCCTGCCCGAATATCAACGCCGGATCGCGCTGGTGCGCCAATCCATGGCCGAGCGCGGGCTGGATGTGCTGTTTGTCACCAATCCTTCCAACCAGTTCTGGCTGACAGGTTATGACGGCTGGTCCTTCTACACCCATCAGGGCGTGATCCTGACAATGGAAGGCGACCCGATCTGGTGGGGCCGGATGATGGATGCCAATGGTGCCAAGCGCACCGTGTGGATGAGTGACGACCAGATCCGCTGGTATGCCGACCGCATGGTTCAATCCGACACCGTGCATCCGATGGAAGATCTCGCCTCCCATCTGCGTATCCTTGGCCATGGTCAGGCGCGAATCGGGGTGGAGATGGAGACCTATTTCTACACCGCCCGCGCCCATGCCGTGCTGGCCGAGGGGCTGCCCGAGGCCACGCTGGTGGATGCCTCGGTGCTGGTGAACTGGCAGCGGCTGATCAAATCCGACGAGGAGCTGCGCTTCATGCGCCGTGCCGCGCGGATCTCGGAACTGGTGATCTCGCGCGCGGTCGAGCTGATCGAGCCGGGCTATCACAAGCATGATCTGGTGGGCGAGCTGTATAAGACCGCCGTGCAGGGCGAGGATGACAGCTGGGGCGATTATCCCGCCATCGTGCCGATGCTGCCATCCGGCGCGGATGCCTCGGCCCCGCATCTGACATGGAATGGCGAGGCGTTCCAGAAAGACCAGATGACCTTTGTCGAGCAATCGGGTTGCTACCGGCGTTATCATGCGCCGCTCTGCCGCTCGGTTTACCTGGGCAAGCCGCCGCAACATATGCTGGATGCCGCCGAGGCGCTGACCGCGGGCCTCAATGCCGGCATCGAGGTCGCCCGCCCCGGCAACCGTGCCTGCGACATCGCCCGCGCCCTCGATACCGAATTGCTGAAAGTGGGCATCGAGCGCCCTGCCCGCTGCGGCTATGCGGTGGGCTGCTCCTACCCGCCGGATTGGGGCGAGCATACCGTCTCGCTGCGCGCGATGGACGAGACCGTGCTGCAACCGGGGATGACCTTCCACTTCATGCCGGGGCTCTGGATGGACGATTGGGGGATGGAAACCACTGAAACCATCCTCATCCGCGAGGATGGCCCCGCCGAGCCTTTGTGCAATATCGAGCGCAAGCTCTTCGTGAAAGACTGATCATGTCGGACCTCCAGCGTGCGAAGGCGATCCTGGGCGACCTGATCGGCTTTGCCAGCATCTCGTCGGAGAGCAATCTCGATATTATCGGCTATTGCGCCCGTCACTTGGAGGCGGCAGGCGCGCGGGTCGAGGTCTTGCGTGATCCGACGGGCAGGAAGGCCAATCTCTGGGCCACGTTGGGGCCGGAGGGCGATGGCGGGCTGGTGCTGTCGGGGCATTCCGATGTGGTGCCGGTGGCAAACCAGAACTGGAGCTCGGACCCGTTTGTGATGCGCGAGGAGGACGGCAAGCTCTTTGGCCGTGGCGCCTGCGACATGAAGGGCTTTATCGCCTGCTGTCTGGCCAAGGCCGAGGAGCTGGCGATGATAACCCATCATCAGCCGATCCATTTCGCCTTCACCCATGACGAGGAGATCGGTTGCTTCGGTGCCCGCGCCCTGACCGAGGTTCTGGCCCAGCGCGGGCTGCGGCCCCGCCTATGCGTGATCGGCGAACCCACCGAGATGCAGGTAATCGAAGGCAACAAGGGCTGTTGTGAGTATAGCGTGACCTTCTCAGGGCTCGAGGGCCATAGCTCGGCCCCCGAGCGCGGGGTGAATGCGGTGGAATATGCCGCGCGCTATATCGGGCGACTCCTCGACCTGCGCAGCGATCTGGTCGCCCGCGCGCCCGACGGATCGCGGTTCGACCCGCCTTGGACCACGCTGAATGTCGGACGGCTCGAAGGGGGCGTCGCGCATAATGTGATTGCCAATCATGCAGTTCTCGATTGGGAATTCCGGCCCGTGAGCACGGAGGATATGAGCTTCGTGAAAACGGAAGTTGCCGGCTATGTCAAAACCCTGCTGGGCGAGATGCGCCGGACGCATCCCAACGCCTCGATCACCACCGAAACCATCGGCGAGGTCGCGGGACTGGAACCGATGCCCGAGAATGCAGCGCGCGATCTGGTCTTCGGCCTGACAGGGCGTAACGAGGCGTCCTGTGTGCCCTTCTCGACCGAGGCGGGGCTGTTTCAAGCGCTGGGCACCGATGTTGTGATCTGCGGGCCAGGATCCATTGCGCAAGCGCACAAGCCTGACGAATTTGTCAGCCTTGACCAGATGCAAACCTGCCTGAGCATGTTCGATCGGCTGATATCCGACCGTTCATAGGCAGAAAACCGTTCATGGGGCAATATTTACGATAATTACGGAACTTGCGGAACCGGCGCGTTTTTCGTGTGTTATGGCGACAGAGACAAAGGAGTCGCATCATGACCAAACTACTTATCCCCGCCTTTATTCTGGCCTCGCTTGGCGTATCCGCCTGCTCGACCGTGCATGGCTTCGGGCAGGACGTGACGACCGCAGGCCATGTGGTCCAGCGTGAATCCATCGAAGCCGCACAATAAGCGCATCCTGACAAACTGCAGGCCCCCGCAGAGCTTTCAGTTGCGGGGGCTTTTACTTGCCGCACAAAGCCCTCGCCGAAAAAGGGCTTAACGCTTGGCGCCCCAAGAGACCGACGCATATTGGCGTGTATAGAATTCGCCCATCAGCCCGATCATCATAAGCGCCAGCCCGACATAGAGTGCGTAGTGCCAGCTCGAGAAATGCGGGTTGTAATTGATGAAGGTAAAGCCCCTCGCCTGATCGATCGTGTGAAAGAGCGGATTCCAGTTGAACAGGACCAGCATCTTGTGCGGCAGGGTATTGGCCAGAAACATCTTGCCCGAGGCGATCATATTGGCGCGGGAATAGATCTGGTGGATGACCCGCACGACATCGGGAGCCCAGGGTTTTGCCGCCAGCAGGACCATGCCGATGGCGGCGCCGGTGAACCAGCTCAGAAACACCATCCCCATCGCCCCTACCCAATCATAGATAGTGATCGGAGTGAAAGCGGCATGGTAGAGATAAAGCACCACGATCATCGAGAGCAGCTGGATATAGAGCGCGCTCAGGGCCGCCGCCGAGATCGAGATCGCAGTCGTCATCGGTGCGTGCTTCATCATCGCCGAGGTCGGACCCTCTGCCCCGAAGACCGCGCTCATCGCCTTGGTATGGGTCAGGAACAGGAAGATCCCGCTCATGATATACAGAAGGAAATCGCCCCGCACCGCGCTGCCGCGCAGCCCCAGCACACCGAACATGATGTAGAAGGTGAAGACGAGGATCACCACCTGCAGCATATTGAGCAAAAGCCCGATGACCGCGTTTCCGTGGCTTTTGCGCAGCTCGCGGACGGTCGCGTGATAGATCAGCCCCAGAAGACTGAAGCCCGACCCGATCGTTGAATTACTCTGTTGCGCTTTGAACATAATCCCGCACTCTGCCGCGTAAGACACAATATGTCTTGCAAAACTTGCTGTTTGCTTGATGCCCTAGCATAACTGTGACAGCTAGACAGTAATAAGCCGCAATCGCGACGAATTGGAGACCTCATGGATTATGAAAAGCTCGTTCCCACCATGCGCAAGCTGGCGCTCGAAGCCGGTGACCGAATCATGGAAATCTATGATGGCCCCGATTTCGAGATCAAATCCAAATCCGATGACAGCCCTGTCACGGCGGCGGATGAAGCGGCCGACAAGATCATCTCGGACGGGCTGCGCGCGGCCTTCCCCGATGTAGCGCTAGTGACCGAAGAGCAGGCTACAAGCCATAATCTGGAGGTTTCGACCTTCCTCATCGTGGATCCGCTCGACGGCACCAAAGAGTTCATCAAACGTCGCGGCGAGTTCACCGTAAATATTGCCTATGTCGAGAATGGCGTGCCAAAGGCGGGTATTGTCTATGCGCCTGCCATCAAGCGTCTCTTCTATACGCTGGCCGATGGGCGCTCGGTCGAAGAGAAGGGCAGCTTTGACAAGGATCAGCCGGGCGAGTTGAGCCCGATTGCCGTCTCCACCCCCGATAACCGCGCTCTGATGGTCGTGGCCTCAAAATCGCACCGCGATCAGGCCACCGACGACTATATCGGCCAGTATGGCGTGAAGGATATGACCTCGGCGGGCTCCTCGCTGAAATTCTGTCTGGTGGCCACAGGCGAGGCAGATCTCTATCCGCGCCTCGGGCCGACTATGGAATGGGATACGGCGGCAGGTGACGCGGTCCTGCGCGGCGCGGGTGGCCTCATGGTCACCTTCGACGAGCACAAGACCTTCGTCTATGGCAAGGACGGCTTCCGCAATCCCTTCTTCATCGCCTATGCTCCGGGCGTTCTGCTGGTAAAATAATGTCGACCCTTATCGTTATTCCGGCGCGCTACGCGTCGACCCGCTATCCGGCCAAGCCGCTGGTGGCGCTGACCGGCTCGACCGGCGAGAAAAAGACCCTGATCCGCCGGAGCTGGGACGCGGCCATGTCGGTGGAAGGCGACCTGCGGGTCGTGGTGGCCACTGACGACGACCGGATCAAGGCCGAGGCCGAGAGCTTTGGCGCCGAGGTCGTGATGACCTCGCCCGAGTGCCGCAATGGCACCGAGCGATGTGCCGAGGCCCATGCCAATCTGGGTGGCGGGTTCGATTATGTGGTCAACCTGCAGGGCGATGCCCCGCTGACGCCGCCTTGGTTCATCGAGGCGCTGATCGAGGGCATCAAGGGAAGTGACCTGGATCTGGCCACACCGGTGCTGCGCTGTGAGGGCGCCATGCTCGAGGCCCTGAAGGAAGACCGCCGCAACGACCGCGTGGGCGGCACGACGGCGGTTTTCGGCGCGGCCCATCAGGCGCTTTATTTCTCGAAGGAGGTCGTTCCCTTTACCGGCCAGACCTATGCCTCCGATGCGCCGACCCCCGTCTTCCACCATGTGGGCGCCTATGCTTATCGGGCCGAAGCGTTGGCCCGCTATCCCGAATGGGAGATCGGCCCGCTCGAACAGCTTGAAGGGCTCGAGCAGCTGCGATTCCTCGAGAACGGCCATGACATCCTCTGCGTGGAGGTCGAATCGAAAGGCCGGCAGTTCTGGGAGTTGAACAACCCCTCGGATGTGGCGCGGATCGAGGCCATGATGGCCGAAATGGGACTCGCCTGACGGCTTTGGCGCATGGCGTATCGAGCCATGCGCCCCAAGATCCAGTCAAAGATCCACTGTTTTGCTTAAAATTTTCGCTACGTTAACCTGTTCATATACTGATTGATCAACGCAAAGATGGCGAAGTTCAGCCGAAGGTTCCATATGCTAACTTGATTAATCGGTAAATCTCAACACATTGAACAACAGAGCCGGCCGGTAGCCGCGACAGAATCGCAATCGCGCCGGATTAATTTATGCGCACACGCAGACTTGTTTGGAACCAAACTCCGTGTGTAGCATTGAGCAACATGCATTGGGTGCAGCTCCGCACTCGGATAACAAAAAAGGTGCTTGATGACACGCAAGGTCACTAAAGCTGTCTTTCCCGTGGCAGGTCTTGGAACCCGATTCCTGCCAGCGACCAAATCCATTCCGAAAGAAATTCTTACGCTGGTTGACCGCCCACTGATCCAGTATGCGATCGACGAGGCGCGTGCTGCAGGCATCACCGAATTCATCTTCGTCACCTCGCGCGGCAAGTCCGCGCTCGAGGATTACTTCGACGACGCCCCCGAGCTCGACGCCTCGCTGCGCGCCAAGGGCAAGACCGCAATCCTCGAGGAACTCGAGAAAACGAACATGCCGTCGGGCGCCATCGCCTATGTCCGCCAGCGTCGCGCGCTGGGTCTGGGCCACGCTGTCTGGTGCGCACGCCGCATGATCGGCGACGAGCCCTTTGCCGTCATCCTGACCGATGACGTGATCGCCGCGGACAAACCCTGTCTCGCACAGATGATCGAGGCCTATAACGAGAATCCCGGCAACTATGTGGCCGCGATGGAAGTACCGAACTCGAAGATCTCGTCTTACGGTGTGCTTGATTGCGATCAGGTGAACAGCACGACCTATAAGGTCAATGGCATGGTGGAGAAACCGCCGGCGGAAGAAGCGCCGTCCAATCTCGCTGTAATCGGCCGCTATATCCTGACGCCCGAGATCCTGAACAATATCGACGCCGCAATCGAATCGAAGACCACCGGCGCCGGTGGCGAGTACCAGCTGACCGACGCGATCGCGCAGGAAATCGAAGCCGGCAATCCGGTCTATGGCTACCGCTTCAACGGCCAGCGCTTCGATTGCGGCTCCAAAGCGGGCTTTCTGCAGGCCACCGTGGCCTTTGGCTTGGCGCGCGACGACCTCAAGGACGAATTCGCGGAATATCTCGGCGATGTCATGACCATGCGGGCTGCTGCCGAATAATATGACGAAACATGTTCTTGTGACGGGTGGTGCGGGCTATGTCGGCTCGCATGCCTGTAAAGCTCTCCAGCAGGCGGGCTATGTCCCCGTCTGTTTCGACAATCTTTCCACCGGCTGGAAAGAGGCCGTCAAATTCGGTCCTCTCGAAGTCGGCGATCTTCATGACCGGGCCCGCCTTGACGAGGTAATCGCCAAATACCAGCCTGTCGCCGTGATGCATTTCGCGGCGCTCTCGCTCGTTGGCGAGTCGATGAAGAACCCTTCGAAATACTGGGCGACCAATGTGAATTGCGCGCTCAACCTTATCGAGGCCGCCATCGATGCGGGGATCGACAAATTCGTCTTTTCCTCGACCTGCGCGACCTATGGCGATCAGGACGGTGTGGTTCTCAATGAAGAAACCCCGCAATTCCCGATCAACGCTTATGGCGGCTCGAAACGTGCCATCGAGGATATGCTGCGCGATTTCGGCAAGAGCCACGGCTTGCGCTCGGTGATTTTCCGCTACTTCAACGTGGCCGGTGCCGATCCGGAGGCGCAGGTGGGTGAGCAACATGTGCCCGAGACCCATCTGATCCCGCTGATGCTGGATGCGATTGCCGGGAAACGCGCGGCGCTGACCGTTTTCGGCTCGGATTACGACACCCGCGACGGTACCTGCATCCGCGATTACGTCCATGTCTCGGATCTGGTCGATGCCCATGTTCTGGGGCTGAAATGGCTCGAGGAAGGCAAGCCCTCCGAGGTCTTCTGCCTTGGCACCGGCAACGGGTTCTCGGTGCGGGAAGTGATCGCGCAATCGCGCAATGTCACCAATCGCGAAGTGCCGATCACCGAGGGCGAACGCCGCGAGGGCGATGCCGCTGTTCTGGTCTCGGGGTCGGTGAAGGCCAAGGATGTCCTTGGCTGGGAGCCCAAACGCGCCGAGCTGGAAACCATGATTGCCGATGCATGGCGCTGGCATCAGGCGCCGGAATATGCAGAATAATTCCTGACCCAGTCAGGAGTGCTGTCCGATGCAGACCCACACGCTCTGGTCTGCATACCGGTTGCGACAAAAACGACGGAACGCCCTTCTGCGCGCCTATCTGGCGCGCAGAAAATTGTCGCCGCCCGCGCGCGCATTTACCGCCGGCCCGGATGACATCCGGCTGTTCTGCTGTTTGCGCAACGAGATGGAGCGCCTCCCCGATTTCCTGAAACATTACCGCCGTCTCGGGGTGCGCCATTTTCTTATGGTGGATAACGGGTCGGATGATGACAGCGCCGCCTATCTGGCCGCCCAACCCGACGTCTGGCTGTGGCAGACACGTGCGAGCTACCGCGATGCCCGTTTCGGTATGGACTGGATCAACGGGCTTCTTCTGGCCCATGGGCAGGGCGCATGGTGTCTGACGGTGGATGCCGACGAGCTTCTTGTCTATCCCGACCATGACACAACCCCCCTCCCCGCGCTGACCCGCCAGCTCGACGCGGCTGGCCAGGACGTGATGGCGGCGCTGATGCTGGATCTCTATCCCGAAGGCCCGCTGTCTGGTGCCTTGTCGCTCGATGATCTTACCGCATTCGACGCATGGGGCTATGATTGGGAATATCAGCCCCGCTATGGAAACATCTCGATCCGTGGTGGCCCCCGCAAGCGGTGCTTCTTCCGTGAGAGGCCCGATCATGCGCCCCATCTGCACAAAACACCGCTGCTGCGCTGGCACTGGCGCTATGCCTATCTCAGCTCGACCCATCTTCTGCTGCCGCGCCGCCTGAACCGCGGTTTCGATCCACGGCATGGACTGATGACAGGTGCCCTTCTGCATAGCAAGTTTCTGGCCTCGTCGATGGATCGCGCCCGCGAGGACCAGCATCGCAAGCAGCATTTCACCCATGTCGAGAATTACACCCGGTATTACGACGCCCTGACCGATGACCCGATTCTTGCAGGACCGCCAACCGCCACGGGCCCCACGGCCGCGCATCTCGAGGCTCTGGGCCTGATCACGCGCGGCAGCAGGGGCACAAAATCCGATGAAACCACAGCTAATTAACCACGAATTATTTACCCCCACCGCGAGATGGCCTAGCGTGACCGCACCCGGTCAACCCGCCATCAGACGACAGATGCCATGGTAAAATATTGGCCCGTTAATCCTGTTGAAAAGAAGATCGGGCAATAAAGCCACATGCGGGCGCGAGTGATTGAGTGACAGTCAGGCAACTTTATAAATTACGTCTGGAACGCAAGAAGTTCCTGTTCCGTGCGTTCCGCAAACGCCGCGAGCTGCGCTCTGTTGCCGATAGAACCCGCGCGATCCGTCCCGATGATATCCTCGTGTTCGTGACCCTGCGCAACGAGCGTATCCGCCTGCCCTATTTCCTGCGCTACTATCGCGAGATGGGCTGCCATCATTTCATCATGGTCGATAACGGCTCGGATGACGGCTCACGCGAATATCTCGCGGCCCAGCCCGATGTCTCTCTCTGGCGCACCGATGCGAGCTACCGGCGCTCGCGCTTCGGGATGGACTGGATCAACCATCTACTGCGCCGCTATGGCACAGGGCATTGGTGCCTGACCGTCGATCCCGACGAATTCTTTATCTTCCCCTTCTGCGATACCCGCACGATCGATGCGCTGACCGACTGGCTTGATACCTACGAGATCCCGCATTTTCCGGCGATGCTGCTGGATATGTATCCCAAGGGTCGGCTCGAGGATCAGCCCTATCAGGAGGGCCAGAACCCGTTCGATATCGCCTGCTGGTTCGATAGCGGCAATTACACGATCAGCAAGAACCATCTGCACCAGAACCTGTGGATACAGGGCGGGCCACGCGCGCGGAAATTCTTTGCCGACGCCCCCGATCAGGCACCCTCGCTCAACAAGATCCCGCTGATCCGCTGGCAGAAGCACTACGTCTATCTCAGCTCGACCCATATGGCCCTGCCCCGCAACCTGAACCTGACCTATGATGAATGGGGCGGCGAACGGACCTCAGGCTGCCTGCTCCATGCCAAATTCCTGTCGGTTCTCAACGACAAGGTCGAGGAAGAGATCACCCGCAAACAGCATTATTCGGGCTCGCGCGAATATAAGGCCTATGCCGAAGTGCTGGCCGATGACGGCGAGCTGTGGTGCCGCTGGTCCGAAAAATACATCAACTGGCGCCAGCTGGAAATTCTGGGCCTGATGTCCAAGGGGAACTGGGCATGAGCGTGGGCTTTGTCATGATGTGCCACACGGCACTCGACCGCGCGGCGGAGGTCGCCCGCCACTGGGCGGTGCAGGATGCTCCTGTGGTCATCCATGTCGACAAACGCGTCTCCGCCTCGGCCTATGATGGCATGGTCAAGGCGCTTGCCGAGTTTCCGCATGTCTCGTTCTGCGAGCGCTTCGCCTGTGAATGGGGCACATGGTCGCTGGTAGCCGCGGCGCAGGCGGGGGCCGAGCAGATGCTCGACCGCCACGCAGACGCCCGCCATGTCTATCTGGCCTCTGGCTCCTGCCTGCCGCTGCGCCCGCTCGACGAGCTACGCGCCTTCCTTGATGCCCGTCCCTGGACCGATTTCATCGAGTCGGTCACCACATCAGAGGTCGGCTGGACACAGGGCGGGCTGGATATGGAACGCTTCACATTGCGCTTCCCCTTCTCGTGGCGCAAACACCGCCGCCTCTTCGATGATTACGTCGCCCTCCAGCGCCGGCTGGGTGTGAACCGCAAGCTTCCCGAAGGGCTCGTGCCGCATATGGGCAGCCAATGGTGGTGTCTGACCCGCAAGACCCTGACCGCGATCCTCAAAGATAAGGACCGTGCCATCTATGACCGCTACTTCAAGAAGGTCTGGATCCCCGACGAGAGCTATTTCCAGTCGCTCGCCCGCATCTATGCCACCTCCATCGAAAGCCGCTCGCTCACCCTGACCAAATTCGATTTTCAGGGCAAACCGCATATCTTCTACGATGACCACCTGCAGCTTCTGCGCCGCTCGGACTGTTTCATGGCGCGCAAGATCTGGCCCAAGGCGGACCGGCTCTATTCGACCTTCCTGCGTGTCAAGAAACCCGCCGAGAAGATTGCCGAGCCGAACCCGTCCAAGATCGACCGGCTGTTTACCAAAGCGGTTGAACGCCGGACGCGCGGTCGACCCGGCCTCTATATGCAGTCGCGTTTTCCGCATCGCGACCACGAGAACGGCAAGACAGCTGGCCCCTATTCGCTGTTTCAGGGGTTCTCCGACCTTTACGAGAATTTCGAGGGCTGGCTGTCGAAACATGTGGCCGGACGCGTGCACGGGCGGCTTTTTGCGCCTTGGGGGGTGGAGTTTGCGGGCCGTGACCCGATGTTCAACGGCTGCCTGCCCGCCAATAAGGAGATCCGTGACCATGCTCCGCAGGCCTTCCTGACCAACCTGCTCTGGAACGCGCGCGGCGAGCGGCAGTGTTTCATGATGAGCGCCAAGGACAATCAGGCGCTTGGCTGGTTCACCGCAACCGATCCCAATGCGCAGATCTCGATCATCACGGGCGCCTGGGCCATCCCGCTTTTCCGCTCGACCGAACCCTTTTCGGTGGTGCGCAAAGAGGCCGCATGGCTGCAGAAGAACGAGCTGGCCGAGCTGGAGATCCTGCGGTCTATGTATGTGAAGGCACGGGTGCGGTTCTGGAACCTGCAGGAATATCTGGAAAATCCGACCGAGCATATGCAGACCATCATCGATGAGATCAGCCCGCGCTCGGCGCGCCGCATCACCGAGATGCCACAGATGGTGGACCTGACCGGCTTCGGGCAATTCCTGCAGAACCTCAAGAACCAAGGCATGCAGCCGCAACTGATGGGGGATTTCTCTATCGTGAGTTCTCCCGACTCCCTGACATCGCGCCGCAAGCGCGCTCCATTATTGAAGTGATCCTATGGCAAATTTCGAAAGCTTCGTCATTCTGGCCGAGATGCGCACCGGCTCCAACCTGCTGGAAGCGGCCATCAATATGCTGCCCGATACCCATTGCCATGGCGAGGCCTTCAACCCTGTCCTGATCGGCTATCCCAACAAGGCCGAACTGTTGGGCGTCAGCAAGGCCACGCGCGATGCCGACCCCAAGGAGCTGTGGAAAAAGATCCGCAAGGCGCCGGGTCTGAACGGCTGCCGTTATTTCCACGAACATGATCCGCGCGTGCTCGGGCCGATGCTCAACGACCCCAAATGCGCCAAGATCGTGCTGACCCGCAATCCGATCGAAAGCTATGTCAGCCTGAAGATCGCGCGCTCGACCGGTCAGTGGAAGCTTGGCGATGCCAAGCACCGCCGCGTGGCACAAGCCGAGTTTGATGCGGTGGAATTCGAGGACCATCTCGAGGCACTGCAGAATTTCCAGATCAAGATAATGAACGCGCTTCAGGTCTCGGGCCAGAGCGCCTTCTATATCGATTACGAGGATGCGCAGGATATCGAGGTGCTCAACGGATTGGCCAAATGGCTGGGCGTGGCCGATGGCCCCGATGCCCTACCCGACAGTCTGGTCGTGCAGAACCCCGAAGGGTTGGAGGAGAAGGTCACGAATTTCGCGCAGATGGAGGCCTCACTCGCCCGTCTTGACCGGTTCAACCTCTCGCGCACCCCCAATTTCGAGCCCCGCCGCGGGCCGAATGTGCCGGGTTTCATCGGGACCAGCTCCGGCAAGGCCGGCCTGCTTTATATGCCGCTACGCCCTGCCTCCGATGTGGAGCTGCGCGGCTGGATGGGGACATTGGGCGAGATTACCGAAGGTTTCTCGCAAAAGACCCTGCGACAGTGGAAACGCCAGACCCCGCAGCATCGTAGCTTCACCGTGTTGCGCCATCCGGTGATGCGGGTGCATCTGGCCTTTATCGCGCTCCTGGATTGGGACAATTTCGCCCAGACCCGCGAGGCGCTGCGCATGACCTACAAACTGCCCTTGCCCAAGGACGGACAGTCGCTCGATCTGACGGCCCATCGCGCTGCCTTGCTGGAGTTTGCGCTCTGGTTGAAATCCAGCCTCAACAGTCAGACCAGCCTGCCTGTGCACCAGCTCTGGGCGAGCCAGTCGACCATGCTGCAGGCCTTTGCCAGCTTTGCCACGCCAGACCTGCTGGTGCGCGAGGACCGGATGGCCACGGACCTGCCCTATCTCCTGAAAACGGTGGGGCTGGACAGCAAAGCGCCCCTGCCGGTGTCCGATCAGGGGCGTGTCGCCTTGGCCGACCTTTATTCGGCAGAGCTGGAACAGGCGGTGAAAGACGCCTATTCCCGTGATTACATGCAGTTCGGCTTCACCGACTGGACGGCCTAGGCCGCAAGCCCATGCGTGGTGGTCAATACGCCATGCAGGGCAGCCGGATCGGTGTTGGAGCGCAGTTTTTTGCAGGTGTCTTCATTGCGCATCGTGCGCGACACGAGCGCCAACGCTTTCAGGTGGTCCACGCCCGAGCTTTTGGGTGCCAGAAGGCCAAAGACCAGATCCACAGGCTGGCGGTCCACCGCATCGAAATCGAGCGGTTTTTCCAGACGCATGAACACGCCCACAACGTGATCCAGCCCGTGCAGACGCGCATGCGGCAGCGCGACGCCATGGCCCACACCGGTCGGCCCTAGGCTTTCGCGCTCCTGCAGCGCATCCACGATAACCGCGGCATCAAGCCCGTAAGCCTGTGCCGCGATATCTGCCAGATCCTGAAACAGACGCTTTTTGCTAGCCACATTGGCAACCGCGCGAACGGCTGACGGGCGAAGCAGAGAGGATAGATCCATCGGTCCTTTTTCCGCGCCTTTCGGAGATCAGGCGCTTACTTGCTGTGACGGGGGTCAATCCAGCCAATATTGCCATCTTCACGCTGATAGACAACATTAACCCCGCCATGTTTTTCGTTGCGGAAGACCAAAAGCGGCTTATGGGCGAGCTCCATCTGCATCACCGCATCACCGACAGAGAGGGTCTGAACCCGCGTCTCCATCTCCGCCACGATCATGGGCGCATCGCCCCCTTCCGCGCCGGTCGATTCGTCTTCCTCTTCCGGTGCCAGCACATAAAGCCCTGCCGCTTCGAATTCAACTGCGGTGGTGCGTGCCGCCTGATGGTCTTTCAGCCGGCGCTTATGGCGGCGCAGCTGTTTATCCATTTTTTCCTGAAGGGCGTCGAAGGCAGCATAGACCTCGGTCGCTACGCCTTTGGCCTGCGCAGTCAGACCCGTGGACAGGTGCACGGTCGCTTCGCAGATATACTCATGCGCGTTTTTCGAAAACACGACGGTGGCATCGGTCGGTCGTTGAGAATATTTCTCGACCGTGCTGCCCAGCTCGGTTTTGACATGGGTCTGCAGAGCTTCACCGATATCAAGCTGTTTGCCGCTAATTTGGTAACGCATGGCGTCTCCTTCCTTTATGACTGACCAACGGTGCTCGGCACCATATTTACAGTCGGTTAAATTCTGTGAGGGGGCACACCTTTCCTGCTCGTTCCCGACATCGGGCAAGGAAAAAAGCGGACCGGGCAGCCACCGTGAGGGCTGCGCAAAGCATCGGGAATATGATGACCAGATCACGCATTTGATTACATTTGGGAACGATCCCAAGGGGAAGTCAACGGGTGATCGTCGCCGCATTGCAGCACATGACAGCCATGTGACGGCACGTTCTTACGGCCTCACATCGCTGTAAAATCCGCCAGTTACTGGAAGCGGAAATCCTGACCGAGATAGACGCGACGGACGTCCTCGTTATTGACGACCTCTTCCGTCGTGCCCGACATGAGCACCTGACCATCGTGCAGGATGTAGGCGCGATCAACGATTTCAAGTGTTTCACGCACGTTATGATCGGTGATCAGCACCCCGATGCCACGCTCTTTCAACTGCGCCACCAGATGGCGGATATCGCCCACCGCGATCGGGTCGACGCCCGCGAAGGGCTCGTCGAGCAGCAGATATTTCGGGTCCGCTGCGAGGCAGCGCGCGATTTCGCAGCGGCGGCGTTCGCCCCCCGAAAGCGCCAGAGCGGGCGAATTGCGCAGATGTTCGATCGAGAAATCGCTTAGCAATTCCTCGAGCCGTTCACGGCGGCGGTGACGGTCCTCCACCGCTATTTCCAAAACGGCCATAATATTTTGCTCGACCGTCAACCCGCGGAAGATCGACGCTTCCTGCGGAAGATAGCCGATTCCGAATCGCGCGCGGCGATACATGGGCAGACCGGTCACGTTGCGACCATCAATGCTCACCTGCCCCGCATCCGGCGTGATCAGCCCCGCGATATTGTAAAAACAGGTGGTCTTGCCCGAACCGTTTGGGCCTAGCAGCGCTACCACCTCGCCACGGTTCAGCCGCAGCGACACATCACGCAGAACCACCTTCTTGCGGTAGCCCTTGCGCAGATTGGTTACGCTCAGCCCATGGCTGGCCGGTTCGGGTGCTGCGTCCATCATTGCCCCCCGGGCGCCAGAATCGTGCGCACGCGCCCGTCCATCTGCCCTGTCCCGGTCGTCAGATCGACCGTCAGCTTGTTACCGGAGAGCGCGTTATCGCCTTGGGTCAGCAGCACATCACCCGTCATGACCAGATTGCCATTGCGCACGTCATAGACCGCATCCTGCGACTTGGCCGCATCACTCGCCGACACCAGCGTAACACCGCCTGAAGCGATCAGCCGGTTGATCTCGCTCTGCGTCTGACCGTATTCCACATGCAGTTCCGCCGCTTTCAGGCGCATATCGTCCTGCACAACGAGAACATTCCCACGGAAGACAGCCTCACCGGTCGACTGGTCGACCTGCAGACTGTCGGAGGTGATCTCCACTGGAGCCTTCGTATTCGTCGACAGCCCGCCAAAATCCACCTGTTGCGCCGCGCCAAGCGACGGGATCGCCATCGAAGCCGCCACAATGATTGCCGTCAAGATTTGCCGCATCACACCACCTTCATTCTTGGGGCTGGTATACCAGCTTCACGCCCTTGGTGAAGAGCAGATTATTGGACCCACCCGGCTCGGGCTGGGAAAGCTCCATCGCACCCGCATCGAGCACCCCCATCGGCGCCTCGCCATGCACCGCACCGGGCGAAAGGACGCGGGTCTGGTCCGTGCTGATCTCGATCAGGTCGGAGCGCATCCGGTAATCGGTCGATGTCTGCATCGCCACACCCTCGCTCAACTCTATCAGATCTTCATCGGGGCGGATCTGACCCGCCGTCGCATTGAGATCGACCACGAGCCCGGACCGTGTCTGGAGCTTGGCCACAAGCTGCTGCACCGAACTCCCGTCGCCATTTCCGGGCTGGAGTATCGCCCGCGAACCGCGCACCGAAAGGGCAGCGCCTTCTTTTGTGACACCGGCATATTCCGGCGCCACCACTTGCGGCTCACGCGCCAGTTCCTCGATATCGACATCGGAATAGGGAATGACCGTGCCCGGCTCCACCCGATGCCCGATCAGGAAGACCGACGACAGCAGAACAAGCGCCGCAAGAGGAAGCAGCGTCTTGGCCCAGGTGACCAGCATGGAATGGCGGTTGTCACGGATCATGGAGGACTGGGCTTAGTGATGGAAGATATCGCTCGGCTCGTCCCATCCCAGAAGATCCAGTTGGGCACGGGCGGGCAGGAAGTCGAAACAGGCCTGGGCGAGCTGCAGACGGTCCTCGCGCACGAGACGCGGCAGAAGCCCCGCCTTCAGCTTGTGCAGATGCAGGACATCGGAGGCCGCATATTCTTTCTGCGCCTCGGTCAGAACCGGAGCGCCCCAATCGGAGCTCTGCTGCTGTTTGGAGATATCGACCCCCGCCACCTCTTGCAAAAGCAGTTTCAGGCCATGGCGGTCGGTGAAGGTGCGCACCATCTTCGAGGCGACCTTTGTACAGAACACCGGCGCAGTCACAACACCGAAGGCGTTATAAAGCGCTGCGATGTCGAACCGCGCGAAGTGGAAAAGTTTCTCGATCTCGGGATCGGCCAGCAGGGCACACAGGCGCGGGGCCTCCGTCTGCCCCTTGGCGATCTGGACCAAATGGGCGTTACCGTCGCCGCTACTGAGCTGCACGAGGCACAGGCGGTCCCTGCGCGGATCAAGCCCCATCGTTTCGGTATCAATGGCCACTACCGCGCCAAGATCCAACCCTTCCGGCAGATCTCCCTCATGCAAATGGATCGTCACGGGCAAACTCCTGTCTTTCGCCCCATATAGGCGTTTTCGGAGGAGCTTGCCAATGTAAGCCGCGCACAATGCTTGTGTAGTTTACTAGCTGGACGCGCAAGACTCGCAAATTTCCGCGCATGTCAATCATAAGGACCTGCGCCGTTCCTCAGCTATCTTGGCGGAGAATATCCGACACGAGGATGCTTTTGACGTCTTTGCCCACCACAGTGCGCGCGGTTTCCAACAGAGCCCGACGCAGTTCTGTCATCCTGTCGGTCGAAGTATAGACCCCTTCGAAACCGCCATTATTCGCATGATCGAACAGAACCTGCAGGAAGGAATCGCGCAGTCTTGGCTCGACCGCATAGACGCGCTCCGTGCCACCGACCGGCATCTCGACCGACAGTGAGAGGATCACCATCGCGCGAACTCGGGTCGCATCCAGCAGGGGCACAACGAACTGGTTGTTGAGCTTGACGAATTCGGAGGTCGGCACCCCCTCCTCGCCTTCTGCGGCCTCCCCATCCTCGGCGGCGTGCTCTCCCTCGGCTGCGCCATCGCCTTCGGCGCTTGCCGTTTCCTCAGGCGGGGGCGGAGCGGGGCGCAGGAAGAAGCCTGCACCGCCGCCAATCGCAAGCCCGAGGATCACGAAGATGACCGGAAGTAACTTACCCATCTAACTCCCCTCAGAACGGCATGATGATATCGGCGATCTGCGAGCCGATCCGCGGCTGCTGCACATCCGAGATCTGTCCACGACCACCATAGGAGATCCGGGCACCTGCGATCTTGTCATAGGTAATCTCGTTCTGGCGGCTGATATCCTCGGGGCGGACATATCCGGTCACGATCAGCTCGCGCACCTCGTAATTTACCCGGACCTCCTGACTGCCCTGCACCCGCAGAACGCCATTTGGGAGCACGTCGATGATGGTTGCGGCAATCCGCAGGGTTAATTGCTCGTTGCGCGAGACATTGCCATCACCATTGAAAGACGAGCTGGAATTGGTGGAAACCGCGCTATCCATACTCGCGCCATCCGGCAGCGCCTTGTTGATTTGCTCCGGGATACCGAAGAGCGACGGAATGCCCATCGACTGCGATTCGGACCGGCTACGATCGCTCGAATTCGAGAAATTGGCGCTATCGTCGATCTCGATAACCACCGTCATGATATCGCCTTTGCGCGCAGCGCGACGGTCGCCCAGAAGCGATTTCGGCGTTCCCGACCAGAGCGACGCTTGCGATACCGGCGAACGGTCTTCGGGCAATTCCGGCATCGGGATCGTGTTCATGGCAAAATATTCATTCGTATTCTCGACCGGCGTCAGATCCGGCGTCCGACCGACTTCGCCAAGACGCTGGCAGCCAAGGATCGAAAGGGTCATCAAAAGAAGGGTCAGGCGGCGCATAACAATCAGTCCTTGTTCACATAGGCGGTTCCATCCGCCGAAATCGTGGCCGAAACGGTGGTGCGGGAAGAGACATTCATCACGCGGATACTATCTCCGATAGCCGCGCGCTCGAGCGCACGCCCTTCTGTAATAATCGTCAGAGAGCCGCGGTTATAAGCGAGCGATACGGTCTGATTCCGCTCGATAATCGCTGGCGCGCTCAAATGTTCTGGACGGATCGGACGACCGGCATAGATCGCGACACGGGTCTCGAGCCCGACGGCATCGATAGGATCAACGATGGCGCCCGGGACATCCATATCGGCAATCCCGAGATCTTCGGGGGCAAGCACCGTCTGCGCCCGTAACGTGCGCGTCGCCACCACCACCTCTGCCTGAAGGCCGGTTGCGGTGACCGCCGCCAGGACCGCGAGAAACGGAAGAAGGCTACGCATCAGCGCACCTGTACCGTCGCACTCAGGATCTGGTCGGCTGCCGAAATAACCTTGGAATTCAACTCGTAACCTCGTTGCGCCTTGATCAGCTCGGTGATCTCACGCACGGGATCGACGGAGCTCTCTTCCAGATAGCCCTGACGCAAAGTCCCCAGACCATCCTGACCCGGCTCACCTACAACCGGCGGACCGGAGGCGCCCGTCTCGAGGAAGAGGTTCGACCCGATCGCCTCGAGGCCCTTCTTGTTGGTGAAGTTGGCAAGGGTCAGCTGCCCCATCATCTGCGGCTGAACCTGATCGCTGAAATAGGCATAGACCTCGCCGGAAGTATTAATGGCAACCGAGGTCGCATCATCGGGGATCGTGATCCCCGGAACTACGACATAGCCGTCCGAAGTGACAATCTCGCCATCTGCGGAGCGTTTTAGCCCGCCATCACGCGTATAGGCCGACACGCCCGAGGGCATCTCGACCTCGAGATACCCGATACCGTCGATTGCGACATCCAGATCGCCGCCGGTGCTCACAAGAGACCCCTGCTCGAGGATCTGCGTCACAGCCGTCGGCCGCACACCGAGACCCAGCTGCACCCCCGAGGGCACCACGGAGCCATCACTGGCACTGATCGTGCCGGGACGGGTCAATTGCTGGTAGGTCAGATCGGCAAATTCGGCACGACGGGCGTTGTAGCCGGTCGTCGACATATTCGCGAGGTTGTTCGAAATGACCTCAACACGCATCTGTTGAGCGCTCATCCCGGTGGCGGCAATCTGTAGAGCACGCATAAGGCTTCTCCTTACTTCGTCAGCGTCGATATCACGCTACGGATGCGTTCATCTTCGCGATCTAGGAATTTCTGTCCCATCTCATAGGCACGCTGCACTTCGACCATGCGCGCGACCTCTGTGATCGGGTCTACATTCGATTCCTCAACAAATCCTTGAAGGACCTGCGGAAACTCCTGCGCTTGTGCTCCCCCTTCCGGATAGAACAGCGTTCCGCCCGAATGGGTCATCGCAGCCGGATCGGCGGGGTCGTAAATGCCGAGCTGGGCAATAGGTTCACCATTGACCGACATCGTGCCATCCTGTGCCATCGACAGCTCGCCCTCCGAGGGCACAAAGATCGGGCCACCGCCCGAATCAAGCACCGGATAACCATCCTGGTTCTGCAAGATCCCTTCGGCCGAAGGCACGAAATTCCCCGCACGGGTCAAGGCGTTGCCCTGCGGCGTCTCGACCATGAAATAGCCATCCCCCTGGATCGCGAAGTCGAAATTATTGCCCGTTGCGGTCAGCCCCCCCTGCAAGGTCGATATCTCGCGCCCGTTGCCATAGGCCATCGAAAGCGACGGTTCCGCCCCGTCGAGATCCGCCACATATTCCGCGAAGATGACACCTTCCTTGCGGAAGCCTGTTGTGGAGACGTTGGCGATATTATTCGCCACCACGTTCATCTCGTTCATCAGACCCGACTGACGGGTCAGCGCCGCGTAAATCGCATTATCCATGGGTCAGCTCCCCGCAATCAAAGGAATGATGTCTGCCGTGAAGAAATCGACCAACCGTTCCGACATGAAGGACATCGACACCCAGAATACGATGAGCATCGCCCCGACCTTGGGAACGAAGGTCAGTGTCATCTCCTGCACCGAGGTCAGCGCCTGAAAGAGACCGATCGCGACACCGGCAATCAGGGCGACGGCCAGCATGGGGGCGGCAATCATCACAGCGACCCATAGTGCCTCGCGCAATGTATCGAAGAAGATGACGTCATTCATAATTACACCGGCATCCTCAGGATTTCCTGATAAGCCTCAACGACTTTATTCCGCAGGGTCACCGCCGCCTCCACGGCCAGTTCGGTCTGCGACAGCGCCTGAACCAGCTGGTGGGGATCAGCATCACCGGTCATCGCGGCCTTGGCGGTTTCCTCGCCATTCTTGACCGTATCGACAAAGTCGGTCGCCAATGCGGCAAACGGATTCTCACTCGCAGAAGATGCGCCTGACTGATCTTTCTCCGCCCCGAGTTGCGCGGCCGAGCGACCTTGGGCATAGCCCTGCAAGGCGAGGGATGATTTTACGTCCATTCTAGACTTCTCCTAGGGGTTAGCGGCGTAGAATATCGAGCAGAGCCGAGGACATCTGCCTCGTCTGGTCGAACATTTTGATATTTGCTTCGTAACTGCGCTGCGCCTCTCGCGCGTCAGCGATCTCGACGACCAGATCGACATTCGACCCGTCATAGTAGCCATTCGCGTCGGCAAGCGGATTGCCCGGATCATAGATCTGCTTGAGGTCGCTGCGATCCAGATCGACCTTCCCGAGTTCGACTTTACCTGTCGCCCCGCCATCTTCCATCACCTGTTTGAACTCGGTGAGTTTGCGGTGATAGCCGGGCGTATCCGCATTCGCGATATTTTCCGAGACATAACGCAGGCGCTGCGCCTGAGCCTTCATGCCCGATGCGGAAAGAGAAAAAGAATCGCCAAAATCAGTCATGATCAGCTCCGTGCAACGCTTGTTCTCAGAATGTTCAAAGTTGATTTGTATATGGTTAACGCAAGATCGTGCTGGCGCTTTGTTTCGACCGCCTTAACCATCTCGTCTTCCAGCGAGACCGTATTGCCATTAGGAGACGCCGTGCCGGAATCGCTGCGGGTCACCGTCTGCGATGTCACCAGATTATCCGCACCGATATGGCCGGAGCGCGTTGCCTTCATCGGCATCGCGACCTCTTCCTGATAGGTCTCGGCGAAGGGCGTCACGTCCTGCGCCTTGTAGTCGGGCGTGTCGGCATTCGCCATGTTCCGCGAAACTGCGGATTGGCGCTGAGCGGCATGGCGTGCCATCGACTCAGCCATATTCATCACATCGATTTTTTCGAACACGGAGGTTTCTCCTCTCAGATTTCAACCAAGGCTTAAGAGTGATTCATTAAAAAACATTTAGAAAACGATTGGAGGCCAGAATGGCTTATGCAGATTTGGACTTGCTGCGCTCGTCAATTTCGGACTTTGGCGCAGTCCATACGGTGGGCAGGATCAGCCGCGTCGGGCAGGGCGTGATCGAGGCAACAGGCCTATCGCGCGTTGCAACCCTTGGAGATCGCGCTGAAATCATTTGCCAGTCAGGGTTGAAGATCGGCGCCGAAGTTCTCGCTCTCGAACCCGATCACGTCAAACTCCTGGCCGATGGGGCGGCAGACGGGCTCGCGATAGATGATCGCGTCGATCTTCTCGGACAAACCGGAATTTCTCCCGACAGTTCGTGGATCGGTCGAATCATCGACCCGTTCGGAAATCCGCTGGATGGTCAGCCGCTGATGCGCGGCGCAATTGAGCGTAATATCCGCGCCCGCCCCCCTGCCGCGGCCCAACGCCGCCGGCTGGGCAGCCGCCTTGAAACTGGACTGGCCGTCTTCAACACGCTCCTTCCTCTGGTCAAGGGGCAGCGGATAGGCCTCTTCGCCGGTTCCGGCGTGGGCAAATCCTCGCTTCTGGCCAATTTTGCAAAAGGTGTGGAAGCGGATGTCGCCGTGATCGCCCTGATCGGTGAACGCGGCCGTGAATTGCGCGAATTCGTGGAAAAGGTTCTCGGGCCGGAAGGGATGGCGCGCTCGATCATCGTCGCCGCAACCTCGGACCAATCGCCTCTGGTCCGCCGCCGCTGCGCGATGGCCGCGATGACCGTGGCCGAGCATTTCCGTGACAAAGGGCAGCATGTGCTGTTTCTGGCCGATAGTATTACCCGCTTTGCCGAGGCCCATCGTGAAGTCGCACTGGCGGGTGGCGAGGCGGCCACCCTGCGTGGCTTCCCGCCTTCCACCTCACAGCAGATCATGGGGCTTGCCGAACGCTCGGGGCCCGGTCCCGAGGGGGCGGGCGATATCACGGCGGTTTTCTCGGTCCTCGTGCCTGGCTCGGATATGGAAGAGCCGGTGGCCGATATCCTGCGCGGAACGCTGGACGGCCACGTTGTGATGGACCGCAAGATCGCCGAACGCGGGCGGTTTCCGGCGATCGATCTGCTGCGCTCGGTCTCGCGGTCCCTGCCCGATGCCGCAACGCCGCAGGAAAACGAACTCATCAAGGAGGCACGCCGCCTGATGGGGGCCTATGACAAGGCCGAGATGATGATTCAGGCTGGGCTCTATGCCGCTGGATCGGACCCGGTGGTCGATAAGGCGATCAAGGTCTGGCCCGCGCTCGATGCTTTCATTGCCGAATCGGAAACCAAGAACACCAAGGCAAGCTTCGAGCGCCTGAAAACCGCGCTCGCCAAGAAATAAGGGGCCGACTGGCCCCTTACTCCTCGTCCTCTTCATCGTCTTCGTCATCGCGCGCATGACGGAGCTCGGCTTCCTGCAACTCGGCCAGCTTGAACTCGGCCGTCAGGCGATAACGGTCCGCCTCGGCTGCCGATTTCAGCTCGCCATTGAGTTGTTGCACGAAGGCCTGCGACAGCTGCGACCCCAAACCGGAGCTTTTATCCGGTGAGGCGGGTTCGGCATCGGGATCCATCGAGTTCTCAAGCGCCAGCCGCACATATCCGCCCCCTATCTTGCAAAGCGAGATTTGCAAATCGGGACGCGACCCGTCTTTCGTGCCAGCGTATTTCATCGCATTGGTCATCGCTTCTGTCAGCAGCAACGAGAGCGGCACGGCCTGATCCGGCGTCAGGCGGATCTCGTCAACGTGACAGTTTACATCGATGCGCCGTTCCGGCCCCGTAGCCAGCGCGGAGATCTGCCTCACGATATCGGGCAGCAGCTCGTTGGCCGTGATGTCGGTCAGACCCGAGGTCTGGTAAAGCCCGCGGTGAATCGTCGCCAAGCTGATGACCCGCTCCTGAAGGCCCTTCATAAGCTCTTTGGTCTCGGGCGAGCGCGCCTTGCGGATCTGCATCGAAATGATCGAGGCGATCAGCTGAAGATTGTTCTTCACGCGGTGATGGACCTCACGCAGAAGCACTTCCTGATGGTGGATCATATCCTCCAGCTCGGCCTCATCATGCAGGATCGTCTCGGTCATCTTCTCGTAGGAGAGTGCCAGATCCTGAATTTCCTTCGGCGCCCCCGCATAGTTCAGGTTGCCAACGCGACGCGACCCGGAGGCAAAACCACGCAAGGCCCGTGACAGCCGCTTCACATGGCCGATCACCAGCTTTTGCATAGCAAAATAGGCCACAAGCAGGCTGGCCAGCCACATCAGGGTCGGCACAAGGATGGGGGAAACATCCGCCACGGGGTTCATCGAGATCGACGATTTTGCGGGCCAGCTTCCCATAGCGTATAGCTGCCCCGGCAGAAGCTCGAGCACGGAATAGACCCGCTCCTGCCCCGAATTGGAACGGGCTGTGAAGGTCAGAGCATTAGGGCCGGCCAGCGCTTTCAGCGCACGGTGCGCGGGCAGATAAGTCTGCGCTTTTTTCAGGTCACCCGACGATGTGAGCACCGAACCATTGGCATCGAACGTCATGATAACCAGCGCGTTATCAACGTCATACCCGAGAGTATCGGGCTCGCTTTCCTTATGGAGCACCGAGGAATGCGGCAAGCTCAGCGAGACGAAACCGAGCTTCTCGCCATCCACGCTATAGACCGGATGGGTCGCGCCGATCACTGCAGTGCCGGAGACAGGCCCGTGCGGATTGAGCACAAAGCTGGGCGTTTCCAACGGCAGGATGCCCTGGACATGCTCATCTTTGGAAAAATCATAGGTCACATTGCGCGATGAACATTCCATCTGCCCGTTCTTGTCGACAAACGCCGCAAGCGACAGTGCGGGATCGGCCTCCACCGCCTTGCGCATCTGCGCGCTGCACGCATCCATATCGTTGAGGAATGGTGGCAGGGTATAGGCGAGGAACCGTGCCTCGGCCTGCGCCTGCTGCAACAGGCGGGTCTCGCCTGTCACAGCCTGCAATGTTTCCCCCATCAACGCGGCCTCGGACCGCGCCCGCGCTTCCTGAAGCAGCGAGTTGGACTGGATGGCCGAAATCAGCAGTAGCGGGAACAGAGCCACTGCGAGAAAGATCGCAAGGCGCACACCGAGGCGGTCGATGAACGACCCCGTCGATCCTTCTTTTCGTGTCATGCAGCGGCAGTCCCAGATTTACCAATTACCGCCAGCGATGTGGCATCCATACCGGAGAGGATATCTTCGCCCTCCTCCAGCTTCAACATTTCGGCCAGTCGCGCGCGAGCGCGGTTGGCACGGCTTTTGACGGTGCCGACGGCAACCCCCATGGTCTCGGCCGCTTCCTCATAGGAGAATCCCGATGCCCCCACGAGAATAAGCACTTCGCGATGTTCCGGCGTCAGCTGATCGAAGGCCACCATGAAATCGTTCATTGCCAGCCGCCCGTCATGGGCGGGCCGTTCGCACAAGGCTGCGGCATGCACACCGTCCGGATCGGCCACTTCGCGTTTGCGCTTGCGGCGGTCAGAATAGAACGTGTTGCGCAGGATCGTAAAAAGCCAAGCGCGCATGTTGGTGCCCACCTGAAATTTCTCGATATTCGACCATGCTTTCACAATCGTATCCTGCACGAGGTCATCCGCAGTCGCCGAGTTGCGCGTCAGCGACATCGCAAAGGCCCGCAGGGCTGGCAGGTGCTCTGGCAACTCGTCGCGCGGATCAAGGATCGTTTTGGTGTCAGAGGAGGGCGAAGTCATTTGTCGCCCTCCTTTGCACGTAATTGTGCCAGCAGATCTTTAAAGCGATCGGGAACATCCTCATTCAGCGCCTGGTCGAAAGCTTTCTTCAGGTTCTGATTGATCTGCTCCTTTATGCTGGCTCGCGACTTGTCGTCAGCCATTTCGTTGGTCATACCTATGGTTCCGATCACAGCTGTTTTTACATGGAACCAAACGCGGCACAATGACGTTGGTTCCTTGGAAAACGAAAATTTGGGAGTTTTTACATGCCCACCGATATCGCCGGCGCAATCGCTGCGAACCTGCCTTACCTGCGCCGTTACGCGCGTGCGCTGACGGGGAGCCAAGACACGGGTGATCGCTACGCGGCGGCGACCCTTGAGGCCATTCTGGCCGAGGATGGTATCTTCAAACAGGAAACGGATCCGAAGGTCGCTTTGTTCCATGCCTTCCATCTGGTCTGGGCCTCCGCAGGCGCGCCGCTGGACGAAGCCACAGGCAGCCTGGAGATGCGCGCGCAGGACCACATGGCGAGCCTGACGCCCAATACCCGCGAGGCGCTTCTCTTGCATACGATCGAGGGGTTCCGTTTCGAGGAAGTCGGGTCGATCATGCAGATCGAGACTGCCGAGGCCGAAGAACTGGTCGAAATCGCTCTGCGCGAGATGGAGAACTCGGTCGCTGGCAAGGTCATGATCATCGAGGATGAAGCTATCATCGCGATGGACATCCGCGCGATCGTCGAAGAACTCGGCCATCAGGTAACCGGCATTGCCCGTACCCGTACCGAGGCCGTGGAACTTGCCGCGCGCGAGAAGCCCGATCTTATTCTGGCGGACATCCAGCTGGCCGACAACTCCTCGGGGATCGATGCTGTCAACGACATCCTCGGCCAGTTCGACAATCTGCCGGTCGTGTTCATCACCGCCTTCCCGGAACGTCTGCTGACGGGTGAACGCCCCGAACCGGCCTTCCTGATCACCAAGCCCTATACCGAGACACAGGTTCAATCGGCGGTGAGTCAGGCCATGTTCTTCAGCTCGACCGAAACTCTTCTGGCCTGAGCCATCTATCAATCAACTCCAAAGCCCCGGCATCGCGTCCGGGGCTTTTTCATTTTATTTCATCGGCATAAAGCCGCCCGTTCTTTCGCGCCGCCGTCTTCCTTAGGGGAACCGCTTCGGACAATCCGCGTTGATCTGCCATATGAGCGACCCCGATGAGGGCCGCGTAAATGGAGAAAACGAATGAAACGCATCCTTGCTCTGACCAGTGCGCTCGCGCTTTCCGCAGGCGCTGCTTTCGCCGCATCCGGCCCCGTCAACAGCGTCAACGTGACGACCGATATCGAGGGCGTGACGGATCCGGCCGCAACGGCTTTCTATGAAAAGATGGCTGCCGATGTCGAGACGCAGATCATCGCGGATCTGGGTCCCGCCTATGACGCCGAAAAGCTCGGCTCCAGCATCAAGGTCGACATCACGAGCGCCGAAGTTGCCAGCACCTGGGATCATCTGGCGGATATTGGCGACACCAAGATGGGCGCGCAGATCAACGTCTATTCCGCCACCGACAACGCCAAATTCGATCACTATGACCTGGATGTCGGCTTCCCCAATATCGCTGTCTCCCTGCCCGAGGGCACCGATGCAACGGCACTTACGGTCGATGATCCGGTCTATTACAATGCCCTTGTCGATCTCTTCTCGGACGCGGTTGTCGAGCGCCTGAAATAACACTCACGGCACTGCCGCCAGAGCCCCGGTCTTCAGGCCGGGGCTTTATGCTATCTGCATGGCATACCCGAAACGCCGCATAATCAGGGCGCCCTTGCGGCAGCCTCCTCAAGGCATAAAAAAACCGGGCTTGATGCCCGGTTTTCCATCGCAGATCCGCTCCGCTTATTTCGCAAGATGCGAACGCAGCATCCATGCCATTTTCTCGTGCTGGCCTGCAACGCCACCCAGAAGATCGTCGGTGGCGTGGTCGTTATGCTCGTCGGCCAGCTCGATCACATCCTGAATGCGGGCAGCAATCGCCTCATGATCTTTCACCAGATCGGCAATCATCTCTTCCGCCGTGGGCTTGCCATCCAGCTCGTCCAGCTGCGAGAAGGCGTTGAGTTGCTTGAGGTTCATCGGTGCCAGCTCGCCCAGGGCGCGCACGCGTTCGGCGATGACATCGGCGCTCTCGAACAACTCGCCATATTGCTCCTCGGTCAGAAGGTGCAGCGGACGGAACAGCGGGCCCTCTACATTCCAGTGATAGAACTGCGTTTTGATCGCCAGCTTATAGACGTCGGACGCAACTTGGTTCACGGCTTTGGCCATGACTTTCTTGCCTTCGACACCAGTATTCACTTTTTCGGCTTTGGGTTTGACTTGCAGAACGTTGTCCATGAAATGGTCTCCTCTGGTTACGGGCCGGGCGCGGAAATCCCACACCGCACGGCCCTCCATGCGTTTCACCTAGACAACGAAAAAGGCGCGCCACCGTTCCGTGACGCGCCCCGTTTTTTTGGGTGTGATCTGTCGCGAATGCGTGATTAGCGCATCAGCAGCACCGGCACCTTGCAGGCGCGGATCAAGGCGGTGGTGGTCGAGCCGATGATGAAGGAGCGGATACGCGAATGGCCGTAGGCCCCCATCACGATCATATCGATCCCGTCACTCTCGATATGTTTCACCAGCGCTTTCTCGGGCTCGCCCTCGATGGACACGGGACGGGTCTTCAGGCCCGACCCTTCGAGCATCGCGCAGCCCTCGCGGGCTTTGGCCTCGGCCCCTTCGCCCACCGACACCACCTGCACCTCCAGGTCGGTGAAGATCGGCGAGGTGGCCAGCACGGCCATCGCCCGCTTGGCCGAGACCCCGCCATCATAGGCGATGGCCACCTTGGCCACCGGCGAAAAGGCACGGTTGGCTACCAGCACCGGCACCTTGCTCGAGCGGATTGCCCGCTCGAGATTGGAGCCCAGATGGTCCATCGCGATATCGGCCTGATCGCCGCGTTTGCCGATGATCATGACGCGGGCTTCCGCCTCGCGCTCGGTCACCGCATCCAGAAGCTCGCCATTGCGCAGCTGGGTGGTTACTCCGGTGCCACCGGCCTCGATCACCCGCGCCTGTGCATCCTCGAGGATTGCACGGCCCCGCTGCGAGACAAGCTTGGCGCGCTGTGCATCGATGGTGGCCAGCTGTTCCATCAGCGACGAGCGCGCGCCAAGCGCGATCGTCCCCGACAGATCCTCCTTGGGTTCGGGCGCACGACCCAGCACATGAACGAGCTCGGCCGGTGCGCCCAGCCGCGCCATCGCCCAGGCGGTATAGTCGCACACGCTCGCGGAATAATGCGATCCGTCGACGAAAGAGATGATCTTTTTGTCCATTCTCTTCTCCTTAATGGCCCGAAAGCGCCGCATCGGCACCGGGTTTATCGGCCTGCCCCAGACGCCCGACAAGGCTCTCCGACATCCGGTCCATCCCGACCAGCTCGACCTCCGCCCCGTCACGGCGGAATTTCAGCACCGCCATGTCAACGGCAGAAACCGCCGAAAGATCCCAGATCTTGGCATCGGTCACATCGATCACCACCCGATCCAGCGTCTCGTGGAAATCGAAGGCTGCCATGAAATCTTCCGTGGCACCATAGAAGAGCTGCCCGTGCACCCGATAGGTGCGCACGCGCCCGTCGGACGACAGCTCGGAGGTCAGATGGAACTGGCGCGCGATCTTGGCCGCAAAGAAGCAGCCCGATAGCAGCACACCCACCAACACACCGATGGCAAGGTTATGGGTCGCCACAACCACAACCACCACGGCCAGCATCACCGCGCTCGAGGTCTTGGGATGGGTCGCCAGATCGCGGATCGAGGACCAGCTGAACGTGCCGATCGACACCATGATCATGATCGCCACCAGCGCCCCCATCGGGATCTGGCTGACCCACGGGCCCAGCACTACACAGAAGATCAGCAGCATCACGCCCGCCACCAACGTCGACAGACGCCCGCGACCGCCGGATTTGATATTGATCATCGACTGGCCGATCATCGCACAGCCTGCCATACCACCGATGAAACCGGTGATCCCGTTGGCGATGCCCTGCCCCACACATTCCTGATTGCGCGAGGATTTCGTATCCGTCAGGTCATTGATCAGGTTCTGCGTCATCAGGCTTTCCAGAAGCCCGACCACGGCCACCCCCAGCGCATAGGGGAAGATGATCTTCAGTGTCTCGAGGTTGAACGGCACATCGGGGAGCAGGAAGACCGGCAGCGCATCGGGCAGCTTGCCCATATCGCCCACGGTGCGCACATCCCACCCGAAGCCGATGGAACAGGCCGTGAGGATCACGATCGCCACCAGCGGCGAGGGAACCGCCTTGGTGAAGCGCGGCAGGATGTAGATGATCGCCAAGGCCACCGCAATCACCACAAAGGTGAACATCGGCACTCTCGACGGATCCATCTCGGGGATCTGCGCCATGAAGATGAGGATCGCCAGCGCGTTCACAAAACCGGTCATCACCGATTTCGAGACAAATCGCATCACGAAGCTCACACGGCTGACGCCGATCAGGATCTGGATCAGACCCGCCAGCACGGTAGCCGCCAGCAGATATTCCAGCCCGTGGTCGCGTACGAGGCTGCCCATCAGGACGGCGGTGGCGGCGGTGGCCGCCGAGATCATCCCCGGACGGCCGCCCACGATGGCGGTGATCACGGCAATGGAGAAGCTGGCATAGAGACCCACTTTGGGGTCCACACCGGCGATAATGGAAAAGGCGATGGCTTCGGGGATCAGCGCCAGCGCCACAACAAGGCCCGACAGCACGTCTGCACGCAAGCTGCCGACCCAAGATTTGCGATAAGCATCAAGGTTCATGTCATATCCTAACCGTCTCGGCCTGCGGATCTTGCGGGCTTCACGGAATCTTCGGTTCGTTTTTTAACGGGTTTCTCCGGCGGATCGGCGGCCGGAAGAGCCACCCGGGAGTCGCACCCGGGTCCTGACGATTGGAGTTTGGATACGAAACCGTGACCAAAAGGGCAATGCGTCAGACAGATTTTCTCCGACCCATTGCCCAAAACCTGTCTTGCCGCTTAGCTAACAAGCGAAAAGGAGACACTGTGGCCGTCATTTCCCCCCATATCCTGAGCCTTTCGTGGAGATTCACGGCACAGCTGGTCGGACGACTGGCAAATGCCAATATCGGGCTGATCGCGGCGGGCGTGGCCTTCTATGCGATGTTCGCAGTCTTTCCGGGTGTGTCGGCCACCATTGCGATCTGGACCGCCTTCGCCGATGCCAACACCATCCGCACCTATCTGGCGGTGGCCGATAATTTCATTCCGCCGCAGGCATGGAACCTGCTTTACGCACAAATCCAGAGCTGGCTGATCTCGACCAATTCCTCCATCGGCTGGGGCACGATCGTCTCACTGGCCATCACGCTGTTTTCGGCACGCGCAGGCGTGGGCGCATTGGTGCTCGGACTGAACGTGATCCACGGGGTAAAGCCGCGCAATACGATCTGGAGCCTGTTCTTCGCCTATTTCATGACGATGGCGCTGGTCGCGGTGATGATCGTGGCGCTGGCCACCATTGTGGCCGTGCCGGTCTTTCTCAACGTCCTGCCCTTCCACAGCAATCCGGCGCTGATGGCGCTGACCAACCTGATGCTCTCCGGCTTGCCCTGGGCTGCGATGTTCCTTCTGATGCTGACGGTGCTGGGCATTCTTTACCGCTACGGCCCGCGCAAAATGGGCCGCCCGCGCGAGAAGCTGTTTACGCTGGGCGCGGTGATCGCCACGCTGGTCTGGGGAGCGGCCAGCTACGGGCTGACCTTCTATCTCAGCAATTTCGCCAGCTATTCCAAACTGTATGGCTCCATTGGGGCGGTCATTGCGCTTTTGCTGTGGCTCTATCTCTCGGCCTTCGCGATCCTGTTCGGCGCCGCCTTCAATGCCGAATTGCGCAAGGAGCGCACCGGCTCTACCAAACCGCTACCCGAACAGACGGAATGAAAAAGGGGCCCGAAGGCCCCTTTTCAGTAGTCTTTCTCCAGATAGACGCCGATCCCGCTATCGCCATCCGACCCGACCGAACCTTTGGCCGTGATGGTTTTGGTCAGATCGAGATTGAGATTGATCTCGGTCTGGCCCGAAGAGCCCAGCTCGACATCGGTGTAGATCTTGTCCGAGATATATTTGCCGGCGGTCACGGTGGCATTGCCATCGCTATCGGTGCCGACATCCAGATCATCGAGCCCCGTGCTATTGCGCAGCTTGGACATGATCCCGTTATCGTTGCGTCCGGCCAGCGTCGCCACAGCGGACGCAAGCTCTGCCGCCTGCAGCGCCGAGATATTGTTCAGCCCCTGCCCGAACAGCAGCTGTGCCAGCACCTCTTCCTGCGGCAGCTCCGGCGAAGAGGTCACATCCAGATCGGGCGAGGTCGCCTCCCCCGAGATCCCCAGCGTGATCGCGTAGTCATTCTTCGTCGTGGTCGCCGAGAAATCGATATAGGGCACAAACTCGCCCTGCAGCGCGATGGAGCCGTTATCGAGCGTGAAGCGCTGATTGAGCACATCAAGCCGCCCGCGCACCAGCTCGAAACTGCCGATCGGGATAACATTGGCCGTGGTGCCGGTAATCCGCAGCTGGCCACCCAGTTCGGCATCGAGCCCGCGTCCGCGCACGAACAGCTGGTTGGGCGCCGAGATGGTAATATCGAGCGGGAAGGCCACCGAAGACCCTCCCGAGCTCTCGCTTTCGGTCTCGAGCACACCCGCCTTGGCCCGCGTGGCGCGCGAGGCCGCGGATTCCGCCACATGGGTGATATCGGGAATGGATTCCACCCCGCCAAGGCCGGTCGAGGGCACGCGGATCTCGGTATCCGAGAGCGCGAGCTTGCCCGCGATCTTCGCCCCGCCGGTCAGCGCGCCATTGATCCCCAGCTGCCCCGTGACACGGGTGTCATAGAGGTTCGGGTCACGGAAGCGCGCGCGGTCCAGCGCAATGGTCAGATCGCTATTATAGGGCGCCGAAAGCGTGATCGGGCCCGACACTTTCACCGTGCCACCTTCCTGGAAATTGGCGCTGGTGGTCAGGTTTACGCGGCCATTGCCCAGCTGGGCATCCACATTGATCCCTTCCAGCGACAGCGACAGCGTCGGCGCACTGAACCGCAGCCCCTGCCCCGAGACGGTGCCCGACAGCGAATTGAGCGCCAGTGGCCCGTTCAGGTCCAGATCGAAGCGCAGCGGCCCCTCGACCGAGCGCGGCGAGATAAACGCATTGGCCAGCGCCGATTGCGTGCCGCCCTTCACCGCCAGATTGGCCGTGCCGAAATCGGACGCCAGCGTGCCGGTGACCGTGGCATCGGTGTTGCCCGGTCCATTCGCCGAGATATTCACACCATACTGGCTGCCATTATCGGTCACCTGCCCCTTCACCGTCAGTGGACCGGGGAAACCCGGTGCCAGAAGGGCGGTATTGGCCAGCCGCGCATTCAGATCGATCTTGCGCGCGCCCGAGGTCACCGTGCCGCTGGCATCGGCGCTCAGCTGCGGGTTCGAAAGGGTGAATTTCTGCAGCTCGATATCCGTGCCGTTCTGCAGGACCGCCAGTTCCAGCGCGGAATTGCCCGCCAGAAGCTTATCGGCCTGAGACTGACCCACCGCCACATTGGCGGCATTGGCCTTGAGCGTGATCAGGCGGCCATCCGCGCGCTCCTTCACCGCTGCATCGGCGGTGATCTTGCCGCGGTAAGGCGCGCCCAGCCCCGACAGATCGCTCGTCAGGTTCACATCGATCTCTCCCTGCCCGTCCTTCAGCGCGCCGGAGCCCGTGGCCTTCAGATTGGGGTTCGAGATATTGAACTGATCGAGCGAGATATCGCCATCTTTCTCCAGCGCATTCAGGTCGATTACCGTTTTGCCCTGCAGGAATTTGTTCAGCTGCGGCTGGCCCACGGCCACGCCGTTGCCGGTGGCATTAAGCACCACGCGGCGGCCCTCTCCGCCTTCGGTATAATGCGCGTTCAGATCGACCGCACCACCATAGCCCGCGCCCAGCACGTTCAGATTGGCCGAAGCCGTGGCCGTGACATCCGCATTGCCGGTGGCAAGCGACCCCGAGGCCTTGGCCGTCAGCGCCCTGGCATCCGCCGAGAAGTTGCGCAGCACAAGGCCGTTCTCGTCGCGCTTGGCCGAGATCACGATCTTCGACTGGCCCGCGAGTGCGGCATCCGCCTGCGGTTGACCGATGGCAATATTCTGGCCCGTCACATCCACATCGGCGTCAAAGGCGCCACTGAGCACCGTGAAGCTGCCCTTCACCGCCCCGAGGATGGAGCCCGAAAGATCGCGCCCCGAGATCTGCGCCAGACGCGCCAGATTGTCATGGCGGATCTGCGCATCTGTGGTGATCACCAGACCATCGGTCGGGTTCTCGAAGGAGACATCCCCCTCCAGCCCGTAATCGCGCCCCGCCACCCGCAGGGTGGTCAGTTTGATCGGGCTGCCCTTGGTCCATGCAAAATCGGTGCGCCCCGTCAGAGCAGGCCCCACCGCCTCGGCCAACGCCGGATCGCCCATCGCGATGCCTTGCGTGTCAAAGGTCACATTGCCCGCCACAGCCGGTGCATCCGCATCCTGCGTGATCGTGCCCGCGCCGTCCAGGTTCACCTTATCCAGCGAGACGGTCGGGCTTTTCAGCGCATCGACAAGCCCCGTCAGGGTCCAGTTATCGCCATCGGCCTTGTCATAGCTGAGTTTCAACGAGGCATCCTGCAGCGTGGTCTGGGCGCCTGTCACCGGCAGCACGACCGGCTCGCCGGTATCAAGCCCCAGATTGAGATCCAGATCGAAGCGGTCCGGCAAGCCGCCCGCCGCCAGCGCCAGCGAGCCCTTCACATCCACGGCCTGCGCATCGAGCGATAGCTGGTTGATATCGGTCTCGCCCGAGGCTTTGGACACGCCCTCCACATCCAGCGAGATATTCTTGCCGAAGAAGTCGTGGTATTCGGGCTCCAGCATCGGGGTCACGTCGCCCGACAGCGTCGCCTTGAAGGTCTTGTCGGTGCCATCATCGCCTTGGGTCTGGCCCAGCACCACCTTGCCCGTCAGACGCTGCTGACCATCGGTCGAAAGCGCCATATCGGCCGAGAAATCGCTCAGCGGGCCATCGCCCGAGACCGCCAGCGTCACCGCAGGCGCCCCCGGCAGGCCCAGTTTCTTCGACACGAGCCCGCCCTTGCCTTCCTTGGTCAGGAGGTCCAGCGACAGGGTCTGATCACTATTCGAATAGGCGGCATTGAGCGAGAACTGACCCTCGACATCATCGGTGCGGTCAACCGTCAGCTTGGCCTTGCCGGAGCCATCCGCCAGCCCGAGCGATCCGTTGACCTTGAAGGTGATCGGCTCGCCCAGAATTGCCTCGCCCAGCTTCACCTCGCCCACATCCAGCTTGTCGACATTCAGCGACACCGGAAGATCGGGCAGCGAGAAGGGCTTGGCCTCGGCATCGGGCACCTCGACGCCTTTCTGAGCAGCAGGCAGGCGGGTCAGCTCGATCGAGCTTGCCGACAGCTCCTTGATGTCGATATTGCCGCGCAGAATGGCCGAGCGGTTCCACGAAAGCCCCGCATTGTTAATCACGAGCCACGGACCCTGATCATCGGAAATCGTCAGCTTGTCGAAAGTCGCGCGCGAGGACAGTGCCCCCTTGAACCCGTCCAGACGGATCGTGCGCCCCTCGCCCGAGAGCTTGTCCTCGATCAGGCCGGTCAGATAGGAGCGGTCACGCTTGGACTCATCAGACGTGTCACTACCGGTGGTCTTGACGGTGGTGCCATCCTCGGTCTGGGTGGTCGTGGACTGACCATCCGCCGATTGGGTGGTCGTCGTATCCTGCGCAAAGCCCATAAGCGGCCAGAGCGCGACCAGTGCGATTGCAAGTTTCTTCATCATCAGAATGCCTGCCCCAAACCGACGTAAAGCTGCACGCCCTCGCCCGTATCCCCATCAACCGGTGCGGCCACATCCAGACGGATCGGACCGATGCCGGTCTTGTAGCGCAGGCCCAGACCTGCGCCGGATTGCCAGTCTCCCGTGCCGTCATCACCGACCCAGCCCATGTCATAGAAGGCCACCGCCCCGATGCTTTCGGTAATACCCATGCGGAATTCGCCCGAAAGCCCCGCAAATTCGGTGCCACCGGTCTTGAGCGTGCCGTCTTCGAGCTTGGTGACGCCCAATGACTGGTAGGGTTGGCCGCGCACGGTGCCGCCACCGCCCGAGTAGAACAGATAATCACGCGGAGTCTCTTCGAGCGAGGACCCCACAACGATGCCGTATTGTGCCCGTCCAGCAAGCACGAAACGGTCATCGGCGCCAAAGCCGAAATAGCCGCGCAGGTCACCGGTGGATTGCAGACCGGTGCCCGTCGAGGAGTTGAGGCCCACGAAAGGCGTCAGCCCGATCTTGGCGTAATATCCTTTGGTCGCGTCGGTCGAGCTGTCGCGCTTGTCGATGGTCAGCGTGCCGGGAGCAGAGATCTGGCTGAAATAGGTATCGCCCACATCATCGGTCACCTGCGACCAGTTATAGGCCAAGCCCAGTTCGCCAGTGATATCCTCGTTGAAATAGCGCGTCAGACCCGCGCCGATCTCGAAGGCGTTCTCGTCGTAATCATCGGTTGATTCACGGGAAACAGAGGTCTCGGCATAGGCCGAGGTATCGGGTGAGAAGGTCGCCGGACGGTCGATGCGCACGCCGAGGCTGTAATCCGCGCCACCATCCGAACCACCGATCCCGGAGACATCCGCATCCACCCGCAGCCGCTCGGCCCCGCCAAAGAGGTTGCGGTGCAGCCAGTAGCCCGAGAGCGTCAGCCCGTCCACGGTCTGGTATTCGACACCCGCCCCCAGACGGCGGCGCTTATCCTCGACCACGCCGAGCGTATAATCGAGCGAGTCGTCAGGATTGAGAGCATCGGCCTCGGTCAAGGTCATCGAGCTGAAGACACTGGCGCGGCGGAGGCGGGTGCGCACCAGCTCCAGCTCGTCGGGATCGAAGACCTGTCCTTTGGGGAAGCCCGCGATTGCACGGATCCGTTCCTCGCGCATGCGCTTGTAACCGGTGATCGTCAGGTTACCGAAACTGACCTTCGGGCCCGGATCTAGGCGTATATCGGTGGCCAGCGTGTCGCTGCGATGGTCGGCGGTGATCTTCTGGGACGCCACATCGGCCTTGGCATGGCCCTGCGCCTCCCAGCCAGTGACGGCGGTCTGCGCGGCAGACCGGATCACGCTGGTGCGCGCGGTCTGCCCCGCCTTGAAACCGTCAGGCAATTCGGTCTTGGGCGCAAGCGGCGCGATATCGGCCTGCGAGAAGGTGAATTTCGGGCCGGGATCGACCGTAATCTGGATCGAGGAAATGGTCGAAGGCGCATCGAGCGGGGCGATGCTCGCGGCTTCCTTGCCATTCACCAGAATCGAGATCGTGGGCGAATAATATCCCTCATCATAAAGCGCGGCGAGAATACGGGCATAATCGGCGCGGGCCGAGCCAAAGAGATCCTGCGCATCGGGCGCATCGTCCCCTGTCTTATCCTCGGCGCTGACCACGAGCGAGGCGCCCTTCAGCGCCTCTGTCAGATCCTCGTCGCCGCCGGCAACCTGAAATTGAAGATTGCCCTGCGCCAATGCCGCCCCTCCGATTACGGAAAGCACGACCCCTGCCAGACCTAATTTTGTGACGCGCACCTGACTGCCCCTTTTCGCGGTATTTTGCGAAACAGTTGCAGCTATCGGAAGATTTTTCCAGTCCGGCGGCGACAATTTGCGGGGAATATTGCCGAGATCAACAAATGTGATCCGGTCGACGCGGCTCTCAGCCGAGGCTTTTGAAAATCCGGTCTTTATGACCCGTCATATAGATCGATAGCCAGCGCGAGAAACGATGGGGATGCCGGTCGACCTCGGCGGCCAGATCATGCAGATCGACCCATTTGACCTCGGCCACCTCTTCGGGCGCAGGGCTCACCGCCAGATCGCGGGGCGCATCGGCCAGAAACACATCCACCACCTCGTGCTCGATCAGCCCGCCCCCCACATCCGCGCGGTATTCCAGCCGGTCGGCATGGCTCGGGTAGAGCCCCGTGATCCCCAGCTCCTGACGCATACGACGGATGGCGCAGTCATGCTGCGCCTCGTCCCAATGGGGATGGGTGCAGCAGCTATTGGCCCAAAGACCCGCCGAGTGGTATTTGCCCTCGGCGCGTTTCTGGATAAGCACCTCGCGCCCCGACATCACGAAAACCGAAACAGCCTTGTGCCGCAGCCCGAGACGATGCGCCTCGAGCTTGTCGACGGGGGTCAGCTCCTCGCCGACCCAGGCAGGGATAAGATCGGTCATCGCACACTCCTCAATAGCGAACGCCGCTGCAAGAGATGCTTGCAGCGGCGTCAAAAGTCACGGGGGCAGATCGTCGCGGGAGACAGATTGTCGCGGGGGCAGCCTGTCTCAGGCCGCGCCCACGCCTACCCCGTCAGGCTTAGTTGGCGGTTTCGCCGGAAGCGGCCTGAACCTCGGCGCGGCGCGCCAGTTCGGAGCGGTAAAGCTGCACGAAATCAACCATTTCGAGGTTGAAGGGCGGGAAGCCGCCATCGCGCGTCACATCCGAGACGATCCGGCGGATGAAGGGGAACAGCTGGCGCGGGCACTCGATCAGCAGGAAGGGGTGCATCTGGTCGGCCGGCACGCCCTCGACATGGAAGATCCCGCCATATTCCAGCTCCAGAAGATAGAGCGGCGTATTGGTGGATTTGTTGTTCGACGTGACCTTGAACTTGCAGATCACCTCGTACTGGTTGTCGGCCTGACGCTTCTTGGCATCAAGGCTGACCTGAACCTGCATCTCGGGCTGGACATCCGCCGAGGTCAGACCTTTCTGGGCGACCATATTCTCGAAGGACATATCCCGCACGAATTGCGCAAGGATCTGCATCTTCAGAGCCTGCTGGGCATCCCCAGCTGCCGGAGCGGCCGCAGTGGTTTCTTCGGTCATATCGTTCTCCAAATCACTTTAACGAAATGTCTAGCACTGGCGCGGCCTTCTCTTCAATGCCGCGTCCAGCCGGAATTCCCCGGACGGGGCGGGTTTTCGGAATCAATTTCTTCAAATTCGCCGTCAATTACGCCCGGCCCCTGTTTAGCGCCGCGATTTTGGGCAGAACCGAAGTCACGCGGATCATCAAAGCCTTGCGACCCCATCCCGCCACCCATCTGGAAGCTCTGCATCTTCACGCGCTTGGCCAGCTGTCCCGTCACCCAGTCACGCACAGCCGGGATCAGTAGCAAGAGACCACAAGCATCCGTGAAGAACCCCGGCGTCAGCAACAGCGCCCCCGCCAGCAGGATCAGCGCACCATGCGCCAAGGGACGGGACGGATCATTCAGCTCCGCCATCGAGCGGCGCAACTCGGCCATGGCCTGGGCCCCTTGCGAGCGCACGAGCGAAGTCCCGATGATCGCCGTCAGCACGACGATGGCGAGCGTTGGCCACAGCCCGATCAGCCCGCCGACCTGAATGAACAGGCCGATCTCGATAATCGGCACCAGCAGAAAGGCCAGAAAGATCCACATGGGTTAGTCCTTGATCCAGTCCATAAAACTGCCATTCCCGCCCTCTTGCCTGCATTAGATCACGGCATGGACTTGAACGGCCTCCTGTCATACATATGTGCCCAAGAGCGAAATACCAAGTCGCCCTCCAGATGCCGTCGCCCAAGGGACCCAGATGAACAACTCAATCATCCAGCTAATCGTTCTTGCAGCTGTCGCGATCTTTTTGATCCTGCGCCTCAAAAGCGTGCTTGGAACCCGCGACGGCTTCGAACGCTCCGCGAAGGACACCGCGCCGGGACCCGAGGAGACGAAACAGAAATTCGAGGTCATTGATGGCGGCCCCGATCTGGACATCACCGACCATGTGCCCGAGGGCTCGTCCTCGGCCAATGCGCTGGCCGCGATGAAACGGCTGGAGCCCAGCTTCGAGGTCGGTGGCTTCCTCAAAGGCGCCCGCGGGGCCTACGAGATGATCCTGATGGCTTTCGAGCGGGGCCAGCTGGACGAGGTCAAACCCTTCCTGTCGCCGCCCGTCTACGAGGCATTCGCAGCAGCCATCGCCGATCGCAAGGCGCGTGGCCTGACGGTCGAGGCCGAATTCATGGGCCTGCGCGAACTGGCTCTGGATGCGGCCACCCTTGATGGCGATAATGATGCCGAACTGACCGTGCGCTTTGTGGGCGAGCTGGTCTCGGTCTCGCGCGATGCGCAGGGCAACGTGGTCGAAGGCGACCCGCGCACGGCCCGCAAACAGCGCGATGTCTGGACCTTTGCCCGCAAGATGGGCGCAGCCGACCCGAACTGGGTGCTCGTGGCCACGGGCGGCTAAGATGGCCCGCGCCTGCATATCTCCGCTCTACGCCGCCACAGGGGCGGCGTTTTGCATCGCCCTCCAGACAAGGCGGGGCTGAGGCGGATGGCGCGCAAACGCAAACTCAGCGAGGAGGAGCGCGAGCTCTGGGACCGCGTGGCACGCACCACGCGGCTTTTTCATGGCACACGCAAACCCGAGCAGCCGGATGAGGAGGCGCTGGCCAAACCGCCGACGCCCCTCGAGAAGCCCCTCCCCGATCCGCCTAAAGCTGATCTGGGCAAGTTGCGGCTGGGCGGCGCGACCCCGCGGACGGGGTGGTACCATACCCCGCCCAAACCGATCGCTGAAAGCCTCAGGACCCAGCCCCTGCGCATGGACCACAAGGCCCATAAGCAGATGACCCGCGGCAAGCTGGTGCCCGATGCCCGTATCGACCTGCACGGGATGACACAGGCGGAAGCCCATCCCGAGCTGATCAGCTTCATCCTGCGGGCGCAGGATCACGGGCACCGGCTGGTTCTGGTGATCACCGGCAAGGGCAAGATCATGGAGGATTGGGATCCGATCCCGACCCGTCGCGGTGTTCTGCGCCATCAGGTGCCGCAATGGCTACGTCTGCCGCCGCTCGGCCCCGTGGTGATGCAGGTGTCACAGGCCCATCAGCGCCATGGCGGCGAAGGGGCCTATTACGTCTATCTTCGCAAACTGCGCGGATAATCCGGTTGCAGCCGAGGCTCCAGCATCACGAAGGAAGCCGGCGAGATTTCCCGCAAGAGTTTGCGCGTCATCGCCTCCTGATAATCCTGATAGCTTTGCGCCACTTCCACAAAGGCCGCAGGTCCGTGAAGCACCTGCGCCTCGAAATAGGGGATCGGCGAGGGTAATTCTCCCTCGATCACCAACGCATTCACCGTGATCCCCGACATATCGGCCGCGGCATAGGCGCTTTGTGGCGGGAAGCCCGCGTTATTGATGCCATCGCCTGCCACATCGATGATCTTACGATAGCAGTTCTCGGGTGCGCGGTTGAGCGCGATCACGGCCTCGCCCAACGCATAGCCCAGAGCGGTCGGATAATTGCTGACCGGCCTCGGCATGGCCCGCATCCGCTCGGCCGCGCCAATGATCGTATCGGGACTATCCACAAAGACCCAAGGCAGGGTCTCGTAGATCTGGTAGGTCCCGCTCCACTCGAAGCCGTAAAGCCAGATCCCGCCACGATCCTCGATGGCCTGTATTACCTCCGGATTGGCCAGAGCCAAGGCCATTCCGTCTTTTTGTAAAGTATACTCGCGACTGTCGATCGAGGCGGAAATGTCGAGTGCCAGAACCAGTGCCAGATCGCAGCGCGCTTGTGCCTGCAGGGGCAAAAGCCCCAATGCCAAACCAATGGCAACCATCCATCGTTGGAGTCTCATACGCTCTCCTTTCGATTTCCAGCCGCTCGGAACGAGGGGCCTAATCAAAAGGGTCGGCAAGAAAGGTTAATTCAACAATAAGAATTTATCCGACGGTTACAAACCTGTCGTAAATAGGGGCGCAAAGCAGTGCCTTGCGCCCATAAATCAGGCATATGTTACAAAACATACCGACTGAGATCGGAAGATTTGGCCAGAGCCCCCACCTCTTTCTCGACAAAGGCGGCATCGATCTGCACCGTTTCGCCGCCACGATCCGGCGCGGTGAAGGACAGTTCCTCGAACACCCGTTCCATCACGGTATAAAGGCGGCGCGCCCCGATATTCTCGACCGTGGCGTTCACCTCGGCGGCAATTCGGGCCAGAGCGGCGATCCCGTCCTCGGTGAATTCCACCACCACCTCCTCTGTGCCCATCAAGGCGGTATACTGACGGGTCAGCGCATTGTCGGTCTCGGTGAGGATACGGACGAAATCCGCCTCGGTCAGCGCGCGCAGTTCCACACGGATCGGCAGACGGCCCTGCAGCTCGGGCAAAAGGTCCGAAGGCTTGGCGATATGGAAGGCCCCCGAGGCGATGAACAGGATATGGTCGGTCTTCACCGGACCATGTTTGGTCGAGACCGTCGTGCCCTCGATCAGCGGCAGCAGATCCCGCTGCACCCCCTCGCGCGAGACATCGCCGCCACGAGTTTCCTGCCGCGCGCAGACCTTGTCGATCTCGTCGATGAACACAATCCCGCCATGCTGCACGGCCTCCAACGCGGCCTCCTTGACCTTCTCGTCATCCAGCAGCTTGTCGGCCTCCTCGGCAATCAGAAGTTCATAGCTTTCCTTCACCGTGACCTTGCGACGCTGCTTCCGGCCTGACCCGAACGCCTTGAACAGTTCCTGCAGCCCCTGCATCTGTTGCTCCATGCCAGGCTGGCCGCCCATCATGCCCAAAGGCATGCCGCCCGTGGGATCGGAGATCTCGATCTCGATTTCCTTATCGTCCAGCATCCCGTCGCGCAGCTTCTTGCGGAACATCTCGCGGGTCGACTCACGGGCGTCGGTGCCGGCAATCGCCTCGATCACGCGCTCTTCGGCGGCTGCGTGGGCGCGGGCCTTGACCTCTTCACGCATATGCTCGCGGGTCTCGACCAATGCCACATCGGTCAGATCGCGGATGATCTGCTCGACATCGCGGCCCACATAGCCCACTTCGGTGAACTTGGTCGCCTCGACCTTCAGGAAGGGCGCCTTGGCCAGTTTCGCCAAGCGACGCGAGATCTCGGTCTTGCCGACGCCGGTCGGGCCGATCATCAGGATGTTCTTGGGATAGACTTCGTCGCGGATGTCATCGGACAGCTTGTGGCGGCGCCAGCGGTTGCGCAGGGCCACAGCTACGGCCTTCTTGGCCTCGGACTGGCCGATGATGAAGCGGTCAAGCTCGGATACGATTTCACGCGGGGTGAGAGTGCTCATGGATTACTCCGTTTTATAGGGCGGCAGGGCTGACTTGCCGGGAAACTCGGGCAGCGCGCGCATCAGCGCGACACGCAGCCCCGTCCACCACGCGCCAAGCGCGGTCAGCACGATGCCGGTAAAGAAGAGAACCGTGGCCGAGACCTCGAACCAGTTATCGGTCGGGGTCTCGGCATCGGTCAGCCAGCTGACCAGAAAGATCAGATAGCCGATGCCCACGGTCAGGAAAGAACGACGGTCGATGATCAGCGCCAGCAGGGCGATCGCGACCAGAGACAGGGCCAGAAGCGCATAGCCCAGCCCCGGCCCCATGCCGATAAAGGTCATCGCCACCGTATTGACGAGCGCGGGGGCTGCACACAGATGCAGCCAGAACCCGCTGGCCGAGGCCCGCCCCAGCCGGTGCGGGTCACGCATATCGAACCACATACCGCCCGCAAAGGCCGCTAGCCCGAAGATCAGCGTGCCAAGCGCCAGCGTCGAATTGCGCAGATCCATCGTCTCGTCAAAGGCGGTGAAGGGCGCAGTGAAGAGATCCTCGGTCGAGCCGAAGAGCACGAAACACCCCGCCAGCCCGCAAAGCGCGATCAGCACCATGGTGAAGGGCAGCCGGAAGCGGCGATACCACGCCGCCAGCGCCCCCGCCATCACCACCGACAGCGTCAGCACGACGGCTTTGGGGCTGGATTGCAGGCTGAACACATGGCCCAGACACCAGATCGCCAGCGGCAGGACCGAGGCGCCATAGGTCAGCACCAGGAGAATCGAGGGCAGCACCATCCGCCGCTTGCGGGTGAAATACTCGGCCAGACCCCATGTGACCACAGCCCAAAGCGAATAGATCATCACCACGCCGGTGGTAAACACCGTCTGCGGATCGGGCAGCAGAACACCTGCGGTCAGCGTCAGCCCGAAGGCCCCCGCAATCAGGATGCCCAGACCCACGGTTACAAAGATCTCGGCAAAGCCACGGAACAGCTCGAACGGCTCGTCCTCGGCAGCGCGGTGACTGGCCCGTGCCGCGGCCAGCGCCTGTACCGAGGCAGCCTGTGCCTCGCTCAGATGGCCCGCCGCGACGGCCGCCCGCAGATCTGCCCACGAGAGATCAGCCAATCGTTTCCACCGTCACATTGCCATTGGTATAGACGCAGATATCGGCGGCAATCGCCATCGCCTTGCGCGCCACGTCCTCGGCATCCAGATCGGTCTCGATCAGGCCGCGGGCCGCCGCCAGCGCATAATTCCCGCCCGAGCCGATCGCCGCGATATTATGTTCGGGCTCGAGCACATCGCCTGCGCCGGTGATGACAAACAGATCGGTGCCATCGGTCACGATCAGCATCGCCTCGAGATTTTTCAGATATTTATCGGTGCGCCAGTCCTTGGCCAGCTCCACACAAGCCCGCGCCAGCTGACCGGGAGCGGCCTCCAGCTTGATCTCGAGACGCTCGAGCAGCGTGAAGGCATCCGCCGTCGAGCCTGCAAATCCCGCCACCACATCATGGCCACCGGGGCTGAGCCTGCGCACCTTGCGCGCCGTGCCCTTGATCACTGTCGGGCCAAGGCTGACCTGACCGTCACCCGCCACCACGACCTTACCACCTTTACGCACACCGATAATTGTTGTGCCGTGCCAGCCTGGGAATTTATCTTCCGACATACAAACCTCCGTTTGACCCTGATATGTAGGCGCAGGAAAACGCTTGCAACCCTACCTTGGCACTTGCCGAAATGGATAAGCGGTGGAAAGCTGATAAAATGGACCAGCATCTTACACTTTACCTTGATCCGCCTGCCCTCGCCCGCCTGAACGCGGGGCAGCACAACTTTTTCCAGCGCGTCATCGGCGCGGTGGAATCCGTCGGATGGACGGTATCGGTCGAGGAAAGCACGCTCAACGCGCGGCTGGAAGCGCCCGAGAAGAAGGGCTATGCGCTCTATCATATGGAAGAGCCCACCCATGACCGGGCGCTGACCTGCCGCCGCAGTTATACCGGTGCCTACTGGCATGTGGAGGCGCAGGCCGCACGCTGGGAATGGCCTGTCGCACACAAGAAATTCCCCGCCCGCAAAATCGACACGCAGGCGGCCAAGACCTTCTACCGCGCCTTGCGCGAGAAGGTGCTGGGCAAGGACAAGGTCACCGATGAGGGCTTCGCGCTGATGCCCCTGCAGGGCCGGCTCTCCGAGCATCGCAGTTTCCAGTCGATGAGCCCCATGGAGATGATCGAGACGGTGATGGTGCGCGTGACCCAGCCGGTAATTGCCACGCTCCATCCGAATGAGGACTATACCCCCGCCGAACGCCAGATGCTGGTGGCGCTGGCCAACCGCTATCCGCATTTCTCGGTGCAGGAAGGCGGCACGCCCGAGTTGCTGCGCCGCTGTTCCTATGTAATCACGCAGAACTCCTCGGTCGCCTTCGAGGGCTATATCCTGCGCAAACCCGCGCTTCTCTTCGCGCAGGTCGACTTCCACCATATCGCGGGCTCCGTGCCACATATGGGGCTTGATGCAGCGCTGGAAATGCTGGCAAAACGCCAGAATTTCGCTAAATACCTGACATGGTTCCTGCGTGATCAGGCGCTCAATGCCGCCCGCCCCGAATTCGAGGCCCGTCTTCTGGCGCATCTGCATGCCAAAGGCTGGCCGGTGCCGGAGGCAGACATCGACATACCCACCCCGATCGCCTCTTGAGGGCACTATATATATGGCCTATCTCCATCCACCCCGACATCACACGGACACTCTCGACCTCGTTTTCAGGCCGATGGGGTTCGAACATCTCGATGCGCTGCACGGCCTCTCGGTCTCTTTGGGCTGGCCACATCGGCGGGCCGATTGGGAGACCAATCTACAGATCGGGCACGGGATTGTGGCGGTCGATGCGCTGGATCGGGTGCATGGTTCGGCAATGTATTTCCCCTATCAGGGCGATCTGACCTCCATCGGGATGGTGATTGCCCATCCCAAACTGGCCCGAACCAGCCTGTTCGGAACGCTGGCGCATGAAATGATCGACCGGAGCACGCGAAGCCGCAGCACCGGAGGCGTTTTTCTCAACGCCTGCAAAAATGATGTCGCCTCCTATCGTGATCTCGGAATGCGGGCGGATCTGCCTGTCTATAAATACGAGGGGATCCTGCCATGCGATTTTTCTATCGCCCGCGAAGTCCGCAAGGCCGAAGCGCAAGATCTGCAGGCCATCTATGCGCTTGACGGAGAAAGCTATGAGGCCGACCGGCGCGCTCTGCTTGCCGTTTTGGCGGATCGTTCGGATTGCTATGTGATCGAGGCGCGCGGACAAATCACGGGGTTTGGCATGCGCAGGCGCTTCGGGCGCGGCACACTTATCGGACCGGTTACCGCCACAGGGAGCCAGGATGCGATCCGACTGACCACCTCGCTCATGGCAGGGCTTGCGGGAAGGTTCGTGCGGCTTGATACCCGCCTTGAAGAGGGCCCCTATACAGAATTTCTGACCGCCCTCGGGCTGAAGGCCACGCCGGATGTCACCACAATGAGCGATGGCCAGCCAAAATTCCACCCGCAGAGCTTTGCGATCTCAAGCCATTCGACCGGCTGAACCGGCATAAAAAAGACGCCCCGGAAGGCGCCTTTTCAGAGCGATATCAAAACGATCAGATCGCGTCGTTGATCCAGTTCTGAAGCGCCGCTTTCGGAGCCGCGCCGATCTTGTTGGAGACGACCTCGCCATCCTTGAACAGGAAGAGCGCCGGAATACCGCGCACGCCAAGAGCGGCGGGGCTTTCGGGGTTCTCGTCGACATTGACCTTTACGATCTTGACCTTACCGGCCATCTCGCCTGCGATCTCTTCGAGCGCCGGGCCGATCTGGCGGCACGGGCCGCACCATTCCGCCCAGAAATCGACGACGACGGGGACGTCGGATTTACGGACTTCGGAATCGAAGGTTGCGTCGGTGACTGCGACTGTTGCCATGGGATTTCTCCTGAATACTAAGTTGATGAGAACGTAGGTATGCGGCCCCGCGCCGTCAAGATGCGCTCTCGGTGCGCAAAGCCGCATCTATCTGTGCGTCCCCCAGCCAGTCGATCCGCGCCTGCGCCGTCCACAGGAGACCGCATTCGATCCGGCGGTCGGGATAGATCTGGCGCAGCATGGCCCGATAGGCCGCCAGCTGGCGGACCAGTCCGAGCGGCGTCTGCGCCACATCGGCAGGCACGATCTGGTTCGATTTGTAATCCAGCACCTGCACGAGATCCGGCCCGACCAGAAGCCGGTCGATAATCCCGTGCATCAGTTCACCGTCCAGCGTGGCCGTCAGCTCCACCTCGGCCAGAGCCTCGGGCGCAAGGAAAGGCTGCATCGCGGGGGAGGCCAGCACTGCGCGGGCCTCGGCCATCAGCGCGGGTAGCTCGGTCTCATGGGCCGCGTCCTCGCCACTCAGCAGCAGATCGCGTGCCCAGTCCTCCCAGTCGGCCTCGGGCCAGTTAGGGAGATGCTCGAGCAACATATGGATCTGGCGCCCGCGCCGTTTGGCCGCCTCCTCGTCGAAGATACCGGGCAGATCGCCCGCCAATGCTTTCGCCCCGCCCAGATCCGAAGGCGTCAGCACCCGCTTCGGGCGCTCGGGGCGCAAGGCGGGCAGACGCGCCCAATCGGGCAGCTCGGGATAAGTCTCGACCACGCGCCCGGCCTTGAACCCCGCCTCGGGCCAGGTGCCATATTGCACGCGGCGGATCTCTCCCAGGCTCTGCAGATCGGGGGAATGGCCCGTGGCGGGGCGGTCCCCTGCCTGCACAAGGCCGGTCGAGATCATCGAATACCAGCTGTCATCGCCCTCGCCGATCTTGCCCTGCGCGGCCACAATCAGCCATTTCTCGGCCCGCGTCATCGCCACATAGAGGAGACGCATCTTCTCCTCGGTCTGGCGCGCGACATTGGCCGCCTGCGCATCCGCCTCCTCGGGAGACCGGTCGGCAGACGGCGCGGCCCATGCCGCCGTGCCATCCTCGAGCCGGTAGATATTGAGCGGCCGTGCCTTGACATGCGGCTTGCCCGTATCGGGCAGGATGACTACCGGCGCCTCGAGCCCTTTGGAGCCATGCACCGTCATCACACGGATCGAGCGCCCCGCCCCGGCCAGCTGGCGTTTGACCTCGACATCATCGGCATCGAGCCACACGAGGAACCCCGTCAGGCTCGGCACCTCGGCCCGCTCGAATGCCAGCGCCTGCGAGATCAGCTCGTCGATCCCGTCCTCGGCCTCGACCCCCAGCCGCGCGATCAGCCGCTCGCGCCCGCCATGGCGGGTCAGGAGCCGCTCAATCAGATCATGCGGACGCAGGAAATCGGCCTGATCGCGCAGATCCTGCAGGATCCTCAGCGTTTCGGGATGGCTTTCGGATTTGCGCAAAGCCTCCCACAGGTAGCCCTTGCGCGGCTGCGCCAGCGTATAGAGATCCTGCTCGCTCCAGCCAAACAGCGGCGATTTCAGCGCCTCGGCCAAGGCCAGATCATCCTCGGCCGTGGCAAGGAAGGCCAGCACCGAGCGGATATCCTTCACCGCCAGCTCCGCCCCCAGCTTCAACCGGTCGGCGCCGGCAATCGCCAGCCCCGCCGCCTTGCACGCGCGGATGATCTCGGAAAAGAGCGCGCCGCGCCGCTGCACCAGAATGAGGATATCGCCCTCATGCAGCGGCCGGCTCTCCTTGCCCTCGGGCAGGCGCACACCCTGATCGATCATCGCGCGGATCTCGGCGGCCACGGTGCGGGCCAGCACCACGGTCGGATCGGTATCGGTGCGCAGGTCAACGGGGTTCTCCCATGTCTCTTCCTGCTCGGTCTCGGTCTTCTCGACCACCGGCCACAGATCTACCCGACCGGGCATCTGGTCGAAAAAGGCGATATGCTCGGGCGCGCCGCCCAGACCCTCATTGGCCTCGCCCAGAAAGGTCACATCGGTCAGGCCCAGCACCGCCGCCGAGGACCGGAAGCTGTGCAGAAGCTGCGCTTCCTGCAAAGGCCGCCCGACGGCTGCGAATTTCTGCGCAAAATGCCGCTGCATCGCCTCGAACGCGCGCAAATCCGCCCCCTGGAAGGAATAGATCGACTGCTTGCGATCGCCCACCACGAAGATCGTGCGCGTCTCGTCGCGCGCGCCCTCGCCTGCGGTAAACTCGTCGGCCAGACGCTCGATGACCTTCCACTGGCTGGGCGAGGTATCCTGCGCCTCGTCCACGAGAATATGGTCGATCCCGCCATCCAGCCGGAACAGCACCCATTGCGCCATGGTGCTATCCGACAACAACCGTCCTGCCCGCTCGATCAGATCGTCGAAATCGAGCCAGCCTCGCGCGGCCTTTGCCGCCTCGAGCTTCGGCAGGAAGACCCGCGCGAAGGTCTGCAACGCCTCGGTGCGGTCGGCGGCTTGCAGCCCCAGACGCAAGGGACGGGCCTGTTCGACCCGCTCCATCAGTTCGTTGAACGGGTCCATCGCCGTCCCCGCCGCCTTCTGTGTCGCCTTGGTGGGGACCGTGCCGATTTTGGCCGAAAACGGCGCCTTGGCCGTGGCCCCCGTCAGGCAGACATCCTCCAGAATGGCCAGCGCCTCCAGATCGGGTGCCGTGATCAGGCCGAGTTTCAGCGCATTTTTCTGATCGGTCGCCGCCCCCTTGGCCATAACCGCCACCAGATCCCGCAGGGTCTTCAGATCATGGGCGTCAAACACCTCGTCCAGCAGCGCCTGAGCGTCGAACCCGGGAGGCAGACCATAAAGCGCAAGGATTTTGTCGCGGGTCAGATCCTGTGCGAACCCGTCCTTGTTGCCCGCGATATTGGCCAGCAGCCCGCCCAGATCATCGGTTGAATAATACCGCACCAGCCCGTCCAGCACAGGGCAATCCTCACCTGTGGCAATCTCCTCGAGGATGGACTGACGCAAGAGATCGCCCGAGCGGTCATCCATCTCCGAGAACCCATGCGGCACCCCCGCCTCAAGCGGGAACCGCCGCAGGAGGGCTGCACAGAAAGAGTGGATGGTCTGGATCTTCAACCCGCCCGGCGTCTCGATCGCTTTGGCAAAGAGCCTGCGCGCCTCGGCCAGACGCTCGGCATCAATGGTGATTTCCTCACCCAGATCAAGAAGTTGCTGGCGTAGCGCGTCATCGGGCAGCATCGCCCATTCGCCCAGACGTTTCAGCAGACGGTTCTGCATCTCGGTTGCCGCCGCCTTGGTATAGGTCAGGCACAGGACCTTCTGCGGCTCGGTCCCGTTCAGCAGGAGCCGCGCGACACGGTCGGTCAGCACCCGCGTCTTGCCAGACCCCGCATTGGCCGAAAGCCATGTGGAGGCCGTGGGCGAGGCCGCGCGGATCTGGCGGAGCGTGGCGTCATTGCGCAAGGGGGTGGTGCTCATGTCAGATCTTCCCCGTCCGGTATCTCGCTCAGCTCCCACTCGCCATAGCGAGAGAGCTGGTCGTAATCGCTGCTATCCTGCGCGCCGTGCATTGCGCGCCGCGCGGTAAAGCCCTGCTCCGGCTTCATGTAAGTGCCCACCAGCTTGCAGAATTTGGCCCATGCCTCTTCCGCCGTCTCGGTCTGAAGCTCACCGCCGCGGGGTTTGAACTCGACTGTCGTGGTATAGGGGGCCGTCTCGCCCTCGCCGCCCAGACGGATATAGGTCATGCCTTCCACCTCGCTCGGGCCGATCTGGCTGAAGGCCCCACGCCTGACCATCGCCGCCTCCAGCAGAAGCTGTTTGTCGAAATGGATCATCTCGCCTGCAGAGGGTAGAACCCCTGATTTATAGTCGTAAATCCGGCTCAACCCGTTTGTCAGAATGTCGATCCGGTCGGGCTTGGCGGTCAGGCGGAACGCGAGGTCGGGCACGGCAAGCCCGCCCTTTTCCTCGATGATCGCGGGTTTGCCCAGCTTGGCGCGCGCCACCTCGTCCGTTGCAAATCGCTGCGCGATCTTGGTGATCCGCGCGAGCCAGAGCCGCTGCACTGAGGGCCATGGCACCGATTGCCCGAGCACCTCCTCGGCGATGCGGATGAGGCGCTGCTCACCCTCTGCCGCCTGCTCGCCCTCGGGGCGCTCCTTCACATAACGCTCGACGATCTCGTGCAGCACATTGCCCCGTTGCAGCGCATCCGGCTCGGGGCGCAGCGGGTTGAGCGGATAAAGCCGCAGCACCTTTCGGGCATAGATCGTATAGGGATCGCGGATCAGCGTCTTCACCTGCGTGACCGACAGATCCTTGGGCCGCGCCTCAATCGGCGGGCGCGGCGAGGGGCGGCGCATGGGCTTGGTCTCGCCCAGCGGACGGTCGAGGCTCGAGGCAAGCCCGAGCCATGTCGCGCCGCGCACGCGCATCTCGACAAGCGCCTCAGGGCCACGCCGGTCGGGCAGGCCCGACATCAGGTTGACCAGCCGGTTTACCCAGCGCGAGGGCACGGTCTCGGCCTCGGCATCGCGTTTCGCGCGCGTCAGGATCACACGCGGGGCACCGACCGCCTGCTGGAAGTCATGTGCCGAAAGACCCGTCTGGCGCTCGGGCAGCAACAGTCCCGCTGCCAGACGCATCTGCCGCGAGAGCCACGGATCGGGATCGGGGGCTTCGGGCCACGAGCCCTCGTTCAGCCCTGCCAGAATGACCTGCTCGGCCCCCTGAACCCGCGCCTCGAGCGCCCCGAAAATGGTGATGTCACGATGGGCAGCAAGACCCGCGCGTGTCATCGACCCCTGCAGCAGGTGATTGACCAGATCGGTATAGGAGGCTGCCGTATAGCTGCCGCCATTCACCGCCTCGCGGGCCAGTTCGGAAAACACCCGCCATGCCTCGCGCCCGCCATCCTGCAGCCAGAGTTCACTCGCCTCGACCGAGCCATCCGGCCCTGTCGCCAGATGCGCCGCAAGGGCCAGATGGTGGCTGACACAGTCACTAAGCGGCTGTTCATAAGGCGACATCAGCATGGGGAAAAACGCGCCCAGCCAGTTCGCCCATGTCAGTTTCTCAACATAGTCGGGTTTATCGGCATATTTCTGTGCCCATGCCACCAACGCCGGATGATCGGGGAACGCCGGCCCGTTGCGGCGCAGATCCAGCTCCAGTTCACGGGTATAGCGAAGATGCGTCCCGCGCATCGTCGAGCCTGTGGCGGTCAGCGGATGTTTGAGCAGGATTAGCAGCCCGTCCAGCGTCAGCGCCTCGCCACGCATCGCCGCCAAATGGCGCAAGAGCCGCCCCGGCGCAGTCTGCTGAAGCGGTTGCCCCGCCGAGTCATCAGGGATGATCCCCCAGCGGTCAAGCGCCACCGCCACCCGCCGGGTCAGCATCCGGTCGGGCGTGATGAGCGCGGTCGGCACCCCACGCTCGGCCGCATCGCGCAAAACCAGCGCGATGGCATTGGCCTCGGCGCGCGGATCACGCGCCTCGATCAGCGTCAGATCCTTGCAGGCGTCCAGCAGATCGGGCAGATCCGCGCCCTCGCGCATCCATTGATCGGTCACCGGTGCGGGGCGCAGCGCCAGCGAGATCAGCGCGTTACGCTCGGGTGAAGGCTCGGAGCGGTCATGCCAGCGGAGCACATCGCCGGGCTCCGCCTCGACCGCATCCAGCATCGCGCGATAGCGGTATTGCGGGTGATCCTCGATCGGGAAACTGCCCGACTTCAGGCTTTTCCACGCATGCTCCGACATCGAGAAATCAAACCCCGGCAGCACCAGCGCGCCTTGGGGAAGCCGTGCAACCGCCTGCATGAACAGCCCCGTGGCCCCGCGCGAGCCGGTCGAACCCGCCACGATGATCGGATCTGTCGGCCCTGCTTCCGCCCAATCCGCGATGATCTGCTCGACCACACGGCGCTGGCGGGCTTCGGCATCGGGGGTTGCGTCAGCCTCGAAATAGCGGGCAACAATGCGAATGAAATCAAGGCTCAACCGCCAGTGTTGCGCATGGGTATCGGCAATCTCCAGCGCCTCGAGATCGTCGGGCGTCACGCCCTCGCTCTGCATCTCGGCCATCAGCGTGGCCAGACTGTCAGCCAGCCCGAAGATCCCGTGCCCCGCCTCGAACCCCGGCAAACGGTCGACCAGCCCCGCGACCAGCTGCGCCAGCTCGAGCCGCCGCCGGAGCGCGGGCTCGGCGGGGGGCAGCCCGCGCATGGGCGCCCGCCCGAGATCGGTCACCAGTTTCAGCTGCGGCAGAAACCGCGCTCCATTTCGGTCGAATTCCTCACGCACACGGCGTAGCATCCGCCCCGAGTTCAGATAGAGCCGCACCCGCGCCATGGCCTCGGGCGGCTGGTCCTGCATCCGCGCGATCAGACCTGCCACCAGCTCGCGGGGAAAATCCACGCCGCAAGGCAGCGCATAGATGCCGCGCTCAATCATCGGCCTGCTCCAGCAGCGCCTCGGCCAGCGGAATGCTTTCGGGACGCCCGACATCACACCAGCCGCCCGGATGGACGAGACCGTACACCCGCCCCTGTGCCAGCATCCTGTCCCAGAGCAGGTTCAGCGAAAACGCGGCTTCAGGAATTTCCGAAAGTTCTGACGGATCGATAAGCTGCGCACCAGTATAGACAAATCCGGGACCACGCGTCAGGCGCCCCTCCGTCAGGGTAAAATCGCCCGCGCCTTTATGACCCGTCGCCCGTTCCGGCGGCACCAGCATCAGCAGCGCTGACATCTTCTTCGGGTCCCATGCTGTGCGCAGGGCCGCGAGCGGATTCGGGCCTGTCCAGATGGCATCGGTATTGAGCGTAAACACAGGCCCCTGCCCCAGAAGCGGAAGCGCCTTGCGCAGCCCGCCACCGGTTTCCAGAATCTCGTCCGTCTCGTCGGAAATCATCACATCGGACCCTGCCAGATGCCGGACGATCTGATCGCCGCGATAATGGATATTGGCGACGCTCCTTCCGATCCCGGCCTCCACGACCAGATCGAGCGCATGATCAATGAGCGGACGCCCCGCCACCTCAACGAGCGGCTTCGGACAATCCGCGGTCAGCGCCCCCATCCGCGTGCCGAAACCGGCGGCAAACAACATCAGACTATCGGGCGTGTCGCACATTGTCGGCGTATCTCCTCGATCAGGGGGACATCGGGGCGCGGCATAGCTGCCATGACCGTTGCGCGCAATTGCGCGAGGGCGGGGTGGGCCAGATTGTGATCGAGATGTCCCCAGACGCGCGGCATGAACTCGAGATAGCGCGGCTTGCCCATTGCCACGCACAGGCGCACAAAAATTCCCAGAATGCGCAACGCACGCTGCGCCCCGAGACAGGCGTAAATGGCGGAAAAATTTGCGTTATCCTGCCCCGTCATGGCGCAATAGCGCGCGATCTGGGCTGTTTCAGTCTGGCGCGAGACATCGCGCCGTGCATCCTGCAGGGCCGAGACGAGATCATAGGCGGGATGGGCCAGGACCGCGTCCTGATAATCCAGAAGTCCGAGCCGGGCGACGCCCTGCCGCGCGGGCAGAAGGAGCGCATTCTCGGCGTGGAAATCCCGGAGCGACACAACACGCTGACCGTCATCCAGCGCCTCGAACGCGCGGGCAATGTCCCCCGAGAGATCCGCCGCCGTCATCGGATACCAGTCCTCGGTCAGCTTCGTCAGCGCGGCAAGCCCGCGGCCATCCAGTTCCGTCAGACCCGCGGGCGGTGTCACCGCACGCAGGGCAACCAGCACATCGGTGATCAGACCGTAAAGCTCGTCCTCGCGGGCGGGGTCGGCGCCAATGAGCCGCGCCACAAGGTCATCCCCCAGATCCTCGAGCAGCAGCAACCCCTGCTCTGGCGCGCGGGCATAGATCTGCGGGACCGAAAACCCCTGCGCCGCCAGCCAGTCGGTCATGCGGAGGAACCGTTGCAACTCGTCTCCCGGCTGGGTGATCATGAGGACGGCGGGGCGCTCTCCCCCGACCCGCTCGTAGCGACGGGCAGAAGCATCGCCGGCAAGCGGCTCGCGCTGCGCACCGCCCCAGCCTGCCTGCGCGAGGAAGCGCTCGATGTCCATCACAGCCCCTCCAGCATATCCGGCAGACGCCGCGCCCATGTCTCGTCGCCGCTGAAGACCACCTGCCGTGCCGCACCATCTTCTGTCAGCGAGAAGGCAAGGTGCAGCGCGGCATGGGGGACCAGATCTCCCAGACGATCGGGCCATTCAACCAGACAGATCGCGTCATGGAAGGCCTCCTCGAGCCCGAGCTCCAGAACGTCATCGGGATGGGAAAGGCGATAGAGATCGCTATGCCAGATCTCGGGCTCGGCCTCATAGACCTGCACGAGAGTAAAGGTCGGCGAGGGCACATCCTCGAACATGCCGAGCCTTTCGAGCCGATACTGGATCAACGCCCGAGAAAAATGGGTTTTCCCTGCCCCGATCTGGCCGTCGAGCAACAGAACATCGCCCGCTTTCAGGAAGGGGGCGATGACGCGGCCAAGTCTGGCGGTGGCATCGGGATCGGCGAGAGGCAGGGTCAGGATAGGAGCGGTCATAGCGCCCGTTCTATCCTGACCGTTCGTCCATGCAAAGGCGCTATTGCGCTGCGAGTTTGCGAAGCGGCTCTACCTCGGCCAGCAGTTCCTTTTCGGCAAAGCTCGCCATAAGGGCTCCGCCCGCCAGTGGCACGAAACGGCAGGCAATTACCCGCCCGTCGCGCAGGGTCACATCCCCCGCCAGCGGCTCGCGCTCGGCCATCGCTCCCAAACGCAGGCGCGCGCGGCTCCAGACCTCGGTCGGCACACAGGCCTCGGCCCATGCGCGCAACGAATCATGCAGACACATCCCTGCCGATTGCGCGGGCCAAAGACGATGATAGGCCGCATTGGCCGAATTCAGCTCGCCCGACGGCAGGAAAACGGCAACGGCTTCCGCGATATTGTCCAGCACCGCGCGATCCATCTCGCGTTCGGTATGGAACTTGCGCGTCAACGTCATCTCGGAGGTGATATCCTCGAAAAGGAAAGCGATCGCCCCGTCGGGATGCGGACGCCCTGTCACGCGATAGGTCTGACCATTGGGCAGGTTCCACGTCTCGGAATGATAACCGGCTGCCGCCTGTTTCTCGAGCGTGGTCATCTGCTCGCGCCAGCTTCGGTAATCCTTCGGTTCGGCCATCATTCGGGTCTCGCGCAGGCGGTCGAGGAAGGCATAGAGCGAGGGACGTTTCGAGAGGAAATCCACCCCGAGGGCGGTCAGATCACTGAGCGCGGGGTTGAAGAGCTGCAACTGGCGCTGACGGTTGAAGATGGCCAGCCCGATCGGCAGATCGGCAAAGGTCTTGGTCAGCGTCTGGACGAAATCGCGCAGTGCTTTTTCAGCATAAACCGTGGCATCCGCCGATTGCGCGAAATGCACCCAGTTGTCCCCCAGATGATAGCTGTAGCAATCAAACCATGTATCGATCCCGTCCTCGTCCTGGAGCATCACGCGGCGCGGCGCATATTCGGTCTGTTCCTGTTCGAGTTTGAACAGCTGCGGGAGTGGCCAGCTGAGCGTAACCTCTTCCTCCGCCAGAGACCCGGCCCGCAGCAGATAGGCTCGGTTGGCCCAGATCGTCTCGCCGGCTGCGCTTTCCTGCCAAACCAGAGAGGGCGACAGATCGAGCGCATGGCGCAGGTTCTCGAGTTCGTCCTCGAGCGCGCGCTGCGATAGCCCGTCCACCAGAAGCCCTTGGCCCTCGGCTTCCGGATCAACCAATGTGATCCGCGTCAAGCCGTTCACATCCTCGGCAATGAGCCGCAACGGCGCCCCGCCATTCGGACCGGGAAAGCCGGAGACCTCGATTCGCCCGATCTCGGCAATACCCGCGAGCCGGTCACGCACCGATTCGAAGCGCGGCGTCAGGAAGGCGATGAGGCGTCCCCAGTCACTCGAGGCCAGAGGGGAGGCTTCCAGAAGAGTCCGTGCCGGAGCGGTCGCATCGACAAGCTCCTCGTCATCGAAGAGCAGGACCGTCTGCTCGATCATCGGCTGGAGGGACCGCGCGTCCTTCTTGCGCTGTCCGGCCTGCAGGCGTGTAAGCAGCAAGATCGCCACCGACGCCGAAACGGCAGATGCGATCGCAACCAACCCAGTGATGACCAAAATTTCCAACATTTCCCAGCCTCACGCCATAAACCGAGACCAAGAATGCAACACAATGGTTAATGCGTAGTTAAGCTTAATAAAACGTTTCGCATCAGCTCTCTATGGGAACATTCTCGCCAAGGGCCTCGCGCTCGGGTGCCAGAAGACGCTCGAGCGGCCATGCCAGCTCCACGATCGCGCCGGAGCGTTCGGGCTTGCGATTGGCCGCGACAAAAGGCGTGGTCCCGTTACGGAAGGTGATCCGTGCGCCCGTCCGCTCGAGCAGGGTCTTGGCAATGAACAGCCCCAGCCCCATCCCCTCATATTCTTTGCGGCTATTCGAGCTGCGCCCGTGCAGGAAAGGATCACCGATCCGGCCGATCACATCCGGCGCATAACCGCGCCCGTCATCACAGACCCGCACAACGATGGTCGAGCCACTCCAGAGCGCATCGACCCAGACCCGACCGTCAGCGAAATCCACCGCATTCTGCACTAGATTACGCAGCGCATGGATCAACTCGGGATAGCGATAGATCGCCGGTTGCTTATCACTGCCATCGCCAATCGGTTCTGTCGTAAAGATAATTTCCTTACCGCGATCCATGTGTGGCTCGGCCGCCTCACGCAGAACCGAGATCAGCGGCGCGGTGCGCAGATGCAGATCGTCCTTCCCCGCCCGCCCCATCGAGCGCAGGATATCGCGGCAACGGTCGGCCTGTTCGCGGATCAGGAGCGCATCCGCGCGCAGATCCTCGTCATCGGCCAGTTCGTCGGCAAGCTCGCTCGAGACCAGCTTGATCGTGGCAAGCGGCGTGCCCAGCTCATGCGCGGCAGCCGCCACCACTCCCCCCAGGTCGGTCAGCTTCTGTTCGCGCGACAGAGCCAGCTGCGCGGCCAGAAGGGCCTCGGCCATCACGCGGCTGTCATGCGATATCCGCTGCGCATAGGCACCAAGGAACACCACCCCGATCACGATTGCCGTCCAGTATCCGAACTCGAACAGTTCGGGCAGCTGGATCACCTCGCCACCGGTCGATACCAGCGGAATATAGAGCCCCGCCACCAGCGTCGTCAGCACCAGCGTCACCGCCCCGATCAGCATCGTGGCCCGCCATTCAAGTGTGGTCGCCGCAATCGTGGTAGGGACAAGGATCAGCAGCGCGAAAGGATTGTTCAGCCCGCCGGTCAGCAGCAACAGCACCGCGAGCTGCGCCGTGTCAAACAGCAGGAGCGTCAGAACCGCCCCCTGCGACAACCTGCGGCTTTCCGGCGTCAGGAACAGCGCCAGCAGATTGACCAGCACCGATGTCCCGACCGTCGCCAGGCACCAGACAAGGTTGAGCCCGATTCCGAGCAGGAACCACGCCACCAGAATGGCCATCAGCTGCCCGATAACCGCAGTCCAACGCAGGAATGTCAGCGTGCGCAGCCGCACCCATTCATGGGAGGTGGGCCGATTGGCAGGGAGCGTCAGATCTGGAGCAACCATGCGGCTTTCCTTCCGTTAAGTCAAAATACAGCAAGGACAATCTACGAGCTTCAAAGAGGATGCCGTTGCTGGTAACAGTTACGCAAAATCCTCTTACCACCGTGACTTCAACTTGTCTGTCGTCGATACGGGAGAAAAGCGATGCCTCTCCAGACCAAACATTACGCTATCGCGGGCGCCATAATCGTTCTGGCAGGGCTCGTGACAGGCTGGGCGATCACACAAAGCGGCCCGAAAGATGTCTTTGCCGAATGCCGCGCTGCGGGTAGCGGGACCCGTGCGGATTTGGGGGGAGCCTTCACGCTGACTTCGGAAACCGGCGAGACCGTAACGGATAGGGATATCTTCACCAGGCCGACCATTCTCTATTTCGGCTACACCTATTGCCCCGACGTATGCCCGCTCGACACGATGCGGAATGCGCAGGCCACCGAGATCCTTGACGAGCGCGGCTACGATGTCCAGCCGGTCTTCGTGTCGGTGGATAGCGCCCGCGATACGCCCGAGAGCCTTACCGCCTTTACCGATGTCATGAGCCCGAAGATGATCGGCCTGACAGGCACCCCCGAACAGATCAAACAAGTCGCGAAAGCCTATCGCGTGTTGTTCTCGGTTCAGGACCCGAACGACCCCTACACCCTGATCAGCCATTCGACGCAGAGCTACCTCATCCTGCCGGATCTCGGCTATGTGGACTATTTCGACCGCGACGCCACGCCCGACGAGATGGCAGACCGTATCGGCTGCTATCTGGATCACGCAAAAAACAGTTGACCCTAGGCGCTTTCGTCCCTGCAGCATTTGACCCCGTCCACATCGCTGCGTAAAAGACGACAAGCGTTGTAACTGTCCGGATTGTCCAATGGTTGAAGATCTCTCTGCCGAAATCGGCTCCGACCGGAGCCTGTTGCTGGTCGATGACGATCAGGCCTTTCTGACACGCCTTGCGCGTGCAATGGAGAAGCGTGGCTTCGAAGTGCGCGTGGCAGCCTCTGTGGCCGAGGGCAAAAACCTCGTGGCACAATCCGCCCCAGCCTATGCGGTCATCGATCTGCGGCTAGAGGATGGCAACGGGCTCGATGTCGTCGAAGCCCTGCGTGAAGCCCGCGAGGATGCGCGGATCGTGGTTCTGACCGGATATGGCGCAATCGCGACCGCGGTGGCCGCAGTGAAGATGGGCGCAACCGATTATCTCTCGAAGCCGGCAGATGCGACCGATATCACCAACGCGCTTCTCGCCCGCGAAGATACACAACCCGCGCCTCCGGAAAACCCGATGAGCGCGGATCGTGTGCGGTGGGAACATATCCAGCGTGTCTACGAGCTTTGCGACCGCAATGTTTCTGAGACCGCGCGGCGTCTGCATATGCATCGCCGCACGCTACAACGCATTCTGGCAAAGCGCAGCCCGAAATAAGCCCTCAGCCCGCGCGCGCCTGAGGCTCGGCAGACCAGCCCGCCTGCTCCTGCGCGAGATTTCGGCGGAACACCGACATCGTCTGCTCAAGGCGCCCTGCCATTTCGTTCAGAGCGTTATGGGCGGCCGTGGTCTCTTCGAGCATGGCCACGTTCTGCTGGGTCGTCCGGTCGAGCTGCTCGACCGAGCTGTTCACCTCATTCACCGAGCGTGACTGTTCGGTTGCCGCCTCGGCCAGTTCGCGGATCTGGGTCGCGATCTGGCTGACATGGCGGATGATCCGATCCAACTCGGAAACGGTCCGGTTCACGAGCTCGGCACCGGTTTTCACCTGACGGCCGGAAGCCTCGATCAGCTTGCTGATTTCCTGCGCCGACGAAGAGGAACGCTGCGCCAGCTCCCGCACTTCCGATGCAACGACGGCAAAGCCGCGCCCTGCATCACCCGCCCGCGCCGCCTCGACACCGGCATTGAGCGCCAGAAGATTGGTCTGGAAGGCGATATCGTCAATCACAGACGAGATACGGGCGATCTGGTTCGAGCTTTCCTCAATTGCCGCCATCGCCTCGATCTACTCCGCGACGACGGTCGAGCTTTCACCTGCGGCCTGTCGGGCCTTCTCGGCGGAAGTCGAGGTATCGCGGCTGACCATCGCGGCCTGCTCGATAGACACCGTCAGCTGGTTGATGGCCGCGGCCGCATCACCCAGCGCGCTCGCCTGACGTTCGGACCGCGAGGACAGGTTATCGGCTGCTGCAGTGATCTCGGAAATCTGCGCGCGGATATCGGCAGAGCATTCGAAAGCGGTCGTCACGGTCCGCGCAAGCTGTTCGACCGACACATTGAAATTCTGGGCAAGGTCGGCGTAATTGGGATCGTCAGGCATCGTCATGCGCACCGAGAGATCCCCGTTTGCCAAACGTTCCAGCGCCGATTTCAGCGCCACAACGAAGGCTTCCTGCTTTTTCTGGCGCTCTTCGCGCTCGGCCGTCTGTTTCCGCTCGGCTTCCATGACCGCCATATCGGCTGCGTGTTTCTCTTCGGCCTGACGGGCCGCTAGCTCACCGGATTGCTTCGCCTCTGCTGCTGCTGCCTCTGCGATCTTCCGGTGCTCATTCGCCTCCTGTGACATCTGCTCGGCCTTTTCACGGGCGGCAGAGGATTCGGCGGTCAGCACCTCCAGCTGGGCCATGCGCTCCATCGCATCGCGGAAGAGCTTCTGGCGGCGGCGCACGACCTCGATCAGCACACCAGCCTCCAGCGAGAAGAGCCCGCCATGCAGAAGTATCCGCTCCATATTCTCGTAAACATCCGTGCTGGGATAGACGAGCACCGGATAGGCAAGGCCGAGCCCAGCCTGGTGGATCACAGTACTGACCGCAATCACAGTCAACGCCCGCACATCGACAAGGGCGGTAGCCATTGCACACATGACGAAGAATGCCATATGGGTATCGATGATCCACGGATGTCCGGCAAAGGCAGCGGTAAAAGAGAAACACTGGCCGATCATCCCCTGCGCGAGAATCGAACGACCCTTCTTGGTGTCGCCCAGACGCCAGCCCCAGACCGCCAGCGCCGCGAAGCCTATCGCGGAGATGGATGCGATCCAGAAGGCCGTGCCAATGATCCATGCCACGATGGAAATCCCTGCCGCCGAAGCGACCATGCCGATTGCGAGATATTTGATCGCAGCTTCGCGGCCAGCAAAGGGCTGATCACTATCATCATGAAAAAACGCCAGAATACTATTCATCCGCATATCCATTCCACCTTTTCGGCGTCCAAGAGGAACCAAGCACCGGCCTTTTCCAATTGCTCGGCCTGCGCCATATTATCGATAGAAACCAATTGCCCGAACGGAGCGCGTGTCGGACCGATCAGCTGCGCCCCCGCATCCTCTGCCACGACACTTGCATCGCTCCATGGCGGCACAATCATCACCACTAGCCCCACCCGTTCCGGAACGGAGCCTGACAGATGGGCCAAAGGCGCAACCAACATGGAAAAAAACAGAATCGCTACCTCAAGCCTCATCCCAACCTCACACACTGAGCACTGGAACTGTCTAAGGTTGAATCTTTAAATCGCGATTAAATTATATCGGAAGCGCTGTGGTGTTCTGGACTTCGTGCAACGAGAAGCTCGATTGAAGCTGCGCCACGCCAGGAAGCGAGGCCAGACGCGCGCGATGCAGCAGCGCGAAATCGTCAGTATCCTGCGCTACGACCTTCAAAAGGAAATCCGCTTTGCCCGCCATGAGATGGCATTCCAGAACCTCGGGGACCTTGCGCACCTCGCTCTCGAACGCGCGCAGCACCTCGTCTTTCTGGCTCGAGAGGGTAATCTCGACGAAGACCGTAGTGTTCCGACCAAGCCTACGGCGGTCGAGAAGCGCGACATAATCGCGGATATAGCCCTCTTCCTCGAGCCGCTGCACACGCCGATGACAGGCGGAGGCCGACAGATTGACCCGCTCGCTCAGATCGGCGTTCGAGATGCGGCCCTGCTGCTGCAGGACCATCAGTATCCGGCGATCCGTCGCATCGAGTGACATATGGTTTCCTTCGACCCAAACTCGTCCGGGCCGAAGAATCTTCTAATTTCAGAGTTTATTCAAGAAAGCATCACCGCAAAAAACGGCAAGAATCACTCTTTTTTCAGCGCATCGCGGATATCGATCAGAACATCCAGCTGGCTCGGGCCGGTTTTCACCTCCGGCGCAACCTCCTGCGGCTTCTCGGCGGCCTTGCGGATGCGGTTCACCATACGCACCAGCAAGAAGACGATGAAAGCAATGATGAGGAAATTGATCACGGAGGTCAGGAAGGCCCCATAGGCAAAGATCGCCGCCCCCGCATCACGCGCGCTCTGCAAGCTCGATCCGGCCGGCACATCGCCCGAAAGAACGACATACATATTGCTGAAATCCAGCCCGCCGATGATGAGGCCGATAATCGGATTGAGCAGATCCGACACGATCGATTTGACAATCGCGGTGAAGGCCGCGCCGACGATGATCCCCACCGCCATGTCCATCACATTACCCTTGGCAATGAAGTCCTTAAATTCTTGCAGCATCCGTATTCCCTCATTCTCCGGACTCTATATCCGCCTATAGTTAGCGATACATATATCCAAAGCAACGAAGCCTTCCAGCCTACCGGCGCGCAAAGCTCATCGGCAGCGAAAAACTCAGGCTGGAGGCGCCAAGCCCGCGGGGAGCGGCCGGAAACTGCCCTGCCCGCTGCACTGCGGTCACAGCCGCCTGATCGATTGCGGCATTGCCCGAGGACCGTGCGAGCGACACCGAGACCAGCTGGCCTGCGGCCGAAACCGTCAAGCGCACGACAGCCTGTCCCTGCGCGCCACGCGCCGCAGACGGATACCGCTTGCGCCGTTCGATCCGCTGGCGGATCTGCGCGCCCCAACGGCCACGAAGATTGTCGGCCTGCGCCTTGGAGAGGGTAGCAACCTTGGCCTGTCCGTTCTCGCCCGCCGCACCACGATTGCCGCTGCCCGAGGCCGCCTGTGCCGCCTGTGCGGCACTTGTCCGGTCCGACTTGCGTGCGGGTTCCGGCGTGGGCTCCGGTTTGGCCTGACGCTTGGGTGCTGGCCTCTCGGGACGTGCCATCGGGCGCTCCGTGGCCTCCGGCGCAAGGGCAGAGCGCTCCGGCTCCGGCGGAACCTCGGGTTCCGCCTTCTCGACCTCGGGGATCGGCGGCGCGTCGGTCAACATGGGCAGATCGGATGGCGGCAGCTCGATCTTGGGCGGCTGGATGACCGGCGGCTCGGAAGACAGCTGCATCACCGGCTCCGGCACCTGCGGATTTTCCCATTGCTCTACCATAGCGGCGACCTGCGCATCGGCTGCCTCGAGGCTGACCATCGCATCGCCCGCAGCACCTGCCGACATCGAGCCCTCGTCACGCGAGACAAGCCCGAAGGCCAGCACATGCAGCGCCGCCGCGACAATAGCAAAGCTGCCCAGTTCGAAGATCCGCATCGTGGTCATCGGGCGTCTCCCCGCGATGTCACCAGCTCGACCTGAGCGAATCCGGCCTTGCCCAGAACCGGCAATAGCGCGGCCAGACGGGTGGCCCCGGCACTCTGATCTCCGCGCAATAGCAGATGCGCCGGTTGCGCCGAACAATCCGACTGCGCACAATACGCCTCGCGCGCCGCAACGAGCGCGTCGAGCAGCGGTGTAACATCATCCTTTGCGGCAAGGGTCAGTTCGCGAAAACCCAGCTTCCCGTCCGCGCCCAGATAAACGCTGAACTCGCCTTCGGCCTCGGAGGCTGCCACCGAGACCGGCGGCTCGGTCGGGAAAGGTTCGGGCGGCGCCAATTTTGCCGAGATCAGGAAAAAGATCAGCAGCAGGAACACCACGTTGATCATCGGCAAGAGCGAGGCATTGCCCTTCTGCCGTTTGGGCGGCGCAAATTGCATGGGCCTCACTCCACCAGAATCAAGCGACTGAACCCAGCGGCGGTCAGCCGGTCCATCACCGAAACCAGATCCTGCAGATCCGCCTCCTTGGCGCGCAGGATCACCGGATCGGCACGGGTCTCGGTCAGCCGGTCCAGCTCGGCCAGCAGATCATCGAAACTCCGCGGGACACCGTTCAGCTCGACCACACCCTCGGGGCCGATATCGACCAGCCGCGGCGCGCCTGTCCATTCCGAGGCTGCCCCGCTGGCAGAGGCCAGCGGCAGACTGACATCCTGACTGAAACGCGATGCCAGCATGAAGAAAACAAGAAGCAGAAAGACCACATCGATCATCGGGGTCAGATCCGGCTTGCGGCGCGGACGGTCGGGCGCGAAATTGAACATCGGGTCTCACTCCGCCGCAAGCGCGCGGATCGTTTCTGGCGTTGCCTCGCGGGACACAAAGACCTGTGTCGCGGTGTCTTCCATATCCTCGCGTAGCCGATCGGTGATGCTCTCGAACCAGGTCAGCGCGACCTGCGCCGGAATGGCCACCGCCATACCCGCCGCTGTGGTTAGAAGAGCCTCCCAGATCCCCCCCGCCAGCGTGGACGGATCGGCACGGGCACCCGCCTCCTGCAAGGCCTGAAACGCCGAGATCATCCCTGTCACCGTGCCCAGAAGGCCGATCAGCGGACCGATCGTCGCGGCAAGCTCCAGACCGCGCAGCCCCCCGCGTGCCTTGGCCAGCAGGCCATGTGCCACTCGGCCGGTTTCTTCGCGCGCCTCGGTATCGCTGAGATTGGAATGGGCGGCCATCATGGCCGCGCGGGTCAAACGCGCGCGCAGACTGCGGCGTCCGTCAAGGAGGCCAATGGCGGCGGCGTGCTGCCCTGCCTTCCACTTCATCAGAGCGGCCTGCGAATGGCGCCCGCCGGACCACGCCCCGAAACAGGCGAAGCGATAGAGTTTCCACAAGATCAGCGCCACTGTAAGCACCGACAACAGGGCAATTGCCCAGATCGCGGGACCGCCCATCTGGAGGAAGTCCGTCAGACGGCTTAGGCCGGTCGCTGGATCCACTGTAATCGATTCAGGTTCCATCTCGTCCTCAATATCAGAGTATTTCTATCAGAAATACAAACTGAGCAAGCTTGTCAACGATGGACGGCGCGATTCTTGATAAATTTGGTAAACTATTAGCGCAGCAGCGCATAAAAAAGCCGGAGCAAAGCCCCGGCTGATCGTTCGGAGTTTCAAAAGACCGCTGCGCTGCGACAGCCCCGACGCGACGCAGCGGCCTTTGTTACGCAGCGGCGCGCTGCATATCCGTGTTCTCACGCAGCAATCGGGAGGCTTGCCAGGCCGACCATCCTTCAGGCTGGGTCATGTGGAAATCCTCGAGACAGGGATCGGGCAGTGGCGCCCCTGCAAAACGGGCCCGCGCTTCCTCGCGCGCCTGCCGGATGATCTCCTCGGCGCGGCGCGACATCGCACCTTCCACCAGATCATGCAGCAACTGACGCAGGTCGGGCTTATCATCGGGACGGGTTTCGTCGATCAGCCCCATCACGCGCTGCAGACGCTGGCGCGCGGTTTCCAGACGATCGATCGCGCGATCACGCTGATCGGCACGGAATGCTAGCTCCAGCGGCAGGCTCTCCTGATAGCTGGCCAGTTCGGCCCAGAGAGCGTCTGCGGCAGCCTCGAGCGACGGATCAATGATATTCAGCTTGGCAATCCGCGCTTCGACGCGGGCAATCCCTTCGCGGATACGGGCAACGCGGCCATGCAGCTGCACCTCGGCCGCCTCGGAGGTGGCGATATCGCGCGCGGCGCGACCGATCTCGATCAGCCCCATCGCCACAGCCACAACCTGATGGTCAACGACAACACGACGCGCTGTCACACCCGCCAGAATCCAGTCCTGTTCTTGATGCATAATCCACCTCGCTTTCTGCGTTGTTCCAAACATCGCAGAGCAAGGTGAACAAGAGGTGAACGAGCTTACTCCGGCTTACGGAGAATTTTCGTCAAAGGCTCGAACATCTCGGCATTGGTCGCCACGACCGACCCGCTCGCAAAGATCTCCTGATCCTCGCGCACGGCAGACACGAACCCGCCGGCTTCCTTGACGATCACCAGACCGGCCGCCATGTCCCACGCCTTCAGCTCGCGCTCCCAATAACCGTCGTAGCGACCCGCGGCCACATAGGCCAGATCCAGCGAAGCCGCCCCCCAGCGGCGTACACCGGCACAGGCGGGCATCAGGCGCGCCAGATCGCGCAGCGTCGCGGGTAGCGTGTTCTTGGCGCCGAAGGGCACACCGGTTGCAAAGACCGCATCGGTCATCGAGCGACGGCCCGACACCCGCAAGCGGGTATCGTTCATGAAGGCACCAAAGCCCTTCTCGGCAAAGAACATTTCGTCCTTGGCTGCATCGAAGATCACACCGGCAACAACTTCACCCTTATGCTCGAGAGCAATCGAAACGGCCCAATGCGGCATGCCGTGCAGGAAGTTGGTGGTGCCATCCAGCGGGTCGACGATCCAGCGGCGGGTCGGGTCCTTGCCCTCTTCCTCACCGGTTTCCTCACCCAGCCAGCCATAGGTGGGGCGCGCATTCAGCAGCTCTTCCTTGATGAGCTTCTCGGCCTCGCGGTCGGCGCGCGACACGAAATCCCCCGGACCTTTGGAGGAGACCTGCAGGTTCTCGACTTCGCGGAAGTCCTTCACCAGCGACCGGCCTGCCTTACGGGCGGCTTTGATCATGAGGTTAAGATTTGCGCTGCCTTGCATGGGAGATCTCCTTGGGGGGTTCGAAGCGACCGCTTATACCGTCGGGGAGGCGATTCCAAGCCTTATATACGCCTCTATAATAGGCTTTCGGCCTTATTGGGCGGGTTTCGCCAGCGCGAGGGCGTCCTGCCCCTGCAACTTCACCGGTTCGGTCCGCGCCAGCTCGAGAAAATGCGCCATATAGGGTCGGGTCGCATTCTCCGTCCGCGTCGCGGCATAAAGGCGTTTCTGCAGGCCGGTCTTCGTCACCTGTTTCGTTATGTAATCAGGCCGATACCGCACATCCCGCAGCACCCAGTCGGGCAGCACGGCCACCCCGCGCCCGGCCGCCACCAGCATCAGGATCACCGCCGTCAGCTCTACCTGCCGATGGGTCCGCGGCTCGATCCGCGCAGGCGTCAGCAGCCCCGAGAAGATATCGGAGCGCGCGCGGTCGACCGGATAGGTGATCAGTGTCTGGTCCAGAAAATCCTCGGCCTCGATGAAGGGCTTGGCCGCCAGAGGGCTGCTGGAGGAGGCGATAAAGGTGGGCGCATAGTCGAACAGCGGGTTGAACACCACGCCATCCAGCTCCTCGGGATCGGAGGAGATCACCAGATCCACTTCCTCGTTCTGGAGCGCCGGCAACGCGCGGAAAGCCAGACCGGGGCGGATGTCGATATCCACCTCAGGCCAAGCGCGGCGGAACTGCTCGAGCACCGGAAAGAGCCAGTCGTAGCAGGCATGGCATTCGATGGCGATATGCAGCCGACCTGCCCGCCCTTGCCTGAGCGCGGTGAACTCGTCCTCGATCGCGCGAATCTCGGGAAGGATACGTTCGGCCAGACGCAAGAGCTTTTGCCCCGCGGCCGATAACCGCATGGGCCGCGAGCGCCGCACAAACAGCTCCATCCCCGCCTGCTCCTCCAAACCCTTGATCTGATGCGACAAAGCACTTTGTGTTATATTCAATGCCTCGGCCGCGCGGGCCAGACCACCCGATTCATGGATCGCACGGATCGTTCGCAGGTGCCGCAATTCAAGGTACATTCGATCTGACTCATGTTATTCTTGAGCAATATGAGTTTGTCTCACATTGAGGAATCTGGCACAAGCGCCGCCAAGCAGTAAGGATACCGCCATGACCACGCCTCGTCTGAGTTTCGAATTTTTCCCCCCGCAAACGCTGGAAGCGTCGTTCCGCCTTTGGGAGACGGTAAAGGTTCTGGCCCCGATGCAGCCGGAATTCGTCTCGGTGACCTATGGTGCTGGTGGCACGACCCGCAAGCTGACCCATGAGGCGGTGACCACCATTGGCAAGAATTACGGGCTGAACGTGGCCGCCCACCTCACCTGCGTCAACGCCACCCGCGCCGAGACGATGGAGATCGTGGATGCCTATGCCGAAGCGGGCGTCAACCAGCTGGTGGCGCTGCGCGGCGATGCCCCCAAAGGCCAGGAGCGCTTCACGCCCCATCCCGAAGGCTTTGCCTCCTCGGTCGAGCTGATCGAGGCGCTGGCCGCCGATGGCCGCTTTACCATCCGGTGTGGCGCCTATCCCGAGCCGCACCCCGATGCCGCCGATGATATGGCCGATGTGCGCTGGCTCAAACGTAAATGCGAGGCCGGTGCGACCTCGGCGCTGACCCAGTTTTTCTTCGAGGCGGAGACCTTCTTCCGCTTCCGCGACCGCTGCGAGAAAGAGGGCGTGAAGGCCACCATCATTCCCGGCATCCTGCCGATCCAGTCGTGGAAGGGCGTGCAGCGCTTCGCGGCCAATTGCGGCGCGAATATCCCCGAGCATCTCGGTCCAGCCTTCGAGAAGGCCATTGCCGAGGACCGCGAGCAGGAGCTGTCGATCGAACTTTGCACCAAGCTGTGTGAAGAGCTGATCGCCGGGGGCGTGGAAGACCTGCATTTCTACACCGTCAACCGCCCCGTTCTGACGGGCCGCGTGTGCCAGAATCTCGGCCTTGCACAGGGGCTTGATCTGGGCGCGGTTGCCTAAGCAGGCCATGCCTGACAAGATACGCGAAACAGGGGCCGCTCGGCCCCTTTTTCATGCCATCTGTATGGAGTCTCCTATGACCGATCCTGCCTATTTTGCCGAAAACGCAGATGATTTCCTGACCCGCGACGAGGTGACCTCGGTCGATGGCGTGACCTATCTGCAAAAGATCATCGACGGCTCCGCCCCCCACCCGACCGTCGCCAAGATCATGAATTTCCGCGTGATCGGAGCCGAATATGGCAAGGTCACCTTCCGTGGCTTCCCGCTGCATGAGCAAAGCAACGCGTTCGGGTCCACCCAGGGCGGCTGGTATGGCATGGTGCTCGATAGCTGCATGTCGATGGCGGTGATCTCGGGTCTGAAAAAGGGCCAGTTCCAGTTCACCATCGAATACAAGATCAACCTGATCCGCGCCATCAAACCCGGGACCGAGCTGACCATCACCGGCCTCCTCACCCATATCGGGCGCTCGACAGGCGTTGCCACCGGCGAGATCCGCGGCACCGAGGATGGCAAGCTTTATGGTCAGGGCTCCTGCACCTGCTTCATTCAGGGCGAAGCGCGGGACTGACCCCGCCTATAGCTCGTAATAGACATAGGCCTTACCGATGATCCGCTGCCAGCGCCCCTCGCGCCATCGGTCGTAGAGCGCCTGATCGAACCCTTCGGGACTGTAGAGCCCCGAGCCCATGATCTTGCCGTCCCCGCTCAACAGCCGGTAGCGGATCGTCGGCTGGATATTCAGCTCGGGCACCTCATCGGCCGTCAGGATCCTCAGCCGCCCCTTGGCAATCGCCGCATCAAGGGCAGGATCCTGCTCCAGCGCCACCAGACGCTGCACAAGACGCTCCTTATAGGCGGCCTTGTTCGCAGGCAGAAGAAAGCAAGAGATCTCGACCCGCTCCGCGCCAATGACGGATCTGAGAAGCCGCCCCATACCGGGGCTTTCGCCACAAAGGGCAATCGCTTGCTCGAACCCGATCTGCACCGTCAGCATATCGCGGCCCGGAAGATGCCGCGCGTCGAGCCCTACCGGCTCGACATCGCCACCACTGGCCAGAAGCCTCAGAACAAGATGGTCAAGGCGGGGCATGCGAGGCATTTGCACAACCATGGGCGTCTCCGTAGGAATCACCCTTACCTTGCGGCAATATGCTGAATGCGAGATTAAATGCCGGCCGCCTTCCGGATGCAAAAAAAGGGGCCTTCCGGCCCCTTCTCGTCACATATTGGGATAGTTCGGGCCATCGCCGCCCTGGGGTGTGGTCCAGTTGATATTCTGGGACGGGTCCTTGATATCGCAGGTCTTGCAATGGACGCAGTTCTGGAAGTTGATCTGGAAGCGCGGGCCATCCTCGCCGTCCAGCACCTCATAGACACCTGCGGGGCAGTAACGCTGCGCGGGTTCAGCATATTTCGGCAGGTTGACCGAGATCGGCACCGACGCATCGCGCAGCTTCAGGTGGCAGGGCTGGCTTTCCTCGTGGTTGGTGAAGGAGAAGCTCACATTGGTCAGCCGGTCAAACGACAGCTTGCCATCGGGTTTGGGATACTCGATAGGCTGGAAATCCTTGGCCTCGCCCGTGGCTGCCGCATCGGTCTTGCCATGCGCCAGCGTGCCGAAGACCGAGAAGCCGAAGAGCTCGTTCGTCCACATGTCAAACCCGCCCAGAACGGTCGAGGCATACATGCCCCATTTCGCCCACATCGGTTTGACATTGCGCACCTTTTTCAGGTCGCGCCCGATCGCGCCACCCCGCACTTCGGCCTCATAAGCAGTCAACTCGTCACCCGAACGGCCCGCCTTGATGGCCTCGGCCGCAGCCTCCGCCGCCGCAATCCCCGAGAGCATCGCATTATGGTTGCCCTTGATGCGCGGCACATTGACCATGCCCGCCGAACAGCCCAGCAGAACACCACCCGGGAAACTCATCTTGGGCAGCGACTGGTAGCCGCCTTCCGAGATCGCCCGCGCACCGTAAGCCACGCGCTTGCCGCCCTCGAGGAGCTTCGCCACCTCGGGGTGATGCTTGAAGCGCTGGAATTCCATATAGGGGAAGACATAGGGGTTCTCGTAGTTCAGATGGACCACGAAACCGACATAAACCTGATTGTTCTCGAGGTGATAGATAAAGGAGCCGCCGCCTGCATTATTGCCCAGAGGCCAGCCCATCGTATGGGTCACGGTGCCTTCGCGGTGCTTGGCGGGGTCAATCTCCCAGATCTCCTTCATGCCAAGGCCGAATTTCTGCGGGCAATGGCCTTCGGAGAGGTTATAGCGGTCGATCACGATCTTCGAGAGAGACCCGCGCACGCCCTCGCTGAGGAACACATATTTGCCGCGCAGCTCCATGCCGGGCTCATAGGCAGGCCCCGGCGTGCCATCGGCCTCGCGGCCGAACTCGCCGGCCACGACACCCGCCACGCGGTCGCCCTCCATCACCAGCTCGGACGCCGCCATACCGGGGAAGATCTCGACGCCCAGCTCCTCGGCCTGCTCGGCCAGCCAGCGGCAGACATTGCCCATCGATACGATGTAATTGCCCTCGTTCGACATCAGCTTGGGCATCGGCCAATGCGGGATCTTGGTGGCCTTGGTCTCGGTCAGCAGAAGGAAATTATCCTCGGTCACCGGTGTATTGAGCGGCGCGCCCTTTTCCTTCCAGTCGGGGATCAGCTTCGTCAGCCCCACCGGATCCAGCACGGCGCCGGACAGGATATGCGCGCCCACCTCGGAGCCCTTCTCCAGCACAACGACCTCCAGCTCGGGATCGATCTGTTTCAGACGGATCGCCGCAGACAGCCCCGACGGGCCGGCTCCAACGATGACAACGTCATATTCCATCGACTCGCGGGTAATCTCGGTCATAAATCAGGGGCTCCCTAGCTGGCCTTGCGCGTGCTTTTTTACTTCGACTAGCCTACCTTCTTGTTCAAGGCAATGCGACCCCATGTCTAGCGCCATGTGTCGATCGCCGGAAATACGAAACCGACATTCCGCCGATCAGGCGCGAAATTTCGCATCTCGCCGTGGCAGGGCCTTGACACTGCGGCGTCATCCCCGATTTACACTTCACGGACCGCCCAAGGAAAAACAAAACGGCAAAGGGCCTTGCTTATGGAAAAGATACCGCTGACCCGCGCGGGGTTTAACCGGCTGGATGCCGAGCTGAAGAAACTGAAATCCGTCGAACGTCCTGCAATCATTCAGGCGATTTCGGAAGCGCGCGAGCTGGGCGACCTCTCGGAAAACGCCGAATACCACTCGGCGCGTGAAAAGCAGAGCTTTATCGAAGGCCGCATCAAGGAGATCGAGAGCATTCTCGGCCTCGCGCAGGTAATCGATCCGAAAACCATGTCGGGATCGGTGAAATTCAGCGCGACCGTGAAGATCGTCGATGTCGATACCGATGAGGAGAAATCCTACCAGATCGTCGGCGAACAGGAAGCCGATCTGGAAAAAGGTCTCCTGAACGTGAAATCGCCCCTCGCGCGCGCCCTGATCGGCAAGGACGAAGGCGATACCGTCGATGTGCGCACCCCCGGTGGCACGCGCAGCTACGAGATTCTCGAGATTCTCTTCGTCTGAGCTTTCGTATCCGATCCTCCTGACCTGACGGAGCCCGCAGATGGCAACCGAAAAACCCGATCCGTTGAACCGCCCGCTCGATCAGGCCCCGCCCGTCACGGGCGGCGTCATCGGCCGCGGCGAGATCATTGCGGCTGTTCTGAGCCTGATCTGGCTGGCACTGGTCATCGGGATCTGGGCTCTCGCACCCGTCGGGTCGGAAACGGACAGCTCGACAGGGGCGCTGGGTCTGGTCTTCGCGCTTGTGGGTATCTTCCTGCCCTTCGCGATGATCTGGATCGCGGCCCTCACCGCGCGTTCGGCCCGCGAGATGCGGGCCGAGGCACAGTCTCTGCGGGCCTCTGTGGACGCGATGCGTCAGGCATGGGTCACCGAGGCCCGTGCCCGCCGTGATGGCGCGCAGGACAAGAAGCTCGACGAACTGCTCCAGAGCACACGCCAGACCGAGGCTACGATCGCCACTCTGATGGCGAGGGGCGAGGGGCAACTGCTCGAGGCCCATGCCGATACCAAGATGGCCCTGATCAGCCCTACACCCGCCCGTCCGCTCTACGAGGAGCAGCCGACGCTGGAACTTGGCGCGCCCGTCGATCCGGTCGGCACGCCTGTAACGGTGTCCGATTTCGTGCGGGCGCTGAACTTCCCCGATACCGCCGATGACCGCGAGGGCTTCCGTGCGCTGCGCCGCGCACTCGAGGACCGGATGATGGCCAAGCTGATCCGCTCGGCGCAGGATGTCCTGAACCTCATGTCGCAGGACGGCATCTATATGGACGATCTCAAGCCCGACCGTGCGCGCCCCGAACTGTGGCGCCGCTTTGCCAAGGGCGAGCGTGGCCGCGAGGTCGCGGCTCTGGGCGGTGTGCGTGACCGCTCGTCGCTGGCGCTGACCGCCGCACGGATGCGCAACGACACGGTCTTCCGCGATGCGGCGCACCATTTCCTGCGCCAGTTCGACAAGACCTTCGCGGGCTTCGAGCCCAATGCCAGCGATCTGGAGATCTCGGAGCTGTCCGACACCCGTTCGGCCCGCGCCTTCATGCTGTTGGGCCGCGTCACCGGCACCTTCGACTGACCTCAGCCTGATGAGCGGGACTGCCCCGGATCGGGCGCATTGCGCCCGTTATCCCATGGTTTGAGCGGGCGCACCATCATGAACACCGTGCGGTAGAGGAACAGCATCTCCGTCAGCCGGCTCTCCCGCACCCGCACGACATGGAAGCCCAGCCGTTCATAGAGCGCCCGTGCCCGCATGTTTTCCTTGATCACATCGAGCCGCAGCTGGACATAGCCGCGCCTACGGGCCTCGGTGCAGACCGCCTCGAGCAACGCTGTGCCGATCCCGCCCGAGCGCTGGTCGGCGCGCACGGACAGCCCGTCCACCACCATCGCCTTATGTTCCTGATCGCGGGCCAGCACCCACAGGCAGGTCAGCCGCCATGCAGCACCGAACAACCCGTAGATTTCCCGCAGATCTGCATTATCGCCTCCCACGAACGCTCCGTGCGCCGTGCGGAACCCCACGATCCCCAGAAGCTCCTGCGTCTCCTCGTTGATCGCGCAAAACCCGTGCGTGCCATCCATCACCCGTTCGACAAAGGCCAGCGCCCGCGGGTCGGGCCCCAGAACACGGCCCAGCTTGCTGCCGAAGGCTTGCCAGTAGAGCTTCGCCGCCGCCGCACGATGATGATCGGGGATGCCCCGCCGGATACGATAGGTCATCGCACGGCCCTCCCCGCGGCAAGCGCCAGATCCTCGGGCGTGTTGATATTGAAGAACGGATCGGGCTGCGCCTCGAATACCACCGCGCGCGCACCCTGCAGAGGCCGCCCCAAACGGCGCTCTCCCGCGCGCAGGGCTTGCGCCACCTCATCGCGCAGGCCCACCGGCCATGCGGCAAAGGTCGGATGCCTGCGCTCTGATGACATGGCGAGCGCTGGTCCCTCCCCCGCAAGGCGCGCGACAAGATCGTGTGGCAGGAAAGGCGTATCCACCGCCACCGTGACCACACCCTGTGCGCCCTGCGCCTGCGCCCAATCGAGACCGGCCAGTATCCCCGCCAGCGGCCCCTCGTGCAGATGCGCGGGCGGATCGGGCAGAACGGGGCAGCCCTGAGCCCAGGGCGCAAACCGCGCACCATCACCATTGGCCGAAATCGCCACGCGCTCGACCTGCGGTGCGAACCGCGCCATCACATGTGCCAGAAGAGGCTGACCGCCCAGCGGAACAAGCGCCTTATCGACACCCCCAAGACGACGTCCTTCGCCCCCCGCGAGGATCAGGCCGAAATACCCCAAATTGCCTCCGATACAATTCTGGGCTTGAGAGCGCCCAGACAGGCTTTATGACATGCCCCCACAGACCCCAACTTACAAGAGTAAAGCATCCCCTTGCGTAAGGCATTTCTGCGTGGCGTGATCAGCACGCTCCCCTTCACCCTCGTGATCGCGCCCTTCGGGCTTCTGTTCGGCGTGGCCGCGACCGAGGCCGGTTTCGATCTGGCACAGGTCATGGGCTTCACCATACTGGTGCTGGCGGGGGCCTCGCAGTTTTCCGCCATCCACCTGATGAGCGAACATGCCTCGGTGGTGCTGGTCATCCTCACCTCGCTTGCGATCAATATGCGCATGGCCATGTATTCGGCGGCGCTTGCCCCCTATCTGGGCCAGGCAAAACGCTGGCAGCACATGCTGGTGGCCTATTTCCTGATCGACCAGACCTTTGTGACCGCAGAAACCGAATACCGCAGTCGCCCGAACCTGAGCATAGGCGAACGGCTGGCCTTCTATGCGGGCTGTAGCATGATCCTGCCGCCCTTGTGGTTTCTGGCCACACTGCTGGGGGCCTTGGTGGGGGCCTCGATCCCGCAGGAATTCGCGCTGGATTTCGCGGTGCCGATCACCTTTCTGGCGATGATCGCGCCCGCGCTGCGGTCGCTGCCACATATCGCGGCGGCGCTGGTCTCGGTGGTGGTTACGCTCCTCTTGGGCTTTCTGCCCGCAGGCACGGGGCTGTTGGTGGCGGCGGTCTGCGCAATGGTCACCGGTGCGCAGGTCGAGCTATTTGTTGGCCGGATCAAGGCACGGAGGCAATCCGCATGAGCCAGTATAGCACCGCCCAGATCTGGATGATCATCGCGATCCTCGGGATCGGCACTTTCGCCCTGCGCTATGTGTTTCTGGGGCTGGCCGCGCGCAAACCCATGCCTGAATGGTTGCTGCGCTATCTGCGCTATACGCCGGTCGCCGTATTGCCCGGAATGGTCGCGCCACTGGTGCTCTGGCCTGCGGCAACCGACGGCCAGATCGAACCCGCGCGCATGCTGGCGGCCCTGCTGACGCTCGCCGCAGGCATCGCTTCGCGCAATGTGCTGATCGCCATTCTGGCAGGGTTCGCGGCGCTCTATCTGGGGCTGTTCGTCCTGTTCTGAACAGATGCGCACCGCGCAAAGGAAAAGGGCCCCGAGGGGCCCTTTGTCAGTTCGCGGCTTTGCCGTCCTGAAGCTCGAAGGCTTTCTCGCGGATTTCGGCGGCGCGCGGATCCGTCTGCTGGATCATCAGGACGCCCGTATTATTCTCGGGATCGTTGTCATGATAGACGCGATAGGTCGCGCCCGGCAGTTCGGAGAAATAGCGCGAGAGCTTCTTGGGCGACCATGTATGGTGGATCGCCCCGAAGCCCGGCACATCCTTCAGCACGGTCGAGATCGCATTGGCGCAATAGGATTTCCGCGCGGCCCCGTATTTCTCGGCATTCGCGCGGATCTGCTGCGCCTGCGCCATAGTGACCGGCACCTTCTGCTCGATCACGTCCCAACGGTCGCGGGCGTGGTAGTCGATATAGAATTTGCGCATCCGCTCGGTGATACCGAAATGCAGGTCGTTCCGCTCGGGCGAATAGGGATGATACCATGTGCCTGCCGGATCATAGAGAACCCGCTCCGGCCCGTCGATCATAAGGCCCGAATGGCCACCTGCGCCGGTCTCGCGGCTGACCACGGTGTAAAGCGTGACCGAGGGCGGATCGCCCGACACATAATGGGCTTTGGCAACCGCGTCATCCGGCGCCCAATGCGGTTCAGCCGCACAGGCAGCAAGGCCCAGCAACATGCCCAAACAAACAAGTAGTCGGCGCATCAGCCAGACCCCCTTCAATCTTTTGCAATCACTAGGGGCCAACATCCCCTATCCCGCCTTTGTGAAGCATCAAATCCGGCTGGAGACAACAGCAACACAGGCCCGTGACAGATAAAACCGCAAGCTGTTCTGCCAAGGGCACGATCATAAAAACACGGCCTTAGAACACGCGGGCTCACATCTGGCGCAGGGCTCAGAGCAGATGCCAGAGCCACGCGCCATCCGCGCGCGGCTCGCGCCGCACCTCGCCCAGATGCAGCAGATGGTTAAGATGGGCCACCGCCTCCACCATCGCCAGCCCATAGGTGCCCTCGTCGATCTCGCGCTTGAAAAGCGGCGCGAAACACTCGCAGGCGGTCTTCGGGCCAGCGCCCAGATGCGCGCGCAGGCGGTCCAGCGCGCCATCATGGTTCTGGATCATCTGGGCAAGCCGCGTGGGCAGGCCGGTAAAGGGCAGCTTGTGGCCGGGCAGAACCAGTTGGGTCTCGCGCGCCAGAGGCAGGAAGGACTGCGTGGCCGCCATCCATTCGGCGACCGGATCGGCCTCGGGTTCTGTCGCATAGACACCCAGATTGGCCGAGATCGAGGGGAGCAGCTGATCCCCACCGATCACCAGATCGCCGCTCCAGAAGGTCGCATGTTCGGGCGCATGGCCATTGCCCATCCGCACGTTCCACTCCCGCCCCGCCATCTCGATCCGCTCGCCCTCGACCAGCCGCCGGTAGCCCAGAGGCAGCGGCGCCGTGCAATCGGCAAAGTTGAAAGGCCGTTCCTGCAACCGCTTTTCCAGCATATCCGCCCGTATCCCGGCCGCCCGCCAGAAAGCCACGGTCTGTGGATCGGGGCGGTCCTGCACATCGTGCTGGAGCATCCGCGCCATCAGCCATGCGGTGCGCGTGGTCCACAGCTCGGCGCCCCGCCCCTGCAGCCATCCCGCAAGCCCGATATGATCGGGATGGTGATGGGTGACCACGACGCGGCTCACCGGCTTTTCGGCCAGAGGCCCGTCCAGAAGCGCCATCAATGCCTTGCGACAGGCGGGCCGGTCCACCCCCGGATCGACCAGCGTCCAGCTGTCACCCTCGTCCAGCGCATAGCCATTCACATGGTCGAGCGCCATCGGTAGCGGCAGCCGGAACCAGAAGATGCGGGGCGCCACCTCGCAGAGCGTGCCCGGGGCGGGCGGCTCGGGCCAGGGATAGCGGATGGATCGGGGGGCGGAGAGAGGGCTTGTCATAGCCCCAAATCTGGAAGCGAAAGCGCCCGAAGTCCAGAGCCCGCCCGCATGGCGGCAACCGCGCCCGCAGAGCGCGGCAGCACCCGCCCGATATGCACCGCCGCCAGCGCCCGACGGTCCGGATCGGCCAGCACAGCCTCCAGATGCGCTCCCGCCCCCAGAACCAGCGCAAGGGCCTGCACCATATCTTCCGCGGCCTCGGCCCGTGTGGTCTGGTCCTGCGAGACCAGCCATTCGACCGCCGCGCGCACGGCCTCGGCCGCGTCCCGGACCGGTGCGGCCAGATCGGGATACTGCCGGTGGGCCCGTGCGGCCTGTTCCTGCACCTCCTGTAACAGCTGACAGGCCATCCGCCCCCCGTCGCGCATCTTTCGGCCCACCAGATCCAGCGCCTGAATACCGTTGGTGCCCTCGTATATGGCCGTCACCCGCACATCGCGCCAGAACTGCGCGGCCCCCGTTTCCTCGATAAAGCCCATACCCCCATGGATCTGGATACCTGCATCCGAAGCACGTGCGCCGACCTCGGTGCCATAGACCTTCACGACCGGCGTCAGGAACGCCGCGCGCAGGGCCCAATCTCCCGCAGGATCGGCCCCCGCCATATCCAGCGCCACACCGGCCTTCAGCGCCAGCGCCCGCGCCGCAAACAGTTCGGCCCGCGCCTCTCCCAAGAGCCTGCGGATACCGGCAAACTCGATGATCGGGCGGCCCTGCACCCGCTCGGTGGCAAATTGCGCGGCCTTTTGCAGCGCGGCCTCGGCCACGCCGATCCCCTCCACGCCCACCGACAGGCGCGCATTGTTCATCATGGTAAACATCGCGGCGAGCCCGGCATGGGGTTCCCCCACCATCCAGCCCTTGGCCCCCTCGAAGACCATCACACAGGTAGGCGAGCCATGCAGCCCCATCTTGTGCTCGAGGCTTGCCACATGCAGGTTGTTGCGCTCGCCCTCCGGCAGGAGCTTGGGCACCACGAACAGACTGATCCCCTTGGTGCCCGCGGGCGCATCGGGCAACCGCGCCAGCACCAGATGGCTGACATTCTCCACCAGATCGCTATCGCCCCAAGAGATGAAGATCTTCTGCCCCGTCACCGCATAGCTACCATCGGCATCGGGGATGGCCCGCGTGCGCATATCGGCCAGATCCGATCCGGCCTGCGGCTCGGTCAGGTTCATCGTGCCCGACCAGTCGCCCGAAATCAGCTTGGGCAGATAGAACGCCTGCTGCTCGGCACTGCCATGATGCGACAGCGCCTCGATCTGGCCTTGCGTCAGCATCAGCTTCAGATGCAGCGCCATATTGGCCCCTGTCATCATGTCGTTCACCGCCAACCCCAGCGCCTGCGGCAGGCCCATCCCGCCATAAGCCTCGGGCGCGGCCAGCGCTACCCATCCGCCCTCGGCCAGCGCGGTATAGGCGGCGCGGAAACCGGGCGAGGTCACGACCTTCCCGTTCTCGAGCCGCGCCGGATAAAGATCGCCCGCACGGTTGCAGGGTGCCAAGACCTCATCGGAAATCCTCGCGGCCTCGGTCAGGATCGACCCCGCAAGATCGGGCGAGAGATCGGGGAAGGCCGCGCTGCCATAAAGCTGCGGCAAGGGCGTGAGATGATCGAGGATGAAACGGATATCTCCGGCGGCGGCGCGATAACCCATGATGTCCTGCCATGACCTCCCTCAACCCGACCCGTGGCAGCCGCTTGGCATTTGCGGCAGACAGGCTTATGCACAAGGCTGTAACGGGGACGAGGTTACTGCCTTGCCTCTTTCCAGCAATCACGACGCTACGTCAAACAGATCCGATACCGCCCATGACCGATCTCCTCTCCGCCACCCCCGAAGGCTATACCGAGGCCGCCCGCCTGCTGGGCCGAGGCGAACTGGTGGCCTTTGCCACAGAGACGGTCTACGGGCTGGGCGGCGATGCCCGCAACAGCGAGGCCGTCGCCGCGATCTATACGGCCAAAGGGCGGCCCAAGTTCAACCCGTTGATCGTGCATGTGCATTCGGTCGAGATGGCCGAGCGCTATGTCACCATCCCCGAGGCGGCGCGGCCGCTGATCGCGCGCTACTGGCCGGGACCCCTGACGCTGGTGCTGCCTTTGCGCCCCGATGCAGGGATCTCCGATCTGGTGACCGCTGGGCTCGACACTCTGGCCATCCGCATGCCCGCCCATCCGGTCGCGCGCAAATTACTGCAGGAATATGACGGGCCGCTGGCCGCGCCCTCGGCCAACCCCTCGGGGCGGATCAGCCCCACGACCGCAGCGCATGTGATGGACGGGCTCTCGGGCAGGATCGCGGCGGTGCTGGAGGGCGGGGCCTGCGGGGTGGGCGTCGAATCGACGATCCTCTCGCTCGATCCGCTGGCGCTCCTGCGCCCCGGCGGGCTGGCACTCGAGGAGATCGAGGCCACGCTGGGCCGCGCCCTGCCCACGGGCGGCAATGCCGACAAACCCAATGCGCCGGGCCAGCTGAAATCGCATTATGCACCGGGCGCGGCGGTGCGGCTGAACGCCACCGACCGCCAGTCGGGAGAGATCTGGATCGGTTTCGGATCCCATTGTGCGGGCGCCGATTTCAATCTCTCGGAGGCGGGCGATACGACCGAGGCCGCAACCCGCCTCTTCGGGCTCTTGCGCGAGGCCGATGCGCTGGCGCAGCAAAAAGGCGCCAGCTGCATCGCAGTGGCGCCCGTGCCCGATACAGGGCTGGGTCTGGCGGTCAATGACCGGCTGGATCGGGCCGCAGCGCCCCGCCCATAACACCGCCCCTGAGCCTCCTCAGGCGTGGCCCGCGGTCGCAGAGAGTGTGCGGGGATCAATCCCCATCGTCCCCAGCGCGCGCACCCATTTATTGGCGTAATCTCCCGAGAGCGCCAGCTCGGCATCGCCATCGGCAATCAGCCAGCCATTATCGAGGATCTCCTGTTCCAGCTGGCCCGGCCCCCAACCGGCATAGCCGAGCGCCAGAACCGCGCGATCCGGCCCGTTGCCTGCGGCAATATCCTCGAGAATGTCGCGGGTGGCGGTCATGGCCAGCTCCTCGCCCACCTCCATCACCGGCCCGCCGCCATCCCACTCGGTCGAATGCAGCACGAAGCCACGACCGGTCTCGACCGGCCCGCCAAACAGGATCGGACGTTCGCTGCTGTCATCGGAAGCGGTCATGGTGATCCCCAGCTGCTCCAAGAGATCGGGCAGATCGGGCTTGGGCAGGGGCTTGTTGACGATCAGCCCCATTGCCCCTTCCTCGGAATGGGCGCAGACCATGATCACCGAATGTTCGAACCGCTGATCACCCATACCGGGCATCGCAATCAAAATCTTGCCGCTCAGATCCATCAGGGCCTCCTCATGCGCCGCATTGTCCCGATCTGATGCCGCATTGGCACCAGTCCGCAATGTCTTTCCATCAAACTGGTCCGCAAGAGGTCACTCTTCAAGGTGTCAATGTGGCCAAAAGGCCGCCATTAGCCTTGCTGGCGCGTTTGTGACTTTGCGGAAGCGTCTTCTTGGCGATAAGCGGAACTCATGAGCATCATGACAAGACTTGCATCTTCTGGGCTGGGATTAGGCCTTTTCGCGACCGTTTGTGGTGCGGTTCCTGCCTTCGCGCAGACGACCGAGCTTGCCATGACCCTGCCGCCCACCTCCGAGGCCGTGCCACTACCGATGGGGCTGAGCCATGCCGAGGTGCTGGACGGCTGGCAGACAAAGAGCGGCACGCGCATGGCCGCGATCCGCATCACACTGGATGCAGGCTGGAAGACCTACTGGCGCCATCCGGGCGATGCGGGCATCCCGCCGAGCTTCAACTTCAAGGCCTCGAGCAATCTGAAGGATGTGAAAATCTACTGGCCGCGACCGCAGGTATTCATGGAAAGCGGAACGCGCTCAATCGGTTACAAGGACCAGATGATCCTGCCGATCGAGCTGGTGCCAGAAGATGCCAGCCAGCCGATCCAGCTGGAGGCCGATCTCGATCTGGGGATCTGCCATGATATCTGCATCCCCGTCTCGCTCGATCTGGCCGCCGATCTGGAGGGCAAAGGCGCGCAGGATGCAGTGATCACACAGGCGCTGGCAGCCCAGCCCAAAAAGGTTCCCAGCACAGCACGCTGCACCATAGCACCGATCCGCGACGGGGTCCGTGTAACGGCACAGCTACCGTCCGATGCCGCTCCCGATCAAGTGGCGCTCTTCGAACTGCCGTCGCAGCCCGTCTGGGTGTCCGATTCGCAAATGTCACATCAGGGGAATACCCTGAGTGCCACGGCAGATCTGGTGCCGCCCAATTCCGAGCCCTTCGATCTGGATCCGAAAGATCTGCGGATCACGGTGCTCGATAAGGCCCATGCCTACGAAATGGATGGCTGTGCGCGGATGTAACTAGCGCATCCGGCGCGTGCGCCACGCGGCCACGGCCAGCGCGCCCAGAATGAAGGGCGCAAAGACCAGCCAGCTCTGCGACACGCTACCACCCCGCGCGATCACCGGTCCGAAGCCGAGCGCCGCCCCCAGAACGATCAGCCCGATACCCCACCAGAGTGCGCCCGCAAGGCGCGGCGCTTTCAGTCCGCGCCGCGTCGAGGCGAGGATCCGGAGGATATCGGCCTGAACCGCCAGCACGGCAGGCACCAAGAGCAGCACGATCACCATCCCGAAGCCAAGCCCGTAGACCAGCGTGATGACCGTCGATTTCAGGAATTGCGCCTCGGCGCTGCCCTCGTAGAGAAGCGGCGCGAGCCCGAGAACGGTGGTCAGTGTTGTCAGCAGCACAGGCCGCAGACGGTCGGCCACCGCCTCCACGATCGCAGGGCGCAAACCACGGTGCCGCGCGTAGTCATCCACCGTCGAGATCAGCACGATGGCATCATTGATAATGATCCCCACCATGCCGAGCCCGCCCACCACGGCGAACATCGACATGGGCGTGTCCCAGAGGTAATGCCCCCAGACCGCGCCCACGAGCCCGAAGGGGATGACCGCCATCACCACCAGTGGCCGCGCCCAGCTGGCCAGTATCCATGCCAGAACCACATAGATCCCCAAGAGACACAGGATCAACCCGAGCTTCGCATCATTCATAAAGGCGCGCTCGTCGGCGGCCTGCCCTGTCTGCAGCCAGCCGACCCCCAGCCGCTGCGCGATATCGGGCAGAATGCGGTCCTGCATCTCGGTCATGATCGCATTGGCGCGTTCAGGGTCGTCCTCGGAGATATCCCCCGTCACCTCGATCTGGCGGAGCCCGTCGTCGCGGCGGATGGTGGAAAAGCCCGCCTCGCGCCGCACCGTGACAATATCCGACAAGGGCACCCACTGGCCACCGGGGCTTTGTAGCTGCATCCGGTCGATGAAATCGGCGGTCTTCTCGGCCTCGGGCAATTCCACGCGGATCGTGGCCGAGCGCACCCCGTCAGGATAGCTCGCGGCTTCGGTGCCGTTCAGGCGGGCGCGCAATTCCTGCCCCAATGTCTCCGTATCAAAACCCAGTGCCTGTCCCTGCGGTGTCAGATCGAGGATCAGATCCTCCTTGTCATAGGCCAGATTATCCTCCAGCGCCGAGACCTCGGGATAGGCCGATAGTGCGGTTTTCAACTCTTCGGCAGCCTGTTTGAGCACCCGTGTCTCGGCGCCCGTAAACTGCACCGCAAGGCTGTCGCCGCCAGGCCCCGCGCGGAAACCACGGAAGGAAAGCTCCTCCAGAGCCGGATTATCGGGCGCCTCCTGCTGCAGGCGGCGGATGAAATCGGCACTGGAATAGGGGCGCAGATCCTGATCGACCAGCTCGACCGAGATCGAGCCCAGCTGGTCGGTGTCCTTGGTATCGGCCGAGGCCAGAGACCGCCCCGAGGCCCCGCCGAGCTGGCCGATCACATAGGTCACCGGATTGAGCCCGTATTCGGTCTCGTAATCGGCTCCCACCTTTGCCACCAGCGCCTGCAGCTCGCGCATGACGGCATAGCTGTCCTCGCGGGTGGTGCCATTGGCCATGGCAAAGGCCCCCGAAATACTCGACCGTTCGGGCGGCGAGAAGAAGCGCCACTGCACCTGACCGGTTTTCAGCAAGGCCACCTGCACCGCCAGCAGCAGCACCGCAAATGCCAGCACCGGATAGCGCGCATGGAGGATACCGCGCACCAAAGGCCGCATCGCCTTGCGTCGGAACCAGTCCAGCCCGCGATTGGTCAGCCGCGAGGGCGCATCATACCAGCGCGGCTGCCCGATATGCGCCAGCGCGTGGGACATATGGTTGGGCAGGATCAGGAAACACTCGACCAGCGAGGCCGCGAGCACCGCGATTACCGTCAGCGGGATATCCATGATCATATCGCCCATCCGCCCGCCGATCACCACCAGCCCTGCAAAAGCGATGATGGTGGTCAGCGTCGAGGCAAAGACCGGCGCCAGCATCCGGCGCGCCCCCATTTCAGCAGCCACTTCGGGCGGCTCGCCCAGATGGCGGGCCCGGAAATCGGCATGCTCGCCCACCACGATGGCATCATCGACAACGATCCCCAAGGTCAGGATCAGCGCGAAAAGCGACATCATGTTCAGCGTCATACCGCCCAGATACATCACCGCCAGACCGGCCGCGAGCGAGGCGGGAATACCCATCGCCACCCAGATCGCCGTGCGTGCATTGAGAAACAGGAACAACAGCACCAGCACAAGACCGAGCCCGACCAGACCGTTATCGACCAGCAGATCGAGCCGCGCCACGATCCGCTCGGTCCGGCTGCGCACCAGCTCGATCGTGGTATTGGCGGGCAGATCGGGGCGCATCGCGGCCACGACCTGCTCGACCTTGCCCTGCAGGGCGATCGCATCGCCTTGGGCCGAGCGTGCCACATTGATCGTCATCGCGGGATTGGCGCCCACATAATAGGCCCGCTCGCGCGCCGCGCCCTCCACGCTGATCCGCGCGACATCACCCAGCGTCAACGCCGCGCCATCGGCATCGGTGCGGATCACCAGATCGCGGATCTGGCGGGCCTCGCGGCGCTCCTCGCCCGCGCGCACCCGCGCCGCCCCCGAGGCCACATCGCCCGCCGGCGTGGCATCTGTGGCGGCTCGGATCACCGCGATGATCCGGCTCAGGCTGACATCATGTGCCATCAGCGAGGTCGTGGGCACCTCCACCCTTACCTCGGGCGCGGCAATCCCCGAGAGCGTGGTGCGGGTCACGCCTTGGGCATAGAGGCGCGCCATCATTTCGTCGGCCAGACGGCCCAGCTGTTCGGGGGCGAGCGGACCGGTGATGATCACATCTGTGACCGTATCGCGCCACACGCTCTGCCGGATCTCGGGGGTCTCGGCGGCCTCGGGGAGATCGCCCGCCAGCTGGATGGCGCTCTGCACGTCATCCATCGCGCGGCCCATATCCCATCCGGGCTCGAATTCCAGCTCGATCTCGGCGCGGCCTTCACGGGCCGTGCTTTCTGTCGCGGCCACCCCTTCGACGCTCAGCAGCGACGGTTCGAGCACCTGAATGATCGCGCGATCCACATCCTCGGCGCCCGCCCCCTCCCAGGCAACCGAAACATCGATCTCGTCGCTGACCGTATCGGGAAAGAACTGCGCCCGCAGTTTGGGGGCGGCCACGATCCCCGCGCAGAGCATCACCACCAGCACGATATTGGCCAGCGTGGCATGGCGGGTGAAAAGCCCGATCAGCCCCATCTCAGCCGCCCCGCTGTTCAAGCCGGTCGATCACGGCAGCGGGCACGCGGTCCTGCTGCAATTGGCTCAACAGGCTCTCGCGCTGGCTGGTGCTAAGGCCCGTATCGCGCTCGGCGGCCTCCATCAGGGCCTGACGGTGATCGGGGGTCAGGTCGATCAGGCTCTGGTCATGGGATGCCTCTGTTAGCGGACGCAGCTTGATCCCCTGCCCCAGAAGCGGGCTGCGCCGCGCCACGACCAGCGTGCCCTGCGGCAGATCCGAGCGCACTAGCACCGTATCGCCCTCGCGACGCAGGATGCGCGCCTGCGCGGCGTAAAGGCGGTTCTCGCCATCCAGCGCCAGCACCTCGCCATTCCCATCCACCGCCTGTGACGGAAGCCGCGCGACATCGGCCAGAAGCGGCTCGCTCAGCGTCACGGTCACAAAATCACCGGGCCGGAAGCCGCGCGTCTCCGCAAGGCGCGCGTAAAGAAGCCGTCCCGCCGTGCCCGCCTCGACACTTGCCCCCGCCCTGAGGAGCTGCGCCGACGATTGCACCTGCGCCTCCGCTGTCTCAAGCCGCACCTGCGCCTCCAGTGGCAGCAAGGCACCGCCCTCATCGGTCAGCCGCAAAAACTGGCTGGTGGACACACGGAACGAGACTTCCAGCGCGCCCGGGTCGATCAGCTCGCCCAGCATCTCGTTGGCCGAGACCAGCCCGCCCTGCACCGCCATCACCCCGCCGAGGATGCCGTCGAAGCCCGCGCGGATCACGGTCTCCGACAATTCGCGCTCGGCCTCGGCCAGATCGATCCGCGCGCGGCTAAGCGTGGTTTTCCCCTGATCGAGCACCGCCTGCGCCTGCGAGAGCGCCGAGCGGCGCGACAGAACGGCCTGATCAGCGGAAGAGGCGGCCAGTTCGGCCTCCTCGGTGACCGCCGCCGAGCCGATCCCGCGTGTGTTCAGATCCTGCTGGCGTTGCAGCGCCTTGAGCCGCAGCGCGGCCTGTGCCTGCGCGGCCTTCAGGTCATCGCCGGCGATCACCAGCGCCCGTCCGGCCTGCGCGAGAGCCGCCTCGGCCTCGGACAGGCTGGCAGCCGCACTGTCGCGCGCGGCCTGCGCCTGCGCCGGATCGAGCCGCACCAGCACATCGCCCTGCCGCACCATTGCCCCATCCTCGAAGACAGGCGACAGCTCCACAACTGTTCCCCCGCTCGAGGCACGCAGCTCCAGCCGCCGTGTCGAGCGGATCTCGCCATAGGCGGTCAGTTCGGGGTGAAGATCCTGATACTCAAGCGCCACCACATCGGCGGCATAAATACGTTCCGAGGGCGCTCTTGCGGATCCGCGATCCGTTCCGGACGGGCCCATCCGCATCACGGCCACCGCCGTGGCAAGCAGGCCAAGCGTCAGGGCAAACAGGAAAATTCCGCCAAGGCTGCGTGAAAGAAAATGCATCTATGCGCGTATCCGGAACTATCGGGCGAGGTTGGACCATTGTGCCAGTCTTTGCCGGTGCCGCATAGAAAAACTTGGCCGCCTACGACAGGTCTAGCCGTCGAGCCGCGCCCGCAGCGACAGGAGATCGGCCCATGTATCGCGCTTGGCCTCGGGCTGGCGCAGAAGCTGGGCGGGCGAATACATGGCGATCGCGGGCTTGCCAAAAGCTTCGGCCCATTGCCCGCGCAGACGGATAATCCCGCGTTTGCCGATCCCTGCCGAGCAGGCGGCATTTCCCATCAGGACCACAATATCGGGATCCACCAGCTCGACCATCCGCATCAGGAACGGGCGCATCATCGCGATCTCGGCGGCTTCGGGCTCGCGCTGGCCCGGCGGGCGCCACGGCAGAACCGGCGCTACAAAGAGCGCCGCATTGCGGTCGGGGGCCTCGCGCCCCAGCCCGATGGCGGCAAACATCCGGTCGAGCATCCGCCCCTGCGCCCCCGTGAACGGACGGCCTGCGCGCTCGTCCTCGCGATCGGGCGCGTCGCCGATGACCAGAACACGCGCATTCTCGGGCCCTTCGGCACGCAGCGTGCAGCGCGCGCCCTTGCGTAGCTCGCAGGTCTCGAACGCATCGAGCGCCTCGTGCAGATCGGCCAGACTGCGCGCCTGCCCTGCCGCCTGCGCGGCCAGCCCGACATGATCGACCTGTGGCACGGCCTGAACGCGCACAGGCGCCGCCGGTTTTTCGGCCATAACAGGTGCGGCCTGCACGACCTCCGGCTTGGCCAGCCGGTCGGGCAGCGCGTAGCAATCCACCGCCCCGTCGCCCTGCGCCTCGTCCGCGCCCAGCTCGCATAGCCATTCGAGCGCCGCGAGGGCGGCATCATAGCTCAGATCGGAGGGCGGGAGGTTGTGCATGGTCATGACGCGCATCTTAGTCGCGCGGCTCCAGACGGTAAATCCCCTACCTGCTGCACAGCTCCCGACGATATTTTCCTTTTCTTGCAGGCAATCTGGCGGTAGGCAGCTTGGCAAACAGACAGGAAGAACCCGATGACCACGACCGGAAAAATCGCTTTTCAAGGTGAATTGGGGGCCTATTCCCATCAGGCCTGCCATGATGCGCTCCCCGATATGGAGGCCCTGCCCTGCCGGACCTTCGAGGATGCGATCGAGGCCGTTCGCTCGGGCGAGGCCGATCTGGGCATGCTGCCGGTCGAGAACTCCACCTATGGCCGCGTGGCCGATATCCACCAGCTGCTGCCATCCTCGGGGCTGAAGGTGATCGGCGAGGCGTTCGTGCGGGTGCATATCAACCTGCTGGCCCTGCCCGGCACAGAGCTGTCCGAGGTGAAATCGGCGATGTCGCATACCGTCCTTCTGGGGCAGGTCCGCAACTTCCTGAGCGCTCATAACCTGCACCGGATCGTGGGGGCCGATACCGCAGGCTCCGCCAAGATCGTGGCCGAAAAAGGCGACCGCTCGGTTGCGGCACTGGCCTCGGAGCTGGCAGGCGATATCTACGGGCTCGAGGTTCTGGCTCGCCATATCGAGGATGCCTCGAACAATACGACCCGCTTCCTTGTTATGTCGCGCCAGCCCGATTTCTCGCGCCGTTCCGAGCGGATGATGACCAGCTTCATCTTCCGCGTGCGCAATATTCCGGCCGCCCTCTACAAGGCGCTTGGCGGCTTTGCGACCAATGGCGTGAACATGACCAAGCTCGAGAGCTACATGGTGCGCGGCAATTTCACCGCAACCCAGTTCTATGCTGATGTCGAAGGCCACCCCGAGGACTCCAATCTGAAACTGGCGCTCGAGGAGCTGTCCTATTTCACCGATATGATGGAAATCCTCGGCGTCTATCCGGCAGATCCGATCCGTCAGGAAATCTGCGGCTAAGCGGCCGCACGGAACCCAATGCGGGCAGCTAGGGCCCGCAGATCACGCCTGACCCGATGCCTCGTAGCGGGCCGAGATCTCCTTGGCCTGCTTCGATATGCGGTCGGCGAATTTGCGGTCGAGACTGGAGCGGCCAAGCTTTGCCGATTGCAGCATGAGCCGCGCGCCCAGCGTGCGCGGACGTATATCCAGCCCGACCTGCAACCGCGTGCGGGTGCGCGACAGCGCGGTCAGCAGGATCACCGTCTCGATCAGGAAGCTCGACGATTCGCCCGAAAGCCCCACCGCCTCCGGACGCTCGAACCGCGTGACCTCCGCAGTCAGCTTGCGCATCTTGCCCCGCAGGCGGAAAGCGATCTCCCAGCTTGCGCCTTTGCCCGCGCCTTCCAGCTGGTCGGTGCGGTGAAGTTTCACACCACGCTCGCGGGCAACCTCTTCAATAGCATCGAAGCGGCTGAGCTCGTCGAAGACAAACTCAACAGGGACAGGCATATCTTCTCTGGTCGAGAATTTCATCCGGCACTCCTTGGCACATGCCAACTGAAAAGATCACGGCGATCATGACGTTAGGTCTGATCTAGACGCCATTCACAGACGGTCTGCAAGCCATTCCCGCATTAACCAACCTGCAATGGCACCGCGACGTGGCGCGCGTATCACGCTATCGCGCCCCGCCATCACCTGCAACAGCCGCTCGCGACTGATCCAGAGTGCATCCTCGATCTCGATCGGGTCCGTCACGATCTCGCGGCTGAGCGCCTCGGCATGGCACCCCATCATCAGCGAGGCCGGAAAGGGCCAAGGCTGCGAGGCCACGGGCCGGACGGGGCCAACGCTTACCGAGGTTTCCTCGAAGACTTCGCGACGCACGGCGGCCTCGACCGTCTCGCCGGGTTCCATGAAGCCCGCGAGACAGGAATACATCCCCTCCGGCCAATTGGGGTTACGCCCCAGCAGCAGGTCGTTGCCGTGGGTCACCAGCATGATGACACAGGGATCTGTGCGCGGGAAATGCGCGGCCCCGCAGGACGGACATTGCCGCTGCCAGCCCGATTGCACCGGTTCGGATCTCTGGCCGCAGCTGGCGCAGAACCCGTGGCTGCGGTGCCAGCCGAGCACCCCGCGCGCCGTGGCCGACAGCTCGGCCTCGAGCGGGGTCAGATCCGTCATCACCTCGCGCAGATCGCGGAAACCATGACCCTCGGGGGCGGAGATGTCGGGCGGAAGATCCCGCGCGACGATCATCTTTCCCTCGACCTGCCCCAAGAGCACCTGCGTGCCCGCCTGCCCCGAAAAAAACGGCGCGGAAGCCGGCAGAAGCCCCAGAACGGGCGTTGCCTCGTGATCGCCGCAGCACAGGATTTGCCCCTGCGCCACCGCCAGAACCCACGCATCCGCCAGATCGGGCATCTCACGCGAAAGCCCGGCACGGTCCAGCCCGCCCCCCGCAAAGGCCAGCCCTGTCCGACGGTCGTGGAAAAACGGTCCTTGCGATGGAAGGATTCGGCCAGAAGCAGCAGATGACATGAAGGGAGACCCCGATTTTAAGTCTGGTTACGCAATACGCTTGCTTAGTGTTACGAATTTAGGCCTTAATCGTCAAAAGAGTATAGCTTTTCCCTCCGTGACCTGATGTCACAAATACACCTTAGGGTTGAGCGCGGTTAATATGGTATGAGTGACAAAAGGCGATCTTGGATCGCCCGTTCGAGAGGAATGCGATGCCCGTGCCCACGCAGCAGCCGCATAACGGCCAAGTGACACCCCTGCGTCTGCGCCTTCTGGCAACGACGGATCTGCACGGGCATGTGCGGGGCTATGACCTGTTTTCCGACCGTGAGGATACCAGCTGCGGGCTCGCGCGGGTGGCAACCCTGATCGACGCCGCCCGCGCCGACTGTCCGAACACTTTGTTGTTCGACAATGGAGACTTCCTGCAAGGAACGCCGCTGACCGAATACTGGGCGCGCAACCGCACCGGGCGTCCCGCCGCGCCCCATCCGGTGATCGAGGCGATGAATGCGTTGGCCTATGATGCGGTAGCGCTGGGAAATCACGAATTCAATTACGGTCTGGAATTCCTTCTCGAAAGCCTGTCGGACGCGCGTTTCCCCTGCCTTGCGGCCAATGCCCTGACCGCGCAGGGGGCGCCGCTGACCCAAGCCCATACGATCATCGAGCGGGCGCTGACCGATGAGGCGGGCACGGTCCATATGCTTCGGATCGGGGTCTTTGGCGTATTACCGCCGCAATTCATCCTGTGGGACAGTGCGTTTCTGGCCGGCCGACTGCAAAGCCGTGCCATTGTCGATACCGCCAGAGACGAGATCGCGACACTCAAGGCGCAGGGCTGCGATCTGGTCGTCGCGCTTGCCCATACCGGCATCGACCCCGATGCGCGCGAGGACGATCCCCATGCCGAGCATGTCGCGACCCTTCTGGCCCGCCTCGAGGGGCTGGATGCGCTTATTGCCGGCCATGACCACATCACTTTCCCCGGTCCTGACGTGCCCGCGCGGGACTGGATCGACCCCGAGCACGGCGTCCTGCATGGCGTGCCAACCGTCACGCCCGGCCATTTCGGCAGCCATCTGGGGCAGATCGACCTGACATTACATCACGATGCTCAGGGGTGGCAGGTGGCCCGCGCGCAGGTGCAGGCCATCCCTGTCCGCCAGACGCCCAGCGTGCCCGAGGCGCCGAGAATCGTGGCCTGCACGGCACAGGCCCATGACGAGGTGCAGCGCCATAGCCGGCAGCGTATCGCGCGGCTCGATGTACCGCTGCACAGCTATTTCTCGCTGGCCGCGCCCGATGCCGCCCTGACCTTCGTGGCCCATGCCCAGCGCGAGCATGTGCGAACCCTGCTGGAAGGCAGGATCGAAGGGGAATTACCCCTGCTTTCGGCTGTAGCCCCTTGCAAATCGGGCGGGAGATCAGGGGCGGAATATTATCTCGATCTGAAACCCGGCCCGCTCAGTATCCGCAATCTCAGCGAGATCTATCTATTCCCCAATATCGTCACTGCCGTCATCATTGACGGTGCCGGGCTGAAGAGCTGGCTCGAGCGGGCCGCCATCGTTTTCGAGACGATCCCCGCTGGCTCGCAGGGCCAGACACTGATCCGCCCCAGCGTCCCCGCCTATAATTTCGACGTCATGCTGGGCCTGACCTACGAGATCGACATCTCGGCCCCGCCTGCCTTTGATCTGCAAGGGGCAGCGACAGGCGAGGGGCACGGGCGTATCCGCGATATGCGCCATCAGGGGCGACCCGTCGAGGATACCCAGAAATTCGTCGTGGCGACCAATAACTACCGCTCTGCCTTCGCGGGTCAGTTTACGGGGCTTGAGGCGCTGCGGATCGATCTGGGGCCGGATGTCGCCTCCCGCGACATGCTGATCGAGGCCGCGCGCCGTTGGGAAACCGTGCATCCCCAGCCCGAGCCGATCTGGCAGTTCAGGGATCAGCCCGATACCTACGCCCGCCTTATCACCGGCGCCGGCGCGCTGGCCTATACCGCCCAGATGGGCAGGTTCGGGCTTTCGGTCGAGGAGCATCGCGAGGACGGAACCGTCACTTTGTGCAAACAGCTTTTCGAAGAGGTCCGCCGCAGCGGCACACTGGGCTGAACCGCGCGATGGCTACCGTGTGTCGCGGCAATGCGCGCGGAAGGCGCGCTTGAGCAGATCCAGCTCTGCCTGCAACCGGTCGACCTGCGCAACCAGTTCCTGTGCGACCGGCGCGCCCGCCAGAAGGGGCAACCGCGCGACCACTTCGCCCGAGTGTTCCGCCAGCAGGAGGGTCTGGGCCCCCTCCTCCAGCATCTGCACCGGCAGTGGCTGGCGCAGGCGCCAGCGTCCTTCTCCGAGATCCTCCCATATCCCGTCCTCGAGCACCGTTCCGTGGCAACTGACCTCCAGAACGGGCTGTCCCGGGGCAGACAGCTCGACGATCCATTCACCGGCGCGCAGGCGTGAGAATTCGACAGTCATAGGCGGGGCTCCTTCGGAGAAGAGTTCGGGTCAGAGATCGGCACGCGGATGGCGTAGAAGCGTCATATCACGCAGCGTGATCTTGTTCATTGCGGGCGCCTCGAAGAGCAGATCGATCCACGCTTTCTCGAGCCGCTTCTCGTTGAGTTTGGTATAGGCCAGATCGAACTGGACGACCCCGCCGCCCTCGGGCATCTGGCCCAGAAGCTGGTCATGATTGGGCCCGTGCTGGATGTTGAAACGGCAATAGACAGGACGGGGCTCTTCCATCTCCATATCGAGATCGAGCTCGACCAGATGATGCAGCCGGAAGCCGGAAACCGCATCCTGGGGTAGATCGAGCACCAGCGAGAGGAAACTGCCATGGAAGCCGAACACCTCCAGCTCGATGCCGAAAGGCGTGGCGCTTGCGCCGGTATTGCGGATCTGGCGCAGGCTTATCTCCTGCGACGGGCAGTCATGGAACAGCTTCATCCCCTCGCCGAGCAGACTGCCCGAGGCGGCCCCCGCCAGCTGGTCCGGCGCGACCGGCAGGGTCATAACCGGTGGCCGCCATGCCCAGTCACACCCCAAGGGCCGTTCGATCGTCTCGCTGCGCGCGAAACGCGCCGCCCGCTCGCAGGAAATCGTATGACACAGGGCTTCCCCCGTGCGCGTCAGCTCGGTGACCTCGCGCCAGAGCTCAGACAGATCGCCCGCACCCCGCAACCGTGCTGCTTTCTGCGCCCTCTCCCAGCGCCGCTGCATCCGCCTGAATGCCAGCCGGTCCATCAGACCGCTCTGTCTTTGCGCCATTTTCCGCCCCGCTTCCCCGACTTGCGCCCCGTCACTATCAGACCAAGCAGACAAGTTGCGTTACGTCAAGACTGCGCGATCAGAAGCCCCTGAGGTTATTTCGTATTTCATCTGCCGTAAGATATGGCGGCACGGCTTCCTGACCAGAACCGCCGGAGGCGAGTTATTCCGCGAGCTGCGGCCTGATCCAGACCGGTTATGGCAGGGACCGGTTAGCGCGCAGCCGTTATTGCGCGGGCTGAGCCTGTCGGGCCAGATGCGCCTTCGTTGCCGCAGCGGACCGCCCTACGAAATCCTTGAGCAGCTTCAGCTGCTGCGCATCGCTCATCGGCTGGGTGTTCAGCGGCATGACTGACAGCGCGGTCAGATGCCCCTCCAGCGAGGTCACCCCGCGCCAGTATTCCGCCGAAACGGGAAATTCCTCGGCCAGCGAACGGTCACGCACCTTCAGCAGAAGGATATCTCCCGAGCTCTGCGATTTCAGGATATCGACATCATCGCTGCGCCCCGAGCGGGCAATGGCCGCCTGCCCTGCCGCCGAACGGAAGAAGGCCTCGATCATCGGAAAACGGCTCTTGAGCGTGCCGGTCATCTTGGGCCCGACCGTGGCCGACAGCATCGCCGGATGCGGAGCGCCCTGCCGCGTCGCATCGTCGGTGACCGCCGCACAGTCCCCAAAGAGTATCACGTTATTCTCGGTCTGGCCGGGATTGCCCTCCCCCGCCACGCAATAGCCTGCAGGCGCACTCAGGACCGTATCGCCCGCGATCACGGTGCCCGTGGCCCGCCCGCCCGTCGTGGTCTGGCAACCGGCCAGTGCGAGCGCCGATACCAGAACGGCCACGCCCAGTTTTACCTGCAAGATCGACATTCCGGTCACCCTTTCCTCAGCGCGTCAAGTTGCCTCAAGGCTTAGGAGGTCGCACCTTAAAGGGCAAGCGACCCCGCAATTCTGTGATCGTTCCCGCGGTCAAAGCGGCAGCCTATCCGCCAGTTCCTGCCGATCAGGCGAAGTCCGCGAGGCTATAGCCCTGCACATAGAGAAGCGCCGTCAGATCACCATGGTTGATACGGATATCGCATTGCGCGGCCACAGAGGGCTTGGCGTGCAGCGCCACACCGGCACCGGCAATGGTCAGCATCCCCAGATCATTGGCCCCGTCGCCCACGGCCATCACCTGATCGGCAGACAGGCCCAAACGCTCGGAGATCTCGTGGAAGGCCTGCACCTTGGCCTCACGCCCCAGAATAGGCAGGCCCGGCTTGCCGGTCAGTTTGCCATTCTCGACCAGCAGGGTATTGGCACGGTTCTCGTCAAAGCCAAGGGTCGCCGCGATATGGCGGGTGAAGGCCGTGAAGCCCCCCGAAACCAACGCGCAATAGGCGCCATCGCGTTTCATGGTGGCCAAGAGTTCCGGACCACCCGGCATCAGGGTGATCCGGGTGTCGATAACCTCCCTGATCACCGTCTCAGGCAAGCCCGCCAGCAGGCCCACGCGCTCGGTCAGCGCGCCCTCGAAATCCAGCTCGCCATTCATCGCCTTGGCGGTGATCTCTTTCACGCGGCTGCCCACGCCCGCCACATCGGCCAGCTCGTCAATACATTCCTGCTGGATCATGGTGCTGTCCATATCGGCCAGCAGCATCTTCTTCCTGCGGCCTTCGGAAGGCACGACCACCAGATCGATCTGCAGCGCCTGCAGGTCCTCCCAGACCGTCCAGCGGTTATCTGGGATCGTCTCGATCGGGAATTCTGCCGCGATTCCCTCGGCAAGCCATGTGATCTCGCCGCCACCCCAAGCATTGCGCAGCGCCACAACGGTGGTGTCATCGAGTTTAGGGGTGGTCGGGCTGGCCAGCAGAAGGGCTACATACATGCGCAAGATCTCCGGATCATGAGGTTGCCCGCGATATAGCGCGAAAGCCCCGCCCGTTTCCAGCCCGCCCGTTTGCGGCCCACCCGTTTGCGGCCAGCCCCGCCGCCCCTCATGGCCGAAGACCCCGCAGCGCTTCGGTGTCAGGCCGGACGCTGGTATTTGATGAAGGCCGTCTTCTCGCCGATCCGGTCATAGAGCTGTCGTGCGGTCCTGTTGTCCTCCTGCGTCGTCCAGTAGACAGCAGGCGCGCCACGCGTGTCGGCCAGCCGGTAGACCGCCTCGATCAGGGCACGGCCCGCACCCGACCCGCGCGCCTCCGGCGCGACATAGAGATCCTGTAGATAGCAGACCTCCTCCAGATGCCAGTTATGGGCATGGAAAATCACATGGGCGAGGCCGAGAAGCGCCCCCTCGGACTCGGCTACAAACCCCACCTGCTGCGGCCGCTCCGGATCAAGCATCCGCGCGAAGGACGCCTTGTAGACCTCGTCGGCGCACTGCGCCTGATAGAAGTCCAGATAGCCGCGCCAGAGCACGCGCCACGCCTCCTCGTCTCTGGCCTCGAATGGCCGAATCACCAGTTCCCGCATCCTCTTCTCCCTCTGTGGTCCGGCCTCAGGCTGCGCCGAGCTCCACCATCGTGCAAGGCAGGGCCGGCGGCTCCGGTCGCCCCCTCCTGCCCCCACCGGATAGACAGGCTGCGGGGCTGTAGGCGCTAACATCCCTGCACCCCGCGCACCCCTGCCATGCAGATGTCGCAAAACCACTCTAATCCTTCGCATTGAGACAAAATTCCTGTTGCAAGGGCGAGTGCACAGGCGTAGAGGCGACAGCGGGACACCCCTCCCCAACGAGGGGCGTTTATCTGAGAGGATACCAGATATGGCTATTGAAGCTCCGGCCACGCGGCCGGCTAATCCGCGTTTTTCTTCGGGCCCCTGCACGAAGATCCCCGGTTTCTCCCTCGACATGCTTGCCGACGCGCCTCTGGGCCGTTCGCACCGCGCAGCTGTTGGCAAGGCCAAGCTGAAAGAGGCGATCGAAACCACTCGTGAAATTCTGGGCGTGCCTGCCGATTACAAGATCGGTATCGTTCCGGCATCGGATACCGGCGCTGTCGAAATGGCGCTGTGGTCGCTTCTGGGCGAGCGCAAGGTTACCATGTGCGCATGGGAAAGCTTTGGCGCAGGCTGGGTCACCGATGTCGTGAAACAGCTGAAGCTCGACGCAGAGACGAAGACCGCCGATTACGGTGACATCGTCGATTTCGCGACCGTCGATTTCAACACCGATGTCGTCTTCACCTGGAACGGCACCACCTCCGGCGTGCGCGTGGCCAATGGCGACGCGATCCCCGCCGACCGCGAGGGCCTGACCATCTGCGACGCGACCTCGGCCGCTTTCGCGATGGACCTGCCCTGGGACAAGCTCGATGTCACCACCTTCTCCTGGCAGAAAGTGCTGGGCGGTGAAGGCGGCCATGGCGTCCTGATCCTGTCGCCCCGCGCGGTTGCCCGCCTCGAGAGCTATACCCCCGCATGGCCGATGCCGAAGATCTTCCGCATGACCAAAGGCGGGAAGCTGATCGAGGGTATCTTCAAGGGCGAGACCATCAACACGCCCTCCATGCTCTGCGTCGAGGACTATATCGTTGCGCTGAACTGGGCCAAGACCATCGGTGGCCTCGAAGGGCTGATCGCCCGCGCCGATGCCAATGCCCAAGTGGTCTGGGACTTCTGCGCGGCCAAACCGTGGATCGCCAACCTCGCCAATAACGCGGCAAACGCTTCCACCACCTCGGTCTGCGTGAAATTCACCGATGACCGTATCAAGGATGGCGCGACCTTCGCCAAAGCCGTTGCAAAACGGCTGGAAGCCGAAGGTGTGGCGCTGGATGCAGGCGCGTATCGCGATGCACCGGCTGGCCTGCGCATCTGGTGTGGCTCGACGGTTGAGAAAGCCGATGTCGAGGCGCTGATGCCCTGGATCGAATACGCGTTCGAAGCCGAGATCGCCGCGCAAGAGTGATCTCTTCTGTGATGTCGTGACGGGCAGCCCCTGCCCGTCCGTTTCCCCAGATACCCCCATATTCAAGGAGCCCGCACATGGCCCCCAAAGTTCTCGTCTCTGACAGCCTGTCCGAAACCGCCGTCCAGATCTTCCGTGACCGTGGCATCGAAGTCGATTTCGAGCCCAAACTCGGCAAGGACAAAGACAAGCTCGCCGAGGTGATCGGCAAATATGACGGCCTCGCTATCCGCTCGGCCACCAAAGTGACCGCGAAACTTCTGGAGCACGCGACCAATCTGAAGGTCGTGGGCCGCGCCGGTATCGGCACCGATAACGTCGACAAGGAAGCGGCGTCGAAAAAAGGCGTGATCGTCATGAACACGCCCTTCGGAAACATGATCACCACCGCCGAGCACGCCATCGCGATGATGTTCGCCGTGGCCCGCCAGATCCCCGAAGCCTCGGCCTCGACCCATGCGGGCAAGTGGGAAAAGTCGAAATTCATGGGTGTCGAGCTTTCGGGCAAGACCCTCGGTGTGATCGGTGCCGGCAATATCGGTGGTATCGTCTGCGACCGTGCACGCGGCCTGAAGATGAAAGTGGTCGCCTATGACCCCTTCCTAGGTGAGGAAAAGGCCGAGAAAATGGGCGTCGAGAAGGTCGAACTCGAAGACCTCCTGAAGCGCGCCGATTTCATCACCCTGCACGTTCCGCTGACCGAGCAGACCAAGAACATCCTCTCGCGCGAGAACCTCGAGAAAACCAAGAAAGGCGTTCGCGTCATCAACTGCGCCCGTGGTGGTCTGGTTGACGAGGAAGCACTCGCGGATCTGCTGAAATCGGGTCATGTGGCCGGTGCGGCCCTCGACGTGTTCGCCGAAGAGCCCGCCACCAATAACGTGCTGTTTAATCTGCCCAATGTCGTCTGCACGCCCCACCTTGGTGCGTCCACGACCGAAGCGCAGGAAAACGTGGCGCTGCAAGTCGCCGAGCAGATGTCCAACTACCTGCTGGACGGTGCTGTCGAAAACGCGCTGAACATGCCGTCGATGACCGCGGAAGAAGCCAAGGTCATGGGCCCGTGGGTCAAGCTGGGCCAGCATCTGGGTGGTTTCATCGGCCAGATGACCGAGGATGCGATTAAAGCGATCAACATCACCTATGATGGCGCCGCAGCCGATCTGAACCTCAAGGCGCTGGATGCCGCCGTTGTAGCCGGTATCATGAAGGCCAGCCAGCCCGACGTGAACATGGTTTCGGCTCCTGCTCTGGCCAAAGAGCGCGGGATCAAGATCTCGACCACCTCGCAGACCAAATCGGGCGTCTACGAGGGCTACATCAAGGTCACCGTCGTCTCCGAATCGAAAGAGCGTTCGATCGCGGGCACCGTGTTCTCGGATGACAAGCCGCGCTTCATCCAGATCAAAGGTATCAATATCGATGCCGAAGTGGGCGAGCACATGCTCTACACCACCAATGACGACGTTCCCGGCGTGATCGGCAAGCTCGGCACGCTGCTGGGCGAGCATGGCGCAAACCTCGCGAACTTCACCCTCGGCCGCTCGAAAGCCGGTGGCGAAGCCATCGCGATCGCCTATCTCGACGAGGCCCTGAAGCCGGAGACGGTCGAGGCCATGAAAGCCTCGGGCATCTTCAAGCAGGTAAAACCGCTGGAATTCATTCTCGGCTAAGCCATAATAGGTAAATGAACGCTTAGGCCCCTGCGACCCGCGGGGGCCTTTTCCATTTGCAAGGAACATCACATATGCGCGCCTACGCCATCGGAGACATTCACGGACATCTCGACAAGCTGAAGATTGCGCACGATCTGATCGAGCAGGACCGCGCGGCCTGTGGTGACACCTCCGCCCCCGTCATCCATGTGGGCGATGTGGCGGACCGCGGCCCCGATAGCGCCGGAGTGATTGATTACCTCATCGCCTCCATGCGCGCGGGCAAGAACTGGGTGGTGCTGAAGGGCAATCACGACCGGATGTTCTCGATCTTCATGAATGATCCCTTCGATGCCGATCCGATGCTGCGCAAGGATCTGACATGGCTCAACCCGCGGCTTGGCGGCGATACGACGCTGGCCTCCTACGGGGTGCTGAATGCCGACGAGCGCCCCGCTGATATCGTTCATGCCGAAGCGCTTCAGAAAGTGCCCGAATCGCATATCCTCTGGCTGGGCAGCCGGCCGAACCATTTCATCTATGGCGATCTGCTGTTCGTCCATGCGGGCATCCGTCCGGGCGTCAGTATCGGCAACCAGACCGAGGATGATCTGTGCTGGATCCGTAAGGGCTGGCTCGAGGATACCACCGATCACGGCTGTCTGGTGGTGCATGGCCATACCGCGCTCGATCAGGTGACCCATTATGGCAACCGCCTCAATCTGGACAGCAGCGCAGGCTATGGCGGGCCGGTCTCTGCCGTGGTGATCGAGGGCCGCGATGCGTGGCTCCTGACCGAGAACGGGCGTCAGCCCCTCGTGCCGATGTCGGTCACTGCCGCCTGACAGGCCTGTCCTCCTGTTCTTACGCCGGTCTGCGCCCGCGCGACCCGCCCCACCCCTCCGGTGGCGGCGGGTTCTGCATTTCCGCCTGTAGGACCCAAGCTGTAAATACGGGAGATTTACACCCTTGAGTAGAAAAACACGAAGCTTTTTCTACAGCTTGTGCTGCGGTGGCGAGTCCCGCTTAAGCCAAAATTTACCGAACGTCACGAAGATGCGAAGCGTATGTTATAGGGGCTGATCCAGTATGCCGACCGGCACGAAGAACACCATCGCTGACAAGCTGGCACAAGAGCGTCGCGCCCGTCTCGCGGCCGAGCGTCTACTTGACCAGAAGAAGCGTGAACTCTTTGCGGCAAACCAGAAACTGGCCCAACACGCCCGTTCCCTCTCGGACCAGATCGTCGAGCAGCGTCATGGCCTGACCCGCGCCCTGACGGAGGCAGAATCGCTCAAGGGCGAGAATCACCGCGTCATGGGCGATCTCGAACGCGCGAATTCGGTCGCGCTGATCGCGCAGCGCCGCCTCTGGGATGCGCTGGAGACGATCCCGGACGGGTTTGCCGTTTATGACGCCGATCTGCGTCTGGTGGCCGCCAACAAGACCTATCTCGATTTCTTCGAGGGCGAGGTCGCCATCACCGCAGGCAATACCTATGATTCGGTCCTACGGATCGTGGCCCGACACAAGATGGTCGATCTGGACGGGCGTGACCCTGCCGACTGGCATCACGAGATGGTCGCCCGCATCCGGCGCAATCCGATCGAGCCGATGACGATCATCACCCATTCGGGCGCCCATATCCGGCTGATCGACCGCTGGGGCGAAGGTGGCGATCTGGTCTGCATCGCGCAGGATATCTCCGCGCATGTCGCCCGCGAAGCCGAGCTGGAGGAGGCGCGCGAAAAGGCCGAATCCGCCAATCGCGCGAAATCGGCCTTCCTTGCCAATATGAGCCACGAGATCCGCACCCCGATGAACGGCGTGGTCGGCATGGCCGAACTTCTGGCGGAGACCGAGCTGACCGAGGATCAGCGTCTTTACGCGGAGACGATCCGCTCGTCGGGCGAGGCCCTGCTGACCATCATCAACGATGTGCTCGATTATTCCAAGATCGAGGCCGAGCGGCTGAAACTCTATCCCGAGGTCTTCGATCTGGAACGTTGTGTGCATGAGGTAACCATGCTGCTGCAGCCTTCCGCGCGCGACAGGAACCTGCGGCTTCTCGTCGATTACGATATGTTCCTGCCCACCCGTTTCGTGGCCGATCCGGGGCGTATCCGCCAGATTCTGACCAACCTCGTGGGCAATGCTGTCAAATTCACCATGGAAGGCCATGTGCTGACCCGCATCGTGGGCATCGAGCGGGTGCAGGGCAATTATGAGCTGCATATCACCGTCGAGGATACCGGTATCGGTATCGGTCCCGACCTCGTCGACCATGTGTTCGGCGAGTTCAATCAGGTCGAGAGCGAGACCAACCGCAAATTCGAGGGCACGGGGCTCGGCCTTGCCATCACCAAACAGCTGATCGAGATGATGGGCGGCGAGATCTGGGTCGATAGCGAGCTGGGCCGCGGGTCGTGCTTCGGCTTCAAGATCCTTGTGCCAGCGGCTGAACCCGCCCCGCATATTACCAATCCCGGCCCGCCGATTACCCTGCGGGCCGCCCTAGTGGTTGATGATCTGATGGTCAACCGCGTCATCCTCGAACGCCAGCTCCAGACCTATGGTCTCGAGGTCACGCTATGCCGCAACGCGCAGGAGGCACTTGCAGCCTTCGAGCGGGGGGGCAAGTTCGATCTCATGCTCAGCGATTTCCGGATGCCGGATATGGACGGGCTCCATCTATGCCAGGCCTTGCGCAAACGCGGGGTGGATATCCCCCTCGTTTTGCTCAGTTCGGACCCGGATGCGGTCTCCCCCGACCTGGCGCGTGCGGCACGGCTCGATTGCCTCGAGAAGCCGGTTCTGCGCTCGCATCTGTTCAGCTTGCTACAAACCCTCTCGCATCCCGCGCCGAAACCCCTTAAAGCCTCTCCGCCGCCTCCTGCCGCAAAACGCAAGATGAGGATATTGGCCGCCGAGGATAACCGCACCAACCAGTTGGTCTTCGGCAAGATGGTAAAGGATCTGCCGATCGAGCTGGTCTTTGCCAATAACGGTCTCGAGGCGATCGAAAAATGGCAGAGCTTCCAGCCCGATCTGATCTTCATGGATATTTCCATGCCACAGATGGATGGCAAGGAAGCCACGCGCCAGATCCGCGCCCGCGAGAACGGCACCCATGTGCCGATCTGTGCGCTCACCGCACATGCAATGGAGGGCGATAGTCAGGGTATTCTTGCCTCGGGAATCGACCATTACCTGACCAAGCCGCTGCGCAAGGCTGCGATCGTGGAACATATCGCGGCAAACTGCCCCAAAATGGCGCTGCCGGTGACGGATGGCGCTGCCTGAAGTTCAGGATTGCGGTTCAGGTCTCGGCGATGATCTTCAAGAAGGGCTGGCCGAACCGTTCCAGCTTGGCCTCATCCAGACCGAGCCGCGCCAGCGCATTGAGATCGGTCGGGCCCTGTTCGGCGATCTTGCGGACAAGCCCGCTCGACAGGCTGAGGATACGGTCTGTTCCAGTCTCGCCCCTACGCAGCCGTAACTGTTCGGCCCAGAGCGCATCGAATAGCAGCCCGGACTGTTTTCCCGCCAGCGCGCGCCGTGCGGGATGCATCTTCTGCACGCCGTCCTCGGCCATCACATCCAGAAACGCGCGGCCATAGCTCTCGAGCTTCTTGGCTCCGACACCGTTGATCCGCGCCATGTCATCAAGGCTCTGCGGACGGGCCTCGACCATCTCGATCAGGGTCCGGTCGGGGAAGATCATATAGGCCGGAAGGCCCGCCGCCTCGGAGAGTGCCCGCCGCTTGGCCTTGAGCGCCGAAAGCAGTGGGGCATCCTCGTCGGACACCAGCGCCTTGACCACCGTCTGCGGTCTGGAACTGCGCACGGGGTCACGACGGAAGGTGATCTCTCGCTCGCCCCGCAGGATAGGATGCGCGGCCTGCGTTACAAACAGCGCGCCATGACGCTCGGCATCGGGGCGGATCAGGTCATGGCCCATCATCTGCCGGAAGATCGCCTGCCATTGCGGGCGTGACCATGCCTTGCCAACCCCAAAGGTCGGTAACCGGTCATGGCCCCGCGAGGAGATCCGCTCGTTCGACTGCCCCAGCAGGATCTCGATCAGATACTGGCTCCCGTAACTCTGGTCGCAGCGCAGGCAGGCCGAGAGCGCCATCCGCACCGGCTCGGTCGCGTCAAACAGATCGGGCGGCGTATCGCAGATATCGCAATTGCCGCAAGGCTCGGATTCCTCGCCGAAATAGGCCAGCAGGCGCTGACGGCGGCAGGCCGTCGCCTCGGCCAGCCCCAGAAGCGCGTTGAGCCGCCCGTGATCGGCATCCTTGCGTTCGGGCGGCGCAAGCCCCTCATCTACCTGCGCACGACGGATGCGGATATCGTCGGGACCATAAAGCGTCAGCGTCTCGGCAGGCGCGCCATCGCGGCCCGCGCGACCGATCTCCTGATAATAGGCCTCGATGGATTTCGACAGATCGGCATGGGCGACCCAGCGGATATCGGGTTTGTCGATCCCCATCCCGAAAGCCACCGTCGCCACCACAATCAGCCCGTCTTCCTGCTGGAACCGCGTCTCGACCTGACGCCGGTCATCGGGGTCCATACCCCCATGATAGTAGCAGGCGCTATGCCCCGCCTCGTTGAGCGCCTGCGCAAGGCTCTCTGTCTTCTTGCGGGTCGCGCAATAGACGATGCCCGACTGCCCCTTGCGCGCGGCGGCAAAGGTCAGGATCTGGTTACGGGGCTGGTTCTTGGGGTCAAAAGCCAGATGGATATTTGGCCGGTCGAAGCCGCGCAGGAAGGTCTCGGGCGCCACGCCTGCAAACAGCCGAGTGACCATCTCGGCGCGGGTTTCCTCGTCGGCAGTGGCGGTAAAGGCCGCCAGCGGCACATCGAGGTCACGGCGCAACTCGCCGATCCGCAGGTAATCGGGGCGGAAATCATGGCCCCACTGACTGACGCAATGCGCCTCGTCCACGGCGATCAACCCTACCCGCGCGCGGCGCAACAGATGCACCGCCCCGCCAGAGGCCAGCCGTTCGGGCGCCATATAGAGGATCTTGAGCCGGCTCTCGTCGATGGCGCGGAAGACCTCCTCGGTCTCCTCCTCGGTATTGCCCGAGGTCAGCGCGCCGGCCTCGACCCCCGCCTCGCGCAGCGCGCGCACCTGATCGCGCATCAGCGCAATCAGCGGCGAGATCACCACCGTCAACCCCTCGCGGCACAAAGCAGGGATCTGGAAACACAGGGATTTGCCGCCGCCCGTCGGCATGATGGCAAGCGTGTTGCGCCCCGCCATCACGGAGCGCACGATCTCTTCCTGTCCGGGCCGGAATTCGCGGAACCCGAAGATATCGGTCAGGACTGCATGACAGTCGGGCAATGTCGCCTCGACCACCGGATCAATACCCGTAGAAGAAGCCCGCGTTGTTGATCAGCGCGCGCTGCAGGATCATCAGGATCACGAAGGCCACCAGCGGCGCCAGATCGAGCCCGGGCGTATTGGGCAGGATGCGGCGGATCGGCGAATAGATCGGCTCCAGCAGCGAATTGAGACCATACCAGATCTGGCCGATAATCGGCTGACGCAGGTTCAGGACGTTGAAATTGATCAACCAGCTCATGATGATGTGGACGATCATGATGAACCAGACAATATCCAGTATGAGATTGAGCGCCTGAAACAGCGTGACCATATGTAAAAGACCTCCGGCTGGGTGACTTCCTACCTAAGCGAGCCGCTTTCATCTTGCAACCTTGCAACGCATGCAAGTGATCGCGATTTTAGCGTTAATTTCAGGGCTTGAAGTGCTTGCACGGGCGTGGGCTTTCGGGCTTATCCTTCGGTCAACAGAAGGAGAGCCCCTGATGAGCGATCGCAAGACCCTTTGGGGATGGTATTTCTTCGACTGGGCGAGCCAGCCCTATAACACGCTCCTGCTGACCTTCATCTTCGGCCCCTATATGAAGACGCTGATGGGCGACGGGAGTGCGGCGCAGGCGGTCTGGGGCTACGGGATCGGCGCGGCAGGCGTGATCATCGCGCTGGCCTCGCCTTTCCTCGGCGCGATCGCCGACCGCAGCGGCGCCAAGCGGCGCTTCCTGTGGCTGTTCTCGGCAATGTATGTGCTGGGGGCTGCGGGCCTGTGGTGGGCCATTCCGGGCGATTACAGCCTGATCTTCGTGCTGGCGAGCTTTGCGATCGGGCTGATCGGGATGGAATTTGCCACCACCTTTACCAATGCCTATCTGCCCGAGCTTGGTCCCCGCAGCTGTCTGGGCCGGATCTCGGGCTCGGGCTGGGCCTTCGGCTATGTGGGGGGGCTGATCGCGCTGATCCTCATGCTGACGCTGTTCCAGGCCAATCCCGCGACGGGACGGACCATGATCGGGATCGCTCCGCTGCTCGGGCTGGATGTCGCCACCCGTGCCGATACCCGCATCGTGGGGCCCTTGACCGCACTCTGGTATGCGGTCTTCATGATCCCGTTTTTCCTCTGGGTCAAGGACCGCCCCAAACCCGATGCGCTGCCGATCCGCGCGGCCATGGCGCAGGGCTGGCCTGCGCTGCGCGCCACGCTGGTGTCGCTGCCCGCACGCCCGAGCCTCGCGGCATGGCTGGTCTCCTCGATGCTCTATCGCGATGCGCTCAACGGTGTCTACGTCTTTGGCGGGCTCTATGCGGCAGGGGTGCTCGGCTGGTCAATCACCCAGATTGGCATCTTCGGCCTCCTGTCGATCATCGCGGGGGCGGTGTTTGCATGGGCGGGCGGTCGGGCCGATGACGGGTTCGGCTCGAAACCGGTCATCACCGTCTGCCTGCTGGCCCTGATCGCTGCGGTGATCGGCATCATCACCATCACGCCCACATCCGTCTTCGGCATGGCTGTAGCCGAAGGCAGTTCCGCACCCGACATCGCCTTCTTCGTGCTGGGCTGCGTCATCGGTGGCGCGGGCGGAGCGCTGCAATCGGCTAGCCGCGTGATGATGGTCCACCAGTCTCCCCCCGACCGGATCACCGAATATTTCGGCATCTACGCACTTTCGGGCAAGGCCACCGCCTTCCTCGCGCCGCTCTCCATCGGGCTGGTGACATCGGCGACAGACAGCCAGTCATGGGGCATCACCCCCGTCTTAGTGCTTTTCGTGGCGGGGCTTCTCCTGCTAGGCTGGGTCAGATCCCCGCAATCCTGCGCCCCCCGCATGTGACAAGAGGAACCCGCCCTTGGCCCTACCCCGTATCGTGATCGCCACTCTGAGCGCCTGTCTGGCCTTGTCGTCTCTGGCCGAGGCAGAGCCACTGGCACGCCAGCTTTTCGGGGCGGAAAGGGCGCCCTCCGCGCAAGCCCCATCAGCGGTAGGCTTCTATTCCAAAGGCTGTGCGGCCGGCATGGTGGCCATGCCCGAAAGCGGCCCGACATGGCAGGTGATGCGGCTCTCGCGCAATCGCAATTATGGCCAGCCCGAAACGCTGGCCTTCCTGCAGGACCTGTCACGTCAGGCCGCCACCCTCCCCGGTTGGGCGGGGCTCTATATCGGCGATATCGCCCAGCCGCGTGGCGGCCCGATGACCGGCGGTCATGCCAGCCACCAGACAGGGCTGGATGCCGATATCTGGATGCTGCCACCCAAGCGGCTGGACCTGAGCCGAAGCGAACGCGAGAAGATCTCCTCGGTCTCCATCCGCACGGCCGACCAGACCCGCATCAACGCCAACTGGACGCCCGCCCATATGGCGCTGATGGAGATGACAGCGAAGGATCCGCGTGTGGATCGCATCTTTGTGGCGGCGGCTGCCAAGATCGCGATGTGCAATGCCGCGCCGCGCGGTGACCGCGCATGGCTTCAGAAGATCCGCCCCTATTGGGGCCATAACACGCATTTCCATGTGCGGCTGAAATGTCCGCCCGGTGCCAGCGCCTGCGAGAAACAGACGCCCAGCGTGGCCGAGCTGTCCAAGGGCGGTGACGGCTGTGACGAGACGCTCAACTGGTGGGTCACCGAAGCACTGAACCCGACCAAACCCGCCGCACCGCAAGAGCCCTCGGGCCCGCCCAAGCGCACGGCCAAAACCTATGTGATGGCGGATCTTCCCGCCCAATGCCGGAACGTGCTGAACGCCCAATGAGAACCTTAGTATTCACGATGATTGCACTGTGCTTCGGCTTACAGGCCATGGCGCAGGCGACCGGCCCTGCCGAGTTTCTGCAAAGCTATCTATGGCATGTGGACCACCCGCAATTCGGCGGCTTCTCGGGGCTGGAACTGAGCGATGATGGCAATGATCTGGTCACGTTGTCGGACCGCACGAGCCTGTGGCGCGCCCATATCACCCGCGATGCGCAAGGCCGGATCACGGCCGTCGCCCCGACAGAGAACCCGATCACCCTGCATGATTACCGCGACCGCGAGATGACCGTATCGCGCGGTGATTCCGAGGGGCTGGCACTGGCGCCCGATGGCGGGGTCTATGTGTCCTTCGAGGGCGACCTGCCGCGGGTCGATCATTATGCCAAGGGCTCCAGTCGGGCAGGCAAGCTGCCCCGCGCAGTCGAATTCAAGAATATGCAGGCCAATGCCTCGCTCGAGGCGCTGGCCGTAGACCAGAGCGGAGCGCTCTACACCCTGCCCGAACGCTCGGGCCGCTCGGGTCTGGCCTTTCCGGTCTTCGAGCTGAAAAACAACCGCTGGAGCCGCCCATTTTCCATCCCGCGCGAGGGTGAATGGCAAGCCGTCGGTGCCGATTTCGGGCCGGATGGCCGGCTTTATCTGCTCGAGCGCGATTTCTGGGGGCTGTTGGGCTTCCTGACCCGTGTGCAGGTATTTGACGTGAAAAACGGCAAACTCAGCGGTGGCGAGGTGCTTCTCCAGACGACCGCCGGCCACCACGACAATCTCGAAGGGCTTTCGGTCTGGCGCGACGCAGCGGGGTATATCCGGTTGACGATGATCTCGGATGACAATTTCCGCAAGATCCTGCAACGGACCGAGATCGTCGAATACCGGCTGCCGAAATAGCGTTTTCGCCTTTTTTACTTGACCGGAGGGGCGGCGCGGCGTTATCCGCGCCTGTTGTCCGATGCATCGGACCATGTCTCCGCTACCATGTAAAAACGGCCAGAACCTATGAAACACTTCCTGCCCGGCGTCATCGCCATGGCCATCATCGTGGTGGCCTCCAATATTCTCGTGCAATTCCTCCTGGGTGATTGGCTCACCTGGGGCGCGATCACCTATCCCTTCGCCTTCCTCGTCACCGACCTGATGAACCGGTTCTATGGCCCCGCCATGGCGCGCCGCGTCGTGCTGGCCGGTTTCGTGACGGGCGTTATCTGCTCGCTGGTCGGCAGCCAGATCGAAGGCCAGTTCGGCCCGCTCGTCTCGGTGCGCGTGGCCATTGGCTCGGGCACCGCCTTCCTTGTGGCGCAGATGATGGATGTCGCCATCTTCGACCGCCTCCGCGAGGGCCGCTGGTGGCGTGCGCCGCTGGTCTCCTCGCTGGTCGGATCCGTGCTCGATACCACGATCTTCTTCTCGATCGCCTTTGCGACCCAGCTCAGCTTCATCTGGCCTGCCGATGACGTGTCCTGGGCCAATGACGCCGTGCCCGTTCTGGGCTTCGGACCGCTGGCACCGCTCTGGGTTTCGCTTGCAATTGCAGATAGTTCGCTAAAGTTTGCCTTATCTTTAATCGCACTGCTGCCGTTTCGGGCAGCCGTCACGAAACTATCACCTCAATCCGCAAGAATTAACTTGTCATAAACCAAATCTATGCCACCTTTGAGGTATCGGTAACGCAATGAAAGGAGGTGATCCAGTGTCTAGAGTGATATTGGAGAGAGGTATCGGGACATTCAGGGGGGCCGAGGCCTGAGGGCAATCCCTAAGGCAATTTGAACCCTGGGTGGGCTCCGATTTGGATCGTCTTCAGACCCCTAACCGGACCATCTCCTTAGAACTCGAGGGTCGTCTTTCTCAAGACGGCCCTTCAAGTTGCTTCCCCGCCATGGCTTGCCACAGGCGGGGTTTTGCGTTTTACGGCCCCGTCCTCATGTCTTTCTCGTGAACAGGGCTGGACCAAAGCCGCATTTGGTGGCATCCCAAGCCCCAACGAAGGAGTGGGCGATGACGGATCAGATGCGCGACGTTTCGACGATGAGCTTCGAGGAAGCGATGAAGGAATTCGAGCAGGTCGTGAACCAGCTCGACCGGGGCGATGTGCCTCTGGACCAGTCGATTGCGCTATACGAACGCGGGGCGGCGCTGAAAGAGCGTTGTGCGACCCTCCTGAAAGCCGCCGAGGAGCGCGTCGAGAAGATCACGCTGGCCGCCGACGGCACCCCCACCGGCACGGTGCCGACCGAAGGGCTGTAAATGTTCAAGACCCGTTTGAGTGAAGCCCAGGCGTCGGTGCAGACCGCGCTTGATGCGCGTGTGGCGCAATATCCCGCGGGCCAGTTGCGTGACGCCATGCATTACGCGTTACAGGGCGGCAAGCGGCTGCGCGCCTTCCTGGTGCTGGAAGGCGCCGCGATTTTCGACATTCCGGCCGAGCAGGCGATGCCTGCGGCCTGTGCCGTCGAGGCGCTGCATGCCTATAGCCTCGTGCATGACGACATGCCCTGCATGGATAATGACGACCTGCGCCGCGGCATGCCCACCGTCCATGTGCAATGGGACGAGGCGACCGCTGCCCTGGCCGGAGACGCGCTGCAGACGATGGCCTTCGAGTTGCTGACCGATGCGGCCCTTGGCGAGGCCCCTGCCCGTCTGGCGCTGGTGGCCGATCTGGCCCGCGCCTCGGGTGCGGAAGGTATGGTCTATGGTCAGGCGCTCGACATCGCCGCGGAAACCGCCGCCACCCCACTGACGCTTGAACAGATCACCAAGCTGCAGGAAGGCAAAACCGGCGCGCTGATCGGCTTTGCCGCGCGTGCGGGGGCCGTGATTGCGGACCAAGATCCTGCGCCACTTGCCGCCTATGCAGAGGCTTTGGGCCTTGCTTTCCAGATTGCCGATGACATCTTGGATGTGGAAGGCAACGAGGATCTGACCGGCAAGCGTCTGCATAAGGATGCCGAGGCCGGAAAGGCCACATTCGTCTCGCTTCTGGGGCTCGAAGGCGCGAAAGCCCGCGCCGGCGAGTTGTGCGAGCAGGCGATTGCGGCCCTCGAGCCCTATGGCGAACGTGCCGACATATTGCGAGACCTCGCGCGCTTCACCATTGCGCGCAAACACTGACGAAAGCGGATAGCCAAAGATGAGCGACCTCCCGCAGACCCAAACCTCGAGCACGCCGATTCTGGACCGTGTACGCCTGCCCGCCGATATGAAGGGCCTGAGCGACCGCGAACTGATCCAGCTGGCGGGCGAGTTGCGCCGTGAAACCATTGCCGCCGTGTCCGAAACCGGCGGCCATCTGGGCGCGGGTCTGGGCGTGGTGGAGCTGACCGTGGCGTTACATGCCGTGTTTGACGCCCCGCGCGACAAGATCGTCTGGGACGTGGGCCACCAGTGCTATCCGCACAAGATCCTGACCGGACGCCGCGACCGTATCCGCACCCTGCGGATGGAGGACGGGCTGTCGGGCTTTACCAAACGCTCGGAAAGCGCCTATGACCCGTTCGGGGCGGGCCACAGCTCGACCTCGATCTCGGCGGCGGTGGGGTTCTCGGCGGCACGCGAGCTGGGGGCCGAAACCGGCGACGCGATCGCAGTGATCGGTGATGGTGCCCTGACCGGCGGTATGGCCTTCGAGGCGCTCAACCACGGCGGCCACCTGAAGAACCGCGTGTTTGTGGTGCTCAATGATAACGAGATGTCGATCGCGCCGCCCGTGGGTGCGCTCTCGACCTATCTGACGCGGCTCTATTCCGAGAGCCCGTTCCAGGATCTCAAGGAGGTCGCCAAGGGCGCGGCCCGAACCTTCCTGCCCGAACCGTTCAAGGAAGGGGCGAAACGCGCCAAGGAAATGCTCAAGGGCATGGCCATGGGCGGCACCCTGTTCGAGGAACTGGGATTCACCTATGTCGGCCCCGTGGACGGGCATGATCTGGAGAGCCTGCTGCCGCTTCTGCGCACGCTGAAGGCGCGCGCCCGCGGACCGGTGCTGATCCATGCGCTGACCAAGAAGGGCAAGGGCTATGCCCCCGCCGAGAGCCGCCCCGATGGCGGCCATGCGACGGCCAAGTTCAACCTCGCCACGGGCGAACAGAAGAAGGCGCCCTCGAACGCTCCTTCCTACACCAAGGTTTTCGCCGAGGCGCTGATCTCCGAGGCCAATCGCGACGGCACGATCGTGGGCGTGACAGCGGCGATGCCCGATGGCACGGGGCTGAAGGAATTCGGGGCGCATCACCCGCGCCGGATGTTCGATGTGGGCATTGCCGAACAGCATGCCGTGACCTTCTCGGCGGGGCTTGCCGCCTCGGGGATGAAGCCGTTCTGCGCGATCTATTCGACATTCCTGCAGCGCGGCTATGACCAGATCGTGCATGATGTGGCAATCCAGAAACTACCGGTGCGCTTTGCCATCGACCGTGCGGGGCTCGTGGGTGCCGATGGCGCGACCCATGCGGGCGCCTTTGATACAGCCTTCCTCGCCAACCTCCCCGACTTCGTGGTGATGGCGGCGGGTGACGAGGCGGAGCTGGTGCATATGGTGGCGACCGCTGCGGCCATCAACGACCGCCCCTCGGCCTTCCGCTACCCGCGTGGCGAGGGTATGGGCGTGGATATGCCGCAGCAGGGCGTGCCGCTGGAGATCGGGAAAGGCCGCATCCTCCAGGAGGGCGCGCAGGTCGCCATCCTCAGCTATGGCGCGCGCCTTTCGGAGGTGCTGAAGGCCACCGAGGCACTGCGCGCGCGCGGCATCCAACCGACCGTGGCTGATGCCCGCTTCTGCAAACCCTTGGACAAGGATCTTATCCTGCGCCTTGTGGCCGAGCATGAGGCGATCCTGACCATCGAGGAAGGTGCAATTGGCGGCTTTGCCAGCCATGTGCAGAATTTCCTGATGGAAGAGGGCGTGTTCGACCGTGGCTTCAAGCTGCGCTCGATGGTGCTGCCCGATGATTTCATCAACCATGCCTCGCCCGAGAAGATGTATGAGGTGGCGGGGATGAATGCCGCGCAGATCGAGGCGAAGGTCTTGGAGATGCTGAACATCTCGATGGCCAAACGCGCCTGAGCCAGAGCAGTGCTGCAAATGACGGGCGGCACCCTTTCGGGTGCCGTTTCGCGTTAGATCGCCTCTTCGGGTGTCAAAAGCCCTTCGGCCACCAGCCTGTCGGCCCAAGCCTCTGGCGTAGTGAAGAGATGCCCCTTCCACCCGCGCGCTTCAGCAGCCTTGATATTATCGGCGCGGTCATCGGCAAAGAGAAGCGCCTCGGGGGCCACGCCACAATCCGCCTCGAGCATCCGGTAGATCTCGGGATCGGGCTTGATCACGCCCATGTGGCCGGAAATATAGCGGCGATCGAACTCCTGCAGGAAATCGTATTTGCCCTCGGCCATCGCGAAGGTTCCGATTCCGAAATTCGACAGCGCGAAGACCGGAATGCCCTTGGCCCTGAGCGCCCGCAGGAGCCGCACGGAATGCGGGATTGCGGGCGAGGCCATCTGTAGCCAGTCGGCATTCCAGCGCAGGATCTGCTCGCGCCATTCGGGATGCGCCTCCGCCAGCGCCGCGCAGAGATCGGGAAGGTTGCCGCCCTTGTCGACTGCATCATTCATCGCATGCAGATCGACCTCCGCAAACAGACGCTTGCGGTCTTGGGCGTCCATGAACGTGTCGAAATGCCGCTCGGGCTGCCATTCGAGAAGCACGTTCCCGATGTCGAAAACAACGGCTTCGATCATTTCCACAGTGCCTCGGCATGGAAGGCCAGATGATCGGCCATGAAACTCTGGACGAAGAAATAGCTGTGGTCATAGCCCTTCTGCATACGGAAGGTGCCTTCCTGACGGCGCCCCATCATGGCACCCGCCAGCGCCTCGGGGCGCAGCAGATCGAGAAACTGGTCGGAGGCGCCCTGATCCACCAGAACAGGGCCGTCAAAGCCGAGTTCGGTCATCAGATGGGTGCTGTCATGCTCGAGCCACGCGCCCTCATCCGCGCCGAGATAAGCGCCCAACTGCTTGCGGCCCCAGTCGCTCTGGGTGGGCTGCGCGATAGGCGCAAAAGCCGAAACCGAGCGGAACCGCCCCGGCAGGCGCATCGCCATGGTCAGCGCCCCATGCCCGCCCATCGAATGGCCGGTGACCGACTGGCGGTCGGGGTCGATGGCAAATTCCGACATCAGCAGCGCGGGAAGCTCCTCGGCGACATAATCCCACATGCGGAAATGCTTGGCCCAAGGGTCTTGCGTCGCGTTCACATAGAAGCCCGCGCCCTGCCCCAGATCATAGGCCTCGTCATTGGCCACGCCCTCGCCGCGCGGCGAGGTATCGGGGAAGACAAGCCCCACACCATGCTCCGCCGCCCATGCCTGCGCGCCCGCTTTGGTCATCGCGTTCTCATGGGTGCAGGTCAGCCCCGAGAGATACCACAGAAGCGGCACGGGGCCATCCTCGGCCTCTTCGGGCAGGAACAGACCAAAGGTCATCTCGGTGCCGGTGGTCTTGGCATCATGCGCATAGACGCCTTGCACGCCCTCGAAGCAGCGGTTTTCGGAAATAATGCGCATGATGCCCTTTCGTTATTGGATCCAGTGCAGGATGACTGGCAGCGTTAGAATACTGGCGGCAGTCGACACGAAGATCGCCGCAGAGACCCGTGGCGCGCCGACATTGTAGTTCTGCGCCAGCATGTAGACATTTCCCGCGACAGGCAAGGACGCGGTGGCCACCATCACCCCCGCATCGAACCGGTCCACGCCATAGACGAAAAACGCCGATAGCGCGACGATGCCCGGATGGAGTGACAGTTTGCAGACCGAAAGCCACGAGGCCGGCCCCAGCCGGTTGAGCGTCAGCGCCGCAAGGCTTGCGCCGATGGCGAACAGCGCGCCGGGCGTGGCGGCGGCGGCCAGCATCTTGACCGTCTCCGACAGCCATGCCGGCATGGGGATGCCGCAAGCCGACCACAGGAGCCCCAGCGCCATCGAGCCGATCATCGGGTTCTTCACGATCCCCAAGGCAATGGGGGCCACCGCCACCCGCCCTGTGCGGGCGGCGCTCAGGACCACCGTGAACAGCACCGAGAACACGATAAGATCGACGCAAAGCACCATGATGATCGGCGCCACGGCCTGCGGGCCGAGCACAGCGGCCAGCATCGGCACACCCAGAAAGCCGGTATTGCCGATCATTGCCGTCTGGGCTTCCATCGCCGACATATCCGTGGCCTCGCCGCGGAACTTGGCCACCGCAAAAGCCATCAGCCAGATACAGAGCGAGCCGGTGAAATAGGCCGCCATGAAACGGCCCTGAAACACATGGCTGATCTCCAGACCGGAGGTGAAATCGAACAGCATCGCGGAGAGCGGGAAGAAGAAGATAAACTTCGTGAGATAGGCCGTGGCCGCAGGCGGGAAGAACCCGACCTTACCGGCAAACCAGCCAAGCGCGATCAGGGCAAAAAACGGAAGCAATTGCAGGAAGATATCGAACATGGAAAATCCGCTAGCACGGCTTTTTCGAAAGGGCCAGCGCGGGCTCCGTGAGCGTGCTCAAATAGCCCCGCACTGCCCGTTTTTGCAGCGCTCTCAACCGCCGCCGATCAACACGCCCGCGGCAAAGACCAGCGCCCCGCCCAGCACGACTTGGAAGACCGCACGCAGGAAGGGGGTTTCCATATAGCGGTTCTGGATCCATGCGATGGCCCAGAGTTCGACGAACACCACCACCATCGCAATGATCGTCGCCGTCCAGAAATCGGGGATGAGATAGGGCAGCGCATGGCCAAGCCCGCCCAGCGCGGTCATCACCCCCGAGGCGAGACCACGTTTCAGCGGCGAACCACGGCCCGAGATCACCCCGTCATCATGGGCGGCCTCCGTGAAGCCCATCGAGATCCCCGCGCCTACCGAGGCAGCAAGCCCCACCAGCAGCGTGGTCTTGGGGTCCTGGGTGGCAAAGGCCGTGGCAAAGATCGGTGCCAGCGTCGAGACCGAGCCATCCATCAGACCCGCAAGACCGGGCTGCACCCATGTCAGCACGAACTGGCGATGCGCCGCGCGATCCTCTTCCTCGCGGGCATCCGGCGTGAGATGCTCTTCCATCAGATGTTCGGCGGTCGCTTCATGACCTGCCTCGGCCGCGGCCAGATCGCCCAGAAGCTTGCGGGTCGCTGCATCCGTCGCCCGCGCGGCGGCCGCCACATAGAACCGTTCTGCCTGCCGTTCCATCGCGGCGGCCTCGCCGCGCATGGCCTCCAGCGACATGGTCTCGGCCATCCAGACCGGCTTGCGGGCATAGAACCCCGCCACGAACTCGCGCCGCACCAAAGGGATCACATCACCGAAGCGGGCCTGATGTGCCTCGATCAGGCGGCGGCGATGCTCGTCCTCCTCCAGCGCCATACCGTCGAAGACCTTGGCGGAGGACGGAAATTCGGCACGCAGATGCTCGGCGAACTGGCGATAGATCCGCGCATCATCCTCCTCGGACGAAATCGCCAATGCGAGGATTTCCTGTTCGTTGAGATCGGAAAAACGGCGGCGGTTGCCAAGGAAGGAAAACATAGGCGCGGCCCTCAAGTTTAGAATAATTCTAAACTACCCGAGCCGCGCCGATTTGCAACCCTGCAAACGCATCCTAAACGCGAGGTTACATCACACCCGTCTCATCACGCCCGATATGACGCTCGCCACGGGCTTTCGCCAGCTGGATCTGATGCTCGCGCTCGCGGAAACGGGCGCGGTCTTCCTCGGAATATTCGCCCACGCAATGATGGCACTGCACACCCTGCTCGAATTCAGGGCGCTGCCTGTCCTCGGGGGCCAGCGGACGGCGGCAGGCATGGCAGACCTCGCGGTGCTTGCCCTGCTCGAGCCCGTGGGTCAGCGCCACACGCCCGTCAAAGACAAAACAATCCCCTTCCCAGAGGCTCTCTTCCTTGGGCATCTCCTCGAGATATTTCAGGATGCCGCCCTTGAGGTGATAGACATCCTCCACACCCTGCCCGATCAGGTAGTTGGTGGATTTCTCGCAGCGGATACCGCCGGTGCAAAACATCGCCACGCGCTTGTTGTGGAAGCGCTCACGGTTCTCTTCCCACCATTTCGGGAAATCGCGGAAGGTCTTGGTCTTGGGGTCCACGGCCCCCTTGAACGTGCCGATATCGACCTCGTAATCGTTACGCGTATCGATCACTACCACATCGGGGGCCTGAATAAGCTCGTTCCACTCCTCGGGCGTGCAATAATTGCCCACAGAGGCCGTCGGATCCACATCCGGCTGGCCCATCGTCACGATCTCTTTCTTCAGCTTCACCTTCATGCGCAGGAAGGGCTCGTCCTCGGCCGTGCTTTCCTTCCAATCGAGGCCGGCACAACCGGGCAAGGCGCGCACATGGGCCAGCACTGCATCGATCCCTTCACGCGGGCCTGCAATGGTGCCATTGATCCCCTCATGCGCCAGCAAAAGCGTGCCCTTGACGCCAGCCTCCTGCGCAAGCGCCAGGAGCGGGCCGCGGATAGCGGCCAGATCATCGAATCGGGTGAAGTGGTAGAGTGCGGCTACGATATACATGGGCCTGCGTTTACTGCTTCGGGTGCCCGTCAGGCAAGTCCGATATAATCGGTATTCCTGCCACAGCTTTGCGTCGTCGGTTGACCCTTCCTCGTTGCCCGCCTAGCGTGAGCCCGTTACAACAGGAGCTGCCCATGACCACCGCCCTTATCGTCATCGACATGCAGAACGATTTCTGTCCGGGCGGAAAGCTCGCTGTGGCCGAGGGCAACCTGATCGTGGGCGAGATCAATGCGCTGATGGGCCGCCATGAGGTGACGGTGCTGACGCAGGACTGGCATCCGGCCGACCATCAATCCTTTGCCTCTAACCACGGGGCCGATCCCTATTCCCTCACCCAGATGCCCTACGGTCCGCAGGTGCTCTGGCCGGACCACTGTGTGCAGGGGACAGACGGAGCGGCCTTCCACCCCGAACTGGCGACAGATCCCGCCGATCTGGTGCTGCGCAAGGGATTCCGCCCTGCAATCGACAGCTATTCGGCCTTCTTCGAGAATGACCAGACCACGCCCACGGGGCTGCATGGCTATCTGCGCGAGCGCGGTGTGACGGATCTCACCTTCTGCGGTCTCGCGCTCGATTTCTGTGTGGCGTGGTCCGCACTCGATGCGGTGAAGCTGGGCTATAAGGTTGCTGTCAAACGCTCTGCCTGCCGTGGCATCGATCTGGACGGGTCGCTCGAGGCGGCACTGACCAAGATGGACGCGGCCGGCATCCGCCTTATCTGAGCGGAGAAGACAAGGGCTCTGCCCTTGCCAAGTGCCTGATTTATAGGTTTAGTCCCCGCAACGAGAGGGAGGGGCCAGCCATGGTCGACATCGCGACACGCGTCTATAACCACAAGTGGAAGATCGATCCGATCATCCGCTCGCTGATCGATACCGATTTCTATAAACTCCTGATGTGCCAGTCGATCTTCCGCAACAGCCCCGAGACGGTGGTGCGGTTCTCGCTGATCAACCGCTCCAAGGATATCCGTCTGGCCGAGATGATCGACGAGAATGTCCTGCGGATGCAGCTCGATTATGCTCGCTCGCTGAAGCTCTCGCGCGGGGAAAGCACATGGCTGCGCGGCAATACCTTCTACGGCAAACGCCAGATGTTCCGCTCCGATTTCATGGAGTGGTTTGATAATTACCAGCTGCCCGAATACGATTTGCAGGTGAAGGATGGCCAATACGAGCTGACCTTCGAGGGGAAATGGCATGAGGTCATGCTTTGGGAGATCCCTGCCCTTGCCATCCTGATGGAGCTGCGCTCGCGCGCGGTAGTCAACCAGATGCGCCGCTTCGAGCTGCAGGTGCTCTATGCTCGCGCGATGACCCGCATCTGGGAAAAGATCAACGTCCTCAAAGAGCTCGAGGGCCTCAAGATCGCCGATTTCGGCACCCGCCGCCGCCATAGCCACCTCTGGCAGGACTGGTGCGTGCAGGCAATGCTGGAGGGCTTGGGTGATAGCGCCAATGGCGGGGCCTTTACCGGCACCTCCAACTGCCTGATCGCCATGCGCCGCGATATCGAGGCCGTGGGCACCAATGCGCATGAATTGCCGATGGTCTATGCCGCGCTGGCCGAGAATGACGAGGCGCTCAAGCAAGCGCCCTACAAGGTGTTGGCCGACTGGCACGAGGAGCATGAAGGCAATCTGCGCATCATCCTGCCCGACACCTATGGCACCGAAGGATTCCTCAATGACGCGCCCGACTGGCTCGCCGGCTGGACTGGCATCCGTATCGATAGCGGTGACCCAGCGCCCCTGGCGGAGAAAGCGATCAAATGGTGGGAAGCGCGTGGCGAGGATCCGCGCGAGAAACTGGTGATCTTCTCCGACGGGCTGGATGTCGAAGAGATCAAGGCGCTGCATGCGCAGTTCCATGGGCGGGTCAAATGCAGCTTCGGCTGGGGCACGCTCTTGACCAATGATTTCCGCGGCTTCGAACCCGATGGCCGGCTCGAGCCTTTCAGCCTTGTTTGCAAGGCGATCTCGGCCAATGGTCACCCTACGGTCAAGCTGTCGGATAACCCCAACAAGGCAATGGGCCCGCAATCCGAGATCGAGCGCTACCGCCGCGTCTTCGGGGCCACCGGACAGGTTGCGCGCGAGGTAATCGTCTAAGGGCCCGAACTGCATGGGAGCTGTGCAAAATTGCCCTATCCCCGACTCTTGCACCTGCCCTGAAAACGCGCCAGTTTCGCGCGGTTCTCAGGGCGGGGCGGAATTCCCCACCGGCGGTAAGCAGGATGACTGCAAGCCCGCGAGCGCCCTCCACATGAGGGGTCAGCAGATCGGGTGAGAGGCCCGGGCCGACGGTCATAGTCCGGATGGAAGAGAATGTGCCAACTCCCGCCTGCGGGCGGTATGGCATGTGATCGCCTTGGGTGACGTGTTGTTGCGAAAGGAGATCCAGATGACACCCACCCGTTACGCCTTCGTCAAAGCCCAGTGGCATGCCGATATCGTTGATCAGGCCTATAAAGGCTTCTGCGAGCTGATCCCCGCGGATCAGGTCGATGTCTTTGACGTCCCCGGCGCCTTCGAGCTGCCGCTGGTGGCCAAGAAGCTTGCCGCGACCGGCCGCTATACGGCGATTGCCTGCTCGGCCTTTGTCGTCGATGGCGGCATCTATCGCCATGATTTCGTGGCGCAGGCCGTGGTCGATGGCCTTATGAAAGCAGGATTGGACACCGGCGTTCCGGTGCTGTCGGTGTCGCTGACGCCGCATCACTATCAGGAAACCGATCACCATAACCGGATCTACAAGGAGCATTTCGTGCAGAAGGGCCGTGAGGCCGCCCAGGCCGCGCTTGGCGTGACGGCGCTGCATGCGACGCTGGCCTGACCCCTGTCAGGTCTCCTGAATAACAGGTCCCGCACATGAAAAAGACGCAAGCAACCCGCTTGCGTCTTTTTTGTTGTCCGCAGCCTCGAAGCTCAGGCCACCAGCGTCAGGAGATAGTAAATCGCCATCGCGAGGAAGGCCGAGAAGGGCACGGTAATGACCCATGCGGCGGCAACCTGCAGGATATGTGACCGGCGCACCAGCAGGCGGCGCTTGCGCTCCTCGGGCGGCACGGGCTTGCCTTTCTGGATGGCGCCCGGACGGGACGCGCGGCGTTGGGCGTGGAATTCGCGGTAGAAGCCCACGCCGAAGATACCGCCCACGGCGATATGGGTCGAGCTGACCGGCAGCCCCAGCCAGCTGGCCACGATCACCGTAATCGCCGCCGAGAGCGCCACGCAGAAGGCGCGCACGGTGTTGAGTTTGGTAATCTCGGAGCCCACCAGCTTGATCAGGCGCGGCCCGAACAGCAACAGACCGAAGGAGATCCCCATCGCGCCCACCAAGAGCACCCAGAGCGGCAGGCCCACGGAATCCGTGATCGAGCCCACCTCGGCCACATGCACGATGGCCGCCAGCGGACCGACCGCATTGGCAACGTCATTGGCGCCATGGGCAAAGGACAAAAGGGCGGCAGCCACGATCAGCGGCAGCGAGAACAGCGTCTTCACCGACTTCTTACGGTTTTCCAGCCCCTGCGATTTGCGCTTGATCAGCGGCACGCTGACCAGCCAGCACAGGATACCGAAGCACAGGCCGATCAGACAGGCCGCGCCGAGCGGGATCGGGAACACATGCTTGAGCCCCTTGAACAGGATATAGGCGCCGAACGTGCCACCCATGATCCCGTTCCAGACCGGCACCCAGCGCCGCGCGGCGCCGATACGGTCCTCCACATCCAGCATCTGGCGACGGATCACCGCAAGGAAGCTCGCCGCAATCGCCCCGCCCAGCACAGGCGCGATCACCCAACTGGCCGCGATCCGGCCCAGCATCGACCATTCGATCGCATGGAAGCCCGCCGCAAGCGCGCCCGCCCCGAACACGCCGCCCACAATGGAATGGGTGGTCGACACCGGCGCACCGATCCATGTGGCAAGGTTCAGCCAGAGGGCCGCAGCCAGCGCGGCAGCCATCATCACCCAGATATATTTTGCGGGGTCCTGCAGCGCGAAGGGGTCCACGATGCCGGTGGCCACGGTCTTGACCACATCGCCCCCCGCCAGCAGAGCACCCGCGGTCTCGCAGACGGCCGCGATCACCAATGCACCCAGCATCGGCAGCGCCTTGGAGCCCACCGCAGGGCCCATATTGTTGGCCACGTCATTGGCGCCGATATTGAGCGCCATATAGGCACCGATCGCCGCCCCGATGACCACAACGCCCTGCCCCGGACCTGCCCCCATCAGAAGGGCGGCCATGAGCCCCGCCAGACCGATGAAGGCCAGCGCGATGCCGGGCGCCACAAGACTACGGGAAAGGTGCTGCGCGCCATATTCCAGCCGCCCGATCCGCTTCAGGTCGCGGTCGAGCGTTTTCCACTGGTTCACCGGCTTGCCGTTCTGATCTTCCGTCGACATGAATCCGCCACAAAACTGTTACATCCGGTGGCGGCCATAAGCGGGACGCGTTTAAAGATCAACGTTTGATGGGCTGCAATGACAGAATTATGTCTGCCAGACCCTCTTCTGCAACGGCTTTTGCAGCGTCTTCGGGGCTGAACCAGCGGCGCCGGCGCTGGCCATTTTCGGGATAGTCCTCCGAAAGCTCTGCCTTGCCCATATGAAAGACCGCCACATCCACCGAGATGGCCAGCCCGCTCTCGAGCGCCTTGTCATAGTTGAAATACCCGACGGGCCGTTTGGAGATCCGGCCCGTCGCACCCGCCTCTTCCCAGGCTTCCTGCGCCGCAGCCCCCGAGAGCGAGCGCCCGCGCATCGGCCAGCCCTTGGGCGTGACCCAGCGCCCCGTGCCGCGCGAGGTGATCAAGAGCACCTCCGTAGCCTCGCCCGTCTTGCGGGTGCATAGCGCGGCCACCTGCAGCGCAGGTGGACGGCGGCCCAGCAGGCTCTGCATCACATCCAGCAGTCGGCGTATCATCCTTGATCCTTTGTCGGGGGCACAGAGCGGTCCCCTACCACATGGGGGCGGAGGGCGAGAGATCCAACATCACCTCCGACAGCATCTCGACCAGAAGCGCCGCATTCTGCCGCGAGAACCCCGCACCCGGACGGACCGGCAACCGGTTCTCCTCACACTCCGCCAGCAGGATCAGATGCCCCGCAAGCGCGTCACGCGCGCGCCCCGCGGTGTCGGAGGTGTCGAAGACCAGCACGATCCGGTCGTCATGGACGGCCACCTGTGGCGCGGAAAGTGCCGCAAGCCGCGACTGAAGGAACGCCATCACCTCGGGATCGGGCGCGCCCGCCTCGCCGCCATCGGCACAAAGATAGCGCGCGCCAGCCGCGTCCCAGCCCCAAGGGCCGTCCCGCCGCTCGAGAACAACTGCCTCAGTCATCGCCATCCACCTTTCCACGTAATGATTTCACCTCGCCCCTGATCGTCTTGGCCTTCAGCCGGCGCCGCTGGCTGCCCTTGGTGGGCTTGGTGGCGATCCGGCGTTTGGGGCGATGGGTCGCCGCCACGATCAGCTCGGCCAACCGCTCGCGTGCCAGTTCGCGGTTGCGCGCCTGCGAGCGGGTTTCCTCGCAGCGGATCAGCAGCGCGCCGTCCTGCGTCCAGCGTCGTCCGGCAAGCTGACGCAGCCGCGTCTTCACCGGCGCGGGCAGATGCGGGGAGCGCTCGGCCTCGAACCGCAACTCGACCGCGGTCGAGACCTTGTTCACATTCTGCCCCCCCGGCCCCTGCGAGCGGGTGAAGCTTTCGGTGATCTCCCAATCGGCGATCGAGATGGTGTCGGTGATTCTCAGCATGGGCGGAAAGTAACGCGCCTGACGGTAATAGAAAGGGTCTTCTCGTGCCTCCGGTCTCCCCCGCCCGGACCCCCTTGTCGCGCGGGGCATGCAGCACTAGGCTCCTGTCATCGGCGATCTCGCCTCAAAGAATGGTTTCTATATGCTGATCGGCATCCTCAAGCTCGGCCCCATGGCCGAGCCGCTCCGCGAAAAACATGGCCAGTATTCGGACATGTTCCAGCGACTTCTCTCCGGACACGGCTTCACCTACCGCATCTATGACGTTGACGAAAAAGGCGAAATACCTGCCACGCCCGATGAATGCGAAGGCTGGATCCTGAGCGGGTCCAAACATGGCGCCTATGAAGACCACGCCTTCATCCCGCCGCTCGAGGCCTTTATCCGCGCAGTAGCCAAGGCGGAGGTGCCGATGGCCGGCATCTGCTTCGGCCACCAGATTATCGCACAGGCGCTCGGCGGCCATGTCGAGAAATTCAAGGGCGGTTGGGCCGTGGGCGCGCAGAACTACACTATCGACGGCCAGCCCATGGTGCTCAACGCCTGGCATCAGGATCAGGTCACGCAGATGCCCGAGGGCTTCGACTGTGTGGGCGGCAATGATTTCTGCCGCTATGGCGCGATGGTGAAAGGCAATCACATCTTCACCATCCAGCCACATCCCGAATTCGACGACGCCCTGATCGGCGACATGCTGGCCACCCGCCGAGACGGCCCGATCCCGAATGCGCTGATCGATGCCGCCGAGACAAAACTGACTGAACGCAAGACATCAAACGTGATCGGCGAGCGTATCGCGCGGATGTTCCTTGCCGCTGAAAGGAAAACCGCATGAGCGACTGGATCAAGAAATGCCCGCAGGCGGCGCAGGATTACCTCGTCGACCGGCGGCTCGACGAGGTCGAATGTATCGTGCCCGATATCGCAGGCGTGGCGCGCGGCAAAGCCATGCCCGCGTCGAAATTCGCGCATCAATCGCATTTCTACCTGCCGAACTCGATCTTCCTGCAGACCATCACCGGCGAATGGACCGATAACCCCGCGGGGGCCTTCACCGAGCCGGATATGATCCTCGAACCCGATTTCTCGACCGCCACCGCCGCCCCCTGGACTGCGGACTGGACGATGCAGGTCATCCATGACGTGAAGGATCAGGCGGGTAATCTGGTGCCGATCGCACCGCGCAACGTGCTCAAACGCGTGGTGGACCTCTATAAGGCCGAGGGCTGGACGCCGATCGTCGCGCCCGAGATGGAATTCTTCCTCGTAGCCCGCAATACCGACCCCAACCAGCCGATCATCCCGCCGATGGGCCGCACGGGGCGGCGCGCGGCCGCCAAACAGGCCTATTCGATGTCGGCCGTGGATGAATACGGCAAGGTGATCGACGATATCTACGATTTCGCCGAGATGCAGGGCTTCGAGATCGACGGTATCCTGCAGGAAGGCGGCGCGGGCCAGATCGAGATCAACCTCGCCCATGGCGACCCGATCCAGCTGGCCGACCAGATCTTCTTCTTCAAACGGATGATCCGCGAGGCCGCGCTGCGCCATGACTGTTTCGCCACCTTCATGGCCAAGCCCATCGAGGGCGAGCCGGGATCGGCGATGCATATCCACCAGTCGGTGATCGACGAGAACGGCGACAATATTTTCTCGGATGCCAATGGCGCCGAAACCGAGACCTTCCTGCATTGTATCGGCGGGCTCCAGCGCCACCTGCCTGCGGTGATCGGGCTGCTTGCGCCCTATGTGAACAGCTACCGCCGCTACATTCCGGATTTTGCCGCCCCCATCAACCTCGAATGGGGCCGCGACAACCGCACCACGGGCCTGCGCGTGCCGATCTCGAGCCCTGCGGCGCGGCGGATCGAAAACCGGCTGGCGGGAATGGATTGCAACCCCTATCTGGGGCTTGCGGCAACGCTTGCCTGCGCCTATCTGGGCATGAAGGAAAAGCAGATGCCGCGCCCCGAATATCTGGGCGACGCCTATTCCGGCACGGACGAGCTGCCCGCCAACCTGGGCGATGCACTGGATCTTCTGGCCGGTCACGATCCGATCCGCGATGTGCTGGGCGAACAGTTCTGCGTGGTCTATGAAGCGGTCAAGCGAAACGAATACAAAGAGTTCCTACAGGTCATCAGCCCGTGGGAGCGCGAGCACCTGCTGCTCAACGTGTAAGACGGAGACCCGATGAACCTGCTCTTTGCCAATGATACCACCGGCGAGCATGCGCCTAGCTACTATGCCGCCACCGCCTATTCCGACAAACGCCGCCCCAGCCTCACGGGCGAGGCGCGCGCGGATGTGGCGATCATCGGGGGCGGGTTCACGGGGCTTTCGACCGCGCTGCATCTGGCGCAGCGCGGCTATTCGGTCAGGCTTCTCGAGGCACATCGGATAGGCTTCGGCGCCTCGGGGCGCAATGGCGGGCAGGTCGGCTCCGGCCAGCGGCTCGAGCAGGACGAGCTGGAATTGCGCTACGGGCGCGAGATGGCCCACAGGCTCTGGGAGTTCGGGCAGGAGGCCAAGGGGCTGATCAAATGCCTGATCGCCTCGCATGACATTCCGGTCACCTTCCATGAGGGGATCGTGCATGCCTGCCTGAACAAGCACGAGGTCCGGCACTCGCATCACATGGCCGAGAAACTGGCCCGCGATTACGGCTATAATCTGGTCGAGCCGCTTTCCAGGGAAGAGCTGCACGAGATCCTTCCCTCAGACCGCTACAAGGGCGGCGATATCGACCGTGGCGCGGGGCATCTGCATCCGCTGAACTTCGCGCAGGGGCTGGCGCTGGCCGCCGAGAAGGCGGGGGCGGTGCTTTACGAGGAAAGCCATGTGCAGAAGGTCGAGACCGGCCCCGAGGTCACCATCACCACCGATAATGGCGTGCTGAAGGCAAGCTATCTGGTGCTGGCCTGCAACGGCTATCTGGGCGATCTCAAGCCCAAGGTCGCGGCCCGCGTCATGCCGATCAACAATTTCATCGTCGCGACCGAGCCGCTGGGCACCCGCACCGCCGAGGTGCTGCGCGAGAACGTGGCCGTGGCCGACACCAAATTCGTGGTCAATTACTGGCGACTGTCGGAAGACAACCGGCTGCTGTTCGGCGGGGGCGAGAGCTATGGCTACCGCTTCCCCGATATCGTGAAGACCGTGCGCAAACCGATGCTGGAGATCTATCCCTCGCTCAAGGATGTGAGGATCGATTACGCTTGGGGCGGCACGCTGGCCATCACCATGAACCGCATGCCAGCCTTCATCCGGCCGGCGGGAGACAATATCCTCTCGGCCTCGGGGTTTTCCGGGCACGGGGTAGCGATGGGCGTTCTGGCGGGGCGGATCATGGCCGAAGCCATCAGCGGTCAGGCCGAGAAGTTCGATCTTTTCGCCTCGCTCGATGTGCCCAAATTCCCCGGCGGCGCGCTGCTGCGCAGCCCGCTTCTGGCGGCGGCCATGACGTGGTATGCGATGCGCGACCGCTTAGGGTTGTAAGCAGGCCTATCTGTTGACACATTAGTTTCACGCGCCCTTAGCATACTGCCGGGGCAATGAAGCTGCAAATTGTGTCAGGAGAGTCTCATGCCACGCGATGCACGGATCGCCCCAAACTGCTACGATGCCGAGCCGATCCCCGAGGCGGCCCGCGCCGAAATAGAGCGCCTGCTGAGCACCGGCGATCTCTTCCGCTATACCTCCGAGGACGCGCCCGTTGCGCGGCTGGAGGCGGAGTTTGCCGCCCATATGGGGGTCAGCTACGCCATCGCCGTCTCCAGCTGCTCGCAGGCGCTGTTTCTGGCGATGAAGGCGCTGGACCTGCCGGCAGGTGCGCGGGTTCTGGTGCCGGCCTTCACCTTTGCCGCCGTACCTTCCGCGATTGTCCATGCGGGCTGTGTGCCGGTTCTGGTGGAGGTCGATGACAGCCTGCGGATCGACCCTCTGGATTTCCGCGCCAAGCTGGAGGGGGCCGATGCCGTGCTGATCAGCCATATGCGCGGCCATACCTCCGACATGGATATGATCATGGACGAGGCCGGGGCCCGTGGCCTGCCGGTGATCGAGGATGCCGCCCATAGTCTTGGCACCACATGGCATGGCCGCAAGATCGGCACCATCGGTCGTATCGGCTGTTTCTCCTTCCAGAGCTACAAGCTGCTGAATGCGGGCGAAGGCGGGGTGATGATCACCGATGATCCCGAACTGGCGGCGCGTGCCATCATCATGTCGGGCGCCTACGAGCATAACTGGAAAAAGCACCCGGGCCTGACCGCGCGCTGCGAGGCATGGCAGAACCGGCTGCCGCTTTATAACTGCCGGATGCAGAACCTTTCAGCGGCGATCCTGCTGCCGCAGCTGGGCGAGATCAGCCGCCGTGCGGCGGACGGTCTGCGCAACCATGACCATGTGGCAGAGCGTCTGGGCGAGAGCCGCTGGCTCTCGGTGCCGCCTGCCCTGCCGCCCGAAACCCGCGCGCCGGATTCGCTGCAATTCCTGTTATCTGGCGACTGGAGCGACGAGGAGGCCCGCGCCTTCCAGGCCGAGGCCAAGGCGCAGGGCGTGTCGGTCTCGGTCTTCGGACTGTCCACCGATAATGCGCGCGCCTTCTGGAACTGGCAGTTTCTGACCGACCTACCCGATCTGCCCAAGACCCGCGCCATGCTGATGCGCGCCTGCGACATCCGCCTGCCCGCAAGACTGACGCAACCCGATCTCGAGTTCATCGCGGATGCGCTGCTCGAGGCTGTGGCACAGGTCAAACCCGCCTAAGTAAAAAAGCCGGAGCCTCACGCTCCGGCTTTTTTACTTAAGTCTTTATCCGGCCCGGTTATTCGGCAGCATAACCCGAGATCGCGATCACATCGCAGAACTCTTCAATGCCCCAACGACCACCTTCACGCGCGCGGCCCGATGCTTTCACGCCCCCAAAGGGCGAGCCCGCGCCACGCGACTGGCCGTTCAGCTCGACCATACCGGCCTGAAGCTGCGTGGCCATCCGGCGCAGACGCGCAGGATCCTGGGTCTGGGCATAGTTGGTCAGACCGTATTCGGTGTCATTGGCCACTTGCACAGCCTCTTCTTCCGTATCGAAGGGCATGATCGACAGCACCGGCCCGAAGATTTCCTCGCGCATGATGGTCATATCCGGCGTGCAATCGGCAAAGATCGTCGGGCGGACGAAATAGCCACGGTTCACGCCCTCGGGCAGACCCGGACCACCGGCCAGAAGGGTCGCGCCCTCGGCAATGCCCTTCTCGATCAGCCCCTGGATCTTGTCATATTGCGACTTGTTGATCACCGGACCGATATGCTTGCCATGCTCACGCGGGCTGCCGACCTTGGTCTCGTCCGCAACCTTCTTGGCGATCTCGAGCGCCTGCGGATAGATCGAACGCTCGACCAGCATCCGCGAGGGCGCGTTGCAGCTTTGGCCCGAATTGTTGAACATGTGCTTCACGCCACGTTCCACGGCCTTGTCATCGGCATCGGCAAACACAAGGTTCGCACCCTTGCCACCCAGCTCCAGCGCCACGCGCTTGAGCGTCTCGGCGGCATTCTTGGAGATCGCACGGCCTGCGCGGGTCGAGCCGGTAAAGGAGATCATCTCGATATCGACATGGCCCGACAGCGCGGAACCCACGCCCATACCGTCGCCATTCACGAGGTTGAACACGCCCGCCGGAATACCGGCCTCGTGGATAAACTCGGCAAAGAGCATCGAGCTGAGCGGCGCCTCTTCGGAGGGTTTGAGCACCATCGTGCAGCCGGCCACAAGCGCGGGGGCCACCTTCAGCGTGACCTGATTCATCGGCCAGTTCCACGGCGTGATCAGCCCCACGACACCGATCGGCTGGTAGCCGATCATCGCGCCCGGCGTGCCATCGCCCAGCGGATGCAGCCATTCGAAGGATTTGGCGGCCGTCAGACAGTTGGTGATATGGCTGATCCCGGCACCGGCCTGCGAGGCGAAGGCCAGATCGATGGGCGCGCCCATCTCGAGGCTGATCGCCTCGGCCATCTCCTGCTGGCGGGATTTATAGACCTCGAGCAGGCGCTCGACATAGGCGATGCGCTCGGCAGGCGGGGTCGCGCGCCATGCGGGCAGCGCGTCCTTGGCGGCCTTCACCGCGATATCGACATCCTCGGACGTGCCGAGGCTGATCACGGCGCAGGCCTCTTCGGTGGACGGGTCAATGACATCGTGGTCGCGCGGGGCCAGCGGCGCAACCCATTCGCCATTGATGTAAAACTGACGTTTTTCGATCATAAGCAGACTCCTGTTTGGGGCGCAGCCTGTCGCAAAGATCCCGAGGACGCAAGGCGTCACAATGACATACCGGTATGCCGAAACGGAATATAATGTACCCGCACAAATCGGGGCATTTTCCTGCCCTCCACTGGGCAAACCCTTCCGGCAGGCTTATATCTTTGGCAGCATTTTCAGATGGAGGATCTTATGGGACTGCGCATCAACGATATCGCCCCCGATTTTACCGCACCCTCGACCGATGGCGAGATCAAATTCCACGATTTCATCGGCGACGGCTATGTCGTTCTCTTCTCGCATCCGCGCGATTTCACACCGGTCTGCACGACCGAATTTGGCGCCGTCGCGCAACTGGCCGAGGAATGGGCCAAGCGCAATACCAAGGTTCTGGGTGTTTCGGTCGATACGGTCGAGGAACACACCAAATGGAAGAATGATATCGAGAGCTTCGCAGGCACCAAGGCCGGCTTCCCGATCATCGACGACACCTCGCTGACCGTGTCGAAAGCCTATGACATGCTGCCGGCCGATTTCTACCTGCCCGAGGCCAACCGCACCCCCGCCAACACGGCGACCGTGCGCACCGTCTATATCATCGGGCCGGACAAGAAGGTCCGCCTGACCATGACCTATCCGATGTCGGTGGGCCGCAACTTCGCCGAGATCCTGCGCGCGCTCGATGCCGTGCAGGCGACCGATGGCGTGCCCTTCGCCACCCCCGCCAACTGGGTGCCCGGTCAGGACGTGATCGTGGCTCTGTCGGTGTCGGATGAGGATGCCAAAGCCAAATACGGCGATCTGGACATCAAGCTACCCTATCTGCGCTTCGCCAAACAGCCGAAGTAATCCCCGGAAAGCCCGCGCCTGTCGCGGGCTTTTTCATTTCGGCTCGGGCAATCCGTAATGGGCCATCATAGCGGCAATCGCCTCGTCATTGCCCTGCGAATTATCGCTGCGATTGATCGATTTGAGGCTGACCTCCTGCGTGCCGGGCCATTCGATCACACGGGTGCGCCCGCCCGCATGGCGGATCAACGTGCCCTGCATCCGCGCCATCCAATACATCCAGACATCATCCGCCGTCGGCGCCAACCGCAAAAACAGATCCTCGCGGGTCACATCCTCATGCAGGCTACGGGGCGGATAGAGCACACCATGCACACCGGTCAGGAAGATATCCGCCCCGCATCCGGCCTCGCCGATATTTTTAGGCCAGTCGAGATAGGGTGCGGGCCGCCCGCCGCATAGCGTGAAGCGATGCGCCCGATGGGCGATCACCTCTCCCGGATGGGCGATGGACGCGCGCACCAGCCGTTCGAGCCAGTCGCGCGGATAATAGACATCGTCATCGAAGGTAACGACGGCCGCCTCCGGATAGGCCAGCAGAGCGGGGATATGCTTTTTGTAGGACCGCCAGTCCGCGCAGGTGCGGATTGTCAGCCCCTTCGCCTCGAGCGCACGGATCTCGTCGGGCAAGGCGGTCTCGTCGCCCTCGGCCAGCCAGAGCACCACCTCATCGGGCGTAATGCTCTGGGTCAGAAGCGAGCGCAGCACCAGCACCAGCGCCGGATAGCGCGGCGGGAAGCTGGTAAGCGACACGACAAGCCGGTGCGGCAGGCCATGCGGTGTCCCCTGCCCTGTGCGCGACGCGATCTCGCGCCGTGCTTTTGCCACGCGCCTGCGCCATTTCAGATAGCGGAACCAGTTCGGCTCAGCCATCGGGCTGCTCCCATGCCCGCTTCAGCCACGAGACATCACCGATCCGGCGATACCATTTCCCCCCCTGCCCGTTCAGCGCATCGGTCATCTTGGGATTACCGGCAAAACAGACGATCTTCGCACCTGCGGGGAGCGAGGGATCGGCCAGATAGCTCTTCAGCCCCCGCGGCACACAGTCATTCTTGAAACTTACGCACCAGCCCTTGGGCCAATAGGCCAGATGCCCGTGCTTGGCCAGCTGTGCCGACTGGAACTGCTGGCTGATCTCGTAATCGCGGGTCGCGGCCACGGGATCGGCCAGATAGGCATCGAGGATATAGCTATGCGCCCCGATCTCGTAGCGGAAGACCGAACTGTTGCCGACCGAATGCAGGAAAGCATCCCGTGCGCTATTCACCTTGCGCAGGGGCTTGTGACGGAAGAGATCGTCATCGCGGATAATACGGAACGGGCCCTCCACCTCGAAAAACCGCTCCAGCGCACCGACAACCACCTGATCGAGATCGAGAAACAGCGCCGTCCCCGACAGCCCCGCCAGATCCTCGCGGAACAAAGCCAGCTTGCGCCAGCGGGTGTCGGTCTTGCCCTTGGCCAGCCCCAGCTCGGGCAGCGGCAGCGCCTCGACGGATGCGTCCAGCCCCGTGGCGTCATCGGTAAAACAGATGAACCGATGCGGCCGGCCAAGGTGTTTGCGCACCCCTGCCGCCAGACGGTTCACATATTCGGGCCCGTAAAGCGTGCCCCATTTCATGGTGAGGATAAGAACCGGTTTGGTCATGACAGCCCCCTTTCGGCCCTATAGGAAGCCCTGCGCCCGAGCTTTCGCGATCTGCAGATCGAGATAGCTACCGGACGGGATCTTTCCCTCGAAATCGCGTTTGGCATGGCGCTCGACCACACTTTTCGACAGATGCACACCATAGGTATCGGGGCCGAAACTGCTGTCATCCAGACGTCCCGGCTCGATGAACTGGCGCACATCCCGCACCGCGACGGGATAGAATGCGTCGATCGGCAAGGCGCGCTCGAATGCGCCATGGTTACGCAGAGCGGCGGTAAAGGCACGCGGACCGGTCGATCCCCAGATCCATTCCTCGATGGGCAGGCCCCGCCCCAGTGTTCTGATCTGGTATTTCAGGCGTCGCAGGCCCGTCACCTGCGGAGGGATTCCTCTGAACCCCGCCTTGTATTGCATCAGCTCGCGCGTGACGGCGCTGTCGGAAGGCACCCGCATTACGGCACAATTCACCGAATCCGGCTGCTGAAGCCCGTAGACCCATTCACTGTCAAAGACGAAAGGACGCAGCGCGATCACATCGAGATCCACCCACATGAACTCGGATCGTCCCATCATGTGATAGCGGAAGAAGTTGGAATGCAGCGAGGGGCTGTTTTCCTTGGCGTAATAGGAAATCGTCTCGGTCGGCAGGATCTCGTTGGCGTCGCGGTTCTCGAACCCTTTGGGCATATCGGCCAGAGGAGTGTAACTGAAGACCGTCACGGTCTGATCGAACCGCGCAAAAGACGCCAGACTTGCCCGCTCCATAGGACCTAATTCACCAACCCAAAGGGTCGCCATTTTCGTCATCTTGTTCTGCTTTCATCGAAAAACGGGACAGTTCCGACTTCCCATACTCCACCTCCGGACGCAATGGGTGCGCATCGCGCCATGGTCTGCGGGTTCAGGCGCTCTCCCGGTGCAGTGCTGCGGTTCGGATATCATCTGGCGCCCTGCCATTCTGCCGCAAAACAGCCGCGGGACAGTGCGAGCCGACGCGCTCGACGAGCCAGTCGATCACCGCTGCCCGATCATCTTCCGCCGCACAGTCTAAGCTCTGGACACAGAGGAATTTAACCGCCGGCTCCATATTGGCCCTGATCTTGTCAGCCCCTTCGCCGCAGCCACAATCTACCTCGTAATGGACACGCTCATTGTGGATCGTAAGCGCCGGATCTGCCCGTAACTCAAGAAGATAAGCCAAAGCTGCAACTTGGAACTGGGTATGGTTGCGGAAGCGGAATTTCATTTGGGCACGGAGGATCTCGGGATGCCGCTCATAGAAGTTTCGCTGCGTGGACACGCGCAAGGGATGCGGTTGGTGACGCGGATTAACAGTATGTGTCTTTTCGCCGACCAGCTGCGCCGAGATAGACGCGCAGATATGCGTATTGGTCTTCTCACGTTGTTTCCGGAATGTGATCTTACGCAAGAACCGGCGCCAGCGCACCTTGAAACTCTTCCGGTGCTGCAAGACGTAATCGGCGTGGATAACGGGTTTTCCATCCTTGAAGAAATCCTCAACCGTCACCTCGCGCGTCAGGAAGAAATCGTCGTTGAGATATATATATTTCTCAGCCAATTCCGGAATGCGGTGCAACATGACTTCGATGGAGCGCGAATTGAACGTTGGAAGACAATTCTCATGCCCTGCAAAAATATCCTTGTGATCGATAATACGGATCTTGCCCGGTGGACAGAGGCCCTCTTTGACAAAATCGCCCAAAAACTCTGGCGTCTGATCATCCGTAACAAGCCAGATCGTCCGCACATCCGGACAGAATTTCAGGATCGAGGCTATACAGAAATAGATCTCGCCAACTTGTTGGAAGCGTGTCGGCAAAAGGCCTTTAGAATGTGCTTTTGCAGCATCCTCGCTAAACTGCGCCCGCTTTCGCAGGTGCTTCGGGTCATTTCCATCAACCCAAGAAATAACAGCGTCCAATTCAGGCATTGAGGCTTCCAGCATCCAGCATCCATCTCAAAAAATCAGGCGGCCCCAGCAAGGAGGCCGCCTGACTAAAGTTTTTAGCATAGATCGCTGGGATCAGTCTGCTTTTTCTTCTTTCTTCTCCGGCGCGACTTCTTCGCCGGTTTCTTGGTCGACCATCTTCATGCCAAGGCGCACCTTGCCGCGATCGTCGAAGCCAAGCAGTTTGACCTTCACCTCTTGACCCTCTTTGAGGATGTCCGACGGGTGGTTCAGGCGCTTGTTGGCGATCTGCGACACGTGCACGAGGCCGTCACGCTTGCCGAAGAAGTTCACGAAGGCGCCGAAATCGACGAGCTTCACAACCTTACCGGTGTAGACCTTGCCTTCTTCCGGCTCTGCCACGATCGAATAGATCATGTCATAGGCCTTCTTGATGGCTTCACCATTGGCCGAGGCGATCTTGATGATGCCGTCGTCATTGATGTCGACTTTCGCGCCCGAGGTTTCCACGATCTCGCGGATGACCTTACCGCCCGAGCCGATCACTTCACGGATCTTGTCGGTCGGGATCTGCATGGTCTCGATGCGCGGTGCGTGCTCGGAGAACTCGGTGCGGCCGGTGGACAGCGCCTTGTTCATCTCGCCCAGAATGGTCATCCGGCCGTCTTTGGCCTGTGCCAGAGCCTGCTCCATGATCGCGGGCGTGATGCCTGCAACCTTGATGTCCATCTGCAGCGAGGTGATGCCGTTCTCGGTGCCCGCCACTTTGAAGTCCATATCGCCCAGGTGGTCTTCGTCACCGAGGATGTCGGTGAGGACCGCATAGCGACCGTCGTCTTCGAGGATCAGACCCATGGCCACACCTGCCACCGGAGCTTTCAGCGGAACGCCCGCATCCATCATCGACAGCGAACCGCCGCAGACCGAAGCCATCGAGGAAGACCCGTTCGATTCGGTGATCTCGGAGACAACGCGGATGGTGTAGGGGAAGTCGGTCGCAGCCGGCAGCACCGCTTGCAGCGCGCGCCATGCCAGCTTGCCGTGACCGATTTCACGACGGCCGGGCGAGCCCACGCGGCCAACCTCGCCCACCGAATAGGGGGGGAAGTTATAGTGCAGCAGGAAGTTCGAGCGGTAGTTGCCTTCGAGCGCGTCGATGATCTGTTCGTCATCGCCGGTGCCCAGCGTGGTCACGACCAGACCCTGGGTCTCGCCACGGGTGAACAGCGCCGAACCATGGGTGCGCGGCAGGATGCCCACTTCCGAGGTGATCGGACGCACGGTGGTGTTGTCGCGGCCGTCGATACGGGCGCCACCATTGATGATGTCACCGCGCAGAATGCCCGATTCCAGCTTCTTGATGGCCGAGCCGAGATTGGCATCTGCCAGATCTTCTTCCGACAGCGCTTCCTTGATCGCGGTCACGGCAGCGGAGATCGCATTGGTGCGCTCCTGCTTGTCCTTGATCGCGAAAGCGGCGCGCATCTGGGTCTCGCCAGCAGCTTTGACCTTGCCATACAGCTCGTCATAGTTCGGCGGAACGAAATCGAAGGGCTCTTTCGCGCAGGCTTCGGCCAGATCGATGATCATGTCCAGAACTGGCTGCATCGCGTCATGGCCAAATTTGACCGCGCCGAGCATTTCTTCTTCCGACAGCTCGTAGGCTTCGGATTCCACCATCATAACGGCGTCTTTGGTGCCGGCGACAACCAGATCGAGGCGCTGCTCGGGGTTATTGCGCAGCTGGGTCATGTCCTCGCATTCGGGGTTGAGGATATATTCCCCATCCACGAAGCCAACGCGGGCAGCCGCGATCGGACCCATGAAGGGCACGCCCGAGATGGTCAGGGCTGCCGAAGCCGCGATCATCGCGACGATATCGGGCTCGTTGACCAGATCGTGGCTGAGCACGGTGCACATGACCAGAACTTCATGCTTGAAGCCCGGAACGAAGAGCGGGCGGCAGGGACGGTCGATCAGACGCGCGGTCAGCGTCTCTTTTTCCGTCGGGCGTGCTTCGCGTTTGAAGAAGCCACCCGGGATCTTACCGGCTGCGTAGTATTTCTCTTGGTAGTGAACCGTGAGCGGGAAGAAATCTTGACCCGGCTTCGGTGCTTTGGCGAAGGTCACGTTGGCCATGACCGAGGTCTCGCCCAGCGTGGCGATCACGGTCCCATCGGCCTGACGTGCCACCTTGCCGGTTTCCAGCGTCAGGGTCTCTTCGCCCCACTGGATGGATTTTTTAGTAACGTTGAACATTCAGCGTATCCTGTCTGGAAACCTCACAGGCGTATCCCGTGGGCTCCCGTTTGCATGGCGGCCCCATTGCCGCCGCCCCTCTATCCTGTGCATGTGCCCCGGGGGCTCGGGCGTCACGTCTCAGATGCATCGGCTCATACAGGAAAATGCGGCTCAGGGAAAGCAAACTGTGCGACATCGCGTCACCTCTTTGGTTAACGGCCCCGTTAGCGTTTCCCGTGAATCATTGCCCGCAACAAAAAAGGCCGCAGCGGGGGCTGCGGCCTTTCTGTGTTGGAGATGGGGCGCTTATTTCGCGCGGAACTCGCCGGAATCGCGGGTGATCAGCGTCACCACGATGATGGCGATGAAGGCCGCGACGAAACCCGGGATAATCTCGTAGAGACCGGTCGAGGCGGCAAGCCCAGAATAGATCCAGAAGATCACCGTGCCCGCCCCCACGATCAGACCTGCCAGCGCGCCTGCGCCGTTCATCCGCGGCCAGGTCAGCGCGAGGATCACCAGCGGGCCGAAGGCGGCACCGAAACCGGCCCATGCGTTGGACACAAGCCCCAGCACCTCGGAATTCGGGTCCGCCGCGATCCAGATCGCCACAACGCCGACCAGCACGATCGCGATACGGCCCACATTCACCAGCGCCCGATCGGACGCCTTGCGGTTCAGCACGATGCGGTAGAAATCTTCCGAGATCGAGGAGGCCGCTACCAGAAGCTGCGAGGAGACCGTCGACATGATCGCCGCCAGAAGGGCTGCATAGAGGAAGCCGGTCACCAGCGGGTGGAACAGCAGGTTCGCCAAGAGGATGAAAATGGTCTCGGGATCTTCCACGGAGATACCGTTACGCTCGACATAGGCGCGGCCGAAGATGCCCACACCGATCGCGCCAAGAAGCGAGATCGCCATCCAGCCCATGCCGATATTACGCGCCTTTGGCACATCGGCGACCGAGCGCACCGCCATGAAGCGCACGATGATATGCGGCTGGCCAAAATAGCCAAGCCCCCACGCCATCGCCGAAATCCAGCCGATCGCGGTCAGGCCATGGGTCAGCGACAGATAGCCTTCCTGCATGTCGGACAGGCGAGCGGTTGCCTGATCCACGCCATTGCCCTGCCCCATATAAAGGATCACGGCAGGCATGATGATCAGCGCGAGCATCATGATGAAACCCTGCACGAAATCGGTCAGCGACACGGCGAGGAAGCCGCCGATGACCGTGTAGACCAGCACGATGCCCAAGGTCAGGCAGACGCCCACCATATAATCACCGCCAAAGGCGCTGGCATAGAGCTTGCCGCCCCCCACAAGGCCCGAGGCGGTATAGACCGCGAAGAACACCACGATGATCACCGCCGACACCATCCGCAACGCGGTGGCATAGGACGGGAAGCGGTTGGCCAGGAAGGCCGGAATGGTCAGGCTGTTGGAATAGCGCTCGGTCTGCTCGCGCAGGCGCGGCGCCACGATGATCCAGTTGAACAGCGCGCCGATGAACAGACCGATCCCGATCCATGCGCTGACGAGACCCGAGGCATAAAGCGCGCCCGGCAGGCCCAGCAGCAGCCAGCCGCTCATATCCGAGGCGCCCGCCGAAAGGGCGGCGACCGAGGGCGGCAGGCTGCGGCCACCCAGCATGTATTCCTCGGAATTCGATGTGGACTTGCGCCAGGCGTAAACACCGATGCCCAGCATCAAGATGAAATAGGCGATGAGACTGATCCAGATACCGATACTCATCATTTCCCCCTCTGTTTTGTTTGTGCGGTCTGTGGCACGGACCGCCCCGAAAACGAAGAAAAAAGACGGATCACATTGTGCTTATCTCGAAATAAGTCAAACCGACCAAATGGACAGAAACAAACAGCCTAAACGAACAGAAATACCCGCGATTTAGACGATTTGTGTTTTTAAAATTATGCCCGAAAAAGCGGCAAATTGTCACATATTGATTCTACATAGGACGAAAAAACAAAACGCCCGCTGAAATCAGCGGGCGTCCCGATCTATTCTGACGATGCGCGGATGCGCTTAGCGACGGATACCCAGACGCGCGATGAGCGCTTGGTAACGTGCTTCTTCCTTGCCACGCAGATAGTCCAGCAGCTTACGGCGCTGAGCAACCAGCATCAGAAGGCCACGACGCGAGTGGTTGTCCTTCTTGTGGGTTTTGAAGTGCTCGGTCAGGTTCGAGATGCGCTTGGTCAGGATCGCAACTTGCACTTCGGGCGAACCGGTGTCGCCTTCTTTGGTTGCGAATTCTTTGATCAGGGCGTTCTTGTCTTCGACGGTGATCGACATCGGAATCTCCTTGGTTAAGGGTTGGGGCACAAGCCGGGATGTCGTCCAGCAGGGTCCATAGAACACGCCTCCCTCAGGGAAGCGATGGGCGCAGTTACACCGAATCGCACCAAAAATAAAGCCCCAATCACCGGACCCGGTTACTGGGCCGTCATCTGCGCCTCGAACGCCGCGCGCCCGACCAGTTGCAGATCCTCCAGCGTCACGCCCTCTTCGGAGTGCACCTGCCCCAGCCGCTGCCCGTCAAGCGTGATCCATGCGCCCGTGTCATCCTCTTCCAATCCGAGTTCCGGGTCGGCAACCAGCGCGGTGTCATAGACGACAACGATGCGGTCCTCGGCAGGATCGAAATCGGCAATCACGGCAGGCGCATCCCCTTGCCATGCCCCCAGCACGAAGGCATCGCCATCCTCGCCGCCCGAAAGATAATCGCCATGTCCTGCAATCAGCGTATCGGCTCCCGTGCCCCCGTTGAGGTAATCGCCCGTATCCTGATCCTCTTCCAAATCGCTGGTGCCCCATAGGAGGTCATCGCCGCCATTGCCATCCAGCTCGTCCGAGCCCGGACCGCCAGACAGTCTGTCATCGCCCGCCCCGCCCTGCACCGCATCATCTCCTGCGCCGCCCGACAGGGTGTCTGCGCCCTCGCCGCCCTGCAGGCTATCATCGCCCGCCCCGCCCGTCAGGCTGTCATCGCCACTTCCGCCCCGCAGAAGATCATCGCCCTCCGCTCCGACAAGGAAGTCCTCGCCCCATTCGCCGCTCAGCGTATCATCGCCCGTCCCGCCCAGAAGCGTATCATCGCCCTCCGCGCCCCAGAGCTGGTCATCGCCCGCGCGCCCCGTCAGGCTGTCATCGCCCCCGTAGCCGTTGATCTGGTCATCGCCTGCGCCGCCCGTGATCACCTCATCCGTAGGACCACCACCGATAATCCGGTCCCCCGCTTCCGTCAGGGGACTGTCCTCCATATCGGGGCTTATCTCCTGTGCATCCTCTTCGTCATCGGCCTCATCGGTGCGGAAACCGCCCGCAAAGGCCGCACCCGCCCCCGCCACCAGCAGCCCGACCAATCCCGTCAGAAACAACATTCCACTCTCCTCGCGCCCCCCAGCGAGGAAGAACATTACAGCAACATCACAAGATTCCCTAAGGGCAATCGCGAAATGGGAAGGCTTTCTGGTGCTATGGTAAACTCACCCCCAGAGCACCGGCTGCTGCGCGTAGCTGATATAAAGAGGATGTTTGGGCGCGCCGGCCTGTGTCAGGCCCAGATGGTAGAGCGGGCGATCGGCCCCGCGCAAAAGCGCCTCGACAACCGCGCCACGGCCCAGATGTGCCCCATGTGCGCCCCATGCGCAGATCACCCGATCCTCGGGGCCGGACACCCAATCGAGGCTCTCGAGGATGGCGCGGTCGTTCTCGGGGCCGACCGGATCTGGCTGGGCCCGCATCACCTTGGGGTCGGTGGCGCGATAGGCGAAGATATTGGTCACGCGGAACGCCCCGAATCCCAACACCCGTGCACGGCGCTCGCAGCGCTCCACGGTCGGGTCGTTCTGCACCTCGGTCGCGGTCGAGGGGTTGAGCATGATGAACAGCGCGCGCGGGCCTTTCGGGTCCCATACACGGGTCAGCAGATACCGGAACTGCTCGTCATCGGAATAGACCGCGATGGAAGCCGCATCGCCCTTGAGAAACTCGCGCGTGACCATGAGGCCGTCCTTTCGCCAAGGCAAAGGCCGGAGGAAATCCACCGGCCCGTCAAGGATTACAGATTGAAGACGCGGCTCGGATGCAACTCGCCCGCCTTGTAGGTGCCTACAGCCAGCGGCACCCCCTCATAGGACACCCATGCCTCATCGCCATACTCGCAGGCCGAGGCCAGCACCATTCCCGGGTTGCCATTGCGCAGGCGCACCGCGCCCTCGGGGGTGCATTTCAGCTCGGGCAGATCCGCCAGACCGATCTCCAGCGGCTGCACGCGGGCATCCAGCTCGGGCGTCTTGGCCAGCTCATCCAGCGTCTCGAGGCTGATCCCCTGTGCGGCCTCGAACGGGCCGGACCATTCGCGGCGCAGCCACAGGACATGGCCCAAGCACCCAAGCACCTGCCCCAGATCACGGGCGATCGAGCGCACATAACCGCCCTTGCCGCAGACCATTTCCAGCTCGACCGTATCGACATCGACCCGCGACACCAGTTCGAGGCTCTCGACCCAGAGGGGACGTGCGGCCAGCTCCATCTCCTCGCCCTTGCGGGCCAGCGCATAGGCGCGCTCGCCATCCACCTTCACAGCCGAGAACTGCGGCGGCACCTGCATGATATCGCCCACGAATTGCGGCAGTGCGGCGCGGATATCGTCATCGCTCGGACGCTTGTCCGAAGTCTCGATGACTTCGCCCTCGGCATCATCAGTATTGGTGGCAGCCCCCAGGCGCACCTGGAAACGGTAGCACTTGTCGGCATCGGTGATATAGGGAACGGTCTTCGTGGCCTCGCCCAAGGCCACGGCCAGCACGCCGGTTGCTGCCGGATCCAGCGTGCCCGCATGGCCAGCCTTCTTGGCGCCAAGCGCCCAACGCACTTTGTTGACAACGGATGTCGAGGTAATACCGGCGGGCTTATCGATAATCAGCCAGCCCGAAACATCCCGACCTTTTTTGCGTGCCATTGCCCGTCCTTCGCTTGACCAGATCTGCAAGGCGCCCTGCTAGCTCAAGGGCGTCATCCGGTCAACCTGCCGTCGAGAGTATCGACAGGGTCACTCGGCAGGCGCGGGCTTGGGGCGCACAAGCCCGACAATCGGCCCCATCGGCAGGCCGAAATCGGCGCGGTTCTCGGACGGATCGACCAACCGCGAGATCTTGCCATCGAAATAGAGCGCATTGCGTGCACCCAGCTCGTCACGGAAGAGCCGCGCGAAGAGGTGGAAATTCACCGGTGTCTCGGAAATCGCGAACCATGCGTGTTTGCCATCCGCCGACACGCCCACTCCGTTACGGATGTTCAGGCTGTCGCTATCGGGCAGGAATTTCGGATGAAGCGTTCCGTCAATCACCAGCATCGGGCCGGATTGCGTCGCATAGGTGCAGGTGGGCGGATCGGCATTGAAGCTGCGCGATTCCATCACCGTCAGACGGTCGGGTGCAATACAGAACACGCCATTGGGCAGCAGCCCGAAATTCCCCGGCCCTTCGGAGGTGACAATCGGGCGCTCTTGCTGCCCCTTCTCGACATAGAGCCCCACGGGGCGACGATCCGAGTGATACATCCCGGCATTCATCGCAAAGCCCAGAACTTCGTCGGAACCCAGCTGACCTTCCAGGCGCTCGGGGGTGCCGATCAGCTGTCCGGACGGATCGTTCCACCATAGCCGCAGATCATCGCCTGCATCGGCCTCGCATACGGTAAAGGCCGCGCCATCGAAATCGACCCGATGGCAAGGGTCATCAGCGGTCTGCGCCCAGAGTGGGCGCGAGACCAGAGCCAGAAGGCCAAGGATCAGGAAATTAGTCCAGATCTTCGTCATCATCGTCATCATGACGGGCCACATCACGCTGCACCGTCTCGTCCGAGAACAGACGGCGGGTTTCATCCATACGGTCATAGGTCTCGTCCAGGCGGAACCGCAGATCAGGAGTGAATTTCAGGGTCAGGCTCTTGCCCACCATATGGCGGATCTCGCCCTTGTTGCGGGCCAGAGCCTTGATCAGCCCCTCCTCGCCCCTGCCGCCCAGAGGGGTGACATAGGCGGTGGCGACCTTCAGGTCGGGCGAACAGCGCACCTCGCCCACCGTCACGGACACGCCGGACAGATCGGGATCATGCACATCGCCGCGCAGCAGGATGTCAGACAATGCACGACGGATCAGCTCGCCTACGCGGAGCTGCCGTTGAGAGGGCCCTTCGGCCGAATTGAAGCGGTTCTTTGCCATACTTCCGCACATAGACATTTGCAGCCCGTCACGCAATGCCCCTGATAGACAGGGGCGCATGAGGCTTTGCCAACACTTGGCACTCAGGATAAGCAGGGTCGCAACTGAAAGGCCAATAACGAAAGAGAGAACCATGGGTGAACTTCCCGGAATCGTCATCACAGGGGCCTCGGGCCGTATGGGGCAGATGCTGATCCGCAGCGTCGTGGCCTCCGACAAAGTGCAGCTGGCCGGCGCGGTCGTGCGGCAGGGCAACGGATGGGCCGGCCGCGATCTGGGCGAGCTGATGGGGCTGGGCCATGGCGTCGTGGTCACCGATGACCCGCTCGAAGCCTTTGCCAAGGCCCAGGCGGTGATCGACTTCACCACCCCCGAAGCCACGCTGGAATTTGCCGAACTCGCCGCGCAGGCACGCGCCACCCATGTGATCGGCACGACAGGGTTCACCGATGAGCAGCTCGAGGCGCTGAAACCCGCGGCCTTCCATGCGGTGCAGGTGCGCGCGGGCAATATGAGCCTTGGCGTGAACCTGCTGACCCAGCTGACGAAAAAGGTGGCCCAAGCGCTGGATGAGGAGTGGGATATCGAGGTGATCGAGGCCCATCACAACCGCAAGGTCGATGCGCCTTCGGGCACCGCACTGATGCTGGGCGAGGCCGCAGCCGAGGGCCGTGGCATCCGGCTTGCCGATCACCGCGAAGCCGGTCGCGACGGCATCACCGGCGCGCGCGAGAAAGGCGCCATCGGCTTCTCCGCCATCCGTGGTGGCGATATCGTGGGCGAACATGATGTGCTGTTTGCGGGCATGGGCGAGCGGATCATCCTGCGCCATATGGCGACCGATCGCGGCATCTTCGCCCGCGGAGCGGTGAAAGCGGCGCTCTGGGGTCAGGACAAGGACCCCGGGCAATATGATATGATGGATGTGCTGGGGCTCTGAGCCCCGCCCTTTCGCGCAATAAAAAAGGCGGCCTCGCGGGCCGCCTTTTCTTGTGTCTGATCAGAGCGAGCGTTCGATCTCTTCGCGCTCGAAGATCTCGATGACATCGCCGGGGCGGATATCCTCGTAACGCTCGAAGGCCATACCGCATTCCTGACCGGAGATGACTTCCTTGACCTCGTCCTTGAAGCGCTTGAGCGTCTTCAAGGTGCCTTCGTGGATCACCACATCCTCGCGCAGCAGACGCACGCCTGCCGAACGGCGGGCAACGCCCTCGGTGACCAAGCAGCCTGCAACCTTGCCGACGCCGGTAACCTTGAAGACTTCGCGAATCTCCGCATAGCCGATGAAGTTCTCGCGGATCTCGGCCGACAGCAGGCCCGATGCGGCCGCTTTGATGTCATCCACCAGATCATAGATGATCGAGTAATAGCGGATCTCGACACCTTTCTGGTTGGCCGAGCTGCGCGCCGGAGCGTTGGCACGGACGTTGAAGCCGATGACCGGCGCCTGGCTTGCTTCGGCCAGACCGATATCGGATTCGGTGATCGCACCCACACCCGAATGGATGACGCGCACGCGCACTTCCTCGTTGCCGATCTTCTCGAGCGCCTGAACGATCGCCTCGGTCGACCCTTGCACGTCGGCCTTGACCACAACGGCCAGTTCCGAAACGCTCTTGTCGGCCTTGGCTTTCGCCATCAGCTGCTCCAGCGTCGTCGCCGCACCGGCAGCCGCACGTTTGTCCTTGGCGGCCGAGATACGGTAATCCGCGATCTCGCGGGCCTGTGCCTCGGTTTCAACCACGTTCAACACGTCGCCTGCTTCGGGCGTACCGTTGAGGCCGAGCACCTCGACCGGAACCGACGGACCGGCCTCATCGACGCGGTCGCCGCGATCGTTGATCAGCGCGCGGACCTTACCCCACTGCTCGCCCACGACGAAGATATCGCCGCGCTTGAGCGTGCCGTGCTGCACCAGAACGGTGGCAACCGGACCACGACCCACATCGAGCTTGGCTTCGATCACCGCACCCTGCGCCTGACGGTTCGGGTTGGCTTTCAGTTCGAGGATCTCTGCCTGAAGCGCGATGGCGTCCAGCAGGGTATCAAGCCCCTTGCCCGATTTGGCCGACACTTCAACGGTCTGGACGTCGCCGCCCATCTCTTCGACAACCACGTTATGCTGCAGAAGCTCGGTGCGCACGCGCTGTGCGTTTGCCTCGTGCTTGTCGATCTTGTTGATCGCCACGATCATCGGCACATTCGCCGCTTTCGCGTGGTTGATCGCCTCGATCGTCTGCGGCATGACCGAATCATCTGCCGCCACAACCAGGATGACAACGTCGGTCACATTGGCACCGCGTGCCCGCATCGACGTGAACGCCGCGTGGCCGGGGGTGTCGAGGAAGGTCAGAACCGCCCCGCTATCGGTGGTCACCTGATAGGCGCCGATATGCTGGGTGATGCCGCCAGCCTCACCGGAAACGACATTCGCCTTACGGATCGCATCCAGAAGCGAGGTCTTGCCGTGGTCCACGTGGCCCATGATGGTCACGATCGGCGGACGCGGCTGAAGATCTTCATCCTTGTCCTGAACCGTGTCGATCACCTGCTCGACATCCGCATCCGAAACGCGCACCGCGCGGTGGCCGAATTCCTCGATCACCAGCTCTGCGGTATCGACATCAAGCGGCTGGTTTGCGGTCACCATCATGCCCATTTTCATGAGCGATTTCACCACATCCGCAGTCCGTTCGGCCATACGGTTGGCAAGCTCGCCGACCAGAATGGTTTCCGGCAGCTGGACATCGCGCACCTGCTTCTCGGCGCGACCGCTATCCATGCCCTTCTGACGCTGACGCTCCTGCTTGCGCTTCATCGACGCGAGCGAGCGCTGGCGCCCTTCGCGGCCGGTCAGCGCATCATTGAGCGACAGCTTGCCCGAACGGCGGCTCTCGTCCTTGGCAGCTTTGCCACGCGAGTCGCGGTCGCTGCTGCGATCACGCTCACGATCAGTCTTGCGCGGACCCGAGGCCGAAACCCCTTTGGTCTCGGCACGCGAAGCAGCGGCCTCTGCAGCGGCGCGGTCTTGCGGCGCGGCAGGTGCGTCGGCTTTGGGAGCCTTGCGGACCTCTTCCTTCTTCTTCGCACGCAGTTCGGCCTCGCGCGCCTTGCGCTCGTCCTCTTCTGCCTTCAGGCGCAGCGCTTCTTCGCGCTCACGCTCTTCTTTCTCTTTTGCTTCCTGCTCGGCGCGACGACGCTCACGCTCTTCCTCGCGGGCCTTTTCCTCGGCCTCACGGGTTGCAGCTTCCTCGACTTCGCGTGCTTTTGCAGCCTGGAGCGCCTTCAGACGGCGCTCCATCTCGGCATCGGAAATGCCTGCAGGGCGTTTTTTAGGGTCACCCAAATTCGGGCGCGAGCCGGAGGGCTTGCCGGCCGCACCGGCCGCAGGCTTGTTCACGACCCGTTTCTTGGTCTTGGTTTCCACCACCACGCTCTTGGTGCGCCCGTGGCTGAAGCTCTGCTTCACCGAACCGGGGCGTGCGCCACCAAGACCGAGGGTTTTTTTGCCGTCCGTATCGCTCATGCCGTCTTCGTATCCTTACTGGCAGCCGCTTTGCCGCCGTCCTGCTTGCGCATCCCCGCAAGCCTTGCCGCTTCTGTTATGACACGCGGAGTGAGTCCACCAGAACCAAGCGCGCCGTGTATTGCACGATCACGCCCAAAAGCCAAACCCAATTCCGCGCTGGTCAGGCAACCGAACCAACGGCTGCCTTCGGGGGTCCAGAGCTTGCCCTTCCCGCGTTCCGATCCATCGGTCGCCTGGAAGAGTACCTTTGCCCGACCTTCCGCGAGCCAGCCCTTGACCTTTTCAAAGCCACATACGGCTTTGCCAGATTTCCTGACCAAGGAGATAAGCTCGACCACGCGTTGTGCAAGAGCCTGATCGACGAGATCCGCCAGATTATCCGGCGCCTCCGCCTTGGTTTTTGCGCCACGGGAGAACAATCCCTTGGCAACTGCCTTCTCGATGATCTCGCGATCCGAGGTCACCCAGATCCCCCGACCCGGCAGTTTTTCTGCCACGTCGGGATAGATCAGACCGTCCGGCCCCAGCACGAAACGCACAAGCCCGACCTTGGGCTGCACGTCTTGCGTGACGATGCAGCGCCGTTCCGACTCGTCATTTGTTTTGTCTCGCCCACCACGGCTCATGATCGGTCCGATCCCCTTCTCTTTCAGGCCTTGGGCTCTTCGCCCTCGGCCTCTTCTACGTCTGCCGCTGCTTCCAGCTCGGTCGGGTCAACCCAACCCAGCTGAACGCGTGCGGTCATAACCATTGTCTGCGCATCTTCCAGCGAGACGTCGAACGCCTCCAGAAGACCGTCGTCTTTCTGGCGCTTGCCATCGACGGTGGTCCAGCCACCGGCCAGCTCCCAGTCGGCGCAGGTCGCGAAATCTTCCAGCGTCTTCACGCCGTCTTTTGCCAGCGCCTCGACCATCGGTGCGGTCAGACCTTCGACCTCGAAGAGGCTGTCCTCGGCACCGAGCGCGCGAGCGCTCTCGATGGCCTTGCGGTTCAGCTCCTCGATATAATCGCGGGCGCGGGCCTGGAGTTCCTCGGCGGTGCCATCATCGATACCTTCGATGGACATCAGCTCGTCGCTCTCGACATAGGCCACCTCCTCGAGAGTGGTGAAGCCTTCCGAAACCAGAAGTTGGGCAAAGAACTCGTCGATATCAAGTGCATCCACGAACAGTTTGGTCCGCTCTGCGAATTCGGCCTGACGGCGGCTCGATTCATCGGCCTCGGTCATGATGTCGATGTCGAGACCGGTCAGCTGCGAGGCAAGACGCACGTTCTGGCCGCGACGGCCGATGGCCAGCGACAGCTGCTCGTCGGGCACAACCACTTCAATCTTCTGCGCTTCTTCATCGAAGACCACTTTCGACACTTCTGCCGGCTGCAGCGCGTTCACGAGGAAGGTCGCGGTATCTTCGTTCCACGGAATAATGTCGATCTTCTCGCCCTGCAGCTCGCCCACGACGGCCTGCACACGCGAACCGCGCATACCGACGCAAGCGCCGACGGGGTCGATCGAATTGTCATGCGAGATCACGGCGATCTTCGCGCGCGAGCCCGGATCACGGGCCACGGCCTTGATCTCGATGATGCCGTCATAAATCTCCGGCACTTCCATCTTGAACAGTTCCGCCATGAATTGCGGATCGGTGCGCGACAGGAAGATCTGCGGGCCACGGGTCTCGCGGCGCACGTCTTTCACGAAGCAGCGGATGCGGTCGCTCGGGCGGTAGGATTCGCGGCCGATCTTCTCGTTGCGGCGCAGGATACCCTCACCACGACCGATATCGACGATGATATTGCCGTATTCCTCGCGCTTGACCACACCATTGATGATGGTGCCCTTGCGATCCTTGAACTCGTCGAACTGGCGGTCACGCTCAGCTTCGCGCACGCGCTGCAGGATCACCTGCTTGGCGGATTGCGCGGCGATGCGGCCCAGATCGACCGGGGGAACCTCGTCGATGATCTCGTCACCGATCTCCGGCTCTGCCTTGTATTGCTTGGCCTGCTTGACGGTCAGCTCTGCCTGATAGTTTTCCAGATCTTCGTCGGCCACGACGGTGCGCACCCGCGTGAAGGTCGCACGACCGGTCTTGCGGTCGATATGGACGCGGATGTCCATTTCCGAGCCGTAACGGGACTTTGCCGCACGGGCCAGCGAATCCTCCATCGCCTCGATCACCAGATCGGGGTCGATCATCTTTTCGCGGGCCACGGCCTCGGCGGTCTGCAGCAGTTCAAGCTGGTTGGCAGAGGTGATTGCCATCACTCTTTCTCCTCGTCGGAAGCATCCGTATCCGTTTCGATCTCGTCGAATTGGGTTTCATCAATCGCACCAGAGGCTTTCTTCTGGCGCAGCATCTCGTCAATCAGGTCGTCGGTCAGCACGAGTTTTGCATCCGACAGCCAGTCGAATTGCAGACCGATGGTCACCGTCTCGCCCTGTTCTTCCAGCTCGAGAAGGACCTCCTCGCCCTCCGTGCCACGGATAAAACCTTTGAAGCGGCGGCGGCCGTCGATCATCTCGGAGGTCTCGATCTTCGCCTCGTAGCCTTCCCATGCGTCGAAATCCTTCAGACGCGTCAGCGGGCGGTCGATACCCGGCGAGGAGACCTCGAGATGGTAATTCTCCTCGATCGGGTCTTCCACATCCAGAACGGCACTCACCGCGGTCGAGATCTTGGCGCAATCGTCCACGATGATACCGCCCTCGGGGCGATCAGCCATGATCTGGAGCGTTGCCGTCCTGCCGCCCTGCAGGCGGATACGAATCAACTCGAAACCCAGCCCCTCAATGGTGGGCTGAACAATATCTGCCAAACGCCGGTCGATGGCGGTCTTTGCGATGAGGTCGGTCATGTCCGTCCTTCGTTGAATGCCTTGACCCGTATAACAAAAAACGGGCCAAGCGGCCCGTTACATAGGTTCGGTGGATGCCGAGCCAAGCCCGACACGCCGCTGTTGGCCCTGTCTATAGCTTACAGAACGCCTGTTTGCAAGCGTTTCGCGCAGGCCCCGCTTTCGGAGCCTCAGCGACGCAGCCTGTCCATGATGCCCACCAGCGCCTGCGTGATACGCGGCTCCGACAGCGCATGCCCCGAGGCTGGCACCATCTGCAGTTCGGCCAGCGGCCAGTCCCGCGCCAGACGCCATGCCGAAAGCGGCGGGCAGATCATATCCATCCGCCCCTGCACGATCATGGTCGGGATATGCTCGATCCGGTGACGGTCACGCAAGATCTGGCCATCCTCGTCGAGAAAGGCCCTGTTGGTAAAATAGTGATTTTCCAGACGCGCGAACGCACGGGCATAATCCGCCGGCGCCTCGCCCATATGGCCGTCAGTATCCACCGATGCCAGAGCGTTTTCCCACATCGTCCAGATGCGGGCATGGCGGGCCTCGGTCACATAATCGCCGCAGAAGAGGCGTTTGTGATAGGCCCCGACGAGATCGTCGCGTTCCTCCTCGGGGATCTGCTCGCAAAAGCGGGCCCACAGATCGGGGAAGAACTGCCCCGCGCCGCCCCCGTAAAACCAGTCGATCTCGCGCTGCATCGCCAGAAACACACCGCGCAGCACCAGCGCCTGCACATGGTCCGGATGCGCCTCGGCATAGATCAGCGCCAGCGTTGCCCCCCAGCTGCCGCCGAAAACGATCCAGCGCTCGATCCCGAGGGTTTGACGAATCAGCTCGATATCGGCGACCAGATGCCATGTGGTATTATGCTCCACCGAGGCCTGCGGCTTGGACAGCCCGCAACCACGCTGGTCGAAGAGCACGATCCGGTAATGGGCCGGATCGAAGAACCGGCGCATCGCGGGGCTGCACCCGCCCCCCGGACCGCCATGGAACACTACCACGGGCACGCCATGCGGATTGCCCGATTGCTCGACATACAGCTGATGGCCATCGCCCACATCCAGCATCCGCCGGTCGAAAGGCTCGATCGGCGGGTAAAGATATGATGTCGGCTGACGTTTTTGACCTGCAGTTCTATCCATGATCAGACTATATAGCGCAAAACGGTGCTCCACCACGGGGCAGAGGCAGATATTTCGAGGGCAAAGCATGTCAGACGCGAAATCGACGATCAATCCCGATGAGGTCGCCAAATTTGAGGCGATGGCCGCCGAATGGTGGGACCCGAACGGCAAGTTCCGCCCGCTGCACCAGATGAACCCTTGCCGCCTCGACTATCTGACCACACAGATCGCAGCGCAATTCGGCCGCAACCTGCGCGACGCACGACCTTTTGAAGGGCTGCGCATTCTGGATATCGGCTGTGGCGGCGGGCTCCTGTCGGAACCGATGGCGCGGCTCGGCGCGACCGTGGTGGGTGTGGATGCCGCTGAAGGCAACCTGCCGGTGGCGCGGCTGCATGCCGAGCAATCGGGGCTCGAGATCGATTACCGCCACGGCACCGCCGAGGCGCTGGCCGCAGATGGCGAGACATTCGACGTGGTTCTGGCGATGGAGATCGTCGAACATGTGGCCGTGCCGCAAGAGTTCATCGAGACCTGTGCGGCGCTGGTGAAATCGGGGGGGATGATGTTTGTCTCCACCCTCAATCGCAATGCCAAGAGCTATATGTTCGCCATCATCGGGGCCGAACGGATCCTGAAATGGCTCCCCAACGGCACCCATGACTGGGCAAAGTTCATCACCCCCGACGAGCTGGAGGACATGGTCCTGAACGCCCAGCTGGATATGGTCGACCGCAAGGGCATGGTGCTCAACCCCATCACATGGCGCTGGTCCACCTCGGCGCGCGATCTGTCGGTGAATTACGTCACCACCAGCCTGAAGCCCTGATCACACAAGACTGAGCGCCGTGACGATCTCCATCTTGCCGAAACCGCTGAAGCGGGTGTTGGTCACGGCGCTATAGGCCCCCATGCCGTGGAAGACGATGTAATCCTCTTCCTCCAGATCCTCGGGGAGCGCCAGCTGGCTGGGTAGGCGGTCCACCGGATCGCAGGTCGGACCGAAGACCGTGCGCGGGAGCGTTGCGCCCTCGCGCTTGCGGCCATCAGGTCCGTAGCAGGTCAGGCGCTCGATATTGCCCACCAGCGGCAGATCGGCCAGCCCGCCATAGATCCCGTCATTGAGGAACACGTCACCGCCATCGCGCAGCGATTTCACGCGGGTGATATGGGTGAAGGCATCGCCCACCAGCCCCCGCCCCGGCTCGCAGACCAATGCGGGACGCGCCTCGCCAAAGGCCTCGCCTGCCACGCGGTCAATGGTGGTGAAGATCTCCTCGACCTTGGGCGCAGGCCCCGCCTTGCGGTGATTGGGGAATCCCCCGCCCACGTTAAGCCGGTGAAGCCTGACACCTGCCTGCTCCGCAATGCGCGCCGCGGCACGGATGTAGCGGTCCCAGACCATCGGGTCGGTCACCTGCGATCCGGGCTGGAAGGTGAGCGAGGGCTTGAAGCCCGCCTCATCCACATCGCGCAGAAGAGCAACCGCCAGATCCTCGGTCGCGCCGAACTTCGCGCTTGCGTCATAGGCCCCCGTCTCGTCGGCCAGCTCGAAGCGCACCGAGATCTCGCAGCCCTCATAGGGCACCAGATCGACCAGCTTCGACAATTCGCTCCGGCTATCGACCGACCAGACCTTCACGCCGGCCTCGACCGCATGGGCGATCTCGGCCCGCCCGCGCACGGGATTATGGTAATGGAGCGCGCAATTGGGCGCGAGGCGGCGGATCAGATCGATCTCGTCGGGCGAGGCCACATCAAAGCCGCGGATACTGGCGGCGGCGAGATTCTCGATCACCATCTCGGCGGGGTTCGATTTGACATCATAGGTCACAAGCCCCGGAAAGCCGCGGATATAGCGCACCGCCGTCTGCTGTAGCACCGCAGGCGAGAAGACCAGCACCGGATGATCGGGCCGGTTCACACGGATAATCTCGGACGGGTTCATCCAGATCGTCTTCGAAACGCCCATCGGCTTTCCTCCCATCATAGTGGCAGCCACCTTTTGCCCCAATGCAGGAACCGCCCTGCGGATGGGAAAGCGCTTACGCAATTCGTTCTCAGGTGAGGCTGTCCGCCCTTCCTGCCTTTCCAGAGCTGCGATATGGGGCCAAAGCCCTGCCCTGAAAAGGGCAAATTACCGCGTCACGTCCCCAAAGTGCCAGCTGGACCACCCAAATCAACCCCGAAGCCGTCCTCCGCTCGTTGATAGGAATTGATCGTGTGGTCTAATTTTCGCGCATTTCGGCAGGTTGCGGCGGATTGACCCGACGTGCCCTGCGCAATTGTCGTGAAACTGTCGGGGATCTGCGCCAGATTTGGAAAAAACTGATGAAGGGGATTTTCATGTCGGGCATTTCTCGCCGCTTCTTTCTGTCGGCCAGCGCCGCCACCGGCGCCTATCTGGTGCATCCGTTCAAGGCCGAGGCCGCCGAGGGCCAGATCCATCTGCGCATCATCGAGACGACCGATATCCATGTCGCGCTCGACCCCTATGACTATTACGGCGACAAGCCCGACGACACCCAAGGGCTGGCCCGCACCGCGACCCTGATCGAGGGCTTGCGCGACGAGGCCGAGAACACGCTTCTGCTGGATAATGGCGACTTGCTGCAGGGCAATCCTCTGGGTGATTACATCGCGCATCAGAAAGGTGTAGGCGATGACGTGCACCCGATGGTCAAGGCGATGAACATCCTTGGCTATGATTGCGCGACGCTCGGCAATCACGAGTTCAATTACGGGCTCGAATTCCTGCAGGCATCCCTCGAGGCGGCAGCCTTCCCCTTCGTCTGCGCCAATGTCGTCTCGGGCCCCGAGCTGGGCGCCGATCCGCTGGAGGACCAGACACTCTTCCCGCCCTATTATGTGATGGAGCGCGCCCTGACCGATGGCTCGGGCGAGGCGCATCTGGTGAAGATCGGCGTGATCGGTTTCGTCCCGCCACAGATCATGCAATGGGACGAGGCCAATCTGAAAGGCCGAGTTTCGACGCGCGATATTGTGGCGGCCGCCAAGGCATGGGTGCCCAAGCTGAAAGGCGACGAGGGCTGTGATCTGGTGATCGCTCTGGCCCATACCGGTATCGAGGGCGGTGGCTATACCGAAGGCATGGAAAACGCGGCCCTTTATGTGGCCGAGGTCGAGGGTATCGATGTCGTGCTGACCGGCCACCAGCACCGTGTCCTGCCCGGCCCCGATTATGCGGGCATCGAGGGCGTGGATGCCGAAAAGGGCACGCTCGCCGGCAAGCCCGCCGTGATGGCGGGGTTCTGGGGCTCGCATATGGGGCTGATCGACCTGATGCTGGAGAAGCAGAACGGCAAATGGGGGATTGTGAGCCATACTTCCGAGGCCCGCCCCATCTACAAGCGCGAGGACCGCAAGGCGATCGCCCTGACAGAGAGCTTCGCACCCATCACCGAGGCCGTCGAGCCGGACCATCAGGCGACACTCGCCTATATCCGCTCGCCGGTGGGCGAGACCTCGGCCCCGCTTTACAGCTATTTCGCGCTGGTCGCCGATGACCCTTCGGTGCAGATCGTCTCGCAGGCGCAAAGCTGGTATGCCAAGGATATGCTGAAGGAAACCGCCTATAAGGATTTGGCCGTCCTCTCGGCGGCGGCACCGTTCAAATGTGGCGGGCGTGGCGGGCCGGACTATTACACCAATGTCGCCAAAGGCCCTGTTGCCATCAAGAATGTGGCCGATCTCTATCTCTATCCCAACACCTTCCGCGCGCTGAAGGTGACGGGTGCCACCGTGGCCGACTGGCTCGAGCGTTCGGCGGGGGCGTTCAACCAGATCGAAGTGGGGGCCAAGGATGCGGCCCTCCTCAACCCTGATTTCCCGAGCTATAATTTCGACGTGATCGACGGGGTGAGCTACCGCATCGATCTCTCGAAACCCGCCAAATTCGACAGCGAGGGCAAACAGGTCAGCGAGGGCGGGCGGATCGTGGATCTGATGTTCGAGGGCAAACCCATCGACCCTGATCAGGAGTTCATCGTGGCGTCGAACAATTACCGCGCTGGCGGCGGTGGCCATTTCCCGGGCGTGGATGCCTCGAAAATCGTGTTCGAAGGGCCCGATACCAATCGCGATATCATCGTGCGGTTTATTCAGGAGCAAGGCACGATCAACCCCGCGGCGGATGGCAACTGGAGCTTTGCGCCAATGGAAGGCACCACGGTGACCTTCGCCTCCGGCCCCGCTGGACGGGACTTCATGGAGGCCGTGAAGGGTGTGCAGATCGCGGATGCGGGCGAAGCCCAAGACGGATTCGCGCTCTACCGGATCACGCTCTGACACATTTGCCTTGCTCCAAAGGCTTTTCCTCGCGCTTGGCCCACGTTAAAGAGGGCCAAGCCTTACAAGGATCAGACGCATGCCGATGGAAAAGACCTTCAACGCCGCCGAGGCAGAACCCCGCATCTCCGCCAAATGGGAAGAGGCAGGGGCCTTCAAAGCGGGTGCCAATGCCTCGCGCCCCGAAACCTTCACCATCATGATCCCGCCGCCGAACGTGACCGGCGCGCTGCATGTGGGCCATGCGTTCAACAACACCATTCAGGATATTCTGGTCCGCTGGCACCGGATGCGCGGCTTTGACACGCTCTGGCAGCCTGGTCAGGACCATGCCGGCATCGCCACCCAGCTGATGGTGGAAAAGGAACTGGCCAAGACCGGCCAGCCGGGCCGCCGCGAGCTGGGCCGCGAGAAATTCCTGGAGAAGGTCTGGGACTGGAAGGGCCAATACGGCTCGACCATCGTGGGCCAGCTTCAGCGACTTGGCTCGTCCTGTGACTGGTCGCGCAATGCCTTCACCATGGCGGGCGCACCGGGCGATCCGCGCACCGGCCACGAAAATAGCCCGAATTTCCACGATGCCGTCATCAAGGTCTTCGTGGATATGTATAACAAGGGCATGATCTATCGCGGCAAGCGTCTCGTGAACTGGGACCCCCATTTCGAGACCGCGATCTCGGACCTCGAAGTCGAGAATATCGAAGTCGCGGGCCATATGTGGCACTTCAAATACAAGCTGGCCGGTGGCGAGACCTATACCTACCGCGAGAAGGACGAAGACGGCAACGTCACCTTCGAGGAGGTGCGCGACTATATCTCCATCGCGACCACCCGCCCCGAAACCATGCTGGGCGATGGCGCGGTGGCCGTGAACCCCAAAGACGAGCGTTATGCGCCCATCGTCGGCAAGATGGTGCATCTGCCGCTCTGTGACCGTCTGATCCCGATCGTGGCGGATGAATATCCGGACATGACCTTCGGCTCGGGCGCCGTGAAGATCACCGGCGCGCATGATTTCAACGATTATCAGGTCGCCAAACGCTGTAACCTGCCGATGTATCGCCTGATGGACATGCAGGGCGCGATGCGCGCCGATGGCCTGCCTTACGAGGACTGCGTGGCGCGTGCCCGCGAGATCGCGGCAGGCGCCGAAGCGGGCGAGATGGAAATCGACAGCCTCAACCTCGTGCCCGAGAAATATCGTGGCATGGACCGGTTCGAGGCCCGCAAGGCGGTGATCGCGGATATCAATGCCGCCGGGCTTGCGGTGACGATCGAGAAGATCATTACTGATGACGAGGATAACGAAGCCGCGATCTGGGTGCCTTATGTCGAGGACAAGCCGATCATGCAGCCCTTCGGCGACCGCTCGAAGGTGGTGATCGAGCCGATGCTGACCGACCAGTGGTTCGTCGATGCCGAGAAGATCGTGGGCAAGGCACTGGATGCCGTGCGCGATGGCCGCACCAAGATCATGCCGGAATCGGGCGAGAAGACCTATTTCCACTGGCTCGAAAACATCGAGCCGTGGTGCATCTCGCGCCAGCTCTGGTGGGGGCATCAGATCCCTGTATGGTATGGCCTGGACCTGTCGGTGACGGGTTTCACCGATGACGAGAACAATGGCGATCTGGACGAGGTCGAACTGGGCCGTCTCTTGAACGAAGGCGGCATGCTGCACCGTGGTGACATCCACCATTGCGCCGCCGATTTCGACTCGGTGACCGAGATGTTCCGCGATGCGAATGCCGCTCTGCCCGTGCCACTCTCGGCGGCCCGTATCGTCGAGGTGGCCGACCGGAAGGCCGCAATGGAAACGCTGGCGGCATCTCTGGCCGAGTATAACCTGTCTCAGGACCCGACCCATCTGGTCTATCCGGTCTGGCGCGACGGCGATGTGCTCGATACCTGGTTCTCTTCGGGCCTCTGGCCGATCGGCACGCTGGGCTGGCCGAACTGGGACGAGAGCACCAAGAAATACTTCCCGACCGATGTTCTGGTCACCGGCTTTGACATCCTGTTCTTCTGGGTGGCGCGCATGATGATGATGCAGCTCGCCGTTGTCGATCAGGTGCCGTTCCACACCGTCTACCTGCACCAGCTCGTGCGTGACGAGAAGGGCAAGAAGATGTCGAAGACCACCGGCAATGTCATCGATCCGCTGGAAATCATCGACGAGTTCGGGGCCGACGCGCTGCGCTTCACCAATGCGTCAATGGCGGCCCTTGGCGGCGTGCTGAAACTCTCGAAAGACCGCATCGCGGGCTATCGCAACTTCGGCACCAAGATCTGGAACGCGACCCGCTTCGCGGAGATGAATGGGGTGTTTGAGGGCGCACCTGTCGCAATGCCCGCGCCCACCCATACGGTAAACCGCTGGATCGTGGGCGAGGTCGCCAAGGTCCGCGAAGAGGTCGATGCTGCCTTTGACACCTATCGTTTCAATGACGCGGCCAACGCACTTTACGGCTTCGTCTGGGGCAAGGTCTGCGACTGGTATGTCGAATTCGCCAAGCCTCTGTTTGACGGCGAGCATGCACAGGAAACCCGCGAGACCATGCGCTGGGTGCTGGATCAGGCCTATACCATGCTGCACCCGATCATGCCCTTCATCACCGAAGAGCTCTGGGAGCTGACCGGCGAGCGCACGAAGCTTCTGGCCCATGGCGATTGGCCCGTTTACACGGCAGCGGAACTCGTTGACCCGGCAGCCGATGCCGAGATGAACTGGGTGATCGCGCTGATCGAGGAAATCCGCTCCTCGCGGGCGCAGATGGGCGTGCCGGTGGGACTGAAACTGCCGATGATCCTGGCCGAGGCCGATGCGGCGGCGCGTGCGGCGCTTGCCAATAACGAGGCGCTGATCCTGAAACTGGCGCGCGTGGACAGCATCACCGAAGGGCCGATCCCGAAAGGGGCGATCTCGATCCCTGCCCATGGCGCGCTCTTCGGCCTGCCGCTCGAAGGGGTGATCGACGTCAAGGCCGAGAAGACCCGGTTGGAGAAGGCTCTGGCCAAGATCCAGAAGGAGATCGGCGGAATGGAGGGGCGTCTGAAGAACCCGAAATTCCTCGAAAAAGCCGAGGCCGAGGTGATCGAGGAAACTCGCGGCAATCTGGCACTTCGTCAGGAAGAGGCGGACAAGATCGCCGCTGCCGTCAAACGATTGGCAGAGCTGGGCTGATAACGATGGAAAGGCCGGGACATCTTCCCGGCCTTTTTTCATGCCCCTATGCGCCGAGATCACCAAACCGGCCGACCACCAGAGACACATCGACAGCTCTCCGCAAACCCCCGCTGAAAAAGCAGCGCTGCTTGACGTTCTGAAAGATCGTTACTGGGTGTCGCTGAGAACAGCCTCCCCGCTTCCCTTCCCCAGACCGGATATGTCGGGATACGCGGATCTGCCGATCCCGCTCTCTGGGGCCATTGCGCGGAGCCAGCCGCTCAGCCCTGATGTCTCCCTGGTCCACGCCTACCTCCGAGCCATCAGGTGCTCCGCGATAAAGCCGATCATCTCGCGCAACAAATCCGCATCGCCACTCCGGTCGGCAAGCGCGAAGATCCACCACGGGTTTGATCCTCTCGTAGCTTTACCGGTTCAGGTTCAGGCTCGCAACCGGATGCGCTGCGCACAATGGCTCCCCATATTTCGAGATTCCGGGGGCATTCCGCCAGTTGCTGGATAAATCGGTTCCTGGGCGCGAGGCAGTGATCGAGGGAGTGGAGAAATCCTGCCCTTGGCACCGCATCACGCCATGCCGGACGCATACCATCAAGATGATGCAGGCGCCCTTTAACATGCCCCACCCTTTTACAGCTACCGAAGGCCGATATGTCAGAACATAAGGTCTCTTCCATCTCGTATTCCACCAAACCTCGGGCGGGCGGGTCAATCTTGTCCCGTCTAACAAAGACCTGTCTGGCGTCACTTTCGCAGCGAGCGGGATCAACAAGGACCATATGCGGCAACGTTCCCAATGGAATTCCTGGTTGGTGCCGGCACCGTAGTCCTGATTGGTTGTCAGAAACCGGGACCAGCCATGTCGCGACGGCCCGCCGGTCTCAGGCGCTCTTGCATCTGCGCGGGGGCTGTGCTGCGCCCAAACAATCGGACTGGTGGAGGCGCAGCAAAGTGAGGGGAGGTCCACAGAAGCGTTGATCCGGAGCGGGTGGGTGTTCCCGGGGGAGTTAGGATGCCTGCCCTTCGGCGCCTCATGCGTCGCTTTGCGGTCCCACCTGCGCGAGCCAAACCCTAACCGCACCCCAGTGTCGTAACCACCAGATATTCAAGCTGCAGCTCACCGACTTGCGTCTTAGGCGACGCAAAGAAGACCGCCGCGCACGGCGTAGCGACCTTCTCAGGACCGACGACGACAATTACCATTTCGAGGCCAGCTCAGAGACCACAAAAAAGAAAAGGGGGACGGCGACATTATCACCTCGTCTTGTAAAAAGAGACATTTTGATAAGCGGGCCAAATATGGATGAGACCACTGGGATGGTTCCTCGCGACATCCGAAAACATCTTCTGGAAAATTACAAAAAATCAAAATTCCCGCTTGCACTACCCCAAATTCCCTACTAATAACCCGCCTACGCAAAACACTTTGCGCACGGGGCCTTAGCTCAGCTGGGAGAGCGCTTGCATGGCATGCAAGAGGTCAGGGGTTCGATCCCCCTAGGCTCCACCAAAATTTACTTGTAAATGAAAAGCACCAGATAGTTCTGTCTTTCCCGTCAGAGGTTTTGCCTCTGCCACGCAGACCGGTGCTGTTTTCCCTATGAAAATCCATGCTGCTTTGATCCACGTCTAGGGCGTGTTGATATCGTCGTGGCCCTTCCTCTGCCAAACCCAAGGATGGCCCATGAGCGACCATTTCTTCGTCGTGACGGGCGGCCTTGGGTCGCGGGCAAGACCAGCCTGATCACCGTGCTCTCCCGCCGTGGCTTTCACACGATCCCCGAATCCGGTCGCGCGATCATCCGCGAGGAGATGGCGCACGGCGGAGACGCCCTCCCTTGGGCCGACCGTCTGGCCTATGCCGAGCGGATGCTGGAGCGGGATCTGCGCGGCTACAGCGACGCACAGGCGCTTTCAGGCCCCGTGATCTTCGACCGCGGCATCCCTGATATCTTGGGCTACCTGACCCTCTGCGGCCTCCCCGTGCCGCCCCACGTCGCCGCAGCGGCTAAGGCAGCGAGTTACAACGCCCGCGTCTTTCTGGCGCCGTATTGGGATGAGATCTTCACGCAGGACACCGAACGCAAGCAGTCTCACGCCGAAGCCGAAGCGACCTGTGCCGTCATGCGCGAGACCTACACGGCCCTCGGATACAAAATCACGGAGCTGCCGCGCGCCGATTTTGTAACACGCGCCGACTTTGTCTGTAAGCAAATGGCAAATTGACCTTCATCTCTAGATTCCTTGGCGAAACTGCTGAAGCGGACAAACCGCATGGTCCCTCCGGCCTCCCGCTGCCTGACACTCACGGCCCATTGCCGTCATTCGTGCCATTGCATCCGATGGCCGGTCTCAGCGCTTTGTAGACACTTCCTCATCGTCGCTCGCCGCGGCACAACTGTCCCAGATGCGCTCGTACGTAGCGGCATGTAGCACCGGCACAGGCCATGATGGTTGGTGAGACCAAGTTTTCCGTTCAGCGGGTAATCTCCCCTGATCCCAAAGGGATGCGGAAGTAGAATTTTCTCGTCAGGATGAGTGAGGAGATTCCGATGAAGAACACACGTTTCACCGAGGTCCAGATCATGGGCGTGCTGCGCCAGGTGGAAGGCGGTGTGCCAGCAGCCGAGCTTTGCCGTGAGCACGGGATGAGCAGCACGACACTGTACAAGTGGCGCGCCAAGTATCGTCAGCGAGATGAAGGCGATGGCGGAGGAGAATCGCCGCCTGAAGCGCATGTATGCTGACGTCAGCATGCAGAATGATCTGCTCAAGGAGGCCTGAAGTCGCCAACTCAACGCCGGGAGTTGGCCGTAAAAGCGGTGACGATGAAGGGCGTCAGCATTGCGCTAGCGTATCGGGCCTTCGATGTCAGCGAGACGTGCTTTCGATACAGCCCGAAGCTCGATGACGAGAACGAACAGATTGCCGGTCTGCTGCCCGGACTGACAAAGGCAAAGAAGACCTGGGGCTTCGGCCTGTGTTTTCTCTACATGCGCAACGTCCAAGGGCACGGGTGGAACCACAAGCGCCTGTCCCGGATCTACCGCGAGCTGGAGCTGAATCTCAGGATTAAGCCCAGCAAGCGGCTGAAGCGGGACAAGCCAGAGGCGTCGGCGGTTCCAGAGGCCGCGAACGAAGTCTGGTCGATGTATTTCATGGCAGACCGCCTCGGGGACGGTCGCCAGTTCCGGCTGCTGAACGTCCTAGACGACTTCAACCGCGAAGGCCTAGGGATCGAGATCGACTTCTCGCTCCGCGCCGAGCGCGTTGTCCGAGCGTTGAACCAGATCATCGAATGGCGCGGCCCGCCCAAGACGATCAGGGTCGACAATGGCCCGGAATATATCAGCGGCACCTTGATGGAATGGGCCGAACACAAAGGCATCGCCTTGGCGCACATCCAGCCCGGAAAGCCGCAGCAGAACGCCTTTGTCGAGCACTACAACCGGACGGTCCGGCACGAATAGCTGGACCTCCACATCTTCGAAACCATCGACGAGGTCCAGAACATTGCCACCGAATTGCTCTGGTCCTACAACAACGAACGTCCGAACATGGGCAACGGCGGGATGACCCCAGCATAGAAACTGAGAATGGCCGCGGAAACTCTACGACCAAGCCCCCGCAAAAACGGGGGGATTACCAAGTACATTCCTAAACTAGCCACTGGCCCCGTGATTTAATGCTTGGCTTTACATTAAAAACGAGCAGAAAAGCTGGCTGCGTTTTGCAGCAGGGTTAGCGCAATAGAGTTGGAGCTGGTTGAAACACTGCCGTTCATCACCTGATCTCGCAGAAGATAGTATTTGATGAGCTTCTCGACGCTCTCCTCGTCAGTGAATTGTGAAACCTCATCGGACCCGAATACCTGTTGGGCCTTTTGCTTGAATATTGTGACCTGTTGGTCGACATCCAAGGACGATGTACTTTCGGGCAATCCCAAACCGGTGCGCATAACCGTAGCGAGAGCTTCATTACCTATAATCGTATACCATTTTGTATTGTCAGAGCTATCCTCTGCTGCGAGGTCTGCCAATTCACGCTGAGCATTGAGTGCGAAACGGTAGCTTTCATCACTATCTCCCACAGCAATCTCAAACTGCCTTTCTTCGTAATTCGCGATCATCTCGTCAGCGAAGGAACTCAGAACGGTATTGGGTGGATCGAAATCAAAACCGAAGGCTTCGGAAAGTGCCGCATATTTCTTATCCGAAAGCTTGTTTGCAAAGGAATCCTCGTCAAGCGTACCCTCTTCGAGAACCTTCTTGATGAAATACTTGTTCTGTAGGTCATCATCTAGACCAAAAGCCCCCAGCGCAACTTTGAGCAGTCGATAATCGGAAACGAGTTCCTCCGCCGAGGTTACGTTTCCGATATTTTCACGAAAATACTCTTCGTCATTCTGAATAGTCACAGAGGCGGTGAATGCCGCCTTCTGTGTTTCCATTGTCCGATTAAGGACTTTCCAACCGGCATAACCACTTAGCGGAACAATGGGTTGATATGTCATTGGCGTGCCGCGGCCAGAAGCCGCTCCTCCCTTGGTAGAAGACTACGAAGCGCCTTGAGAGCCTGATAGTGCTGTTCCTCAAGAACGGATTTGGTTGCAATCGCGAGCTGCGTCCTGCTATCGTGATCCGTCAAGACTTGGCTAAGCTGCTCAATACCGCGCAGTAGCTGCAGTCGAGTTTCTTCAGGATTGTTATCTCCCGACAAAACGAGTTGCGCGATATAGCATACCCGGCGAACAGGTGTGTTTGCCTCCTCAGGATGGATTGCATCGCGAAGTCGCAAAATATTCGCGTTCGGGGTCATGATCGCGAGACGGGATCTCCGGTCTCCATTCTCGATCACAGCGCCATTAATGAGAACACGCTCCTTGGGAGCCAACTTTAGAACAAGGCCACTCATTTTGTGCCTCCAGTAGGGCGAAGGCCACGCATAATGGCAGTATTAATTTCTATAAGAGGATCGAGGTTAGCTTTACGCGCCAGAACCTTCGAGCTGTGCACATCGACGAATTTCTGGAGGAATAATATCCGCGCCCGCAACAACTCTGGTAGGCCGTTATCCGAAAGACCGACATCATCTGCGAAGATCCGCCACAATTTGCGGTTTCGGCTTACAGCGTCGACGAGATCTGGAAACTTTTCTTTTTCTTTGCCAGCTACACCACGAAGGCGGCTGGTGATACGAGCAAGTGCTTCGTACTCGATATCGCGGTCGGTTCGCACCGCCTGGTTTGGTTTGGAATAGGCCATTTTGGCCTGAGCATAAGCGTTCACGAGAAGCCCTTCCTGTGGCTGCAAGTTTTAAAACCCGGCGTTTTGCCAGGTGGTTGAGGGGCGCATTGACTGCGCCCCTCAGATGCTCATTACTGGAACAGCGACAGGAGCTGTTGCGGCGCTTGGTTGGCAATCGACAGAGCTTGCGTGCCCAGCTGTTGCTGAACCTGCAGAGCCTGCAGACGTGCCGACGTCTCTTCCATATCGGCGTCGACGAGCGAACCGATACCCGAGGTCACGGCATCAGAGAGCTTCGAGATGAAGTCGCTCTGATCGGAGATGCGCGAAGCAGCGGCACCCAGTTCTGCAGCTTTGTTGGTTGCAGTCTGGATATGGGCTTCGATCGCCGCCAGCGATGCATCAGCGGCAGTTGCGCTGGACACGTCGATGTCGGTCAGCATGCCACCATCAGAGGCAGCCGCACTGTAGGTACCGAACGCAGCTTCGAGGTCAGCCGATGCCACGTTGATATTCGACGCACTCACCGTCGCACCCGTGCCCGAACCGACGCGGTCGAGCGAGGACAGGACGCTGATACCGGTCCCGCCATTGCCATCAACATCGGTGCGCAGAAGGTTTGCACCGTTGAACTGCGACGCATTGATGATCGAACCGATTTGCTTTTTCAGCTCGTTCACGTCTGCGGTCAGCTTGTCGTTATCAACGTTCTCACCGGTCGCCGAAACGATTTTCTCTTTCATCTCGTTGAGTTTCTCAACGATTTGCTCTGCGCCGGTCGACGCGACAGCAACGGTCGATTCACCCAGAGCGAGAGAGTCTTCGATCGCATTGAAACCGGCAACGTCCGATTCCATGACTTTCGAAATTGCCCAAACTGCGGCGTTATCTTTTGCAGTGGAGATATCTTTACCGGTCGAGATGGCCGATTGGGTATCGCCAAGCGAGGAGTTGATCGACTTCAGGGTTTGAAGTGCGGTCATTGCGCCGGTGTTGGTCAGAATGCTGGACATAGTTTTGGGTCCTCAGATATGTGCGCTTTTGCGCGAAGGTGTCTATATACCGCCCGACTTCTTGTCGGAGCGAATGCACAGGTCCTTCTGACACATGCGCCCCGGTTCCCGGAGCGCGCCACCCAGTCACTGGATGCAGGGGTATGTTTGCACCATCTCCCCTAACGAAAAGCTAAGGCCGGCTTTGAGGCCGGCCTTGTTTTGGTTGCATTTTATTAAAATGGTTTATGCGCGCTTCTCGATCGACCCCTGCGTACCGACAATGCGCTGCGGGCGGCCCGATTTGTCGTAGCTTCCGAAACTATGGGCCGCTTTCTGGATCGCCGAGAGCCTGATCTGCGCCGCGCGGATACCTTTCAACGCCGCAGAAAGAAGTCGCTGATTCTGGCGGGACATCTCATGTGCACGCTTCAGCTTTTGCGCCGGGAAATCCTTCACCTGCATAAGGAGTGCTTCCTTTCGCGCAACCAGAGCCGTCAGCGCTTCGAATTCTGCTTTGCGAATCACATCCCGTTCGAGGCGCAGCAAATTGATCAGCTCCTCAACTACCGCATCATCTTTATCAGCCATTCTGCGCCCTCTTCAGCATCGAGTTGAAAATAGTTTCAGCCAGGCCGATTCCTCCGGCCTTTGCCATCTCACTGGCCTGCTCTTCCCGCAAGAACGACGAGAACTGTTCCTCGCCGACACCGCCGGAAAACTCGGATTTATTTTCGCCCAAACCCGTATATTTGAGCATCTCGGACAGGAAGCTCGCCTCAAGAGCCTGCGCAGTATCACGCATCTTCTCTTGCTGCTCCGCGCTGACAACGCGCAAGGACTTCGATCCATCTGTCGTTAAAGGTAACCCAGTCGATGTGACTTGCATGGGATTCTCCGCATCATTCGCATTCTCTCCTTTTTGACAGCTTGCGGTAAAGAACCGGTAACCTCATTGAGGCAATGTGGTGATCATCACAGGCAGAAGTCTTGAGGATCATGACCAGTTTTGACGCAATAGCAGCTCAATTTCCCTTTTCTACAAAGGGCCAAGCAGCTGGAATCGATTCGCCCGCCACCGCGACGAACGGTAAGAGCACAGAATTTTCTTTGGAGTTTTCGGCTCTGACCGAGACGATAGGCCGCGCTGATACTGGCGCGACGATTCGGCCACATTCAAAGGGCCCGGTTTCTACGAATTCTGAACAGCAACCCCGCGCATTCAACTTGCCGCGCGACGAACAGATTGTCTCTGCCGAGATGCCCACAGTAACACCCGGGCAGATCAAAGCACCGCAAGATGCTCCTTCTTCTGCAAAGAACACGGATAAAGCGTGGGCGCCAGGTGAACAAAGTAATCCTCTCTGGACAGAACAGGGCTTGCCGCGCGCAGCAGAGGCCACCAGCTCTCCGGTCGAGAGCAAGAAAAATGATGGTTCCTCGAAGGATGGAGACCAAACGGATGAGGTTTTCGATACCGAGCACGTTCCTGCCGCCGATACGCAGCTAGAGGCATCGGCACTCCCTCAATCTGATCCCCGAAGCTCCCCAACGTTGAACTTCACGGCATCGGAAGTGAGCGAACCCCACGCCGAACTGGACGAGGAAATGGCTTCCTTCCAGACAGATAAGGGAACAGATACCGCGCCTGAATTCCTCTCGCACACAGGCGTCCAGACGCAATCCGCCATGGTGCCGCAGTCAGCAGTAGCACCGATGCAGGATTCCGAGTTGCAGGCCTCGGAGCCAACCGCACAAATCGCTTTCAATAACCGAGGCTTCGCGTCGCAAGAGAAGGCTCCCCCTCAAACGGTTCGCCCTGGTGCCCAGTCCTCCTCTGGTACGAGCGCAACTCCGCAACCCGACCTGCCTCGGCAATCTGATGTATATGGTCGTCAGTTGACAGCAGCGGACGAGACCGGCACCGCTGAGACGGTCGCAACAGCAGACGAACCCGCAACACTACAGCCAGCCTCCGAGCAGCGCCCCGAAGCAAGATATACCGCGACCGCGGCACCTTCGGTCAGCGAAGCACGATTCGCCTTGCACAGTTCGACTGCAAGCTTCTTCAGCACACCACAGAACGGAGCCACCTCCGGGCAGATTGCACTTCCCGACGGTATGGAGGAGATCTCGGAAAATGCCGTAGCTCTACCGATTCCGACGGACGAAAATGTGGAATCCGATCCCGCGCTGCGCAGCGAGATTGGCGTCTCGGTGCGTAACATCTCGCAACCCAAAGTACCTTCCGGCATTGTAACCGGGCAGACCGGTGCCATTTCTCCGCAGGAAACCCAGCCGGCCGCAGCAGCACCGATCGACATCGAGACGACCGATAGCACGGATACGACGACTATTACCTCGACCGTGAATACCGGCTCGAATACGCCCCTGCAGACCTCGGCGATACCTCTACAAACGGTTGCGCAGGCGCAACTGGGTGCCGAGAAATATGTCACGAAGCGCCGTGAACTTAGCGAACAACTCGACGAGGAACTGACAGTTACCCAGATCGGCAAGGACCGAACGGCGCAATCGCGTATGGAGACGGCCTATGCCGTTACCTCCGCAGCGAGCACGACAATGTCGAACGGCGCATCCGGACAGTCTCTGCCGGCGGAAAGCGGCTTGCTTGCGCAGGATCAACCCACTCCTATCGATGAAGACAGCCAACGCTTCGGCCTTGCTCCTCTCCCCAGTCACACCGGCATGACCGCGGCGACAACGGCATCCCAACCCGCCGCGCAACAGGCTATGGCCCAAAACGTCTCGCAACAGCTCGCACGCGCCGCAACCAGCACATCGGATGGAGCAGTCGAATTGACCCTCGCCCCCGAAGAATTGGGTAAGGTGCGGATGGTCATGCATCATAGCGACAGCGGCATGTCCGTGATGATCTATGCCGACAGGCCCGAAACTCTCGACCTGATGCGAAGACATGCCGAGATGCTCAGCCGCGACCTGCGGGAGCTCGGCTATACGGATGTGAACCTGAATTTCACGGATCAGGGCCAAAGCGGGCAGAACGCCCAGGAACTTGCCGAACAAGCCGACCGTATCCGCGCCGAACGCGGAACCCAAGCCGCATTCAGCGCTGGCTCCATTTCCAACACCCTCAATCCCTCGCGCACCTCCGGCTCCGTGCTGGGGGGGCTAGATCTCAGAATGTGACGGAGGATTTCCATGACCACTGTAACAAGCGCCTCAACCACGGCATCCGCGACGAGCTCCAGCTCGACGGCGGATGCACAAACCTTCGCAACCTCGGATTACCAGACCTTTCTCGAGATGCTGACCGTCCAGATGCAGAATCAGGACCCGCTCAATCCGATGGATAGTACGGATTATGCCGTGCAACTCGCGACCTTCTCGGGGGTCGAACAGCAGGTAGAGACCAACTCGCTTCTGGAAAGCATCGCATCCTCGATCAGCCAGATGGGCATCTCGGAGCTGGCAAGCTGGGTCGGTATGGACGGAAAAACCGAAGAGCCTGTGTATTTCTTTGGTAGCTCGATCGTCGTTGAAACCGAAGCCGATAGCCAAGCGGATTCGGCTGTTCTTACGGTTCAGGACGAGTCGGGGAACACCGTTTACAGCGGTGCCGTAGATGTGGACGAGGATTTCGTCGAGTGGGACGGCACCAATTCGGATGGTGAAACCGCCGATTATGGCAACTACACCTTCACACTCAAAAGCTATAGCGGCAGTGACCTTATCTCTACCGAGACCGCACCAGCCTATGGCCGCATCATCGAAGCGCGCGTCACCGATAGCGGCACGGAACTCGTCATGATGTCGGGCTCTACCGTCTCGAGCGACGATATCACCGGACTGCGTAGCCCCTCAAGCTGATCAGGCCAGCAGACCGGCCGCCAGCCCCGCGACGAAGACAGCTGCGATGATCCCCGCCCAAATGGCGGGATGAAGCGGTTTGTCCGCAGGGGTTGGCGCCTCCGGATGCGCGCGCCGCTCGATGGAATTCTTCAACATATCGGGGAATTGCGGGCTGTAACGCGCCATGACTTTCACCACCTTGCGCAGGTCATGCAGCGCCGCTTTCGGCCCGAGATTCTCACGGATATAGGTCTCGACGGCGGGCTTGGCGGCCTGCCACATATTCAGCGACGGGTTCAGAGACCGTGCGACCCCCTCGGCCACAACCATCGATCGCTGCAGCAAGATCAGTTCGGTGCGCGTCGGCATTCCGAAACGCTCCGTGACTTCAAAGAGATAGGCCAGAAGGCGTGCCATCGAAATATGGCTTGCATCCATGCCAAAGATCGGTTCGCCCACCGCGCGAAGGGCCAGCGCGAATTCGTTCACGTCCCGATCCGCGGGCACATAGCCCGCCTCGAAATGCACCTCGGCCACACGGCGGTAATCGCGCTGGATGAACCCGATGAGGATCTCGGCATAGACACGACGGGTATATTCATCGATCTGCCCCATGATCCCGAAATCATAGGCAAGAATATCACCATTGGCGGCGACCTTCAGGTTGCCCTGATGCATATCCCCATGGAAATATCCGTCGCGCAGCGCATGGCTGAGAAAGAGCTGCAAGATACGCTCGGACAGTGCGACCAGATCATGGCCTGCAGCCCTTATCGCCTCGGGATCGCCCATCGGCACGCCCTCGGCCCAGTCCAGCACCATCACGCGGCGGCTCGACATGTCCCAGGCAGGCTTTGGCACCGCAAACCCCGCATCATCTGCCGTATTCGCGGCAAATTGCGACGCGCGCGCCGCTTCCATGCGCAGATCCAACTCCCCCATGACAGTGCGCTCGAAGTGTTTCACCACATCGGTCGGACGCAACCTTCGCGACGAAGGCGAGAACCGCTCGATGAATTTCGCCACAAAATGGAACGCATCGAGATCACGGCGGAAGGCGCGTTCGATCCCCGGACGTAGCACCTTCACGGCAACCTTCTCGCCAGTACGCGCCAGCACGGCCTGATGGACCTGTGCGATAGAGGCCGCAGCCACAGGCTCGGAAAACTCGGTGAACATCTCGGAGATCGGACGCTCGAATTCTTCCTCGATCGTCTTCTTTGCCAGATCGGTCGAGAACGGTGGCAGGCGGTCTTGCAACACGCGCAACTGCGTGGCCAGTTCTGGCCCGACCACATCTGCGCGCGTCGATAGAATCTGCCCGAATTTGATATAGGCCGGACCAAGCGCTGTGATCGCCCGTGTCACCGGCGGCAAGTTCGGGTCGCCCTTGTAGCCAAGCCACGCGAAAGGGGCCGATACCGCATAGGCGGCCGCCCGCAGGCGCGGCGGCGCGTCCATGGCCTCCAGCACCTGATGCATCGCGCGCGAGCGGATGAAGGTGGCGCCAGTGCGGATCAGGCGCCAGATATTGATCGGCCCGCGCATCTCAGATCTTCCAGCCAGAATGCAGCGCCGCGATACCCATGGTCAGGTTGCGATAGCTCGCCTGCTCGAAGCCCGCCTTGCGAATCATCGACAGGAACGTCTCCTGATCGGGGAATTTGCGGATTGATTCGACCAGATACTGGTAGCTGTCACGATCATTGGCCACGATCTGGCCCATCACCGGAATGATATTGAAGGAATAGAGATCATAGGCTTTCTGCATCAGATCATTCGGGATCTGGCTGAATTCCAGAACCATCAGACGCCCGCCGGGTTTCAGCACACGATAGGCTTCGTCCAGCGCGTCCTGCACGCGCGTCACGTTCCGGATACCGAAGGAAATCGTATAGACATCAAAGGAGTTATCCTCGAAGGGCAGCGCCATCGCATCGCCCACGATCCAGTCCAGACGCTCGGCCATATCCTCGGCCTCGGCGCGCTTCTGGCCCTCGATCAGCATCGATTCGGTCATATCGCAGACGGTCGCCGTGGCTTCGGGCGCACGACCGAGAAAGCGGAAGGCCACATCGCCGGTCCCCCCCGCCACATCCAGAAGCTTCTGGCCACGGCGCGGCGCAAGCCAATCCATCATCGCGTCTTTCCAGACGCGATGGATGCCCATGCTCATCAGGTCGTTCATGATGTCGTATTTCGAAGCCACGCGCGAGAACACGCCATGCACCATGCCGGCCTTCTGGCTCTCGTCCACGGTCTGAAAGCCGAAATGCGTCGTCTTGCTCTGATCTGCGGTCATCTGTCCCGTGGCCCCTTGAGGTTCGTCTGGTCTACCCCCTTCTTATAGGGGCCGTTTCAGAAGTGACAATGCACGAGGACGATCACAATGCCCGAACTTCCCGAGGTCGAAACCGTCAGGCGGGGCCTTTTACCCGCGATGGAGGGCCGCGTGATCGAACGCGCCGAGGTCAACCGCCCCGATCTGCGCTGGCCCCTGCCGGATAACATGGCCGCCCGCCTGACCGGCGCACGCATATTGCGCCTGCGCAGACGCTCGAAATATATCCTTGCCGATCTGGATCGCGGGGAGACCCTCCTGATCCATCTGGGCATGTCGGGGCGGATGCTGGTCTCCGGTGTGGCACTGGGCGAGTTCGTCATCGACCACCCGACGCCACAGAAACATGACCACATCGTCTTCCATATGGAGGGCGGCGGGCGTGTCACCTTCAATGATGCGCGTCGCTTCGGGGCGATGGATCTGTTCCCCACTGGCGCCGAGGACAGTTACTGGCTCCTCGAGAAGCTCGGCCCTGAACCGTTCAGCAACCAGCTGAACGAGGAGTATCTGACCGCCAGACTGCGCAGTCGCGCGAGCCCGATCAAGACGTTGCTTCTGGATCAGGCGATCGTGGCGGGGCTTGGCAATATCTATGTCTGCGAGGTGCTGTTCCGCGCGGGCATCGATCCGCGCCGCCAGGGCCGCCAGATTGCCGAAAAGCGTCTGCGGCCTCTTGTCGCAATCATCCGCGAGGTTCTGGAGGAAGCTATCGAGGCGGGTGGATCTTCGCTCCGCGACCACCGGCAGGCCGATGGGGAGCTGGGATATTTCCAGCACCGCTTCAAAGTTTATGGTCGCGAGGGCGCGCCCTGCCAAAACTGCGGGCAACCGGTGCTCAGGATCGTGCAATCGGGGCGATCCAGCTTTTATTGTGCGCATTGCCAGCGCTAAGAGGAACACGGGCGCGAGAGTTGACTTGATATATGGGCCGGTTTTGTTAGGACTCCGGTCTGATGAAAAGGAAAGGCACTGCCAAATGGCCTACCAGACGCTGATCGTCGAGATCGAAGATAATGTCGCCCTAGTCCGGCTCAACCGTCCGGAGGCACTGAACGCGCTGAACTCCGTTCTGCTGACCGAGATGGGGGACGCGCTGGCGAATCTCGACGCCAATGACAAGGTGCGTGCCATTGTCATCACCGGCTCCGAGAAGGCCTTTGCCGCCGGCGCCGACATCAAGGAAATGTCCGAGAAGGGCTTTGTCGGCATGTTCAAGGCCGATTTCTTCGGCGATGCCACAGAGAATTTCCTGCGCACCCGCAAGCCGGTGATTGCAGCCGTGTCGGGCTATGCGCTTGGCGGCGGCTGCGAACTGGCGATGATGTGCGACTTCATCATCTGCGCCGATAATGCGAAATTCGGCCAGCCCGAGATCAATCTCGGCATCTGCGCGGGAATCGGCGGCACCCAGCGCCTGACCCGTTTCGTGGGCAAGTCGAAGGCAATGGACATGCATCTGACGGGCCGGTTCATGGATGCCGAGGAAGCCGAGCGTTCGGGCCTTGTCTCCCGCGTGGTGCCGACTGCCAAACTGGTGTCCGAAGCCATGGCTGCCGCCTCGAAGATCGCCGAGAAATCGCAGCTTTCGGCCATGGTGGTGAAGGAGGCGGTGAACCGCTCCTACGAGACCACCCTGCGCGAGGGGCTGCTGTTTGAAAAACGCATGTTCCACGCGCTGTTTGCCACCGAGGACCAGAAAGAGGGCATGGCCGCCTTCCTCGAGAAGCGCGAGCCGCAATTCCGCGATAAATAAGCGCGGTCACTTACGCGAAATGCCGGGCCTCGGGGCCCGGTTCTCATTTGGGGCTTCCCAACTTGGCAAAATTGCCGTATAGGCCCCCTTCAAATGCGTGTGGAGCCCGCTTAGGCTAGAATCAACCGGTTCACTGGTGTGCCCGGGTTTTGCATGCAGTCGCATATTGTACCAAACCCGAAAGTGGAAACACACACATGGCAAATACGCTCCAGTCCAAAAAGCGCGCACGTCAGAACGAGCGTCGTAACGACATCAACAAAGCACGTCGTTCGCGCATCCGTACCTTCCTCCGCAAAGTCGAAGAAGCCATCACCTCGGGCGACTACGCAGCAGCTCAGGAAGCTCTGAAAGTGGCGCAGCCGGAACTGATGCGTGGCGTGACCAAAGGCGTGATTCACAAGAACACCGCATCGCGCAAAGTGTCGCGTCTGGCGGCTCGCGTGAAGGCTCTGAACGCCTAAGCGATTCCCTTGCAAAAGCAAGATAAAAAGGCGCCATTTATGGCGCCTTTTTCATTTTTCGCAATGTTTTCAATAAGATGATATGTCCGAAATGCAACATGACGAAACTGTGGCAGATTCGATTCACGCAATCCGGAGTCAAGCGTGAAGTTCTGTTGCGACTCGTCAGCGAGCCGGAGTAGTTTCACTGAGCGATCAACGTCGCCTCGGGGGACTGACGCATCTTACCCTAGCTGGACCGGACAATAACGTCTGCCACGACAAGGATAACAACCGGACCAATTGGCCTGGGGGATGCGATTCCGATGCTGGAGGGCTGCCACCTCCCACATTTCGATTCTGTCGAAACCCGCGTGAGCGGGTCGGGTAACCTTGTCCTAAGTGCAGAAAATGCACCACGCGCCAAAATCTGTTTGGCGTGGTGGATCGTATTTTCCGAGAATCGTTGGTCGCGAGGTGTGATAAGAATGGGCAAGAATGATGACCGACGATACTTGGGGGCGTGTGTGCGATGAGCTGCAAAAGAGCGTGGGAAAAAACAACTTCCTGACGTGGATTGCCCCGCTGAAGGTCATTGAGGTCGATGACGGCATTGCCGCCTTCGAGGCCCCTACAAAATTCATGCGCGACTGGGTGCAGCGGAACTTCTCCGAGGCGATCCAGAACGAGCTGCGCAAATTTGGGATTATCGTTGAGCGTATCGATCTTCGCGTGTCTTCGGCACCGATGATCCGTCCGGCCAATTCCGCCAATCCCGTCCAGCAGGCCCCTGCCCCCACGAGCACGCCACGCATTGCCCAGATCAAACCGCGTCTTGCCCAGACGCAGGATGACGATCTGCCCGGCGCGCCGCTGGACCAGCGTTTTACCTTTGACACTTTCGTGGTCGGCAAGCCGAACGAGCTGGCCCATGCCGCCGCGCGCCGTGTGGCAGAAGGCGGTCCGGTGACCTTCAACCCGCTCTTCCTCTATGGTGGCGTGGGCCTGGGTAAGACCCACCTGATGCATGCCATCGCCCACGAGCTGCAAACCAAGCGCCCCGATCTGCGCGTGCTTTACCTCTCGGCCGAGCAATTCATGTATCGTTTCGTGCAGGCTCTGCGCGAACGCCAGATCATGGATTTCAAGGAGATGTTCCGCTCGGTCGACGTGCTTATGGTCGATGACGTACAGTTCATCGCGGGCAAGGATTCGACGCAGGAAGAGTTCTTCCATACGTTCAACGCGCTCGTCGATCAGGGCAAACAGATCGTGATCTCCGCCGACCGTGCGCCGGGCGAGATCAAGGAACTGGAAGAACGGATCAAATCGCGCCTGCAATGCGGGCTGGTGGTGGATCTCCATCCCACCGATTACGAGCTGCGCCTTGGCATCCTGCAGACCAAGACCGAAAATTACCGGATGCAATATCCGGGCCTGATGATTGCCGATGGCGTGCTGGAATTCCTCGCCCATCGTATCTCGACCAACGTGCGTGTGCTTGAGGGCGCGCTGACGCGTCTGTTCGCCTTCGCCTCGCTGGTCGGCCGCGAGATTACGCTCGATCTGGCACAGGAATGTCTGACCGATATCTTGCGCACCTCGGACCGCAAGGTCACCATCGAGGAGATCCAGCGCAAGGTTGCCGAGCATTACAATGTCCGTCTTGCGGATATGATCGGCCCCAAGCGCGTGCGCACCATCGCGCGTCCGCGTCAGGTGGCGATGTATCTGTCCAAACAGCTCACCACCCGCTCGCTTCCCGATATCGGGCGCCGCTTCGGTGGCCGCGATCACACGACCATCATGCATGGTATCCGCAAGATCGAGGAGCTGAAGGGCGATGACCGCCAGCTGGCCGAGGATATCGATCTGCTGCGCCGCCTTCTGGAAAACTGATTCCGGGAAAACCAAGCGAAATCTGTGTGAAAGCGGGCTGGTCCCTTGACCTGCCCGCCTTTGCGTTAGATTGTCGCGAAAATTCTTGTGTCCGGTGTCTTAGATGGTAACGTCACGGTCCGGACAGCCGTGAGGGATTGAAATGAAGATCAGCATCGAACGCGCAGAACTGTTGAAAGCCGTCGCGCAAGCACAATCGGTTGTCGAACGTCGCAACACGATCCCGATTCTGGCCAATGTGCTGATCGAGGCCGAAGGCAGCACGATCTCCTTCCGCGCCACCGATCTCGATATCGAAGTGGTCGACCGTGCGCCCGCGCAGGTCGAGAAGGCCGGTGCCACCACTGTCTCCGCCGTGATGCTGCACGAGATCGTGCGCAAGCTGCCCGACGGGGCGCTCGTCACACTGATGGATGATCCTGCCTCGGGCCGTCTGGTGATCGAGGCGGGCCGCTCGAGCTTTACGCTGGCGACCTTGCCGCGCGAGGATTTCCCCGTGATGGCCAGCTCGGATTACACCGCGAATTTCTCGGCCAAGGCGGGCGAGCTGAAACGTCTCTTCGAGAAATCGCGCTTTGCGATCTCGACCGAGGAGACCCGCTACTACCTGAACGGCGTCTATCTGCATGTGGCCACCGCCGAAGATGGCCAGATGCTGCGCGCCGTGGCGACCGATGGTCACCGTCTGGCCCGTATCGATGCCCCCCTGCCCCAGGGCGCCGAGGGCATGCCTGGCGTGATCGTGCCGCGCAAGACCGTGGGCGAGCTGCGCAAACTTCTGGACGATGACGAAACGCTGATCGAGGTCTCGGTTTCGGAGACCAAGGTCCGGTTTGCCACCCCGCGTATCACCCTGACCTCCAAGGTTATCGACGGCACTTTCCCCGATTACACACGCGTGATCCCGATGGGCAATACGCGCCGTCTCGAAGTAGATGCAAACGAGTTCGCCAAGGCTGTGGACCGTGTGGCCACCGTCTCGTCTGAACGTTCGCGCGCCGTCAAGCTGACGCTGGACGCCGACAAGCTGGTGCTCTCGGTCAACGCACCCGATGCTGGTGCCGCCGAGGAGGAGCTGGTTGTGGCCTATGCCGACGAGCGTCTCGAAATCGGCTTCAACGCCAAATACCTGCTGGAAATCGCCAATCAGGTCGATCGCGAGAATGCGGTCTTCATGTTCAACACCTCGGGCGACCCGACCCTGATGCGCGAAGGTGGCGACACCTCGGCGGTCTATGTCGTCATGCCGATGCGTGTCTAAGATCAGCCTCTTACGGGAAGTAATGCGATGCTATCGGAACTGAGCCTCTATCAGTTCCGGTCGCATCGCCGTGCCGTTTTGGCGCCGGATACGCGCCCTGTTGCGATCTTCGGGGCCAATGGTGCGGGCAAGACCAATATCCTCGAGGCGATCTCGCTTTTATCGCCTGGTCGGGGGTTGCGCCGCGCGCAGGCCCCCGACCTGATGCGCCGTGCTGAAAATGTCGGCTGGAAGATCCGCGCCCGACTGTCCGGCCACGAGGTGCAGACCGAGGCCGCACCCGCCCAGCCCCGTCAGGTGCGGGTGGATGAAAAACTTGTGCCGCAGACCGCTTTGGGGCGGCTGGTGCGCATTCAGTGGCTGGTGCCCGCGATGGACCGGCTCTGGATCGAGGCCCCCGAAGGGCGGCGACGTTTTCTGGACCGGATCACTCTGTCCTTCTTCCCCGATCATGCCGAGGCCAGTCTGGCTTACGAAAAGGCCATGCGCGAGCGGAACAGACTTTTGAAGGACGGCGCGGGCGATCCGCATTGGTATCAGGTGCTGGAGGCGCGGATGAGCGAGGCCGCAACCGAGATCCGTGGCGCACGCGCTGCCGCTCTTACGCGGATCGCACAGGCGCAAACGGCGGCCCAGACCGCATTTCCGGCGGCCGATCTGTCGGTTACCGGCGATGACACCGCAGATCTCGCCCTGTTCTGGGCCGAGACGCGCCGTCGCGATATGGCCGCCGGACGCACACTGGAAGGGCCGCATCGGGCCGATCTGACGGCGATCTACAGTGCCAAGGCGATGCCCGCCGATCAGGTCTCGACCGGAGAGCAGAAGGCGCTTCTGCTGTCTTTGGTGCTGGCCAATGCGCGCGCGATCGAGAGGGCGCCCGCCATCGTCCTGCTCGACGAGGTCTCGGCCCATCTTGACCCGAACCGCCGCGCAGCCCTTTATGACGAGATCTGCGCCCTCGACGCACAGGTCTTCATGACGGGCACGGAACGCGCTTTGTTCGACGCGTTGGGCGCGCGCGGACATTATCTTCAGGTCTCGGAAGAGGCCGCGACCTCGGTTCTGGAGGAAGTCGAATGAGCTATCCCGTGCAGCGCATCACCCTGATCACGCTAGGTGTGACCGATCTCGCCGCCTCCTGCGCCTTCTACGCGCAGCTGGGCTGGGAGCCTGCGGCGCAGCAGGACGGCGTGGCTTTCTACCAGATGCACGGACAGGGTCTGGCGCTTTTCGGGCGCGATGATCTGGCCAAGGATCAAGGCCGTGCGGGCGCGACCCTTGGCACGGGCGCCATGACACTGGCGCAGAATTTCGACACCGAGCCAGAGGTGGACGCAGCCTTTGCCGCAGCCCTCGCGGCAGGTGCCACGCCGCTCAAACGTCCCGAAAAGGTCTTCTGGGGCGGATATTCCGGCTATTGGTCCGATCCCGACGGCCATGTCTGGGAGGTCGCAATGAATCCGTTCTGGCCGCTGGCCGCAGATGGCAGCCTGACGCTGCCCCCGACCGAGTAGCCCTGCCATGACGATTACGCTGCATCAGGCCCTGTTCTATTCGGGCGCGCTTCTCGTGATCTTCCTGACCCCTGGACCGGTCTGGCTCGCGATGCTCGCACGCACCGTCTCCGGCGGCTTTGCCGCAGCGTGGCCGCTGGCCGTGGGCGTGGCGCTTGGCGATGCGTTCTGGTCCGTGCTGGCTCTTGTCGGCATGAGCTGGGTTGTAGAGCATGTCGCAGGCTTCCTGACGGTCCTGCGCTGGGTGGCTGCGGCGATGTTCGCCTTTATGGGCGCGATGCTGATCCGCCATGCCAAGGCGGGGATCTCGCAAAACAGCAAACTGACCCGGCCTGGACGCTGGGCGGGGTTTGTTGTGGGGGTCGTGGCAATCCTCGGTAACCCCAAGGCGATCCTGTTTTATATGGGCGTCGTGCCGGGCTTCTTCGCGCTCGACACGATCACCCCGGCCGATATCGCGGTGATTACCCTGCTCTCGGCGCTCTGCCCGATGATCGGAAACCTGATCCTTGCCGCCTTTGTCGGCCGCGTTCGCAGACTGATTTCCAGCCCTGCGGCCATGACCCGCATGAACCGCATCGCAGGCAGCCTCATGCTTGCCGTAGCGGTATTGATCGCCCTTATTTGACAGGCCGCCCGTATCGCCAAGAAAGCCCCGAATTCTGTGGCTAAGGCGTGACATGGCGGCCCAAAACCCCTATAAATCGGGGACGTAAAAAAGGACGAGCAGGCATGACCGAAGAACACGTCAAGAAATCCGAATATGGCGCCGATTCCATCAAGGTTTTGAAGGGGTTGGAAGCTGTACGGAAACGCCCCGGCATGTATATCGGGGATACGGATGACGGGTCGGGCCTGCATCACATGGTCTATGAGGTCGTCGATAACGGCATCGACGAGGCGCTGGCCAATTATGCCGACTATGTCCATGTAAAAATTCACGCCGATAGCTCGGTATCGGTGCGCGATAACGGGCGCGGAATTCCGGTCGATATGCATGCCGAGGAAGGCGTCTCGGCGGCAGAGGTCATCATGACCCAGCTGCATGCGGGCGGGAAGTTCAACAATACCGATACCGATGGCAATGCCTACAAGGTCTCGGGCGGTCTGCACGGTGTGGGCGTTTCAGTGGTGAACGCGCTCTCGGACTGGCTCGAGCTGACCGTCTGGCGCAACGACAAGATCTACAAAGCCCGCTTCGAGAAGGGCGAATGCGTCGAGCATGTGCATGTCGTGGGCGACGAGGTCGGTGGACGTGGCACCGAGGTCCGCTTCCTTGCGTCCAACAAGGAAACCGACCCCGAGGGCACCTTCTCGAATCTCAACTACAGCTTCGAGACGCTGGAAAAGCGCCTGCGCGAACTGGCCTTCCTGAACTCGGGCGTGCGTATCATCATCGAGGATGAACGCCCCGCGGAGCCGCTGAAGACCGAACTGCATTACGATGGTGGCGTGCGCGAATTCGTCAAATATCTCGACCGTTCCAAGACGCCCGTGATGGAGAGCCCCGTCTATATGCTGGGCGAGGTCAACGGGATCGGCGTCGAGGTGGCACTGTGGTGGAATGACAGCTATCACGAGACCGTGCTGCCCTTCACCAACAACATCCCCCAGCGCGATGGCGGCACCCATATGGCGGGCTTCCGTGGCGCGCTGACCCGCACGATCAACAATTACGCGCAATCCTCGGGGATCGCGAAGAAAGAAAAGGTCAACTTTACCGGCGACGATGCCCGCGAAGGCCTGACCTGCGTGCTGTCGGTCAAAGTGCCGGACCCAAAATTCTCCAGCCAGACCAAAGACAAGCTGGTCTCCTCCGAGGTGCGCCCCGCGGTGGAAAACCTCGTGAACGAGAAGCTTGGCGAATGGTTCGAGGAGCATCCCGCCGAAGCCCGTCAGATCGTCGGCAAGATTGTCGAGGCGGCGCTGGCCCGCGAGGCCGCGCGCAAGGCCCGCGAGCTGACCCGTCGGAAAACGGCGATGGATGTGGCATCGCTTCCGGGCAAGCTGGCGGATTGTCAGGAAAAGGATCCGGCCTTCTCCGAAGTCTTCCTCGTCGAGGGGGATTCGGCAGGTGGCTCGGCCAAACAGGGGCGCGCACGACAAAATCAGGCCGTCCTGCCGCTGCGCGGCAAGATCCTCAATGTCGAGCGCGCGCGGTTCGACCGGATGCTGTCCTCCGACCAGATCGGCACGCTGATCACCGCGCTCGGCACCGGTATCGGTCGCGACGAGTTCAATATCGACAAGCTACGCTACCACAAGATCATCATCATGACCGATGCGGACGTGGACGGCGCCCATATCCGCACCCTTCTGCTGACATTCTTCTTCCGCCAGATGCCGGAACTGATCGAACGCGGCTATCTCTATATCGCGCAGCCGCCGCTCTATAAGGTCTCGCGCGGCAAGTCCGAGGTTTACCTCAAGGACCAGAATGCCCTGGAAGATTACCTGATCGCCCAAGGGGTTGAGGGCGCTGTCCTGAAGCTCGGCACGGGCGAGGAGATCGTCGGCAACGACCTGCAGCGCGTGGTCGAGGAGGCCCGCGTCATCAAGCGGATCCTAGGCACCTTCCCGACCCATTATCCGCGCCATATTCTGGAACAGGCCGCCATCGCGGGCGCGATGGTTCCGGGCGTTCTGGACAATGATGCGCAAGGCACCGCCGATGCCGTGGCCGCCCGCCTGGATCTTGTCGCACTCGAATACGAGCGTGGCTGGCAGGGTCGCCAGACGCAGGATCACGGCCTGCGCCTGACCCGTATCCTGCGCGGGGTCGAGGAAGTACGGACGCTGGATGGTCAGGTCATGCGCGCGGGCGAAAGCCGCCGTCTGGGCACGCATACCAAGGCACTACAGGATATCTACGGCAAGCCCGCGCGTCTGCATCGCAAGGACCGCCACCAGCTGATCCACGGCCCGCTGGAACTGCTGAACGCGATCCTGCAGGAAGGCGAAAAAGGTCTGGCACTGCAACGCTATAAGGGCTTGGGCGAGATGAACCCCGAGCAGCTTTGGGAAACAACGCTCGATCCGTCTGCCCGTACATTGCTGCAAGTGAAAGTGGATGACGTGGCCGAGGCCGACGACATCTTCACCAAGCTGATGGGCGATGTGGTGGAACCCCGCCGCGACTTCATCCAGCAGAACGCGCTGAACGTCGAGAACCTCGATTTCTAAGCCAATAGGGGTTTGCGCAGTATGATGCGCGAGCCCCGCTCCCTGCATGCCCTGTCTATGAGCTTGCATCTTGCAGGACCAGAGATTGTCCGTCCAAGAGAATGATTTCCGGACCTACGGCGAAGTATGGCGTAGATAAGACGGCGATTAAATATACACAGGCTCAGGGCGAGCGGTTTTGTCTCAGGCGCGCCACTTTCCACCATTCGTCCAAGAAGTTTCCAATGGCTTCGCCGCTTGTTCAAACGGCCAGCGCAGGCGGCGAAGCCATCGCTGTGGAGAGAAGCGATACCGCGCCACCTACCATCTTGAAGCTGCCAGTTCAGCAGAAATGCGCCTTCATCGTGACTTGCCACGGGATGTTTCCTCCATGAACGATCAGAGTCCGGCCCAACTTAAGGACGGACAATGAATCCAATGAGATGCATGGACGAACAGATCATCGGCATCTTAGCCGATGCAGGATCGACTTATATGGCAACGACGCAAAATGCGCCGACCTATGTCGCAAAACCTTGGTCTGCCCCACCTGAGTGGTCCGGTTTGAAAGTTAGTGCATCGTGGGCCTTTGGTCTACGGGCACGATACTTTCGGGTGCTGGTGGGCGATATCCCAAAGAGCTATGCGGACGCACCGTGTTGTAAAGCTTACGCCAGCGTTCGATCAGGATCTGGGCCTCTTTCAGTGAATAGAAAACCTCCCCATCCAGAAACTCGCCACGAAGCCTAGCATTGAAGCTCTCTACATAGCCGTTCTCCCAGGGCGAACCCGGCTCATGTAAGCCGTTTGGGCGCCTGCCGCTTCGATCCAGTTGCGGAGATTGGTGGTAATGTATTCGGGCCCGTGATCGGACCGTATGAACTCGGGGCGCCTCGGAGGATAAACAGATCGGTCAGTGCGTCGATGACGTCGACCGAGTTGAGCTTGCGTTTAACGCGGATCACCAGCACCTCCCGAGTGTATTCATCAACGATGTTGAGCATGCGATCGGCCCTTCCGTCCGCCGTCCGGTCCTGCACAAAATCCTAAGACCAGACATGGTTGGGCCGTTCGGCCCGCCGCCGCCAGCCAGAGCCATCCGCCAGCCAGAGCCTGCCCCGTTTCTTCTGTTTCTGTGGGACCGTTCGTTGGAAAAACAGTCCCCCGGACTGTTTTCTGATCCTCCTCACCCCTATCGCGCCGCCAAATCCGCTCGATCCGCTTGTGGTTGGCGCGACCTGCCCCCCCTGGTTCAATAAACCGGCGATCTGGCGATAGCCATCTCGCCCGTATTGGCGTGCCAGTTCGGTGATATCGGCTGTCAGTAGAGCATCTTCCTGACGACCCGACGGGGTCGTGCGTTAGGTCGTGGTCTTGCCCCACTGAAGTGGTCCACCTTTTGGGATAATTTATCCCGTATGATGGAGGACTACTTCGATGGCAGGCAAACGCGAAAAGCCGGAAGATATCGTTATGAAGCTGCGTCAGGTTGAGGTCTTGCAGGATCAAGGCGCGAAGCTGGCGGATGCGGTGCGCCAGATTGGCGGTGAGGCATGTGCCCGCCACTGGTTCGAGGGCCATGCCGAACCAACAAACCTACTACCGCTGGCGGCGTGAGTTTGGCGGGATGAACCGCGATCAGCTCAAGCGACTGAAGGAACTCGAGAAAGAGAATACGCGGCTTAGACGGGCCGTATCAGATCTGACGCTCGACAAGCTGATCCTGACGGAGGCGGCTCGGGGAAACTTCTAAGCCCTTCGCGTCGCCGACAGTGCATTGACCATGTCCGGCAGGAACTTGGCGTTTCCGAACGCCGTGCTTGGTCTGGCTCTTGGGCAGCACCGCTCAACCCAGCGCAAGATCCCGGTTAGTCGTCAAGATGAAGCTTTGCTGACGGCTGACATCATTGAACTGGCAAGGCAATACGGACGGTATGGCTATCGCCAGATCACTGGCTTGTTGGTTCAAGCGGGATGGTGCGTCAATCATAAGCGGGTCGAACGGATTTGGCGACGCGAGGGGCTTAAAGTCCCGCAAAAGCAGAAGAAACGAGGGCGGCTCTGGCTAGCGGATGGCTCCTGCGTGCGGCTGCGGGCCGAGCGGCCGAACCATGTGTGGTCCTATGATTTTGTCCAGGACCGGACAGCGGACGGGCGGGCTTACCGCATGCTCAATATCGTCGATGAGTACACCTAGGGCAGGTGCTGGTGATCCGCGTCAAACGCAAGCTGAACTCGGTCGATGTCATCGACGCACTGACTGATCTGTTCATCCTTCGCGGTCCGCCCGGGTTTATCAGGTCAGATAACGGCCCCGAATTCATCGCGACCAAGCTGCGCAACTGGATCGACGCGGTCGGGACTAAAACGGCCTATATCGAACCGGGGTCACCCTGGGAGAACGGCGACGTGGAGAGCTTCAATGCTAGGCTTCGTGACGAATTACTGGATGGGGAGGTGTTTTATTCGGCTCAAGAGAAGCTCAGATCCTGATCGAACGCTGGCGCCAGCATTACAACACGGTGCGTCCGCATAGCTCTTTGGGATATCGCCCACCAGCACCCGAAAGTATCGTGCCCGTAGACCAAAGGCCCACGATGCACTAACTTTCAAACCGGACCACTCAAGTGGGGCAGACCATTCTCGCTAATTTTTGGTCTAGCCATAGGAACTTGGAGCCTTTCCCTTCTAGACGTTCTTGGGTCGTGTGCCCTTGCCTTATCTGCGTCCATCATTGTGATGGCTGTCCTTGAAGCCTTGGCGCTCCTAACTAACGATCGCATTTTGCGACTGAGCTTAGGATATATCCTCGTAACCTCAGCATTCTTAATACCTTCAATTGTGCCGTAAGAGCAGAAAATACAGCTGTGAAGCACAGAAGCCGGCCGCCGCGCCGGCTTTTTCATGTGCAGCCAAAGGCAATATTATCTGACGAAAAAGGCAGCTTCAGTTCAGCATCGAGATTTTCAAGCACTGAAATCAAAGGGAAACTTGGACCTCCGAGGCAGAACTTTCTGACAACTCCCATTTACTTGAAAAGCACCAGATAGTTCTGCCTTTTTCGTCAGAGGATTTGCCTCTGCCGCCGTGCAGGCGGGTGCTGTTTTCCCTATGAAAATCCATGCTGCTTTTATCCGCGCCTTTTCGGCGTGTCGATCGCTGCGCAGCCCTTCCCCTGTAAAACCCCAGGATGGCCCATGAGCGACCATTTCTTCGTCGTGACGGGCGGTCCCGGTGCGGGCAAGACCAGCCTCATCACCGAGCTCGCCCGCCGCGGTTTCCATACAATCCCCGAATCCGGCCGCGCGATCATTTCCGAAGAATTGCAGCGCGGCGGAGACGCCCTCCCCTGGGCCGATCGCCTTGCCTATGCCGAACGAATGCTGGAGCAGGACCTGCGCGCCTACAGCGCCACACAGGCACTCTCAGGCGCCGTGATCTTCGACCGCGGCATCCCTGATATCTTGGGCTACCTGACCCTCTGCGGCCTCCCCGTGCCGCCCCACGTCGCCGCAGCAGCCAAGTCAGCCCGCTACAACCGTCGCGCCTTCCTGGTGCCGTTCTGGGATAAGATCTTCACGCAAGACAGCGAACGCAAGAAGACTCGCGCCGAAGCTGAAGCGACCTGTGCCGTCATACGGGAGACCTACACCGCGCTCGGATACCAAATCACGGAGTTGCCGCGCGCCGACATTACAACACGCGCCGACTTCATCTGTGCGCAGCGGGTCAACTGACCGTGATCGCGACATTCCGTGGCGAAACTGCTGAAGCGGACAAACCGCATGGTCCCTCCGGCCTCCCGCTGCCTGACACTCACGGCCCATTGCCGTCATTCGTGCCATTGCATCCGATGGCCGGTCTCAGCGCTTTTTAGACACTTCCTCATCGTCGCTCGAACCGATGGCGCGACACTGGCGAGCATTCAAGGCTCTTCGGTTCAATAACACGTTCGATGCGCGGCAGATCCGCGGGCAGATAGCCGAGATTGCGCCGCTGTGTCCGGCGCGGCTGCGTGGTGGATGGCGCTGTCTGCTCCTTGCGGGTCTCGACCGCGGCGACGGCCAGTTCCAAGTCTTCGAAGGCCGGTTGCCGATCATCCTCGCTCAATTTCTCCGAGCGTTTGCCATGCACGATATGGTTCAGCTCAGCCACGAGATACTCGAGCCGCCGGTTGGCTTCCTTGAGGGCGTCCCGCTCCTGCAGCCGCGCCCAAACCGCGGGGCGTTGGACACGCGCGGATTATAGCGCGCCCAAGGTGCCGATGTCCTCGCATTCTCTGGGGTGAGTCATTCTGCCATAGCTGGTCTGCGCATCTCCAGCGATCGCACACTACGCCAATCCAGGCCGGCAAACAGGGCCTCGAACTGTGCCCGGTTCAGCGTCATTGCCCCGTCGCGGATCGCAGGCTAGGTAAAGGTGCCTTCCTCTAGCCGCTTGTAGGCCATCACAAGCCCCTGCCGTCCCAGAACAGGATCTTCATTCGGTCCGCGCGCTTTGAACGGAACACGAAGACCGTGCCGGTGAAGGGATCCTCGGTGAGCGTCGACTGGACCAACGCCGCGAGACCGTCATGCCCCTTCCGGAAGTCGATAGGCTTTGTCGCCCTCAAGATCCCTATGCCCTGCGAGGGCAACAGCATGGACGCGCCTCCAGCGCATGGACGATCTGCGCCATCCGAGTGGCGGGGATATCATGCGCGAGCTCAATCACGACAGCACCCCGAATAATCCTGATCGGGGTCGTCTGCGATGTTACCTCTCGATGCGATCCCTCCTCGGTGACGTGGCAGACAACAAGAGGCGCAAAGACAGGTTCCGCAACTCTGGCCGCAGGCAGCACACGCTTGCATTGCTTGGCCTCTCGGCGCCACGCCGAGAGCTGATTGGGCAGGATACCAAACCGCTCCGCCACGGCATTCACCGTCGCACCCACCTCAAAGGTCATCGAAACGGCTAGGGCCTTTGCTTCTTCGGGCCAACTGCGGTGACCTGACGCGCAGATCTCGACGCTCAGCGATTTGAGAAACGAAGTTGTAGCTAACATTGCGAAACGCACTCCCCATCATGAGATGGAAATCACCTCGCATCCGGGACCATCATCCGCAACGTGAGGTCGAGGCGACGCTTACGAAGAACCTTTTGGCCGAACAGATGCTCGATCTCGCAGCAATGAAAGAAATGGTTTCAATAAAGTGCTGACGCCTGTCGTGAAGCGCGAGGCGATCGCGCATCTGAGCGCCTGCCTCACGCTCTCGGAGCGGCGGGGGTGCCGGATTGTCAGTGCGGATCGAAGGATGACTGAAATGAGGTTCAGCGTTCACCGGATCCGGTGCTACGCAATTTGAGGGCTCCACGCCCGGCGCACTTGCGCCAGACGACGAAGCCATATGCCGAGATCCAATCTGGAGACTCTCGTTATGAATGAGGCACCAGCAGGGGGCAGGTCAATGAGATCATTCCCCGGCGTGGTCCGTTGCTGAGCTTCGAAGCCGTCAAATACGCCACGCTGGAATGGGGCGACGGGTTTAATAACCGCCGCCTGCTCGAGCAAATCGGGAAGATTCCGCCCGCGAAGGCGGAGACCAATCTCTATGCAGCTCTGGAAATTGAAGGCATGGCCGCGTGACTAACGAAAATCAGCCTCCGGCAAACCCAGCGCGGTTCACCTGACATAACAATTCCTCTCCATCTCAGCCTAGTTGACGACAAATTCCGCATGCAATGCTCCAGCAGCATTAATGCTCTTTAAAATGTCGATCATATCGCGAGGTGAAACTCCCAATGCATTCAGCCCTGCCACGACTTCGGAGAGTGAATTTCCGCTTGGTACTTCGGCCATCTGAATACCTGGTTCTTCCGTGATAGATGCCTCGGTTCTTGGAACTACGACAGTTTGACCTTCTGCGAATGGATTCGGCTGAACGGCTACAGGAGCCTCTTGCACTCTCAAAGTAAGATTGCCCTGACTAACGGCAACACGGGAAATGCGAACGTTTTCGCCCATAACGATTGTGCCAGAGCGCTGATCAACGACAACCCGCGCTCGCTGTTCCGGCTCTACCTCGAGATTTTCTATCCGGCTCATCACATGTGCTGTAGAGCGCTGGCCTGTCAAACCGACATCAAGTGCAACGGTCCCCGAATCCTGCATCGCTGCGACATTGCGTCCAAAAGCGTTATTTATGACGCTTTCAATTCGGCTGGCGGTTGTAAAATCGGGCGTACGCAACGCAAGCCTAAGTCGATCTAGACTATTGAACTCGAAAGCAATTTCGCGTTCAACATGCGCACCGGATGGGATAGAACCAGATGTCGGAACACCTTGCGTAACCGTTGCTGCATCACCTTGAGCAGTTGCACCACCCGCAATAATTTCACCTTGGGCCACAGCATAGATCTCGCCATCCGCGGCCTTCAGCGGCGTCATAATGAGCGTCCCCCCCAAAAGACTGGTCGCATCGCCAATAGCAGAGACAGTCACATCGATCGAACTTCCAGCACGGGAGAACGGAGGTAATTCGGCTGTTACCAGAACAGCAGCGACGTTTTTCGGCCGCGACGTTTCTCCGGTAACGTTAACGCCCAATCTCTCGAGCACATTCGTCATAATTTCTTCAGTGAAAGGCGCGTTACGTAGGCCGTCACCGGTCCCGTTGAGACCGACGACCAGACCGTAACCGACGATGTCATTACCTCTAACACCGTCAAACTCGACCAAATCCTTAATGCGAATAGGGGACGCCCAAGACACAACGGGCATGACAATCAGTAACAAAGCGAAGATGATGCGCATTAGATATAGTCCGCCAGCGTGAGTTGAGAAAGACGCGATGTGATTTCGTAGAGCGTTTCGAGTTGCGTCTGAGCTGCAATCAGAGCCGTCGATGTCTCATACGGCTCGGCCGTAATCAGGTTATTGCGTGCAATCTCAAGGCTGCTTGCTTCAGCGTCGTTCCGCGTAGCAGTATTGGCAATTGTTTCCTCAATCGCGCCCACCTTTCCGCGTGTCGTAGAAATATTCACTGAAGTCGCGGTGAGCACGGTTCCCCCCTCAACAAGTAGAGCAGACCGGGTGGAGAGATCCAAAGCATTATCGTCGTTTGCAGCGATACGTGCCAGCATAGCACCCTTCAGAGACTCCCGGATCTCCGATGCGGCTGCGGTGAGATCCAACTGAACGGTTTCATTTTCGGATATACGTACAGCACCCTGACTATTGTCAGAACCAAGATAAGATTGATCGAGATATCCACCGCCACCGGCGGGCGCGTCAAAGAATGCATTCACAGCTGCAATGATTCCGTCGCTTGTGGTGTCCCCACCGATGTAAGCCATTACCTGCTCATACATTTCGTCCGCGCTCACGACGGCCGGAGTGTCGATCGCGGCACCGCTGAAGACAAAACGGCCAGCGACAGACGAATTCAAAGATGAGACGATCATCGAAAGGCTGCTTTCGCCTTGCGCCGAGAGCGTTTCGACAGAGGTCTGATCTCCCGTGGATCCGATTGAGATCAACTCCGGTCCAAGAGAGATTGCATAGTCTTGGATCGTTTCCAAGGAGTTCTGCATCATCTCTGCTGTCAGGGAGATCTCAGTCGTCGCCAGACTATAGGATTCAAGGTTATCCAAGCTGCGCGAGATAGCAGAAAGTTGGGTATAGTCCCCGCTGACCGCCTTCCCAACATCCGACTTCAGACCAGTGGTCGCCTCTTCACTAAGAGTCGTCACCAGTGTCTTGAGGCTCGTATTGTGCTTACGCAGTGAATAGGCCTGCGCCATATCGCCAACGGAATAATAGCTCATGTCAGAGATCCAGTAGTTCTTGCATTAGACTATCCAGCGTTTGCATTACTTTTGCGTTAGCAGCATAGGATTGCTCGATCACAAGTAGCGATTGCAGCTCCTGATCTGTATCGACCCCGTTGGAAAGCTCTTCCTCGACCAAAGCCTCCTGCTTGGCGGTAGTGTAACTTTCTGTCAATTCAGCGCTTTGACGGGCCGTTGAGTAGTTCGACAACAATTCTGACATCAGACCGGAGGCGGAATAGCTACTGCCACCGAATGCTGACGAAGAGGCTGCGCGGGTCGCACTCAAGGCATCTGCGATATTATTGAGGATCGTACTATCACCCACGTCGCCTGCCGTCGTCGCGTAGATACCGTCACGGACACGCCAGACTTCTCCTCCTTCAGAAGGGTCAATTGCAGCGTTGACCTCGATTCTGCCTGCAATTCCCAACTCGTCAGCGGTATCGAAGGCCGAGCCGGAATCGGTAAAGAAGCCAGCGCTTCCCGTTGTGATCGTCGTGTCGACATCGGAAGAGCTCAAACGTTCGATCAGGTCTCTTGCCACGGTATCGAGCTGTTCCTGTGCAGCCGGTGCCAATTCGTCTCGCACTGCGAAAAGCGCCGAGAGCGTGCCACCACCAAGTGCCCCATCCTCCGTCGTGTTAATTTCTTTGCCGTTCACAGTCAGACCAGAGAGCGTACCGCCCTCTAAAGAGAAATTCGCGGCCATCCGGCCGGTTTCGGTAAATCCAACCTCGTAGACCTTGCCGTCAAGCAAAGTTGCGCCGTTGGAAGTATAGATGGCTACCTGACCATTATCGCGCTCTTTGATTTCGAGAGGGACAATTTCTGAAATCTGGTCGATCAAAGCCTGGCGCTCGTCCATCAAGGCCGTCGCATCACGGCCATTCGTCGTAGCCTTTAGAATCTCGTCGTTCAGATCATCGACTTGGTTCAGAGTGGTATTCAAAAGATCGACTTGGTTAGCGATCTGCTTATCCGCACTCAGACGGATGTCGTTGATTTCATCCGACATCGAATTCAACTGCTCGGCGACTGCCTTTGCGGTGTTGACCACCGTCGTCAAACGACCTGTGCTATCGGGCGAGCTCGCAGCCTCGACCAGCGCAGATTCAAAGCTTGCCATCTTTGCCGAAAGAGAATTGGCGTCGGTCGGATCACCAATCATATCCTCGACTGACGCATAGAAATCGGCGGTTACGCTTGCTTCACCAGCCGCAGCATCCGCAAGACGGCGGTCCTGAAGCAGGCTTTCGTTCACCTGACGGGAAATCCCGTCTATTTTCACACCATATCCAACACCGCCAGAGGAGACAGCCGAGGTTTCGACAGTCCGCCGCCCGTACCCTTCCGTCATTGCATTCGCAACGTTGGACGAGACGACTTGGGCCATCTTGCTCGAGACGGTCAGCCCCGAAAGCGCGTTGGTAAAGGCAGCGGAAAGTGACATCTTCTGTCTCCTCAGAGATGAATTATCTCAAGATCAGCGTTTGATATTGGTGGTTTCTTGCAGCATCTCGTCCACGGTCTGGATGACCTTCGCATTGGACGAATAGGCACGCTGCGTCTGGATCAGGTCCGTCAGTTCTTTGGCCACATCAACGGCGGACCCTTCACGGGCATACCCCTCGATGCCGCCGGTCGGGCCATCCCCTGCATTCCACAGGAAGAAGCCACCGGATTCGCCCGAAACCTGGAAGGTCTGGCTATCGAGTGCGGTCAAACCATTGGCATTCGGCACATCTACCATCGGGATCTGGTAGATCGTTCGAATGAAGCCGGTGTCATAGGTCGCATTCACATACCCGTTTTCGTCAACCTCGACCGAGGTCAGGCTGCCTACAGGCGAACCGTCGCGGGTCACTGAAGACGGCGAGAACGTATCGGACAGCTGCGTCAGGCCATTCGTGCCATATTGCGTGCCCAAGTTGATCTCGATCGGGCCACCTTCAACTTCGACCGTGATAATACCGGTCGTCGCGTCCCAATCGGTGCCCGCGGTCGACGTGCGCGTTACATCGGACAGCGTCCCGCCATTGATCCGGTCATCCGCGAATTGCAGAGTGTAGGTCCCAACGATATTGGCATCGGGATCCGTGCTGGTATCAATCGCCGAATCACGGATTTCCATCGTCCATTCGTTCGAGGCGCCTGCAGAAGGCACGGTGGGGGTGAAGGTCACCTCCAGCGTCTCGGAAGTGCCGAGGTTGCCGTAATACTCAACCGACAGCGTCTGGGCTTCGCCCGTCGCATCCGCCTCGGTATCAACGGCCGGAAGGTTCACGCCCATATTGATTTCGGTCGTGGGGTCACCCGCCGTCTGGTTCGGATTGATGACGATCGGTTCGAGACCTGCCGTCGAATCGCGCGGATAGCTCGGGATAGTCCCGTCTGCAGTTGCGGGCCAGCCAAGCAGAACCAAGCCGGATTCAGTCCGCAGGATACCGTCCTCATCGGTCGAGAACGAGCCGGTCGTCGTCATCATCAAGGTCTGGTCTTCAGTTCCGTTCTCGACAGCCGTCGCCGTGGTCACCGGAAGGAAGCCGCGGCCAGTCACGGCCAAATCAAGTGCGTTCGACGTGCTGACAAGGCTCGCACGTTCATCGATCAGGCGGTTGGTCGTGGCGGTCACACCCCCGGCGCTATAAGAGCCCGCGGTTGAAGAAATGACCATGCTTTCGAACTCGGTATTCACGCGCTTGTACCCGTAGGTTGACGAGTTGGCGATGTTGTCCGAGATTGCCGAGAGCTTGGTAGAGTTCGCTGCCAGGCCGGCAACGCCTGCATTAAGCGAGGAGGAAATCGACATTTATGCGCCTTTCTGCTGCTACGTGTCGTTCGATCTCCAGCAGATTTGCCTTAGCCCTCTTAAGATCACCCTAACGAATAAAATTCTTACTGAAATTGCCTCCTCACCGGAGCGAGGAGGCGCCAGATCAGTTACGCAAAAGGATGATTTCCAGCCGGTTATTCCGGATCGACATCGGAATATCACTGGCAGGCTTACGATCTGCGAATCCTGTAACCCGTTGGATTCTTTTTGTTTCAAAGCCGTCCTGCTGCAGAAGCTTCCGCACCTGCTGCACCCGCTCTGTCGAAAGATCCCAGACCGGATTTGTTCTGAGCATTTCCGGGTAGGAACGGGTAAACCCGTTAATGGCTACCTCGTTGGGCACAAGCGTAAAGACACGAGAAACCATGGCGACCAGCTCTTCGAGAATCGGTTCAGGTGTTCCTGTTTCGGGCGCGAAAAGCGGCTCGTCGACAAGATCGAAGAATTCGACAATGAGCCCCTCATCGGTGACCTTCGTCACGATATGCTTGGCCAACTGGTCGGTGACCATGGACTCGCCGCCCACACCCATCAACGCTTCCTCGATCTTGGCCGCGACCTGGTCGAATTCGGCAGAATCGCTTTCATCCTTCGCCTCCGAACCGTTCTGGCCTTTGGCCTGACGCTGCTCGGTTGGAAGGTTCATCGATGCGCCGGTGCCCATCTGGGCAATCGTCTCCTCGGAGAAAACGGAATCGCCGCCGAAGGAACCATCTCCGCCGCCGGAAATCCGGTTTACGGCAATCGTCGGGTTGAAATAATCCGCGATCCCTTTGCGCTGTTTCTCGGTTGTCGCGTTCAACAGCCACATCAGAAGGAAGAACGCCATCATCGCGGTCACGAAATCCGCATAAGCGACCTTCCATGCGCCGCCGTGATGCCCGCCACCGCCAGACACCTTCTTACGTTTAATAATAATCGGGGCCTGATTATCACCAGAGCTCATGCCACCACCTCGTTTTCACCCGAGTTGGTTCTAGCAGAGCACAATTAAACACTGTTTAACGTTTAAAATGCGTGGTATTTAAGCCTCACTCGAAGTCGTGCGCTTGTATGCGCGCCCCACTCAGCTAAATTACCCGATATGAATATGACGGAAGATCACAGCAAGCTGATGGCTTGCCCGCATTGTGATACGCTGCACCATCTCTCTGACCTCGAGGAGAATGAACGCGCGACCTGTGCCTGCTGCGGCACGTTGCTGATCGCTCCGCGCCATCGGTCCTTCCTGCATGTCGTCGCACTGTCCTTTACCGCCATGATCCTGATGGTTGCGGCATTCTGCTTTCCGTTTCTCGAGATTTCCACGCGCGGGCTCTCGCATGAAAGCTCCGTCCTCGGCGCCGCAGCCGCCTTCTCGGGCGGCTGGTTCGCCCTCCTTTCGGCCGCGACGGTGGGGGTGATTATCGGGGTTCCCGTCTTCCGCTTCGGCGCGTTGATCTATGTCCTGCTGCCGCTCAGCTTCGGACATAAGCCATGGCCAAAGGCCCGCGGCATTTTCCGTCTGGCCGAGCGTCTGCAGCCATGGTCCATGGCCGAGATCTTCATCATCGGTACGGCTGTCGCACTTGTCAAAGTCGGTGGCCTGGCCACCATCTCCTTCGGGCCCGCCTTCTGGGCCTTCTGCGCGCTGATCATCGTTATGGCGCTAAAAAACAGCTTTATGAGCAAGTGGGTAATATGGGACGCCATCGGGAAGAACTGAGATATCTGTCTGCGACGGATGCAGGGCTGATCGGGTGCCGTCAATGTGGCCGTGTCTGGCCCGAGGACCATGCCCGTTGCGAGCGCTGCGGTGCGAGACTGCATCCGGTCAGTCTCAAATCCCTCGACAAGGTCTGGGCCTATTGGTGGGCGGGGCTCATCGCCTATATCCCCGCCAATGTCTATCCGATCATGCATACGAAATTCCTTGGCTCGGATACGCCCTCCACCATCATCGGGGGGGTGCTGACGCTTGTGGGCCACCACAGCTACGGCATCGCGGCCATCGTCTTTGTCGCCTCGGTCTGTATCCCGATCGCGAAATTCATTGCCGTCGCCTATCTGGCCCTCTCGGTGAAATCCGGCACGGCACAGCCGAATGCCTCCTCGGACGGGCACAAGCGGCTCGTTCTCTACGAGATTGTGGAGTTCATCGGCCGCTGGTCGATGATCGACGTCTTCGTTGTGGCGATCCTCTCCGCCCTCGTCCAGCTGGGCTTCGTGGCCTCCATCCATCCGGGCTCGGCGGCCGCCGCCTTTGCCCTGTCCGTGGCATTCACCATGCTCTCGGCCCAAAGTTTCGATCCACGCCTGATCTGGCGTAGCGTAGAAAGACCCAGTTCCGAATGACCGAAGTTCCCAAACCCGCCGACCTGCAGAAAACGCAGGCCAAGAAACCCCTCTGGGCCCGCCTGTCACTAATCTGGCTGGTGCCGATTTTCGCGCTGCTCGTCACGGGCTATGTCGCATGGCATACCTATTCCGACAGGGGCGCGCTGATCTATGTCGATTTCAAGGATGCCACAGGCATCACGGCCGGGGAGACCGTTCTGAAATACCGTGAAGTGACGGTCGGCACCGTTGAGTCCGTGGGTTTCACCAATGATCTCAGTGGTGTTCGCGTGGGGATCCGCGTCCATAGCGATGTCTCGAAATATATCGACAAGGATGCACGCTTCTGGATCGTCAAACCGGAATTCTCGGCACAGGGGATCTCGCGGCTCGACACCGTCCTCTCGGGGGGCTTCATTCAAGGATATTGGGATAACAAACCCAACGGTGCCCAGAGCGAATTCGAAGGTCTCGACAAGGCCCCGGTGACCGAAGACCCCAATTCGGGCACCCAGATCATCCTGCGCGCGCGCGATGCGGGCGGGCTCGCCGAGGGCGCGCCGGTCATCTATCGCGGCCTCACCGTCGGCAAGATCCAGAACCTGCGTCTGGACGAGGGCGGCAGCGGCGTGCTGATCGATGCCTTCATTAACAAACCCTATAACTCGCGCCTGACCACCACGACGCGGTTCTGGGACGCCTCGGGTATTTCGGTCAATCTCGGCACCAGCGGTGTCTCGGTCAACATGCGCTCGCTCGCCTCCATCGTGCAGGGCGGGGTCGAATTCGATACCTTGGCCACGGGCGGCAGCTTCATCCAGAACGGCTTCCCCTATCGCCTCTTCAGCGACGAGAACGAGGCCCGCAACTCCATCTTCGGCGGCGAGTTCTTCGAGCCGGCCCGCTATACGCTGCTCTTCGACGAGCCGGTGCAGGGCATCGAGATCGGCACCAAGGTCGAGTTCCGAGGCGTCGAAGCGGGTGAGGTCACCGACCTGTCGATCAAGGTCGACGAGGATAGTCTTGGCACCAAATATGCGCGCCAGCAGGTGGTTATCTCGCTCTCGCCCGAACGTCTGGGTCTGGAGCGCAACACCGATAACGACATCGTCACGCAGTTCCTGCAGAACGAGGTCGCCAACGGCCTACGCGCCCGCATCACCGGCAGCGGCCTGCTAGGCCAGACGCTCGTGGTCGAGCTGACCGATGTGCCGGACCGGCCGCAAGCGGAGATGGACACCTCCGCCTCGCCCTACCCGACCATCCCGACCGCACCACAGACGGCCAACTCGCTGGCCACCTCGGCGGAAGGTGTGTTCAAGCGGGTCGAGAGCCTGCCGATTGAGGAACTGATGACCTCGGCCACGCAGATGTTCCAGTCGATTACCGCCATTGCCGGTCAGGATCGCACCAAACAGATCCCCGACGAGCTTGCCGGCACGCTGGGCGAGATCCGCAGCCTCGTGAACGATCTGAACGCCAACGACACCGGCAAAAAAGCCTCGGAGGCCATCGACAACGTCTCGAAAGCGGCAGACAGCGTGATGACCCAGATCGACGGGCTCAACGATACGCTGGCCTCCGCCGACCAGGCGGCGCAACGGATCTCCGAGATGCCGCTGGGCGAGATCGGCGACAAGGTCGACGGTATTCTGGGCGATCTGCGCAAGATGCTGAACAGTCAGGGCGCCGAAGATCTGCCGCAGAACCTCTCCGATACGCTCAACCAGCTGGCACAGTTGCTGCGCGAGCTACGGGAGGGCGGTGTTGCCGAGAAACTCAACGGCACGCTGACCGCGGCACAGGATGCAGCAGGTTCGATCCAGTCGGCGACCGATCGTCTGCCCGCGCTGACGAAACAGTTGCAGGATCTGACGACGCAGGCGCAAGGTCTGGTGGGCGCTTACGGAGATCGCTCTACCTTCAACTCGCAGGTCATGGACACGCTGCGCGACCTCCGCCGCACGATCGATGCGGTCGGCTCGCTGGCGCGCATGATCGAACGTAACCCGCAAGCCTTCATTACGGGGCGCTGAGGATGAATGTGATGAAACCAACGACCCTATCGTGCATCGCGGCCGCGCTTGTGGCGCTTGCGGCCTGCTCCAACCCGCTGGATACGGCGCAATATGCCATCGATCCGCCCACGGCCAAGGACACGCTTCCCGACCGTCTGGGCCGCGCCGAACTGCGCGAGATCTCCCTGCCCGATTACGCCTCGGGTCAGGAGATCGCCTTCCAGACGGCAGATGGCGCGCTGCGCTCGAGCCCCGACAATATCTGGGCAGATGCGCCGCGCCGGTCGATGACGCTGGCGCTGGCACGCCAGATCTCCGAGATGTCGGGCGCCACCGTCGTGGCGGAACCCTGGCCGCTGGCCTCGGAACCGCAGCGCCGGATCGAGGTGCGTGTGGAACGGTTCATCGCCGCAGCCGATGGGGCCGTGCACTTGGACGGGGTCTATTATGTCTCGCCCGCCAGCTATTCCGCCTCGGGCGGGGACACGGTGCACCGTTTCGCCATCGCGGTGCCAATGAATGGCCCCACCGGCAAGGATGCCGATCCTGGTCTGATCGCCCGCACCCAGAGTGCCGCTCTCAGCCAGCTGGCGGCACAGATCGCCCAACTCAAATAGCCCAAAAAGAAAAGGCCCCGAAATCGGGGCCTTTTTTACGGAGAAATCGTCCTCACAGGCTTTCGAATTTGCCGAATTTGCCATGGGCAAAGAGCATCGGCTCACCCGTTCCGCTGGCAAAGCGCAGGACGCGTCCGATAATGATCGTATGGTCGCCGCCCTCATGCATCGTCTCTGTCATACAGTCGAAACGCGCATGATAACTGTCCAGAACCGGCACATTCTCGGTATTGAACCCATGCGGCAGCCCGTCGAAACCCTTCCCGTCGCGCCCGAAGCGCGAGATCAGATCGGCCTGCCCGTCATGCAGCACATGGATCGAGAAGGCCTTGGCGGCGGTGAAATGCGCATGCCTCACCGAGGCCCGCGCCGGAGACCACAGCACAAGCGGCGGATCGAGCGACACGGAGGCGAAACTATTGGCCACGATCCCTAAAGGCGCAGCCTCCGGCTCGTCGCGGCGCGCGGTGACCACGGTCACGCCCGTCGCAAAGCGCCCCAGAGCCGTTCGCAGCGACCGGATATCCGCCGGATTTGCCAGCTGGACGCTCCCGCTCTCTTCAGCTGCCCCAATCGCTGCGTCTATTCTATCGCTTTCCGTCATTGTGATCCCGTCTGTTTGCCGCTGAGCAACAGATAACCCGTCCTCCCGGCGGTGCAACCCTTTGTATCACCCTGCCGTGAGACAGACAGGGGCCGCTTCTGTCCGGTGTAACTGCAGACGGCCCGCATTTTGGACCCTACGCGAAAAAGGTGCATATTTTTTGTTCATTTGATTATTTTAACCCCGTTTTCTCTGACAATCCCCCCTTAGGCTTTGAGGAAAGTCGCGAAATCGCGGAGAGTGGAGATACGGAATATATGCTTCTTTCCTTCAGGTTCCTGCAAAGGCACCCATAGAGCTGTCTGATCGAAGCCGGTCCTCCTCCCCCGAAACCGGTCAGACAGCTCTCCTCCCTCCCTGAAAGCCTCACTCCTGTTTACGCAGCTTCTCGATCTTTGCCTGATCGCGGAGCTGTTCGTCGATCCGGGTCAGCGCCATGTGCTGGCCGAAGCGCCGCGCCGAACGCTGGCGCGCCTGTTCGACCTGCGCATCCATGCCGCGCTTTTCCTTCTCCAGCGCGGCCACCTTGCGGCCCGCCCAGGAGCGATAGGATTCGATCATCTTCAGATCGGTCATATCCTGCACCGGCTGACGCAGAGCAGTGCTGGCCGAAGCGTTGATCTCGCCCTGTTTCATTGCCAGCAAGTCCTGTGCCTGTTTCAGTCGCGCCAGCTTCCCCAGTTCGACGTCTTTCATCATCGCTGCAATAGCGATCATCCGTGAATATCCCTGCTGGCTCATGCGCCCCTCCTCTGCCGCGCGCGCTGGCGCATCTTGTCCGCAAAGCGGATCGCCGCTGCCACCGGCTTGTAATGCTCGGTCTTGATCTCGTCCCCGATATCGAGCGTCGCGTAAAGCGCGCGCGTGGTCGGCGGATCGCGATGGATCGGAATATTGTTCTCGGCGGCGATCTCGCGGATCTTCAGCGCGATATCATCCACCCCTTTGGCGATGCAGACCGGCGCACGCTTGGCCGCGCGGTCCCATTTGAGCGCGACGGCATAATGGGTCGGGTTGACCAGAACCACATCGGCCTTCGGCACTTCACCCATCATCTGGTTCATCGCGATCTCGACCCCGCGCTGACGGCGCTGTGCCTTCATATGCGGGTCGCCCTCGGCCGATTTCATCTCGTCCATCAGTTCCTTGCGGGTCATCTTCTGGCGTTTCAGGAACTCGTAGCGTTGCCAGAGATAGTCGATCGTGCTGATGACCACCGCCAGAAGCGTCACAAGCGCCAGAAACTCGAGGATGATATGCATCAGGTCTTTGGTGGCCAGGTCAACGCCAACCCGCTGCGAGATCAGTATCCGGTTGATATGGCGCGAGATAAACCAACCGAGTAGAACCGAGACAACCACCAGCTTCACGAAGCTTTTCACGAATTCGAACAGCCCCGTCGGCCCGAATTTCTGCTTGGCATTGGCAAGCGGGTTGATGCGGCTGCCTTTCGGCATCAGCTTGTCCGGTGCGAAGACGATCGCCTTCTGAACCAGCAAGGCCGCCAGAACGAGCACCATCGGCACGATGAACCACATCACCAGCGGCGTCACCACCTCACCCAGAATGGCTCCGGCAACGGTCGAGGCCCCCGAGTCCATCTGCTCCTGCAGCATATCGGCCTTGCCCAGAAAATCCATCAGGCGGGAGCCAAGCGTCATCAGCGTATTGCCCCCGAACGCATAGGATGCCAGCAGCACGCCAGCATAAGAGGCCGCAACGGTCATCTCGGCGGATTTGACAAGGTCGCCCTTCTCGCGGGCCCGATCCAGCTTCTGCTGTGTGGCCTCGTATTCCTTTTCACTTTCGTCTGAATCCCCGCTCATCGCATCACCGACAGGGGATTGAAGAGGAAATCACCGAAGGCCTCACGCCAGACAACCAGCCCCGTGGGGAGCGCAACCGCCATGAGGAGGATCCCGCCCAGAGTGATGGCGGGAGCGCCGACCATCGCCACCATCAGCTGCGGCATGGCGCGGTTGATGACCCCGAGCGCGGCGTTATAGACGAGCCCCAGAACCACGAAGGGCATGGCAATGGAGAAGGCCAGACGGAAGGCTTTTGCCACCCCTGCCACGCCCCAGTCACGCACCAGATCGGGGGCCGGAAACTGCGCGAAAGGGAAGGCCTGATAGGACCCGATCATCAGCTCGGCCGCTTGCACATGCAGCCCCATCGCAAAGGCCAGCGCCACCCCCGCCATCGACAGCATGAAGCCCACCGCCGGCTGGGATTCACCGCCCATGCCGAACATCTGCGCAAGCGACGTGGCCTGCGCGATGATCATTCCTGCGGTCTGCAGCGCATACATGAACATCCGCATGATCACCCCGATCAGCAGCCCGATCGCGGTCTCGGGCAGGATAACATCCAGACCGATCTCATGCGGCAGGCCCATCAGATCGGGGCTGACCGCGGGGGCCACAACTGCCGTGAAGGCCAGCGCCATCGCCAGTTTCACGCGGGTCGTCAGGTAGCTCTCACCGAAGCCCGGCATGACCGAGACCATTGCCCCCACCCGCAGGAACACGGCAAACGCGATCATGAAGCCCTGATGGGTCAGATCCAGCACCTGCGCGGCAAGATCGATCATACCGGCACCACCCCGAGCATCGCGGGTTTCGCATCCAGACCGATTTCCTCGAAGGACAGAACAGGCGCGGCAATGCCCTTTGCTCCGAGCACGGTCTTGATATAGCGCCGCCGGCGCGCCGAGGTCACGATGGCCGGGAACACGCCCTGCTCGCCCACCCGCGCGATCCGTTCGGCGATGTTATTGACCAGCCGCGAGAATTTCTCGGGCGGCAGCGCGATATCGCCATTCCCGTTATTGTCCGGCAGCTGATAGGCACTGAAGGTCTCTTCCCATTCGGGGGCCAGTTGCAGAAGCGGCAGCGTGCCATCCTCTCGCCGGTATTCGGCCACAAGCTGGAAGCCCAGACGCTGGCGCACATGCTCGGTGATCATCTCGGGCGAGGACATGCCCCGAGCCTCGGCGATCGCCTCGACGATCAGCAGGAGATTGCGGATCGACACCCGCTCTTCCAGGAGCAGCCGCAGAACGGCCAGAAGCATGTCGATGGACACCTTGTCGGGAACCAGCTCGTCGAGGATACGGCGGTTGGCCTCGCCTCGTGCCGGATCGCTGAGATTGCCCACCTCTTCGAGCAACCGGCGAAGCGCCCTGAGCGTCATCAGACGGCCGAAATTCGATTTGATAACCTCGAGGAGATGGGTCGCCAGCACCTCGGTCGGGCTCACCACCGTCGACCCGCTGAGCGCCGCTTCTTCCTGTGCATCCTGCGGCACCCAGCGCGCGGGCGCGCCATAGACCGGCTCGCGCACATTCTCGCCTTTGGGCAGCAGTTCGGCATTATCGGCCAGAAGCGCCAGCACCTTTTCCGGATAGAGCCTGTCACGCGCCTGCTCGACCCCCTGAATACGGATACGGTATTCACCGGGCGCCAGTGTGGAATCGTCGGTCAGCCGGATCTCGGGCAGGATAAGCCCGAAACTCGAGGCCACATGGTTGCGCATATTGTTGATCCGCACATCAAGGCCGGTGGCAGGATCAAGCGCCATCGCCACCAGATCGGCGGAGAACTCGACATGGATATCATCCACATCCAGCACATCACCCATGGATTTTTTCTTCTTGGGTTCGGGCGGCGGCACGCGCATTGCGGCCTTCGCCTCCTCTTTGCGGGTTTTCTTGTGCAGGTAGAAGGCCGAACCTCCCAGCGCGGCAGCCCCCAGCATGAAGGGCGTGAAGGGCAGGCCCGGCACCAGAGCGAAGAGCGCCATCAGCACTCCCACGGTGATCAGCGCCGGCGGATATTTCGAGAGCTGGCCGAACAGATCGCTATCGGCCGTGCCGCTTGCGCCGCCACGCGACAAAAGGATCGCGGTGGCGATGGAGATGATGACGGCGGGGATCTGGCTGACCAGACCATCGCCCACGGTCAGGATCGCGTAGGTTTCGAGCGCGCTCATCAGCGGCATCCCGTGCACCGCCATGCCGATGGTCAGGCCGACGATCATGTTCAACAGCGTGATCATCAGACCCGCAACCGCATCGCCCTTCACGAATTTCGAGGCCCCATCGAGCGAGCCGAAGAAGGTCGTCTCCTTCTGCTCGCGCTCGCGCCGTGCGCGCGCCTCGGCGTGATCGATAGCACCGGCGCTCATATCGGCATCGATGGCCAGCTGCTTGCCCGGCATCGCGTCGAGTGCGAAACGGGCGCCCACCTCGGCCATCCGGCCCGCGCCCTTGGTGATCACGATGAAGTTCACGATCAGGATCACGCAGAATACCACAAGGCCGATCAGGACCGAGCCGCCCATGATGAAGTTCGCAAAGCCCTCGATCACGCCGCCTGCGGCGCCGGTGCCGGTATGACCCTGCCCGATGATCAGTTTGGTCGAGGAGACGTTGAGCGAGAGCCGCAGCATCATCGATGTCAGCAGGACCGTCGGGAAGGACGAGAAATCGAGCGGCCGCTCGATGAACAGCGTCACGGTGAAAATCAGGATGGCGATGGCAAAGGATACCGCCAACCCCAGATCCAGCACCCATGACGGCACCGGAAGGATCATCATCACGATGACCGCCATCAGGGCGAGGGCCAGAAGGATCGTCGGCTGGAAGATCTGCGCGATGGTGAGTTTCACGGCTGCTCCTCCGCAATCTCGAGATCATCGCTACCGGCGGAGATATCCTCCATCGGCTCCATCATCGGCGGTGCGATGGCAAAAAGGCTCCCCGCAGCGGTCGAAGAGGCTGCCGTGCCCTGCTGGAAGAAAGGATAGGTATTGATCCGGGGCTCGGGAGGCTCTTCCGCCTGCCTGTCGGCCCGCAGCACGCTGCCATCGGGAAGCTGCGCGATCTCCGGCATCTGCGGAAGATCCGGCAATGCATCGGGGTCATCCGAGGATGCCGGATCGTTCCAGACCGACATCAGATCGGCACGCAATGCCGAGAGCGGCGCATCCTCCGCAAAAGCCCCGGACGAGAGCCCGAGGAGACCGAGTAAAAAGACAGCCACCAGCCGCCGGAATTCAACCATGGGATTCGCCCCGCAAACGCAATTCTTGCTTTGTGGGACGCTAGGCCGAAATCGTTAGCAATTGGTAACCAGCGACTTTTATTAAAGTTTTATAGGATGTCAGTTCCGCAGCTGTGCCATGAAATCCGCATGCAGCTCGGGCGGCGCAACAACCAGCCCGTCTTCCTGACATTCAGGGCGGTTGAACCCGAAGGGCTCGCCCAGACGGTTGGTCACGGTGACCCCTGCCCGCTCGGCAATCAGACTGGCTGCGGCCACGTCCCATTCCCAGGATTTCCGCATGGAAATCGTCGCATCGAACCGGCCTTCGGCCACCAGACAGAGCCGCCATGCCATCGACGGCCGCAAAGAGCGCTTGTAGCCCGGGAACCCGTTCAGCCAGATCCCCGGATCATCGCTGAATTTCGAGGTCAGCACGGTCGCGCCGCGGATCCGCGTCGCGTTGCTGGGCCGGATCGGCGTCCCGTTGAGAAGCGCAGGGCCATCGGCTGTCGCGGTATAGGTCAGCGCAAGGGCCGGCATATGCACCACGCCCGCCACCACGCGCCCGTTCTCGACCACCGCAATCGCCTGTCCAAAGCCCGGATCTTCATTGAGGAATGCCCGTGTGCCATCAATCGGATCGATGATAAAAACACGTTCGTTTTCAAGCCGCTCGGTGCTGTCCACGCTTTCTTCCGAAAGCCAGCCGTAATCGGGCCGCGCGCCCCGCAACCGCGCTTCGAGGAAGTCGTTCACCGCCAGATCGGCCTCGGAGACAGGGCCCGCATCGGCAGGCTTGTTCCACGCCTCGGGCGACTGCTTCCAGTATTTCAGCGACAGATCCCCCGCCTCGCGGGCGACACTTTCCAACAGTTGCAAATCGTCTCGATAGTTACTCACCGGCAAGCGTCAACCCCTCGACCAGAAGCGACGGCACCACATGGCTCAGATGGGTGCGTGCGTCATTCGCGGCCACAAGCCCCCTCAGCATATCGCGCAAATTACCCGCGATGGTGCATTCATTCACCGGATAGACGATCTGCCCGTTCTCGACCCAGAACCCGCTGGCCCCGCGCGAATAATCGCCCGTATTGGGGTTGATCGTCGCGCCAATGAACGAGGTCACCAGAAGTCCGGTGCCCATCTCGGCCAAAAGCTCGCTTTGGGATTTCGTTCCTTGGGTCAGGGCGATATTGCCCGCCGCCGGCCCCGGCGCCGAAGACAGACCGCGGGAGGCATTGCCGGTGCTTTCCAGCCCCAGTTTACGTGCGGTCGCCAGATCCAGCGTCCAGCTTTTCAGGATCCCGTTCTCGACGATCACCCGCTTGGCGGTCGGCAGACCTTCGGCATCGAACGGACGCGAGCCCTGCACACGCACGCGATGCGGGTCCTCGAGAAGCGACATCCCCTCGGGCAGGACCTGCTCGCCCATCGCATTTCGCAACCATGACGACCCGCGCGCCACAGAGGAACCGTTCACCGCCGAGAGTAGATGCGAGATCAGGCTCGACGACACCCGCTCGTCGATCATTACCGGATAGGCTCCGGTTTTCGGGCGGCGCGGGTTCTGGCGGGCCACAGTGCGTTCTGCGGCCAGACGGCCAACCTCTTCAGGGCTCGGCAGATCGGATTGGAAGATGCGGCTTTCACCTGCGTAATCACGCTCCATCTTCAGGCCCTCACCCGAGATCGCCACGCCCGAAAGCCCGCGCGATGAGCGCGCGTAGCCGCCCGAGAAGCCATTGCTCGCGGCCAGCTCGACTCGCTGACGGGTGAAGGAGGCCGAAGCCGCCGAGACCTGAGTGATCCCTTCCACGCCCAAGGCCGCAGCCTCCAGACGCAGCGCATCCTCTTCCAGCGCCTGCGCGCTCGGGTCTTCGGTTGGATCGTTCAGCTCGAGCACCGCCAGATCCCAGTCACGCGCCAGCTGCGAGGGGTCGGCAAGCCCTGCATAGGGATCTTCGGGCGCGATACGGGCCATAGTGACGGCGCGTTCGGCCATATCACCAATGGTCCGGTCGGAAATATCGGAGGCCGACACGCAGGCCTGACGCCCGCCGATCAGCACGCGCAGACCGATCTCCACGCCCTCGGCGCGCTCGGCCTGTTCCAGAGCTCCCTGCCGCACGTCGATGGACACGGCCGTGCCATCCACCGCCATTGCATCCGCAGCTTCCGCACCGGCCTTCTTGGCCGCGTCCAGAAGCCGGGCTGTCAGATCGCTAAGATCGGTACCAGACATGGGATCTCCTTCCGTCAGATGGCAAGACGCCCGGCGCGGGCCGGGCGACTCACACGAGTTTGATTGCTCTTACTGGATAGTTTGGCCGTTTGCCAGAATATGCCCGTCTTGGGTGAATTCCAGATCGGTCTCCATCGCATCGTCGCCGGTTGATCTTGCATATAGCCCGAGAATCATCTGGGCAAACATTGCCTGATCCTGCGGTAGAAGCCCCATCTCGGTCAGCGTGCCCATCAGACCCTTGGCCCCGCTCAGCGCCAGATGCACCTTACCCACAGGCCACGGCATTGCAGAACCGCCATCGAAGGTCACCGCACCATTGCCCGTCAGGTCGAGCCCCACCGCATTGAGATGCAGCATATCGAGATTGAGATCGCGCAATTCGCCCGGCGAGACCGGCAGCTGGCCGAAATTCTCGTCAAAGAGATCCTGATTGACCTTGGCATGGCCCGACAGCTTCAGCTCCAGCTGCGCCGGATCATGCGGCAGCTTGCCCTGCGGGTCCAGCATCCGCCAGATCTGGTCATCAAGCGTCACACCTTTCAGGGCCAGATCCACCCCGAAAGGCTTGAGTGCATCGCCTTTGGTCGTTGGGAAGCTCAGCCCGCCTTCCGCATGGTCAAGCCCGAAGGATGCCTCGAAGGGCATATTGGGGGCCAGCACATCCATTTTGATCGCGTCACCAATGGCATGATAGCGAGCAGTGCCATCCATCATGCTGACAGTCTGGCTGCCATGATCGGCCGCGAAATGGATCTTGGCATCGCCATCCTCGGACTGGGTCTCCAGATCGAGTTTGATCGGGCCGGTCGTGCTATCGAGCTGGCTCGACACACCGGGCGCGCCATAGGCCCCTACGGCTTCGAGTTTCACACCGGCAGGGATCGCCGTTGCCATCTTGCTATCGATCTGTTGTGCCCCGCCCGAAACGGTGAAGCTGCCACCGGCCGGATCGGTGCCTTTGCCGTTCAGCGAGGCGCTGTCGATATGATAGCTGCCCGTCTGCTGCGAGCCCTCGCGCAGATCGACGGTATAATCCCCCTTCACACCGGTCAGCCCGAAGGTCAGATCGGTCGGAAAATCGGCCTCGGGCTGGTGGACGGTCTGGCGCATCCCCAGCGTCAACGCCTCGAGCCCCATCTGGTAATGCACATTCTTCGGGTCGCCAGAGGCCACGATATCATCGCCCGTCAGATCGAACTCGGTCGTGGAGCTGACGAGATCCTTGCCATCACCGCCTACGGTTTTGCCCACACCCTTGATCTGGTCGGACACATCCACGCGCACACGCCCGTCACCGATCTCGATGAATTCGATCTGCGGAACCGTAAAGCTGTTGGAGGTTTTCACCTCATCCGTCACGTTGTTATCGCGCGCAAGGGTGATGCCGGAAACCGTCAGGCCCTTTTCGGTCGGCGTCACGGATCGGGCAGAGACCTCGAAGCCCATGCCGCGATAGAGATCCTGCACATTTTCCCAAACATCCTGCGCCGTCACATCCGCGAAACCGGCGCTGCCGATCATTGCCAGACAGGTCGCGGTTACCGCAACCCCAGTAATCCGAGCCATCAAAAGCCCCCTTCAACGAAATTTCGCCCACAATCCAGCCTGCCGCCCGCCGCGTCAACCCCGTCCGCCCGACCGGACCGATCATCTTCTCGTTGTTACACGGCGTCGTTTGCCTCCAAAGAAAAAGCCCCGGCGCGAACCGGGGCTTCGGGATCATCTGATCGATAGATCAGTAACGGTAATGCTCGGGCTTATAGGGGCCCTCTACCGTTACACCGATATATTCGGCCTGATCGGGCTTCAGTTCGGTCAGCTTCACGCCAATCCGAGCCAGATGCAGACGGGCGACCTTCTCGTCGAGCGCCTTGGGCAGGATGTAGACGCCCGGCTGATAGTCCTCGCCCTTTGTCCACAGCTCGATCTGCGCCAGAACCTGATTGGTGAAGGAGGCCGACATCACGAAGGACGGGTGACCGGTCGCGTTCCCGAGGTTCAGCAAGCGGCCTTCGGACAGAAGGATGATACGGTTGCCCGAGGGCATCTCGATCATATCCACCTGTTCCTTGATATTGGTCCATTTGTGGTTCTTCAGAGCCGCAACCTGGATCTCGTTATCGAAGTGACCGATATTGCCGAGGATCGCCATATCCTTCATCTCGCGCATATGCTCGATGCGGACAATGTCCTTGTTGCCGGTGGTGGTGATGACGATATCCACATCAGCGATCACGTCTTCCAGCAGCACGACCTCGAACCCGTCCATCGCGGCCTGAAGCGCGCAGATCGGGTCGACTTCGGTCACCTTCACGCGGGCACCTGCACCACGCAGCGAGGCTGCCGATCCTTTACCCACATCGCCATAACCGCAGACAACAGCGACCTTACCCGCCATCATCACATCGGTCGCGCGGCGGATGCCGTCCACGAGCGATTCCTTACAGCCGTATTTATTGTCGAATTTCGACTTGGTGACGGAGTCGTTGACATTGATCGCGGGGAAGGGAAGCTGGCCCTTCTTGTGCAGATCATAGAGGCGGTGCACGCCGGTGGTGGTCTCTTCCGACACACCCTTGATCGCGTCGCGGGTCTTGGTGAACCAGCCCGGGGATTGCTCCATACGCTTTTTGATCTGCGCCTTGATGACGGCTTCCTCTTCCGATTGCGGCACGGGAATGATGTCCTCGCCCGCCTCGGCGCGCGCGCCAAGCAGAACGTAGAGCGTCGCGTCACCACCATCATCGAGGATCATATTGGCGCCTTCAGGGAACTGGAAGGAGCGGTCAAGATAATCCCAGTGCTCTTCCAGCGACTGGCCTTTGACGGCAAAGACCGGAACACCGGACTCGGCAATGGCCGCTGCCGCGTGATCTTGGGTCGAGAAGATGTTGCACGAAGCCCAGCGGACATCCGCGCCAAGAGCCACAAGGGTCTCGATCAGCACGGCTGTCTGAATGGTCATATGGAGCGACCCGACGATACGCGCGCCCTTGAGCGGCTTGGATGCGCCAAATTCGCTACGGCAGGCCATCAGGCCCGGCATTTCGGTTTCAGCAATGTCCAGCTCTTTGCGCCCGTACGGTGCCAGAGCGATGTCCTTGATCGCATAATCAGCCATGGTCGGCTCCCAACTTATATCTGTTGGAAGCCTACCTAGCACTCAGGCTGGCTTTCGGCAATTGAACGCCGGCAATTAACGTGGTCACTTATCCCTTAACGGGAAGAATTTCGGCGCTTTCGAGCATAGCAACGGGGCTGTCTCCACGCTCCCAATCCATACCCGAGGACAGCACGCAAGCCACACCATCCGCGCGATTGTAGATGGCAGTCCATGTGCCCATCACATCGGAGGCCCAGAACTCGATCGAGCGTTGATCGCCAATCTTGCGTTCCATACGCATATTCTCGGCGAAATCATGGTTGAGGGTCGCGTCGAGCGTGACCGGCTGGTCGCAATAGGGAACGTTGGTGACCTGATCATCGCCGATCTGCTGGATCTCGTCAAAGAGCGACAGATCGCCATTGCCATAGATCGGCCCCATCGGACCATCCATCGGGCGGCCCATATCGGCCTCCCCCATATCACCCTGATAGGCAACATCCTGAACATCATGTGCAGTTGCTGGCTCGGCCTGCGCTGCTGCCGTTCCGATCTGCGGAATCTCCATCTCGATCGCTCCCAAGCCATTGACCTTGGACATGGCGACCGTAACGGGAAGTGCCACCGCAAGAGCGGAAGCGGCGGTGAGTGCTGCAATTTTCTTCGGGCCGAGGCGCATGATGTTCCTCCTTACGTCCTGTTCGTGACCTCAACGCGCCGTGTCCGTATTTGTTCCCGAATTGCTGGTTTGACGTCATATCCGGCCTGAATCAGGCACAAAGCTCTCCCGCACCGCCACATATGCGCCGCGTGGAAGAGGTCTTCCCCTAGCCTGTAAAAACCTGATAATCCCGACCAGCCCGATGGGAGCCATCAGCCGCCCGGCGCTTGGATCGACAATAGGGCCCGAGTGATTTCAAATGGGTTAAGTGACGTTAACGTCATAGGGCCTGCGGGAGAAAATAGTGACAATAAAGGTAAACGCCAACCGGCCCGCAACCCATCGCAAAGCCATCATCTTCTGCTGTGACAATGGCTATCTGCCTTACGCGGCGCTCGCGGCAGAGCAGATCCTGAACTCGACGCCGACCCATGATTTCGATATCTGCATCGCCTTCAACGAGCGTCCCGTCACCATCCCCGAGAGCCTTGCACATTTGGGCATCCGTTTGCTGAAGGTCGATATCGGCACGATGTTCGAGGGACTCCGGCTGGACGCGGGCAAAAGCCATGACGTCTATCTGCGCCTCGCACTGCCGCAGGCGCTGGCCGACGACTATGACCGCATCCTCTATATGGATTCCGATATCTATGTGCAGGGCGGGGATTTCTCGGCGCTGATGGCGACCGATCTGGGCGACCGGCCTCTGGGGGCCGTGCGCGACAATATCCAGTGGCGCAGCCCGGGTCGCCGCGCGACCCAGTTCAAGCGGCTCGGCCTGCCGGCTGCGCCCTATTTCAACGCCGGTGTCCTATTGATGGATGTGGCCAACTATATCGCGAGCGGGCTTCTGGAGGCCTGTCTGGATCTGGGGCGCCGCGAAGCCCCGCGGATGATCCGCCACGACCAGAACCTTTATAATTCGGTGCTACAGGGCAACTGGGCCGAACTCAGCCCGTTCTGGAACTGGCAATATAGCTGGGCGGCGCGGTTCTTCTGCGATGTGCAGGGGCCGAATGTCATCCATTTCATCGGAAATTCCAAACCGTGGAAGGACAAGGACGGGCAATTCCCGCCCCGCTTCCGCCAGCATTACAGCCGCTTCATCCGCACCCATTTCCCCGAGCATGGCGATTGCCACATCCCCGAGGCGCAGCTGCCCCCTGATGGTGCGCGCATGCGCAAGATGCTGATCAAGCATCTTCTCTCCTCGAAGGCGATCGCCCGCTATCTTGCCCGCTTCCCCACCGATCTGACGGTGATCAAATGAAACGCGCATGGCAAAGGATGCTCTCGGGGCGCAGGCTGGATCTCTTGGACCCGACACCTGTGGATATCGAGATCGAGGATATTGCCCACGGGCTGTCCTTCGTGGCGCGCTGGAACGGGCAAACCATGGGGGACTGGGCCTATTCGGTGGCCGAGCATTCCATCCTCGTCGAGGAGATCTTCGGACTTCTCTATCCCAAGGCACCGCCCAGAGAGCGGCTCGCCGCCCTTCTGCATGATGCGCCCGAATATGTGCTGGGCGATATGATTTCGCCGGTGAAAGCGGCAATAGGGCAGGATTACGGCATCCTTGATGCTCGGCTGACAGCGGCGATCCATCTGCGCTTCGGCCTGCCCGCGCAGATCAGCCAGCAGCTCAAGCGCCAGATCAAGCGGGCCGATATCGTCTCGGCACGGCTCGAGGCAGAGCGGATTGCCGGCTTTTCCACGGAAGAGGCCGACAAGATCTTCGGCAAGGTCAAACCCGCGCTGGCAGAACAGCTCCGGCTCCAGCTACGCCCGCCGCGCGAGACGCGCGAGGCGTTTGTCGCGCGCCATAACAGCCTGCTCGAGGCGTTCTAATCAGGCTTTGCGGATCGTATCGCCGGGCTGCAGCACCGGCTCCAGCACGATTTTCTCGCCGCCGATCATCCCGCTATGTGGCACGCCGGCAATGATCTCGGCCGCCTTCAGCCCGATCTCGCGGCGGCAGGAATCCATCGTCGCCAGACGGCGCGAGAATCCATCAAGAAGACGCAACCCGTTGAACCCCGCCATCCCGATTTGACCCGGCACGTCATAGCCGTTATCAAGGCACCAGAGCATGCCGCCTGCCCCGATCATGTCGTTCGAGTAATAGAGGAAATCGAGATCGGGCGAGCGTGTCAGGATGGCCTGGGTCATCTCGCGCCCCTTGGCGAGCGCCGAGCCACCGCCATAGAATTCCTCATCCGAGATCGTGAGCCCCACCGCGGCGAGCCCTTCCTTGAAGCCTTCGAAACGCTTCCGTGCGCGGTGGTCCTCGGGCATCTTGGAGCCAAGGAAGCCGATCTTCTTGTAGCCTGCCGCAACGATCGCCTCGGCCATCTGCAGCCCTGCGCGGCGATGCGAGATCCCCACAACGGAATCAACGCCCTCGCCATCGGCATCCATGATCTCGACCACCGGAATGCCGGCGTTTTCCAGCATCGCCTGTGCCGCCTCGCTATGCTCGAGCCCCGCGATGATCACACCTGACGGGCGCCAAGACAGCATCTCGTAAAGAACGCTTTCCTCTTTCTCGGGCGAATAATCGGTCACGCCCACAACAGGTTGCAGGCCGCTGCCCTCGAGCCCGTCGGAAATCCCCGCAAGCACCTCGGGGAAAACGAGATTGCCGAGGGACGGGATGATCACCCCCACAAGATTGACCCGCTGCGAGGCAAGCGCCCCCGCGATCTTGTTGGGCACATAGCCAAGGCTCTTGGCCGCCTCCAGAACCCGCGCCCGCGTGCTGGCCGAGACATCGCCACGATTGCGCAGCACACGGCTGACCGTCATCTCGGACACGCCGGAGGCTTCGGACACATCGCGCAGGGTCAGCGGGCGTCGCGTATCGTTGGGCGTTCTGGTCACGGGCATGTCCTCAAAAGCTGTTTATTCTTGTTAGCGCCAAATATTTGTCTTGCGCAAGGGCAACAGCCGCGCTATGTTAGCGATAACAGGAAGGGCGAAGACTCCAAAAGCCCTGACTGATATAGGCAAAACCGCGTGTAGACTCCGATCGCGGGTATGCTGAAGCAAAGAGGAAGCGGTGGGCCAATTCGCTTCCTCTTTTCATTTTTCCCCTACCTGTTCAGCACATCCTGCGAAGACCGCCGTGGAAATAGGCTTGAAACCGGCACCTGTTTCAGGGCATCAAGTCCCTGCCTCAGAACAATCGGGGCCCCGTGGCTCAACTGGATAGAGCAGCCCCCTCCTAAGGGGCAGGTTACAGGTTCAAATCCTGTCGGGGTCACCAACTTCCCTCTTCCTCACACTCATCCCATCACACCGCTTCACCGCGATCGCCTTACGATGGCTATTGATCGCGCATGTAAAAAGGGCGGAGCCGTAGCTCCGCCCTTTCACACAATCCGTTCCCGCAGGTCCGGCCTTAGAAATGGACCGATTTCGCATCGGCCGGTTTTTCCAGCGGCGGCGCGAATTTGGTCAGGTCGATACCTTCGACGGCTTTCTTGTATTCGTCGAGGGTGGGCGTGCGGCCAAGGATTGCCGACAGAACCACGACAGGGGTCGATGCCAGAAGCGACTCGCCCTTCTTCTCGGCGCTGTCTTCCACGACACGACCCTGGAACAGGCGGGTCGAGGTAGCCAGAACAGTATCACCTTTCGCGGCTTTCTCCTGGTTGCCCATGCAGAGGTTACAGCCGGGGCGCTCGAGATACATGATGTTCTCGTATTCCTTGCGCGCTTCGGCTTTCGGGAAGAGATCGTCGAACTCGAAGCCCGAATATTTCTGCAAGATATCCCAGTCACCTTCGGCTTTCAGCTCGTCGATGATGTTATAGGTCGGTGCGGCCACCACGAGAGGGGCATTGAACTCGACCTTGCCCTTTTCCTTCTCGAGGTTCTTGAGCATCTGCGCCACGATCTTCATATCGCCCTTATGCACCATGCACGAGCCGACAAAGCCCAGATCGACCTTTTTCTCGGCACCGTAATAGGAGACCGGACGGATAGTGTCGTGGGTGTAGCGGCGCGAGACATCGGCGTTATTCACATCGGGGTCGGCGATCATCGGCTCGTCGATCAGGTCCAGATCCACGACGACTTCCGCGAAATATTTCGCATTGGCGTCGGGTTTCAGGGCCGGCTTCGCGCCCGACTGGATCTCGGCGATACGCTTATCGGCCTTGTCGATCAGACCTTGCAGGGTCTTGGCCTCGTTATCCATGCCCTTGTTGATCATGACCTGGATACGCGATTTCGCCAGTTCCAGCGAGCCGATCAGCACGTCATCGTTGGAGATACAGATCGAGGCTTTCGCCTTCATCTCCGCCGTCCAGTCGGTGAAGGTGAAGGCCTGGTCGGCCAGCAGCGTGCCGATATGCACTTCGATGATGCGGCCTTGGAAGACGTTATCGCCGAATTGCTGGAGCATCTGCGCCTGGGTGGCGTGCACCACATCGCGGAAGTCCATGTAATCCTTCATCTGGCCCTTGAAGGTCACCTTGACCGATTCAGGGATCGGCATGGTGGCTTCGCCGGTGGCCAGCGCCAGCGCCACAGTGCCCGAATCCGCCCCAAAGGCCACGCCTTTGGACATACGGGTGTGGCTGTCGCCGCCGACGATGATATCCCAGTCGCTGACGGTGATGTCGTTCAGCACTTTATGGATAACGTCGGTCATGGCGTGGTATTCGCCTTTGGGGTCACGCGCGGTGACAACGCCGAAGTTGTTCATGAAGGACATGAGCTTCGGAATGTTGGCTTGCGCTTTTTTATCCCAGACAGACGCAGTGTGGCAGCCGGACTGATAGGCGCCATCCACAACCGGCGAGATTACGGTCGCGGCCATCGATTCCAGTTCCTGCGCGGTCATCAGGCCGGTGGTGTCTTGCGAACCAACGATATTAACCTTCACGCGCACATCCGAACCGGCATGCAGGGTCTTGCCCTTTTCCACACCCACGGCATTGGCGTTAAAGATTTTTTCCACAGCCGTCAGGCCCTGCCCCTCGATCGAGACTTCTTTCGAAGGCGCGAAGACCGGCGCGGCCTCGACGCCCAGCGTTTCTGCCGCAAACGTCTGCAGCTTCTTACCGAAGACCACAGCATAGGAGCTGCCCGCCTTCATGAACTCGACCTTCGGCGCGGTGAAGGCGGAGGACACATCCACCAGCTCTTCGCCATCCTCGCTCAGCAGCTTTTTGGCCTTGGTATCGATTTTCAGAACAGTGCCGGTGGCGACCGAGTATTTCTGTTCCAGAACGGGGTTGCCCTCGTTGTTCAGAACCGGCTTGCCATCGGCGTCGGTTTTCTTGACCCAGTTCTTCAGGTCGAGGCCGATCCCGCCGGTCACGCCAACGGTGGTCAGGAAGATCGGCGAGATGCCGTTGGTGCCGGCAACAACCGGCGCGTAGTTCACGAAGGGAACGTAGGGCGAGGTCGGCTTACCGGTCCACAGCGCCACGTTGTTGACGCCCGACATACGCGAGGAGCCCACACCCATGGTGCCCTTTTCCGCGATCAGCATGACGCGCTTGTCGGGGTGCTGAAGCTTGAGCGCCTCGATCTCCTTCTGCGCGGTCTCCGAGATCATGCACTTGCCGTGCAGCTCGCGGTCCGAGCGCGAATGCGCCTGATTGCCCGGCGACAGAAGGTCCGTCGAAATATCGCCTTCGGCGGCGATATAGGTGACGAGCTTCACTTCTTCCTCGATATCGGGGAGCTTGGTGAAAAACTCGGCTTTGGCATAGCTTTCCAGAACATCCTTGGCGACGGTGTTACCCGCCTTATAGGCATCGGCCAGCCGCGCCATATCGGCATCATAGAGGAAGACCTGCGTCTTCAGGACCTCGCCCGCTTTGGCGGCAATGTCGGCATCCGCGCCAAGCGCCAGATCCAGCAGCACTTCCATCGACGGGCCGCCCTTCATGTGCGACAGTAGCTCGAAAGCGAAATCGGGGGTAATCTCGGCGACTTTGGCCTCGCCCAGAATGATTTCCTTGAGGAACTTCGCCTTCACACCCGCAGCCGGCGTTGTGCCCGGCAAGGTGTTGTAGATGAAGAACTTCAGCGAGTCTTCGCGGTAGGCGTTGCCCTCGTCCTTGATCTGCTCGATCAGCTCCGCCACCAGCGCACCATCGTCGATGGGCTTGGGGTGCAGGCCTTCGCCTTTACGGGTTTCGATCTCGGTTAGGTAGTCTGTGTACAAGCTCATGACGGTCCCTAGATGTCGCTATCGTTTCACGCTTGAACGCTGGCCGCTAAACACCTGCCGATTCGCCACAAGCCTTTAGTATGCCGATGTATACCAAGCAAGTTTGAGTTACAAGGTGGCAGTTGCTACGCCACACACTATCCTGAAGAGGTTTACAGTTTTTCTGCAAGCCATCCTAGCGCAATGCCTGCGCAATCTGAATCAAGATAAAAGGAAGCGGAAAGCCAATCCGGCCGACGCCCGAAAAGCGGGCGCTGACAGCCGGCCCGAGGCGTAAAATATCCAAGTGCCCATGCGGACGTGACATAGCTCAGGAAGACGCCAACAACTGATGGATATTCGGGAAAATGGTCGGAGCGAGAGGATTCGAACCTCCGACCCCCTGCTCCCGAAGCAGGTGCGCTACCAGGCTGCGCTACGCTCCGACCGTGGGCGGGGATGTATCGCTCCGCCCAAGCAAGATCAAGAGGAAATCGTGCCCGGAACCCATTTTGTTTAACGCACCCGCGCGGAGCGCTCCGTCAGCGGGATGGAGGACCGTTTCAGGATACGCCCGAAGAGCGAGGAGCGCGGCGCGTAGGGCATCTCGAGGCGGTGACGGGTATTGGTGATCGGCTTGTTCTCGGAAGTGCCCGAGGACTTCTCGCGCAGCACCATATAGACGCCCGAGGCAATGACGACGCCCGCCCCGATGATCGTTGCAGCATCCACGCCCTCGCCGAAGAAGAGATAACCGAAGATAACAGCCCAGATGATCTGGCTATATTGCATGGGAGCCACAATGACCGCCTCGCCCTCGCGATAGGCGAGAATGGTAATGAAGCTCGCGATCAGCCCGAAGAGGGCGATCAGGCCCATCAGGGCGAATTCGCTAATCTCCATCGGCACATAGACGAAGGGAAGGGCCGCGCCCATCGCGAGGAAATTGCCCATCATCGGATAGATGAGCAGCACGATAGACCGCTCTTCCGAGCCCACTTTGCGCACGATGACCGAGGCCATGGCCGTGCAGAAGGAGGCCACGACCGCCGCCAGATGCCCCAGCTCCAGATCCGACTGTCCGGGGCGCACCACAATGAGCACCCCCAGAAGCCCCACCCCGATGGCCGCCCAGCGGCGCAGACGCACCGTCTCGCCCAGCATCGGGATCGACAGGATCGTCACCAGAAGCGGTGTGGCAAAGAGGATCGGGTAGACCTGCGCCAATGGCAGAGTGGAGAAGGCATAGAAGGCCGCCACACCCGCGACGATCATGCAGACGGAGCGCAGAACAACCCAGCCCGGATAGAGCGGGCGCAAGTGCCCCGCCTTCTTGTCCGAAAGCATGATGAAGGAAATGATCGGAAAACTCAGAAGGGCGGCGACGAAGACGATCTGAATGGCCGAAAACTTCCCGCCCAGCCCCTTCACAATCGCATCATGCGACGCATAGATCGCCATGGCCAGAAGACCGTATAGCGCGCCTTTCAGATTGGATTTTTCCGACATTCCACCCCCCTCGTGTTCCTCAGGGACAGGCTAGCGGGCCTCGGGCACGTTTCAAGCGTCAAATCGCGATCCGTGGCGTTTTAAGCAGATTGGGCCCACGGAAAGACAAAAGACCCCGGCGTCTGAACCGCCGGGGTCTTTTGGGGTAGGATCGATGGGCCGGCTGACCGGCCCGCAGATCATGCAGCTTCGGCTTCTTCCGCTGCCATACGGCGTTCGCTTTCCTCGCGCGACAGCGCCACCGAGGTGCGAATACCTTTGGAAACAAATTCCATCAGGCCGCCAACAACCCGCTCATTTGGGTCGATACCGGCACAGGACAGAACCTCGCGGCCATCGCGCGAGCGTGCCCAACGAGCGATCTGCTCAGGGCCGTTTCCGTATTTCTTGTCGTCGGCAATCGCATCATCCAGAGCCGCCAGAACGACGGCAGCAAACAGCTTCCGTGCGCGTTGACCTTGTTCATAGTTGAATGCGGAGCCATCCACGAAATCGCGCATTATTCCGTCCTTGTATTATTGCTCTTGCGTTTCCGGGCGTGACGGTCATGTAGGCCGCTTAGCATACGATTCGATATGCCCTTCAAATCATACCTGACATGCATAAAGCGAATACCTTGAATTCGCCCGTATGAATAGTGTAGAATTTTAGCTACGCGACACAACATCTAGTAGTTTTGATAAGTATGGTCACATTAGGGCAGGCGTTAACCATTTAACTTTCACCTGTGCCCCGAACACAACGCCCCCATCTCACAGATAAGTGAGGGTGATATTTCTGGGGATTCCGGTCCTGCTCCGGCCAGATAGTCCCGTTTCAGGAATATCGGACCACCGCATCGCCCGCCTGCATCGCCTCGCCCGCGCGATCAAAGCGCAGATAGGCGATTCCCTTGCCGCCCGCCTGTGTGAAAAGTATGCCTGCAGGCTTCTCCCCCGCGCGGATCTCGGTGCCCGGTGCAGCCGCGCCGGTCACCTCCACACAGACCAGCCCCTTACGCAACTCGGTCTTGTGCTTCATCCGCGCAGTGACCTCCTGCCCCACATAGCACCCCTTGCGGAAATCGACGCCATGCAGGCGCTCGAAACCAGCCTCGAGGATAAAGGTATCGGGCGTCAGCTCGATCCCTGTCTCGGGGATGCAATGCGCGACACGGATCGCGTCGAAATCGCTGCCATCATCCCCCTCGGCCTCGCCATAGAGACGCCAGCCAAGCGCGGGATGACGCGGATCCATGACCGCTCCCTCGGGCGCTGGCGCGGAGGTGCCGCGATAGACCTTCAGCTCCGTTTCCTCGATCTCTGCCTTCGCGCGCAGCTTATACATCGCAAGGCGGCGCATCGTGGCGGGCGCGATGCTGGCATCGATATCCAGCAGGATCGCATCATCCCATGGCACCAATAGGAAATCGGCCAGATATTTGCCCTGCGGCGACAGGAGTGCCGCATAGACCGCCCCGTCTTTCAGGCGGGAGACGTCATTGCTGACCAGACCTTGCAGGAAATGTTCGCGCTCGGGACCACTGATCTTGTAGATACTACGCTGGCTCATGATGCTCTCCTTTGTGCCCGATATAGGCGCGCGGGGCGCCTGCGTCCATGTTCTCACTCGACCAGCTGCATGGCGCAAAGCTCGGCATAGGTGCCGCCCCGCGCCAGAAGCTCGTCATGGGTGCCCTCATCCTCGACGCGCCCCTCACGGATCACGACGATCTTGTCGGCATTCCGCACCGTCGAGAGCCTGTGCGCGATCACCAGTGTGGTGCGCCCCACCGACAGCCGGTCCAGCGCCTCGGACACCCGTTTCTCGGACGCGGTATCGAGCGCCGATGTCGCCTCGTCCAACAGAAGGATCGGCGCATCACGCAAGATCGCACGCGCGATCGCCACCCGCTGCCGCTGCCCACCCGACAGCGCCGAGCCGCGCGGCCCGGCATGCGTGTCAATTCCATCGGGCAGATCGCGAGTGAATTCGGTCACATAGGCCCCGTCCAGAGCCTGCTGCAGACGGGCTGCGGGCACATCCTGTCCCAGAACCACATTCTCGCGGATCGTCTCGTCAAAGAGCGCCGCATCCTGCGCCACCGTTGAAAACATCTGCCGCAACTCGCCCAGATCCAGCCGGCGGATATCGGCGCCGCCCAGTTTGATCGTGCCGCCATCCGCGTCCAGAAGCCGCGTAAGGAGCGCGAAGACGGTGCTCTTGCCCGCCCCCGATGGCCCCACAAGCGCCGTGGTCTGCCCCTCTTTCGCGGTAAAGCTCAGCCCGTGCAGCACCTGCGTCGTCCCATAGGACAGGGTCACATCGTCCAGCACCATATCCAGCGCCTCGGGCATGGGTTCGGGTGCCGTCGGCGTGGCCACATGAGGCTGTAGGTCAAACAGGGTATAGACCCGCTCGAGGCTCGCCGCCGCCGTTTGCCATGCGCCGGTCCCCGCCGCCAGACGGCGGATCGGCTGGAAGGTCAGCGTCATCGCGGTGAAAAACGACATGAACTCGCCCACGGTCCGTTGACCCGACAAGATGCCATGCCCCGCCACCACCAGCACGGCGAAGAACCCCAGCCCCGTCACGATATCCACCATTGCGGGGATCAGCGCCTTGATGGCGGCCATCTTGATCTGCTGGCCCATGATCAGGTTCACCAACTCGCGGAACCGTCCCGTCTGCTGGTCCTCGATCCGGTTCAGCTTTACCGCATTGATCCCGTGGAACATCTCGTCCAGCCGCGTTGCACGCTGGCTCGAACTGTCACGCATCTGCATGGATTTACGCCGCACATAGCGCTGCGCCATCACCGCGGGCGCGACCAGCAGCGGGAAGCCCACCATCGCGACCAGCGTCCACACCACATCCACATTGAGCGCAACAACCATGAGCCCGACAAGCGAGATCGCATCGCGCCCCGCGCCGGTGATGAAGGCCTTCCAGATGTCCTGCACCGCCCGTGTATCGCCTTGGATACGCTCGATCAGCGCACCGGGCGGATTGACCTGATAGAAGGACTGGTCGAGCCGCAGAACATGCGCCACCAGATCGACCTGCATCGCGGTGGAGGTGGATTGCGAGATCTTGGTCATGATCGTCTTCGAGGCGATCGAGGTAACAGCCCGCACGAGGAAAAGCGCGAAGACCGCGCCCCCCGCCCAGTAGATCAGGCCGGGCTGTTCGCCGGAGAACACCTTGTCGAAGAGAGGCTGCAACAGCCAACTGAGCGCACCCAGAGTCGAGCCTTCGATGACCATCAGAACCAGCGCGATCGCCATCCAGCCCGTATGGGAGCGCAGATATTCACGCCAGATCCGGCCAACCATATGGCGCGATGTATAGATATTGGGCTTGGCCATTTGGGCTCCTGCGCGAGAGGCTTTGTGGCGCGGTTCTACCCCAGTGCTCGGGGGTCCTGCAAGTTCGCCTCCCTATTAGGCAGTTTTGCACCGCAAGCGATCGGAGTTTTGTATGCTCACATTCGCACGGATTGACCCCGCCGGATCGGTTTCCTACCGATAGGCCAACAAAAGGGAGACACCCGATGAGCCTTGCAAACGGCCGCACCTACCTTGCCATTCCCGGCCCCTCCGCCATGCCCGACCGCGTCCTGCGCGCCATGCACCGGGCTGCCCCCAATATCTACGAGGGCGAGATCGAGGTGCTGGCCGCAGATCTTGTGCGTGATCTCAAGAAGGTCGCGCTGACCCAATACCATTGCGGGATCTATATCTCGAACGGCCACGGGCTGTGGGAAGCGGTAAATACCAATCTCTTCTCGCGCGGGGATACGGCACTGGTGATGGCGACAGGCCGGTTCGGCCATGGCTGGGCCGATTATGCGCGCCGGATGGGAATCAATGTCGAGGTGCTGGATTTCGGCCTGAAGGCGCCCGCCGATGCAGGCCAGCTCGAAGCCGCGCTGCGTGCCGATACGGATCACAAGATCAAGGCCGTCTTCGTCACCCATATGGATACCGCCACCTCGATCCGCAACGACATCCCCGCGATGCGCGCGGCGATCGATGCGGCAGGCCATCCCGCCCTTCTGGCCGTGGACTGCATCGCCTCGCTTGCCTGCGACGAATTCCGCATGGATGACTGGGGCGTGGATATCATGATCTCCGCCAGCCAGAAGGGGCTGATGGTCCCGCCCGGTCTCGGCTTCCTCTTCGCCTCCGACAAAGCGGTCGAGGCGGGAAAATCGGCGGATCTGCGCACTCCCTACTGGGACTGGACACCGCGCCTCTTCCCGAAATTCGTCTACGAGTATTTCGGGGGCACCTCGCCAACCCACCATATGTTCGGGCTGCGCGAGAGCCTCGATATGATCGCCGAGGAAGGGCTGGAAAACGTCTGGGCGCGGCATGCGGCCCTGTCGGAAGCGCTCTGGGCGGCGTTCGACGCGTGGTCGGCAGGCGGGCATGATATCGCGCTCAACGTGGCGGACCCGTCCCTGCGCAGCCATTCGGTGACGGCGGCGCGCTTCGGCGGAGGCAATGCCCAACGCCTGCGCAAATGGCTGGAGAATGAGGCCGGTGTGACCTTGGGGATCGGGCTTGGCATGGCAGAGCCAGGCACGCCCGAGATCGACAGCTTCCTGCGGGTCGCTCATATGGGCCATGTGAACACGCATATGGTGCTGGGGGTGATCGCCTCGATGGAAGCAGGGCTACAGGCCCTCGATATTCCGCACGGGACAGGCGGTGTGGCAGCGGCGGCGGCGGTCATCGCCCGCCATAGCCGGTAAGCGGCTTATTTGTTCTCGGCTTGGCGGCTATTGGCCGCCATCCAGCTCTGCAGCCATGCCAGATCGGCCTGCTGGTCCTTGATCATCTGCCCCGCTCGCTGGCGCACGGCGGGATCCTCGCCATAGTCGCGCACGACCTCGGCCATCGCGATCTCGCTTTTCTTCTGCGGGATCATCTGGCGGACGAAATCCAGATCGACATTCCCACTAAACCCTTGCGGCTGGTTGCGCACCATGCGGGCACGCGCCTGCTGGAAGGCGGCTGTCGCAGGCGAGGCGTCAGCCGTGGCCATCGCCGCCTGCGAGATCTGTGGATAGGTTGCGTCCCCGGCATAGGCCCCGAAGGACAAGGCAAAGGCCAAGGGGCTCAGGAGCGCGACTGTGTGGATACGGCTCATTTCGGATCTCCCTTCTCGGTTCATCCGAATGTGGGCCCGAACCCGCGCCGGCACAAATCACTGCTCGGCGAGAGCGTCGTGACGTAAAGCCCGTGTTACAGCGCCGATGCCGCCCGCTCCAGCGCGCCGGGAAGAGCCTTGGCCAGCAGATCCAGCTCGGCATCCGGCCCGCAGGAAATGCGGATACAGCGATCCTGAGGCGCCACACCCGGCATCCGCACGAACACATCGGCCTTGGCCAATTCTGCAAGCACCGCACGGGCATAGGCCCCGTCGCGCCCGCAATCAATGGCCACGAAATTGGTGGCCGACGGCAGCGCGACCAGCCCGTTCAGGGCGGCGATCTCCGCAATCCGGTCCCGCGCGCCACCGATCAGGCGTTTCATGAAGGCCGACCATGTGGTGTCATTCAGCGCCGCCAAGGCACCCGCCTGGGCGATCCGGTTCACGCCGAAATGATTGCGGATCTTCTCGAATTGCGCGATCAGCGGCTCTGCGCCCATCGCATAACCGATCCGCGCGCCTGCCAGCCCGTAATGTTTGGAGAATGTCCGCATACGGATCACCCGCAGATCTTCAACCGCGACCTGCGGGACGGCCTCATCGGGGGCCATCTCGATATAGGCCTCGTCGAGCACCAGAAGGCAGCCCTCGGGGATCTCTTCGATCATCGCCTCGATGGCGGCACCCGTATTCCATGTGCCCATCGGATTATCGGGATTGGCGATGTAGATGAGCTTCGCGCCCACCTCACGCGCCTTGGCAACCAGCGCCTGCGGGTCTTCGTGATCGTCCTTGTAGGGCACTTTATGCAGCACACCGCCAAAGCCTTCGACATGGAAATTGAACGTCGGATAAGCGCCCGCCGAGGTCACCACGGCATCGCCCGCCTCGATGATCAGCCGCACGAGGCTGCCCAGAAGCCCGTCCACACCCTCGCCCACCACAATGGTGGTCTCGGGGCGGTCATGATGGGCGGCCAGCGCCTGACGCAGCTCGAGGCTGGTGCTATCGCCATATTTCCAGACCTCGCCTGCCTCTGCGGCCATTGCCGCAATCGCCCGCGGAGACGGGCCGAAGCCATTCTCATTCGCGCCAAGACGGGCGGCAAAGGGTGCGCCACGCTCGCGTTCAAGCGTTTCGGGGCCCACAAAAGGCACCGAGGCAGGCAGGGAAGAGACGATGCGGGTATAGCGAGGATGTGTCATGCACAAATGGCTAGCAGTTTGGCGGGCAAGCGCAAGCCCCGCCGGACGTGCCACATCGGAACCGGATCAGAAATCGACCGCGATCCCCTTCTTCTCCCAATCGCCATACCGCACGGGTTCGGGACCGTCGCGCCCACCCAGTTCGGTCGGCAGCGCCTCGCCCTTGGCCAGACGCCGGCGCTCTTCGGCCTCGGCCAGCGCACGCTGCGCGGCGGGCGGCAGGTCGGGCTGGGGCATGGGCGGCGGCGGGGTGGGCATATCCGGTTCCGGCATCGGCGGGGTCGTGGGCGGCAGATCGGGCTTGGGCGCGGTGGGCGGAGTGACGTCGTCTGTCATGGGGCACCTCCTGTCATGAGAGTTGTCTTAGGGACGCATCTGATATAGGCCGCGAAATCGATCCTCACAAGCCGGAGGCCAGCCATGGCAAAACCCGATCCTGCCCGTCGCGCGGCCCTTGGCCTGATTGTTGGTGTATTAGAAGACCATCTGTCGCTGGCCGACCAGATCGCGATGAACGCGCTCGATGGGCTCAGCCCCGGCGAGAAAGCCCGCGCCCAAAGGCTCGCCACCTCGACCCTGCGCCACATGGAACGGGCCGACAAGATGCTCAAGCCCTTCCTGCGCCGCAAGCCCACCCCCGACATCATGGCGCTCTTACGTCTGGCAACGGTGGAACTCTGTGCCGAAGGGGGCGCCGCGCATGGAGTGGTCGATGCGGCCGTCACGCTGTGCAAATCGGGCGGCAAGCGCACCGACAGCTTCGCGGGGCTGGTAAACGCAGTGCTGCGCAAGGTGGCCGAGGATACAGCACGCTGGGAGACCCTGCCCTATGGCCAGCTGCCGGGCTGGCTGCGCGGGCGGCTCATGTCGTCCTATGGCAAGGTCGCGGTGCAGAAGATGGAAGAGGCCCATCAGCGCCCCGCCCCTGTGGATATCTCCGTGAAGGAAAACCCCGCCGACTGGGCCGAGCGGCTGGAGGGCGAGGTCCTGCCCACGGGCTCGGTGCGTCTGCATCAGCCCGGCCAGATCCGCGACCTGCCCGGCTTTGCGGAAGGGGACTGGTGGGTGCAGGATGCAGCCGCCTCTCTCGCCGCCAAGGCTCTCGCGCCCAGCGCAGGGATGCGCGTTCTCGATTTGTGCGCAGCGCCGGGCGGTAAGACCATGCAGCTTGCGGCAATGGGGGCGGAGGTAACCGCGCTCGATCTGTCCGAACGCCGGTTGCAGCGCCTGCACGAGAACCTCGAGCGGTGCAAACTGACGGCCACCGTGATCGCCGCCGATGCGCTGGGCTGGGAGCCCGAGGCGCCCTTCGATGCGATCCTGCTTGATGCCCCATGCTCGGCCACCGGCACCATCCGCCGCCATCCTGAGCTTCCCGCCATCAAGGACAGCACCTCGATCAAGGGGCTTTTCGCGCTGCAGGAAGAGATCCTCGAACGGGCGATGGGCTGGCTCGCGCCAGAAGGCCGCCTGACCTACGTGACCTGCTCGCTTCTGCCCGAAGAGGGCGAGACCCAGATCCGCCGCGCGCTGGAACGCCATCCCGACTGGGAGGTGGTGCCCGTGACCATCGACGGCATTGACCCCGCATGGATCACCGAGGAAGGCGGGTTGCGCCTGCGTCCCGATTACTGGGCCGACAAGGGCGGGATGGACGGGTTCTACATTGCCACCCTCCGGCGGCGGCCGCAATAACAGGCATCATCACGCCCACCTCCGGCGTCAGGCGGGCGTGATACTCTTGGCACAGCGTGCCGCGCGGCGCATACTCGCGCATATTGCCTCCGAACGGCGCCATATTCAGCCAATCCAGATCGAGCGACAGCACCTTGGCCAAGAGCACTTCCCGTCCCCGCACAAAGCCATCCTCCTCTTCCGTTCCGCGCGGGCAGAAACGGGCGCGCCTCGGGCAGACGCTGAACGCGCTGGCCGCACGTCGCGCCGCGCGCGGAGCGGCGGCCACCGGCTTCACCTCGCAGCCCGAGCCCCGCACCATCGGCTCGCTCGCACGCGGACGCCAGCTGATCGGCGGGAATTTCCTGCTGGCAGGGTTCCTGATCGAGGGGCGCGACCGCAGCCCATGGGATCTGGCCATGCCCGATCCGGCCTTCGAGGAAGAGCTGCACGGCTTCGGCTGGCTGGATGATCTGGCCGCCGTGGGCGATCGCACCGCACGCGCACGGGCGCAGGACTGGGTCTTTGGCTGGATCGACCGCTATGGCCGTGGCACCGGCGCGGGCTGGCAACCCGACCTCACTGGCCGCCGCGTCATCCGCTGGATCAATAACGCGCTGATGATCCTTCATGCGCAGGACAAACCCAAGGCCGATGCGTTCTTTGCCGCTCTGGGCGCGCAGACGACCTATCTGGCCAAGCGCTGGAAAGCCGCACCTCCCGGATTACCGCGTTTTGAGGCACTGACGGGACTGATCTATGCCTCGCTCTCGCTGACCGGCATGCAGGGCCATAGTGCGCAGGCGCTTGCAGGGCTGGCTGCTGAATGCGCCACCCAGATCGACATCGAAGGCGGGATCGCCACGCGCAACCCCGAAGAGCTGCTGGAGGTGCTGACGCTGCTCAACTGGGCGAAGGCCGCGATCGAGACGACCGGCGGCACCCCCTCCGCCCCCCATCTGTCGGCCATCGAGCGGATCACCCCCACCCTGCGCGCGCTGCGCCATGCCGATGGCGGGCTGGCGCGCTTCCATGGCGGCGAGGCGGGTCTGCCCGACCGGATCGACCAGACCCTTGTGGAAACCGGCCTGCGACAGGGGCCGACCGGCAACCTCGCAATGGGATTTGCGCGCCTGCATGGCGGCGGCACGACGCTGATCATGGATGCCGACAAGCCGCCCAAGGGCCCCGCCTCCAGTGATGCCCATGCCTCGACACTGGCCTTCGAGCTGACCTCGCGGCGCAGGCCCATCATCGTCAATTGCGGCTCGGGGGCGCAGTTCGGACGCGACTGGCACCGTGCGGGGCGGGCGACCCCCAGCCATTCGACACTGGCGCTTGTGGAGTATTCCTCCTCGCGGCTTGGCCCCGAGCGCAGCTTCGGGCGCAGCCCGCATCACTGGCTGGAAGAGACGCCCGAACTGGTCTGGGCGGTGCGCGACGAGGATAGCGGCCAGAGCTGGACCGCAGGCCATGACGGCTATAGCCCTACCCACGGGCTGACCCATCTGCGCAGGCTCTCGCTCTCGACCGATGGCAAATTGCTCGAGGGGCTCGACTCGCTCAGCTCGGCCACACCGCAGGGGCAAAAGCGCCTGCTGACCATTCTCGAGCGCGAGGGGCTGCACGGCATCCCCTACCAGATCCGCTTCCACCTGCATCCAGATGCGGATGCCACGCTGGATATGGGCGGTCATGCGGTTTCCGTCGTGCTGAAATCGGGCGAAATCTGGGTATTCCGCCACGACGAACAGCTCGAACTGGCGCTCGAGCCCTCCGTTTTTCTTGAAAAAGGGCGGCTGAGGCCCCGCGCGACGCAGCAGATCGTGCTTTCAGGCCGTCTTTTGGACGAAAAATGTCAGATTAGCTGGACCTTCACGAAGGCACAGGATAGGTCGGCGGGCATACGCGACCTGCAATCTGGTGCGGATCGCGACGATTCCGACACCTGATCCAAGGAAGCTGCCCGTGACCCGTTCCGTTCCGCTCACCCGTGCCCTTATCTCGGTCTCCGACAAGACCGGCCTGATCGATTTTGCCCGCGCGCTGTCCGCCCGCGGCGTCGAGCTCCTCTCCACCGGCGGCACCGCCAAGGCTCTGCGCGAAGCAGGCATGTCGGTGCGCGATGTCTCCGAAGTCACCGGTTTTCCGGAGATGATGGATGGCCGCGTCAAGACGCTGCACCCCAAGGTCCATGGCGGCCTTCTGGCGCTGCGCGACAATGACGAGCATCTCGCCGCGATGAAGGAACACGATATCCTGAATATCGACCTTCTGGTGGTGAACCTCTACCCGTTCGAGGCGACCGTTGCCAAAGGCGCGGAGTATGACGACTGCATCGAGAATATCGATATCGGCGGTCCGGCGATGATCCGTGCGGCGGCCAAGAACCACGGGTTCGTGGCGACCGTGGTCGATGTGGAAGATTACGATGCGGTCCTGAAAGAACTGGACGAGAATGACGGCGCGACCACCCTGCCCTTCCGTCAGAAACTGGCGCAGATCGCCTATGCCCGCACCGCGGCCTATGATGCGGCGGTCAGCACATGGATGGCCGGCGCCATTGGCGAGACCACCCCGCGTCGTCGCGCCTTCGCTGGCACCATCGCGCAGACCCTGCGCTATGGCGAGAACCCGCACCAGCAGGCGGCCTTCTACCTCGATGGCTCGAACCGTCCGGGTGTGGCCACGGCCAAGCAGCTGCAGGGCAAGGAACTGTCCTATAACAACATCAACGACACCGATGCGGCCTTCGAGCTGGTCTCGGAATTCGGCACCGAAAAACCGGCCGTTGCGATCATCAAACACGCAAACCCCTGTGGCGTGGCCACAGGCGAAACGGTAATCGAAGCCTATAAACGCGCGTTCGATTGCGACCGCACCTCGGCCTTCGGTGGCATCATCGCGCTGAACCAGACGCTCGATGCCGAGACCGCCGAAGAGATCACCAAGATCTTCTCCGAGGTCATCATCGCACCGAAGGTCGATGACGCGGCCAAAGAGGTCATCGCCAAGAAAAAGAACGTGCGCCTTCTGGAAACCGGCGGCCTGCCGGATGTCTATGCGCCGATCACCACCTACCGTCAGGTGGCCGGTGGCCTTCTGGTGCAGGACAAGGACAATGGCATCATCACGCTCGACGATCTGAAGGTCGTGACCGAGCGCAAGCCGTCGGAGCAGGAACTGCAAGACCTTCTGTTTGCATGGAAAGTCGCGAAACACGTCAAGTCGAACGCGATCATCTATGTCAAGGACGGCGCGACCGTGGGCGTGGGCGCAGGCCAGATGAGCCGCGTGGACAGCACCCGCATCGCCGCGCGCAAAGCCGAGGACATGATGGAGGCCTGCGGCTTCGACAAGACCCCGACCATCGGCTCGGTTGTCGCCTCGGATGCGTTCTTCCCCTTCGCGGATGGTCTCATCACCGCGGCAGAGGCCGGCGCCACCGCGATCATCCAGCCGGGTGGCTCGATGCGTGACCAGGAGGTCATCGACGCCGCCAACGAGCGCGGTCTGGCGATGGTCTTCACCGGCATGCGCCACTTCCGCCACTGAACCTGCATTCGGGCGGGCCATCGCGGCCCGCCCGTTTCCACTTCCAAAAAGACGATCCGCCATGCGCGCTTTCGCCATCATCCTCCTTGTGATCAGCGCCCTCATGGGGCTCATCAGTCTCGTCTTCGCGCCGCTGCTGGTCAGCCTGACCTGCGCCAATACCACCTGCACGCATGAAACCGCCTTGGCGCTCTCGGTCCTCTTCATGATCGCGCCGCTTGTCCTGTGCGTCCTGGGCATCGGGCTGAGCGTGGTGCTGTTCAAACGCAGTGCCCCCAAGGACGCTCCCCCCGAAGAGGGTTGATCCTCATCACCAAAACGCCATCGCCCCGCGGGGTGCCTTGCCCCATCCCCGCTTTCAGGGCATAGGGGGGGTAATTGGAAAAGGGATCACCTATGCGTCTGGCAGCTCTTTGGGCCTTTGTTATTCTGGTTCTGGATCAGGCATCGAAATATATCGTGGTGCATCTGATGCAGCTCGACCAGCGACTGGCCATCGACGTGCTGCCGCCCTTCCTGAATTTCCGCATGGCTTGGAATAGGGGCGTGAATTTCGGTCTGTTTTCGGGCGATACCGATTATACCCGCCTAATCCTGATCGCGCTGGCGCTGGTGATTGCCGCATGGGTCGGCATCTGGATCGCGCGCAAGCCGCAGCGTCCGCTGGTGCAGGTCTCGGCGGGGTTGCTTATCGGAGGCGCGCTGGGAAATGTCATCGACCGTATCGCCTATGGCGCGGTGGCCGATTTCATCAACACCTCCCTGCCCGGCTGGCAGAACCCGTTTTCTTTCAATGTCGCCGATATCGCGATTTTCGTCGGGGCGGTGGGGCTCGCCCTTTTCACGGGCAATGATCCGCGCGGAAAAAAAGGACCGGCCAAAGGGGCGTGACGCCCGCTGGAGTTTAGGTTATGACGAGGCAGTATCGATGAGGGAGTGGCCAATGTCGGCAGCATCAAATCTCGGGATCGCCCTTTCGGGGCTTCTTCTGTTGAGCGCCTGTGGCAGCTCGACTGTCCCCGAACTGATGAACCTGCGCACCAACCGGCCCGGGCCGGACGAGTTTGCCATTGTGCCGACCAAAGCGCTCCAGATGCCCACGGATCTCAATACCCTGCCGCCGCCCACGCCGGGCGGGTCCAATCTGGTTGACCCCACACCCGAAGCCGATGCGATCGCGGCTCTTGGCGGCAATCCGAATGCGCGTGGCAACTCCGATGGTGCGCTTGTCAGCTATGCGGCACGCAAAGGCACAGATCCGTCGATCCGTCAGGAACTGGCCGCCGCCGATCTGGACTACCGCAAGGATCACCGTGGCCGCCTTCTGGACCGCATTACCGGCAAGACCCTGTATTACAAAGCTTATGCGCCGATGGCCCTCAATCAGGAAACCGAGCTGGAACGCTGGCGTCGCCTGAATGTTGCAACGCCTTCGGCACCACCTTCGGGAACGGCTCAGGCCGCGCAATAGCGACGTCCACGCTGCAAATATCGTAATTTCTGCGTTATTCGGGTGAGTTATCCATCAACTCACCGTCAATCCGCTTGCGACGGAACGGTTCTGTCTACAATGTAGCGCAAAACGTTTGAGGTCCCGATGGTGCGCGCATGGCTTGCTGCTGCCTTTGCCCTGACAGCTTTTCCCGCTGTCTCGGCCGAGGTCAGTTCTTTCACTCTGGAGAACGGGTTACAGACCGTAGTGATCGAGGATCACCGCGCCCCTGCCGTTGTCCAGATGGTCTGGTACAAGGTGGGCGCTGCCGATGAGATGGCCGGAAAATCGGGGATTGCGCATTATCTCGAACATCTGATGTTCAAAGGCACCGACACAATGGCGCCGGGCGAACTATCGAAGACCGTCTCCGCCAATGGCGGCTCGGATAACGCCTTCACCAGCGATGATTACACCGCCTATTACCAACGCATCGCCTCCGACCGGCTGGAGTTGGTGATGAAGATGGAAGCGGACCGCATGCAGCATCTGCAGATCTCGCCCGATGACTGGAAGACCGAACGTCAGGTGATCCTCGAGGAACGCTCGCAGCGCACCGATAGCAATCCGCAGGCGCTATTCTCGGAACAGGTGAATGCCGCGCAATACCAGAACTCGCCCTATGGCACCCCGATCATCGGCTGGCGTGCCGAGATGGAAGGGCTGACCCGTGAGGATGCGCTGGCATGGTATCACCGCTATTACGCGCCCAATAACGCCGTTCTGGTAGTGGCGGGCGATGTCACTCCCGAGGAGGTGAAGACGTTGGCCGAGAAATATTACGGCCCGATCCCCGCCAATCCGGATCTGCCGCCGCGTGTGCGCCCGCAAGAGCCCACCCAGCTGGCCGAGCGCAAGATCGACTTCCGCGATCCGCGTGTGGCCCAACCCTCGCTCACGCGCAGTTATCTGGCCCCCGAACGCAATCCGGGCGACCAGAAGGAAGCCGCGGCCCTGACCGTCTTGGCCGATCTCCTGGGCGGCAATTCGCAGACCTCCGTGCTGGGACGCAAGCTGATCTTCGGCACCGGCGAGGCGATCTTCGTCAATGCGTGGTATAACGGGCTGTCTGTGGACAAGACGACCTTCGGCCTATCGGTCGTGCCTGCCGCCGATGTCACACTGCCTGAAGCGGAAGCCGCGCTCGACAAGGCGCTGGCAGAGTTCATGGCCAACGGGATCGATCCTGACCAGTTCCAGCGGATCAAGACCCAGATCCATGCCAGCGAGATCTATGCCGAGGATGACGTTCAGGGCATGGCCCAACGCTACGGTTCCGCGCTCGCGCAGGGCTTCTCGATCGAGGATGTGCAGGACTGGCCTGACGTGCTGGAGGCTGTCACCCCCGAGGATGTCATGACAGCGGCCAAGGACGTGCTCGTGAAGCGCAACGCCGTGACCGGCTATCTCGACAAACCTGCGGCATCGGAGGCACCCCAACAATGATCCGGCTTTTGCTTGCAGGTCTTTTCGCGCTGACCCTTTCGGTGCCTGCCCGTGCGCTCGACATCCAGCAGGTGACCTCGGAGGGCGGCATCAAGGCATGGCTCGTCGAGGCGCATGACATCCCCTTCACCGCGCTGCGCATCAGTTTCAAGGGCGGCGCGAGCCTCGATGCGCCCAACAAACGCGGCGAGATCAATCTGATGACCGCCACGCTCGAAGAGGGCGCGGGCGATATGTCGGCGCAGGATTTTGCCGCCGCCGAAGAGGGGCTGGCGGCCAATTTCGGTTTTGATGTGGGCGATGACACGCTGACCATCAGTGCGCGGATGCTCAGCGAGAACCGCGATCAGGCGGTGGATCTGCTGCGGCAGGCGTTGATCAATCCGCGCTTCGACCAGTCGGCGGTGGATCGTGTGCGCGGTCAGGTGCAGGCCATCATCGCCTCCAACGCGCAGGATCCGAACGCTCTCGCCTCCAAGACCTTCGCCCATGAGGCGTTTGGCGACCATCCCTATGGCAGCTCGATCAACGGCACGGCCGATAGCGTGGCGGCACTGACCCGCGAGGATATGTTCGACGCGAAAGCCCGCGTGATGGCGAAAGACCGCATGGTGGTTTCGGCTGTTGGCGATATCACCGCCGCCCAGCTGGGCCTGATGCTGGACCATCTTCTGGGCGATCTGCCCGCCACGGGTGCCGATATGCCTGCCCCCGCCAAACTCGCACTGGCCGGTGGCACCACAGTCGTCGATTTCGACACACCGCAATCGGTGGTGGTCTTCGGTCAGGCGGGTATCGGTATGGACGATCCCGATTTCTTCGCGGCCTTCGTGCTCAACCAGATCCTCGGTGCGGGCGGGTTCTCCTCGCGGCTGATGGACGAGGTGCGCGAGAAGCGCGGGCTGACCTATGGTATCTACACCTATCTCGTCGATCAGGATCTGGCCAAGACATGGCAGGGCGGGTTCTCCTCGGCCAATGACAAGACCGCCGAGGCGATCAAGGTGGTGAAGGATCAATGGGCCAAGGCCGCCACCGGTGATATCACCGATAAGGAACTCACCGATGCCAAGACCTATCTGACCGGCGCTTACCCGTTGCGCTTCGATGGGAATGGCCAGATCGCGGGGATTCTCGCGGGGATGCAGCTTTCTGACATGCCCGCCGATTATATCAACACCCGCAATGCCAAGATCGACGCGGTGACCAAGGACGATGTGGCCCGTGTCGCCAAGCGCCTGTTGAAGGCCGATGATCTGCGATTCGTGGTTGTGGGCAAACCCACAGGGCTCGAGTAGGCCCCGACACCCGCTTGCCAGATATCCACAGAAAAGCCCGTCCGGACCCGTTTCGGACGGGCTTCATTTATGCTAGGTCTGGTGGCATGACGCTCGACACCCCCAATATGCACCCCCCCGTTACGCATTCTATGCGCCCCGTCATCCGGCAGCTTGACGACGCCGCCGCCAACCGCATCGCGGCAGGCGAGGTGGTCGAGCGCCCGTCCTCCGCCGTGAAAGAACTGGTGGAGAACGCCATCGATGCGGGCGCCACGCGGGTGGATGTCGCTTATGCCGATGGCGGCAAGACGATGATCCGCATCACCGATAATGGCTGTGGCATGACTGCCGAGGATCTGCCGCTGGCGCTCTCGCGCCATGCCACCTCCAAGATCGACGGATCGGATCTGCTGAACATCCACACCTTCGGTTTCCGTGGCGAGGCGCTGCCCTCGCTGGGATCGGTCGGGCGGCTGACCATCACCTCGCGCGCCGAAGGGTTTGACGCGGCCACCATCACCGTGAATGGCGGGCAGATCGGGGCCGTGAAACCGGCCGCACTGAACCGCGGCACCGTCGTCGAGCTGCGTGATCTCTTCTACGCGACCCCCGCGCGGCTGAAATTCATGCGCACCGACCGTGCCGAGGCGCAGGCGATCTCGGATGTGATGAAGCGTCTGGCGATGGCCGAACCCAAGATCAGCTTCACCCTGCGCGATGTAACCGATGGCAAGCGCGAGCGCGAGATCTTCCGGTTCGATGCCGAACAGGGCGAGATGTTCGATGCGCTGGGGATGCGGCTGGCCCGCGTGATCGGCCGCGAATTTGCCGATAATGCGATCCCGATCGACGCCGAGCGCGAGGGGGTGCGGCTGACGGGCTATGCGGCGCTGCCCACATATTCGCGTGGTGCCGCGGTGGAACAGTTCCTGTTCGTCAATAACCGCCCCGTGCGCGACAAGATGCTGATCGGCGCCTTGCGCGCGGCCTATATGGATTTCCTCTCGCGCGAGCGGCATCCGGCGGCGGCGCTGTTTATCAGCTGTGATCCCGAGCGGGTTGATGTGAACGTGCACCCTGCCAAGGCGGAGGTGCGCTTTCGCGAATCCCAAGTGGTGCGCGGGCTGATCGTTTCGGGTCTGCGGGCGGCGCTGGGGGGGGCGGGGCATCGCGCCTCGACCACCGTGGCCGATGCGACTTTGGCGGCCTTCCGGCCCGAAGCACGACCAGAACCGGCGGCGCAGCAGACCTTTGCCCGCATCTACCAGATGGACCGGCCCAGCATGGGCGCGACCCGCGCCGCCTATGCCGCCCAAGCGCCCGATTTCCGTCCCGCGCCCGCCTACCCTGCGCCAGCCTGTCCCTCCCCCCCACAGGAAGGCTTCGCGGAAACCACGGCCTTCCACGAAGCGCAGCCTACCTATGACGCCCCGTCGGCGCGGTTTGAAACTGCCCCCGCCGCCCCCGATCTGACCGCCCGCCCCTTGGGCGCGGCGCGTGCGCAGCTCCACGAGAATTACATCGTGGCCCAAACCGAGCGCGGGATGGTGATCGTAGACCAGCATGCCGCCCATGAGCGGCTCGTCTATGAGCGCCTCAAGCGCCAGATGGCCGAAAACGGCGTGCCCGCACAGGCGCTCCTGATCCCCGAGATCGTCGAGCTGTCGGCAGGGGATGCGGCGCTTCTGCTGGACCATGCCGATACCTTGTCCAAACTGGGCCTGAGCATCGAGGAATTTGGTGGCAGCGCCATTGCCGTGCGCGAGACCCCCGCGATTCTGGGCGAGATCAATGCCGAGGCGATGCTGCGTGATGTGCTGGATGAGCTTTCCGATCTGGGCGATAGCCAGCTGGTGCAGGCCAAGATCGAGGCGGTTCTGTCGCGCATGGCCTGTCACGGCTCCATCCGCTCGGGGCGTCAGATGCGCGCCGAGGAGATGAACGCGCTCCTGCGCGAGATGGAGGCCACGCCCCATTCCGGTCAATGCAATCATGGCCGCCCCACCTATGTCGAGTTGAAGCTTTCGGATATCGAGCGGCTTTTCGGCCGCACCTGATCTCCGGCCTTTATGTGTAACGGACACCGCCTTTGGAACATTTGATGAACGATCCTCTCCTTCTCGGGCTGGCCGCATTGGCGGCCCTGCTGTTTTTGGCGCTGGTGGCGACCCTGCGCCGCGCGGGCCGTGCGGAAGCCTCGCTCGCGCAGACCCGCGCATGGGAAGGCGAGGCGCGGCGGATGCGCGAGGCGCTTCTGGTCGAGGAAGCCAATTCCCAGCGTCTGCCGGAAGTCATGGACGAGCTGCGCCAGACCCGTGCGCGGCTGGAAGGCGAATACCGCCACCGTGTGCAGGCCGAGCAGGCCTTCCACTCGCTCAAGCGCGAGCATGAGGCGCGGCTCGAGGAGCTGCGCGGCATGAAGCGCGAGATCGAGGACCGGTTCTCGCATGTGGCCTCGGGTGTGTTGCAGCAGAACTCGGAAGCGTTCCTGAAGCTCGTTTCGGAGCGGTTCCAGACCCACAGCCAAGGCGCGCAGGAAGAGCTCGACCGTCGCCGCGCCGCGATAGAGCATCTGGTAAAACCGCTCGACCAGCGTCTGGGCGAGATGGGCACCAAGATCGCCGAGCTGGAAAAGGCCCGTGGCGAGGCTTATGGCGCGATCCATAACCAGGTGAAGGCGCTGGCCGAGGGGCAGGCCCATCTGGGGATGGAAACCCGCAAGCTGGTGCAGGCTCTGCGCGCGCCCAAGACCCGTGGCCGCTGGGGCGAGATGCAGCTGAAACAGGTCTTCGAGATGGCGGGAATGACGGAAAATGTCGATTTCCATCTGGAGCAGCATCTGGCGACCGATGACGGCGCGCGCCGCCCCGATGCGGTGGTGCATATTCCGGGCGGGCGCTCGATCGTGGTGGATGCCAAGACGCCGCTCGAGGCCTATCTGGATGCGCTCGATGCCGAGACACCAGACCAGCAGGCGGCCCAGCTGGCCCGCCATGCCAGCCATATCCGTACCCATGTGAAGCAGCTGGCCTCCAAATCCTACCAGTCCCAGATCGAGGGAACGCCCGATTTCGTGGTGATGTTCATCCCTGGCGAGACCTTCGTATCGGCGGCGGCCGAAGCCGATCCCAGTTTGATCGATTACGCCTTCGCGCAGAAGGTGCTGATTGCCACGCCCACCACGCTGATGGCGCTGGTCAAGGCCATCGCCTATGGCTGGCAGCAGGAGCGTATGGCGCGTAACGCCTTGGAGGTGCAGAAAACCGCTCGCGATCTGTATGACCGGCTGAAGGTCTTTGGCACCCATGTGGACGGGATAGGCCGCGCGCTGACGCAATCGGTGGACCGCTATAACAAGGCCGTGGGCTCGCTCGAGGGGCGGGTCCTGCCGGCGGCGCGGCGCTTCGAGGTGATGGGCGTAGTGCCCGAGGAGAGCACCTTGGAGAGCCCCACCTTCGTCGAGGCGCATCCGCGCACCCTGTCCTCGCCGCTTCTGGCTGACGATACGTCGCAAGATTAGGGGCCCGCTGATTTTACTTGCCCGATGCTGGAGATAGCGCGACACTTGACCCATATGGAGGACAAACCCATGCTGACGCTATCCCCATCCAAACTTGCCACTGTTATCCTTCGCGCGCGTAAATTCGATGCCGATATCCCCGGCAGCGGCAAGGCGCGTGAGCTGAAGGGCTTCATTGCCGCCATGAACGAGGACGAGCAGGCCGACCTGACCGCGATCATGTGGATCGGACGCGACACCTATGACGCCGAAGACCTCGAGGACGCGATCGAAATGGCGCGGACCGAAGCCTCTGTTCCGACGGCCGAGTATCTTCTGGACAACCCTCTTCTGGCCGAACATCTGGAACTCGGGGCAGAGGCGCTGGGGATCGATCTGGAAGAGGCCGAAGCCGAAGCCTATCCCACGGTCTGATCGCCACAGGATACGCCGTCCGGTTGTAATATTGGCGGGCATGAAACGTTTTATCTGCGTTGCGGCCTTGCGCAGCGAACGCGGCGCAGGCTACGAAAGAAGGAGTTCTTCCGGATCTTTGGCATGCGTGCGCTTTTCTGTCTGATTCCTGCTTTGCTCTGGGCCGATATGGCCCATGCCCTGCCTGATGGCGGCTATCTTCTGGCGACCCCGATTCTCGATACCGAGAAGACCGATCCGCGCTATATCCATCTGCAGGTCGACGGAACGACGATCACGGTGACCTATGCGTCGATCACGCCCCCCGATGCCACGGCCTGCCGCGACACCGATTATTGCGACATGCTTTGGGACGGGCTGAAGCTGCGTTATAGCGAGAAGGACGGCACGCTGAAGGTGACCGACCGCAACGTGACCCGTGATGACAAGCCGAGCGATGCCAACCGCAAGTCAGGCGATCCGACCGCCGACCAGAAGCTCTATTTCGAGCCCCTCATCCGCCGGATGAACGGTGCGAAAGTGGCAGGCAACGCGGCGGGCGGCTTCACCCTGACCACCGAGCTGGGCCAGGCGAAATTCAGTCCGCTCCCACGGGAAGGTCTTCCGCTCTTGACCGCATGGATGGCCCAGACCGGTGCCGATCCCGACCAGTTGGGCTATTGCGACGTGCCGCAATTCTCGCAACTCTATACCTTTGATGCGGGCAAGGGTTTCCGTCGGGCACTGGAGGTCTTTGCTGCGGCACAAGCCGCTGATGTCGCCGCCAACCGCATGGGTGCGATCGAACCGCCCGATAACGGCACAAGCAACAGTCTGGGCAGCGCCTTCGAGGCACGCCGCCCTGCGACCATGCTGGAAATGGCGATGTGGCGGCTCAACCTCGCCCCCGAAACGCCGCCGGACCAGATCATCGACGAGATCGATCGCGAGATCGGAACCCCCGATGCGATGGCTGTCGTCACACCGCTGATCCCTGCCCTGCCCATGGCCGCAGCCTATAAGGCCAAGTTGCGCACGATCCGCGCGGCAGGCACGCCGCTCAACGCACCGCTCTGCATGGATATGACTTTGGGTATGGCCAAGTAACCATATAAAATGGCCCCACCCCGCGACGGGTAGGGCCGTTTCGCCGTAGATTTCCCTTAGAGACAATAAGAGGAAGGCGAAGGCTCAGGCGGCCAGACGGTAGCCACCGGATTCGGTCACCAGCAGGCGCGCATTGGTGGGATCGGGCTCGATCTTCTGGCGCAGGCGGTAGATATGGGTTTCGAGCGTATGGGTGGTGACGCCCGCATTATAGCCCCAGACCTCATGCAGCAGGATATCGCGCGGCACCACACCATCGGGGGCCCGATAGAGGAATTTGAGAATATTGGTCTCTTTCTCGGTCAGGCGGATCTTCTTGTCTTTATCGTCGACAAGCAGCTTGAGCGAGGGTTTGAAAGTATATGGGCCGAGCTGGAAAACAGCATCCTCCGACTGTTCATGCGTGCGAAGCTGGGCGCGCAGGCGGGCCAGAAGCACGGGGAACTTGAACGGTTTGGTGATGTAGTCATTGGCGCCCGAGTCGAGACCGAGAATTGTATCGGCGTCGGTGTCATGGCCGGTCAGCATCAGGATCGGACATTTCACGCCTTGCTTGCGCAGCTTCTTGCACAGCTCGCGGCCATCGGTATCGGGCAGACCCACATCCAGAAGGACCAGATCATACAGTCCGGCTTTCGCCTTCTCGACCGCTTCCGCGCCGGTGCCGGCCTCGAATACATCGAAATCCTCCGTGGCGACCAGTTGCTCGGCCAGTGCCTCGCGCAGATCGGTGTCGTCATCGACCAAAAGGATTTTCTTCAAACCTGACATTCATGCCTCCGTTCCGGCGGACAGGCCCCCGAAAGGGTCGCGGCACCGCCAAGTCTCGTGTTGCTCGGGTTAGACATTGTTCCGAAGTGACAAAACGACAAGGGGGGTGAAATCTTTCTCACGCGGACGTGTCGAAACGCCAAGATATGTTTCAATTTGTTTCAGTCTTGGCTATCAGTTCCGCATGATGACCGGTTCTCTATGCCCCTCGCCTGCCGAACGACTCAACCGCGCCCGCGCCGATCTGCGTATGGGCCTGCCGGTCGTGCTTGATGACACGACGCTCGCCGCTTCGGTCGAGACGCTCGATCCGGCGCGCCTTGCGGCGATGCGGGAGCTGGGTCCACTGACGCTTGCGATCACCTCATGGCGGGCCGAGACGCTCAAGGCCCGCGTCTATGACGAGGATCTCGCCCGCGTCTGGGTGCCCGCAGATGCCGATCTTCGCTGGCTGCGTGCCATCGCCGATCCGGCGGATGATTTGGCGACCCCGATGAAAGGCCCGCTCAAAACCCTGCGCGAAGGCGATGCACAGATTGCCCGCACCGCGATCCAGCTGGTTAAATCGGCACAGCTTCTGCCCTCGGCGCTGCTGGTCAGCGTGGCGCAAGCACCCGACGGGCTTACCCGTCTGGCGAGCGCAGAAGCGATGGAAAACCTCGCAGCCGAGGCCCGTTTCGCGCCGGTATCCGCCGCGCGGGTGCCGATGCGGGCCTCCGAGGCAGGCCGCGTGCATGTGTTCCGCCCCGATAACGGCGCCGAGGAACATTACGCCATCGAGATCGGCTCGCCAGACCGTGCAAAGCCCGTGCTCGCGCGGCTCCATTCGGCCTGTTTCACCGGCGATGTGCTGGGCTCGCTCAAATGCGATTGCGGCCCGCAGCTCGATGCCGCCCTGCGCCAGATGGGCGAGAACGGGGCGGGTGTTCTGCTCTATCTCAATCAGGAAGGGCGCGGGATCGGGCTGGCCAACAAGATGCGCGCCTATTCACTGCAGGATCAGGGATTCGACACAGTCGATGCCAATCACCGCTTGGGCTTCGAGGATGACGAGCGTGATTTCCGCATCGGCGCGGCACTTCTGAAACGGCTCGGCTTCAGCAAGACCCGCCTGCTGACCAACAATCCCAAGAAGGTCGATATGCTGCAAAGCCACGGAATCGAGGTGGTCGAGCGGGTGCCGCTGAAGGTGGGCATGAGCCGCTTCAACGCCAATTATCTGGCCACCAAAGCCGCCAAATCGGGGCATATCCTGTGATGCGCCTCACGCCTGCGGGGCTTTTGATGCGCGGGCGGACCCTGCCGGTGGAGATCGGGCGCGGCGGGTTGTCGGTCAACAAACGCGAGGGCGATGGCGCGACCCCGATTGCCGCGCTGCAGATCATGGGCATGCGCTACCGCGCCGACCGGATGGCCGCCCCCCAGCCCTGGGCCACGCCTATAGGCCCGCGCGATCTGTGGTGTGATGCGTCAGATCATCCCGCCTATAACCAGCAGGTCCGCGCACCCTTCGGGCCTGGCCACGAGGTCCTGCGCCGTGCCGATCCGCTTTACGATATCATCCTGCTGACCAGCTGGAACTACCCGCAGGCGGAGGCGGGCAAAGGCTCGGCCATCTTCCTGCATCAGCGCCGCCGTGCGGGCTATCCCACGGCGGGATGTCTGGCGTTCCGGCGCGATCACCTGATCTGGCTGGCGCGGACTGTGCAACAGGGCGAGACACTTCTGATCCCGCCCCTTGCCTGTTATCCGCAAATTCGCACTGCGAAACAGCGCGATAAGGCCTAGGCCTTATAGTCGCGCGCGCCAAAAATGGCCGAGCCGACGCGCACATGGGTCGCCCCTGCGGCAATCGCCTCTTCGAAATCCGATGACATGCCCATCGACAGGCCCCACAGCCCGTTGCGGCGCGCCATCTCGGCCAGTGCATCGAAATGCGGGCGGGCGGGCTCGCCCTCGGGCGGGATGCACATCAGCCCCTGCACGGGGAGGTCCATCGCGATCAGATCCTTGATGAACCCGTCCAGATCCTCGGGCAGGATACCGGCCTTTTGCGGCTCGCGCCCCGTATTCACCTGCACAAAAAGATCGGGCGTCTGGCCACGCTCTTGCGCCAGACCGGCGAGCTTTTTCGCCAGCGACATGCGGTCCACCGAATGGATCGCCTCGAACAGCTCCACCGCCAGTTTCGCCTTGTTCGATTGCAGCGGGCCGATCATTTCCACCCGCACATCGGGATAGACCTCGCGCCATGCCGGCCATTTGCCCTGCGCTTCCTGAACGTAATTCTCGCCAAACAGACGATGACCCTGTTCCAGCACTGCCTCGACGCGCTCTGGCGGCTGGACCTTGGACACCGCGATCAGCTTGGCCGAGCCAAGCGCGCGGCCTGCGCGTTTCTCTGCGGTGGCGATCCGCTCGATAATCTCTTCAAGCCCCATGATCTTGCCCTTTCCCGGATAGGTTCGGGGGCAAAACACCATGTGCAGCGCCAAAAGGCAAAGCCCAAATGCAAAAGAGCGGGCACAAGGCCCGCTCTTCCGTAGTCCGGTTCAGATCCTGAAAGGATTAGAACGAGAACTTCATGCCGAGGTCGGCGATCATGTCGGTGTCTTTGAGGTCGGAGTCAGCGATACCGCCTTTAACCGACAGGCCACCGCCCAGATCGTAGGAAGCGCCAACGCCGTACCAAACAGCGTTGTCAGCTGCGGTGTCGCCTGCGAAGGTCGCGCCGTCGAGGTCGGTGTACTGAACGTAGCCGCCGAAGGTCCATGCATCCATGGTGTAGTCAGCGCCGATGCCGAAGTTGTTGTCCAGCGTCGAGTCTTGCGTACCGGTTGCGTAGAAGACTTTCACGTTGGTCGCGCCGAGAGCGGCAACCATTGCGAGGTCAACTTGGCCAGCGTCAACACCGGTGTCGCCGCCGTCGATGTACTCGTAGCCTGCGCCGAAGGTGTAGTTGGTCCAGGTGTACGCACCAGCGATTGCCATCTCTTGGCCATCAACCGGAGCGGAGGGGTTGGTGCCGTCCGAGAACGATGCTGCCAGCGAGACCGGGCCGGTCGAGTAGGTGTACAGCAGTTCCGGGTTGTTGTTTTCGGTGAAGTTCGCGCTGTCGCCGGTCAGGTAACCGATGTCGTTGCCGCCGTTACCGTCGAGGTCGGTGTAGCCAACTTCGTAGAAGTCGCCGAACAGAGCTTCCGGTGCGCCAACAACGTCACCCATTTCAACGCGGCCGAAGGCGCCCGAAACGAAGACCGAACCAGCTGCGCCTTGCGAAGCCGAACCGCCGTTTTCGTCTTCTTGGTCAACGCGGAATGCGCCGCCGAAGGCCAGACCCGAGTCGGATTCGCCCGACAGGGTGAATTTCACACGAGCGCGCGAGTTGAAGTTTGCGTTGTCGCCGTCATAGACAACACCCATACGGCCGTCGCCCGAAAGCGAAACTTCTGCTGCTGCGACGCCTGCGGACAGGACCAGAGCGGTCGTCGCGAAGAGAACCTTTTTCATCGTTTTCCCTCATTGTCTCTAAGGTCAATCCCAACTCAGGGAAATCCGAATTGGGTATGCAGTCTTTTCGCCTCCCCCAGTCCGCATTGCAACGAAAAGCAAAGCCCCGTGAGCACAGGCACATTTTCGTGGTGCACTCTTGCCACACCCTGTTTGCGAGCCATCGGGCGGATCCCCGCCGCGGGACCGCCGCCAGATGACAAATGATTGCAGGGAAATGCCTTGTCCGCCCATGACCCATAAGATAAGGACAAAATCATTGGACGATACTAGATCCTGCACATGTATATAGAGTGCGTGGCAGGCGATCAGGGGGCAGCGTTTTGATGACGATCCAAAAGACCATCCGTATGACGGCACTCGGCGGCCTTATCCTGTCTCTGGCGGCTTGCGGCCAAGGCATTGCATGGAATCAGAAAAACGCGCCCGAAGGTGGCTATCGCGATGTAGCCTCGGAATCGCATATCAGTGGTGATGTCGGGACCGAAGTCCGCACCGACCCCGCAGATCGTGGTGCCCGTTCGACCCTGTTCGATCTGTTCAAGAACAATGATGACCCGAATGTGACCGTCGAGGTCAATAAATACATCTGGCAAGCCAGCCTCGAAGTGCTCGACTTCCTGCCGATCCAGTCGGTCGATCCCTTCACCGGCGTGATCGTGACGGGCTATGGCACCCCTCCGGGTGGTGGGCGCGCTTACCGCGCCACGATCCATGTGACCGATCCGGCCCTCGATGCGCGCTCGCTGAAAGTCTCGCTGGAAAGCCGCGGCGGCGCGGTCTCGGCGCAAACCGTGCAGGCGGTCGAGGATGCGATCCTGACCCGTGCCCGCCAGATCCGTGTGGCCGATTCGAAGCTGTAAAGCTTCCCGACATCCCCGACAGACGCCCGGCCACAGTGTCGGGCGTTTTGCATTGCAGCCATGCTTTCTCCCCAAGCTGTCTGGACCTTGGCCCTGTGGACAGTGTAGCAAGCACCCAAAGACAGTTATTCGCAGCTCAAGGGGCGAGACATGGCGCAATACGCACCGGGCCAATCCGAACAGAAATGGCAAGACGCATGGGCGGAGGCCGGTGTGTTCACCGCCAAGCCGGATGCCGATAAAGAGAAATACTATGTGCTCGAGATGTTCCCCTATCCGTCGGGGCGCATCCATATGGGCCATGTGCGCAACTACACCATGGGGGATGTGGTTGCCCGCTACAAGATGAGCTGCGGTCTGGCCGTGCTGCACCCGATGGGCTGGGATGCCTTCGGGATGCCCGCCGAGAATGCGGCGATGGCTTCGGGCGGCCATCCCAAAGACTGGACCTATGCCAATATCGAGACGATGAAGGGCCAGCTGCGCCCCTTGGGCTTCTCGCTGGACTGGACGCGCGAATTTGCGACCTGCGACCCCGAATATTACGGCCAGCAGCAAGCGATGTTCCTTGATATGCTCGAAAAGGGTCTGGTTTACCGCAAGAACGCCATCGTGAACTGGGATCCGGTCGATATGACGGTTCTGGCCAACGAGCAGGTGATCGACGGCAAGGGCTGGCGCTCGGGCGCAGATGTCGAGCGTAAGGAACTGACGCAATGGTTCTTCAAGATCTCCGATATGGCCGGCGATCTCCTGGACAGCCTCGATAATCTGAAGGACTGGCCCGAGAAGGTGCGCCTGATGCAGGCCAACTGGATCGGCAAGTCGCAGGGTCTGGAATTCGGCTTCGAGACGCTGAACGCGCCTGCGGGTTTTGAAACCATCGAGTGCTATACCACCCGCCCCGATACGCTGATGGGTGCGGGCTTTGTGGGGATCTCGCCCGATCACCCGCTGGCGAAAGAGCTGGAGAAGGGCAACCCCGAATTTGCCGCTTTCCTCGCCGAGTGCCGCAAGGGCGGCACCACCGAAGAAGCGATCGAGACCGCCGAGAAGCTGGGCCGCGATACCGGCATCCGCGTGAAACACCCGCTGGACCCCAATTGGGAACTGCCGGTCTGGGTCGCGAATTTCATCCTGATGGATTATGGCACCGGCGCGATCTTCGGCTGCCCTGCCCATGACGAGCGCGATTTCGAGTTTGCCACCAAATACAGCTTGCCAATCACGCCGGTCTTCGCAGCCGAGGGCGCGGAAGAGACGGCGCTGACCGAGGCCTTCGTGCCCGCCAAGACCGAGAAGGTCCGCTACATCCGCGGTTTCGCGGGCGCCGAAGTCCAGACTGGTGAAGAAGCTGTGGCGGCTGCCATCAAGGTTGCGGAAGACAAGGGCTTCGGCAAAGGCGTGACCAAATTCCGCCTCCGCGACTGGGGCCTGTCGCGCCAGCGCTATTGGGGCTGCCCGATTCCGGTTGTCCATTGCCCGACTTGCGGCGTGGTTCCCGAATCGAAGGCCAACCTGCCCGTCCGCCTGCCCGATGACGTCACTTTTGATGTGCCCGGCAACCCGCTGGACCGTCACCCGACATGGCGCGATTGCGCCTGCCCGAAATGTGGCACGGCGGCCAAGCGCGAGACCGACACGATGGACACCTTCGTGGACAGCTCGTGGTATTACTCGCGCTTCACTTGCGCGCGCGCCGATACGCCCACCACCGACGAGACCAAATACTGGATGAATGTCGACCAGTATATCGGCGGCATCGAGCATGCGATCCTGCACCTGCTCTATTCGCGCTTCTTCGCCCGTGCGATGAACGAGACGGGCCACCTGCCCGACAGCGCCCGCGAGCCCTTCAACGCGCTGTTCACCCAAGGCATGGTGACGCATGCGATCTTCAAGACCACCGGTGCCGATGGACGCCCTGTCTATCACTATCCCGAACAGGTCGAGGAGCGTGAAGATGGCACCTATGTGAAGGCCACCGGCGAAAAGGTCACCGTGGTGCCCTCGGCCAAGATGTCGAAATCTAAGAACAATGTCGTGGACCCGATGAATATCATCCGCGATTTCGGCGCCGATACCGCGCGCTGGTTCGTCATGTCCGACAGCCCGCCCGAGCGTGATGTCGAATGGACGGCTGCGGGTGCGGAAGCGGCCTCGAAGTTCCTGGCCCGTGTCTGGCGCATCGCCAATGACATTGCCGAAGGGGTTGATGGTGACGCGAAAGCCGACGAGGATCTGCTGCGCGCGACCCATAAGGCCATCGACGAGATCACGAAATCCATTGAGGGCTTCGCCTTCAACAAGGCCATCGCGAAACTCTACGAACAGGCCAATACCCTGTCGAAGACGAACGCCTCCAACGCCGCGCGCCGTGAGGCGATGAAGCTGACCGCCCAGCTGATGTCGCCGATGGTGCCCCACTTGGCCGAGGATATCTGGGCGCTGATGGGCGGCGAGGGCTTCGTTGTCAAAGCCGCATGGCCCAAGGCCGATCCGGCACTGGTGGTGGATGACAATGTCACCCTGCCGATCCAGATCAATGGCAAACGCCGCTCGGAACTGAGCGTGCCGAAGGATATGCCCAAAGACGAGGTTGAAAAACTGGTTCTGGCAGACGAGCATGTGCAAAAGGCGCTGGCCGGTGGTCAGCCCAAGAAACTGATCGTTGTTCCGGGGCGTATCGTCAATGTGGTCATCTAACCGCCGAACCTTCCTGCTGGGGGCGCTTGCCGCCCCCGCACTCGCCGCTTGCGGTTTTACCCCCGCCTATGGGCCCAAGGGAGGCGGGGCCAAGCTGTTGTCGGGCGTCGAGGTGGATGCCCCGCAAACGACGGATGATTTCGCCTATGTCCGGCGCATCTCGGAGCGGCTCAATCCCGCCACCTCCCCGCGCTACCGGCTGTCCTACACCATCACGACCGATGTGATGGATCAGGCGATCAGCCGCGATGACGTCACCAACCGCTATTCGCTCAACGGCACGGCCACCTACCGGCTCTACAACACTGCCAGCAATGCGGTGCTGCTGACGGGCCGCGTGGCCTCCTTCACCAGCTGGTCGGCCACCGGCACGATCGTGGCCACCCAGACCGCCGAGCGCGATGCCCATAAACGGCTGATGACCATTCTGGCCGACCAGACCGTGACACGCCTTCTGGCACAGGCCGGATCGCTTCCCGAATAGGCCTCTGACAAGGCTGATAGAGAGACCGGCATGAAACTCACCGGCATTGCCGCCACGCGCTATTTTGCCAAGCCCGACCCCGACCGTATGGGGCTCCTGATTTTCGGGGCCGATGCGATGCGGGTGGCCCTGCGGCGGCAGGAGGTGATCAAGGCGCTCCTTGGCCCCACGGCCGAGGAGGAGATGCGGCTTACGCGGATCGAGGCCTCCGAGCTGCGCCGTGATGGTGCGATGCTGGCAGATGCGGTGAAGGCCGTGGGCTTTTTCCCGGGCCCGCGCGCGGTCTTTGTCGAGCAGGCGACCGACGGGCTGGCCGATACCATCGCGGGGGCGGTAAAGGACTGGCATGGCGGCGATGCGCAGATCATCGTCACCGCCGGCTCGCTCACCGCCAAATCCAAGCTGCGCAAGGTTTTCGAGACCCACCAGAACGCCTATGCCATCGGCATCTATGATGACCCGCCCTCGCGCGAGGAAATCGAGGATATTCTCAAACGCGCGGGCATCGCCCAGATGACGCCCGAGGCGACAACCGATCTGCACAATCTCGCCCGTGCCCTCGATCCGGGGGATTTCCGGCAAACGGTGGACAAGCTCGCGCTCTATATGCATGGCGAGAACACGCCGGTGACGCCCGCCGATATCCATGCCTGTGCGCCCGCCACGATCGAGGCAGGCACCGATGATCTGCTCAATATCGTGGCAGAAGGCCGTGCCAACGAGCTCGGGCCGATGATGACCCGTCTCACCGGTCAGGGCATCCAGCCGGTGGCGCTCGCCATCCAGGCGCTACGCCATTTCCGCGCGCTCCATGCCGCGGCCTCCGATCCGGGTGGTCCGGGAGCAGGTATCGCCAAGATGCGCCCGCCGATTTTCGGCCCGCGCCGCGACCGGATGCAGAGACAGGCGCAAAGCTGGGGCATGTTCCGCCTCGAGGAGGCCCTCCAGATCCTGATCGAGACCGACCTCACGCTTCGCTCGGCCTCGCGCGCGCCGCAGATGGCACTGATCGAACGCGCCTTCCTGCGGCTCTCGATGATGGCCAGACGATGACCGCGCTCGTGATCGGCGCAGGCCCCGCAGGGCTGATGGCCGCCGAACAGATCGCCCGTGCGGGCCATAAGGTCATTCTGGCCGATGCCATGCCCACACCTGCGCGCAAATTCCTGATGGCGGGAAAATCGGGGCTGAACCTCACCAAGGACGAACCGCCCGAGGCCCTTGCCGCGCAGTATCCCGAAACGTGGATCCACCCTTATGTGACCGCTTTCGGAAGCGCCCAGATGCAGGACTTCGCCCGCGATCTGGGTATCGATATCTTCACCGGCTCGAGCGGCCGCGTTTTCCCGACCGGCATGAAAGCCTCGCCCTTCCTGCGCGCATGGCTCTCCCGCCTCGACGCGCTCGGCGTCCAGCGCCACACCCGCTGGCACTGGACCGGATGGGAGGGCCGCGCCTTCCTCTTCGACACGCCCGAAGGGCCGCAGCCCGTTGACGCCAAGGTCTGCGTGCTCGCTCTGGGCGGTGCCTCCTGGCCCCGCCTTGGCTCCACCGGTCATTGGGCGGGCCTGCTTGCGATCAAGGGCATAGACCTCGCCCCCTTCCGCCCTGCCAATATGGGCTTCCATGTTGCATGGTCACCCCATATGCAGCCCCATTTCGGCAAGCCGCTCAAATCCATTGCCTTTCTGGTCGGAGCGCAGAGCCTGCGCGCGGAATGTATCCTCTCCGCCCGTGGCTTCGAGGGCGGCGGGATCTACGAGATCTCGTCCAAACTGCGCAACGGCTACCCGCTCGCTCTCGACCTCCTGCCCGATACCGACATCGCCACGCTGACAGACCGCCTCGCCCGTCCCCGCGGCAAGGAGAGCCTCTCGAACCATCTGCGCAAAGCGACAAGGCTCGATCCCGTGAAACTGGCACTGCTCAACGAATGGGCCCGCCCGCTGCCACAGGACCCCGAAGCCCTCGCGGCGCTGCTGAAACATCTCCCCGTGCCCCTGGGCGCCCCTTTCCCGATCGAGGAAGCCATCTCCACCGCAGGCGGCATCAGCGCCCGCGCCCTGACCTCCGATCTCGAACTCCGCGCCCTGCCGGGTATTTTCGCGGCGGGCGAGATGCTCGACTGGGAGGCCCCCACGGGTGGCTATCTGCTGACCGCCTGCTTTGCCACGGGCTTCGCGGCAGGACGGGCCGCCGCAGAGCGCCTCTCTTCCAGCGTCTAGAAATATCCCGGGGTGAATGGCCCGGAACGGGCCAGAGGGGCAGCGCCCCTTTCGATTGTATCCATCACAAGCCGCCGCTTGACGCGATCATGCGATCTGCCAAACCTGTCCGCAAGACAGGAGCCACCATGCATAACCAACGCCTTTTCACCCCGATCCTCGTCGGATCCGCCGTGATCTTGATGCTCAGCTTCGCCATCCGCGCAAGCTTCGGGGTCTTCCAGATCCCGATTGCCGAGGAATTCGACTGGCCCCGCGCGGAATTCTCGCTGGCGATCGCCATCCAGAATCTGTTCTGGGGCATCGGCCAGCCGATCTTCGGCGCCATTGCCGAGCGTTTCGGGGACCGCCGCGCCATCATTCTGGGCGCCTTCCTCTATGCAGGGGGGCTCGTCTTCTCGTCCTTCGCCACCACGCCGCTGCAACACCAGTTCCTCGAGACGCTGGTGGGCTTCGGCATCGCAGGCACGGGCTTCGGCGTCATCCTTGCCATCGTCGGGCGCGCCAGCTCCGACAAGAACCGCTCGCTGACGCTTGGTATCGCCACCGCGGCAGGCTCGGCAGGGCAGGTCTTCGGCGCGCCTCTGGCCGAGATCCTTCTGGCCTATATGAGCTGGCAGAGCGTCTTCCTGATCTTCGCGCTGATGATCCTTGCCACCCTGTCGCTGCTGCCCATGCTGCGCGCCCCCGAAGCCGCCAGCCCCGGCCCGAGCGAGAGCATGGGGCAAGTGCTGGGGCGGGCCTTCCGCGACCCGAGCTATTCGCTGATTTTCATCGGTTTCTTCTCCTGCGGCTACCAGCTGGGCTTCATCACCGCGCATTTCCCCGCCATGGTCACCGAGATGTGCGGCGCTATCGCTCCGGGCTCGATGCTCGCCAATCTCGGGATCGAGACCACTTCGGCGCTCGGTGCCGTCTCCATCGCCGTGATCGGTCTGGCCAATATCGCAGGCACCGTATTCGCAGGCTGGGCGGGCCATCGCTGGTCAAAGAAATATCTGCTCGCCGCCGTCTATCTGGGCCGGACCATCGCGGCAGGTGCCTTCATCCTCCTGCCCATCACTCCCGCCAGCGTGCTGATCTTCTCGCTGGTGATGGGTGCACTATGGCTGGCCACGGTGCCGCTCACCTCGGGGCTCGTCGCCCAGATCTACGGGCTGCGCTATATGGGCACGCTTTACGGGGTGGTGTTCTTCAGCCACCAGCTGGGCGCGTTTCTGGGTGTCTGGCTCGGCGGCAGGTTCTACGACATGTATGGCAATTACACCGCCGTGTGGTGGGTGGGCGTGGGGGTCGGGCTTTTGTCGGCCATCATCCACCTCCCCGTGCGCGAGCGCCCGCTCAACCTGCAATCCGCCTGAAAAGAAAGCCCCGCCTCACGCGGGGCTTTCTTAGAACCGGTAACTCACCCCGATATTCACCGCATTGGTGATGATATCGGTCTTCAGGCTGCCGCCGGTATCGAACTCCACATCATTGCGCGACCATGTCATCTGGTATTCGCCAAAGGCCGACCAGTTCGTGCTGATGGCATAGCTCACCCCTGCCCCCAGCCGTATCGCAGGACCACCCAGCTGATAGCCCCATGTGCGGTCATGTGCCGTCACCGTCTCCACATGCGGCACGGAGATCCCGATCCCGCCCAAGACATAGGGTGTGATCTCGCGCCGCCAGAGATCACGCCAGAGGCCGGGCCAGCGATACATGGCATTGATCGTCGCGATATTCTCGCCATCCGAGAACTCGAAATGCGACATGCCCGCCTTAGCGAGCGTGTCCTTATCGGCATAGACCTTGGTATGGGTGAACTCCGCCCCCCAGCCGAAATTCGGATTTTCCCAACGGGTCACCCGCGCGCCCCAATAATAGGGTTTGCTGAAGGATCTCCCCTCCCAGCCTGCGGTGATGTGGCGGTCGCCCAGATCGATATGGTCCGAGATATCGACCCCCGAACGCGGCGCCGATTGTGCGCCCGAATAGAGCGAGATCTCCGTCTCGGCCAGCGCCGGTGCGGATATGGAAAAACCGGCCATGAGGAGGCCGGCCATGACGCTATGTCGTCGCATGGATCAGATTACCTTTTCTGCTTTCCTGATCTGGAGACGCTTGCGCGACAGGGACTCGACACCCAACCCGACCTGCAGCCGGAGCCAGCGGCGGGTGCCCCGCGCCACCACCTTGCCACCCCGCGTGATGCCGCGTCCCATAGCGCGCAGCCCGCGCGCGATCCCGCGCCGCATGAAGCTGTCGCGCCGGAAGGCTCCGTTACAGAAGATGCCCCAGATCGCACCTGCCAGAACCTGCCAGATGTCATGGTTATGCGACTGGATGCGGCTCGCGCCGGTAAAGGCGGCAGCCAGAATGACCGCGCCTTTGGCCACGGGGCTCGACAGCAGGCAGCTGTTTACGAGGCTCGCTGCGCCGAACGTCGCGGTGGCGGTATGGCCCGAGGGGAAGCCATAGGGCTTGCCATTGGGCCGCGTGTTGAGCGGAATATCCCCGAGAGAGCGTTTCGACCCGTGGATACCGGCAAAGAGCACCGCATAGCGGCCCAGATATTCCCAACCATTGCCATTGGCGATCTCGCAGCCCAGCGCCAGAACCGGCAGAGCGATCTGCAGGTGATCCCCGTAGCGCCGCGGCTCGGGCGGGCTGAGCGCCACGACGAGCGCCAGCACCACCATCACCAGAAAAGGCGCGCGGCGGGCGTGCAGACGGCTACGCCCCCATGACAGGGCCGAGAAGCGCAAAGGCGAGAGGATCATGGAGGTCTCCACAACGAAGGACGTTGTGGAGAGTTTTCAAAACCAACCTTACAGCCAGATGACGGGCTCTTGAAACTTATCCTTCGGACTGCGCCAGCAGCGCCTGTAGCCCGACCTTGTAATTGGGATATTTCAGCGTCACGCCCAGCTCGTCCTTGATCCGGTCATTCTTCACCCGACGCGATTCGGAATAGAAGCTGCGCGCCATGGGCGACATGGAGGCTTCATCAAAGGCCACGACCGGCGGCTTGGGCATGCCCAGCAGCTCGGCAGCATAGGCCAGCACCTCGCCCGGATCGATGGGGCAATCATCGCAGACATTCCACGCCCCCGACAGATCGCGGCGCATGATCGCGGCATGGACCACCTGCGCGATATCCTCGACATGGATGCGCGAGAACACCTGTCCGGGCTTGTCGACAATCCGCGCTTTGCCCTGACGCACTTTTTCAAACGGCCCCCGGCCCGGACCATAGATCCCCGCCAGCCGGAACAGGTTCACCGGAATATCGGCGATCTGGCCCAGACGTGTCCACATCTCCTCGGCCTGCAGCCTTGCGCGGCCCCGCGCGGTCGAGGGCGTGCGCTCGGAATACTCATCGACCCAGCCGCCCTCACGGTCGCCATAGACCCCGATGGTGGACAGATAGCCCATCCATTCAAGCATCGGCGCATGGGCGATCTCCATCGCGGCACAGGCCAGAACGGGGTCCATCTGGTCCTCGCCCCGCTCGGGCGCGACCGAGGACAGGATATGCGTGACCTCCGCCAAAGGCAGCACCGACGGATCATCAGGCGCGGTCCAGATAATCGGCTTCACCCCCTGCGCCTCGGCCAGAGCCGCGCTTTCTTCCGTGCGGACAGTGCCATAGACCGTCCAGCCATTCTCGATGAGCGCAGGCGCGATGGCACGGGCCGAATAGCCATGGCCGATGGAAAGAAGGGTTTTCATGGCTTTGCCTCGCTGTGTTTGTCGATATGGCCCAGATCACGCCCGGGGAAGATCACGTCGCGGATGCGGCGCTTGATCTCCTTGGGTTCGGGGAAGCCGCCATCGCGCTTGCGTTCCCAGATCAGCTCGCCCTCCAGCCGGATCTCGTAGACCCCGCCATAGCCGGGCACCAGCGCTACCTCGCCCAGATCCTCGGTGAAGGTCTGCAGAAGTTCCTGCGCCATCCATCCGGCCCGCAAAAGCCAGTTGCAACCGGTGCAATATGTGATCGAGATCTTGGGTTTTCGCATCTGTGTCATGTGCAAGATGTAGCGCGGACGAAACGTCAAAACAACGCGCGATGTTCGCACCATCTTGCGTTGTATCAAATCCGAATGCACAGTGGGACATGGATATGAACACACTGAAAACATGGCCCGAAGCCGCCACGCGCCTGATCGCCGTCGCCGCCGGGCGCGCGCCCGCCGATCTGGTGATCCGTCAGGGCAAATGGGTCAATGTCCACACCCGCGAGGTGCTGGACGGCCACGATATCGCGATTGCCGATGGCCGCATTGCGGCCATAGCCCCCGATCTGACAGCCTGCATAGGCCCTGAAACGGAGGTGATCGAGGCCGAGGGGCGCTTCATGCTGCCCGGGCTTTGCGACGCGCATATGCATATCGAGAGCGGGATGCTGACGCCTGCCGAATTTGCCGCAGCCGTGATCCCGCATGGCACCACCACCATGTTCACCGACCCGCACGAAATCGCCAATGTGCTGGGCCTTCAGGGCGTGCGGATGATGCATGACGAGGCGGCCCTGCAGCCGGTAAACATCTTCACCCAGATGCCCTCCTGCGCGCCCTCGGCTCCGGGGCTCGAGACCACGGGTTTCGAGATCTCGCCCGAGGATGTGGCCGAGGCCATGACATGGCCGGGCATCGTGGGCCTCGGCGAGATGATGAATTTCCCAGGCGTGGTGAATGCCGACCCCAAGATGCTGGCCGAGATCGCCGCAACCCAAGAGGCGGGCAAAACGGTAGGTGGGCATTATGCCTCGCCCGATCTGGGGGCGCCTTTCCGCGCCTATGTGGCGGGTGGCCCTGCCGATGACCACGAGGGCACCTGCGAGGCCGATGCCATTGCCCGCATGCGACAGGGAATGCGCGCGATGGTTCGGCTCGGGTCTGCTTGGTATGATGTGGAAAGCCAGATCACGGCCATCACCGAGAAAGGTCTGGACCCGCGCAACTTCATCCTGTGCACCGATGATTGCCACTCCGGCACTCTGGTGAACGAGGGCCATATGAACCGCGTCTACCGTCATGCGGTGGAGTGCGGGGCAGATCCTCTGGTGGCGCTGCAGATGTGCACAATCAACACCGCCACCCATTTCGGGCTGGAACGCGAGCTGGGCTCGATCACGCCCGGGCGGCGTGCCGATATCATCCTGTCCTCGGATCTGAAGACCCTGCCGGTGGACCATGTCATTGCCCGCGGTCAGACCGTGGCGATGGATGGCAAGCTGATGGTCGAGTGCCCGCATTACGACTGGCCGCCTGCGGCACGCCAGACGGTGAAGCTGGGCAAACGGCTCGAGGCCGATGATTTCATCATCGAAGCGCCTGAGGGCGCCAATGAGGTTACCGCCCGCGTGATCGGAGTCGTGGAAAACCAAGCGCCTACCCGCGCACTGACCGCCACCCTGCCCGTCACCGAGGGCCGCGTGGAGGCGCATGGCGAGGTCGCCCAGATCGCGCTGGTCGAGCGGCACCGCGCCACCGGAAAGGTGACCAACGGCTTTGTCTCGGGCTTCGGCTATACGGGGCGGATGGCGATGGGCTCCACCGTGGCCCATGACAGCCACCATATGATCGTGGTGGGCACCGACCGCGAGATGATGGCCCTTTGCGCGAACCGCTTGGGCGAGATGGGCGGCGGGATTTCCGTCTGGAAGGATGGCGCCGAACTGGCCTCGGTGCCACTGCCCATTGCGGGGCTGATGTCGGATGATCCGGCCGCCACCGTGGCCAAGCGTGCCGATGCGATGGTGCAGGCCATGGCGGAATGTGGCTGCACCCTCAATAACGCCTATATGCAGCACAGCCTGCTGGCCCTTGTCGTGATCCCCGAGATCCGGATCTCTGACCTTGGCCTTGTGGATGTGACGAAATTCGAACTGACGGAGCTTTTTGAATGAGTGAGCGCCTAGAAATCCAGATGCCGGCCTCTGCGGAGCCTGAACTCTTTGACGATGCCGCCGCTGCCGTGGCCCGTGTCGAGGCGCTTTATGACGAGGCCACAAGCTTTCTCCTCGAGAAGTTCAACGCCACGCTCGAAAGCGGCAGGGCCGGCATGCGTTACCGCGCCTATTATCCGGAGGTCCGGATTACCGTGGCCTCGCATCTCAAGCATGACAGCCGGTTGAGCTTCGGCCATGTGCCGGTGCCGGGCACTTTCGCCACCACGATCACCCGGCCCGATCTCTTCCGCAACTATCTGACCCAGCAACTGGACCTGATGATCCGCAATCACGACATCAAGGTGCAGGTCGGCCCATCCGATACCGCGATGCCTGTGCATTTCGCGGTGGCCTCGCGCCCCGATGTCACGATCCCGCAGGAAGGCGCGCTGGATTTCTCGCTGCGTGACGTCTTCGACGTGCCCGATCTGGCCAATATGAACGATGATATCGTCAACGGCACCTTCACCATCGGCCCCGATGGCACCAAACCTCTGGCGCCGTTTACGGCCCAGCGTGTGGATTATTCTCTGGCGCGGCTCTCGCATTACACCGCCACCGCCGCCGACCATTTCCAGAACCATGTGCTGTTCACCAACTACCAGTTCTATGTGGACGAGTTCGAGAAGATGGCGCGCGAGAAACTGTCCGATCCGTCCTCGGGCTATACGAGCTTTGTCGCCCCCGGCAATTTCGAGATCACCGATCCACAGGGCGAGATCCCGGGTCTGGCCAAACTGCCGCAGATGCCCACCTACCACATGAAGAAACCCGATGGTCAGGGGATCACGCTGGTCAATATCGGGGTGGGGCCATCGAACGCCAAAACCGCGACCGACCATATCGCCGTGCTGCGCCCGCATGCCTGGCTGATGGTGGGCCATTGCGCGGGGCTGCGCAACTCGCAGAAACTGGGCGATTTCGTATTGGCCCATGCCTATCTGCGCGAGGATCACGTCCTTGATGACGATCTCCCGCTCTGGGTGCCGATCCCGCCGCTGGCAGAGATACAGGTGGCGCTACAGGATGCGGTGGCCGAGGTGACCAAGCTCGAAGGCTACGAGCTGAAGCGTATCATGCGCACCGGCACCGTGGCGAGCATCGACAACCGTAACTGGGAGCTGCGTGACCAGACCGGCCCCGTGCAACGGCTCAGCCAGTCCCGCGCGGTGGCGCTCGACATGGAAAGCGCCACGATCGCCGCCAACGGGTTCCGCTTCCGTGTGCCCTATGGCACGCTTCTATGCGTCTCCGACAAGCCGCTGCATGGCGAGCTGAAACTGCCCGGGATGGCGACCGAATTCTACCGCACACAGGTGGCCAACCACCTGCAGATCGGGGTGCGCGCAATGGAACTGATCTCGGATATGCCGCTCTCGCGTATCCATAGCCGGAAATTGCGCAGTTTCGAGGAAACCGCCTTCCTCTGAAGCGGCCCTGCCTTCGATCATGCAAAATTCATGGCCCGCGCGCGATTTTTCGCGCGCGGGATCCGAAAACCTCTTGCAGGCGGCCTGAAAACCGTGTGTTACAAGGCCCACGAGCGATTTTCGCGCCTGATAATTGATCCCGCAAAAGCGGGGCGACAAAGAGGAATATTTGATGTCGAAACCGATGACCAAAACCCAGCTGGTAACCGCGCTGGCAGAAACCATGGGTGCGGATAAGAAAACTGCATCGGCAGCTCTGGACGCGATCAGCGAAATCGTGACCAAAGAAGTTTCCGAAGGTGGTGCAGTTACCCTTCCGGGTCTGGGCAAGTTCATGTGCAAAGACCGCCCCGAGCGTCAGGTCCGCAATCCCGCAACCGGCGAGACCATGACCAAAGCGGCTGACCGTCAGGTTAAAGTCACCATCGCGAAAGCGCTGAAGGATTCGGTCAACGTCTGATCGGGTCGATAAACGACATCTCGAAGGGGGTCGCCGGTTATCGCGCGGCCCCCTTTCTGTTTGGAATGGATAGAGCATGGATATTCGGGCAATTCTGATGGGGCTGGCTTTTGCCCTGATGTGGTCCTCGGCCTTTACCTCGGCGCGGATAATTGTCACCGAAGCGCCCCCGATGGCGGCGCTGGCCGCCCGGTTCCTCGTGTCTGGGGTGGTGGGCTGCGGCATCGCCCTGCTGATGGGACAGAGCATGAAGCTGACGGCGGTCCAATGGCGCGGCGTCATCATCTTCGGCCTGTGCCAGAATGCGATCTATCTGGGGCTCAATTTCATTGCCATGCAATGGGTGGGCGCCTCTGTCGCCTCAATCATCGCCTCGACCATGCCGCTGATCGTGGCGGGGCTCAGCTGGATCGTTCTGCGCGACCGGATGAAACCTCTGGGCCTTGCCGGTCTGATCCTCGGGATCGCGGGCGTTGCCATCATCATGGGGGCGCGTCTTTCGGACGGGGTCAGCCCGATGGGCGTCGCTTTGTGCTTTGCGGGCGCGATGGCGCTCGCCGTGGCCACGCTCGCCGTGCGCGGGGCAACCTCGGGCGGCAATGTGCTGATGACAGTGGGGCTACAGATGTTCGTGGGTGCGGTGCCTCTGGCATTCCTCTCGGCGCTCTTCGAGCCGCATGACATCACCTATACGCCGCAGCTTGTGGTGGCCTTCCTCTATACGGCGCTGGTGCCAGGGGTGCTCGCGACCTTCGTCTGGTTCCTGCTGGTGGAGCGTATGGGGGCCGTGAAGGCCGCGACCTTCCATTTCCTCAACCCGTTCTTCGGGGTGGCCATTGCGGCCGTGGTCCTGCACGAGCCGCTGGGCGTGAGCGATTTCATCGGGGTGATCATCATCACCCTCGGCATCATTACGGTGCAATATTCCAAGCGCAGCCCGTCACAGCTGAAACTGACCCCCACCATCGAGGAAAAAACGGCTGCCTGAGGCAGCCGTCCGCTCGGTCGGGGTTTTCAGATAAAAGCCTCGGCAAAAGCTGGCGGCATCTCGAAGGCCGCCAGAGCCTTCTCCCTTGCCTCGGGAGACATCTTGCGGGCGGTCTTCTGCACAATAGACAGAAGCTGGTCGGCCTCCTGCGTCTGTGCGAAATCGCCCAGATAATGGCGGATGAAGGTGAAGCAGATGATATCCTCCAGCGCCTGCACCTCCGCATCGCGCTTGAGACCTTCCTTGCGCAGCATCTTCTCGACCTGCGCCACATCCTCCTCGCCATAGCCTGCATCGGCCATGATGCCGCCCACGCGCGCCGCATGGCGGCGGCCCTGCTCGCGGCGCCATTCCAGATATCCGGCGCGGCCTTCGGGATAATCGCTGCGCGGCAGGGTCCAGCGCTCGATATGCTGGCCACGGGCCGCGATCTTCAGACGGTCGGAGGCGTCGGGGAACAGCCCCTCCTGCTCGGCGCTCATGCGCTGGCCATATAGCAACGCTGCAGGTTGGCCGTCCTCAAGGGTGGGGTCTTGGGCATTCGCGGCATCAATGGCAGCAAAGGCCGTCTGTAGCGGGGCAGTCACGGGCGAGGATGTCATGGCGGGCTCCTGATTGGTCCCGCCATGAAAGCGCGTTAGCGCAGCGTCTGCAAGAGCTCGAGCGTGGGATAGCCATCAGGCGACAGCCCCGCCGAGCGTTGATAGGCCACGATCGCCTCGGTGGTATTGGCCCCGATCTTGCCATCGGTCCCCTGCGTATCGAAACCGCGTGCGGTCAGGCGCTCCTGCAGTTCGACTTTCTGCGCCTGCGTCAGGGGTTTGCCGGTGCGCGGCCAGTCCTGCACAAACGGCCCCTTGCCCGCGACACGGTCAGCAAGATGGCTCACGCCCAGCGCGTAGCTATCGGCGTTGTTGTAGCGCAGGATCGCGCGGAAATTGCCCGAGATCAGGAAGGCGGGCCCTTTGGCCCCCGCCGGCACGATGATCGATGTCGGCCCCATATCGGGCAGGCTGCGGCCATTCGCATCACGCACACCCAGCGCCGCCCATTCGGACGCCGATTTACGGGTGCCCTTGCCGGTCAGACCGTAATTGAAGCCTGCGGGCAGAACCACTTCGCGCCCCCATTCCACGCCCCGCTGCCAGCCCGATTTCGCCAGATAGGAGGCGGTGGAGGCCAGCGCATCGGTTGGATCGCTCGACCAGATATCGCGGCGGCCATCGCCGGTAAAATCGACCGCATAGGTCAGATAGGAGGTCGGGATGAACTGGGTATGCCCCATCGCCCCCGCCCACGAGCCGGTCATATGCGCGGCATCGATATCGCCCGCATCGATGATCTGGAGCGCGGCGATCAGCTGCTTGGCAAAGAACTCGCCGCGGCGCCCGTCATAGGCGAGCGTCGCCAGAGACGGGATCACCGCCATCTTGCCACGATTGGCGCCATAATTGGATTCCATCCCCCAGACGGCCACGACTACCTCTTTGGGCACACCATAGCGCGCCTCGATCTGGGTCAGGGCCGCGCGGTTTTCCGAAAGCACGGCACGGCCATTGCTCACGCGGGTGTCAGAGACGGCACTGTCGAGATAATCCCAGATCGACTTGGTGAACTCGGACTGGTAGCGGTCGCGCTCGATCACCTTGGGGTTATATTTGATGCCACGGGTGGCGCGATCCCATGTCCCGGCCGAGATCCCGTTCGAAAGGGCGCGCGCGCGGAAGTTGTTTACCCATGCTTCGAAACGGGCCTGTGTCGCAGGATCGGTATCTGGCACCGGATCGGCGACCGGATCGGCCCCGCGCATCAGCGGGCGGGGCGAGACCTCGACCGGCCCCGCACAGGCCGAGAGGCTGGAAAAAGCCATCAGGGAAATCAAAGTCACTTTAGCGGCGCGATACATGGGCGTCCCTTTTATCTGCTCGGAAATGCGGCTTCGCGCCGCCTTCCCTACAGTGTAGCAGGCCGCCGATAGGTTGCAATGAAGCCGCTGTGATCGAGTGTGAATTTCCTCGTGCCCAGCAGCTTTCCGCCGCCTCAGCTGTCTTTGTAGAACGGTGTCATCTGCGCCACGATGACCGAATTCTCGTCAAGCGCCCGCTGCATCAGAGCGCGCTCGTCCTCGCTCACCTCATGGCCCTGTGCCTCGCGCTCGGCCAACGTGCCATAGCTGTTGACATCAAGCGGTGCCAGCTCGGCCTGCTTCAGGATGGCGACGGTTTCACGCACCGCCTCGGCCTCGTCCACGCCGGACGCAAAGCACATCAGTGCGCCGCCGGTAGCCCCTTTGGGCAGCCCGTCATTGGCACAGCGCCCGACCTCGACGACCAGAGTATAGACCTCCTGCGGGCGTTTGGGCTTTTTGATCCCGGCTTTGTCGGCGGGCTTCTCGGCAGGCTTGTCGGCGGGGGTATCTGGCATGATGGCGCTCCTTTGCTCCCGCTTAGAAAGCGCGCGCCCTGCCGTCAAACGAAAAAACCTGCCCCGAGGGGCAGGCTCTTCCGAGACAATGAGGTGCGGCGCAGGTTATGCGCGGCGGATCATGCGGTAACCGCCGATCAGGATGCAGGCACCGATGACACCCACGATCAGCTGACCGATCCAGCCACCCAGCGTGGTACCGACGATCGCGACGAGGATGAAGTTGAGCACGACAGCGCCGACGATCCCCAGAACGATGTTCATCAGCAGGCCCATATCCGAATGCATCAGCTTCTCAGCGATCCACCCTGCAAGGCCACCCACGATAATTGCGGCAATCCAACCAAGTCCGGCCATGTGTTTACTCCATGCTTAATGCGTTTGGAGGCACAACACCGCATATCGAGATCGGGTTCCGTGAAATCGTAAAAACCTGTAACTATCGGCATGCGTCGTTCCCGGGATCCTTTACAATATACAAAAATCATGCATGATTGATCTGTTCTATTGATACTGTCGGCCAAGAGATGATCGATATTGGAGAATCTCATATGCTTTTCACGGAAGAATTCACGCAAAATCAGGCTCTTCCGGCACCGTCAGGCCATCTGCAGGCACTGCCCACCGAAACAGCCCTGACCAGTGCGATCATCATCGACCGCGAGAGGCAGGTCGTGGCCGCCCACCGGCAGGGTCTGGCCCTGCCAGACCATGGCTTTGTCGAGAAATGTTCCCGCGCATGGCGTGATGTCTTGATGGGCGTTGATGGCGAGATGGCCCGCAACTGTGTGGATCTGGCCTTCTCGGGCCAGCGCTGCGCGTTCGAGACGGTCTGGCAGGGTCCGGGCTATGAGACCTCATGGTCCATCACCCTGATCCCGCTGAAAAACCGCGAGGAGACGGTCTCCAATATCCTCGTATGCGCCACCCGCCTGACCGCAGAAAGCCTTCCCGATCCGCAGCAGGATCTGCAAGAGATCGCCCATACGCTTGCCAATATCACCACCGTGATCGGATGCGGTGCCAAAATGCTGCGCCGGAACGGAGCGCTGGATGAGTCGTTGAAAGAGAATATCGCCGCGGGGCTGGAAGACTCTGCCCAAAAGGCCGAGGAAGCGCTGATCCGTCTGCGCCAGATCATCGGGAGCTACGCGCAATAAACGCCTGCCTGCCCCGACCGCACTAAAAAAGGGCCGCTCCGCAGAGCAGCCCTTTTTCTGTTAGCTGTCCCGCGATCAGTCGCGCAGCAGTTCGTTCACACCGGTTTTCGAGCGGGTCTTCTCGTCCACGCGCTTCACGATAACCGCGCAGTAGAGATGCACGCCGTTTTTCGACGGCATCGAACCCGACACGACCACCGAATAGGGCGGCACTTCGCCATACATAACTTCGCCGGTCTCGCGATCCACGATCTTGGTCGACTGGCCGATATAGACACCCATGCCCAGAACCGAGCCTTCGCGGACGATCACGCCCTCGACAACCTCGGACCGCGCACCGATGAAGCAGTTATCCTCGATGATGGTCGGGCCGGCCTGCATGGGCTCGAGCACGCCACCGATGCCGACGCCGCCCGACAGGTGCACGCCTTTACCGATCTGGGCGCAGGAGCCGACGGTGGCCCAGGTATCGACCATGGTGCCTTCATCGACATAGGCGCCGAGGTTCACGAAGGAGGGCATCAGGACCACGCCCTTGGCGATATAGGCCGAGCGGCGCACGACACAGTTCGGCACCGCGCGGAAGCCTGCGGCTTTCCACTGGTTCTCTCCCCAGCCCTTGAACTTGCTGTCGACCTTGTCCCACCAGCCGCTGCCTTGCGGGCCGCCTTCGTGGATTTCCATGTCTTTCAGACGGAAGCCCAGCAGCACGGCTTTCTTCGCCCATTGGTTCACATGCCAGCTACCATCTGCCTGTTTCTCGGCCACGCGCAGCGCGCCGGAATCGAGAGCGTTGAGGGTATCGGTGATGGCTTCACGGGTCTCGCCGGTGGTTGCGGGCGTGATCGTGTCGCGGGTCTCCCAAGCGGCTTCGATCGCCGCTTCAAGCTGTGCATTCGACATGGTCTTCTCCAAGCATTTCTGTTCGGGTCACGTAATGCCAGCGATTTTGGAAATTCTCAATGCCAAACCGTTATCCTGCGACACTGGCGAAGCCTTCATAAACCGCCTAGATTCAGTGCAACCAGTGACAGGAGTTCCCCATGGCCACCGATTACAACCCCGACTTTCCAGAGCCCCATAACTCGACGCTGCGCGACAGCGCCGAGGATGCGCGCTTTGCCGAGCGGGTGCCGGACACGCCGCAGACACGCTCGCCTGCCTATAAACTCGCCTTTACCGACAAGGACTTCCTCATGCGCGAGGAGTTGCGCCCCGTGCGGCTGCAGCTCGAGCTTCTCAAGCCCGAACTTGTCATGGACGAGCGCGGGATCACCTCGACGGTGGTAATGTTCGGCGGCGCGCGCATCCCCTCGCCCGAGAAGAAGGATACCGCCAAGACGCCCTACCTGGGTGAGCTCACGAAATATTACGCCGAGGCCGAACGTTTTGCCGAGCTGGTCACCGCCCGCTCGCTGGCGGCCTATGGCCGCGAGCTGGTGGTCTGCACCGGCGGCGGTCCGGGGGTAATGGAGGCCGGTAACAAGGGCGCGCATAAGGCAGGGGGCGAATCCATCGGACTCAATATCCTCTTGCCGCATGAACAGGCCCCCAATGCCTATGTCACGCCCTCGCTCTCGTTCAACTTCCACTATTTCGCGATCCGCAAGATGCATTTCCTGATGCGGGCGGCAGCGGTGGTCGTCTTCCCCGGTGGTTTCGGCACGCTCGACGAGATGTTCGAGACGCTGACCCTGATCCAGACCAAACGCATGAAGCGGGTGCCCTTCATCCTCTTTGGCGAGGAGTTCTGGAAAAAGATCATCAACTGGGAGGCGCTGGCCGAGGCCGGCACCATCGCGCGCGACGATCTGGATCTGATCACTTTCGTGGAAACCGCCGAAGAGGCGATGGCGGCGCTTGACGGGTTCCAGCCCGATTGCGAGTGCTGATGGCCGCTTAGGGTTTCAGCGCCTCGTTGCTGACCTCCTCGAGCTGGGCGCGGTCCTCGCAGCAGGCGCGAGCCGCCGCCACCAGCGCGCGGAACAGCGCCCGCTGGCGGCGGGCATAGGTCAGGTATTCGGGGTGCCACTGCACACCCAAGGCAAAGGGTTCGGACACCCGCTCGATCGCCTGCACCATGCCCGAGGGGTCGCGTGCGGCCACCACCAGCCCCTCGCCCAAGCGGTCTACCGCTTGGGAATGGAGCGCATTGACCCGCATCGGCGCCGTGCCAGCCAGCTGCGCAAGGCGGGTGTTGTCCACCACCTGCACGTCTTTCTTGGGCAGAAGGGTCGAATGTTTGCGCGCGCCGTAATGGCTATAGGCGTCCTGATGCAGGTTGCCACCCAGAGCCACATTCAGCATCTGCGAGCCGCGACAGATCCCCAGCACAGGCTTTCCCAGCCCGAAAGCCTGCGCCACAAGCCCCGCCTCCAGCGCATCGCGCGCAGGATCCAGCACAGCGGTGGTGACCAGCTCGCCCCCGTAAAGCTCGGGCGAAATATCATCGCCGCCCCCCACGATAACGCCGTCCACCGATGCCGCATCGGCCTCGTCGCCCGCGCTCCAGCGGATGGAGCGGCCACCGGCCAGCCACACGCCGAAGGCAATGAAGGGGAACACACGCCAGCCGGTTTTCACCGAGGTCGTCACGCCGATCAGCGGTCGTCTCATGCAATCAGGCCCGCCCCGCGCAAAATCGCGCCAACCCGTTCGGGCCAGCCAAGTCCGAGGAAATTCATCCCCGAATGCTCCTTCTCCCAATCACGGCACAACCGGCGCATCACGGCATCATTACCGGCCACCGACTCCACCAGCCACCAGCGGCGCCATTCGTAATCCAGCGACCAGTCTGGGTCGGAAATGCGGCAATCGGGCAGACGGAAATGGAAGGCGGGGCGCGGTTTCACCGTGCCGCCCTTGCCATCCGTCGCCGCGATGATCTCGGGATGGAGCTCCACGAAGACCGGCAGCATATCCAGCCCGTGATTACGCGACAGAGTGGCCTCACGATAGGCGCGCACTACATCGGGCAGACTGGTATCCATGCCCAGCTCCACCAAATGGCGCACCAGTTTTTCGGGATAGCGGTCGGTAAAGGGCAACGCCTGCCGCGTCGTCTCGATCGGCAGGGCGCGGCGCATCCACGGCTCCAGAAGCGCATAGGCCAGGAGCGGACGCACCACCTGATCTGGCCCGGCAATTGCCGGGTTGAAATGGATCCCGAACCCGTAGACCGCGCTCGCCTCGCTGCCCAGCGCCCCATGTTCGCGCAGCATGGACATGAACTCCGACAACTCGGCCATCTGGTCGAGCTTCAGCGGCTGGGTCACGATCTCGACAGGCACCACCTCGCGCCCGATCTTCATCCCCAGATCGCGCAAAGGGCCGGAGAGCGTTTTGCGCAGAGCGATATCAAGATAGATCTCGAGATCCCCGATCCGGCTGCCACGCACGTCCCAATCCGCACCATCCGTCTGATGCGCCTCGCCACCAAAAAACTCGGCGGCAAGTTTCGCGGTGCGGGCCTCGTCGAGGCCCGAGAACTCGATCTCCACCCCGATCCGGCGGGCTTTGCCATCCGGCGTCCGCATCTGCGGCAAAAGGGCAAACGGTTCGGGGGCGGCAATGGTCACATCGGTCATGGGGGTCTCCGTCATGGACTGCCAACGCAGCGGATCACGGGAATGTTCCCCCGATGTGACGCCTCAATAGCGCAGAGGATCATGCCCGTAATTCATCAGCGCATAACGCCATGCGGTTTGGGCGGCAGCGTCCGAAGGGCGGCCTGCGGCAAGTGACCGCTCGATATCGAAGGTGATCTCGCGCATCTTGGCCCATTCGGCTGCGGTCAGGTCGGTGGGCTTCAACCGTGCCAGCTCCAGCACCTTCAACGCGGTCAACTGGCTGTTCCGGCCCACCATCGCACAGGCACTGCGGCTTTCCTCGGTCTCGAGCCACGCCTCCAGCTCGGCGGGGCTCATGTTCATCAGGTCATGCCAATCGTCGAGAATATCGCGCTGTTCGGTCCGCGTCATTGTCCGCTCCATCCATTATTGATGGGGCCAAAACGCTGCGTTGCCGCGCGCGGTTCCTGACAGGTTCACACAACCGTCATGCAGAACGCAAAAGGCCGCCCCGATGGGCGGCCTTTTGCTCAAAGCCCTGCTTCGGACTCGATTTCCTTGCGGGATTTGCGGGCCCGCTCGGTCGCGGATTTCAGCTGGCCACAGGCGGCCATGATATCCTCGCCACGCGGCGTTCGGATCGGCGAGGCATAGCCCGCCTTGTAGATGATATCGGCAAAACGCTCGATCCGCTCCCAATCCGAGCGTTGATAGGGCGCACCGGGCCATTCGTTGAACGGGATCAGGTTGATCTTGGCAGGAATGCCCTTGATCAGGTTCACCAGACGGCGCGCATCCGCATCGGTATCGTTCACATCCTTCAGCATCACATATTCGAAGGTGATGCGTTCCGAATTGGACAGGCGCGGATACTCCCGCAGCGCATCCAGAAGCGTCTCGATATTCCAGCGCTTGTTGATCGGCACCAGCTTGTTGCGCACCTCGTCGGTGGTGGCATGGAAACTGATCGCCAGAAGACAGCCGATTTCCTCGGCGGTCTTGGCAATCTCCGGCACCACACCCGAGGTCGAGAGGGTGATCCGGCGGCGCGAGAGCGAGAGCCCCTCACCATCCATCACGACCTTCATCGCATCGCGGACATTGTCGAAGTTATACAGAGGCTCGCCCATGCCCATCAGCACGACATTCGACACAAGGCGCTGTTCGTTTTTCGGCGAATTCTGCTCGGGCCATTCGCCCAGATCATCGCGCACCAGCATCAGCTGGCCCACAATCTCGCCTGCAGTCAGGTTGCGCACCAGTTTCTGCGTGCCGGTATGGCAGAACGAGCAGGTCAGCGTGCAGCCCACCTGGCTTGACACGCAGAGCGTGCCGCGGCCCTCTTCGGGGATATAGACGGCCTCGACCTCATGCCCGCCCTGAATGCGCAGCAGATATTTACGGGTGCCGTCTTCCGAGATCTGGCGCGTGACCACCTCGGGCAGACGGATCTCGAACTTTGCCTCCAGCATCTCGCGATAGGCTTTGGCCAGATTGGTCATGGCGTGGAAATCGCGCACACCCCAGTAATAGACCCATTGCCAGATCTGGCCCTCACGCATCTTCGCCTGCTTCTCGGGCGTGCCAGCCTCGATCAGCGCCGCGCGCAGCTGCGGGCGGGTCAGACCGACAAGATTGATCTTGTCGGATTGGAGGTCTTTGCGCGGGATCGTCAGCACGTCCTGCGTGATCGGTGCGGATGCGTCGGTCATGGCGATTTCCTGAAAATGAGTGGCCCCTATACAGGATTCGTAGAAAAAAACAAATACCAAAGGCAGCCGCGGCGTCCCGCTTCCTACAAGGCCGCCCTGTGCCACATGCAAAAGTATCCGAGTATCATAAACCATTCGTTATCTTTGTAGGAAGATCATCAACCCAAGGAAGACTCATCTACGCCACATCAACCCTGACGTTTATCACTCACCGATGCCAATAGTTTCCCAACAGACCTATAATGGTGGGCTCGTCCTGAATGATCTGATGAGCTCGAACCAGACAATCCTTCTGGGCAATTTCGGCGCACTACAGACCGGTCAAACCCTTACGGACGAGGACCATTTGCTGACCGTTGGCGAGACCTTCATCTCCGGCGGCAAGACATTGACCATGATCGGTTCGGGGCTGGCCCAGCCCGGCGTCAGTTTCATGAGTGTCATCATACCGACTGGCACAGCTGTCGATCTGATCATCGCGCACGATGCGGGCGGACAAATCTATTTCATCTATCCCGACGGTGCCCCCAATCTGACCGGCGCCATTGCACTCGTGGTCGATGCGGCGCCGGTCGGCTACAATATTCAAAGCCAGAGCATTTTGTGTATCGACAGTCATGCCTTTATCCGTGCGTGCGGGCGGGACCGTCCGATTGCATCCCTACGCGTAGGTGATCTGGTCGATACACAAGATAACGGGCCGCAAAGGGTCCTCTGGATCGGCACCAGCCTGCTCAGACCGAGGCGCGATCCGGTCGTCAGGGTGCCACGACACCATTTCGATACGCATCGTCCCTATCATCCGCTCCATCTCTCGCCGCAGCACAGGCTGGCCCTCAGCGGTCCGCACCCCGATCTGCCGCATTTCCTGACCGCCGCCAAACATGGCTGCCATCCCGATATCTGCGCCCTGCGCGACTGTCCCCACCGTCGCGCGTGCAACGCCGGCCGGACCGACCAGCAGATCCGTGTGACCTCGACGGCCAAAGCAGTCGAAATGCGGAATATCCTGTTACCGAAACACAGCATCCTTTTCGTGAATGGTGCGACGGTAGAAAGCCTGTTTCCGGGCGCAGAAGTGATCAAGACCCATCCCGAGCTGCACGGCATGTCCGATCCGCAGCCCGCCCTCCCCGTGCTCCGTCCGGGAGAGGCGCGCAGACTGCTTCGCCAGTCACGCAAAGGTCAGCCCGCTGCCAGCAAGGCCGCCCCTGACACCGCGCATGAAAAAACGGGCCTCGACGGGCCCGTTTCAAATCACAGTCAGCAACCGCTTATTTGCAGCGGCTCTCCGCTTCGCCCATCGCAGCGGTAAAGCCCATCAGCGAGAAGGTATCCTTGGTCTGCGTGCCGCGACCCGAGTGGCCGGTCAGCGTGACATCGGCACCGGCTTTCAGCGCAGCGATGATCTTTTTATCCTCATCAGCGGAGCCCGCCCATGCGCCTTCGCCATCGGTGAACAACGTGAACTTCTTGCCGCCCACATCCATATCAACGGTCGAGCCGCCCTCGAACGGGTAGCCGCCCATGAAGGAGATCTCGGGCTGTTTGCCCGGACGGTAGGTCACGAACAGGAGGATATCACCGCGGCGCACCTGCACCGGCTGGCCATCCTTGCTGTTGACGGTCGTCTTGGGGGCAGACACGCCCCAGCATTCCTTTGGATTGCCCTCGACAAAGACGCTCCAGTCGGTTTCGGCGGCAACACGGTTGGTCGTCTCTTGCGCGACGGCGGGCAGGCTCATGGCTGCGCAGGTCATCGCGGCGGCAACAGTGCTGCGCAGAACGGAATTCATCATAGATACAGCCTCCAGCTGCTTGGTGCCTCGGTTCCGCCAGAACGGCTTATGCTCTTTATTCTCAGCGCGAAACGTAATTGAACTCGATCTGGGGATAATAGCGCAGAATTGACCTGACAGGAAAGCCCCTGTTACCGGATTTCACATCATTGTTGGAAATCTCCCGCAAATCCCCCTCGATGCGCCTCTCCCGCCGATGCGAGAGATCATGGATTTGCCGCGCCGGATTGTCTACATATGGTGCAACGCCACTCAGGCTCAGGCCCCAGATTCCGCGCGACAAGCAGGACCCCGCGATATGAAACATTTCAGAACGATAGAGGACCGGATCGCGGTCGAGGCCGAAATGCCATGGCAGGCGCGCCCGAGACCTTCCACCATCTACCGCTTCCTGTCGCAGACGGCACAGGCGCATCCCGCCCGTCCGGCGATCTCCTTCCAGCTATTCTCCGGGGCCGATGCACCGGCCGAGACGCTCGATTGGGCCAGCCTGCACGCTCAGGTCACCCGTCTGGCCAATCTGCTACGCGCGCGCGGGCTCGGGCCCGAAGACCGCGTGGCCTATATCCTGCCCAATTGTAACGAGGCGGTGGTCAGCTTTCTGGCAGGCACCGTGGCCGCGACCGTTTTCCCGATCAACCCGCTCCTTGATCCCGCGCATATCGCGAGCCTGCTGCGCGAGACGGGCGCCCGCGCGGTGATCACCCTGCGCGCCTTCCCCAAGACCGATATCGCGCAGAAAGTGGCGCAAGCCCTGAAGGACGCGCCCGAGGTGACCGATATCATCGAGGTCGATCTGACACGCTATCTGCGCGGGCTCAAACGGCTCGTCGTGCCGATGATCCGCTCCAAGGTGCCGCGTCTCGAAGGCCGGACCTATCACGATTTCCACGCGGCCTGCGCGGACCAAGCCACGACGCTGCAGTTCGAGGACCCGTCCGAGGACCGGATCGCTGCGATCTTCCACACGGGCGGCACCACCGGCACACCCAAGATCGCGCGGCATCGGGTCTCGGGGATGGTCTATAACGGCTGGCTGGGCGGGCATATGCTGTTCAACGAGCAGGATGTGCTCCTGTGCCCGCTGCCGATGTTCCATGTCTTCGCCGCCTATCCGGTGCTGATGTCGGCCATCGCGAGCGGGGCGCATATCGTTTATCCCACGCCTGCGGGCTATCGTGGCGAAGGCGTTTTCGACAATTTCTGGAAACTGATCGCGCGCTGGAAGGTAACCTTCCTGATCACCGTGCCCACGGCCTCCTCGGCGCTGATGCAGCGCAAGGTGGATGCCGATATCTCCTCGCTCAGAATTGCGATCTCGGGCTCTGCGCCGATGCCGCGCGAGCTGTATCACCGTTTCACCGCCGCCACCGGCGTGGAGATCACCGAGGGCTACGGGCTGACCGAGGCCACCTGCCTCGTGTCGGTCAACCCGCCGGACGGGGTGAAGAAGATCGGCTCGATCGGCATCCCGATGCCTTATACCGATGTCTCCATCCGCCGTCAGGAATTCGGCGACATCATCGAATGCGCGGTGGACGAGATCGGCGAAATCTGTGTGCGCAGTCCGGGTGTCGCGCGCGATACCTGCCCCAATGGCGAGGCCCATCATACCGAGGACGGCTTCCTGCGCACCGGCGATCTGGGCCGCGTCGATGCCGATGGCTATCTGTGGATCACCGGTCGCGCCAAGGATCTGATCATCCGTGGCGGCCATAATATCGACCCCGCCGTGATCGAGGAGCCACTGGCGCGCCATCCGGCCATCGCCAATGCGGGGGCCATCGGCCAGCCCGATGCCTTTGCGGGCGAGTTGCCCTGCGTCTATGTGGAACTCTGCGAGGGCCATCAGGTCCGCGAGGAGGAGTTGCTCGACTATCTGCGCGCAAATGTCCACGAACGTGCCGCGATCCCGAAACATATCGAGATCCTGCCCGAACTGCCCAAGACCGCTGTCGGCAAGATCTACAAACCCGAGCTGCGCCGTCGGGCGATCGGGCGGGTGCTGTCGGGCGCGCTGACCGAGCGCGGATTGGCCGCGAAGGTGACAGAGGTGCGTCAGGACCGCACGCGCGGACTGGTGGCCGTCATCCGTGCGGAGGCGGGATGTGACCGCGAGGCCCTGCGCCAGACGCTAGAGGAATTCGCGCTCCCCTATGATATGGCCTTTGATCGGGGCTGATCAGAGCAGATCCCAGATCAGCTTCAGCGCCAGAATGCTCGAGGTCGCGACCAGCAGCGGACGGATCAGTTTCGCGCCATTCTTCATGGCCATGTGCGAGCCGAGCCGCGCCCCGAAGATCTGTGCCACGCCCATCGACAGGCCCATCACCCACCACGGCGCGCCCATCGCGGCAAAGCCGATCAGACCGCCGACATTGGAGGCGAAATTGAGCAGTTTAGTATGGGCTGTGGCCTTGAGCACACCATAGCCCGCCAGCATGACGAACCCGATCATGAAGAAGCTGCCCGTCCCCGGACCGATCAACCCGTCATAGAAACCAACCAGCGGCACGACAAAGGCGGTGAAGGCTGCGGGGCGGATACGCTCGACACGGTCCTCGTCGCCCAGCCCCGGACGGAAGGCGAAGAAGGCCGCGATCGCGATCAGCACCACCGGCAGCGCATAGCGCAGACCATCGGTCGGAATTTTCGAGACCAGAATAGCGCCCGCGAGCCCCGCGACCCCTGACAGGAGCGCCGCCTTCCACTGTTTGCGCAGGTCCACATGGCCCGAACCCGCATAGGAAAGCGCCGAGGTCGCCGCACCGAACACACCCTGCACCTTGTTGGTGGACAGCGCCTGAAGCGGCGAGGCCCCCGCCATGATCAGGATCGGCACGGTGATCAGCCCGCCCCCGCCCGCAATGGCATCGACAAACCCCGCAAAGAAGGCCGCCCCCAGAAGCAGCATGGCCAGATCGAGTGACACTTCAAACATGGGACCTCCTGAGGGCAGTAACGAGAACGCGACCATCTGCCCGACCCGCGTAAATGTAAAGAGAAAGCCCCACACCGATCAGCGTGACAACCGCCCGCGCAGCCCTTAGCTTGGGCCACGACCTCAACCGAACGGATAGACCGTGCCGCATTACCCGCTTCTTGACCGCTTCACTGCACCGGCCCGTGCCCATTGTGCCCTGTGGCGGACGCTGATCGGGCTGATCGCGATCGTGGTGATCTACGGGCTGGGTGCCTCGATACTGGTGGGGACGAGCCTCGCCCACACCAGCGGGCTGGCGCGGATGTTCCGGCTGCAGGAGATCGCGAACGGCTCGAGCCCCTTTGGTGTGGCAGTGTTGCTGGGCAGCTTCCTGCCGCTGGTGGCGGGCGTGATGACCGTCACGCAATATCTGGGCAAACGCACGCCCCGCAGCCTTCTGGGTAAGGGCACGGGGTCGGATTTCCGTCGTGCCTTCTGGCCGCTTCTCGCGCTCACCATCATTCTGGCATGGTTCACCTCGATGGCCCCCGATGTCGGCCATTCCACAGCGCTTTCGGCGGCATTACCCTGGTGGCCGCTTATCATCCCGCTGGTCTTCCTCCAGATCGGCGCCGAGGAAGTGCTATTCCGCGGCTATCTGATGCAGCAGCTGGGCGCGTGGTCGGGCAATAATCTGTGGATCACGATGGGCCTGCCCTCGCTGCTATTCGGGGCGCTTCATTATGACGGGACGACTTTTGGCGCGATGTCCTTCTGGCCGGTGGTCTGGGCGGCGTTCTACGGGCTGCTGGCGGCCGATCTGACAGCGCGCACCGGAAATCTGGGGGCAGCGCTGGCCTTCCATTTCGTCAATAACCTCTCGGCGATCCTGCTGATCAGCTATTACGGCCATCTCGACGGGATCTCGCTGTTCAGTGTGGTCGCAAATCTCCAAGATTTTAACACAATCGCCCCGCTTATGTTGGTCGATGGTGCGTCAATTACGGTTTCATGGCTTTTGATCCGGCTCAGCCTGCGGGTTTGAACGCTCGTTGATTGCATTTCTGTTCGACCCGTCTTATCTGGACCGCAATAGGAGCCAAAGGGGCCGCAAAGACATGAACTGGATCTCGAACTACGTCCGCCCGAAGATCAACTCGCTTTTCTCGCGTAGGGACACGCCGGAAAATCTCTGGACCAAATGTCCGGAATGCGGGTCGATGCTGTTTCACCGCGAACTGGCTCAGAACCTGAATGTCTGCACGAATTGCAACCACCATATGGCGATCAGCCCGCGCAAGCGGTTCGAGGCGCTGTTTGATGGCGGTATCTTCACCGAGGTGAAAGTCCCCGAGCCGATCGTCGATCCGCTGCATTTCAAGGACCAGAAGAAATATCCCGAGCGGATGAAATCTGCCCAGAAGAAGACCGGCGAGAAAGAAGCCATGCTGGTCGTCGAGGGCGAGATCGGCCGCACGCCTATTGTGGCTGCCGGTCAGGATTTCAGCTTCATCGGTGGCTCGATGTCGATGTATGTCGGCAATGCCATCGTGGCCGCCGCCGAGCGCGCGGTGAAACTGGGCCGCCCGCTGGTGCTGTTCTCGGCCGCCGGTGGCGCGCGGATGCAGGAAGGGATCCTGTCGCTGATGCAGATGCCGCGCACGACCGTGGCCGTGGATATGCTGCGCGAGGCGGGCCTGCCCTATATCGTCGTGCTGACCCATCCCACAACCGGCGGTGTGACCGCCTCCTACGCGATGCTGGGCGATGTGCAGATTGCCGAACCCAATGCGCTGATCTGCTTTGCCGGTCCCCGCGTGATCGAGCAGACAATCCGCGAGAAGCTGCCCGAGGGCTTCCAGCGCGCCGAATATCTGCTGGATCACGGCATGCTTGACCGCGTGACGCCGCGCAAGGAACTGCGCGAGGAGCTGATCACCATCATCCGCATGATGATGAACATGCCGCCTGCTGTGGCAGCCGACCTGCCCGCGCCCGAGATCAAGGCGGACATCCCCGAGGCGGCGCCCGCGCCTGCAGCGGCGGCCCCTGCCGAGACACCTGCCAAAGCCGCAGCCAGAAGCTGAGGGTTCGTGCCGTAGCGACGCGGCACAGTTGTGACGATATCGGCGGGTCGCGGCGCCGCGGGCATCGAGCCCCCGCCCCCGCGCAGGGATGCGCCATTGGCGCACCCTGATTGCCTATGCCTTAGGGGGCTTCCATGAGTGACACGTCCGATATCATCCTGCAGCGTCTGATGGGGCTGCATCCCAAGATCATCGACCTGACATTGGACCGGATGGAGCGTCTGCTGACCGCGCTTGGCGAGCCGCAGACCAAGATCCCGCCGGCGATCCATATCGCAGGCACCAATGGCAAGGGCTCCACCCAGGCCATGATCCGCGCGGGGCTCGATGCGGCGGGCAAATCCGTCCATGCCTATACCTCGCCGCATCTGGCACGTTTCCACGAACGCATCCGTCTGGCCGGAGAGCTGATCTCCGAGGCGGAGCTGTCGGCCATGCTCGATGAATGCGAGGCCAAGAATAACGGCGAAAACATCACTTTCTTCGAGATCACCACCTGCGCGGGGTTTCTGGCCTTCTCGCGCCATCAGGCCGATTACACCTTGCTGGAGGTGGGGCTCGGCGGGCGGCTCGATGCGACCAATGTGATCACGCCCGCGCTGTCGATCATCACGCCGGTGGATCTCGATCACCAGCAGTATCTGGGCGAGACTCTGGCAGAGATTGCGGGCGAGAAGGCGGGTATCATCAAGCGCGGGGTGCCGGTGATCGTAGGCCCGCAGCATGACGAGGCGCTGGAGGTGATCGAGGCCCGCGCGGCGCGTCTGGGTGCGCCGGTTCTGGCCTATGGCCAGCACTGGCATGTGCGCGAGGAAGCCGGCAGGCTCGTCTATCAGGACGAGACCGGCCTTCTGGATCTGCCGCTGCCCAATCTGCCCGGCCCCCATCAGGTGATGAACGCCGGTACCGTTCTGGCAGCGCTGCGGTTCCTTGGCTGTGACGAGGCGGCCTGCGAGGCGGCTGTCACCCGTGCCGAATGGCCCGCGCGGATGCAACGCCTGAAGACCGGCCCGCTGGTCGAGGCTGCACAGGATGCGGAGCTGTGGCTCGATGGCGGGCACAACCCTGCCGCCGGAGAGATGATCGCTGCGACGCTCGACCGGATGGGCAATCGCCCGACGCACCTGATCTGCGGCATGCTCAACACCAAGGATATTGTGGGCTATCTGCGCCCATTGGCCAAGCGCGCCGAAAGCCTGACCGCCGTGTCGATCCCCAATGAGGCGAACACACTGCCCTCGCAGGCCACCGCAGAGGCCGCGACACGGGCGGGGTTCGGCCATGTCGCACAGGCGGCGAGTGTGACCGAGGCCTTGGCGCGCATCCTTGCAAAAGCCCCCCATTCCCGCGTGCTGATCTGCGGCTCGCTCTATCTAGCGGGCAATATCCTGCGCGAGAACGGCTGATCTCTCGGCTGATCTCTCGGGCCGAACAGGTCTTGTGCGCTGGGAGGGGCTAGGGAACCGGCCCCTTTTTGCATAGATTGCGGCCAAGCGAAGGAGCCAACCCATGACCCATCTCGAACTCGGCCTCGACACTTTCGGGGACATCACCACCGACGATACCGGCGCGCGCCTGTCGCCCGCGCAAGTGATCCGCAATACTGTTACCGAGGGCATTCTGGCCGAAGAAACAGGCGCGGATTTCATCGGTCTGGGCGAACATCACCGCCCCGATTTCGCGATCTCGAGCCCCGAGCCAATCATGTCCGCCATTCTGGCGCAGACCTCGCGCATCAGGGTCGGGACCTCGGTCACGGTGCTGAGCTCGGATGACCCGATCCGCCTGTTCCAGCGCTTTGCCACGATGAACGCCTTCGGGCAGGGCCGCGCCGAGGTCACCCTCGGCCGTGGCTCCTTTACCGAGAGCTTCCCGCTCTTCGGCTTCGCGCTCGATGATTACGAGGCGCTGTTCGAGGAGAAATTCGAGCAGTTCGTGAAGCTGATCCGTGACGAGAAAGTGAGCTTCGAGAGCCGCTTCCGCCCGAACCTGAAAAACGCCACGGTCCATCCGCGCCCCGAGATGCCGATCCGCACATGGCGCGGTGTGGGCGGCTCGCCCGATAGCATCATCTCGGCGGCGGCGCATGGCCTGCCGCTGCTGATCGCGATTATCGGCGGCTCGCCCGCGCGGTTTGCACCGCTTGTGGACCTCTATCGCCGCGCGCATGCGCAAATGGGCACCACACCAAAAGAGGTGGGTGTGCATAGCCCGGGCTTTGTGGCCGAAACCGACGAGATCGCTCGCGAGACCTATTTCGAAGGCTATCAGAAGATGCATGCCGCCATCGGCGCCTCGCGCGGCTGGCCGCCGCTGCGGCGCGAGGATTATCTGCGCGAGATCGAGCATGGCTCGCTCTATGTGGGCTCCCCCGAAACTGTTGCCGCCAAGATCGCCTCGACGGTGGCTACGCTCGGGCTGGGCCGGTTCCAGCTGAAATACAGCTCGGGTCCGCAGAAAGCCTCGGCCATCCTGCGCAATGTCGAGCTATATGGCACGCAGGTGATCCCGCGCGTGCGCGAGATCCTCGCCGAGATGCCCGCTTAAGCGAGCCATGCGCGGGCGGCAGGGACCAGCCGGTCCATGTCGCTCATGCGGTCGGCAAAACGCCGGATCAGGGTCTCGCCTGCAAAGAACGGCACGATATCGTGCCATTCTTCCTGCGGCAGCAGATCGGTTGCGGCCATCGCGGATACCTCGTCTCTGGGCAGCCCTGCTTTTGCTGGATGCCCGATCCCGTCGGTCGCCCGCCAAGTGAGGAAGCGCGCCGCGTCCCGCGCCACAGGTTGCAGCGGATAGCGGTCGATATCAAAACCCCAGAGTGTTTCGCCATCGGGAGCAACGTTCAGGTTACGGTCAACGAAATCGCCATGGCTGCGGGCGCGAATTACCGCGCGCCCGTTCAGATCGGGTGCCATGCGCGCCATCTTGTCGAGGATCTGGAAGGACAACTCGCGCGCATCGCCCTGCATATGGCGATGCGGCAGATCCTCGATCTGGCGTAGCCAGAAGGTCGCATAGAAGCGCCCCTCGGCACGGGTGGGCTCGGTATAGCGCGCCAGCCAGTGACCTGCCGCCCCCACCAGCCGCAGCCGCGTCTCGGACACGGCATCCGCCAGAATACGGTCCATCCGTAGCCCCGGCGTGCGGGCCATGATAACAATGCCCTGTGTGGCATATGAGGCCACCAGCGGCACGACCCGATACGCGCCGTCCTGCATATGCGCGGCATGCCCCAGCGCCTCGGCCATCAGCGTCGCCCTTGCGGGACCTTTCTCGCCGAAGAACTGCTTGAGCACGAAATATTCGTCGCGACGACGGATGACCACCACGGCCCGTTCGGGCGTCAGGCGCAGCACCTCTTCCACACGGGTACCCGCCCAGCCGGGCAACTGCTCCAGAGCGCGTTTCAGATCACGGGCAACCGCTTCGATCTCTTCGATCTGTGAAATATCGCGCTCTAGGGCCTGCATGTCAGTCTCCGTCGGTTTTCCCCCAATCCGCGGCCTGCATTTCGCGCAAACGGGAGGCGGTGCGTTCAAATTCGAAACTGCCGGTGCCCTCGTTATAGAGGTGCTCCGGCTCGGTTGCCGCAGAAGCGATCAACCGGACCTTTGCCTCGTAGAGTGCATCGATCATGGTTACAAAACGCTTAGCCTCGTTAAAGTTCGATGAATCCAGACGCGGAATCGCGTCAAGAAACAAAACCCGAACATTTTCTGCAATTGCGAGATAGTCCCCTGCGCCCAAATTTGCGGCACAGAGATCCCAGAAAGACGCGCGCGCCACGCCATTGTGGTATTGTGGCAACGTGATCTCGCGGCCCTTATAGGCCAGTGACAGCGGTTCGCCGGCACCGCCCGTCAGCTCATCCCAGAGCGCATCCATCTGCGCCTTCGCCTCGCGGTCTGCGGGCGTGAAATAGACCTGGCTCCCGGAGAGACGGTTCTGACGGTAATCATTGACCGAGGTGATCTCGTGCACCTCCAGTCTGTCACGCAAAATCGCGATAAAGGGCAGGAAAAGCTGGCGGTTGAGCCCGTCCTTATAAAGATCTTCCGGCACGCGGTTGGAGGTGGTCACCACAACGACACCGGCCTCGAACAACAGCTCGAACAGGCGCCCCACGATCATCGCATCTGCAATATCAGTGATCTGCATCTCATCGAAACACAGCAGCTTCAGCTCGGATGCGATTCGTTTCGCGACCGGCTGGATGGCATCCTCGACCTTGGCCTTGCGGGCTTTCTCGATATCGTTCTGCACTTCCTGCATGAAGGCATGGAAATGGACACGCCGCTTGGGCACCGTTACCGCCTCGCAGAAGAGATCCATCAGCATGGATTTCCCGCGCCCGACCCCGCCCCAAAGATAAAGCCCCTTGATCCGCTCGGGCGTGGCTTTCTTGGCGAATTTCGCAAAAAAACCGGTTTTCTGCGGTGCGGCGGCAGGAGTTTCCAGATCGCGGCGAACGCGCTCCAGAAGCGGCAAAACGGCCCGCTGCGCGTCATCGCCACGCAGAGCGCCCTCGGCCACGCGGGCCTCGTAGATCTGGGTAAGTGTCTGTGTCATGGCAATTAGGTAGCCCCTGCTCACGCATTTGAAAAGCGGCCAAATGCAACCCATAGCTTGAGAAACCCCGCCATGTGGCATAGGGTCGCGACATTCTCACAAGAGAGGTTCATCGAAATGCCCAAATCTCCGACGCAACGTCTGCATCTCGTCTTCGGCGGCGAACTCATCGACCCGCAGAAGACCGTATTCCGCGACGTCAAAGATATCCACATCGTCGGGATCTATCCCAATTATGCGGAAGCCTTCAACGCCTGGAAATCCGAAGCGCAACGCACCGTGGACAACGCCCATATGCGGTATTTCATCGCGCATCTTCACCGTCTGCGCGACGAGGAAATGGAAGCGGCCCCCACCGCTGAACTGGGATTCTGATCGCCTATCATGCCGGTTCCGCTCTGGTTGCACCTGAAATTATCGGGGCTGAACCGGCCCTCTGCCCTGCCGGAACGTCTGCCGCCCATCGCAGACCGCCCGGCAGCGCCGATCTGGATCCGCGTCTCGGAGGCCGCCCCCGAGCATGATATCGAAACTGTCCTGCAGCTTCTGAGCACCCGCCTGCCCGAGCATCCTTTCGTGGTGACGGGTCCGGCCGCACTGGTCGAGCGCCTGGCGCTCCCGCGCGATTGCCACCCGCTGCCTGATCCCGCCGATACCGCCAGCGATATTCACGCAGCGCTTGGAGTGTGGAAGCCAGCGCTCGTGCTGCTTCTGGGGCGTGCCTTGCCGCCCGGATTGATCTCCGGCGCGCAAGCTGCAGGCATTCCGGTGATGCTTGCCGCCTGCACAGGTGCCGAGGATGCGCCCTATGCGGGCCGTCTGTTGCGTCTTTTCCATACTATTCTGGCACAGGACCGCCCCGAGACATTGCGCCTGATCGCGCGTGGCGCGCCCCCCAATCGGCTGATCACGAGCGGCCCTCTCACCCTGCCGCCCGCACCTCTGCCCTGCTCGGGGGCGGAACTTGCGGCAATGGGCAGCCTGTTACAGAACCGTCCGACATGGTTCGCGGCCTCGGTTCCCGAAAGCGAGCTGGAGATTGTTCTGACGGCACATCGGCAGGCTTTACGGCAGGCCCACCGTCTGCTGCTGATCCTTGCTCCCGAAGCCAGTGGCGACGCGATCGATCTCGCGCAGCGTCTCACGGAGGAGGGCTGGCATGTGGCGCGACGCTCTCTCGAGGGCGAGCCGGACCAGCATACGCAGATTTTCATCGCCGATGACGCCGAGGATTACGGGCTATGGTACCGCCTTGCGCCGGTGACCTATTTCGGGGGGAGCTTTGCCGCTGCGGGCTGTGCGCGCTCGCCCTACGAGGCGGCGTCTCTCGGTTCGGCTATTCTACACGGGCCGGAGGCGGGGCGATACCCGGCGCTCTACCAGTCGTTGCAGGCAGTCCAAGGAAGTAAACGGCTCCAGCAGCCCGAGGATCTCCCCGAAGCGGTGACCGAATTTCTTGCGCCCCACCGCTCCGCATTCCTGAGCTATAATGCGTGGGATATCGAAACCGCGGGCGCGGGGGCCTTCGAGGATCTTGTGTCCTCATTGTGCCAGTGTCTGAAATCGCCTTGATGCGTGCTCCGTTATTCTGGGGGTCTAGGCTCTCTGTCTTGTCACTTGCTTTGTCCCCGCTCGGCTGCCTGACGGCTTATGCGACTTCTCGTCGTGTTTGTCGTGAGGGGTTGCGTTTGAATATTCCGGTTATCTGCGTTGGTAACATCAATGCGGGCGGGACGGGGAAGACCCCGACGGTTATGGCGGTTGTGCAGCGCCTTCAGGCGCTCGGTCATGCACCGCATATTGTTTCTCGCGGGCATGGTGGGCGGTTGATTGGTCCTGTGCGGGTTGATGCGCGTGTGCATGATGCATCGGCTGTCGGGGATGAGCCCCTTTTGTTGTCGTCCTTTGCGCCTGTCTGGGTGTCGAAGGACCGTGCGGCGGGCGGTGTTGCGGCCTGTGCTGCGGGGGCGGATGTTATTGTGCTTGATGACGGTCACCAGAACCCTGCGCTTGTGAAGGATCTGAGCATTGTGGTCGTGGATGCGGGTCGTGGTTTTGGGAACGGGCTTTGCCTTCCAGCGGGTCCTTTGCGGGAGCCTGTATCTGCGGGTCTATCGCGGGCTGATCTTGTTGTTTCGATCGGAGAGGCTGCGGCGCAAGAGCGTTTTGCGTCGCGCTGGGGCGCTTATCTTCCCTGCCCTCATTTTACTGGCCAGCTGGCTCCGTTGCCGACTGGTATGGACTGGCGTGGATTGCGGTGTTTGGCGTTTGCGGGGATTGGTTATCCAGAGAAGTTTTTCGATACGCTACGAGGCTTGGGTGCGTCGGTTGTTCGGACGGAGTCACTTGGTGACCACCAGCCTTTCACGGCTGCGCTGTTGTCGCGTCTTTGGCATGATGCGCAGGCGGATGGTTTACAGCTTGTGACGACGGAGAAGGACGCTGCGCGTTTGCCTTCATCCTTGCGTGGTGAGGTGCTGACATTGCCTGTGCGTCTGGAGATTTTGCAGGCGGAGGCTCTTGATGCCCGTCTTCATTCGCTCTTCTGAGCGGATTTTCCGGTCTATTTTTGCTGTGTCAAGAATGCGAGAAGCCGCCTCTGATGAGACGGCTTTTTTATTTGGTTGCGGGAGCTCGAATTGGCCTTTGGCGAACAACTCAGATACCCATCCCCTTCCGCTCCGTGGAATCGCGCTAATTCATTGGCGATTTCTGCATTTCACTCGATAAAATAACCTAAAAATAACCGATATCATCGTTATTAGTGTTATTTAGTACTGATTGGCGAGAAAATGTCAGAAAATCCTGAGAAACAAGCGCCCACGGACGCTGCGCTCGAAGCACGTATCGTAAAAGCACTGAAGGAGCTGAAGGCCGAAGGGAAGACAGAGTCGCTGCGCAATATCCGCGGGAAGCTCGGTGTTTCGCCGAATTTGCTGACCGAGCCAGTTCGACGGCTGAAGGCCCAACTTGCAGAGCAAGAACGCGAAAGGGCTGCAATGCCTCCACTTCCGGAGTCATTGCAGCCCTTACTTATAGAAATCTGGGAAGCGGCTTGGAAAGCAGCCGATCAGACGGCAGATAACGAGAGGAGCGGCTATCAGGCGCGACTGAACGCGCTCCGTGCCGAAATCGAGGCTTATGAAGAGGATTTAGCCGAAGAAGCTGCCCGTGTAGAAAGCCTGACCGATGAAGTCACAAAACTGAAAAACGAGAATGGTGCACTTATTGTCCAGCTTTCAGAGGCTAAAATGGAGGCCGAAGAATTGCGCGAGAAGCTCCGGGACAAGACCGCGCGTCTGGCAGAACGCGATGACCTGGTGGAGCTCGTCAAGCAACTACAAGTCGAAGGCTGTCAGGAGAGATCCGTGGAACCGGCTTCACCTGTGGAAGGCTTTCCGGAAATTCCTTTGTCCAAGGGCGATCCGCCCAAACCTTCCTGATCCCCAGCTTTTTTAGCCTCCGCATCCAATTGTGCGATCAGAGCATTTGGGCGAAGCGGATAACTCGCGATTTTACGGCGGTTCGGACCAGTCGCAAGCGCCTCCTCGTCGAGCGTTTCAAGAAAGGTAGGCATGGTCGCGCCGAACGCCTTTTGCCACTCGGCTCCTGCCTTGCTCAGCTTGCACGACTCCTTATGTGCGGCTCGCAAAAAGGTATCGAACGCACGGTTTGTAGCAGCGGTTTTCAGTTGGTCAACGCTCGGATTGGTATTTGTCATTCTGTGATCCTTGAATGGTTTAAAACCTGTTTTTTAGCGGAGCGAAGCCGTATTCACCGGCTTCGGAAATTATATGCCTTCGAGTGAAATCAATACCTAACGAGATGGACGAAGTTTTTTCGGAAAACGCATAACACACTGTTATAAATCATCTCTTTTATCTTCATTTGTAGCGCGTGGACCCTTTTCAGCCTGACGATCGCGTCGGACAATAACACGCGCGGCGAAGTGGCCAGCCGCCGAGAGATGCTGTTTGAGCAGGGTCAGCTTACTTTGAGCTCTCGGCCGGAGGCTTGGCTCAAGAGTAGCCACAAGATCAACCGCGACCTCGCGTGCCGAAGACAGAGCATCGAACCCATCCTGATATTCAGAGCGCACATCCGCTTCTATCTGTGTCGCGAGATCTCCGCGCATTCGCGCAACGGCTTTGCCGAGGGTTGCGAACAACCGCTTTACCGCCTTCGGACGCCGCTGGCCGGCTGCAATAGCTGAAGCAACCTCGGGGCGTGACCTTTCAGAGGGTCGCCATTTCACCGCCCCCGCCTCATCTACTTGCATCGCTCCCTGCGCGACCGCCTCGGCAACTGTCAGGATGGCCTCGGCATCGGCTTCCCGCTCGGCAACCTGCGTCTCCCGCCGCGTGACCGCCTCGATACGCTGCGCCGTGATCCGCTGCTGCTGATCAAGCTCCGCCTTTCTCTCATCTGCCCTTGTACGCTTGGCATCCAGACGCGCCTCTTCCTGCTCACGCCAGACACGCGGCTTTACATGCTGTCGCTTCTTTGGCGGTTCCTCCCCTTTCGCCACCGCGTCACGCCACGCTTTCTTTCGCGGTTCTCCGCGCACCAGACCGATGCCAGAAAACCAGATACCCACACTGTCCTGTGCGGCCTCGTAATCTTTGATCAACGGATGTTTGGAAGGTTGAAGCATATATCGAGACGCAATATTCTGCACCTCACCATTCTTAGCTTTTCGGGTCATCACTTCATTGACGCGGGGCATGATGATGGCGTGAATATGGTAGGCTTCTTCGTCGAGATCATCTCGCGCATGGATGCAGTCTTCGCCGAAGTTTTCCTTTAGCCAACTGACCGCAAGCTCGCGAAAGCTATCAACGTTAGAAGTTTCGCCAAAAAAATTCTCCAGACCGTCGCCAAAGAATTCTTTGTTGGCGGTCAAGATCACCTCACGCATTGGCCCATGCCTTGATGCGCGCCAAGGGTCCTTGGGGCCCTCGCTCGTCCGTCTAATGACGTCAGCCTTGCGCCTACGTTTTTCGAGCGATGCCAATTCGTCTGCAAAGTTTTCAGTACGCATCCATTCAACCTCGGCATGTGCCTTTTCAAGCCAGTCGACGCCACCGATCAGCGGCGGCCGGTTGGGATCAAAGCGGGACATATCGATATGCCCAAGGTCGCCGCCCTCACGGCGACCGTGCATCTGGAACTTGCCGAGCTGGTGGGGAAACATCCCCGCAAAGCGCAGTACGACAGGGTATTTCGGTGAGGGTGATCCATCCATTTTTGACCTCCTTGATGGTGGAGGTCAGGAATTGGGTCTGATCGAAACGATCGCGTCGAAAATTTTAGCAAGGACGTAAAAGAAAATTGCGTCAAGCCATCTCTGCAATCATCCTCCTACAGAGACATTGAGACTGTCATCACTTCGTTCTTGCGTTTACACATGGCACTTGTGCTAAAGAAAACAAAACCAAAGCAACTGAGATCAAAATGCCCGAGCAGCAATTTTCTTCTATAAAAACAAGAAAATCCGTCGAGCTATTTGCTGGCGCTGGCGGCCTTGGTATAGGTTTAGCGCAGGCCGGTTTCGTGCCGGAAATGGTGGTCGAGTTCAATAAATGGTGCTGCGATACACTGAGAGAAAACCATACTGTTCTTCTCGATGACGACACATCGGAAAGCCAACATCCATGGAAAGTGCAGGAAGGTGACGTTCGCCTGGTCGACTTTCGTCCATTTGAAAACAAATTGGACCTCGTAAGCGGCGGTCCTCCTTGTCAGCCCTTCTCACTCGGAGGGAGGCACCGCGCTTATGATGACGCTCGGGATATGTTTCCACAGGCAGTTCGAGCGGTTCGCGAGGCAAAGCCAAAGGCTTTCGTGTTTGAGAATGTTAAGGGACTGACCCGAGCTTCTTTCTTGCCATATTTCGAGTATGTGAAGCTGCAACTGGAGCACCCAGAGCTCGTTGCTCTTGCTGATGAAGCGTGGGAGGATCACCTACGGCGGCTTGAACAGCACCATACTTCCACAAATCGCCCAGACTTACACTATCGCGTGGTGACTAAACTCCTAAACTCCGCAAACTACGGAGTGCCTCAAAAACGAGAACGTGTTCTTTTCGTGGGCTTTCGAGATGATGTCGATGCGCGCTGGTCGTTTGATTCCGGAGATTACACCCAAGAAGCTTTGGTTTGGGATCAACTCTACGGAGATTATTGGGACAGACATAAGGTTGCTTTAAAAGATCGTGTTCTGGAAGGACGTTCGCTACAGATATCAAAACGCCTATCCGTGACAGAAAAGCCCGACACACTCCCTTGGCGAACCACGCGTGACGCAATTAGCGATCTACCAGATCCTGAAACAGAAAACTTCGTCTCGAACCATAGATTCCAGCCGAATGCTCGAACCTATCCTGGACACACTGGAAGCTACCTCGATGATCCCTCCAAGACACTAAAGGCTGGAGTGCATGGAGTTCCAGGTGGTGAGAACATGTTGCGTCGAGCGGATGGATCAGTTCGCTATTTTACTATCCGAGAAAGCGCGAGAATCCAGACCTTTCCAGATACTTATAAGTTCCATGGAGCTTGGTCGGAATGCATGCGCCAACTTGGTAACGCTGTGCCTGCAGAGCTCGCACGAGTTGTGGGAGAAAGCGTAGCCTTGCGTTTGGAAAGTTCTGAGGCAGCGTAATGGCAAAACGTCCCGAACTAAGATCAGCAGAAATCACTGTCGAGAGATTAGACCAATTCTCCACAGAAGTGCGTACAGCTGAGATGACAACCTACTCGCGAAAGGGAGTACTGGCGGCCATCTCCACTTTAAGAGATAAGCTTGACGCACTTGAACGAAACATTGATCCAGTCAAGCTGCCCGATGCTTTTTTTGACCCATCTGAACCACGGCTCATTGGGCACTTTGTTGCATTGGCGTTGATTTCTCAAGAACGCAAGCGCCTTGATTCAATCGAGCCATTTTATGGCTCTGGCGTCTATGCAATTTACTATACTGGCCCAGAAGGGCTGTATGCCCCCATATCAAGTACAGAAACACCGATTTACGTAGGCAAGGCGGACCCTCCTGCCGGAGCTGCGACAATCACAGCGCAAGAGACTAAACTGTATGGCAGACTAAATGAACACCGAAAAAATATCGATAAAGTCGCCGGAATAAATCTCGCAGACTTTGAATATCGTGCATTGGCCGTCCAAAGCGGCTATCAAGCCGCCGCAGAGAGTCATCTAATCAACCTATTTCGACCGATCTGGAACAATGAAACGAAGATACTCTTCGGCTTAGGCAAGCATGGTGACGCGGCCTCGACACGTTCCAATAATAAATCTCCTTGGGATACAGTACATCCTGGCAGAAAGTGGGCTGTGGGTAACCCTGAGGCTAAAACGATTGATACGATTTACGCCGAGGTCACGGCGCATTTTGAAAGATCCCATATATTCCAATCTACCGAGAACGTATTCTCGGCATTTGCAGACGGCATCAGGCGAGCAGATAGAACTATGATTGAATAACAATCCGGCTTGGAAATCATACTTATACTTTCGGCGTCTTAATAATTCCCGCAACGATGAGTCTCTTTATTTCTTGATTCCGATCTCTGACGATATAGGCTTGGAGATTAACGTCATCTTTTTTCATGGTATCAATAAGTTGCTGTTTAATTTTTGGCAGCAAGTCTGAAGGAATACTGAAGCTCACAGTCTTAGTGCCGCCCTCGATTCTCACCTTGCCCCAGCCATTGTCCTTATTAAATTGAATGACATCACAAAGCAGGGTGGTTATTTTCTGATCAACCCTTGCTGCCTCAATATCTTTCGCCATATCCGCGTCGAGATATATTATTGAATTTGACTTCCCATTTGAGTGACTGACAACTTCTAATGTCTCAGCACTTCTACGAAGCGCAACCGCCATTTCTTTTACCAAGGGAGCGGCCATTCCTACCAATTTTTGCTCATGGCTCTCATCAATTTTGGAAACCATTTTACTTCTTTTAGTCAACATCTGATCCCTGCAGATTTCTGCGACACGCTTTCTAAGCAGGTCATGAAGCATATCAGGCACGTCGGACATGCTAATCTCTTTAGAAATCAAGGCATGTGCAATATCGTCAATTGCCACTTCACTTCTTGATGTTTGACTGGATAAAACAGGCATGTCTTTAACTGTAGAGTTCTTAAGCGTATCCTCATCAACCTTTCCCACGAGCCGCTCGCCTAAATAGGAAAGTAGCTCATCTAACCCTGCATCGATAAACTTCTCTTCGGTATCTGAGCACATATCGGAGACGTCAATATTGAATGACCCAGCAGAATGAGGCATCACATTGATTGCCGCATTGCCGGTGTCGGTGATGCGGTCAGGCACCTTACCCGTACGACGAAAGTGGTCAAGCTTTACGAGAAGACGTGAAGCAGCATACTGAAAACGCGCTACCTCATAAAAATTCATTGTATGTTGGTCAGCCAATGAGCCTTCAAAATGGAAAGTTAACTTTCTCTTACGCACCGAATCAAACCCTAAGCCATTTCAATTAAAAAATAATAGTCAGAAATATTAGTGCATTAGCAACAAGATAATCAGAGACACAATCGCCAAGCAGCTTAAGATCGAGGAGCTAAGATATATCCGATGGGGGAAATAAGTGTAGGAGCCGTGGGAGCTGCTATTATTGCAGGGCTCATCTCTATAATAGGCTTGGTAATCAGCAAAGAGCAAAAAATCTCTGAGTTTCGGCAGGCATGGATTAATGACTTGCGTCAATGCCTCTCAGATTACCTCGTGCAGATTAATGCAGTTTGTGACGCGACTCGACTTAAAAATAAAGGCAATACAATCGCGCCAGACAAACAGCTTGATCTACATATAAAACTAAACAGCGCCAATCACGGGATACGCTTCAGAATAAACGAGACTGAAGCACCTGCGAAGGAAATCCTTGCTTCCATGGCACGGTTTGAAGAATTAGCCATGTCAGGAGGCGATTTAACCCCTGAAAATATCAGAAAAATTGAGGACGACTTCATCCGCGATGCCAGCAAACTGCTTAAACTTGAGTGGAAGCGAGTAAAGCGCGGCGAGGCATCATATCTCTTTATAAAACGCGCGGCATTTATAGTCACAATTGTTTTTATTATGCTTGCTGCTTGGTTGCTCATGTATCCTGCGGACGTGAGCAATGAAAATCATAGCTTCACAATTGTTCCCGCCTCCCAATTGAAAATTTAGCTCGCAGCGTCCCCCAGAGTTCTCTCTTGGTGCTGACGAGTGCCCTTTAGGACCTTACTTCCACCGAAGAGCTTATCCCGGTATATATTCTCCCTCCCTTTACTCACTAAGTAGCTGGCGCATAGTCCCTTCGGTCCTTGCTCCAGCTACGCGTTCGTCGGGGGCACAGCCCCCGAACCCCGGCGACGCTTGCGCGCCGCTCGGGATGTGCTCCGCCCTCCCGAACCCGCCCGGGGCCTTCAGCCGGACCTGAGGGTGCCCTGCCCCTCTGGACTCCCAAGGCAGGGGAATGTTCGCCACGATCCCCTGCACCCCTGCTGGCGTCTGCCCGACGGGCTCGGGGTGACGTTCCACACTTCCCCGAGACCCCCAGTTCTCGGAGGGCCGCTCCGCGCTCGCCTCCGAACCTCCCCCGCTCCCGGGAAGAGCGTAGCGCCTCTCTTCCCGAACCCATCTCCGCGCTCTGGCAGCACATATCCGTAGATCATCAGGCATAGGAGCAGGGCCAGGCTCCTCAGTCATGCGCGCGCTTTGTGACGCGCATGACAGACGATCCCGGCCGAGAAAGAGGAAGGGAGGTTGGCGCGTCGGTATCCCAACAATATTAAAAGGACCCGACTATGTTCGACAATCCAAACTTGCCGCTGACGATGACGTCTGCCTGGCAGGACCACATTTCGCCCGGCGACATCGTAACTTTCCGCTTCCCGATCCGGAAAGCCAACGAGAGCGAACAGCCGAAGCCGCGTCCATGTCTGGTCATCGAAGTCGAAGAATGGGCAGGCAAACAGTTCGCCCTTCTCGCATACGGCACGAGCTCGCCCCGCAAAGCAAATTCGGGCTACGAAGTGCATGCCTTCCAGCCCGAGGATTACACGCGCTTCGGGCTCGATCGTACGACCCGCTTCATTGGCAAACGAACGATCATGGTCGCTCTCGACAATCCGTCCTTCGACAGCTTCCGCAAGACCTGCTCCCCCGTCCTTGGCCGCTTATCAGGTCAACCCGCAGAGCGCCTGTTGCACGTTCGCGCCCGCATTCAAGCCGATCGCGATATGGCCCGGGACCGGCAAGAAGAACGCCGCCGCGAGCGGCGCAACAGTTTTTCCGTCGAACACCGCACCCCCCGCCGCAAAACTATTATCAAAGGAGACGTCGCATGACCGACCAAACCTCAATCCTTTCGCCCGCCGACCGAGTGACAGAGCTTGTCGCACGAGCTCTCGGGCAGAGCCGTCTCTGCGCCGAGAGCCTCAGCGATATCGTCATTCCCGAGCTGCCGCCCACGCGGCGCCTTTGCGGTGAACATGTGCTGCGCCATCTCAGATCCCGGAGCCTGTTTACGACCCACGTCCTCGACGATCTCGAGTCCCTGATCCGACAGTTAAATTCCGAGATCTCCGAGGGGTCCTATGAGGTTTGTCAGCCACATGAGGGCCACCCTGATCGCGCGTATATGGAAGTGATCCTGTCGCCGAAGGCCAAACGCCTCAATCAGGCTCTGGAACGCATCCGGGCGCTCTACAGTACGATCCACAGCGTCCTCGATGCGGTCGAAGCGCAACGCATCAGCGCGCGCCTCACCATCGACGACTGACGACTACAGCGCCCCATTTCGGGGCGCTTCATCTTGAGGGTCTACTGGGCCCGAGAGGGACGGATTGGATCACCATCCTTCTGGCGCGCCGGTGCCAACATGCTCCGCTTGCTGCTTGTCCCTACCGGCGCGCCCTCCCCCTTTTCCCGAAAGCCATTTCCGATGATCACACTCTTCCTGCGCCTACGAGCCACGCTCCTGCGCAACCCGAACCTGACAGTCCGCGTCGCGCTGACGGCACTGCTGCTGGTGCATCTTGCTCTACTCTTTCACTAAATCATAAAGGCCCGCAGGGCGTACCTGCGGGCCTGTTCGGTCGGGACAGTGTCGATGGCCCCGGGTGGGTGTCCGCCGTGTCGGAATGTTCATGCCCCCAACAGGATAGGACGCCGCCGATGCCCCTCGACAGACTTATCGAGCTGATCGCCGAAGCCGCTGCCCGCAAGCTGATCCAGGAACGGGAAGCAAAAGAAGCAACGCCAAAAGCGATGTCCCAACATGACGCGACATCCCCTGTCTGGCCACAAGAATTTCGTAAGCTTTTTAAGCGTCTATACCTGCAACACCGGCCGTGCCCGGAGAAGGATTTTGCATGACGAGCCATTTCTCTGCCCCGAAGCGCGTGGCAATTTACGCGCGATACTCCAGCGACCACCAAAAGCCGACCTCGATTGAGGATCAGACCCGCGAATGCCGCCGCTACGCGGATCGGCAGGACGGATGGGTCGTGGTACAAGTCTTTGATGACGTCGCAATTAGCGGTGCCATCAAGGACCGCCACGGCTTTGATGCACTGGTAGAGTTCGTGGCGCGCGGGGAATGTGATGTCGTGCTCTTCGAGCACCTTGACCGCGTGGCCCGTGACCTGGAATTCCTGATGACCTTCGACAAGCGCGCGCGCTACGCAGGCGTGGAGCTCCACCAACTGCATCGCGGCCAGCTTAGCCTCTTTGATATCGGCATCCTCGGTACCTTTGCCCAACTTTTCCTGGAAGAGTTGAAGGTGAAGACCCGCCGCGGCCTCCAAGGTCGCGTCGAAGCGGGCAAGAATACCGGGGGTCGCGCCTATGGCTACCGCTCCGTCCCCCTGCCCGAGGTTAACGGTAAAGGTACCGGCAGCGTGATGGAGATCGTCCCGTCTGAAGCGGCGATCGTCCGCGAGATTTTCGAGCACTATGCCTCAGGCAAGTCCCCACGCGAGATCGCAGCGAACTTAAATCTCCGTGGCATCCCTTCCCCGCGTGGAAGCGGCGCAGGGAGCGGCCATTGGAGGACCAATACCATCTATGGCAACCGGTCCCGCAGCACCGGCATCCTGAACAACGAACTCTACATCGGCCATCAGGTCTGGAACCGGCTCAGCTATCACAAGCATCCGGAGACAGGTCGGCGTGTGTCCAAACCGAACCCGCGTGAGGAATGGATCATTACCGAACAGCCCGATCTGCGGATCATCGAGAAAGATCTCTGGGAGCGCGTGAAGGGACAGCAAGACCTGATCGACAATAGTCGCACCAAGGCGGAAGCGACAGGCAAACGCGGGGCCGGTGCTGCGCAGGCGGCGCGTCGGCGGAAGTATCTACTGTCCGGCTTGCTCACTTGCGGCCAATGCGGGGGCAATATGACCCGTTGCCGGCAAAGGCGAACGGCGTCGCTACTACTGTGCCAACGCCAAGGAGAAGGGCGCGTCCGTCTGCACCGGAATGCCCGGCGTCAAGGAAGCTTCTGCGGCCGTAGCGCTGCTCAGCGGATTGCGGCATGGGCTGATGCAGGATGAAGCCTATGAACGCTTTGCGACACAGTTCGAAGCGCACCTGCTAAAGGGCCAGAAAGAGACCCGCGAAGCGCTGAAGGCACATGACAGGAAGATCAAGGATCTGGAGAAAGAGCACGCAAACCTGCTCAAGGCAGTTAAGAACGGCAGATACTCGGAATCCATCGCCGACGCACTCGACAGCGCGGCTAAGGATCTCAAAACGCTACGCACCGCGCGCGACAGCCTTGTCCCCGTACCGGTAACGCTGCCGCCGGACCTTCCTGCCCATTATCGGCGTTATGTCGACAACCTATCCTAGACCCTGATGGATGATACGGTTTCGGGGCCTGCGGCGGATGAACTGCATGGCTTGATCGACCGGGTCGTCGTCACTTGGGACGCGGAGCAGCAGCATCATGAGCTGGACGTATCAGGCAAGCTGTTGGAGATGCTTATAAAAGCAAAGCCCGCCGGAGAGGCGGGCTATGTATCGAACTCTCGTTCGCTAAAGCTGGTTGCGGGAGTAGGATTTGAACCTACGACCTTCAGGTTATGAGCCTGACGAGCTACCGGGCTGCTCCATCCCGCGTAAGGATGTGTCTGATTGGGGGGGTATCGTTATAGAGATGATTGACGCTCTTTATTAGGTTTGGCGGTGACCTACTCTCCCACGTCTTGAGACGCAGTACCATTGGCGTGTTGGCCCTTAACGGCCGGGTTCGGAATGGGACCGGGTGTATAGCCAGCGCTATGACCACCAAACCGAATAAAGAGCGTCCAAGTCAAGTTGTGTTCGTATGCATGATTTTGATCTGTAGGAGTGTCTGTCTACTACTGGATCAAATCAAGCCAATCGGGCAATTAGTACTGGTCAACTGAATGCATTACTGCACTTACATCTCCAGCCTATCGACGTGGTGGTCTTCCACGGCCCTCAAGGGATACCTAGTTTTGAAGGGGGCTTCCCGCTTAGATGCTTTCAGCGGTTATCCTGTCCGGACATAGCTACCCAGCACTACCGTTGGCACGATAACTGGTCCACCAGTGGTCCGTTCACCCCGGTCCTCTCGTACTAGGGGCAACTCTTCTCAAGTATCCTACACCCACGGCAGATAGGGACCGAACTGTCTCACGACGTTCTAAACCCAGCTCACGTACCTCTTTAAACGGCGAACAGCCGTACCCTTGGGACCTGCTCCAGCCCCAGGATGAGATGAGCCGACATCGAGGTGCCAAACGGTGCCGTCGATATGGACTCTTGGGCACCATCAGCCTGTTATCCCCAGAGTACCTTTTATCCGTTGAGCGATGGCCCTCCCACTTGGGACCACCGGATCACTATGGCCGACTTTCGTCTCTGCTCGACTTGTCAGTCTCGCAGTCAGGCAGGCTTTTGCCATTGCACTCAACGACCGATTTCCGACCGGTCTGAGCCCACCTTCGCGCGCCTCCGTTACTCTTTGGGAGGCGACCGCCCCAGTCAAACTACCCGCCACACAGGGTCCCGGATCCGGATAACGGACCGCGGTTAGACATCAAGAGTGCGAAGGGTGGTATCTCAAGGATGCCTCCACCGGAACTAGCGTTCCGGCTTCAAAGGCTACCACCTATCCTGCACATCACAATCCTGATGCCAGTGTGAAGCTGTAGTAAAGGTTCATGGGGTCTTTCCGTCTAACCGCGGGTAGTGTGCATCTTGACACACAGTTCAATTTCGCTGAGTCCACGTTTGAGACAGCGGGGAGATCGTTACGCCATTCGTGCAGGTCGGAACTTACCCGACAAGGAATTTCGCTACCTTAGGACCGTTATAGTTACGGCCGCCGTTTACCGGGGCTTCAATTCAGAGCTTGCACCCCTCCTTTTAACCTTCCGGCACCGGGCAGGCGTCAGACTGTATACGTCGCCTTACGGCTTCGCACAGCCCTGTGTTTTAAGTAAACAGTCGCCACCCCCTAGTTTGTGCCCCCCACCTATAGTTGCCTACAGATGGGGCCTCCTTCTCGCGAACTTACGGAGGCATTTTGCCGAGTTCCTTAAACGTGGTTCTCTCAAGCGCCTTGGTATTCTCTACCAGTCCACCTGTGTCGGTTTCGGGTACGGTCTTATAGAGAGGCTATTTCCAGGGACCTGTAGGCTGCCCGACCAATCCGATAAGGTCGAACAACGGTTCAGATCCGTCACCATCTCACGGCCCAGGAATATTAACCTGGTTCCCATCGACTACGCCTTTCGGCCTCGCCTTAGGGGCCGGCTTACCCTGCTCAGATTAGCTTTAAGCAGGAACCCTTGGACTTTCGGCGACAGGGTCTCTCACCCTGTTTGTCGCTACTCATGTCAACATTCTCACTTCTGATCACTCCACCGGATGCCTTACAGCCCGGCTTCACAGTCAGAACATTGCCTCCAATACTCCCGAAGGAGATAAGGAGGCAGCGTTCTATATCACAGAACGCTCCGCTACCACGCACTTCACAGTGCATCCAAAGCTTCGGCTCGTGGCTTGAGCCCCGT